>MERT01000022.1:161670-222449 GCA_001770705.1 Burkholderiales bacterium GWF1_66_17 | reverse complement strand
CAGGATGCGGTGGAACCGGCTTTGCCGGGCCACTCGCATTGTCCCTGGGGGGTGACGCCGCAGGCGGCGCGGGGGGAGTCACATCCTGCGGCGCGGGGGGCTTATTTACTCCTTTGCCCTTCGGTCAACGTATCGAGCTGGAAGTTGCCGCTCTTGTCCCACAGCCAGACGTCGGTGTAGATCACGCTGCCCAGCTGTACGGGCGCCGGAAACGGGGCTGCTTCGTGCACGGTGCGTTCGATCTCGCGCACCACGTCGGGGGCATGGGAGGGGGCACGCATCCAGTTCAGGCGCCGCACGTTGCCGCGGTTGTCCAGATCAACCTGCAGCACGCCGACGGCGTGCATCAGCGGCGGCAGCTGGCCTTTGAAGATGCGGTGGGCGTTTTTCCCATAAATGTGGCGGGCGCCGTCCTGGCGGTAGGCGCGCGGGTTGTCGGCTTTCGACACCAGGCTCGGGGGCAGCTCGGGTGAGGGCGTTGGCAAGGCAATGGGTTCGACGGCCGGTGGTGTTGCAGGGGGGGCGGTCACTGGCGACGCGCAGGCAGCCAGCAGGGCCGCGGCGCACAACGCGAGCGATCCCCAGACGCTGCGCAGTCGGCTGGAGTCGGCTGGTGCGGGGCCGACCGGTCCCGGGTGGGCGGGGGTGGTGATGTTCATGGTGCCAGGTCTCCTGATGCGAGGTCCGCACGGGCTGCCAGCGGGGTGGCGATGTCGGGCTCATACGGGCAATCTGATGAAGTGTATGTGGCTTTCGCCTGGGCGTGGTTGCTGGTCGCGGTGATACTTCGCAGCACGCTCCGGCGTTACGAATTCACACAGTTTCTGTAGGCAAACGCACCACACATGACCCCCGATCTGGATGGCTTTTTGCGGCACCTGGCCCAAGCGCCGGCGGTGCTGGTCAGCGTGTCGGAGACGCGCGGCTCGGTGCCGCGCGAGCGCGGCGCCTGGATGGCGGTGTTTGCCGACACGCTGGTGGGCACGATCGGTGGCGGCCAGCTCGAATGGAGCGCCGTTCGCCAGGCGCGCGAACGGCTGGCACTGCCCGGCGACCGACCGGGAGGCGGCGCATGGGAGCACGAGGCGGCCCTGGGGCCCAGCCTGGGGCAGTGTTGTGGTGGTCGCGTGCGCCTGCGGTTCGAGCCGGTGCAGGCGGCGGACCGTGACGCCCTGCGCCAGCGCCTGAGCCCCCGGCTGACGCCGCTGGCCCTGTTCGGCGGCGGTCACGTGGGTCGGGCCATCGTGCAGGCGCTGGCGCCCTTGCCCTTTGAGGTGACCTGGATCGACAGCCGCGACGAGGTGTTTCCCGGCGATCTGCCGCCGCAGGTGCACGCGGAACATTCCGACCCGGTGCAGGCGGCTGTGGGCGACCTCGCCCCGGGTTCGTTGGTGCTGATCATGAGCTTTTCACATGCCGAAGACCTCGACATCGTGGCGGCCTGCCTGCAGCGCCAGCGCACCACGGCCGACCTGCCGTTCGTGGGCCTGATCGGCAGCCGCACCAAGTGGGCCACCTTCCGGCACCGCCTGGCCGAGCGTGGCTTCGGCGATGCCGAGCTGGCCCGGGTCAATTGTCCGATCGGGCTGCCGGGCATCACCGGCAAGGAGCCCGCCGTGATCGCGGCCGCGGTTGTGGCGCAGTTGTTGCTAGTCCGGTCCGGGGCCGCCAAGGGCTGAAACGAGGCGGGATCTGCGGGTTATCACGCAGTCGACTGTTTGCAAAAAGTGTATACACTTTGGCGGTCTGGTCGCAGCGGAGCGGGCGTCGTTCAACAGCATCGACGCTCAAACGCGGCCCTCAGTCGGCTCAGAGCGCCCGCGGTGGTGAGTCGCAAACCCTGACGGCAAGTCCGTCGTCGTGTTGAGGTGCCATGGAAACTTATCTGCTCGATTGGGCCAACCTGCTGTTGCGCTGGCTGCACGTCATCGTCGCCATCGCCTGGATCGGCTCCTCGTTCTACTTCGTCTTTCTCGACAGCAGCCTCACGCCGCCCGAAGACGAACAGCTCAAAAAAGACGGCGTCTCCGGTGAACTCTGGGCGCTGCACGGTGGTGGTTTCTACCACCCGGTGAAATTTGCAGGCGCGCCGCCCAAGCTGCCCGAGCACCTGCACTGGTTCTACTGGGAGAGCTATTCCACCTGGCTCTCGGGCTTTGCGCTGTTCCTCATTTCGTACCTCTGGAGCCCCAGCGTCTACCTGATCGATCCCAACATCATGCAATGGAGCCCGGCCGGCGCGATCGCCGCCGCACTGGCGTTCCTGGTGGTGTTCTGGCTGCTCTACGACGCCATTTGCCGCACGCTGGGCCAGACCGACAACGGTGACGCCAAGGTTGGCGCGCTGGTGCTGGTGCTGGTGTGCATTGCGGCCTATGCCGCCACACAGATGTTCGCCGGCCGTGCGGCCTTCCTGCTGATGGGCGCCATGCTCGCCACCTCGATGAGCGCCAACGTGTTTTTCTGGATCATTCCCGGCCAGCGCACCGTGGTGGCCGACATCAAAGCCGGCCGCCCGGTGGACCCGATCCACGGCAAACGCGGCAAGCAGCGCAGCGTGCACAACACCTACTTCACGCTGCCGGTGCTGTTCGCCATGCTGAGCAACCACTACAGCTTCACCTACGCCAACGAACACAACTGGCTGATCCTCATCGGCATGATGTTCGCGGGCGCTGCCATCCGCCAGTTCTTCGTCATGCGCCACGGCTTCAAGCTCGGTCGCAACGCCCACCCCTGGCCCTACGCGGCGGTGGGCGTGGTGGCGTTGCTCGCGCTCATCGTCTGGCTCAGGCCCGCGCCGGTGGCTGCGGTGTCGGTTCCTGAAACGGTGGGCTACGCTCAGCTCAAGCCGGTGATCGAGCAGCGCTGCGTGATGTGCCACGGCGAAGCCCTGCAGTCCAAGGGGGTGCGCCTGGACCAGCCAGCCGCCGTCAAGCAGCACGCGCAGATGATCTACCAGCAGGTGGTGCTCATGAAGGCCATGCCCATGAACAACGCCACCGGCCTGACCGACGCAGAGCGTGCCCTGTTTGCGCAGTGGTTCATGGACGGCGCTCCGACGGATTGACCCCCCCGCAGCGCTTCGCGCTACCCCCCAGGGGGCAACACCTGCGGCCTGGCAAAGCCAGTTCCGCGGTGTTCCGGGTTCCAGGCATTTCGCTCCGGAAACGCCAGTGTGTGGTGAGCATGGGCTTTCTTGATCTGCGGTAACCTCGGTGCCGCCGTCACAACAACGCCCCCAACACCATGAAAACCAAAGCCGCCGTCGCCTGGAAAGCAGGCCAGCCTCTGAGCATCGAAACCGTGGACCTGGAAGGCCCGAAATTCGGCGAAGTGCTGGTCGAGATCAAGGCCACCGGCATCTGCCACACCGACTACTACACGCTCAGCGGTGCCGACCCAGAAGGCATCTTCCCCGCCATCCTCGGCCACGAAGGCGCGGGCATCGTGGTGGACGTGGGCCCCGGCGTGACCTCGCTCAAGAAGGGCGACCACGTCATCCCGCTCTACACGCCCGAATGCCGCCAGTGCAAGTTCTGCCTGAGCCGCAAGACCAACCTCTGCCAGCTGATCCGCGGCACGCAAGGCAAGGGCCTGATGCCCGACGCCACCAGCCGCTTCAGCCTGGACGGCCAGCCCATCTTCCATTACATGGGCACCAGCACCTTCAGCAACTACACGGTCGCGGCCGAAATCTCGCTGGCCAAGATCCGCGAAGACGCGCCGTTCGACAAGGTCTGCTACATCGGCTGCGGCGTCACCACCGGCATCGGTGCCGTGATCTTCACCGCCAAGGTGGAAGCGGGCGCCAACGTGGTCGTGTTCGGCCTCGGCGGCATCGGCCTGAACGTGATCCAGGGCGCCAAGATGGTGGGCGCCGACAAGATCATCGGCGTGGACCTGAACCCCGCGCGCGAAGCCATGGCGCGCAAGTTCGGCATGACGCACTTCATCAACCCCAAGGACCACGCCAACGTCGTTGACGCCATCGTGCAACTCACCGACGGCGGTGCCGACTACAGCTTTGAGTGCATCGGCAACACGAAGGTGATGCGCGACGCGCTGGAGTGCACCCACAAAGGCTGGGGCCGCAGCATCATCATCGGCGTGGCCGAGGCCGGCGCCGAGATCAGCACGCGCCCGTTCCAGCTCGTGACCGGCCGCAAGTGGGAAGGCTCGGCCTTCGGCGGCGCACGCGGCCGCACCGACGTGCCGAAGATCGTGGACTGGTACATGGAAGGCAAGATCAACATCGACGACCTCATCACCCACAAGCTCAAGCTGGAAGACATCAACAAGGGCTTTGATCTGATGAAGAGCGGCGAATCGATCCGCTCGGTGGTCGAGTTCTAAGAGACTCTCAGCCTCTGAGCTCGCCATGGCGCTGCCCACCCTGAACGCCGACACCCGCGTGCGCGCCGGCGTGCTGGAGGTGGCCTGCCACCTGGCCGGGCCAGCGGATGGCCCGCCGGTGCTGCTGATGCACGGCTTCCCCTACGACATCCACGCGTACGTCGACGTCGCGCCGATGCTGGCCGACGCCGGCTGCCGCGTGGTGGTGCCGTACCTGCGCGGTTTCGGTGCCACGCGGTTCCTGGAGGCCTCGACGCCCCGCTCCGGCGAGCAGGCGGTGCTGGGGGCCGATCTGCTGGCGTTGCTCGATGCGCTGCACATCGATCGCGCGGTGCTGGCCGGCTACGACTGGGGCGGCCGCGCGGCCTGCGTGGTGGCGGCCCTGTGGCCCGAGCGCTGTGCGGGGCTGGTCTCGGTCAACAGCTACAACATCCAGAACATCGCGCGCGCCATGGTGCCGGACACGCCGGCCAACGAACACCGGCTCTGGTACCAGTACCTGTTCCACAGCGAGCGCGGCCGCGCCGCGCTGCAGCAGGATCGGCGCGCGCTCTGCACGCTGCTCTGGCAGATGTGGTCGCCCACCTGGGTCTTCGACGAAGCCACCTTCGAGCGCAGCGCGGCCGCTTTCGACAACCCCGATTTCGTCGACGTGGTCATCCACTCCTACCGCCACCGCTTCGGCCTGGTGCCGGGCGACCCGGCGGTGGCCGAGGTGGAGCGGCGCCTGGCCGCGCAGCCGGTGATCGGCGTGCCCGTCATCACGCTGGACGGTGAGGCGGACGGCGTGCGGCCGGCCGAGCCGGCGCAGGCCAATGCCCACCGCTTCACCGGACCCAGGTCGCACCGCATCCTGCCCGGTGTGGGCCACAACCTGCCGCAGGAAGCGCCGCGCGTCTTTGCCGACGCCATACTGGAACTGGTCCGCCGTTGAAGGCGGGCACCCTCACGGAGAAAAACACCATGGGTTTTGCGCGCCTTGAACTGGTCAGCGAACACGGCTGCTTCGGCGGCGTGCAGCGTTTTTACAAACACGCATCGAGCGAGATCGGCTTGCCGATGCGTTTTGCGCTGTTCCTGCCGCCGCAGGCGCTGGCCGGGCAAAAAGTGCCTTTGCTCACTTTCCTCGCGGGCCTGACCTGCACCGAAGAAACCTTCTCCATGAAAGGAGGTGCGCAGCGTCTGGCCGCACAGCTCGGCCTGGCGCTGCTGATGCCCGACACCAGCCCGCGCAACACCGGCGTGGACAGCGAAGACCACCACTGGGACTTCGGCGTCGGCGCCGGCTTTTACCTCGATGCCACGCAGGCGCCGTGGTCGGGCCACTGGTGCATGGAGAGCTATCTGCTGAAAGAACTGCTGCCAGCGGTGACCGCCGAGTTCCGGCTGGACGGAGATCGCCTGGGCCTGTTTGGCCACTCCATGGGCGGGCACGGGGCGCTCACGCTGGCGCTGCGCCATCCGGGCGTGTTCCGCAGCCTCTCGGCCTTTGCGCCCATCTGCGCGCCCACGAAATGCCCCTGGGGCCACAAGGCCTTCACCGGCTACCTGGGGCAGGACGAGAGTGCCTGGGCGGAACACGATGCCAGCCTGCTCATGGCGCAGCAGAAGACCGCGCCGTACCCGGGCGGCATCCTGATCGACCAGGGTCTGGCCGACAAATTCCTCGCCGAACAGCTGTACCCCGAAGCCTTTGAAGCCGCCTGCACGCAGGCCGGCCAGCCGCTCACGCTGCGCCGCCACGCGGGCTACGACCACGGCTACTATTTCATCAGCACCTTCATGGAAGACCACCTGCGCCACCACGCGCAGGCACTGGCCTGAGGGACTTCAGCCCGGCTGCTGCAGCTGCCGGTAGACCGCTTCGGCCAGTTGTGCCAGCCGTTCCCGCGGCAGATCGCCGCTGAGCGCGTAGCCCAGAGAACCCTCGACCCAGTAAAAAGTGTCGGTCTGACCCACCCGCGCGAAGCGGAACGCCGCCGGCGCCGGGGCGGCATCGCCCGGCAGCACCGAGACATGCAGCGTGATGCGCCCGGCCGCTGGGTTCTCGTACATGAACAGTGCGCGCGGTTCACCCGCCTGGCCGGGCAGCAGGCGCCCGCCCATCAGGCCAAAACCCTGGTCTTCCAGCAGTGGCGCCTTCAGCGGCGTGCCCAGGCGGCGCGACAGCCACTGGACCAGGTGCGCCTGCTCCTGCGCACCGACCTCGACCGCATGGCGTTTTTCGGGCACATACACCGCATGCGCCACGCGCGCTTCCTGCACGAAGCCGGGTTCGCCAGCGCCGGCCAGCGGCGTGTCGACCGGGCGCAGCCACCAGCCGCCCGCGAAGCCCAGGCCGAGCATCAGGCTGGCCACCAGGCCCTGCAGCCAGGGCCGCGAGCGGCGCGGCCGGGTGGCGCGCGCCAGCGCCAGCGGCACGGGCTCGTCGAGCACACCGCGTTGCAGCGCCTGCAGGCCCAGGCGCTGGGCCTGCCAGGCCTGGACCCGGGCGGCAGCGTCGGGGTGTTGCAACAGCCAGTCCGACACCACCGGGACGAACTCGGGGAGCAACTGGCCGTCCACCCAGGCGTGCAGCTCGGCGTCGGTCACGGGAGTGGGGTTGTCGGGGGTCATGCGCAAGGCGTTTTCATTTCACGATCTTCAACCGGTGTGTCCGGGTCTGAACCGGTGCACCGCCGTCCATCAGGTGGCGCAGCTGTTCGCGTCCGCGCGACAGCCGCGACATCACCGTGCCCACCGGCACGCCCAGCACCTGGGCCGCTTCTGCGTAGGGCAGTTCTTCCACACACACCAGCAACACCACCTCGCGCAGCGCGGGGCTGAGCTGGCGCAGTGCCTGTTCCAGGTCCAGCCGCTCGGGCGTGTGCAGGAACGGGTCGTGGCTGGGCTCGTTGCCCTCGTCCAGTTCCACCGCCTGGCGCTCGTGCACCTGGTCGCGCACCTGGTTCAGGTACAGGTTGTGCATCAGTGAGAGCAGCCAACCCCTCAGGCCGCTGCCGTCTTCGCGCGGGCGCCACAGCGACCACTTGTGGCAGGCCCGTTCCAGCGTGTCCTGCACCAGGTCGTCGGCACGGCTGGCATCCCCCGTGAGCAGGCGCGCATAGCGCCGCAGTCGGGGGATGTGGGTCAGCGCGCCTTCCGGGCCCAAACCTGGCCGCTTTCAGGGCTTGACGACGTGCCAGACACCGTTGAAACCGTCGCCGGTCATGTCGCCGGGCTTGGTGTCCTTGACCCAGTAGTACAGCGGCTTGCCTTTGTAGGCCAGCTGTTTGCCACCGTCATCGCGCGTGACCACGCTGTAGTCGCCCGCGGGTGCGGCGCTGCCGGCCATCAGCGGTGGCCAGTTGGTGGCGCAGGGGCCGTTGCAGACGCTCTTTCCACTGCCGGCCATGTCGCGGTCGAAGGTGTAGAGCGTCATGCCGTTGGGGCCGGTCAACATGCCATTGGCCACCATCGGGGCCCCCGCGGGTGCGGAGGCCGCAGCCGCCGGGGCCATGCCGTAGCCAGGGCGCTTCATCATGCCGTGGGGGCCGGGCCCGCCCATGCCTCGGGGGCCGGCGCAGCCCACCAGCAGGGCGGCGCCCAGCAGCAGGGTGGCAGAAGTGGAAAACAGGAGGGATCGGCGTTGCATGAGCAGGCTCCTTGAACAGAGGTTAAACAGGGACTGACATGCGGTGAACACCGCAGCGAGCCCGTTTATTCCCGATGGCCCAACTGTTTTTTGACGCCTGGGCTCAGAGGTCGGACCAGATGATCTTGCTGCCGGTGTTTTCCCAGGCTTCGTAGTGCTTCGCGTACAGGTCTTCGATGCGGTTGCGCTTGACCTTGAAGGTCGGCGTGATCACGTCGTTGTCCACCGTCCACGCGGTGGTCACGAGCACGATGCATTGCAGCTGTTCGTGCGGGTCGAGCGTGGCGTTGATGCGCTGGAGGTGTTGCGCCAGTGAGCTTTCGAGTTCGGCGCGCGTGCCGGAATTCGCCGCGCGGGCCACGGCTTCGGGGTTGAGCATCACGATGCCCAGCGGCTGGCCCAGGTTGGCGCCGGTCACCACGCAGGCTTCCACCGCCTCGTGTTCCACCAGTTTGTCCTCGATCGGCGCGGGCGCCACGTATTTGCCCTTGCCGGTCTTGAACAGGTCTTTCACCCGGCCCGTGATGCGCAGCAGGCCCTGGGCATCGATCTCGCCCTTGTCGCCGGTCCTGAGCCAGCCGTCCGCGGTGAAGGCCTCGCGGCTTTTCTCCGGGTCCTTGTAGTAGCCGAGCATCAGCGCCTGGCTGCGCATCTGCACCTCGCCCGTGGCCGGATCGATGCGGTGTTCGACGCCCTCGTAGACCGGCCCCACGGTGCCCTGCTGGTTCTTGCCCGGCTCCGTGATGTGCGAAAGCGCGAGGTTCTCGGTCATGCCGTAGCCCTCGTTGATGTGCAGGCCCAGCCGGCTGTACCACTGCAGCAGGGCCAGCGGCATGTGGGCGGCGCCCCCGGCGGCAAACTGGCACTGGTCCAGGCCCAGCGCCTTCATCACCTTCCTGCGCACGATGCCCCCCAGGATGGGGATGCCCAGCAGCCGGTTGAGCTTGGCCGGCGGCATCTTGTGGTGCACGCCCTGCTGGAACTTGACCCACAGCCGCGGCACCGAGAAAAAGATGGTGGGGCGCGCGCGCTGCAGGTCGGCCGCGAAGGTGTCGAGCGACTCGGCGAAATACACCTGCATGCCGGTGCGCAGCCAGCCGTGTTCGACCAGCATGCGCTCGACCACGTGCGCCAGCGGCAGGTAGGACAGCATGCGGTCGTCGGCCGACATGGGGATGCGCTTGAGGCCCGAGTCGAGCGCCCAGGCGAAGTTCTCGAAGCTGTGCATCACGCCCTTCGGACTCCCGGTGGTGCCCGAGGTGTAGATCAGAGTGGCCAGCTCGTCGCCCTGGCGCAGCGGTGTGCCCTGCAGGGGCTGGGTGCGCCCGCAGATGGCGTCCCAGCCCTCGTAGTTTTCGATCGCGTCCAGCGGCGAGAGCGGGTAGCTGATGCAGGGCAGGCCGTCGGGCACGCCGGGCTTCATGCCCTCCCAGCCATCGAGCTTGCCGATGAAACAGGCCCGGGCTTCGCTGTGGGTCAGGATCTGGCGAACCGTCTCGGGCGCGAGCGTGGGGTACAGCGGCACCGACACGTGGCCGGCCATCCAGATCGCCAGGTCGCTCATCATCCACCAGGCGCAGTTCTTCGAGAGGATGGCCACCTTGGAGCCCGGCTCCCAGCCCTGGGACTGCAGGTGCACGGCCATGCGCCGCACCTGGTCACCGATCTGGCCCCAGGTGAAGTCCTGCACCGCACCGCTGCCCAGGGGTTGCGTGAGGGCCACGCGGTTGGGTGCGGTCTGCTCCCAGTGGTAGAGGCGTTGCAGGGACAGCAGTTCGGGCGCGACGAGGCTCATGGTTGGGGTCTCCTGTTGTTGTGGTCAAGGGCGTATCGCCTTCGGGGAAGCTACCCTGTCACAGGCGTTTGGGTCAGTGGGTTTTCCCTGCCACCGCCCAGCATGCGCCGCCGCGTGCCGGCCATCGTTGATCCGGCTCAAACGGCCTGCGTGTCAACAGGCCTCAGGCCGTGAACGTGGCCGAGAGGCTGAAACCGGGCAGGGAAAAATGGGCCGACCAGTGATCGCCCGGCTGCACTGGCCAGGCGTCGGTCCAGGTGCCGGTGGTCACCACGTCGCCGGGCATCAGGTCGGGCGCGCCCGGGCAGGCGCGCAGGGTGTTCAGGAAATGGTGCAGTGCGCGCAGCGGGCTGTCGAGCACGTTGGCGCCCTGGCCCTGTTCAACCGATTGACCTTGCCGGTCCAGCACCACGATGGTCTGCGCCAGCAGGGCGTCGAGCTGCACGGCGCCGACGGCCAGTTCGTGCACCGGCGTCTGGTGCCCGACCAGCAGGCGCGCGTGCAGGCTGCCGTCGGCCACCGTGTCGGCGGCCTGGAATTTCCAGTCCGGCAGGTGCGACTGCACGATCTCGAAGCCGGGTCCGACCCAGGCGATGGCATCGAACAGCTGCGCCAGCGTGGCAGCGGGCACCGGGGTGGCCCGCAGGCCGAACACGATCTCGGGCTCCAGCCGGGGCTGGCAGGTGGCCTTCAGCGAGACTGTGCCTGCGCCCTCGCAGAAGGCCAGCGTGCTGTCGTAGACCGTGCCCCAGATGGGCTCGAACACGTTGTAGCGGGGCCAGATCGTGCGGTTGGTGAAACCGACCTTGTAACCGCGGGACACTTCGCCACGCGCCTGCCGAAGCGCGCGCACCGCCAGCGCGCGGGCGTAGGCGGTGGGCAGGTCGAAGGCGGGGTCGGCGCTGGGTGGGGCGCTCCAGAGCCGGCCCTGGTCGAGGTGGGTGAGCAGATCCTGAGGCGACATGGCGGCGGCCTGAAAACGGTGTGCTCGGCATCATAGGCTGGCGCGGCCCCCGTGTCAGGCCCTCGTTTGACCGCATCGCGTTATGCTGCTGCCATGAGTCCGAACCCGTCCATCCAGCTTCGCGAATTCGTCACCGGTGGTGACCCCGCTGCCCAGCCCGCGGCCAGCATCATCGTGCTGCACGGCCTCGGTGCCGACGGCAGCGACTTCGTGCCGATCGCGCAGGAGCTGGATCTCAGCGTCATCGGCCCGGTGCGATTCGTGTTCCCCAACGCGCCGGTGCAGCCGGTCACCATCAACGGTGGCTACGAGATGCGCGCCTGGTACGACATCTACCCGCCGGGCGCCGACCCCGCTGTCCCGCGCCAGGAAGACGAAGCCGGGTTGCGCCTGGCCCAGACCATAGCGCAGGCCCTGATCGACCGCGAGGCCGGGCGCGGCGTGCCCGCCGAGCGCACTGTGCTGATGGGTTTTTCGCAGGGCTGCGTGGTCGCGCTCATGGCCGGTCTGCGCGCGCCGCAGCGGCTGGCCGGGCTGGTGGGGCTCTCGGGCTACCTCGCCCTGGCCGATCGCACCGCATCGGAAGTGCACGCCGCCAACCGCACCACGCCCATTTTCCTGGCCCACGGCGAAGAAGACGATGTGGTGGTTATGGAGCGCGGCACCGCGGCACGCGACGCACTGACCGCGCTGGGGTACGCCGTGGACTGGCACAGCTACCCGATGGGGCACTCGGTCTGCGCCGAAGAGGTGGCCGACCTCAACGCCTTTTTGCTGCGGGTTCTGGCGCCGGACTGAGCGAGCCACCGCATTGACAGGGGGTGACTTGGCTTTTGTTTGTGAAGTCTGCATCCGGATGCAACCGCAGCGCCGCTGAAAGCCTGTTTTCGCTGCATCGGTGCACGCGGGCGCTTATGCTGGCCCCATGTATGTGCCCGATCTTTCATTGAACCAGACCCTTTCGCCGCAGACCTTGGTGACCGGTCGCGACCCGGCCGCCACGCCCGTGGCCAGCCTCATCGTGCTGCACGGCCTGGGCACCACGGGCGGTGACTTCATTCCCCTGTTGCGCAGCATGAACCTGGCCGCCGTGGGCCCGGTGCGCTGCGTGTTCCCCGATGCGCCTCTGCGCACCGTGAGCTTCAACGGCAGCGACATGCACGCCTGGTACGACGCCGCGCCGTCCGACGCACCGCGCCATGCGCCGCTGCCGGCGGACGAGGCGGGCCTGCGCGCCTCGCAGAGCCTGGTTCAGGCGCTGATCGAGCAGGAAGAAGCCCAGGGCATGCCGTCCGAGCGCATCGTGCTCATGGGTTTTTCACAGGGCGCCGTGCTCGCTTTGCAGGCCGGTCTGCGCGCACCCCAGCGCCTGGCCGCGATCGTGGCGTTCTCGGGCTACCTGCCCCTGGGCGCCCGCACCCTCCAGAGCGAGTCCCATCCCGCCAACCAGCGCCTGCCCATCTTCCTGGCGCATGGCGAGTACGACGAGGTGGTGCCGATTGACCGCGCCCGCGCCGCGCGCACCGTCCTGCAGGTCATGGGCCATCTGGTGGAGTGGCACAACTACCCCATGGGCCACGAGGTGAGCGACACCGAGCTGGCCGATGTGGAGGCCTGGCTGATCGGGGTTCTGAGCGTGGTTTGACTTGCCCCCCCCGCAGCGCTTCGCGCTACGGGGTCACCGTTCAGCGATGTAGTGCGACATGTGTGCACTCTCGCCGGGTGCCAGGAACTCGCGCACCTCGGCTTCGAGCGCGTGGTCGGCCACGGTGGCGCGGGCGCGCTGGTGCAGGTAGTCGGCCCACGAGGTGACGATGAACCGTTCGACATAGCGCGAGGGTTCGCCCAGGTCCCGGTAGATGCGCCAGAAGGTGGCGCCGTCGCGTCGGCGCGGCGCCTTCATGCGGCTGATGGTGTCGAGGAAGGCCTTGTCTTCCCCCGCGCGGATGCGGTAGCCCACTTCCACCGCCACCGGGCCGGCCTCGGGGCTGGGTTCGTCGTTCACAAACAGCTCGTCCCACGGGGTGCCCTGGGTCACCTCGTGCGCCTCGCCCACGCGCAACGGGAATGGGCGCGCCAGCAGCAGGCCCGCGGCCATGAGGGCACCGGCGGCCACCAGCGCGGTCGTGAGACCGGCGATGTCGGACACCGCGCCCCAGAACGCCGAGCCGATGGCGAACGCACCGAGCGAGGCCACGATGTGCAGCGCCACCGCGCGCGAGCGCACCCAGGGCGGGGCGCTGGCCTGGGTGGCGGTGTTGAAGGTGGACATGGCCGCCATCCAGGCCGCGCCGCCCACCGCCATGGCGGCGTACACCAGCAGCGGCACACGCACCCAGGCGGCCAGCAGCATGACGAGGGCAAACGCCACGCAGGCCGCGGCGATGATGGCGTCGAGCCCGAAGCGGCTACGCAGGCGGCCGATCACCAGGCCCGAGGCCACCGCGCCGGTGCCCATGCAACCCATCAACAGGCCGAAGCCCTGCGCGCCGGTGCCGAGCTGGCGCTGCGCGATCACCGGCAGCAGCGCCCACAGCGCCGAGCCGGCCGCGCTGTACGCCATCACGCGCACCAGCTGCGCCAGGATGATGCGCGAGTGCCAGGCGAAGCGCAGGCCGCTCAGCGTGCCGCCCCAGAGACGTTCGGCCGGCAGGCGCGAAGGCGGATGCGCCTTTGGGGGCCAGCGGCGGATCGACTCCCACATCACCCCCGTGGTGAACACCGTGACCACAAACACCCAGCCCGCGCCCATCCAGGCGAACAGCAGGCCGGCCAGCGTCGGGCCGATCGCGCGCGCCGCGTTGTAGGCGATGCCGATGGCCGTGATCGCCTGCGGCCACTCGTCGCGCGGCACCGGGTCGATCACCGACGAGTTCCAGGCCGGGGTCAGTACGGCCGTGCAGCAGCCGCACACAAAGACCAGGAACAGCACCGACGCCGGCCCGCCCCAGCCGCCGAGCACCAGCAGCGCCAGCAGCACACAGGCAACCACCTGCGCGATCAGCGCGCCCGAGATCAGGCGCCGGCGGTCGGTGGTGTCGGCCAGCACGCCCGCGGGCAGCGCCAGCAGGAACATCGGCAGGAAGACCGCCGTCTGCACCAGCGCGGCGAGGAAGGACGAACCGGTCAGCTCGACCATGAGCCAGGCCGCCGCCATGGTCTGCATGCCTGCGCCAATGAAGAAGACGGCGCCGCAAAGCCACAGCCCGCGGAAAGCGGGCTGTCGCAGGGGACTCCAGATGGAGTGGGAGGGGGTCATCGGGCCCATTGTCCCGCAGGGGCTCAGGCTTCGCGCGCCGAGTTGGCCAAAACCCTGGCCAGCCGGTTGTGCCGCTCCACCAGCGGCCCCAGGTCCACGGTGGTGAGCTGGCTTTCGCGCACCACCACGCGGCCATTGACCACGGTGTAAGCGGCTTGTGGGCTGGCGCAGAGCAGCAGGCTGGCCACCGGGTCGTGCACCGCGCCACCGGCAAAGCCCAGCGTGCCCAGGTCGAACAGGGCGAAGTCGGCGCACATGCCCACCGCGAGGTGGCCGATGTCCTGGCGGCCCAGCACCTGCGCACCGCCGCGCGTGGCGATGTGCAGCGCGTCGCGCGTCGTCATCTCGGCCGGGCCGAGGTCGCAGCCGAAGAAGGTTCGGCCATCGCGGGTTTCGGGCGGCATCAGCGCGCGGCCCACGCGCGCCAGCAGCAGGGCCTGGCGCGCTTCGTTCACCATGTGAGCCGCGTCGTTGCTCGCGCTGCCGTCCACGCCCAGGCCCACGGGCACGCCCGCGTTCAGCATGCGGCGGATGGGCGCAATGCCGGAGCTGAGGCGCATGTTGCTGCAGGGGCAGTGCGCCACGCCGGTGCGGCTGGCGGCGAAGAGCGAAATGCCTTCGTCGTCCAGCTTCACGCAGTGCGCGTGCCACACGTCGTCGCCCAGCCAGCCCAGCTCCTGCGCGTACTGCGCCGGGGTCTTGTTGAACTTCTCGCGGCTGTAGGCGATGTCGTGGTCGTTCTCGGCCAGGTGGGTGTGCAGGCGCACGCCCTGGCCCTTGAAGCTGCGCGCGAGTTCGGCGCTCTGCTTCATCAGCGCCGGGCTCACCGAAAACGGCGAACACGGCGCCAGCGCCACCTGCACCATGGCGCCGTGCGCGGCGCTGTGCCAGGTCTCGATCAGGCGCTGGCTGTCTTTCAGGATCGCGTCTTCGATTTCCACCACGCGGTCCGGTGGCAGCCCGCCTTGCGATTGCCCCACGCTCATGCTGCCGCGCGTGGCCAGGAAGCGCATGCCGATCTGTTGCGCCGCTTCGATGCTGTCTTCCAGCCGCACGCCGTTGGGGTAGATGTAGAGGTGGTCGCTGCTGGTGGTGCAGCCGCTGAGCAGCAGTTCGGCCATCGCCACCTGGGTCGACACCTGCACCATCTCCGGCGTGAGCCCGGCCCAGATCGGGTAGAGCCCGCGCAGCCAGCTGAAGAGTTCGGCGTCCTGCACACCGGGTATGGCCCGTGTGAGGCTCTGGTACATGTGGTGGTGCGTGTTCACCAGACCGGGCGTGACGAGGTGACCACGGGCGTCGATGGTCTCACCGGCCGATTCAAGCAGCGCGCGTGGCAGCTCAGTGGTCGGACCGATCCATTCGATCACGTTGTCGCTCACGAACAGCGACGCGTCTTTCAGCTCGCGGCCTTGTGATGGGTCGGCGTGGTCGAAGGTGGCGATGCAGGTGGCGTTGTGTATCAGCAGGGTGTTCATGTCACTTCAACCAGTAGTTCGGTTTGGCGTAGGTCTTCTTCAGGTGCTCGATGAAAAACCGCACCTTGGCGGGCAGGTGCCTTTGCTGCGGGTACACGGCCAGGATGTCGTAGGCGGGCAGGGCGAACTCGTCGAGCACGGTCACCAGTTCGCCGCGCTGCAGCTGCGCCTGGATCTCCCAGGTGCTGCGCCAGCCCAGGCCCATGCCTTCGCTCACCCAGCGGTGCAGCAGCTCGCCGTCGTTGCAATCCAGGTTGCCGTCCACGCGCACCGTCACCGTCTTGCCTCCGTCCTGGAAATACCAGCCGCGTTGCTGACCCCCTTGCAAGTTGAAGGCCAGGCAGTTGTGGGTTTTCAGGTCGTCCAGCGTCTGCGGTTTGCCGTGCTTGCGAAAGTAGGCCGGCGTTCCGCAGACCACGCGCTGGTTGGTGGCCAGCTTGATGGTCACGAAGTTCGGGTCGATCACGCCGCCGATACGCAGGCCCAGGTCGTAGCCGTCCCGCACCAGATCGACCACGCGGTCGGTCAGGTTGAATGAGAGCTTCACCGCCGGATTGGCCTTCAGGAACGCCGCCGCGTGCGGCGCCACGTGCAGCCGCCCGAAGGCCGCCGGGGCCGAGACGATCAGGTGACCGCTGGCACTGTGTTTCTGGGCCGACACGGTGGCCTCGGCCTGCGCCCACTGCGCCAGCAGCGCGCGGCATTCGTCGAGGAAGCTCGCGCCCTGTTCGGTCAGCGCCAGCCGGCGCGTGGAGCGGTGGATCAGCTGCGTGCCCAGGCGCTTCTCCAGCGCGTCGATGCGCCGCCCCATCATCACCGGGGTGATGCCCGCGTGCAGCGCGGCCGCCGCCAGGCTGCCGTGCTCCATCACCATCACGAAGGCTTCGATCTCTTTGTAGCGGTCCATGGCGGCATGTTATCCGGGAGATTCCATATCGGGAGTATCGAATCAAAGTACCCCCAGTGGCATTCTCAAAACGGTATGGCGTCCATAGCATCGGCTCCAGTGATTCAACCCAACCGGAGACAGACATGCCGAAGATGAAGGCCGCGATGGCCGCCGTGCTCGTGATGGAGAAAGAAGGCATCACCCAGGCCTTTGGCGTGCCCGGCGCCGCCATCAACCCGCTGTACGCCCAGTTGCGCGAACGCCAGACGATTGCCCATGTGCTGGCGCGGCACGTGGAAGGCGCCTCGCACATGGCCGAGGGCTACACGCGGGCACGCGCTGGCAACATCGGCGTGTGCATCGGCACCAGCGGCCCGGCGGGCACCGACATGATCACCGGCCTGTATTCGGCCAGCGCCGATTCGATACCGATCCTCTGCATCACCGGCCAGGCGCCGCGCGCCCGGCTCTACAAGGAAGACTTCCAGGCGGTGGACATCGAAGCCATCAGCAAGCCGGTCACCAAATGGAGCGTGACGGTGCGCGAGCCCGCGCTGGTGCCCCGCGTGTTCCAGCAGGCTTTCCATCTCATGCGCTCGGGTCGTCCGGGCCCGGTGCTGATCGACCTGCCGATCGACGTTCAGATGGCCGAGATCGAGTTCGACATCGACACCTACGAGCCGTTGCCGGTCTACAAACCCGCCGCCACGCGCAAGCAGATTCAGAAGGCGCTTGACATGCTGGCTGCGGCGGAGAAACCGCTGATCGTGGCTGGCGGAGGCATCATCAACGCCGATGCTTCCAAGCTGCTGGTGGAGCTGGCCGAACTCACCGGCGTGCCGGTGATTCCCACGCTCATGGCCTGGGGCGCGATCCCCGACGACCACCCGCTCATGGCTGGCATGTGCGGCCTGCAGACCAGCCACCGCTACGGCAACGCGACCATGCTCGCGAGCGACTTCGTGCTCGGCATCGGCAACCGCTGGGCGAACCGCCACACCGGTTCGGTCGAGGTCTACACGCAGGGTCGCACCTTTGTGCACGTGGACATCGAACCGACCCAGATCGGCCGCGTGTTCAACCCGGACCTGGGCATCGTGTCCGACGCGAAGATCGCGCTCGAACTCTTTGTGCAGGTGGCGCGCGAGCGCAAGGCAGCGGGGCAGCTGAAAGACTTCGGCAACTGGGCCGTCCGCTGCGCCGAGCGCAAGAAGCTCATGCAGCGCAAGACACATTTCGACAACGTGCCCATCAAGCCGCAGCGGGTCTACGAAGAAATGAACGCCGCCTTCGGCCGCGACACGGTCTACGTGTCCACCATCGGCCTGTCGCAGATCGCCGGGGCGCAGTTCCTGCACGTCTACGGCCCGCGCCAGTGGATCAACTGCGGCCAGGCCGGCCCGCTGGGCTGGACGATTCCCGCTGCGCTCGGCGTGGCCGCGGCCGACCCGACCAAAACCGTGGTCGGCCTCTCGGGCGACTACGACTTCCAGTTCCTGGTGGAAGAACTCGCGGTCGGTGCGCAGTTCCGTATTCCCTATGTGCAGGTGCTGGTGAACAACAGCTACCTCGGCCTGATCCGCCAGGCCCAGCGCGGCTTCGACATGGACTACTGCGTGCAGCTGGCCTTTGAGAACCAGAACGTGGACGACCCCACGCTCAAGGGCTACGGCGTGGACCACCAGGCCGTCGTCGAGGGCCTGGGCTGCAAGGCGCTGCGCGTCTCCGATCCGGCCAAAATCCAGGGCGCCCTGCGCGAGGCGCAGGTGATGGCGCGCAAGTACAGTGTGCCGGTGGTCGTGGAGGTGATCCTGGAGAAAGTGACCAACATCGCCATGGGCACCGAGATCAACGCCATCAACGAGTTTGAAGACATTGAATGCCTGCACCCCGAGGGCCGCGAAGGGCTCATCGCTGCTGGATTGCTGGAATGAATTGAAAGAACACACCATGCCCCGCTTTGCCGCCAACCTCTCCATGCTCTGGAACGAGCTGCCGTTCCTCGACCGCTTCGCCGCCGCATCGAAAGCAGGCTTCAAGGCGGTGGAGTTCCTGTTCCCCTACGACCATCCAGCCGAGACCATCGCCCAGCTGTTGAAGCAGCACGGACTGGAACTCGTGCTGCACAACCTGCCTCCCGGCGACTGGGCCGCGGGCGAACGCGGCATCGCTTGCATCCCCGGGCGAGAGGACGAGTTCCGTGCCGGCGTGGCCAAGGCCGCCGAATACGCGCCGGTTATCGGCGTGCAACGCTGGCACTGCATGGCCGGGCTCATGCCCGCCGGCGTGAGCGAAGCGCAGGCCCGCGCCACCTGGGTGGGCAATGTGCGCTACGCCGCGGCCGAGGCGAAGAAGCTCGGCATCCCGCTGCTGATCGAGCCCATC
Organism: Burkholderiales bacterium GWF1_66_17; assembly: GCA_001770705.1. Taxonomy (GTDB): domain Bacteria; phylum Pseudomonadota; class Gammaproteobacteria; order Burkholderiales; family Burkholderiaceae_C; genus Hydrogenophaga. The sequence goes on along the minus strand of MERT01000022.1, from coordinate 203,689 downwards.
AATACCTTCGACATGCCGGGCTACTTCGTCAACCGCCCGCGCCAGGCCATCGCGCTGATGGATGAGGTCGGCGCCGACAACGTGTTCCTGCAGTACGACATCTACCACGCGCAGCGCATGGAAGGCGAGCTGTGCAACACCATCCAGGACCTGTTGCCGCGCATCGCCCACATGCAGCTGGCCGATACGCCCGGCCGCCACGAACCGGGCACCGGCGAGATCAACTACCGCTTCCTGTTTCACTGCGTCGACGCCCTGGGCTATCGCGGCTGGATCGGCTGCGAATACAAACCCAAGGACTCATCGCCCGGCGGCACCGATCGGGGCCTGGGCTGGATGACCTGCCACGACGCTGCCGTGTGAACACCCCCGCGCCGCCTGCGGCGTCACCCCCTCAAGGGGGCCGCATCAGCGGCCCGGCACAGCCGGTTCCGCGATGCGCCCGGCGCAGCAGCTGAACATCTCTTCACAAGGAACCACATCATGACCAAGAGCGGCACCAAGGTCGGCTTCATCGGCCTGGGCATCATGGGCACGCCCATGGCGTTGAATCTCATCAAGGCCGGGCACCAGGTGTTCGTCAGCAGCCGAAGCAAGATCCCGGCCGAGCTGGCCGAGCAGGGCGCCACCGTCTGCACCAGCGCCACCGAGGTGGCCAAGCGTGCCGAGATCATCATCACCATGGTGCCCGACACGCCACATGTGGAAGACGTTCTGTTCGGTGAGACCGGCGTGGCCAAGGGACTCAGCGCGGGCAAGACCGTGGTGGACATGAGCTCCATCAGCCCCATGGCCACCAAGCAGTTCGCGCAGCAGATCAACGCGCTGGGCTGCGACTACCTGGACGCACCGGTCAGCGGTGGCGAGGTGGGCGCCAAGGCTGGCAGCCTGACCATCATGGTCGGCGGGCCAGAGGCGGCGTTTGAGCGCGTCAAGCCGCTGTTCGAAGCCATGGGCAAGAACATCACGCTGGTGGGCGGCAACGGCGACGGCCAGACCACCAAGGTCGCCAACCAGATCATCGTGGCGCTCAACATCGAGGCCGTGGCCGAAGCCCTGCTGTTCGCCAGCAAGGCGGGCGCCGACCCGGCCAAGGTGCGCCAGGCGCTGATGGGCGGCTTCGCGGCCAGCCGCATCCTGGAGGTGCACGGCGAGCGCATGGTCAAGCGCACGTTCAACCCGGGCTTTCGCATCGAGCTGCACCAGAAGGACCTGAACCTCGCGCTGCAGGGCGCGAAGGAGCTGGGCGTGAGCCTGCCGAACACGGCCAGCGCGGCCCAGCTGATGCAGAGCTGTGCGGCGCACGGTTTGGCGGGGCTGGACCATTCGGCGTTGTGCCGCTCGCTCGAACTCATGGCCAACCACCCGATCGCGCCCACCCCCACCGCCTGAAGCGCCTGACCCCCTTTTCCGTGAGAGGGAGGGGCAGGGGTGAGGGTCAGCGCCTACGTAACAACACGGCAGCCAGGCGCCGGTCATTTCTCTACACTTCCCGTCCATGACCGAAGCCACACCCCCCACCGCCCCCAGCCTGGCCAACCCCAGCGCCCTGCTGCGCCACCTGTACGACGTGGCGGTGCAGCGCGCCCTGCCGCTGCACAACACCGCCGCCCAGCTGCCGCCGCCGCCCAAGGGCCGCACCCTGGTGCTCGGCGCCGGCAAGGCCGGTGGCGCGATGGCGCAGGCGGTCGAAGCGCTGTGGCCGGCCGACGCCCCGCTGTCGGGCCTGGTGGTCACGCGCTACCACCACATCCCCCCGCGCCCCGAAGGTCTGCCGCAACGCATCGAGGTGGTCGAAGCCTCGCACCCCGTTCCCGATGCCGCCGGGTTGGAAGCCGCGCAGCGCATCCTGAAACTCAGCGAGGGCCTGACCGCCGACGACCTCGTGTTGTGCCTGATCTCGGGCGGCGGTTCGTCGCTGCTCACCTTGCCCTGCGAAGGCCTCACGCTCGAAGACAAGCAGCGCATCAACCGCCAGCTGCTGGAGAGCGGCGCGCACATCGGCGAGATGAACACCGTGCGCAAGCACCTGTCCGCCATCAAGGGCGGGCGCCTCGCGGCGGCCTGTGCGCCGGCGCGCGTGGTCACGCTCACCATCAGCGACGTGCCGGGTGACGACGTGAGCGTGATCGCCAGCGGCCCCACCGTGGCCGACGCGTCCACCTGCGCCGAGGCGCTGGACATCCTGTGCCGCTACGCCATCGAGGTGCCGCCCGCCGTGCGCGCGCAGCTGGAGAGCGGCGCACTCGAAACGCCCAAGCCGGGCGACGGCTCGCTCGCCGGCATCGCAACGCACCTGATCGCCACGCCGCAACAAAGCCTGGACGCCGCCGCGGAAGCCGCCCGCGCGCTGGGCCTGAACGTGGTCGTTCTCAGCGACGAGATCGAAGGCGAGTCGCGCGAAGTCGGCAAGGTGCACGCCGCGCTGGCGCGCTCCACGGCGCTGGGTCGCAGCAGCTTCGCCAAACCCTGCGTCATCCTCAGCGGCGGCGAAACCACCGTCACGGTGCGCCCGCGTGCCGAAGGCCAGAAGAAAGGCCGCGGCGGCCGGGCCGGCGAGTTCTGCCTGGGTCTGGCACAGGCGCTGGGCGGGCAAACCGGTGTGTGGGCGCTCGCGGCCGACACCGACGGCATCGACGGCGTGGAAGACAACGCCGGCGCGCTGGTCACGCCCGACACCCTGGCCCGCGCCGCCGCGCTGGGCCTGAAGATCACGGACCACCTGTCCCGCAACGACGCCTACGGCTATTTCGAGCCGCTCGGCGATCTGGTCATCACCGGCCCCACGCACACCAACGTGAACGATTTCCGGGCCGTGCTGGTGGTCTGATCGCGGGAACAGGCCCGGGATCGGGCCTTTCATTGCCGCATCTGATCGCGCTGACGTTTTCCAGAATGGCGTCAGGCTGGGGGGTGTTTCTCTTCAAGTTCCGGGGTCACCGCCCGATAAGCCCAAGACATCCTTCCGGATGTCTTTTGACTTTTCATCTTGAAACGATCCTCCCCACACTCAGGAGTTGCCATGAACCACAAGCGCTTTTTGTTGACGATCGCCGCGCTGGTGATCGGTGCCACGCAGGCCCATGCCGCGGACCCCAAAGCCACCATTGCCGACCTCGATGCCCGTCTGGCCAAGATCGGCACACCCCGTCTCGAAGGCGTGGACAAAGTGGCTGACAAGGAAGTGCCCGCCATCTTCTTTGGCCAACGCAAGATCAACAACAACTTCGACGTGGTCGACGGCGTCCGCAAGACCCACCAGGCCACGGCCACCGTGTTTGTGAAATCCGGAGACGAATTCGTTCGCGTGAGCACCAATGTGCTGACGCCCGAAGGCAAGCGCGGCATCGGCACCCAGCTGGCCCGCAACGCCGCCTACGACGCCGTGACCAAAGGCCAGCAGTATTGCGGCCCCATCGACGTGCTCGGCACCGCGTTCGACGCTTGCTACAACCCCATCAAGGACGCGGGCGGCAAGATCATTGGCGTGAGCTACATCGGTCACAAGAAGTAAGAAGTCAGACGCGATCCATTGACAGGGAGGACACCATGAAACTCACCATCCGACCCGGTCGGTGGCTGGACCGCTTGCCGGTCGGCCGTCAATTGTTCGTCGCGTTCGCCGCCATCCTGGTGCTCACGGCCGCTCTGGGGGCTGCTGCCCTGGTCGGGTTGCGCAGTGTGGACGCGCAAGCCGGGGCACTGTCCACCCAATGGCTCAAGGGCGTCGGGGACATTTCCGAAGCCAGAGCCCGGGTGCTGGAGGCGCGCGAGATGGAGGTCAAGCACAGCCGGACCGACGACACCAGCTACCACGCCGAGTACGAAGAAAAGATGGCCGAGAGCGCCAAGCTCACGGCAGATCTCATCGAGCGCTACAAGGCTCGCGGTGTCGGTGCGGAGTCGACCGAACTGCTGGCCACGCTCGAAAAATCCCTGGGTGCCTACCGGCAATCGCAGGAGCGGGTCATCAAGCTTGGGCGCGACAAACAGCAGCAGGACGCAGCCGACATCTCCGACGGGGCCTCCAGCATGGCCTTTGACGAAACCGTGGTCGCGCTGGACAAACTCATCCAGCACAACCACGACGGCGGCGACGCGGCAGCGGCCCGTGTGAAGCAGATCTACGACCAGGCGCGCTGGGCGGTGATGGCCTTGCTCGGTCTTGCCCTGGTGCTGGGAATGGGCCTCGGCACGCTGATCACCCGGCAGCTGCAGCGTCAGCTGGGCGGCGAGCCCCGCACGGCCGTGGCCGTGGCCCGTGCCGTGGCGCAGGGCGATCTGAGCACCGCCATATCGCTCAAGCGCGGCGACACCGACAGCCTGCTGGCCTGGCTGGGCAACATGCAGCAAGGCCTTTCGCGCGCGGTCAGCGACGTGCGCCGTGGTTCCGATCACGTGTCCCAGGCCAGCCAGGAAATTGCGTCAGGCAACCAGGACCTGTCTACCCGCACCGAGCAGCAGGCCAGCGAACTGCAGCAGACCGCCGCCACCATGGAGCAGCTGGGCACCACCGTGCGCCACAACGCCGACAACGCCCGCCAGGCCAGCCAGCTCGCGCACAGTGCCTCCGCCGTGGCCGTGCAGGGCGGCGACGTGGTGGGCCGCGTGGTCGAGACCATGAAGGGCATCAACGAAAGCAGCCGCAAGATCAGCGACATCATCGGCGTGATCGACGCCATCGCCTTCCAGACCAACATCCTCGCGCTCAACGCGGCGGTGGAGGCGGCGCGGGCCGGCGAGCAGGGCCGCGGTTTTGCCGTGGTGGCGGCCGAGGTGCGCAACCTCGCCCAGCGCAGTGCCGAGGCCGCCAAGGAGATCAAGGCGCTCATCGGTGCCAGCGTGGACCGCGTCGAGCAGGGTTCGTCCCTGGTCGATCAGGCCGGCGTCACCATGCAGGAGGTGGTGACCTCGATCCGGCGCGTCAGCGACATCGTGAGCGAGATCAGCGCGGCCAGTTCGCAGCAGAGCGCTGGCGTGGCGCAGGTGGGGCAGGCCATCACCCGCATGGACCAGGGCACCCAGCAGAACGCCGCGCTGGTCGAACAAAGCGCCGCCGCCGCCGACAGCCTGAAGCAGCAGGCCGAGCAACTGGTGGCCGCGGTGGCGGTATTCAAGATCGGCCATTGAAGCGAAACACCCCCGCCGCGCTTCGCGCGATCCTCTCAAGGGGACGGCGCTGGCCGTCCGGCAAAGCCGGCCCGTCGGTGCCCTGGGAGGTTTCGCAGGGCAGTCCGCATGAGGACCACAGAACCGCCCGCATCCTTCACCGGATGCGGGCGGTTTTGCCATTTGCCTGCCATAGGGTGGCCATTTGTTACAGATTGCCGCCAAGTAAAATCCGGCTTCGCTCCCGGGCGGCCTGGTGAACGCACCGGGCCGGTCTTGAGGGGCTCCCGACGTGCCCCGGGCACGCCAATCCCGCCCTCCGGGCCCCGCCGGCCGTTGCCAGCCCCGCTGCACGGCCGCTCCATCAGTTCCCATTCGAAGGCAGCGCCCTCCGTGGCGCGAAGGACCGTTTTCTTGCTCAGCAACTTCAACCGCCCGGCGCTGGTGCGACAGCTCGCAGGCTTTCTGCCCGCGGGGGCGGTTGCGCCCGGTGACGCGGCGCGGCAGGACGTGGCCGAGCGCCTGGGGCAGTGGCTCAACGTGGCCGACGCCATCAGCCTGAGTTCGGCGCACGCGGCCATCGCCGCCGCCGGGCGGCAGGCCGCCCGCACCCCCGGCCACCTGGCCACCAGCGCCGAAACGCTGCAGGCCGAGCTGGAGCGCGTGCGCGCCGTGCTCAGCCAGTCCATCACCACGCGCGACGCGCGCCACCAGCCCGACCCGGATGACCTCGACACCGAGTTCGCCTTCTGCCTGCAGCGCTACCAGGACCAGCAGCGACGTCTGGAAATGAGCGTGGACGCGCTGCGAGAACACATGCGCCAGACGCTCGCCAAGGGAACGCCCCGCCTGGCTCAGCTCGCTGCGCTCGACGCGGTGCTGGGCGAGATGCTTGGCGGGCGCGAGCAGCGCCTGTTGAACAACGTGCCTGCTTTTTTGAAGCTGCGGTTCACCAAACTTCGCCGCCAGCCGTTGATCGCCGAAAACAACTGGCTGGCCACCTTCAACACCGAGCTGGAGCAAACCCTGCTCGCCGAGCTCGACCACCGCCTGCAGCCGGTCGCCGGAATGATTGAAGCCATTTCACATGAGCCCTGAAGCCACCTCCATGAACCGATCTACCAACGTTCCCCTGCTCATCGGCGCCTTCCTGCTCGGCCTCTTCGCCATCGCCTGGGTGGGATTCGGCTTCATCGGCACCAGCAGCTGGCTCGCACTGGGCATGACGGTGGCCATCGCCGTCGCCTACCTGGTGGGCGTACTCGAAATCCGCCGCTTCCGCAGCGCCAGCACCGGCCTGGCCCACGCGCTCGCCCAACTCCCGCAGCCGCTCAACAGCCTCGCCGACTGGCTCGCCCGCGTGCCCGCGCCGCTGCAGAACGCCGTGCGCCAGCGCGTCGAAAGCGGGCGCGGCGCGCTGCCCGGCCTGTCGCTCACGCCCTACCTCATCGGTCTGCTGGTCATGCTCGGCATGCTCGGCACCTTCCTCGGCATGGTGGTCACCTTCAAGGGCGCCGTGTTCGCCCTCGAAGGCTCGGCCGATCTGGGCGCCATCCGTGGCGCGCTCGCTGCGCCCATCAAGGGCCTGGGCATTTCGTTTGGCACCTCGGTCGCCGGTGTGGCCAGCTCGGCCATGCTGGGCCTCATGTCGGCCATCGCCCGCCGCGAGCGTTTGGATGTGGCCCGCGCGCTGGAGCAACAGACCGCCGCCGCGCTGCGCCCCTTCACCGCCGCCTTCATCGCCGCAGAAGGCCGCGACCGCACCTTCGCCGCCCTGCAGCGCCAGGCCGACTCGCTGCCCCAGGTGGTCACGCAGCTGCAGGCGCTCATGGAGCAGGTGGAGCGCCGCCACCAGCAGCTGGACGAACAGCTCACCGCGCGGCAAGACCAGTTCCACCGCGAAGCCGCCGCCGCCTACACCGGGCTCGGCCAGTCCGTGGCCCAGACGCTGAATCACAGCCTGTCGTCCAGCGCCCGCGTGGCCAGCGACAGCATCAAGCCCGTGGTGGAAAACGCCATGGCCGCCATCGCGCAGGAATCCACCCGCCTGCACGAGCGCGTGAGCGCGGCGGTGCAGACGCAGCTGACCGGCCTGTCCACCCAGTTCGCCGCCACCACCGGCACCGTGGCCGAAGGCTGGAACGCCGCGCTGCAGAACCACGAGCGCACCAGCGAGCAACTGGTGAGCGGCCTGGGCAACGCCTTGGACCAGTTCAACACCAGCTTCGAAGCCCGCGCCGCCCAGCTGCTGACCAACGTGCAACAGGCCACGGCGCAGCAGCACAGCGAGCAGTCCCAGGCCGAAGCGCTGAAGCAAGCCGCGTGGACCACAGCGCTGCAAGGCATGGCCAGCAGCCTGCAAGCCGAGTGGCAGCAGGTGGGCGCACACCACCTCGCGCAGCAGCAGGCCGTCTGCCAGACGCTGGAGCACACCGCCAGCGCCATCCAGCACAGCGCCAGCGAACAGGCCACGCGCAGCATGGAGAGCGTGGCCCGCCTGCTGGCGCAGAGCGAAGCGCTTGTGCTGGCCCGCACCGAGTCGGAAGCGCAGTGGACGCAACAACACGGCCAGCGCATGGATCAGCTGGCCGCCCTCTGGCGCAGCGAACTCAGCGCTCTGCGCAGCGAAGAAGCCACGCGCGGCCAGGCCGCCGTAGATCGCTTGAGCAGCCTGCAAGCCGAGCTGGCCACACAACTGCAAACCCTGCGCGCAGAAGAAGCCGCGCGCCAGCAAGCCACCGCCGAGCAAGCCGCTGCGCTGCACAGCGACATCAGCACCCAGTTGCAAGCGCTGCGCACCGAAGAAAGCACGCACCTTCAAACACTGCGCAGCGAAGAAGCCGCACGCGGCCAGGCCGCCGTGGAGCGCCTGAGCGGCCTGCAAACCGAGCTGGCCACGCAGCTGCAAACCCTGCGCGCAGAAGAAGCCACCCGCCAGCAAGCCGCCGCCGAACAGGCCGCCGCGCTGCACAGCACCATCAGCACCCAGTTGCAAACCTTGCGGGCCGAAGAAACCACCCACCTGCAAACACTGCGCAGCGAAGAAGCCGCGCGCGGCCAGGCCGCGGTGCAGCGCCTGGGCGAACTGCAGGCCGCCGTCACACAGCACCTCGCCACGCTCGGCACCTCGCTCGAAGCGCCCATGTCGCGCCTGCTCGAAACGGCTTCCGAAGCGCCCAAGGCCGCGGCCGAAGTCATTGGCCAGCTGCGCGGCGAAATGAGCCGACTCACCGAGCGCGACAACGTCGCCCTGCAGGAGCGCACCGAGCTGGTGGCGCACATCAGCAGCCTGCTGCAGAACGTGCAGCAGACCACCGGCGAGCAGCGCGCCGCCATCGAATCGCTGGTCGCTTCGGCCACCACCGTGCTCAACCAGACCGGTGCGCAGTTCGCGCAGACCCTGGACGCGCAAGCGGGACGGGCCGACGAACAGACCGCACAACTTGCCACCAGCACCGCCGAACTCGCCGCGCTGGGCCAGGCCTTCCAGCAGGGCGTGGAGCTGTTCAGCAGCACGAACGAGAAGCTGGTGGACGGCCTGCAACGCGTGGAAGGCGCCATAGGCCAGCACATGGCGCGCAGCGACGAACAGCTCGCCTACTACGTGGCGCAGGCGCGCGAGGTGATCGACCTCAGCATCAGCGCGCAGCAAGGCATCGTGGAAGACATGCGCCTGCTGCGCGCAAGCAAGCCCACCGTCGCCAAAGCCGCCGCGCCCGCTGCGCCTTCCGCACAGGGAGCAGCGTGATGAACTCCAGCGTGGACGACACCGCCATCGACGACGGCCTGGGTGAGACCGCGCCCGTCTGGGCCGTGTTTGGCGACCTCATGTCCGGCGTGGTTGGCGCGTTCGTGCTCATCCTCATCGGCGTGCTGCTGGTACAGATGGACCTGGTGAGCAGCCTGCAGTCCGAAATCGCCAAACGCCAGCAGGAAGAGGCCCGCCGCATGGCGCTTGAAAAAGCGCTCGCCATCCCGCTGCAGAGTGGCCGCGTCACGCTCAACAACGGTCGCATCGGCATCAGCGGCAGCGTGCTGTTCGACTTCAACTCGGATGAATTGCGCCCCGAAGGCCAGCAGCTGCTCAAGAGCCTGGTGCCGCCGCTGGAGGTGTACCTCGGCGAGCGCGACGAGATGCTCATGGTGAGCGGTTTCACCGACGACAAGCCCATCATCCAGGGCCCCCACCAGCGCTTCGAAGACAACCTGGAACTCTCGGCCCAGCGCGCGCTCACCGTGACGCGCACGCTCGTCAAGGAAGGTATGCCCCGCCAGCGCGTGTTCAGCGCCGCCTTCGGCGCCGAGCAGCCCGTGGCCAGCAACGCCGACGATCAGGGCCGAGCGCTCAACCGCCGCGTGGAAATGGCCCCCGTGCCCCGCGCCGCGCCCACGCCGAGCACGGCCGCGCCTGCGGCTGCTACCGCCAAGCCATGAACACCCGCGGCGATCCTGATCGTCTCCCTCCCCCTCTGGGGGAGGGCAGGGGTGGGGGCGGGCGTTCGAGTGCATCGCCGGCGCGCAGCCCCCATCCCAGCCTTCCCCCAAAGGGGGAAGGAGCCAGCCCGGCGCAGCGGGCTGCACCTTCCCCCCTCGCAGCCCTCAACGCCCACATAGCCCAGGCCAGCCAGGCCGCAGCAGGTGGCCCCCAATCAAGCGCAGGCCAGTGGCCCGAACTGCGAAGCGCCCAACGTTTTCGCGAAACATGGGAACGCCTGGGCGCCGAAGCAGCCGTGGTGAAGGCCACGCACCGCGCCCCCGAAAACGCCGGCCCGCTCAACTCCCACATGCTCGTGCTGCGCACGCTCGGCCTCATGCGCGAGCTCTCGCCGCACTACCTGCGGCGCTTCCTCTCGCACACGGAAACCCTGCTGTGGCTGGAGCAGGCGCAGGGGCAACTCAAGGCCTCGGCTGGCAAAGGCAAGGCGGTGAAGGCGGCTCGACAGAAGAAGTGAAGGCGTCGGCAACGGCGGCGCGGAAAGCCCATGGGGCTGGTGCAAGAACAAGTGGGGGCGTATCGTGTCAGCGCCCGCCGTGCAACACACAGGAGAACCCACATGTCTTACATCGACGGTTTCGTGATCGCGGTCCCGACCGGGAAACAGCAGCAGTTCATTGCCCACGCCAACACGGTTGACAGCGCCTTCATCGAGCACGGCGCGACACGGGTGGTCGAGTGCTGGGGCGCCGATGTGCCCAAGGGCAAGACCACCGACTTCCAGGGCGCGGTGGCGGCGCAAGACGGCGAGACGGTGGCGTTCTCGTGGATCGAGTGGCCCGACAAGGCCACGCGCGACGACGTGATGGGCCGGATGGACGAACTGGCCAAGACCGACGAGCGCTGCGACCCGGCGAAGAACCCGATGCCGTTCGATGGCAAGCGGATGATCTACGGCGGCTTCGAGCCGATTGTCGAACAAGGCGGTGCGGCCGCCGACAGCTACGTCCAGGGTTTCGTCATCCCGGTACCCGCGGGCCGGCGCGAGGACTATCGCAAGTTGGCCGAAGAGGCGTGGGTGTTGTTCAAGGATTACGGTGCGCTGCGCGTGGTCGAAGCCTGGGGCGACGATGTGCCCGATGGCAAGGTCACCGACTTTCGCCGCGCCGTGAAGGCCGAGCCGGGCGAGAAGATTGTGTTCTCGTTCATGGAATGGCCGTCACGCGAAGTCTGCGACGCCGCGCACGACAAGATGATGAAGGACGAGCGCATGAAGCCTCCCGAAGGCATGGACTGGCCGTTCGACGCCAAGCGGATGATCTATGCCGAGTTCACCCCGGTCGTGACGCTGGAGAAGTGACATGAGCAACCCCAAGGGCGATTTCATCTGGTACGAATTGCTGACCACCGATGCCGACGCCGCGCAGCGCTTCTATGGCGATGTCGTCGGCTGGAAGGCGAGCGACAGCGGCCAGCCGGGCATGGACTACCGCATCCTCGACGCCGGCGACGGCCAGGCGGGCGGCCTGATGCAGATCAACGTACAGATGCCCGGTGCGAAGCCGGTCTGGCTCGGTTATGTCGGGGTGCCCGACGTCGACGCCGCGGTCGCCGACTGGACGGCCGCAGGCGGCAGCGTGCAGATGCCCGCGATGGACATCCCGAACGTCGGGCGGATCGCGATGCTCTCCGATCCGGACGGCGTGCCGCTGTAAGTGATGCGTGGCGCCAGCGATGCGAGCAGCACCGCGTTTCGCGTTGCCGATGCGCGCCATGTGCGCTGGAACGAGATCGCCGCCAAGGACGATGCCGCGGCGCTCGGTTTCTACCAGGCGCGCTTCGGCTGGGAGGTTGTCGGTGCGATGCCCATGGGCGAGATGGGCGACTACCACCTGCTCGCCGCCAACGAGGTCCGCATGGGCGCCTTGATGCGCAGCCCGGCCGGCCAGGAGCCGCGCTGGATGTACTACATCGGGGTCGGTGACATCGATGCGGCGATCGAGCAGATCAAGGCGGGCGGCGGCCAGGTGCTCAACGGCCCGCACCAGATCCCCGGCGGCGAATACAGCCTTCATGCGCGCGACCCGCAAGGCGCTGCCTTCGCCCTCGTCGGCCCGCGGATAGCGCCGCGGTGACTGGGCAGCCGCTGCCGGACCCGGCGGCACGCCCGTGAAGAAATAGGCGCTCAGGGGCGAGCGGCAAGCCCGGCGCCGGCCTGTGCGGCGAGCCAGTCCTTGAAGCAAACGGTACCCAGGCGAGGGTTTGCCCCGGGCACGAGCGTGCTGTCCTGGATCTCGGCGCCGAAATAGCGTGCCCCTGGCTCGGCAACGACGGTGCGGGGGTCGCGAATGGCCGTCAGGTAGGTTTGCACCAGATCGGACAGCCGGAACCGTTCGGGGCCGGCCACCTCGATCACGCCGTTGGCCGGTGCTTCGAGGGCCGCATCGGCCACGGCGGCGGCGATGTCGCCGGATGCAATCGGCTGGATGCTGGCCGGCGAGAGCCTGACCGTCTTGCCGTCGGCTGCCGTGCCCGATTGCGCGATGCCGGCGACGAACTCGAAGAACTGGGTTGATTGCACGATGGTGTACGGCACGCCGCCCTGCCGGATCAGCCGTTCTTGCGCGGCCTTGGCCCGGAAGTAGCCGCTTTGCTGGAGCCTGTCGGTGCCCACCACCGAGAGCGCCACGTGGTGCCCGACGCCCGCGGCCCGTTCTGCCGCCAGCAGGTTGCGGCCCGAGGCCTCGAAGAAGGCGAGCACGGCCGCGTCTTCGAACGATGGCGAGTTCGCCACGTCCACGACCACCTGAGCGCCCGCCAGCGCGTCGGCCAGGCCCTCGCCCGTGAGGGTGTTCACCCCCGACTGCGGTGAGGCCGCCAAGGCCTCGTGTCCACGCGCCTGGAGCAGGGCGACGAGCTTGGAACCGATCAGGCCGGTTCCTCCGATCACAATCATTTTCATGATGAGGTTTCCCGGGTTCAGTTGAGGTTGGCCTTGTCGAGGCCGAAAGCGGCGTCGTACGCCCCGGGCACGGTCTTGAAGGCCACGCCGGCGCGGTTCCATGCATTGATCGACATCACGATGAAGGTCAGGTCCGACAGCTCCTTCTCGGAGAACTGCGTGCGCACCCGCTCATAGAGTTCGTCGGGCACACCGTGCTCCGGTATGCGGGTCAGCACCTCGGTCCAGGCAAGCGCTGCGCGCTCACGCGGAACGAAGAGCGTCGACTCGCGCCAGATCGCCAGATGGTGCAGGCGCAGGGGTCGTTCGCCGTGGATCGTGGCCTGTTTGATGTGCATGTCCACACACAGGCCGCAACCGTTGAGCTGTGAGGCCCGGATCTCGACCAGGTGGCGGATGCCCTCCTCGATGGTGCTGTTGTTCAGTGCGGTGCTGAAGGCGACGAACTTTTTGAAGAATTCGGCGGACTGTTCGGCGTAGTTGATGCGTTGGGTCATGGTGAGGGTTCGCTTTGATTCAGGGTTGTGAGACACACCCTGAAGACGCGCGAGCCCTGCCGGTTGTGACAAACCTCGTCAGACCGGCTTCAACGCCATCGCCATGTGGCGCAGCTTGTCCGGGTTGCGCTGAACGTGGATGCGCACAATGCGCTCTCCGTCGGTCTCGAAGGCTTGCACCGATTCGAGAGCCCCATCAATGAAACGCAACACGCCCCACTGCCCGTTGATGACCGCGAGCTCGACCTGCACCGCATCCTTGAAGCGCAGACGGGTCGCATAGAACAGTTGAGCAATGCGCGTGCCGCCCAGCAGGGGTTTGCCGAAACTCGGGACCTTGCCCCCACCGTCACCGATCAACTCGGCGTCCTCGCTCAACAGGGACTTCATGGCGTCGAAGCTGCCATGGGTCAGCGCTTCAGCGAACTGACTGAGCACACGCAGGTGCGCCTCGGGTGCCACGGTGAAGCGGGGCCGGGTTTCGCGCAACTGGGCCTTCGCGCGGCTCACCAGTTGGCGGCAGGCCGCTTCGCTCTTGCCGATGGTGCGCGCCACTTCGTCGTAGTCCGCGTCAAACACCTCGCGCATCAGGAACGCCGCCCGCGCTTCGGGTGTCAGGCGCTCCAGCAGGGTCAGGAACGCGACGGAGAGGTCTTCCGCGCGCTCCAGCACCTGTTCGGGCGAAGGGGGTGTCTGGTCCAGGCGCGGTTCCGGCAGCCAGTAGCCCACGTAGTGCTCCCGCTGCACCTTGGCCGAGCGCAGGCGGTCGATCGCCATGCGGGTGGTGGTGGTGACCAGCCAGGCTTCGGCGTTCGCGATGGCCGAACGGTCGGCATCGTGCCAGCGCAGCCAGGCGTCCTGCACGACCTCTTCGGCCTCGGCGATGGAGCCGAGCATCCGGTAGGCAATGCCCTGCAGGCGCCGGCGTTGGCTCTGGAAGGTGTGGGTGGCGTCGTCCATGGTGGCGTCAACCTTACATGATGGTCGGATGGGCAGCGAGGTCGCAGAGCTGTTTGCTGCATCAGACGTTTGTGACCGGCGTTTTGTGACAGAAACGGATCAAACAGTTGGGCAGCGCGTTGTCACGCACGCCTTTGATTGACCAGGTTGCGGCGATGGACGCACCTACCTCTGGCAGCGCCCCGGCTGGCCACTCCGCAGAACGTCACGCCTTGGCTCAGCTGGTTTCTGGCCCATTGCTGAAAGTCGTGCACTTCCGCAAAGCGGCAACTCAACGCTCCAGAGTCAGGGCATCCAGCGGACTGCCTTTTCCAGTCGCTGCCCCTTCAAGCGACTGCCAGTGTTTGGCGGAGAAAAACACCTGTTTGATCGTCAGCGTTGACGGATAGGGTTCAACCCCGGTGTCACCGATGTCGTGCGAGCAATCAATCATCGTTCAAGAGCTTCCTGGCCAACTACACATCAACCTGCAGCCACAAACTCCGCCCGCAAGGTCTCGATCAACTCTGCGACCGAAGGAATCGAGATGCTTTTTTTGTTCAATGCACACCGGTGAGCGGCCGCTGGGGCTGCTGTACAGGGATGCCATCGATTGTCTTGAGCCCGTCACCGACCTCTTCTTTTTTTGGATTTCACCTGCAGTTCTGAGCACAAGTCATAAAGCTGCTGAGCGGCGGGGGACAGCACCGTCGAGCGGCGCCTGATCAGACCCATCTTGCGTTTGATCACCGGTTCGATCAAAGGCACGCTCATCAGCAGCGGGTGGTCGGTTCCGGGCATCGCCATGGAGGGCACCACCGCCACGCCCAGGCCCGCTTCGACCAGGCCGATCATGGTCGTGCCATGCTGGGTTTCGTACATGCTCTGGGGTTGACCAGGCAGGCCGGCCAGAGCCTGGTCGATCAGCAGCCGGTTGCCAGAAGTCTTGCCGGCCGAGATGTAGTCGTATTGCGCCAGTTCGGTCCAGCGCACCTGCTTCTTTTTCGCCAGGGGGTGATCGCGCCGGCAGGCTGCAACGAACTGCTCTTCCAGCAAAGGCTCGAACTCCACATCGGCTTCCTGTGAGCCGATGAAGTTCAGGCCGAAGTCCACCTCGCCACGCGCCACGGCCAGCAGCACGTCGTTCGCACTGCCGTCGATGATCTTCACCCGTATCTTGGGATAGCGCTCGTGGTAGACCGCAATCACGCGCGACAGGAAGTAGTTGACGGCCGAGGGTACCGACGCGATCGTGACCTCGCCCATTCGGGTGGCCGCGACGCCGCGAATCCCCAGCAGCGTGGTGTCCAGCGCGTCCAGGATGTGCCGCAACTGGCGATCGAAATCCCGGCCCACCGCAGTCAGGCTGACGCGTCGCGTGGTGCGCTCCAAAAGGCGCGTACCCAGAGCGCTTTCCAGCTTGTCGATGCGCCGGCTGAACGCCGGTTGCGAGATGTGGACCGACTCCGCCGCCTTGCGAAAACTGCCCAGCTCCGCCACGGCCCGAAAGGCCAGCAGGTCGTTGAGATCGAAGTTGATGGCCATGAAAATCCCCGGATCTGATTGATGTGAATTGTGGATCAATCGATCTCAAATATGCAATTCACAACCGTTTCAGCTCGGAACATCATTCGCTTGCGGTTGCGGATGGGGCCCCTCAAGGCCTCCTGCACCGGTTCACCGACACCGACCCGAACAGGAGACAAGACATGAACAAGCTGCTCGCCACCATGATCGTGGGCACGGCCATCACCCTCACGCCACTGGCCATGGCATTCCCCACCAAGACCATCACCATCGTGGTGCCGACGGCGGCCGGTGGCGGCAACGACCTGATGGCTCGCACCATTGCCCAGAAGCTGGGCCCCATGCTCGGACAGAGCATCGTGGTGGAGAACCGGGCAGGCGCCAACGGCTCCATTGCCAGCGAGTTTGTGGCGCGCGCTGCGCCCGATGGTCACACGCTCATGCTGGGCTACATCGCGACCCACGCCATGAACCCGGCCTTGCAGAAGCTGCGCTACGACCCTGTCACCGATTTCGAGCCGGTGGGCCTGGTGGGCTACTCGGCCACGCTGATGGTGGCAAATGCCAACACGCCCGTGAAGGACGTCAAGGACCTGGTGGCCCAGCTCAAGGCGAAACCCGACAAATACACCTATGCCACAGCAGGCAATGGCACCGCGCCTCACTTCGCCGGCGAACTGTTCAAGCTGAATGCGGGCGTCGTGATGCTGGGCGTGCCGTACAAGGGCGCAGCCCCGGCTGTGAACGACACCATCGGCGGTCAGACCCAGTTCATGTTTCCCAGTCTGTTCACGGCGCTGCCGCACGTGAAAGGCGGCACGCTCAAGGCGCTGGCCGTGGCAGGACCGAAGCGCTCGCCCTTGCTTCCCGATGTGCCGACCCTGAAGGAGGCCGGTGTGGATGGCGTGGAGGTGCAGCAGTGGTACGCCTTGTTTGCGCCCGGCAAGACGCCCAAGGCGGTGGTGGACCGGCTCAACAAGGCACTGAACGACGTGTTGAGGGACAAGGACGTCATCAAGCGAATGGAAGATCACGGCGCCGATGTCGAAACCAGCACGCCCGAGCAACTCGGTGCCATGGTCAAGAGCGAGCTGGTCAAGTGGAAAGACGTGGTGACGAAAGCCAAGCTCACCGCGGAATGATCGTTCAGCGCCAGTTCAGAAGAGTCAAGAACCATGGAAAACATCTCGGACTGGATCGGTCGCCAGGAATCGGTGCACGACACCATCGGTGCCACGCCCGTGAAGGCGCTGAACGCCACCCTCGACCACCCCAGCATGGCGGTGGTGCCAGGTACACCGCTGCCTCCACTGTGGCATTGGCTGTATTTTCTGCCGCTGCACCGGCAGAGTGAGATTGGCGCTGATGGGCATGCGAAACGGGGCGGCTTTCTACCGCCGGTCCCGTTGCCCAGGCGCATGTGGGCGGGCAGTCAGTTTGAGTTCCGTTCGCCAGTGCTGGTGGGTGCTGAAGTGGAGCGCACCTCGACCATTGCCAACGTCACCGAGAAGGCCGGGCGGACGGGCAAACTGGTGTTTGTGAAGGTGCGCCACGAACTGCGATGCAACGGGGCGCCTGATCCCGCTGTCGTCGAGTACCACGACATCGTCTACCGGGAAGCCAAACAGGCGACCGATGTGGAACCTCCGCCGGTGGCCGCGCCCACTGGGGCCCCCTGGCAGCTGGAGATCGTGCCGGACGACGTGCTGCTGTTCCGCTACAGCGCGCTCACCTTCAACGGCCACCGCATCCACTACGACCGCCAATACGTGACCCAGGTCGAAGGCTACCCTGGCCTGATCGTTCACGGCCCTTTGATTGCCACGCTGCTGATGGACCAGATCCGCCGCCACCTGCCGGGCGCCGACGTGGCGAGCTTCAGCTTCAAGGCGGTGCGGCCCACGTTCGACCTGCACCCGTTCCGTGTCAATGGTGCGCCGCAGGCCGACGGCAAGACGGTGAAGCTCTGGGCGCAGGACCACGAGGGCTGGCTGACCATGGACGCCGTGGCCACGCTGCGCTGAAGGACACCCCATGCAACCGCTTAACGGCATCACCGTCGTCACGCTCGAACACGCCATCGCGGCGCCGTTCGCCACCCGCCAGCTCTCTGACCTGGGTGCGCGCGTCATCAAGATCGAACGCCCCGGCGTAGGCGATTTCGCGCGCGGCTATGACACCCGCGTACGGGGCATCGCCTCGCACTTCGTCTGGACCAACCGCAGCAAGGAAAGCCTGACGCTGGACGTCAAGCACCCCGAAGCGAAGGCGATTCTCAAGCGGATCATTGAAGAGGAGGCCGACGTGGTGGTGCAGAACCTCGCGCCCGGTGCTGCCGCTCGCCTGGGCCTTTCTTACGAAGTCCTGAGCGCCGCCAAGCCCGGCATCATCGTCTGCGACATCTCGGGTTATGGCGACAGTGGACCCTACCGCGACAAGAAGGCTTACGACCTGCTGATCCAGAGCGAGGCCGGTTTCGTCTCGATCACCGGGACCGAGGACACGCCGTCCAAGGCCGGCCCTTCCATCGCCGACATCGCCGCCGGCATGTACGCGTACACCAACATCCTGGCCGCGCTGCTGCACCGCCAGCAGACCGGTGAAGGCCAGCACATCGACATCTCGATGCTGGAAGCCCTGACGGAATGGATGGGCTACCCGCTGTACTACAGCATCGACGGCGCGGCGCCGCCCAAGCGCACCGGCGCCAGCCACGCCACCATCTACCCGTACGGACCGTTCCCCGCCGGGGATGGCAAGACCGTGATGCTGGGCTTGCAGAACGAACGCGAGTGGAAGGCCTTTTGCGAACAGGTGCTGCTGCAGCCCGCGCTGGCCGCTGACGAGCGTTTCGCGAGCAACCCGCAGCGCGTGGCCGCACGTGCAACGCTTTACGACATCATCGTGAACGCCTTCGCCGGGCTCAGCGCAGCCGAGGTGGTGCAGCGTCTGGAAACGGCACAGATCGCCAACGCCCAGGTGAACACCATGGCCGAGGTCTGGGCTCACCCACAGCTGCAGGCGCGCCAGCGCTGGACCCAGGTGGAGACCTCGGTCGGGGCGGTTCCGGCCCTGTTGCCGCCGGGTTCCTGGAGTCGGGGTGCGCCGCGCATGGACGCCGTGCCTGCACTGGGTCAGCACACCGACAGCATCCTGAGCGGACTCGGCTACAGCGCCACCCAGCTTCAGGCCTTGCGCGAAGAGGGGGCCGTGTGATTCCGACCACCTACCTGTTTGTGCCTGGCAATCGCCCCGAGCGTTTTGCAAAGGCGCTGGCCAGTGGCGCGGACCGGGTCATCGTAGACCTGGAGGACGCGGTGGCTCCCGCGGACAAGGCACTGGCGCGCATCGCCCTGGGCGCGTGGCTGACCCAGTTGTCCTCCACCGAGCGAGCCCGGGTGATGGTGCGCATCAACGATGCCCTCAGCCCATGGCACGCCGACGACCTGAGCTGGCTCGCTGGGCTGCCCGTGGCCGAGGTGATGCTTGCCAAGGCGGAAGCCGCAGAGCAGATCGCCGAGGTGCGGGCCCACATGTCCGACCACGCCCGTGTCATGCCCTTGGTGGAAACGGTGCGCGGCGTGATGGCGTTACCGGCGCTGACGGCTGCTGCGGGGGTTTCCCGTCTGGCGTTTGGCGCCATCGACTACCAGCTGGATCTGGACCTGCCAGGCCCTGGCCTTGCCCTGGACATGGCGGCGGTGGCCATCGCGATGGCCTCGCGCGCCGCCGACCTGCCGTCACCGGTGGCGGGCGTGACGACCGAGATCGATGCCACGCGCGTGCAGGTCGATCTGCTGCATGCGCGCTCTCTGGGTTTTGGGGCCAAGTTGTGCGTTCACCCCTTGCAGGTGGTGGCCGTGCAAGAGGGCATGCGACCCGATGCACAAACCCTTGCCTGGGCCCGGCGGGTGGACAGCGCGTGGCGGTCCGCCGAGGACCCCGGTGCGATCCAGGTGGATGGCCGCATGGTCGACAAACCTGTGGCGCTGCGTGCCCAGCGGATCCTGGCCCTGGCCGAGCCGGCCCATTGAGAACAACACTTCATTTCTGAGGAACACCATGGCTGCCACCATCATCGATTCCCGCATCTTCGGCGACATCTTCAGCGACAGCCGCATGCGCCATGTCTGGTCGGACGAGAACCGCACCGCCAAGTACCTGGACATCGAGCGCGCCCTGGCCAAGGTCCAGGGGCAGCTCGGCATCATCCCGCAGGAAGCCGCTGACGAAATCGTCAAGAACTGCGAGCTGTCCATGATCGACTGGGACCAGCTCAAGGCCAAGACCGAGCAGATCGGCTATCCCATCATCGCGGTGGTCAACCAGATCAACGCCAACTGCCGCGACCGGCTCGGCGAGTACTGCCACTGGGGTGCGACCACACAGGACATCACCGACACCGCTGCGGTGCTGCAGATGCGTGAGGGCCTCGCGCTGGTCGAGCAGGACCTCAAGGACATCTCGGATGCGCTGGCCGTGCTGGCACAGAAGTACCGCGATACCCCCGTCATCGGACGCTCCAACCTGCAGCAGGCCACGCCGATCACCTTCGGCTACAAGATGGCCAGCATCCTGGCCGGCATGGATCGCCATCGCGAGCGCCTGCAACAGCTCAAGCCCCGCGTGCTCATGGGCGAATTTGGTGGTGCCTCGGGCACGCTGTCGTCGCTGGAGAACGGCGCCATGGAAACCCAGGCCGCGTTGATGGAGGAACTGGGCCTGGCCCAGCCGCTGATCTCCTGGCACACGGTGCGCGACACCATCGCCGAAGTCGGTGCTTTCCTCGGTCTGGTGGGCGGTTCGCTGGGCAAGATCGCCATGGACGTGAAGCTGATGATGCAGACCGAGGTAGGAGAGGTGTTCGAGCCTTATGCCCCCGGTCGCGGCTCGTCGAGCACGATGCCGCAGAAGCGCAATCCGATCTCCTGCCTCTACATCCACGCCAACATCTCTGTCGCCCGCCAGCACGCCGCCGCCCTGATGGACGCCATGGTGGCCGACCACGAACGTTCCACCGGCCCCTGGGAAATCGAATGGGTGTCGCTGCCCGAGATCTTCTGCCTCATGTCGGGTGCGCTGAAACAGACCAAGTTCGTTCTGCAAGGCCTGGAGGTGGATGCGAACCGCATGCGCTCCAACATGGACATCACCAACGGCCTGGTCATGTCCGAGGCCGCCATGATGGGCTTGGGCCCGTACCTGGGCCGCGAGTACGCCCACGACCTCGTGTACGACCTGTGCCGCCAGGCGCTGGCCGAGAACCGTCCGTTGATCGACATCCTGGCAGCGCACCCGGAGATCAAGCAGCACCTGACCCGCCCCCAGCTCGAATCCTTGTGTGACCCGGTGAACCACCTGGGCCAGGCCGGTGTGATGGTGGACCGGGTGCTGGCAGCGCATGCAGCCCTTGTCTGAAGGCCCGCCAGGACGGCGTGCTTTCCGTATTTTCACGTTCCCTCAACCTGTATCCCACTGGAGACAAACCAAGATGAAAAAACAAGCTCTTGCCGCGGCCACCCTGTCCGCATTGACCCTGGGGGGCGTGGCTCATGCCCAGTCGTCCGTGACGCTCTACGGCGTAGCGGACATGGCGCTGGCGAAGGTCACAGGTCAGTCTTTGCGACTGGCGGGTGCGTCCCCGCTGACCAACGGCAGCTCGCGCATCGGCTTTCGCGGAACCGAAGATCTGGGCGGCGGTCTGAAAGCCTCGTTCAATTTTGAAGCTCAGGTCAATCCCGAAACCGGCGCGGCCTCAGATCCCTTCTTCGGTCGTGCGGCCAACCTGACGCTCAGCGGTGGTTTTGGGTCGGTGTTGTTGGGTCGTACCCTGAGCCCGGGCTTCCGCGCTGTCTCCGCATGGGAGTTGACCGGTGCCGCCAACTACAACCCCGTGAGCAGCCAGTTCTCTTATGTGGGTGTGAACTCCCGCAACAACAGCCAGATCACCTACACCACGCCCAGCTTCGGTGGCGTGACCGCAACCCTCGCGCATGTGCTCAAAGGCAACAATGAGGACGGTGTGTCCAAAACCGAGTTCAACGTCATCTACCGTGGCGGCCCTCTGTCGGCCAGCCTGGCCTACAACAAATTGAGCAACAAGGACGCCAACCACATGGTGGGAGCCGCCTACAGTTTTGGACAAGCCCGTGTCGCGGCGAGCTACCAGGACGCGACAGGTGCAGGTCGTGGCAAAGGCTTCACTTTGGGTGGTTCTGTCCCGGCCGGCCCGGTCAGCCTCATCCTGGATGTGGCGCGTGACACCGAAAACAAGGACACCGACCTGCTTCTGGAGGCCCGCTACCCCCTTTCCAAACGCACCTTCCTGTACGCCGCACATGCACGCAACGGCAAGGGCAAAGCCGAGACCGATGTCAACTCGACACTGATCGGCATGCGCCACAACTTCTGATCCATCGGCTGTTCCTGGGTGACAGGCCGCTTTCGGGTGGCCTTTTTCGGTGTGCCGCCTTGCGCCAACGTCGTTCCAAAAGTAGAGTGAACCATGAAGCTGTCCATTCCCTGTGTTCTCATGCGCGCAGGCACTTCGCGTGGTCCTTTCTTCCTGCGCGACTGGCTACCCGAAGGTGACGAGGCGCGCGACCAGGCGCTGATCGGTGCCATCGGTGCGTCGGACCCGCTGCAGCTCGACGGCTTGGGTGGCGGCAGCACACTCAACAGCAAGGTGGCCATCGTGTCGCGCTCCGCCCGGACCGATTGCGATCTCGACTACCTGTTCGCCCAGGTGGGTGTGGGGCACCAGTCGGTGGACACCCGGCCCAACTGCGGCAACATGCTCTCGGGCGTGGCCCCGTTTGCGATCGAGCAAGGGCTGATCCCGGCGCAGGATGGCACCACCACCGTGCGCATCCACAACGTCAACACCGGCTCGCAGATCGAGGTGACCGTGTGCACGCCCGGTGGCAAGGTGACGTACGAAGGCGATGCGCGCATCGACGGTGTGGCGGGCACCGCAGCGCCCGTGCTGCTGAACTTTCTGGATGCCTGGGGCGCGGTGACCGGGCAACTCTTTCCCACGGGACAGCGCATCGACACCATCGACGGCCTCGACGTGACCTGCATCGACGCGGCCATGCCCCTGATGATGCTGCGCGCCACCGACCTGGGGCTCACCGGCCGTGAACGGCCAGCCGAGCTGGACGCCAATGTCGCGCTGCTGGCGCGCATCGAAGCGCTGCGCTTGCAGGCCGGACAGCGCATGGGTCTGGGCGACGTGTCGGGCAGTGTGGTCCCCAAACCGGTGCTGGTCAGTGCCGGTGACACGCCCAACAGCATCACCTCGCGCTATTTCACACCCCACAAATGCCACGCTTCACACGCCGTCACCGGCGCCATTGGCGTGGCGACAGCCTTCGCCTTGCCGGGCACGGTGGCCAGCGGTGAGGCGCGTTCGCCCGGGCGCCATCCGCTGGTGGTTCTGCATCCGGCCGGACAGATCGATGTGGAGGTGGAAATCGATGGCTCGGGCGACGCTGCCACTGTGCAAAGCGCAGCCCTGGTGCGCACGGCGCGCAAGATCATGCACGGCATGTTGCACCTGCCGAGTTATGTGTTTCCGCCCGCGCCCGCCGCGAACGATGCCGTGCCCGGCGTGATGACACAGCGCCAGTTCCCGCAACGCGAGGTGCACGTGATCGTGCCCACCAGCGCGGGCGGCGGCAACGACACCATGGCGCGAACCCTTGTGCGCAAGCTCGGTCCTCTGCTCGGGCAGTCGGTGTTGGTGGACAACCGCGCCGGCGCCAATGGCAGCATCGCCTGCGAGTACGTGGCCGCGGCCCAACCCGACGGCCACACGCTGATGTTTGGCTACATCGCCACCCATGGCATCAACCCGGCGCTGCAGAAGCTGCGCTACGACCCGGTGGCCGATTTCGCGCCCATCGGCCTGATCGGATATTCGCCCACGCTGCTGGTGGTGCCGGCCACGTTGGGGGTCGACAGCGTTGAGGACTTGGTGCATCTGCTGCGCGAGTCACCCGGGCGTATGAGCTATGCCTCGGCGGGTGAGGGTACGGTGCCGCATTTCGCCGCCGAACTGTTCCGCCTGCAGACCGGTTCTCAATTGCAGCGGGTGGATTTTTCGGGTGCCGCTCCCGCCATTGCCGACGTGGCCAATGGCCTGGTACAGGTCATGTTCCCCAGCCTGTTCACGGCCCAGCCCTATCTGCGCAGCGGGCGTCTGAAGGCGCTGGCGGTTGCCGGCCCGACACGCCTGCCCGCGCTGCCCGATGTGCCCACGCTACAGGAGGCGGGCGTGACGGGTGTCGAGATGACACAGTGGTACGCATTGTTCGCGCCGGCCAAGACACCGCCTGCGGTGGTTCGGCAGCTGAACACCGCGCTCAATGGCGTGTTGAAGGATCCCGAGATCGTTGCGCGCATGGAGGCCGATGGCGCTCAGGTGCAAACCTCCACTCCAGGTCAATTGCACGACCTGCTGATGACCGAGAGCGAGCGCTGGCATGGTGTGGTGCGACAGGCAGGTCTGCGACCCGATTTGAGCTTTGACTGAATCTCGTAGGTTCATGCCGGGTGAACGGCCCGCCAGCGCTGCCTCCACACACCGGCAGCAACCAGCCTACTCCAGGCACACGGCCTGCCATCGCGACGAGCTGTTTTTGGCCGGGAGCACCTGCTGTTGAAGAGGTTCGCGATCCCAAGCCGTCATACCAGCGTGGTGGGTAGCACACATACGCCGTCCAGCAGATCGATGTGAGGCTGCGCTTCACCTCGATGCGACAACAGGCTGAAGGCGCGTCGCGTCCGGTGTTCCGGATCAGGACGGTGCCGTATGAAATGATGCGGCATGCCACTGAGTTCCGAAGTCCTCCAACAAATCGCCGCGCGCACCCTGGCGCACTACGAGCAGCATGCCCAGAGCTACTGGGAAGGCACGCGTGACCACGACGTCAGCCAGAACATTGCGGCGCTGCTGAAGCACATAGCCGGGCCACCGCCCTTTGACCTGCTGGATTTCGGCTGCGGGCCTGGGCGCGACCTGCACACCTTCAAGGCGCTGGGCCACCGCGCCGTGGGCCTGGAGGGCGCTCCCAGCGCGGCGGCGCTGGCGCGCGTCCACAGCGGCTGCGAGGTGCTGGAGCAGAGCTTCCTGCACCTCGAACTGCCCGCGCAGCGCTACGACGGTGTTTTTGCCAATGCCGTGCTGTTCCATGTGCCCTCCCAGGTGCTGCCGCAGGTGCTGCGACAACTGCAGGCCTGCCTGCGGCCGGGCGGGGTGCTGTTCAGCTCCAACCCGCGCGGCGATGGCCAGGAGGGCTGGAACGGTGAGCGCTACGGCGCATTTCACGACTGGCCAACCTGGCGCGCCTTGGTGACGGCTGCCGGCTTCGACGAGCTGGAGCACTTCTACCGTCCGTCGGGCCTACCGATCGAGCAACAGCCCTGGCTGGCGAGCGTGTGGCGCAAGCGCTGAGCCCTGGCGCCACGGCACTGCGCATCTGCTGGTCTCGCCGCTGCCGCAAGTGCAGCCGAGGTCAATGTTCATGTGGCGGCCGCTGCAGCACCAGCCTGCGACTGCTCTAGGGTTGACGGTCTCCGCAGTCGGATGCCTTGTTTGGGTCGAAACCGGGCAAGCATCGACATGGATCGCTCAATGTGCAGCGGGAAACGGCAGCGCGCGCCCGTTGGGCAGTTTGGGCATCGCCGCTTGGAACAGGGGGTGTGCCAGCCAACCGCGCAGCCAGCCCTTCAGTGCCGGCAACGGCAGTCCCTCAAACCAACCCGGCTCCACCTCCGCGAACTGCCGCACGAACGGAAAGATGGCGATGTCGGTGGCGCAGGGGGCCTTGCCGCCGAGCTGGTCGGTGCTTTGCAACTGCGCGTCCAGCGGCTTCAGCAACACGTCCACCGCCTGCTCGCGGTGGTGCGCTCTGGAACCCAAGCCATCGAAGCGCTCGGGGTATTTGTACCGGTCCAGATGGTGTTTGAACGTGCCATCGCAGACCGCCAGCAGCGCCAGGTTCACCGGACTTTGCGCACGTGCCCACCAGCCATCGGCATCGCCGGTTTCAACAAAGGCCCAGCGCATGATGTCCAGGCTCTGCTCCAGCACCTGCCCATCGGGCAGCCGCAGCACGGGCACCGTGCCCTTGGGTGACAGGGCCAGCATCTCCGCGGGTTTATCGCGCAACACGATCTCGAACGCATCAAACGCCACGCCTGCCTGCAGCAGGGCCAAACGCGCGCGCATGGCGTAGGGGCAGCGCCGGTAGGTGTAGAGCAGCGGGGCGGGGGTCATGGGGTTGCCTGCGGTGTGCTTCGATGTGCCAGACAGACGAGGGTAGGGCAAGGCCGGCGCCTCACTTCACATACCGCCGCAAGCCCTTCACCAGCGCATCAAACGCCGCCTTGCAGCGTGGGCTGTTGCGCAGGCCTTCGTGCATGGCCACCCAGGTGGTCAGCTTCATGGACAGCCGCGTGGGCAGCACGCGCACCAGGTTCGGGTCGCGGCGCGCCAGCGCGGTCTGGCACACGCCGATGCCGGCGCCGGCGCGCAGCAGGGCCAGCTGGGCCAGGTCGCTGTCGCAGCGGCAGTGGAAGTTGTCGCGTTGCCAGATCGGCAGCCTGGTGGCGGCGCTGCGCAGGAACGGGGTTTCGCGGTCGAAGCCGATCAGTACGTGGTGGGCCAGATCGGCCACCGAAGCGGGCTGGCCATGGCGTTCGAGGTAGCTGCGGTGGGCGTGCAGGCCCAGTTCCACGTCGCCCACGCGGGTGGCGAGCAGCACGTCTTGCTGGGGCGGGGTCATGCGCACGGCGATGTCCACTTCGCGGCGCACCAGGTCTTGCAGGGCGTTGCTGGTCACCAGCTCGACGCGCAGTTCCGGGTGCTGCGCCTGCAGCGCAGCCAGCAGGGGCGGCAACACTTCCACGCCCATCACTTCGCTGGCGGAGATGCGCACCGTGCCGCGCACGCCTTCGCCCAGGCTGCGCGCGCTGCGCTCCAGCGAGGCCGCCATGTTGTGCATGGCTTCAGCGCCGTCGCGCAGCGTGAGCGCGGCTTCGGTGGGCAGAAGGCCGGCCTGCGAGCGCGTGAACAACGTGGTGCCCAGCGCGGCTTCGAGCAGCGCCACATGGCGGCCCACCGTGGGCTGCGTGAGGCCCAGCGCCCGCGCCGCGCCGGAGAGCGAGCCTTCTTCGAGCACCGCCAGCAACGAGCGGTACAGCTCCCATCCAATGGTCTTGTCCATAAAAAAACGTATAGCGGCTGTTCAGGCTTGGGCAATTTCTTTTTGCCCGCGAAACGCCGACGATAACCCCATCACCACTTTTTCAGGAGTTTTTCATGTCGGATTCATCAACGGTCTTGGTGCTCGGTGCCAGCGGCGGCATCGGCGGGGAAATGGCCCGCCTGCTGCTGGCGCGGGGCTGGCGGGTTCGCGCCATGAAGCGCGGGCTGGGGGTGGCGAGCCGCGAGCAGGGTGGCATCGAATGGGTGGAGGGCGACGCGCTGCAGGCGGCCGACGTGATGGCCGCCGCGCAGGGCTGCTCGGTCATCGTGCACGCGGTCAACCCGCCCGGCTACCGCCGCTGGGCCGAGTGGGTGCTGCCCATGATCGACAACACGATTGCGGCCGCGCAAGCCCAGGGCGCCACGGTGGTTCTGCCGGGCACGGTCTACAACTACGGACCCGACGCGTTCCCGCTGATTGCCGAAGACGCGCCGCAGAACGCCCACACCCCCAAGGGACGCATTCGCGTCGAGCTGGAACAGCGCCTGGCCAGCGCCGCACAGGCGGGCCGCATGAAAGCCATCGTGGTGCGTGCTGGCGACTTCTTTGGCCCCCGCGCGGGCAACAACTGGTTCAGCCAGGGTATGGTCAAGCCCGGGCGCGCGGTGCGCAGCGTGAACACCCCGGCCGCTCCCGGCGTGGGCCACCAGTTCGCCTACCTGCCCGACGTGGCCCACACCATGGCCGAGCTGCTGGACCGCCGCGACACCCTGCCGGCCTTTGCCAGCTTCCACATGGCGGGCCACTGGGACGCCACGGGCACCGCCCTGGCCGAGGCCGTGCAGCGCGCCGTGGTGCGTCGGGGCGGCGCGGCGCCGGCCATCCAGCCGTTTCCCTGGTGGCTGGTGCGACTGGCCTCGCCCTTCTTGACCACCTTCCGCGAACTGCTGGGCATGCGTTACCTGTGGCAACAGCCGGCGCGACTGGACAACCGCCGGCTGGTGCAGCAGCTGGGCCACGAACCGCACACCCCGCTGGACGAAGCGGTGGAGGCCACGCTGGTGGGCCTGGGCTGCTTGTCCCAGACTGCCACACCGGCAACCTGGACCGGGAGAGAGGCCAGAAGCTGATCGGGCCGCGTCAACGAAACAGCTGCGCCTCACCAAAGTCCCCCACCGGATGCAGGTGGGTCACCAGCTGCCCGTCCTGCACGGTGTGGACGTAGTAACCGGGTGGCTCGAAGATGAACGAGGGCGGGCTGTCGGGCGCCAGGCCCAGGGTGATCTGGTGCGCGGCGGACGGCGCGGTCATGGCCACGGTGCCGCCGAAGCGGCGGGTGATGGGGCGGTGCAGGTGGCCGCAGAGGCTGCGTTCGACCTGCGGGTGCTGGGCGATCAGTGCCTCCAGTTCGTCGGCCCCTTCGCGCAGGCCCATGCCATCCATGTGGCGGATGCCGGTGGTGAACGGGGGGTGGTGCATGGCCACGACGGTGGGGGTGTCGGGCGCGGCCTCCAGTTGCGCGCGCAGCCAGCCCAGTCGGGCGGCGCACAGGCTGCCATGGGGCTTGCCGGGCACCACGGTGTCGAGCGCTAGCAGGCGGCGGCTGCCCAGGCTCGCGGCATACAGCGCGAAGCCGGACAACGCGGGTTCGAGCGGCGTGCTGCTCAGGTAGCCGTGATCCGCAAACGCCTGGCGCAGGGTGGGAACTGCGTCGTGGTTGCCCGGCATCAGCAGCACCGGGCAGGGCAAGGGCGCCAGCAGTTCCCGCAGGTGGGCGTATTCGTCCAGCCCGCCGCGCTCTACCAGGTCGCCGGTGATGAGCACGTGGCTGGGCCGGGCCGGCAGGGCACAGACATGCGCCACGGCGCGCGCCAGGAAGGCGGCCGTGTCGACCTGGCCCATGAGCAGCCTGCCCTTGATCACGATGTGCGGGTCGGAGAGTTGAACGAAGCATTCGGGCGTGGTGGCGGTGGTCATGAAGGGCACTCCCTGTGTGGATCTGGCGTGTTCATCTGAACACAGCGGTTTGACATGTGTGTGTCACGAGCGGCTTACAGAATTTCAAGTATGGAATCTTTAGACGTTCACATGAACACCAAAGAGGGGGATGTCTTTTCACGTGACCAGTCCATCGTGGACCTGGTGAGCGCGAAAGGGCTGGTCGACATTCACGACCTGGCGGAGCAGTTCGGCGTGACGCCCCAGACCATCCGCCGCAGCGTGAACCGCTTGTGCGAACAGGGGCTGCTGCGCCGCGTGCATGGCGGCGTCACGCTGCCCGCGTCGGTCTCCAATTTGCCATGGGACACGCGCCAGGTCCAGCAGCTGGACGCCAAGCGCGCCATCGCCCTGAAGGTGGCCGCGCTGATCCCGGACGGCAGTTCGGTGTCCATCGGCCTGGGCACCACGCCCCACCAGGTGGCGCTGGCCCTGCGCGGCCACCAGGACTTGCGCGTGATGACGAACAGCTTGCGCGTGGTGCTGGCCCTGGCCGCTGCGCCGGGCGTTGAAATCCGCGCGGCCGGGGGCGCGCTGCGACTGCCCGACATGGACGTGGTTGGCGAGGCGGCGGCGCAGTTCTTCGGCAACTTCAAGACCGACTTCGCGGTGTTCGGCGTCGGGGGCATCGATGAAGACGGCGCCTTGCTGGACTTCGACCCCGCTGAGGTGACTGCCCGCGAGGCCATGCGCCTGAACTGCCGCAGCGCCGTACTGGTGGCCGATCTCACCAAGTTCGGCCGCGCGGCCGTGGCCCGGGGTGGCTCGCTGGGCGCGATGGACCACCTGGTCACCAACGGGCGCCCGGCCGAGCCGTTCAGCCAGCTGGTGGAACAGGCGCCGCGCCACCTGCACCTGGCGGAGGGTTTGCTGTGAGCCGGGTGGTGCTGCACAACGTGAGCCGCCGGTTTGGCGCGCACACCGCCGTGGATGGCGTGAACCTGGTGGCCGAACCGGGGGAATTCGTGGCGCTGCTGGGGCCATCGGGCTGCGGCAAGAGCACCACGCTGCGTCTGCTCGCCGGTCTGGAGCCTTGCGATGGCGGCAGCATCCACATCGGTGGTGTGGACCTCACGCAGGCGCCGCCGGCCCAGCGTGGCGTGGCCATGGTGTTCCAGAACTACGCGCTGTTTCCGCACCTCTCGGTGGCTGAGAACATCGTGTTTGGCCTGAGCGTGCGTCGCGTGCCTGCGCCTGAGCGCCAGCGCCGGCTGGCGCGCGCGGCCGAGTTGCTGGGCCTGGGGCCCTACCTGGACCGCAAGCCCTCGCAGCTCTCGGGCGGGCAGCGCCAGCGCGTCGCCTTGGGCCGCGCCATCGTGGCCAAAGCGCCGGTGTGCCTGATGGACGAACCGCTCTCCAACCTGGACGCCCAACTGCGCCAGCAGATGCGCGCCGAAATCCGCGAGCTGCAGCAGCGCCTGGGCATCACCATGCTCTACGTCACCCACGACCAGACCGAGGCCATGACCATGGCCGACAAGGTGGTGCTGATGCGGGCCGGCAAGGTGGAGCAGCAGGGCAGCCCGCAGGATCTGTATGGCCAGCCGCAGACCAGCTTCGTGGCCGGGTTCATCGGCTCGCCGGCCATGAACCTGTTGCCCGCTGCGCTGCTGCAGCAAGGCAACCCGGACATGCTGCTGGGCGTGCGCCCGGAAGACATGGCCATGGCCACCGATGCCGCGCTGTTGCAGGCCCGCGTGGTGGCGGTGGAGTACCTGGGCGCCGAGAGCCTGGTGATCTGCGAGGTGGGCCCGGAGCGGGGTCAGGCGACGACGGGTCAGTCGCTGGACCCGTCGGGCGCCAGCGGCCCGCACCGGCTGGTGCTGCGCACCGGTGCCCTGCCCAAGCTGCCCCGGCGCGGCGAGGTGATTGGCCTGACCTGGCCTGCCGACGCGGTTCATTGGTTCAGCCCGCTCGGTGGCCAGCGCATCACCCGCCCGCCACCCGGGCCGTAGCCATTCTTTCATCGCCTCGAATTTTCCCTTGTGGCCACCCGGCCGTTTTCCCCCAACCGCACTCAGGAGAGTCCCCATGAAACCCTGGAAACATTCCCTTTGCCGCCTCACCGGGGCGTTGATCGCTGCGGCCGCCATGTCCTTGCCAGCAGCGGCGCAAGAGCTGAGCTTCTATTACCCCGTCGCCGTGGGTGGCCCGGTCACCAGGATCATCGACGAGATGGCCGCCGACTTTGAGAAAGAGAACCCCGGCATCAAGATCAAGCCGGTGTACGCCGGCAGCTACCAGGACACCGTGACCAAGGTGCTCACGGCCGCCAAGGGCGGCGACGCACCGCACATCGCGGTGATGCTGTCCACCGACATGTACACCCTGATCGACGAAGGCGTGGTGGTGGCCATCGACGACCTGCTGAAGGCGCCCGAAGACAAGGCCTGGCTGAACAGCTTCTACCCCGGCTTCATGCAGAACAGCCAGACCGGTGGCAAGACCTGGGGCATCCCGTTTCAGCGCTCCACCATCGTCATGTACTGGAACAAGGAACTCTTCAAGCAGGCCGGCCTGGACCCGCAGCGCCCGCCGCAGAACTGGAACGAACTGGTGGAGTTCGGCAAGAAGCTCACGCAGCGCGATGCGGCCGGCAACGTGAGCACCTATGGCGTGCAGGTGCCGTCTTCGGGCTTTCCGTACTGGCTGTTCCAGGCCTTCACCACGCAGAACGGTGTCGAGCTGATGAACCCGGCCGGCACACAAACCTACTTCGACAAACCCGAAGTGGTGCAGGCGCTGCAGTACTGGGTGGACCTCTCTCGCAAGCACCAGATCCACCCCGCTGGCGTGGTGGAGTGGGGTACCACGCCGAAGGACTTCTTCGAGCGCAAGGCCGCCATGATCTGGACCACCACCGGCAACCTCACCAACATCCGGACCAACGCCAAGTTCGACTTCGGCGTGGCCATGCTGCCCGCTGGCAAGCAGCGCGGCACGCCCACCGGCGGCGGCAACTTCTACGTGCTGAACAAGACCACGCCGGCCGAACGCGATGCCGCCGTGAAGTTCATGAAGTGGGCCACCACGCCGGAGCGCGCAACGAAGTGGGCGATTGCCACGGGTTATGTGTCGGTCACGCCCGCTTCCTGGGAAACCGACGCCATGAAGAAGTACCTGGCCGAGTTCCCGGCCCCCACCGTGGCGCGCGACCAGCTGAAGTACGCCAAGGCCGAGCTGTCCACGCACGAAAACCAGCGCGTGACCAAGGCGCTGAACGACGGCCTGCAGGCCGCGCTCACCGGCAGCAAGACGCCCGAGGCCGCGATGCGCGACGCGCAACGCGAAGCCGATCGCATCCTGCGCAGCTACCGCTGATTCGCCTCAGGCGCTTCCAGGCCGAGTGCACATGAACACCCGTCGGCAATCCGTCACTGGCTGGCTGCTGTTGCTGCCGGCGGCGGTGCTGCTGGCGGCCTTCACGCACTACCCGGCGCTGGCCACCTTCTGGCACAGCTTCTTCACCACCCCGCGGGCCAACCGGTCGGCGCGTTTCGTGGGGCTGGAGAACTACGAGCTGCTGCTGGAAGACCCGGTGTTCTGGACCGCGCTGAGCAACAACGCCTGGTACGCGCTGGGCACCATCCTGCCGTCCATGGCGCTGGCCATCGTGATGGCCCTGTGGGTGAACCGGCAGATGGTGGGCCGGGGCTGGGTGCGGCTGGCCTACTTCACGCCCACGGTGTTGCCCATGATCGCCGTGGCCAACATCTGGCTGTTTTTCTACACGCCCGACTACGGCCTGCTGGACCAGGTCCGCAGCCTGTGGGGCGGTGCGCCGCACAACTGGCTGGGCTCGCAGGAAACCGCGCTGGGCGCGGTGGTCGCGGTGGCGGTGTGGAAGGAAGCCGGCTTCTTCATGATCTTCTACCTGGCGGCCCTGCAGCAGCAGTCGCCGGAACTGCGCGAGGCGGCGGCGCTGGAGGGCTGCAACCGCTGGCAGTTCTTCTGGCGCGTCACCTTCCCGCTGCTGATGCCCACGACCCTGTTCGTGCTGGTGAACGCGGTCATCAACGCCTTCCGGCTGATCGACCACATCTTCATCCTCACGCGCGGCGGGCCGGACAACGCCAGCTCGCTGCTGCTGTTCTACATCTACGAGGTGGGTTTCAAGTTCTGGGACGTGTCCTACGCGGCCGCGCTGACCGTGGTGTTGCTGCTGGTGCTGGCGGTGGTTGCGCTGTTCCAGTTCGGGGTGCTGGAACGCAGGACCCATTACCAGTGAACACCCACAGGCCGCCGGCATGCTGAACCCCACCCGCTTCGACAACGCCCTGAACACGCTGGGCGCCTGGCTGCTCGCGCTGCTGTGGCTGCTGCCGCTGCTGTACGCCGTGTGGTCGGCCATTCACCCCAGCGAGTTTTCGGCCCGCTTCGACCTGCTTGCGCCGCTGACCACAGACAACTTCAGCAAGGCCTGGAACGCCGCGCCGTTTCCGCGCTACTTCCTCAACACCTCGGCGCTGGTGCTGGCCATCCTGATCGGGCAGATCGTGCTGTGCACCCTGGCCGCCTACGCTTTTGCCCGGTTTGAGTTTCCCGGCAAGGACATCGCCTTTGCACTGGTGCTGGTGCAGCTGATGGTGATGCCCGATGTGGTGCTGGTCGAGAACTACCGAACCCTGCACCGGCTCGGTCTGGTGGACACGCTCAGCGCCATGGCCTTGCCCTACATGGCGTCGGCCTTCGGCATCTTCCTGCTGCGCCAGACCTTCAAGACCGTGCCCAGGGAGCTGGAAGAGGCCGCGCGCATCGAAGGCTGCGGCAGCTTCGGTGTGCTCTGGCGGGTGTATGTGCCGCTGGCCCGACCGGTGTACCTGGCCTATGCGCTGGTGTCCGTGAGCCACCACTGGAACAACTTCCTGTGGCCGCTGGTCATGTCCAACTCGGTAGAGACCCGGCCACTCACCGTGGGCCTGTCGGTGTTCGCCAGCACCGACCAGGGCATCGACTGGGGCATCATCAACGCTGCCACCCTGATCTCCAGCGCGCCGCTGCTCCTGGCCTTCCTGCTGTTCCAGCGGCAGTTCGTGCAGAGTTTTCTGCGGGCGGGGATCCGGTAGCGCCCGCCGGGCCGGCGTACCATCTCCCCATGACCCAAGACACCCAAGACCCCATCCACGAAGACCGCGTGTGGAGCGACGAGCACTGGACCGCGCGCGTGATCAAGAACGAAGACGACGATGGCTGGGCGGTGGCCATGTTCCTGGACGGCCAGGTTGAGCCCGCGCTGGTGGGCCCCTGGACCATGGGGCGCAACAAAAAGGACCCCAAGCCGCTGGACACCAGTGCGTTCAACACGCTGGTGAAAACGGCCAGGGAGGTGATCCGTCGCTCCGAGCAACAGCGCCACGCCGAGCTCAACAAGAACGTGAGCATCACGGTGGGCGGCCAGCGCATCCGCGTGGAGCTGGCCATCGTGCCCGACGAAGAGGGCGCCACCGCCACGCTGCGCGCACTCAACGAGTTCGACGAAGAGCTGGCCCTGGTGTCCGCGCCGCCGAACTTCAGGCTCAACACAGCCAGCGCCGAGGCCTGGGTGGTCTCGGGTTTCGAAAAGCCGCGCACATGATCGACGGACTCATCGCCGGCCGCCTGATGGGCGACGCTTCCCGCCGCGTGGACAAGGCGGGCCGCACCTACATCGTGGCGCGCGTGCTGGCGCGCAACAAGATGGACGAAGAGTTCATCGTCAACGTGATCGCGTTCGACGAAGCGCCCTGCGCGGCGCTGCTGGCGCTGGCCGATGGCGAGGCGCTCACGCTGTCGGGCGCGCTCACGCCCAAGGTGTGGACCGACAAACAGGGCATCGCCCGCCCGAGCCTGGATCTGATCGCCGCGCAGGTGATGACGGCCTACCACGTGAGCCGCAAGCAGGCGGCGCTGGGCGGGGCGGACGGCGAGGCGGTGTAGGCGGGCTGGGCGTCGTTCGTCAGCGCTGGAATGCCGGGCGTTCGGGCCAACGTCCAGGCAGTGCCCGAAATGCTTGAGCCAGCGCAAGCAACGCACCCAGGGTTTCGGGGAAACTTGGTCCATGAATCTCAATGAATTGGGTATGGATGCTTGGCTCGCACCCGGCATCAGCGAACTGGTGGCGCTGGACCTGTCGGCCGCCCGGGTGACGGCGGTGGACCGGGGCCGTTACCTGGTGCGCAACGAAGCGGGCGAGGTGCCCGCCGAGTTGACGGGCAAGCTGCTGCACCTGGCCGAAAGCTCGGCCGATCTGCCTTGCGTGGGCGACTGGGTGGGCGTGCGTTACCGCGATGGCGGCACCCAGGCGAGCATCCACACGGTGCTGCCGCGGCGCTCGTTCCTGCGGCGCAAGGCCGCGGGCCGCGACGTGGAATTCCAGATGATCGCGGCCAACCTCGACGCGGCGTTCATCGTGATGTCGTGCCACTTCGATTTCAATGTGCCGCGGCTGGAGCGCTACCTGGTGATGGCGCACGACGGCCACATCGAGCCCGTGGTGCTGCTGACCAAGACGGACCTGATCAGCCCGGAGGCGCTGGAGCAGCTGATCGGACAGATACGGCGCGTGGGCGTGGACGCAAAGATCGTCTGCGTCAGCAGCGTGACCGGCGCGGGCGTCGAGCAGGTGCGCGAGCTCATGACGCCGGGCAAGACCTACTGCCTGCTGGGTTCATCGGGCGTGGGCAAGACGACGCTGATCAACCGCCTGCTGGGCGACGGCGATCTGGCCACCCGCGACGTCAGCCACACCGGCGAGGGCCGCCACACCACCACGCGGCGCCACCTGATCGTGCTGGCGCACGGCGCGCTGTTGATCGACATGCCGGGCATGCGCGAGCTGGGCCTGCTGGGCGCGAGCGAAGGCATCGAGGACAGCTTCGCCGACATCGCCGCGCTGGCGGGCCAGTGCCGTTTTCCCGATTGCACGCATGGCAGCGAACCGGGCTGTGCGGTGCGTGCCGCGATCGACCGGAACGAGGTCAGCGAAGCGCACCTGCGCAACTACCTGAAGCTGCGCAAGGAGTCCGAGTTTCACGAGCTGTCGCTCACCGAGCGGCGCAACAAGGACCGCGCGTTCGGCCGCTTCATGCACAACTACAAGAAGCAGAAGGGTGGGCGGGACCGGGATTGAGGCCCGTCCAAGTGCCTGCGGCTCAGCGCCGGATGCGGTGCCCGGTCTTGAACACCCACCACACCACGGTCAGGCAGGCGAGCATGAAGGCCAGCGTCATGCCGGTGCTCACCGCGATGTGCACGTCGGCCGCGCCGTAGAAGGCCCAGCGCAGCCCGCTGATGAGGTAGACCACCGGGTTGAACAGCGACACGGTCTGCCACAGCGGTGGCAGCATGTTGATGCTGTAGAACGCGCCACCCAGGAAGGTGAGCGGCGTGATGACGAGCAGCGGGATCACCTGCAGCTTCTGGAAGCTGTCTGCCCACAGGCCGATGATGAAACCGAACAGGCAGAAGGTGATGGCGGTGAGGATGAGGAAGCCCACCATCCACACCGGGTGCGCCACTTCGTAGGGCACGAACAGGCGCGCGGTCAGCAGGATCAGCAGGCCGAGCGTGAGGCTCTTGGTGGCCGCCGCGCCCACATAACCGAGCAGCACCTCGACCCAGTTCACCGGCGCGCTCAGCAGCTCGTAGATGGTGCCGGACCACTTGGGCATGTAGATGCCGAAGGCGGCGTTGGAAATGCTCTCAGACAGCAGCGAGAGCATGAGCAGGCCGGGGATGATGTAAGCGCCGTAGCTCACGCCGCCGATGTCGCCCATGCGCGAGCCGATGGCCGAGCCGAAGACGATGAAATACAGCGAGGTGCTGAGCACCGGCGCGATGATGCTTTGCATCCAGGTGCGCAGGGCGCGGTTCATTTCGAACTGGTAGATGGCGCGCACGCCGTGCATGTTCAAGCTCATGCCGTCACCTCTTTGTTCTCGTGGACCAGGCTGACGAAGATGTCTTCGAGCGAGCTTTCGCTGGAGCGCAGGTCTTTGAAGTGGATGCCTTCAGTGCCCAGCGCGGCGAGCAGTTCGGCGATGCCGGTGTCGTCTTTCTGGGCGTCGAAGCTGTAGGTGAGCGTGAGGCCGTCGGCCGACAGCGTGAGCGGCCACTGCGCCAGCGTCTCGGGCACGGTGGCCAGCGGCTGCTGCAGCGTGAGCGCGAGCTGCTTCTGGCCGAGCTGGCGCATGAGCGTGGCCTTTTCTTCCACCACGATGAGTTCGCCCTTGCGGATCACGCCGATGCGGTCGGCCATGTCTTCGGCTTCTTCGATGTAGTGCGTGGTGAGGATGATGGTGGTGCCGGCTTCGCGCAGCTCGCGCACCATGCGCCACATGTCGTGCCGCAGCTCCACGTCAACCCCTGCGCTGGGCTCGTCCAGGAACAGGATCTTGGGCTCGTGCGACAGCGCCTTGGCGATCAGCACGCGGCGCTTCATGCCGCCCGAAAGGGCCATGATCTTGTTGTCCTTCTTGTCCCAGAGCGAGAGGTCTTTGAGGATCTTCTCGATGTAGGCGGGGTTGGGCGCCTTGCCGAACAGGCCGCGGCTGAAGTTGACCGTGGCCCACACAGTTTCGAAGGAATCGGTGTGCAGCTCCTGCGGCACCAGGCCGATGGTGGCGCGGGCGGCGCGGTAGTCGCGCACGGTGTCGTGCCCGTCGGCCGTGACCGTGCCAACGCTGGCGTTGACCATGCCGCAGATGACGCTGATGAGTGTGGTCTTGCCGGCACCGTTGGGACCGAGCAGGGCAAAGATTTCGCCGCGGCGGATGTCGAGGTGGACGTTTTTCAGCGCCTGGAAGCCGCCGGCGTAGGTCTTGCTGACGCCGCGAACGCTGACGATGGCGTCGGTGATGGCGACCGCGACAGGGGGTAGGGTCATGGTGTGCTGGCGGGGTAGGGGGTGGGCTGCCGCACGGGTCTGAGCCTCTGTGGGGTGGCGGCAGTTTTCTGGTAACCGCTCTTTATACCGGTACGGGAACGGCCTTGCAGCGCCGGGGTTGAGCGTGCCCTCCCCGGAGCGGGCATTTTCCGTCCCCCGATAGGGCATCTTTCCCCGGCCCATAGGGAAGCCCTCGTATGGGAAAAAAGCGTGCTCTCTATAGATTCAAAGGCACCCCCCGGGGTCCTCTTTGAAGCCCTCCAAAGCAGGCACTCCGGAGCTCATGCGATGGCCCGCCACGCCGTCTTGCGCGCGGCCCAGGCCCATCGCGACTTTCCTCTCCAGGAGTTCGCTCATGCTTCGACGCCAGTTTTTCGCGGGCTCTGCCGCGGCCATCGCCACCACCTTCACGGGATTCACCCTTCCCGCCCATGCGGCGCTGGCACCGCCGGTCATCAACGTGGTGGCCACCGTCAAGGCCTTGCGCATCCCGAGCGGTCCGTGGGCTGGCGGCTATGAAATCGCACCGGCCGGTCGGCTCAACTGGTATTTCACCAACCTGGGCCTGCTGCCGGTCGTGCAACTGCTGAATGCGGCCGACCGCGAGCTCTACATCCGTTCCTACCTCGACCTCTACCTCAGGACGGTGCGGGCCGACGGCACGATCGAGGATGTGGATTTCACCTCGGGCCTGAGCACGAGCGGCGCCTACGCCATGGTGCCCTCCGACTCGGACGATTCTTATGCCGCCACCCTGCTGACCCTCGCGGTGAAGTACCTGCGCGCCAGCAAGAACTGGGTCTGGTGGGATGCGAACAAGGCGAAGCTGAAGTTCATCGCCTACCGCAACCTGGCGGTGATGGTCAAACCCGACGGCTACACCAGCGTGTTCCAGGCGCCACGCAACCAGAGCAACAGCATCGGCTACCTCATGGACAACTGCGAGGTCTACCGGGGCCTGCGCGATTTTGCTGCGATGTTGCGCGAACGCGGTGAGCCGAGCGAAGCCACGTATTACGACTCGTTTGCCACCGGCATCACCAACGGCATTCTCAAGATCGGCTTTGACAACGCGCGCGGCGGCTTCGCGGTGGGCGACCACACCCCGCTGGCCGAGACCAGCTTCTACCCCGGCACCACGTGCCAGGTGTTCCCGCAGGCCTTTGGCGTGAGCGAACTGGCGCCGTACTTCGACCGCGGTTACCAGTTCCTGGAGACCTACTCCCCCGGCTGGGCCGATGGGCGCTACGACCCGTACCCCTGGGCGGTGCTGGGCTTGGTCGCGGCCAAGCGCGGCAGCTTCGCGCAGGCGCGCACCCAGAAGACCCTGATCGAGCAGATGTTTGTCGACAACCGGGCGCTCGTCACCATCAACGAACTGGGTTTCTACCAGCGCACCAAGCGCTTGCTGGCCGGCCTGTCCGAGATTTGAACGGCTGCCCGTCGCCGTCTGTTGGCGCGCTGGCGCACAGACGGCGCCCGGCTCCGGTCCACACCATCGCCCGATGATCACGTCCCCGTTGCCTGCGCGAGCGCGCCATGCCCCGCCTCAAACGCTGTTCACACAGGTGCTGGCCCACTTGCCGGAAGGCATCTGGGTCTGCGATGTGCAGAGCCACACCCTGCACCGCAACCCGGCGGCGATCGCCATCTGGGACGGTGTGCGCGACGCCGACGTGAGCCGCTTCCCGGGCTGCCTGGGCTGGTGGGCCGACACCGGCCGCCCGATCGGTGACGACGAATGGGGCACCACGAGGGCCCTGAAGGCGGGCGAAGCGGTGCTGGACGAGCGGGTGGAGATCGAGACCACGGAGGGTGTGCGCAAGGTGCTGCTGACCTCCTACATCCCCTTGAAGGGCGGTGGCGGTGCGCGCCCGGGTTGCCTGGTGCTCATCAAGGACATCACCGCGTTGCACCGCACCGAGCACCGGCTCCACGGTGCCGAGATGTCCCTGCGCGCGCTGTCGCAGCGGCTGTTGCAGGTGCAGGAAGCCGAACGCCAGCGCATCGCGCAGGAGCTGCACGACGACATTGGCCAGGTGGTTGCGGCGATGCGGCTGCACCTGGCGCACATGGCCGAGATGGCCGGCGACGGACCGATGGCCGGGATCGCCACCAATGTGCTGCAGATGTCGGACCAGCTCGGCTCGCGCGTGCGTCAGATCGGTCTGGGCCTGCGCCCGCTGGAACTGGACGACTTCGGCGTCATGGCCGCGCTGCGCAGCCTGGTGGCTTCGCTGGGCCGGCTGCCGGCGCTGGTGGTGCGGCTGCAGGCCGAGGGCACGGAGTTGCGCTACCCGCCCGCGGTGGAGACGGCGGCCTTCCGCATCGCCCAGGAAGCGCTGAGCAACGCGATGCAGCACAGCGCCTGCTCGGCCGTGCACATCCGGGTGACCATGGCGCCCGCGCTGCTGCAGCTCACAGTCACCGACGATGGCGTCGGCTTCGAACCCGGACAGGCACGGGTGGCCGCCTTGCGCGACGGGCACATCGGCCTGGCCGGCATGCAGGAGCGCGCACGCCTGGCGGACGGGACCTGCGAACTGCGCTCCGAGGCCGGGCAGGGCACCACGGTGCACGCGGTGTTCCACACCGACGGGGTGGCGCCGTGAGGGTGCTGCTGGCCGACGATCACACCCTGTTTCGCGCCGGGCTGACGGCGCTGCTGGGCGATCTGCCCGGCATGGACATCGTGGGCGAAGCGGGCGACGGCGCGGCGGCCGTGGCGCTGGCGATCGAAACCCGGCCCGACCTGGTGTTCCTCGACATCGCCATGCCGGTGATGAACGGCATCGTGGCCACCGCCCAGATCAAGGCGGCCCTGCCCGACACCCGCGTGATCGTGTTGTCCATGCACCTGAACGAGGACCACATCCGCCGCGCGCTCAGCGCGGGCGCCGACGGCTACATGGTGAAGGACGCGGCGCCGGCCGAGCTGAAGCTCGCGGTGCAGGCCATGCGGGTGGGGCAGAGCTACCTGAGCCCGGCGGCCGCCTCGCTGCTGATCCAGCAGGTGCTGCCCGCGCTCCGGCTGGCCGACCCGCTGCACGCCCTCACCGCGCGGCAATCCGACGTGCTGCGCCTGATCGCCGAGGGCATGACCTCCAAGGGCATTGCCCGGCAGCTGAAGGTATCGCCCAAGACCATCGACATCCACCGCACCCAGCTGATGCAGCGTCTGGACATCCACGACATCGCCGGGCTCACGCGGTTTGCGGTGCGCGTGGGCTTGGTGGGCTCGGGCTAAGACCTCTTCTGACCAGCGGCCTTGTGCCCGGCGGGGGCGTGAATCTATACTGGTATTTTGTACAGTATTGAAGCATGACCACCGTCCACATTCCCGTGCAGGCCATCAAAGGCCGTGGCGTGGCTCACCGCCAGCCGCACCGCTTCGAGCGCGACCAGCGCGCCGCGTTCGACGACGGCTGGGGCACGCTTGACGAAGCCACGGCCGCGGGCGAAGAAGCCGCCGCGCCGGCCACGCAGGTCACGTTCGAAGACGCGCGCAGCGCCATCACCCACAACGACTCGCCCGACATCGGCTTCACGCTGGGACTCAACCCGTACCGCGGCTGCGAACACGGTTGCATCTACTGCTACGCCCGGCCCACGCACAGCTACCTCAACCTCTCGCCGGGGCTGGATTTTGAAACCAGGATCATCGCCAAGCGCAACATCGCCGCCGTGTTGCGCAGCGAACTGCTGCGCCCGGCCTACGCGCCCGACCTGCTGGCCATCGGCACCGTGACCGACGCCTACCAGCCGGTGGAGCGTGAACTGCGGCTGACGCGCCAGGTGCTCGAAGTGCTGCACACCGCGCACCACCCGCTGGCCATGGTGACCAAGGGCAGCGGCGTGGAGCGCGACATCGACCTGCTCGCGCCCATGGGCGCGCAGCGCCTGGCCGCGGTGTACGTGACCATCACCACGCTGGACGCGCAGCTCGCGCGCATCCTGGAGCCGCGCGCCGCCGCGCCGCACCGGCGGCTGCGCACCATCCGCACGCTGGCCGAGGCGGGTGTGCCCACGGGCGTGAGCGTGTCGCCGCAGATTCCGTTCATCAACGACGACATGGAACGGGTGCTCGAAGCGGCTTATGAGGCCGGCGCCCGGCGCGCCTTCTACCAGGTGCTGCGCCTGCCCTGGGAACTCCGCGACATGTTCCGCCTGTGGCTGGAGCAACACTACCCGGACCGCGCCGCGCGCGTGATGGCGCGCATCCAGGACATGCGCGGCGGCAAGGACTACGACGCCGATTTCGCCACCCGCATGAAGGGCCAGGGCATCTGGGCCGACCTGCTGCGCCAGCGCTTCGTCAAGACCTGCGACCGGCTCGGCTTCAACCGAGGACGTGAACCGCTGGACACCAGCCTCTTCAGGCCATCGGCGCTGCGCGGCCAGGGCGATCTGTTCTGAACCGTTTTCCGTGCGCTCGGGGCGAGCCACCCAGGGCACCGCCGGGCCGGCTTTGCCGGA
>MERT01000022.1:47275-161661 GCA_001770705.1 Burkholderiales bacterium GWF1_66_17 | reverse complement strand
GCCGTCCAAGCCTGCGCAGGCAGGCTTGGACGGCCCTCGGCCCCCCTTGAGGGGGGTCGCGCGCTGCGCGGCAGGGGGTGCTTCCCTATCTCATGATCACGCAGCCCTCGGCATCCCACTCCACCTGGGTGATGCCGGGCTCCATGGCTTCGAGCCTGCGCCGTTCCAGCTCTTCGGGGCTGGCCTGTCCCTGGCTGGCGACCCACTGTGTGGCATGGTCCTGGCGGGCGCGCTGCTCGACACTGAAGGCGATGGCCGATGTGATGTGGCGCACCAGCTCATCGGTCTCCCAGGGTTTGGTGAGGTAGCGGTACAGGCCGAACTGGTTCACGGCTTCCTGCGCCGTCGTGAAATCGGCCGTCCCGGTCAGGATCATGCGCACGCACCCGGGCTGGATGTCCGCCGCCAGGGCCAGGAGTTCCATGCCGCCCATGTTGGGCATGCGCAGATCGCTGACGATGACGTCAAAGCGTTGCGCTATCAGTTCCGCGAGCGCCTCCGAACCGCTGTTGCAGGTCACGATCTTCACCCCGTTGCCCAGGGGTGTGCGCAGTGCGCGGTGCAAGGCGCGGACGATGGCGGCCTCGTCATCGACGAGAAGAATGCTGCCTTGAAGTGTTGGGCTCATGGGAGGCTCCGGTCGGGTGTTTCAGGCACAGGACATGATGTCCAGCTCGCCGCTGACGCGTTCGGCCAGATCGCGCAGGTGTTGCTCGCTGATGCCCAGGTCGGACCACAGCGGGTCGGTCAAAAAGGGCTCGCGGGCGTCGGGCGATGCCGCCAGGCCATGCGCCATGTGGTTGGCCAGGCGCACCAGATGGCCGGCGGTCAGTCGTTTCAGCGGCTGAACGACCAGGGGGCGGTGGTGACCGGCAATCGCATCCGGGATGCTGGCCGGGAAATTCCATTGCCTGGCCACCGCCGCGCCGACCTCGGCGTGGGACACGCCAAACACCCGCCGTTCCGCTTCGTGCATGGGCAGCTCTTCTGAGTGGCCCAGT
Source organism: Burkholderiales bacterium GWF1_66_17 (assembly GCA_001770705.1). Taxonomy (GTDB): domain Bacteria; phylum Pseudomonadota; class Gammaproteobacteria; order Burkholderiales; family Burkholderiaceae_C; genus Hydrogenophaga. The sequence goes on along the minus strand of MERT01000022.1, from coordinate 160,660 downwards.
TGCAGCGCCTGCGCCTCCAGCACCGGGCTGGTCATGGCCAGAATCAGTTTGCCCACGTCGTGCAGCAAGCCCAGCAGAAAGGCTTCACCGGTGTCCAGCGCAGCGATCCTGGCCAGTTCTCGCGCTGAAAGGGCGGTGCACAGGCTGTGGCGCCAGTAGCTGTCAAAGCAGAAGCCCTCGCAGTGCAACGCCCCCAGCGTGGCCCGCAGGGAAATGGCCGCCAGCGTGCTCGCGACGGTGCGCAGTCCCAGCATCTGGACGGCGTCGCCGATGCGCGAGACCTGGCCCGGCGCCCCGTAGAACGCGGAGTTGGCCAGGCGCAGCACCCGAACGGTCAGGGCCTGGTCGCGCTCGATCGCCTCGATGCAGGTCGATGCGGGCACCTGATCCTGGCTCAGCACCTCGACCGCCGCGATGAAGGCGCTCGGCAACGAGGGCAGTTCCCGGATGCACCGTGCCCATTCGGCGGGGTTCAGGGGCTCGCCAGCCGCCGTGGTTTCAAGCGGGTTCACGTCGGGCTCTCCGGCTCGGCCGCCGCGGCTTCCTGCAACAGCTGCACGAGCATCAGGTAACCCAGGGGTTGCTGCTGCCCGCTCAGCGGGCGGAGCCAGACCCGGGCGTTTTGACCTTCGATGGCCGTGCGCAGCCCTTCCGCTTCGGCGCGCAGCGATGGCTGCTCCAGCGCCGCCAGCATCTGCTGCATGGCTGGCGCGGGATCGCTGCCCAGGGTCGATGACCACTGGGGCCACTGCCGCACCGCCAGGCGATTGACATACGCCAGCATGCCGTCGTCGCCGATGCCGAAAACCGCCATCGGCAAGCCATCCAGGGCATCCCGGGAAGCGCCGGCCGCGTTCTGCATGGCCAGGCTGCGTTCGCTCTCGTGGCGCAACAGGCTTTCGAGTCGCTGGTTGGCCGTGGCCAGTTCGCGGTTGGCCTGGCGCACCGCTTCGCCGAGGCGGCGGTTCTCGGCCGCCAGTTCGCTCTGTTCAAAGGCCTGCGACACGTGGCTCCGCAAGAGATCGTCGTCCCAGGGCTTGGTGAGGAACTTGTAGACGGCGCCCTCGTTGACCGCCTCGATGATCGACTCCAGATCGGTGTAGCCGGACAAGGTCATGCGCACCGTGTGGGGATGGCGGCGACGGGCCTCGCGCATGAAGTCGATGCCCGTCATGCCGGGCATGCGCTGGTCCGAGAGGATCACGTCCACCGATTGCTGGGCCAGCAGCGCCAGCCCCTGGGCGCCGCTGGTGGCGGTGAGCAGGTGGTAACCGTCGCGGCGGAACAGGCGCCTGAGCGACGAAAGGATCGCTTCCTCGTCGTCCACCAGCAGCAGTGTGCGCGGATGGGGGCGTGTGGTGAGCTCAGGCGGTGTGTTCATGCTCATGCTCCCACGCCGGTGGCTTGGCGTCTTTGGCCAGGGCCTGTGGTCCCGCCACCGGCAGCCAGATGCGGATGGCGGTGCCCTGCCCGACGGCGGAGCGCACCTGGATGGCGCCGCCGTGTTTCTGAATGATGGAAAACGACAGCGACATGCCCAGGCCCGTGCCCTTGCCCACGTCCTTGGTGGTGAAGAAGGGTTCGAAGATCCGCCGCCGGACTTCGGCGCTCATGCCGGAGCCGGTGTCTTCGACCTGCACCCAGACCCAGTCCTGCTCGACGCCGGACAACAGGGAGATCGTGCCCTGGTCGACGATGGCGTGCGCCGCGTTGACGATCAGGTTCATGAACACCTGGTTGAGCTGCGCCGCCAGGCACATGACCGGCGGGAGCGGCGCGAGGTGTTTGATCACCTCGGCCTTGTATTTCACCTCGTGGCGCACGACGTTGAGGGTGGACTCCAGGCCCACGTTCAGATCGGCTTCCTGCCAGTCGGAATGGTCCACGCGCGAGAAGTCCTTGAGGTCCTGGACGATCTTCTTGACGCGCCCGAGGCCGTCCGCGCATTCGTCCAGCAGCAGGGGAAGGTCCTCGCGCAGGTAATCGATCTCGATCTCTTCCCGCTTCTGTGCCAGTGCGCTGGCCAGGCTGGCGTCGGCTGGCGCCGCCAGTGCCGCGTCGCAGGCTTCGCCCAGGCTGAAGAGGCTGTTCACGTACTGGCGCAGGGTGTTGAGGTTGGAGCTCACGAAGCCGATCGGGTTGTTGATCTCGTGGGCCACACCAGCGGCAAGTTGACCGATCGACGCCATCTTGTCCTGCTGCAGCAGCTGGTTCTGCGCTTCTTCGAGCTGGTGGTTCATGGCATCGAGTTCGGTGATCCGCGCCTGCAGCTGTACCTGGGCATCCCGGATGTCGGAACGGTCCTGCATCATCCACCAGGTGCCACGGGCGGTGTCCTTCGTGTCCGCCACGTGGCCGTCGATCTGCACCCAGATCGGGTGGCCATCCGCGTGGCGCATCCACATTTCGCTGTGGATCGGCTCGCCCTGTGAAAGCAGGGGGCCCGCGTAGCGGCCAAAGCTCGCGTGGTCACCGTCCGACAGGTAGACCGACCGAGCCGGCCTGCCGATCAGGTCGGGTCCGGCGTAGCCGAACATCTCGGCCATCGCGGGATTGACCCGCTGAATGACGCCCCCCGAGGTATAAGCCACACCGATCGGCGAGCGGGCGACGAACAGTTTGAGCTCGCGCGCCGTGACCGCCAGCTCGGCCGAGCGTTGTTTGACGATTTCTTCCAGCTCGTTGCGGTGCCGCAGCAGTTCCTCTTCCGAGTTCCGGCGCGCGGTGACGTCCTGCAGGGTTTCGATGGCGCCGATCACCTGGCCATCGGCGTCGTACAGGGGCGCGGCGGTGAAGAACAACCATTTGCCAGAGGCCCCGAAACCCGGGAAAAAGGCCTCAACCTCGACACCCCCGGCGATGGCGGCTGAACGGTCCATGGCCACACCGTAGAACGACTGCATGGTCGCCTCGTCGACCCCGTCCACGATCATGTCCGCGAGCAAGGGACGCTGCTCGCGGTAGAACGCTTTCCAGCCGTCCCGGGTCCCGAGCACCTCGTTGCGCTTGATGCCCGTCATGCGTTCGCAGGCCGTGTTCCAGTGGGTCACCCGGTGGTGCCGGTCGATCACCAGCGAGGGCACCGGGGCGCCGTCGATGATCTGCGACAGCATCTTGGTCATGCCCAGCAGACTGCCCTGGACGTGCATGACGTCGCTGAGGTCGACGCAGGTCACGACCACCTTGGTCAGATCGCCGAGACAGATTCTTCTGGCATGGATCTCCACCGGGCGCTTGCAGCCATCGGGGGTGATGATCGAGCCCGATATCACGGGCGGCGCCTCGCCGTGCTCTGTACAAGCCAGCACCGCCGCCTGCAGGTGGGGGCGCGTGGTCGCGTCCACCAGGTCCAGCAGCGACAGGCCCTGGAGCGCGGAAGCACTGCGCGAGCTCAGCCGGCAGAAGGCGTCGTTGGCCGTCAGGATCAGCCCCTTGCCCAGCAAGGCCGCGGGCACGGCCACGGCCTGGACGACCTCCCTGGCCACGATGGCGTTCGATTTTTTTTTGTCAGGGCACGTCATCAGGCATGGACCCTCGGCGGTGCCATGAGCGGGGTGCCCTCGGGGATGGAGTCGCGTTGCACCCACAGCGTGAGGTGCACACCTTCCTTGGTCGAAAAATTCGTCACCTGCCTGACCACGCGTTCGTCAAAGACGTAGCCCGCTGCCAGCAGGATGGCGCCTTTGGCCGACAACACAGCGCGCGCCAGCACCATGCCGGGGCGCAGGTCGCGCACATCGATCTGTAAGTCGTCCTTGGCGGCAGCGGCCATGTCGACCACCACCTGGAGCAGGGTCTCGACCACCGCCGGGTCGTAGCGCGTGTCCATGCCACCGCGGAGCATGCTGTGTGCGCGCTCCACCGAGTGGTTGATCTCGCCCATGTGGCCATGGGCCAGCTCGTCCAGGTCGCTCGCCGCCGCCACAATGCGTGCGCCCAGCACGATCTCGGCGCCCGCCAGGCCATCGGGAAACCCTTTTCCGTCCACCCGCTCGTGGTGCTGGCGCACGATCCTGGCCACGCCCTGCAGCTGCGACAGGGCCATCAGGGCGGTTTCGCCGTCGATGGTGTGGCGCCGGTAGCGCTGGTGTTCTTCCGCGGTGTAGGTGGACACCGGCTTGCCCAGCATGGTGTCGGGAAACCCGATGGTGCCGACGTCGTGCACCAGCGCGGCCAGGTGCACGTCGCGCACATCGCGGTCCGGCAGGCCCAGGCGCTTGGCGGTCTCACGCGCGAGTTCGGCCACCCGGCGCGAGTGTCCGGGGTGGCCGCCGCGCATCTCCATCAGGCTGGAGAACACATTCACCGCGAGCACGAAAGTGTTGTCCAGGTCCGCGTAGGCCGCGTCGAGCATGCCGTTGATCTGCTCGAGTTCGGCTGTTCGCGCGGCCACCCGGGTTTCCAGGGTCTGGTTGATGTCCCGCAACTGCTCGTTCTGCCGCTTCGTCAGCTCGGTCAACTCGGCGTTCTTTTTTTCCAGGTCGCGCCGGCTCAGGGCCTCGCGCACCACCAGCACCAGGTCCTGGTCGTCCCAGGGCTTGGCGATGTACCGGTGAATGGCGCCCCGGTTGATGGCGGCGATCGTGGACGACATGTCGGCATAGCCCGTCAGCAGCACGCGCACGATGCTTTCGTCGTGGATCTTCACCCGTTCCAGAAAGCGCGCGCCATCCATTTCGGGCATGCGCATGTCCGAAATCACCAGGTCCACCCGGTGGGTTTTCAGCAGCGACAACCCCTCGGCGGCGCTGGTCGCCTGCAGCGTGGCGATGCCTTGCGACCGGAAGACGCGACGCAGGGCGTTGAGGACGGAAGGTTCGTCATCGACGGTCAGCACCGTCGGAACCCCGGATGGACCTTCGACCGCCTCGACGGGCGGCGGCTCCAGAAGTGCAGTGGGGGTCATGGTGTCTCGAATCCTGGTGTGTTCAGGTTGTTTCGACACCCCCGCATCACACTTGAGCATGCCCTTGCCCGGCGTGCGGGCATAGGCGCGCCCCGATCAGCCCGCTGGCACCGCTGGTGGCAGCGTTCCGAGCCACGCCAGCGCGTCCACCCGCCAGTGGTGCAGCGCTTCGTAGAACCCTTCCCACACGCAGCCGTTGCAGCCGCGGCCGCAGCAGGCGGTGGGCTCGGGCGGTGGCGGGCGCAGGGCGGCATCCAGATCGGTGTGTTTTTCGCGCAGCGCGCGGCCGCGCAGGTGGGCGATGAGCGCGTGCGCCGCGGGCAGGTCACCGAGCGGCATGCGTGCCGGGTCCTGCGGCGTGAAGCGGGGCTGTGACTTGCCCTCGAAGCTGCCGTGCTCGGCAAACATCGAGGCCGGACGGACCCAGAGGCCGAAATCGCCATACAGCGCGCGGTACAGCGTCATGCCTTGCAGCGTTTCGCTGCAGCGCACCGTCTCGATCACCTCGTACCAGCCGCCCTTGTAGTGGCGGTACAGGCCGGGCGGTGTGGCGTTCAGCGGGGGCAGGTCGTGGTCGGTGGAGGCGGTCATGGGCGCGGGGAAACGGGGCGGGGCCCCGAGTGTGCCAAACCCGGGCGGGGCTCAGCCGCCGCTGCCGCTGCCGCCCAGCCGGCCCATGCGGTGGGCCAGCTCCACGGCCGACTGCACCTTGAGCTTCTCGAAGATGTTGGCGCGGTGGAATTCCACCGTGCGCTGGGTGATGCCCAGGTGGTCGGCGATGTTCTTGTTGTAGTGGCCCTGCAGCAGCTCGGCCAGCACCTCGCGCTCGCGCGCGCTCAGCGCGGCCAGCGCCTGCTGGAGCTGCAGCCGGTCCTGGGATTCGGTGTGCAGCGTCACCGCGGCCTGGCGCGCGGCCTCCACCTTGTCCACCAGCAGGTTGTTCTGGAACGGTTTTTCCAGGAAGTCCCAGGCGCCGTTCTTCACCGCCGCCACCGCCATGCTGACGTCACCGTGACCGGTGAGGAAGAGCACCGGCCAGGGCCAGGCCAGGGCCTTGAGCTGTTCGAAGGTGGCCAGGCCCGAGAGCGGTTCCATGCGGATGTCGAGCAGCAGCACGCAGCAGGTGTTGGGTACTTCGCCGCTGCGCAGGGCCTGCAGGAAAGCGTCGCCCCCGGTCCAGCTGCGCGTGGGCAGGCCGCGTGAATCGAGCAGCCAGGCCAGGCCTTCGCGGAAGTCCGTGTCGTCGTCGATCAGGTGGACGGTGGGGTTCATGTCGTGGGCAGCCAGAGCGTGAATTGTGCGCCGTGCAGCTCGGCGCTGCACTCCACTTCGATGCGCCCGTGGTGTGCCTCGACGATGGAGCGGCAGATCGCCAGGCCCATGCCCATGCCGCCGGGTTTGTGGCTGGCGAAGGCGTCGAAGATCGTGCCCAGCTGCTGCGGGGGCACACCCGGTCCGCTGTCGGCCACGCGCACGCCGACCTGGCCGTCGCCGCTCACCAGGTCCACCCGCACGCGCGCCGGCGTGCGCCCGCTGCGCGGCGCCCACTCGCCGGCGTTGAGCACCAGGTTGTGCAGCGCGTTTTCGAGCAGCAGCGCGTCGGCCGGCACGGTGGGGCCGTCGCCCGGTGGCAGCTGCAAGTCCAGCGCCACGCCCTCGGGCAGCGGCGCGCCCGCGGCCACGCGCGCCACGAAGGGCCGCAGCGCGAGCGGCAGGCGTGTCATGTCCTGGCGGCGCGCGAAGGCATTGACGCGCTGGATCACGCGGCCGGCCTTTTCGGCCATGCGCTCCATGCGCTCGACCACCGGCACGATTTCCTCGAAGGTGATGCGCTGCTCGCGCACGCGGTTGAGCAGGCCGTTGGCAAAGCTGCTGAGCGCGCCCAGCGGCTGGTTGAGTTCGTGCGCCAGGGTGGACGCCACCTCGCCCATGGCCACCAGCCGGCCCGAGGCTTCGAGCAGCTCCTGCTGGCGCGCGGCCAGGCGCTCGACACGGCGGCGCTCGGTGATGTCCAGCGCCGAGCCGACCCAGCCCACCACCTCGCCGCTGGCCAGCGCCAGCGGGGCGCTGTGCACCAGCACGTCGAGCCGGTGGCCGTCGCGGTGTTGCAGCTGCAGCTCGGTGCCGGCCGGCGCCGCGGTGTCGCCCGCCTGGCTGCGCATCTGTTCGAACTCGTCGCCCTGGCCGGCGGGCCAGTAAGGTGGCGCGCCGTTGTGCGCGATGAGTTCCTGCGGTGTCCAGCCCACCAGGTGGCCGAAAGCGGGGTTGGCGTAGAGCAGGTGGCCGGCCTGGTCCCAGGCGCGCAGGCCCAGTGCCACCGAACGCTCCATCGCAGTGCGCAGCGCGAGCTGGGTCTGCAGGCGCGTCTCGGCGCGCTGGCGGCGCTGGATGTCGCGCCACAGCGCCACCAGCGTCAGCAGCATGCCGGCCAGGCAGACCAGCGCCACCGCGAAGAAGGCGCGCGGGGCCAGCGGCGCCTGGTCGCCCAGCGCTTCCACCCACAGCCCCAGTTGCGCACCGGGCAGGTTGATGGGGGCGAGAAAGCGCGCACCGCCGTCGGCCGGCGCCTGCGGGGTGCTTGCGTCGTCCAGCACCAGGTGGTGGTCCTGCAGGAACCAGGCCGGGATCAGCCCGGCCAGCACCCGGTCGACCGGCACGGCGGCCACGTAGTCGCCGACAAAGCGGCCCTGTTCGAACAGCGGCACCGCCAGCCAGAGCTGTTGCACCGTGCCATCGGCCGCGGCGAGCGGCCCGGCGTAGGCGGCACGTTGCAGGCCACGGGTGGTGTCGAGCATGGTGGCCAGGGCGGCGGCGTTGCCGGGTTCGCGGGCCGCGGCTTCGCGCAGGAAGGCTGGCCACAGTTCGGGGTCGGCCTGGCCGGCCGGCAGCCAGCCGTGCGCGGCCACCAGACCGGCGTCCCGCCACCAGGGGCCGGTGGGCGGCGGCGCACTGACCGGGCCGCTGGCCTGCCGGGCCTGCAGCGCCAGCACGCCCAGGTCGCCTTCAAGGCGGCGGAAGTGGAACCGCAGCGTCTGGTCCAGCCACTCGGCGTCGGCCGTGCGGCGGCGGTCTTGTTCGCGCGCTTCCTCGCTGCGCAGGAACAGCACCATCGCCACCGCCGACGCGGCCACCAGCAGCAGCAGCGCGCCCAGCCAGGCCACGGCGCGGCGCGTGAGCGCCGAGGCCTGGCGCGTGTCCAGGTCGAGCGCGTGGAAATCGAGGGTGGGTTCGGTGGGCATGGCCTCGTTAGCATAGCGAGCATGGTCGCTGCCTGGATCACCGCCTTGCCCCGTTCGCCCCGCGTGCTGCGCCGCACCGCGCTGGGCGCGCTGCTGGGCGCGGCCAGCGGCCTGGCGCGTGCCGCAAAGCCCGCGGTGCTGCTGCGCTTCTCGCACGTGGTGGCGCCCGACACGCCCAAGGGCCAGATGGCGCTGCGCTTCCAGGCGCTGGTGCACGAACGCGCAGAGGGACGCATCCGCGTGGAGGTCTTTCCGGACTCGCAGCTCTGGGGCGACGACGACGAGATGGAGGCGCTGCGCCTGGGCGCGGTGGAGATGCTGGCGCCTTCGCTCTCGAAGTTCGGCAACGCGGGCGTGCCCGAGTTCGAGGTGTTCGATTTGCCCTACCTGTTTGCCGATCTGGCGCAGGTGCGGCGCGTGACGCAGGGCGCCGTGGGGCGCGGGCTGCTGCAGCGCCTGGGCCGCCAGCAGATGCTGGGCCTGGGTTTCCTGGACAACGGCTTCAAGCAGATGAGCGCCACCCGGGCGCTGCGCACGCCGGCCGATTTCAAAGGTCTGCGGGTGCGGGTGCAGGCGTCGCGCGTGCTGGCCGCGCAGATGCGGGCGCTCGGTGCGCGCCCGGTGGTGCTGCCGTTTGGCGAGACGCAGCGCGCGCTGGCCAGCGGCGTGGTGGACGCGGCGGAAAACCCGCTCTCCAACTACCTGACCCAGGGCCTGGCGCCGTGGCAGCCGCACGTGACGCTGACGCAGCACGGCTACCTGGGCTACGCGGTGGTGAGCAACCCGCGTTTCTGGGCCAGCCTCGCGCCGGCCGACCGCGCACTGCTCGGCAGCGCGCTGACCGACGCGCTGGCTCACGGCAACCGGCTCTCCGCTGCGCTGGACAAGCAGGCCCTGGCCACGCTGCGGCGCACGCCGGGCGTGATGTTGCATCAGTCCGGCGCCGCCGAGCGCGCGGTGCTGCGCCGGGCGGTGCAGCCGGCCTGGGACGGTCTGCGGCGCAGCCTGGGCCCCAAGCTGCTGGACGAGGTGCAGGACGCCCTGGCCGCCGGCTGAACACCGCCCGAAACACGGGCATACGTAGTACTACGACTGTTGAACGCCACAGTTGGCGCGCCCCGCCGTGGTGCGTATCGTCCCGCCTGTCCCGAACACGGGATGCCGGCCGGCGCCGCCACACGGTGCTGCACCCCCGACAAGCTCTCCTGGAGACAAACCCATGACACCGAGCACCGCGCGCAAGCCGCTTTACAAATCCCTGTACGTCCAGGTCCTGTTCGCCGTCACCGTTGGCGTGCTGCTGGGCCACTTCCACCCCGAGCTCGGGGCCAAGATGAAGCCGCTGGGCGACGCCTTCATCAAGCTGATCAAGATGATCATCGCGCCCATCATCTTCTGCACCGTCGTGGTGGGCATCGCCGGCATGGAAGACATGAAGAAGGTCGGCAAGACCGGCGGCCTGGCCCTGCTGTACTTCGAGGTCGTGTCCACGGTGGCGCTGCTCATCGGCCTGCTGGTGGTCAACCTGATCCAGCCCGGCTCGGGCATGCACGTGGACGCCGCTTCGCTCGACACCACGGCCATCGCGGCCTACACCGAGCCCGGCAAGATGAAGGGCACGGTCGATTTCCTGCTGGGCGTGATCCCCAGTTCGGTGGTGGACGCCTTCGCCAAAGGCGACATCCTGCAGGTGCTGCTGTTCTCGGTGCTGTTCGGCTTCGCGCTGCACAAGTTCGGCGGCCGCGGCACCATGGTGTTCGACTTCATCGAGAAGAGCTCGCACGTGCTGTTCGACATCGTCGGCATCATCATGAAGGTGGCCCCCATCGGTGCCTTCGGCGCCATGGCCTTCACCATCGGCAAGTACGGCATCGGCTCGCTGTTCTCGCTCGGCAAGCTCATGGGCACCTTCTACCTGACCTGCCTGCTGTTCGTGTTCGTGGTGCTGGGCTTCATCAGCCGACTGCACGGTTTCAGCATCGTGAAGTTCATCCGTTACATCAAGGAAGAGCTGCTGATCGTGCTGGGCACCTCGTCGAGCGAATCGGTGCTGCCGCGCATGATGGAGAAGATGGAAAACCTGGGCGCCAAGAAGTCGGTGGTCGGCCTGGTGATCCCCACCGGTTATTCGTTCAACCTCGACGGCACCTCGATCTACCTGACCATGGCCGCGGTGTTCATCGCCCAGGCGACCGACACGCCCATGACGCTGGTGCAGCAGCTGACCCTGCTGGCCGTGCTGCTGCTCACCTCCAAGGGCGCGGCCGGCATCACCGGCAGCGGTTTCATCGTGCTGGCGGCCACGCTGTCGGCCGTGGGCGGTGTGCCGGTGGCCGGTCTGGCGCTGATCCTCGGCATCGACCGTTTCATGAGCGAAGCCCGCGCCCTGACCAACCTGGTGGGCAACGGCGTGGCGACGCTGGTGGTGGCGAAATGGACGGGGGACCTCGACATGCAGCGCCTGCAGCAGGGCCTGGACCATCCGACCGCGCAGGAAGCGCAGGAACCGGAAGAAATCCTGGACCTGCAGGTGACGCACATGGCCCTGAACGAAGCGCGCAGCTGATCGCTCCGCGGGCTTGCGGAAACAGAAAAGGCGCCCCGCGGGGCGCCTTTTCTGTTTGGGAACGCGGTGCCGGCCGGTCAGATCTTGGCCGCGCCGATGTAGTCGTCGTAGCGCCATTCGGAGAACTTGCTCCACAACACCTGGTCGCGCTGGAAAGCGCGCATGTCGCGGTGGATCTTCTTGAACTCGGGCGACTTGGCCTCGTGTTCGGCGAACACTTCCATGGCGGCCTTGAAGCCGGCGTCCATCACCGCTTTGCTGAAGGGCTTGAGCTTGGTGCCGCTGGCCACGAGGCGACGCAGCGCCATTGGATTCTGCATGTCGTACTTGGCCGTCATGTCGCGCGCGGCCACGGCGCCGGCGGCGCGCACGATGGCCTTGTTCTCGGCCGACAGCGCGTCATAGGCTTTCTTGTTGATGAAGAACTCCAGCTCCGCGCCACCTTCCCACCAGCCGGGGTAGTAGTAGAACGGGGCCACCTTGTGGAAGCCCAGGCGCTCGTCGTCGAACGGGCCGACGAATTCGGTCGCGTCCAGCGTGCCTTTTTCCAGCGCCTGGTAGACCTCGCCGGCCGGCATGTTCTGCGCCACCACACCCAGCTTGTTCATGGTCTCGCCGAACAGACCGCCACCCAGGCGCATCTTCAGACCCTTGAGGTCGGCCACGGTCTTGATCTCCTTGCGGTACCAGCCGCCCATCTGGGTGCCGGTGTTGCCCGCGCTCATGGAGGTGATGTTGTACTTGGCATAGAACTCGTCCATGTACTTGCGGCCGTTACCCTGTTCCATCCAGGCGTCCATGTGGCGCGCGGTCAGGCCGAAGGGCACGGCACAGCCGAAGGCGAAGGTGGCGTCCTTGCCGGTGAAGTAGTAGGAGGCGGTCTGAGCCATTTCGACGGTGCTGTTCTGCAGCGCGTCCACCACGCCGAAGGGGGGCATCAGGTCACCGGCGGCGTGCACCGACACCTCGAACTTGCCGCCCGACAGGGCCTTGACGGTTTCCGAAAACTTCTCGGCCGAACCAAAGATGGTGGGCAGCGACTTGGGGAAGCTCGACGCCATGCGCCAGCGCACCGCGGCCTGGGCATGCACGGCGGGCGCGATGCCAGTGGTCAACACGCCAGCGATGCCAGCGTTCTTGATGAGGGAACGACGATCCACGAAAGTACTCCTGAGGAAGAAAAAATGCCGGTGCCCCGTGGCGGCAGGCGCCCCGATCGCCCGGCGGTGACGAACCCCTCAACGATACTCCAGCCTAGGGTTAACCCTTATGACTTACCGGGTGGTGCGGTCCGCTGGCAGCGTGGGATGGGGCAGGGCCGGCACCGCCGTCCGGTCTTGCCGGGCCAGGCCCGCTTGCCAGGCGCTGAGCCAGGCCGGCAGGGTTTGAGCGGGCTCGTCGCCCAGCCCGCGCACCACGCAGCCCCCGGCCGCACCGGCCGCGGCCACGGCCTGCAGTTGTGCGGGTTCGAGGATGCCGCCGATGCCCACCACCGGCGCGGGCGCCATGTGGGCCCACCAGGCCAGATTGTCCAGGCCCTGCGGCAGCCAGGGCATGTCCTTGGTGGTGGTGGGCCACACCGGGCCGCAGGCGATGCAGTCGGGCAGCAGCGCGGCGGCGCGGCAGAGTTCCCACAGGCTGTGTGAACTGAGACCGAGCTGCACGCCCTGTTCGCGCGCGGCCTGAAGCTGCGCGCGGTCTCTCGGTGACAGGGCGAGCAGGTCTTCCTGCCCCAGGTGCAGCGCCCGGGCGCCGGCCAGCAGCGCGAGCTGCCAGTGATCGTTGACCACCAGCGTGGCGCCGGCCGCGTCGGCGGCGCGCAGGCTGAGTTCGATGTCGCGTTGCAGCCGTTCGGACCAGGCCGCGTTGTCCAGACCGGGCGGCCGCTTCATGCGCAGCTGGATCGTGGGCACGGTGAGGTGCACGCGCAGCACCGCGGCCACCCGCTCGGCGCTGTCGACGATGGCGTAAACCCCCGGTGTGCGGGCCGGCTCGCGCACAGGCCAGCCCGTGGGCGGCTGTTCGTCCAGCGACAGGCGGGGCAGCAGCGCCGGATCGCTGCCGAAACCGGGCCGCGCCACCACCGGCCCGGCCCCCTGGCCCACGGCGCGCGCATGGCGCAACGCGTGCGTGGTGGCCATCTTGGCGAGCACGGCGGCGTCGGCCGCGACGAAGCCCAGTGCCAGCGCGGCGGCCAGCGAGGTGGCGAAGGTGCAGCCGGTGCCGTGGTTGTTGCAGGTGTCCACGCGCGGCAGGCTGAGCCAGCCGCGCGCGTGGGGGGTGTGCAGCCAGTCGAGCGAGAGGCCTGGCGTGCCGGCGTCACCGCCCGTCACCACCACCGCCTGCGCGCCCAGCCGCTGCAGGGCCCCGGCGAGCCCGGGCACGTTGTTCGCCGCGTCGGCGCCGAGCAAGGCCGCGGCTTCGCGCTGGTTGGGTGTGATCACGCTGGCGCGTGGCAGCAGCTCCTGGCGGTAGACCTGCAGCAGCTCATCGCTGGCGAACGCCGCGCCGGTGCTGGCGCGCAGCACCGGGTCGATCACCAGCTGCACCGGCCCGCGCTCGCGCAGGCGGTCCACCCAGCGAGCGACCACGTACGCGTTGGCCGCGCTGCCGAGCAAGCCGGTCTTGATCACGCGCGGCCGCAGGTCGGCGGCCAGGGCTTCGAGCTGCGCCTCCAGCAGCTCGGGCGCCACAGCCTGCACCTGCGTCACGGCGGTGGTGCTCTGCGCGGTGACGGCCGACACCACCGGGCAGAGGTGCACGCCGAAGGCATCGGCCGCGCGCTGGTCGGCCGCCAGGCCCGCGCCGCCACCGCTGTCGGTGCCGGCGATGCTCCAGATCACAGGGGTCATGGTCAGTTGATCAGAAAAGGATGACCGGACACCGGCGTGCTCGCCACCGCCATGTCCTGCGGCGCCATCACACCGGCCTCGTACGCCGCGCGACCGGCTTGAATGGCCAGGCCGAAGCCGCGCGCCATGCGCACCGGGTCCACGGCCTGGGCCACGGCGGAGTTCAGCAGCACGGCGTCGAAGCCCAGTTCCATCGCGGCGGCGGCGTGTGAAGGCGCGCCGATGCCGGCGTCCACGATCAGCGGCACACCGGGCAGCCGTGCGCGCAGGGTGCGCAGCGCAAACGGGTTGATGAGCCCCTGTCCCGAGCCGATGGGCGCACCCCAGGGCATCAACACTTCGCAGCCCACGTCAAGCAAGCGCTGGCAGGTGACGAGGTCGTCGGTGCAGTAGGGGAACACGGCGAAACCGTCCCGGGTGAGCTGCGCCGCGGCGTCCACCGTGCCCCAGGGATCGGGCTGCAGGGTGTGTTCGTCGCCCACCACTTCGAGTTTGATCCAAGGGGTGCCGTAGAGCTCGCGCGCCATGTGCGCCAGCGTGATCGCTTCGCGTGCGGTGCGGCAGCCGGCGGTGTTGGGCAGCAGGTGGGCGCCGTGTTCCTGCATGGCCGTGCGGACGATCTCCACAAAGCCGTTGTCGCCCCCCGCGGCCAGCGTGCGCTTGAGGCCCACGGTGACGATCTGCGTGCCGCTGGCGGCGATGCTGTGGGCCAGCACCTGCGGTGAGGGGTAGCCGGCTGTGCCGAGCAGGAAGCGGCTCGTGAGTTCGGTGCCGTAGGGCGACCAGGTGGATGTTTGTGTGCTCATGGTGTTCATCCGCCCACGATGGCTTGAAAGGTCAACACGGTGTCGCCGGCTGCCAACCATGTTTGCGCGCGCAACGCGCGTGGCACGAACTCGCCGTTCACCGCCGTGGCGATCTGGTTGGCGTCCACCTCTTGTGCTTCCAGCAGCGCGGCCAGCGTCAGGCCTTCGGGGCAGGGCAGAGTGATGTCGTTGAATTGCAGCATGGTGTCAGTGCACCGCACACGGCGCAGGGGGAACGTCAGAGGGCGCAGCCGGCGCAAGGGTGCCGTCCAGGACAGCCGTGGAACGGGCTTGGCCCGACCACAGGCTGTGTCCCCCCTCCGGAACGGGAGGGGGGAAGCCGCGCAGCGGCGCAGGGGGGTGTCCCAGTCTCGCCAGCGCGTCCTGCACCAACGCCGGCGCGAGCAACCAGCCGTGGCGGAACAGACCGTTGATGCGCAGCAGGCCAGGCTCGGTGTGGGTGTGGGGTTCGTTGTCGGGCAGGGCGGGGCGCAGGTTGGCTTCCATGTGCACGATGCGCGCCTCGGCCAGTTCGGGCAGCACGCTCTGCGCCGCGGCCATCAGCTCGACCGCGCTGCGCAGGGTCACCGGTGAGCGGTCCTCACTCTCCACCTCGCTCGCGCCGACCACGAACAGGTCGCCCGGGCGCGGCACGATGTAGACCCGGTGGCGCGGGTGCAGCAGGCGCACCGGGCGCTGCAGCGGTACGCCGGGGGCGTGCAGCCAGATGACTTCGCCACGCACGCCCCGCACGGCCATTTCTCCTCCGAGTGCCAGCGCGGAACCGGCTTCGCCGGGCCGCGGCTGGTGCCCCCTTGAGGGGGTGGCGCCGCAGGCGGCGCGGGGGTGGGCCGAGTTCACACCTCGCACATCGATGGCGAGATCAAACCGCACCGGCCCTTCACCCATCAAGTACAGCACACCCGGCTCCACGCGTTCGACGCGCTCACCCCAGCACCAGTGCACGTTCGGCGCCTGCACGGCCAGCGCGTGGAGCATGTCGCGCGACATCACCTGTGCTTCGCCGGGCAGCAGCCAGGCGTGCAGACCCGGCGCCAGCGCGGGCTCCAGCGCGGCCAGCGCCGCACGGTCCAGCGGCTGGGGTGCGGGCAGCTCGGCGGCCAGCGAAGGCGCGGTGTCCAGCCGGGCCAGCACACGCCGCGCCGCGCCCAGGTCGGCGCCGTGCGCGAGCATCAGGCTGCCGTGTTGTTCGAACAGCGGCGCGCTGCAGCCTTCGGCACGCAGCGTGTCCGCCACCTCGCGCCACAGGGCCAGCGAGCGCCAGCCCAGGCGCGCGATGTCGGGGCCGGCGTTGTCCAGCTCCGCGATGGGGCTGAGCATGCCTGCCGCCGTGAAGCCGGCTGCGCAGGCCGCGTGTTCCGACAGGTAGCCGGTGGCCGGTGCTTCCGGACCCGCCGCCGGATCGAACACCGTGACCGCGTGCCCGGCCCGGGACAGTTGCCATGCGAGCAGCCGGCCAAGCACGCCCGCGCCAGCGATGCCGATGCGTGAACGATGGGCATTCATGGCTCAGCCCTTCCTGCCGATCGCATCGACGGGAACGTAGAACTCGCCGCCCACGGCCTTGAACTCCGCGCTCTTCTGCGCCATGCCTTCGTTGAGTGCCTGTTCCTCGCTCACGCCCTTGGCCGCGGCGTAGTCGCGCACGTCCTGCGTGATCTTCATGGAGCAGAACTTCGGCCCGCACATGGAGCAGAAGTGCGCCTCTTTCGACGAGTCCTTGGGCAGGGTTTCGTCGTGGTAGTCCTCGGCGGTTTGCGGGTCCAGGCCGAGTGCGAACTGGTCGCGCCAGCGGAATTCGAAGCGCGCCTTGCTCATGGCGTCGTCGCGCGCCCGGGCGCCCGGGTGGCCTTTGGCGATGTCGGCCGCGTGGGCGGCGATCTTGTAGGCGATGATGCCCTGCTTCACGTCGTCGCGGTCGGGCAGGCCCAGGTGTTCCTTGGGTGTCACGTAGCAGAGCATGGAGGTGCCCATCCAGCCGATCATGGCCGCGCCCACGGCGGAGGCGATGTGGTCGTAGCCCGGTGCGATGTCGATGGTCAGCGGGCCCAGCGTGTAGAACGGCGCTTCGTGGCAGTGCTTCAGCTGCTCGTCCATGTTGGCCTGGATCAGGTGCATGGGCACGTGGCCGGGGCCTTCGATCATGGTCTGCACGTCGTGTTTCCACGCCACCTGCGTGAGTTCGCCCAGCGTCTTCAATTCGGCGAACTGGGCTTCATCGTTGGCGTCCGAAGCACTGCCGGGACGCAGGCCGTCGCCGAGCGAGAAGCTCACGTCGTAGGCCTTCATGATCTCGCAGATCTCGTCGAAGTGCGTGTAGAGGAAGTTCTCCTTGTGGTGCGTGATGCACCACTTGGCGAGGATCGAGCCGCCGCGCGAGACGATGCCGGTGCGGCGCTGTGCCGTGAGGTGGATGTAGGCCAGGCGCACGCCAGCGTGGATGGTGAAGTAGTCCACGCCCTGTTCGGCCTGCTCGATCAGCGTGTCGCGGTAGATGGCCCAGGTCAGGTCTTCGGCCACGCCGCCCACTTTTTCCAGCGCCTGGTAGATCGGCACCGTGCCGATGGGCACCGGGCTGTTGCGCACGATCCAGTCGCGCGTGGTGTGGATGTTCTTGCCGGTGGACAGGTCCATCACGTTGTCGGCGCCCCAGCGGATCGCCCACACCAGCTTGTCCACTTCTTCCTCGATGCTGGAGGTGACGGCCGAGTTGCCGATGTTGGCGTTGATCTTCACGCCGAAGTTGCGCCCGATGGCCATGGGCTCGACCTCGGGGTGGTTGATGTTGGCCGGGATGATGGCGCGGCCGCGGGCCACCTCGTCGCGCACGAACTCGGGCGTGAACACATCGGGAATGCGCGCGCCCATGGGGTTGCCGCGCAGGCGTGCTTCCCGCACCGGGTCGCCCAGGTACTCGCGCATCCACTCGCGCTTGCCGTTCTCGCGCAGGGCCACGTATTCCATCTCGGGCGTGACGATGCCCTTGCGCGCGTAGTGCATCTGCGAGACGTTCATGCCGCTCTTCGCGCGGCGTGGCGTGCGCTGCAGGCCGGCGGCCTCGGCACGCAGTGCCTCAATGCGTTCGATGGTGGTGCCGTTGTTCTGCGCCTCGTTCTTCACGCCGTCGTCCAGCGCGGCGCGCTGGCGGCCGGTGTAGCGCTCGGTGTCTCCACGCGCTTCGATCCAGGCGCCGCGCACATCGGCCAGACCGGTGCGCACGTCGATGGTGGCGCTCGGGTCGCTGTAGGGGCCGGAGGTGTCGTACACCGTGACCTGCTCGCCGTTGGACAGCAGGATCTCGCGCATGGGCACGCGGATGCTCTCGCTAGAGCCGGGCACGTAGATCTTGCGCGAAGCGGGGAAGGGCTCGCGGCTGAGCGCGAACTGGTCAGCGAAGGGAATCTTGTCGGGGGCGTTCATGGCGGCGGTCTCCTGTTGGGGCTGTGGATGCTCCGGAGACCGCCCGTCAAAACATGCACCCGTGTCCACACGCGGTGTGGACGGACCCGTCGCACGAGGAACGGGTCGGGGATGCAGGCCCTGGGGGCTGCGCTCTTCTTTCGCTGGTACTAGCCAGATCAAGTTCACGGGTTCGGTTCTTCAACCATCTCAGCGCTGGACCTTTCGGTCGGTGCACCCCGGAGCAGGGCGGAGTGTATCCCGGTTTTCTGAATACGCTTTGCGCCGACCCCACGGGGCGCTTGCCTATTGCGTTGCGCCCCGTGTCCGCCACCGCACCGATCTTGTTGCCGCGGTTTGTTACGCTGCTGAATCGTGTTCCGCCGCCAAACCAAGCCATCGAAACCCTCCACGCCCATGACCTGGCTCACCTGGCTGTTCCTCATCCTCGCGGCGCTCGCGCTGATTTTCGTGGGCCTCAACGTCGGCGGCGCCATGCGCTGGACCGGGGCGACGCAGGCGATCCTGGCGCGTCTGGAGGCGAAACGCCTGCCCGCCTCACCCGCGCGCTACGACCCGCGCGAAATCGAAGGCCTGCCCGCGCCCGTGCAGCGCTATTTCAGCACCGTGCTCACGCCGGGTCAGTCCATCGTCACCGCGGCCACGCTGGAGCACACCGGCCACTTCAACCTGTCACCCACCGGAGAACAGTGGAAGCCGTTCACCTCGCGCCAGCGGGTGGTGGTGCAACGCCCGGGTTTTCTGTGGGACGCGCGCATCGCCATGGCGCCCGGCGTGCCGGTGCGTGTGCACGACAGCTATGCGGACGGCGAAGGTCTGCTGCACGCGGCCGTTTTCGGCTTCTTCGACGTGGCCCACCTGCGGGGCGGTGGTGAACTGGCGCGCGGCGAGCTGATGCGCTTCTTTGCCGAAGCCGCCTGGTATCCCACCGCCTTGTTGCCCAGCCAGGGCGTGCGCTGGACCGCGGTGGACGAGCACTCGGCCAAGGCCACGCTGACGGATGGTGCGCTCTCGATCACCCTGCTGTTCCGCTTCGACGACGCGGGCCTGATGGCTTCGGTGCGCGCCGAGGCGCGCAGCCGCATGGTGGGCGGAGAGACCAGCATGGCACCCTGGGAGGGCAGCTGGTCCTACCACCAGCGCGTCGACGGCATGACGGTGCCGCTCACCGGCGAGGTGGCCTGGCTGCTCCCGGAGGGCCGCAAGACCTACTGGCGTGGCACGGTCACGTCACTCAGCCACGAGTGGTCACCGTGAACCGGCGTGGGCTCTTCGGGCCCACTTGATGCCTTCGAACCAGAACACGCTGAACAAGCCCAGCCCGCTGGCGGCGGCCAGCTCGTGCGCCGGCAGTGGCGCAAAGCGCAACACGCCCACCGCCCAGGGCACATAGAGCGCGGCCAGCAGCAGCGCCAACGCCAGACCCACCACCACCCAGAGCGTGGTGTTCGGCGTGCGCAGCGTGGCCCATAGCGGCCTCGTGGCCGAGCGGTTGGAAAGGATCAGCGCCAGGTTGCCGATCACCAGCGTGGCAAAGGCAAAAGCGCGGGCCTCCGCCTCGGGCAGCCGGGGCGCCGCCCAGGCAAACGCGCCCATCACCGCCGCCAGCACGCCCAGCCCCTGCAGCAGCGCCAGCCACAAGGTGACGCCGCCAAACAGCGGTGCGTTGGCGTCGCGGGGCGGGCGTTGCATCACGTCGCTCTCGGCCGGTTCGTTCTCGAAAGCGATCGAGCAGGCCGGGTCGATGATGAGTTCGAGCAGGGCAATGTGCATCGGGAACAGCAGCGCCGGCCAGCCAAACAGCACCGGCAGCAGCGCCATGCCGGCGATGGGCACGTGCACCGCCAGGATGTACGACATGGCTTTGCGCAGGTTGTCAAAGATGCGCCGCC
The DNA here is from genome assembly GCA_001770705.1 of Burkholderiales bacterium GWF1_66_17. Classification (GTDB taxonomy): domain Bacteria; phylum Pseudomonadota; class Gammaproteobacteria; order Burkholderiales; family Burkholderiaceae_C; genus Hydrogenophaga. The sequence goes on along the minus strand of MERT01000022.1, from coordinate 140,958 downwards.
CCAGCCGCACCGCGCGCACGATGGCCGCAAAGTCGTCGTCCACCAGCACCAGCGAGGCCGACTCGCGCGCCACGTCGGTGCCGCGCTGGCCCATGGCCACGCCCACATGGGCCGCGCGCAGGGCTGGCGCGTCGTTCACGCCGTCGCCCGTCATGGCGACGATGTCGCCGCGCGCTTTCAGCGCCTGCACGATGCGCAACTTCTGTTCGGGCGCGATGCGCGCGCACACGCTCACGTTCGCCATGCGCTCGCGCAGGGCGTCGTCGCTCAGCGTCGCCATCTCGTCGCCCGAGAGCACCGCAGCCGCTGACTCCGCCAGGCCCGCCTGCCGCGCGATCGCCTGCGCCGTGGCCGGGTAGTCGCCGGTGATCATCACCACGCGGATGCCGGCCGCGCGGCACTCGGCGATGGCGGCGGGCACCTGCGGGCGCACCGGGTCCGCCAGGCCCAGCAGGCCGACGAACGTGAAGTCGAAATCGTGCTCGTTGGCCGGCCAGTCCTGGCCTTCGAAGCGACCCTGGGCCACGGCGAGCACGCGCAGGCCCTCGGCGGCGAGTTCGTCCACCACGCTGGCAATGTGTGCCTTCTGCGCGTCGTCGAGGTGGCACAGGTCGATCACCGCCTCGGGCGCGCCCTTGGCGGCCACCGTCTGCACACCCTGCTCCGATGCCGCCCACACATGCGACATCGCGCGCAGCGCGGGGCTGAGCGCGTAGGTCTGCACCAGCCGCCAGTCGCGGTGCAGGTGCTCGGTGTCGGTCAGGAAGCGTTCGCCCAGCTGGTGAAACGCCTTCTCCATCGGGTCAAACGGGTCCACCACACTCGCCAGAATCGAAAACTCCACCAGCGTGTGGAAGGCTTCGGGCAGCGATGATTCGGACCCTGCATCCAGCGCCAGGCGGTCGGTGAGCACCACGCCGCCCGCCGCCAGGTGCGTCACCGTCATGCGGTTGCCGGTCAGCGTGCCGGTCTTGTCGCTGCACAGCACGGTGGTGGCGCCCAGTGTTTCGATCGCGTTGATGCGGCGCGTGAGCACGCCTTCGGTGGACAGGCGGCGCGCGCCCAGCGCCGGGAACACGGTCATCACCACCGGGTATTCCTCCGGCAGCATCGCCATGGCCAGCGCGATGCCGGCCAGCAACGCCTGCAGCCAGTTGCCATGCATCAGGCCGTGCACCAGCACCAGCGCCAGACTGAGCGCCAGCGCCAGCAGCGCCAGGTTGCGCACCAGCTGCGCCGTCTGCTTCTGCAGCGGTGAGCGCTCGTTCTCCACTGTGCCCAGCGCCGTGCCGATGCGCCCGATCTCGCTGCGCGCGCCGGTGGCCATCACGCGCGCCAGCGCGTGCCCCTGCACGATCAGCGTGCCCGCGTACACGGTGGGCAGATCGTCACCGCCGGGGCGGGCTCGGGCAGCGTCGTCGGGTTGCGGGTTCGCTGCCAGCTCCGGCGGCAGCGCTGCCCGCTTGCTCACCGGCACCGCCTCGCCGGTCAGCAGCGATTCGTCCGCCTGCACGCCGTCCGCCGACACCAGCAGGGCGTCGGCCGGTACCCGGTCGCCTTCGCTCAGTTGCAGCAGGTCGCCGCGCACCACGTCGCGCCCGGCAATGCGCTGCGGCGCACCGTCGCGGATGACGAGCGCGCGCGGGCTGGTCAGGTCGCGCAGCGCTTCAATGGCGCGCTCGGTTTTTCCTTCCTGGTACAGCGTCAGCCCCAGCGTGATGACCACGAAGCCGAACAGTGTCAGGCCTTCCTGCAGGTCGCCGAACGCCATGTAGAGCGTGCCGGCCGCGAGCAGCAGCAGGAACATCGGCTCGCGCACCGTGTCGAGCGCGATGGACAGCAGGCTGCGCTGCTGTCCGCCGGGCAAGGCGTTGGGTCCGTCCTCGGCAAGGCGCTGCGCAGCGTCTTTCGCGGACAGGCCGGCCCCGGTGTCGGGGGCCGGTGTCGCGGGGGGTGGTTCCGGGGCGGCGGGCTGGGGCGGGGTCAAGGGCATGCGCAAGGTTAGCGCAGCCACGAAGGGCCACGCTGATCAAGTCCCTCGCGGCGCGCCCATCCCGGCAGCGGGCGAGCGCATCCACGGGGACTTCTTCAGCGTTGCCCAAGGCTTGCATTTTGACCCTGACTCCGGCATGGTTCAGCGTCGGTTCGGTGTCGAACAGACGCATCGCTCTGCGGCAGCCATCTTCGGAGCCGAACCCCCACCCTCAAGAAAGGAACCTGCCATGTACGGATTCACCACCACGCTCAGCGGCGTCTCGTTTGACGAAGCGATCGCTCAGACCACGCAGGCGCTCAAGGCCGAAGGCTTTGGCGTGCTGAGCGACATCAACGTGCAAGCCGCGATGAAAGACAAGCTCGGCGAAGACATGCCGCCCTACCGCATCCTCGGTGCGTGCAACCCGCCGCTGGCTTTTCAGGCCTTGCAGGCGGTGCCCGACATCGGGCTGCTGCTGCCGTGCAATGTGATCGTGCGCGAGGTGGTGCCTGGCCAGGTGGTGGTGGGTTTCCTGGACCCGCAGGTCATGTTCACGCTTATCGCCAGTCCCGAGGTGAAAGCGGTGGCCGACGCGGCTGAGGAGCGCCTGCGCCGCGCCTGCGCCAGCCTGGGCGGCCGTACAGGGCCGGCTTGAAGGTTTGGTGGTCGCTCCCCGGTTGATGCACATCAAGGGCGGCGACCGTTGCAACAGCGATAAAGGTTCATGCCTGCGTCCACCAAACCCACCAGGAGCCCGATGCGCTGCCCGGTACACCCACCCTCGCCAGATCCGGAAGCCATGGCTTTGGCGCGTTCCGGGCAACCCGTGGCGATGCACCCGTGACCACGCTGCAGCTTCTGGGATACATCAGTGCGGCACTGCTGTTGCAGATGGCCGTGGGGTTGGGCATCGCCTTCCGGCGCCTGCGGCTGAAGGCGCACGAGCCGGCCGCGCGCGATGCGGTCGCTGCCCCCCCGGCGGCCGCCGGCGCCTGGCCAGGCTGGCGCGAGTTCCGAGTGGTGCGAAGAGCGTTTGAAGACGCGGCCCGAAGTCAATGCTCCTTCTACCTGCAGCCGGTGGACGGCGCGCCGCTCCCGGCGTTCCTGCCTGGCCAGTTCCTCACCTTCGCTGTGCCGGCGCGTGAAGGCGTCGTTCCTTCGACGCTCACACGCTGCTATTCGCTCTCCGACCGCCCCGACCCGGCCGCCTACCGCGTCACCATCAAGCGCGCCGTGCCACCCCCGGGCCGGCCCGAGCTGCCGCCCGGCGCGTCGTCCAGCCACTTTCATGACCGCGTGCACGAAGGCGATGTGCTCCGTGTGAAGGCACCGGCCGGCCGCTTTTTCATTGACACCACCGATGCCAGCGTGCCGGCGGTGTTGGTGGCCGGCGGCATCGGCATCACGCCCATGATGAGCATGCTGCGCTGGTGTGTGAGCGAGCAACCCCAGCGCGCGGTGCACCTGTTCTACGGTGTGCGCAACAGTGCCGACCACGCTTTCAAGGGCGTGCTCGAATCGCTGGCCCGGACACACCCTACCTTTCAACTCCACATGGTCTACAGCGATCCGCAGCCCGGCGATGTGCTGGGCCAGGACCACCAGCACACCGGTCGGGTTGATCTGGAGCTGATCCGCCGTTGCCTGCCTCACGGGCAGCACCAGTTTTATGTGTGCGGACCGCCACCCATGATGCAAAGCCTGGTGCCCGCCCTGCGCGAATGGGGTGTGCGCGAGCAGGACATCCACTTCGAAGCCTTCGGCCCCGCGACCGTGCGCCCCGCAGGCCCGGCGAGCAACGAGCCGCTGCCCGCCACCGCGACCACGCTGGACGTGCACCTGCGCCGGTCCGGCCGCACGCTGGTTTGGGACGGACAAGACGCCAACCTGCTGGACTTTGCCGAGCGCCACCTGGTGGCGGTGGAATCCGGCTGCCGCTCGGGCAGTTGCGGCAGTTGCGAAACCCGGCTCGTCTCGGGCTCGGTGCGCTACGCCGAGCGGCCCGACCACGAGGTGGCGCCAGGTCATTGCCTGCTCTGCGTTGCCACGCCGCAGACGGCCCTGGAGCTGGAGATATGAGCGCAGCGCCGGGCCGCCCCAAGCCAGCTCGCACCGCAGCCCGCAGGGCGGAGGTACTTCTGTGACCTTAAGGGCACGTCTCTTCAGCCGCGAGGTGGTGCCTTTCTACCTCTCGCTGATTGCGCTCGCGGTGACCGCGTTGCTCGCCGACGCCGCGCTCCACCTGCTCAACGCGGTCTGGGTGGGCCGCTGGCTCGGCATCCCCGGGGTCCTGCTCATCCTCGGCTCCATGGGCTATTCGCTGCGCAAGCGCAAGCTCATCCAGCGCGGCAAACCCGTCACGCTGCTGCGTCTGCATGAATACATGGCCTGGGCGGGTTCGCTGCTGGTGCTGGTGCACGCCGGCATCCACTTCAACGCCATCCTCGGATGGCTCGCCGTGGGGGCCATGCTCATCAACGTGGCCAGCGGTCTCACCGGCAAGTTCCTCATGCAACGCGCCCGGCGCCGGCTCGACGAAGCCCGGGAGCAGATGCGCCAGCAAGGCCTGACCGATGAGCAGCTCGCCGAGCGCTCCTACTGGGACAGCCTCACCTTCGACGCCGTCAAACAATGGCGCTCGGTGCACTTTCCCATCACGCTCGCGTTTGCCGTGCTCGCGCTGGCCCACATCGTGGCGGTGTTTCTCTTCTGGGGCTGGAAATGAAGGGCCGCTGGTTGTGGATCGTGATCGCGGCCAATCTGGTGGTGCTGGTGGCACTCGCCTTCGTCCTGCCGCACCTCATGGTCAGCCCGGGTCCGCTCATTCCCGGGCATGCCACGCTCACCACCGATTGCTGGGCCTGCCACGCACCCCTGCGCGGCGCCACCACCGAGCGCTGCATCGCCTGCCACACCGTGGCCGACATCGGACTGCGCACCACCAAGGGCCAGCCCGTCAAATTGGCCAAGACGGGTCGTGCCACACCCATGAAGATGTCGTTCCACCAGGAGCTCACGGAACAGGACTGCATGGCCTGCCACAGCGACCACGCCGGTCCCAAGCTCACCCAGCGCGACCGCAGACCGTTCTCACACGCCTTGTTGCGCGTGGCCACGCGCGAGCGCTGCGCGTCGTGTCATGCCACCCCCACCGATGACCGGCACCGCAAGCTCAACCCGGCCATGGGCTGTGTGACCTGCCACACCGCCGAGGGCTGGAAGCCTGCCCACTTCGACCACGCCGCCCTCACCAAGGTCGAGCTGGACCGCTGCGAGACCTGCCACAAGCCACCCGGCGACAGCCTGCACCGCCCGATCAAGGGCAACTGCGCCCAGTGCCACTCCACCCAGGCCTGGGAGCCCGCCACCTTCGAGCACGACAAACTGTTTGTGCTCGACCGCGACCACAACGCCAGCTGCGAGACCTGCCACAAGAACCCGGCCGACTACCGTCAATACACCTGCTACGGCTGCCACGAACACACGCTCGCCAACGTGCGCCAGGAGCACGAAGAAGAGGGCATTCGCAACTTCGACAACTGCGTGAAATGCCACCGCAGCGCCGACGAGGAGCCGAGGGGCGAAGGCGGGGGCGACCGGAAGGATGGCGAGCGGGACTGACAGGTCCCGGTCCCCGAAGGCGCATCGGCAACCATGGCCAGCGCCTGCTGCATGATGGCCGTGTCACCTGCTTCGACAACCGATGCCATCGGGAGCTGTTCCGCAGGGGACCCCCCTGCACGCAAAACCCCGTCCGTCGTCCTCATGACCCCGTCTGCCCAACGCTCGCCGCCCGCCCGGGCTCATGACCGCATGCCCCCTCTGCCCACGGTGTTCCGCGCCTTGCGCTGCCTGGTTTGGGCGCTGGGCCTGGCCGCGGGTGGTGCCTGGGCGTCCGAGCTGCCGTTGTGGTTCGACGCAGGCCGTCCCCGGCTCCAGGCCTGGCAGGCGGTGGAGCTGCTGGCCGGGGCGCCCGGCCATGGGCTGATCGCCGAAGACTACGGCGTCGATGCGCTGGGGCTGCAGGTGGCCGAGGCGGCCCAGGCGCCGTCGCTGGATGACGCGGCCCAGGAACGGCTGGCGCAAGCGCTCAGCGCCGCCATGCAGCGCTACCTGAGCGATTTGCACCAGGGTCGGCTGGATCCGCGACGCATCAACCACCACTTCAGGCCGCCGGCCAGCGACGGTTTCGACCCGGCGGAACGGCTGCGTGAGGGCCTGCAGACCGGGCAGTTGGCCGATGTGGTGCGCGAGGCCGCACCGCGCCTGTCGCAGTACGAAGCGCTGCGCCAGGCCCTGGCCCGAATGCGGGCGCTGGGCGACCACTCCGCCTGGCGGCAGGAGCTGCCCCCGTTGCCTCGCCCGGCCCGTCCCCAGCCGGGCCGGCCCGGCAAGCTGGAGCCCGGCCAGACCTGGGCAGGCCTGGCCCTGCTCGCCGAACGGCTGCGCCTGCTGGGCGACCTGACGGCCGACGAACCGCTGCCGGTGGTCTACGAGGGTGTGTGGGTGGAGGCGGTCCAGCGCTTCCAGGAGCGCCACGGGCTGGAGGTGGACGGGGTGCTCGGCAAGGACACCTGGGCCGCGCTGCGGGTGACACCGGGCGAGCGCGCGCAGCAGATCGCTCTCAATCTGGAGCGGCTGCGCTGGACGCCGCTGACCGAAGCCCAGCGCATGATCGTGGTCAACATCCCGGAGTTCGTGCTGCGCGCCTACGAGGTCCGCGAGGGCCGCATCGTCGTCCACCAGACCATGAAGATCATCGTGGGCAAGGCCATGGACACGCGCACGCCGGTGTTCGAAGAAGAGATGCGCAGCATCGAGTTCAGCCCCTACTGGAACGTGCCGCCGTCGATCGCGCGAAGCGAGACCGTCCCCAAACTCCAGCGCGATCCCGGTTACCTGGCGCGTGAGGACATGGAATTCGTGTTGCCGGACGGCCTCATCAGCACCGAGGTCACCCCGGACGTGCTGGCCGAGGTGCTGGCCGGGCGCGCCCGCATACGCCAGCGCCCCGGGCCGAAGAACGCGCTCGGCGCGATCAAGTTCTCCTTCCCGAACCGCGACCACATCTACCTGCACCACACGCCCGCGGCCCAGCTCTTTGGCAAGGGCCGGCGCGACTTCAGCCACGGCTGCGTGCGTGTCGAGCAGCCGGTGGAGCTGGCCCTGTTCGTGTTGCAGGACATGCCCCAGTGGAACGAGCAGCGGGTGCGCGAAGCCATGGCCGCGGGGCAGTTGCAGGCCGTGCGGCTCGCCACGCCGGTGCCGGTGCTGATCACCTATGGCACGGCGCTGGTGAAGCAGGGGCGCCTGCATTTTTACCCCGACATCTACGGCCACGACCGTGAGCTGGCCGAGGCCTTGCGCCAACGCTAGGGCGTCAGATCGGATCGGCCAGCAGCTTGGAGAAGGCTGCGATGTTGGCGGCGCTGGGCACCTGCGGTTTCATCTCGTCTTCTTCGGCGGTGGCGTTCTCGTGGGCCTGGACCGCGTTGACCAGGGCGTACTGGTTTTCCCACGAGAGGGTCTTGCCTTCCGGACACATGTCGCGCAAAGTGCCAAACCAGTAATAGCCGTCCTTGCCGCCGAACAGCGTGTCGATGGCGCCGGCATCGCCGGTCTTGATGCCCTGGGCCGAAAGGATGAGCTTGAGTTTGTGGTGGGAGACGGAATAGTGCATGCGCGCTTCGGGTGTGTGTGGCCAGGTCAGGGCGGCCCGCCAATGTGCGGGTCACCAGGGGCAACGATTTTACCGATGGCGCCGCCGACCCGGTGCCGGCGGTTGGCACTGCACTTGCTAACGCCCCTGGGGTGACGGAGCCGACCTTGCGTGGGCTCCGCCGGTTTCGCCAGCGATTGGTCTTTTTCAAGGTGCCCGCTCATGTCCGCAGATGCCCTGTCAGCTGATTCCCCGTCGCCAGAGGGTCCTGTGGCCGTGGCGCCCGCGTCGCCCAACACGCCGCACCCGCGCCACATCCGCCTGACCTCGCATTCCGGCGGGTTTGGGGCGCTGCCCATCGTCTGGGGTGCGGCCAGTGCGCGCGAGCGCGGGCCGGTGGTGGGCACGACGCTCAACGTGTCGAACCGCAACGTGATCGGCACCCACAGCGGCAGCTACAGCGTGTACCGCGCGCTGGCCGTGGCGGCGGGCGCGCTCAAGCGCGAGCACCGCGCCGACCTGACGAACACCGCTCCCACCGACATCATCGGTCCCTACCCGCAGTGGGCCGACCCGGAAAAGATCGTCAGCATGGACCCCTGGGGCGCGGTGATCGCCGACGCCTATTCGAGCGAGCTGGAGGCCGGCTACGACATCCGACCGACCATCGCCGTGACCCAGGCGCACGTGATCCTGCCCGAGGTGATCGACGCGCTGCAAAAAGGCAGGCTCCAACCCGATGGCCGCTTCCTCACCGCGGGCGGCGCCGCCGTGGTGACCAAGGTGGCTGTGGAGCCAGTGTGGTACCTGCCGGGCGTGGCCAAGCGTTTTGGCTGCACCGAGGCCGTGTTGCGCCGCGTGTTGTTTGAAGAGACCGGCGGCATGTACCCCGAGCTGGTCACGCGCTCCGACCTGGAGGTGTTCCTGCCGCCCATCGGCGGGCAGACGGTCTACATCTTCGGCAACCCGCGCGACCTGGCCGACCCCTCGGTGACGCTGACCGCGCGAGTGCACGACGAGTGCAACGGCTCGGACGTGTTCGGCTCCGACATCTGCACCTGCCGGCCCTACCTCACGCACGCCATCGAAGAGTGCATCCAGGGCGCGCAGCGCGGCGGCGTGGGGCTCGTGTCGTACTCGCGCAAGGAGGGCAGGGCGCTCGGCGAAGTGACCAAGTTCCTGGTCTACAACGCGCGCAAGCGCCAGGTGGGCGGCGATACGGCCGACCAGTATTTCGCACGCACCGAGTGTGTGGCCGGCGTTCAGGACATGCGCTTCCAGGAGCTGATGCCCGACGTGCTGCACTGGCTGGGCATCACCAGGATCCACCGCCTGGTGTCGATGAGCAACATGAAGTACGACGCCATCACCGGCTCGGGCATCGAGGTCGGCGAACGCGTGAACATCCCGGACGAACTGATCCCCGCCGACGCGCGCGTGGAGATGGATGCCAAGATGGCGGCGGGCTATTTCACGCCCGGCGTGGTGCCCGACGCCGAGGAACTGAAGATCGCCAAGGGTCGGGGGCTGGGGTCATGAGCTCTGCGCCCGGCCGCTCCAAAGCGAGCTCGCACCGCCGCGCGCCGCGCGGAGGTCGCTGAATGACCGCCGCCGTACCCGACACCCGCACACCGGCCGGCGCGGTGCGCGCCCTGCGCTCCACCACGGCGGTGCGCGAGCGGGCGCAGCAACTGCTGGCCCGCGCCCGCGCCGGCGCTTCGCATGCCTTTGCGGTGGACGATGCCGCACTGAGCGTGGCCGCACGCGCCGTGGCCGAACTCACAAGGCAGCGCTTTCCGGACGGGCACATCCCGTACCACAGCCGCTGGCGCCATTTCGAAGCGGGCGGGGTGGACCGCGCTGGCCAGCTGGACGCGCTGCTCGGTCCGGTGGACGCGGCCACCCGCGCGCGGGCGCAGATCGACCTGGCGCTGGTGAGCGTGTTGCTGGACGCCGGTGCCGGCCCGCAATGGGCCTACCGCGAAGCGGCCAGCGGACAAAGTTTTTCGCGCTCCGAAGGGCTGGGCGTGGCGAGTTTTCACGCCTTCACCGGCGGGCTGTTTTCCAGCGATCCGTTGCAGCCGCTGCGGGTGGACGCGGCCGGCCTTGCGGTGCTCAGTGCTGAGCGTCTGGGCGAGGCCTTTCAGGTGACGGCGGACAACCCGCTCGTGGGTCTGGCCGGTCGCACCCAGTTGCTGCGCCAACTGGGCGAGGCGCTGAAGGCGCAGCCCGACACTTTTGGCCCCGCGGGGCGGCCGGGCGGTTTGTACGACGCGCTGTGCCATGCCGCGGCTGCGGACACCGAACCGGTGCGCACCATCGCGGCGCATCACATCCTGGTCCTGCTGCTGAATACGCTCTCGCCCATCTGGCCGGCGCAGAACACCATCGACGGCCTGGCGCTGGGCGACTGCTGGCAGCACCCCGCCGTGGCGGGCGAGGGCCTCACCGCTGGCTGGATGCCGTTCCACAAGCTCTCGCAGTGGCTCACCTATTCGCTGCTCGAACCGTTTGAATGGTCGGGCCTGCGCGTGACCGGGATCGACGCGCTCACCGGTCTGCCCGAGTACCGCAACGGCGGCCTGCTGATCGACGCCGGTGTGCTGCGCCCGCTGCCGGCCGACTGGGCCACGCGCAGCTGGTCCGCCGGCGATGCCTTCATCGTCGAATGGCGCGCGCTCACCGTGGCCCTGCTCGACGAGCTGGCCCCGCTGGTGCGCGCCGAGCTGGGCCTGAGCGCCGAGCAGATGCCGCTGGCCTGCGTGCTCGAAGGTGGCACCTGGGCCGCGGGGCGGGCATTGGCGCAGCGGCTGCGCAACGGGCTGCCGCCGCTGAACATCGTCAGCGATGGCACGGTTTTCTGACCACAACAACACAAGGCAACACCATGAGCAACGTCCACCTCATCGACCACCCGCTGGTGCAGCACAAGCTCACGCTGATGCGCCGCAAGGACGCCAGCACCAACAGCTTCCGCCGCCTGCTCAACGAGCTGGCGCTGCTCATGACCTACGAGGTCACGCGCGACCTGCCGGTGCAGGACATTCAGATCGAAACGCCGCTGGAGACCATGACCGCCAAGGTGGTTGATGGCAAGAAGCTGGTGTTCGTGTCCATCCTGCGTGCGGGCAACGGCATCCTGGAGGGCATGCTCAACGTCGTTCCCGGCGCGCGCGTGGGCCACATCGGCCTGTACCGCGACCCCAAGACGCTGACCGCGGTCGAGTACTACTTCAAGATGCCGTCGGACATGCACGAGCGCGACGTGATCGTGGTCGATCCGATGCTGGCCACCGGCAACTCGGCCATCGCCGCGATCGACCGTCTGAAGGAAACGCGACCGAAGTCCATCAAGTTCGTCTGCCTGCTGACCTGCCCCGAAGGCCTGGCCGCGCTGCAAAAATCCCACGCCGACGTGCCGATCTACACGGCGGCCATCGACCGCCAGCTCAACGAACACGGCTACATCCTGCCGGGCCTGGGCGACGCCGGCGACCGCATCTTCGGCACCAAATAGCTCACCGCTCCGCGGCGTATCCTCGGGTGCTGATGAAACCCCGCCGCCAAGGTGAACCACGATGCTGGACCTGCTGATCACCCACGCCAACCTGCCCGACGGCCCCACCGACATGTCGGTAGCCGTGCAAGGTGGTCGCATCGTCGAAGTGACGCCCGTCCTGCTGGCGCCTGCGCACGAGACGCTGGACGCTGGCGGTCAGTTGCTCTCGCCGCCGTTCTGCGACCCGCACTTCCACATGGACGCCACGCTCAGCTACGGCTTGCCGCGGATCAACCAGAGCGGCACGTTGCTCGAAGGCATAGCGCTATGGGGCGAGCTCAAGCCGCAGCTGACCGAAGAGGCGCTGGTCGAACGCGCGCTGGCGTATGGCGACTGGGCGGTGGCCAAGGGCCTGCTGGCCATCCGAAGCCACGTGGACACCAGCGACCCCAGCCTGCTGCCGGTGCGCGCGATGCTGGAGGTGAAGCGGCGCATGGCGCCTTACCTGGATGTGCAGCTGGTGGCCTTTCCGCAGGACGGCGTGTTGCGCTCGCCGGGCGGGCTGGAGAACCTGAAGCGCGCGCTCGACCTGGGCGTGGACGTGGTCGGGGGCATCCCGCATTTCGAACGCACCATGGCCGACGGCGCTGCCAGTGTGAGGCTGCTGTGTGAACTCGCCGCCGAGCGCGGCCTGCCGGTGGACATGCACTGCGACGAAAGCGACGACCCGCTTTCGCGCCACATCGAAACGCTGGCCTTCGAGACGCAGCGCCTGGGCTTGCAGGGCCGCGTCAACGGCTCGCACCTCACCTCCATGCACAGCATGGACAACTACTACGTGAGCAAGCTGATCCCGCTGATCGCCGAGGCCGGCGTGAGCGCCGTGGCCAACCCGCTGATCAACATCACCCTGCAGGGCCGGCACGACAGCTACCCCAAGCGCCGCGGCATGACGCGCGTGCCCGAGCTCATGGCGGCCGGTGTCACCGTGGCCTTTGGCCACGACTGCGTGATGGACCCCTGGTATTCGCTGGGCAGCGGCGACATGCTGGAAGTGGCCCACATGGGCCTGCACGTGGCGCAGATGACCAGCCAGGCCGGCATGCGCCAGTGCTTCGAGGCCGTGACCACCAACGCCGCCAAGGTGATGGATCTCGCCGGCTATGGCATCGAAGCGGGTCGGGATGCCAGCTTCGTGCTGCTGCAGGCGCGCGACCCGGTCGAGGCGATCCGCCTGCGGGCGACGCGGTTGAAGGTGTGGCGCCAAGGGCAACTGCTGTCGGACATGGCGCCCGCTGCTGCGCACCTGAACCTGGCGGGGCGGCCCGGTTCAACGACTTTCGCCCGATAACACCCACCGTGCTCTGGGCGCTGGCGCACAGATGACCGGGCGCATATCGTCCAAGCTACCCGATCCCGTCCAGCCCGGGCACGGCGCGATCCAGCGCCTCCCGGCGGATTTTCACGAAAGACGATCCGATGTTTCCAGAGTACCGAGAGCTCATCACGAGCCTCAAGACCACCGATCTCCACTTCACGCGCCTGTTCGACCAGCACAATGAACTCGACCAGAAGATCCAGAACATGGAGGACGGCATCGAGATGGCCACCCCGGTAGAGATCGACACGCTCAAACGCGAGAAGCTGCAGCTCAAGGACGAGCTGTACGTCATTCTCAAGAAGGCCGAGAGCGTCTGAAGTGAAGCACCCCCCCGCAGCGCTTCGCGCTACCCCCTGGGGGGCGGCACTGGCCGTCCGGCAAAGCCGGCCCGGCGGTGCCCTGGGCTGCACCGCTTCATACGCCACCCACTCGATTTTTCAACCGTTCCTGGAGGGCTTATGGCCACCATGATGAAAGCCGCCGTCTTTGTCGAAAAGAACCGCATCGAAGTGGTGGACAAACCCATCCCGGATGTCGGTCCCAACGACGCCCTGATCCGCATCACCACGACCACCATCTGTGGCACCGATGTGCACATCCTCAAGGGGGAGTACCCGGTCGCCAAAGGCCTGACCATCGGCCACGAGCCGGTGGGCGTGATCGAAAAACTGGGCAGCGCCGTGATGGGCTACACCGAAGGCCAGCGTGTCATCGCCGGCGCCATCTGCCCCAACTTCAACTCCTACGCAGCGCAGGACGGCGCGCCCTCGCAAGACGGCAGCTACCTGATTCCCCAGGGCCTGTGCGGTTGCCATGGCTTCAAGGCCACGGCGGGCTGGCGCTTCGGCAACCTGATCGATGGCACCCAGGCCGAGTACGTGCTGGTGCCGGATGCACAGGCCAACCTCGCGCCCATCCCCGACGGGCTGACCGACGAGCAGGTGCTGATGTGCCCCGACATCATGTCCACCGGGTTCAAGGGCGCGGAGAACGCCGGCATCCGCATCGGCGACACCGTGGTGGTGTTTGCGCAAGGCCCCATCGGCCTGTGCGCCACCGCGGGCGCGCGCCTGCTGGGCGCGTCCACCATCATCGCGGTGGACGGCAACGACCACCGCCTGGACATCGCCAAGAAGATGGGCGCCGACCTCACGCTCAACTTCAACCACTGCGACGTGGTCGATGAGATCATGAAGATCACCGGCGGGCGTGGTGTGGATGCGTCCATCGAGGCGCTGGGCACCCAGTCCACCTTCGAGTCGGCGCTGCGCGTGCTCAAACCGGGTGGCACCCTGTCCAGCCTGGGCGTCTATTCCAGCGACCTCACGATCCCCCTCTCGGCCTTCGCCGCCGGCCTGGGCGACCACCGCATCGTCACCGCGCTGTGCCCGGGCGGCAAGGAACGCATGCGCCGGCTGATGAACGTGGTGGCCTCGGGCCGCATCGATCTGGGCGTGATGGTGACGCACCAGTTCAAGCTCGACGACATCGTGGCCGCGTACGAGCTGTTTGCACACCAGCGCGATGGGGTGTTGAAGGTGGCGATCAAGCCCTGAATGTCTTGATCGAAGCGGCGGTGGCGTTGGCGGGTCCTACCCGCTCACCGCCCGCAGCACCTCTTCGGCCGTGGCCGGTGCGTTCACCAGCAAGGGGTCGCCGCCCGCCTGCGCCACCGCGTCGCGCAGCGCCTCGTACACGCTGATGGCCAGCATGAACGGGGGTTCGCCCACGGCCTTGCTGCCGTGCACGTTGTCCTCGCGGTTGGCTTCGGGCCAGAGCTCCACCTTGAAGTGCGCGGGCACGTCGCCGGTGGCGGGGATCTTGTAGGTGCTGGGGGCGTGGGTCTGCAGATAACCCTTGCCGTTCCACACCAGCTGCTCGGTGGTGAGCCAGCCCATGCCCTGGATGAAACCGCCTTCGATCTGGCCGATGTCGATCGCCGGGTTGATGCTGTGGCCCACGTCGTGCAGGATGTCCACCTTCAGCACCCGGTACTCGCCGGTGAGGGTGTCGATGGCGACTTCGCTGACCGCCGCGCCGTAGGCGAAGTAGTAGAACGGCCGGCCGGTGAGGGTGGCCTTGTCGTAGTGGATCTTGGGCGTGCGGTAGAAGCCGTCGCTCCAGAGCTGGATGCGGTTGGCGTAGGCCGCGCCCACCACGTCTTCCCAGCGGCGCGTGGTCTTTTCGGTGATGACCTGGCCGCCCTCGAAGCGCACCGCACCGGCGCCCACGCCGTCCAGCCCGGCCACGAAGGCGGCGAGGTTGTCGCGCACGTGGCGCGCGGCGAACTGCGCGGCGCGGCCGTTCAGGTCGGTGCCGCTGGAGGCCGCTGTGGCGCTGGCGTTGGGCACCTTGCTGGTGTCGCTGGCGGTGGCGAGCACGCGCTCGAACGGCACGCCGAGTTCGTCGGCCACGATCTGCGCCACCTTGGTGTTCAGGCCCTGGCCCATCTCGGTGCCGCCGTGGTTCACCTGAACGCTGCCGTCGGTGTAGACGTGCACCAGCGCACCGGCCTGGTTGAACAGCGTGGCGGTGAAGCTGATGCCAAACTTGACCGGCGTGAGCGCCAGGCCTTTCTTGATGACGGGGCTGCTGGCGTTCCACGCGGCGATCTGTTCCCGCCGCTCGCGGTAGCCGCTGCTCAAGGCCAGCTGCGACATCAGCGGTTCGAGGATGTTGTCTTCCACCTGCATCTGGTAGTGGGTGACGTTCCTGTCTTCAATGCCGTACAGGTTGCGCAGCCGCACGTCCAGCGGGTCCAGATCGAGCGCTCGCGCGATGTCGCTCAGGATGCGCTCGATCACGATCACGCCCTGCGGGCCGCCGAAGCCGCGGAAGGCGGTGTGGCTCTGCGTGTTCGTCTTGCAGCGGTAGCTGGTCACGGCCACGTCTTCGAGGAAATAGGCGTTGTCGGCGTGGAAGATGGCGCGGTCGGCCACCGGGCCGGAAAGGTCGGCGCTGAACCCGCAGTTGACCAGCATCTCCAGCTCCAGCCCGCAAAGCAGGCCGCTGTCATCAAAGCCCACGCGGTAGTGGTACGCAAACGGATGGCGCTTGCCTGTGATCATGAAGTCGTCGTCGCGGTCCAGCCGCAGCTTGACCGGGCACTTCAACTGGTTGGCGGCGATGGCGGCCCACACCGCCAGGTGGCCGGCCTGCGTTTCCTTGCCGCCGAAGCCGCCACCCATGCGCCGGCATTCGACCGTGACCGCGTTGTTGGCGATGCCCAGCGCGTGCGACACCCAGTGCTGCACCTCGCCGGGGTGCTGCGTGCTGGTGTAGACCCACCACTGGTTCTGCTCCAGCGGCAGCACGTAGGCGATCTGGCCTTCGAGGTAGAAGTGTTCCTGGCCGCCGACCTCGAAGCGGCCTTCGAGCTGGTGGGGGGCGCGCTTCAGGGCAGCACCCGCGTCGCCGCGGCTCACCTGCACCGGTGGCAACACATAACTTTCCAGCGCATGGGCTTCGTGCACGTTGAGCACGGCGGGCAGGGGTTCGATGTCCAGCTTCACGAGCCGCGCGGCGCGGCGCGCGGTCATCACGTCGTCGGCCACCACCAGCGCGATCACCTGGCCGGTGAACATCACGGTGTCGAGCGCGAACACCGGCTCGTCGTGCGCAAAGGCGGCCAAAGTGGTGTCGCCGGGGATGTCACCGGCGTCGATCACGGCGCGCACACCGGGCAGGGCCAGCGCGGCGGAGGCGTCCAGCTTGCGCAGGATGCCGTGGGCCACGGGCGAACAGACCGGCGCCGCGTGCAGCGTGCCGCGCACTTCGGGGATGTCGTCGATGTAGGTGGCGGTACCGGCCACCTGGGCGCGGGCGCTTTCGTGGAATCGGGATTGGCCGGCGGCGCGCAATGCCGTTCGCCCTGAGCCCGTCGAAGGATGGGTGGGAGCTTCAATAGTCTCAGCCTGAACGGAAGGGGCTCCTGCATCCGCCCGGGAAGAAATCACCACCGGCGATTCGGTTGAATTTTTGTCGCGTGCGTTCATGCCGTGGCCTCCAGACTGGATGCGGTGAGGCTTTCGAGATTGATGGTCGTCATGCCCTGGCTTTCCAGCCAGAAGCGCCGCAGCAGATTGCCCAGCACGGTCTGGCGGTAGGCGGCGCTGGCGCGCATGTCGCTGATGGGCTGGAACTCGGCGCGCAAGGCGGCGGTGGCCGCCATCACGGTGTCGGCGTTCCAGGGCTGGCCGCGCAGGGCGGCTTCGGTCTGGTGTGCGCGGGCCGGGGTCGCGGCCACGCCGCCGGCGCCGATGGAGACCTGTTGCACGGTGCCGTCTTTCAGGGTCATCTGGATGGCGAGGCAGACGGCGGAGATGTCGTCGTCGAAGCGTTTGCTGATCTTGTAGACGCGCATGAACGCTGTGTTTTCCGGCCGAGGCACCTTGATCCAGCACAGCAGTTCGTCCGCCCGCATCACGTTGGTCCGGTAGCCGGTGTACAGGTCTTCCAGCCGCAACTCGCGGTGGGCGATCTCGCCGCCCGCGGCGGTTTTCTTCCACCGCATCAGCACCACGCTGGCGCCCAGCGCGATCAGCAGCGGCATCGAATCGCCAATCGGCGATCCGTTCGCCACGTTGCCACCCAGCGTGCCGGAGTTGCGCACCGGCAGGCCGGCGAAGCGCTGGCTGAAGGTCTGGAGCTGGGGGCGTTCCTTCACCAGCGCGGCAAAGGCGTCGGTCAGGTTCACGGCCGCGCCGATGGCGATGTGGCGCGGGTAGGTTTCCACGCGCTGCAATTCGCGCGCCGCGGTGACGTCCAGCACGCGCTCGAAGCGCTTGTGAAGCTTGGTGACCCAGAGGCCCACGTCGGTGCACCCGGCCACGACCTGCGCCCCGGGGTGAGCAGAGCGGGCCTGCAGCAGCGCGGCCAGGGTGGTGGGGCGCAGGTAGCTTTCATCGCCGTTCTGGCGCGGCTTCAGCGCCTTGAGGGCGGCGATGGTGGCCACTTCGTCCACGCCACAGCCGGCGGGCAGCGGCAAACTGCCCATTTTTTCAGCAGCATCGAGGATGGGACGGTAGCCGGTGCAGCGGCAGAGGTTGCCCGAGAGATCGACCTGGGCCTGTTCCCGCGTGATGCCTTGTCCGCCACCACTGTTCTGGTACATGCCAAACAGGCTCATGACGAAGCCCGGCGTGCAGAAGCCGCACTGGCTGCCGTGGCACTGCACCATGGCTTCCTGGCAGGGATGCAGGTCGGGGGATGCGCCCGCCTTGAGCGTGGGGGCAGACAGGTCCTCGGCCGTGAACACCGCCATGCCGTCCACCGAGTGGGCCAGCCGGATGCAGCTGTTGATGGCCTGGTATTGCAGCTTTCCGTTGACGGCCTGCGCCAGCACCACGGTGCAGGCGCCGCAGTCGCCTTCGCCGCAGCCCTCCTTGGTGGCGGTGAGCTGCAGGTCTTCGCGCAGCACCTCCAGCAGGGTGCGGTCGGGTGCTACATTGCCGAGCGCCACGGCCTGGCCGCGGCGCACGAATCTCAGGGTTTGTGCGGAGATTTTTGAATTCATGCGCGCCAGCATAGCGCCCACCCCATGGCACAACATATGCTCAGGCATATGGGCAGAATGCCCAAACCACCATCCACACGCATAGCCTCAGGGTATGAAATACGTGTCCATGTTCGACAAGATTGACCTGCACCTGATCCGCGTGCTGTACACCGTGCTCACCGAGCGCAGCGTGTCGCGCGCGGCGTTGCGCCTGGGCATGTACCAGCCGGCGGTCAGCGCGTCGCTCAAACGCCTGCGCGAACTCGCCGGGGATCCGCTTTTGGTGCGTTCCGGGTCCGGCATGGTGCCCACCGTGGCCGGGTTGCGCATGATCGAACCGGCGGCCGACATCCTGCGCAGCGCCGAGGTACTGTTTTCCGACGCCCGCAGCTTCGACCCCGCCACCGCCCACCACACCTTCAGCCTGGCCGCCAGCGACTACCTGGACCCGCTGTTCCTGCCCCAGCTGGTGGCCCAGATCAAGAGCCTGGCGCCGCAGTGCCCGATCGAGATCCACCCGCTCTCGGCCGACTCGGACTACCGCCACCACCTCGCCCAGGGCGACTTCGACGTGGTGATCGGCAACTGGCCGCTGCCGCCCGGCGACCTGCACCTGGGCCGGTTGTTTGGCGACGAGGTGGTGTGCCTGGTGTCGAACCAGCACCCGGCGGTGCGCCGCGGCTGGGACGTGGAAGCCTGGCTCAGCGCCGAACACATCGCGCCCACGCCCACCCACCCCGGCGCGCGCGGCGTGATCGACGACCACCTGGCCGCCAAGGGCCTGGTGCGCAACATCACCGCGCGCTGCCCGCATTTCGGGCTTATCCCGGCCATGGTGGCGGGCAGCCTCCTGGTGCTGACCACCGGACGCCAGTATTGCGAGCGCTACACCGGCGTGCTGCCGGTGCAGGTGCTGCCGTGCCCGGTGGAATTTCCCCGCATGATGTATTACCAGCTCTGGCACGAGCGCACCCACGCCTCCAGCGCCGGGCGCTGGCTGCGCGAACAGATCAAGGGCGTGGCCGCCGCGCTGCGCCGCCCGGACGCCGATGCCGCCGCGGCCTGAACACCACAGAGGAGAACACGTGACCACGCCAAGACTGCAACTCACCGGCATCACCAAGCGCTATCCGGGCGTGGTGGCCAACAGCGGCGTCTCGCTCACCGTGGCGCCGGGTCAGATCCACGCCGTGCTGGGTGAAAACGGCGCCGGCAAATCCACGCTGATGAAGATCATCTACGGCTCGGTCAAGCCCGACGAAGGCGCGGTCATGTTCAACGGCCAGCCGGTGCACGTGCGCAACCCGCAGGAGGCGCGGGCGCTGGGCATCAGCATGGTGTTCCAGCACTTCAGCCTGTTCGACACGCTGACCGTGGCCGAAAACGTCTGGCTCGGGTTGGACAAGTCGCTCACGCTCGCCGAGGTCAGCGCCAGCATCGACGTCACCGCCTCCCAGTACGGCCTGGACATCGACCCCAAGCGCCCGGTGCACACGCTCTCCGTGGGCGAGATGCAGCGGGTGGAAATCATCCGTGCGCTGCTGACCAACCCGCAGTTGCTGATCCTGGACGAACCCACCTCGGTGCTCACGCCGCAGGCGGTGGAGAAGCTGTTTGTGGTGCTCAATAAGCTGGCGTCCGAAGGCTGCAGCATCCTCTACATCAGCCACAAGCTGCACGAGATCCGCGAACTCTGCACCGCCTGCACGGTGCTGCGCGGCGGCAAGGTGACTGGCGTGTGCGACCCGCGCGAAGAAAGCAACGCCTCGCTCTCGCGCCTGATGATCGGCGCCGAACCGCCCGCGCTGGAGGTGCGCGCGCTCAACGCCGGCGCCGCGGTGCTGGAGGTGCATGGCCTGACGCTGGCCAGCGACGACCCCTTCGGGACCGATCTGGCCGACATCGCGCTCACCGTGCGCAGCGGCGAGGTGGTGGGCATCGCGGGCGTGTCGGGCAACGGCCAGAGCGAACTGCTGTTTGCGCTCTCGGGCGAAGACCGCCGCGCGCCGGCGGGCAGCATCCGGGTGACGGGCAAGGACGCTTCGCACCATGGGCCGGGCAAGCGCCGCGCCCTGGGCCTGCATTTCGTGCCCGAAGAACGCCTGGGCCGCGGCGCTGTGCCCACGCTCTCGCTGGCGCACAACCTGTTGCTGACGCGGCGCGACGCGCTGGGCGCCGGCGGCTGGTTGAAGCTGGGCGCGCTGAAGGCCCAGGCGACCGACATCATCCAGCGCTACAACGTCAAGGCCAACGGGCCGGACGCGGCGGCCAAATCGCTCTCGGGCGGCAACCTGCAGAAATTCATCGTCGGCCGCGAGATCGAGGCCAAGCCGAAGTTGCTCATCGTCAGCCAGCCCACCTGGGGCGTGGACGTGGGCGCTGCGGCGCAGATCCGCGGCGAGATCCTGGCGCTGCGCGATGCCGGTTGTGCGGTGCTGGTGGTGAGCGAAGAGCTGGACGAGCTGTTCGAGATCAGCGACCGCCTGCACGTGATCGCCAAGGGGCGGCTCTCGCCCAGCATGGACCGGGCCGACGCCACCATCGAGCGCATCGGCGAATGGATGTCGGGTCTGTGGGATGCACCCTCAGGCGCCGCCTCAGAACACCACAAGAAGGAGACCGCCCATGCTGCGGCTTGAAGTCCGTCCCCAGCCTTCCGCGCGCTGGGGCTACGCCTCGCCACTGCTGGCCCTGGCCATCACGGTGGTGATCGGCGTGATCCTGTTTGCCGTGCTCGGCAAAGACCCGGTGCGTGGTCTGCAGGTGTTTTTCTGGGAGCCGATCAAGAGCACCTACGCGCTGTCGGAGCTGATGGTCAAGGCCACGCCCTTGCTGATCATCGCGCTGGGTCTGGCGGTGTGTTTCCGCTCCAACGTATGGAACATTGGCGCCGAAGGCCAGTACCTGATCGGGGCCATCTTCGCCGCGGGCGTGGCCCTCACCGCCGACAAGACCACCGGGCCCTGGATCATCCCGGCCATCATCGTGGCCGGCATTCTGGGCGGCATGTTCTGGGCCGGCATCACGGCGCTGCTGCGCGACCGCTTCAACGCCAACGAAATCCTGGTCAGCCTGATGCTGGTCTATGTGGCGATCCAGGTGCTGAACTTCCTGGTCTACGGCCCGTGGAAAGACCCGCTGGGCTACAACTTCCCGCAGACCAAGACTTTCGAGTCGGTCACGCAGATCCCCAAGCTGATGCAGGGCTCGCGCGTCAACATCGGTCTGCTGCTGGCGCTGGCCGGGGTGGCCGCGGTCTGGGTCTTCCTGTTCCGCACCTACGCGGGCTACGGCCAACTGGTGGGCGGCCTGGCCCCGGCCGCGGCGCGCTACGCCGGCTTCTCCTCGCGCAAGGCGCTGTGGATCGCGCTGCTCACCTCGGGCGGTGCGGCCGGCCTGGCCGGTGCGCTGGAGGTGGCGGGCCCGATCGGCCAGCTCACGCCTTACGTGCCGGCGGGTTACGGCTTCGCGGCCATCATCGTGGCGTTCGTGGGGCGGCTGCACCCGGTGGGCATCGTTTTTTCGGCCATCCTGATGAGCATGTTCTACATCGGCGGTGAGCTGGCGCAGTCGCGCCTGGGCCTGCCGAAATCGATCACCGGTGTGTTCCAGGGGTTGCTGCTGTTTGCGCTGCTGGCCTGCGACACGCTCATTGCTTATCGCATCAAGTGGAGTAAATGATGACCACCCCCGTCGCTTGCTCGCTGCGCGTAGCCGCATCCCCCCTCAAGGGGGCAACGCCTGTGGCCTGGCAAAGCCAGTTCCACGGCGTTTCTGGGTCAGGGACCTGTGCTCGTTGCGTTTCTCCTCATTGGAGTGCTTGATATGGAATCCATCGCTCTTTTGATCGGCTCGTCGCTCAACGCGGGCACCGTGCTGGCCATCGCCTCGCTGGGCCTGCTGATCAACGAAAAGGCCGGCATCGTCAACCTCGGTGCCGAGGGCATGATGCTCTGCGCCGCGCTGGCCGGGTTCGCCACCGTGGTGCACACCGGCAGCACGGTGGCCGGCTTTGCCGCCGGCATGGCGGCGGGCGCTTTTCTGGCGGCCATCTTTGGCGGCCTGGTGATCTGGCTCAACACCAACCAGTACGCCACCGGTCTGGCGCTGTCGTTGTTCGGCGCGGGGTTCTCCGCCTTCGCGGGCAGCAGTTATGTGCAGGAAAAGCTGCCCGAGCAGGCGCAGTTCGTGGTTCCGGTGCTGGGCGACATACCGCTGGTGGGCCCGGCATTGTTTCGTCACCATCCCATGGTCTACATCTGCATCGGCATCGTGTTCGGCCTGATCTGGTTCCTCTACCGCACACGCGCCGGCCTGGTGCTGCGCAGCGTGGGTGAGAGCCCGGAGTCGGCGCACGCGCTGGGCTACCCGGTGCGCCGCATCCGCCTGATGGCGGTGATGGCCGGGGGCGCGCTCTGTGGTCTGGCGGGCGCCTATGTGTCCACCATCTACACGCCGCTGTGGGTCGAGGGCATGATCGCCGGCAAGGGCTGGATCGCGCTGGCGCTCACCACCTTCGCCACCTGGCGCCCGGCACGCGTGTTGCTTGGTGCTTACCTGTTCGGTGGCGTGACCATGCTGCAGTTCCACCTGCAGGGTGTCGGCGTCAATGTGCCCAGCCAGTTCCTGACCATGATGCCCTACGTGGCCACCATCGTGGTGCTGGTGCTGATCTCGCGCAACCCGACCTGGATCCGCATCAACATGCCGACCAGCATCGGGAAACCGTTTTATCCCGGCGCATAATCTTTTTTGGTTTTTGTCACTGTTTCCGTTACCACCAACTCTCCCAACAAAGAGGTTTCCATGACTGACCTGAGCAAACGTTCCCTGATGAAGCTTGCGGCCCTGACGGCCGTGGCCAGCGCCGCGCTGATCGGCTGCGGCAAGAAGGAAGAAGCCGCGCCTGCGCCGGCTCCGGCACCCGCCGTGGTCGAGGCGCCCAAGGCCGAGCCGCTGAAGATCGCGTTTGCCTATGTGGGCCCGGTGGGGGACGGTGGCTGGACCTTCGCGCACGACAACGGCCGCAAGGCTGTCGAGGCCGAGTTCGGCGACAAGGTCGTCACCAGCTTCGTGGAGAACGTGCCCGAGAGCGCCGACGCCGAGCGCGTGCTGCGCGACCTGGCCAGCCAGGGCAACAAGCTGGTGTTCGGCACCACCTTCGGCTACATGGAGCCCATGCTCAAGGTCGCGCCCGACTTCGCCGACGTGAAGTTCGAACACGCCACCGGCTACAAGACCGCGCCCAACATGCGCACCTACGACAGCCGCACCTACGAAGGCGCCTACATGGCCGGCGTGATCGCGGGTTCCATGACCAAGACCAACACGCTGGGCGTGGTGGCCTCGATCCCAATTCCCGAAGTGATCCGCAACATCAACAGCTTCACGCTGGGTGCGCAGTCGGTCAACCCCAAGGTCAAGACCAAGGTGGTCTGGGTCAACGGCTGGTTCGACCCACCGAAGGAAACCGAAGCCGCGACCTCGCTGATCAACGGCGGCGCCGACGTGCTGATGCAGAACACCGATTCGTCCGCCGTGCTGCAGACCGCCGAAAAACTGGGCAAGCGCGCCTTCGGCTGGGATTCCGACATGACCGCCTACGGCCCCAAGGCCCACCTGGGTTCGGCCGTGATCAACTGGGGTCCGTACTACGTCAAGGCCGTGAAGGATGCGCTGGAAGGCACCTGGAGCACCGGTGGCGTCTGGTGGGGCCACAAAGAAGGCGCGATCGACATGGTGTCCATCGCCGAAGACGTGCCGGCCGAAGCCAAGGCCAAGATCGACGCCGTCAAGGCCGGCCTGAAAGACGGCAGTTTCTCCATCTGGAAGGGCCCGATCATGGGTCAGGACGGCAAGGAAGTGCTGGCCAAGGATGTGGTCGCCGATGACAAGTTCCTCGGCGGTGTGAAGTTCTACGTGAAGGGTGTCGAAGGCAAACTGCCGAACTGAGCCCACCCCTGCCGCGCCATGGGCGCGACCCCCTCAAGGGGGCGATGCGAGTGGCCCGGCGAAGCCGGTTCCACCGCATCCTGGGAAAAGCCACTCGCTTCGGACACATTGCAGATCGACGACCGTCGGACCTGCGGTGCCCTGGCCCAAAGCCGCTGCATCTGCAGCGGCTTTTTCGTTGGAGGATCACATGATCGAGAAACAACTCTGGCATCCGGTGACCGCATCGCACATGGTGCGCGATGCGCCGGTGGCGGTGGAGCTGCTGGGCAAGCCCTTGGTGCTCTGGCGCGAGCCGGGGCATGAGGGTGCGCCGGGTGTGGTGCACGCCTGGGCCGACCGCTGCCCGCACCGCGGGGCGAGTCTCTCGCTCGGTCGCGTGCTGAACCACCTGCACGGCGCGCGGCTGGAGTGCCCGTACCACGGCTGGCAGTTCGGTGGCGACACCGCAGCCCAGCAGGCGGTGGTGCCGGTGGCCGTGGGGCGTTGTGTGCATGTGCCGGCAGCACCGGTGTTTGAGCCGCCCGCGTCCCACTGCGCCACGGTGTTCGAGGCGGTGGAGCGCCACGGGCTGGTGTGGGTCCGCCTGCAGCGACCCGACCGGACCCGCGTGCCCGCGGCCCTGACGGAACCCCCCGCGTTCGAGCCCTGGAGCGATCCGCTCTGGCGCCAGGTGCTGTGCGGGCCTTACGAAGTCAACACCAGCGCGCCGCGCCTGGTCGAGAACTTCCTGGACCTGAGCCATTTCGGTTTTGTGCACGAGGGCTGGCTCGGTGAGCGCAGCCATGCGCAGGTGGAAACAGGGCGGGTGGAGGAGGGCGCCGACGGTCTGGTGGCCCACGACTGCAAGGCCTGGCAGCCGCGGGCTTACGCGGGCGCCAGCGAGGGCAGCTTCATCGCCTACCGCTACACCGTGCCGCACCCGTTTGCCGCGGTGCTGCGCAAGGACGCGGCCGAGGGAGACCCGGTGAGCAACGCGATCGCGCTGTTCATCCGGCCCGACTCGGCGGCGAGTTGCACCGCCTGGTTCGCCATGGCCACGCTGGGCGACTTGTCGGACGATGAGGAACTGCGCGCCTTCCAGGACGCCGTGTTCGCGCAGGACCGCCCCATCGTGGAATCCCAGGTGCCCAAGACCCTGCCGATCGGTCAGGATGGCCCGATTGCCGAGGTGCACAGCCCGGCCGACCGCATGTCCAGCGCCTACCGGCGTTTCCTGGCCCGGCTGGGTGTGTCTTTGGGCGTGTGTTGAGATGAACCACCCCCGCCGCGCTTCGCGCGACCCCCAAGGGGCGGCACTGGCCGTCCGGCAAAGCCGGCCCGGCGGTGCCCTGGGCTGCACCGTTTCTTGCTTCGGGGTGTTGCTCCGGGACCATCGAACGCGGATTTTTTTTTCTTGTCGTAAGGAGTCGAGCCATGAAAAACCTCGCTGTTGAACGCGCCGTGGCCCTGGCGCGTGCCATTCCCAAGGCCGAGTTGCACATCCACATTGAGGGTTCACTGGAGCCCGAGCTCATCTTTGCGCTGGCGCAGCGCAACGGCGTGCAGCTGCCGTACGCCGACGTCGAGGCCCTGCGCGCGGCCTACGCCTTCACCGACCTGCAGAGCTTCCTGGACATCTATTACGCCGGTGCCAGCGTGCTGCTGAAGGAGGCCGATTTTTACGACATGGCCTGGGCCTATTTCGAGCGGGCCAAGGCCGATCACGTGATCCACACCGAGATCTTTTTCGACCCGCAGACGCACACCGCGCGCGGCGTACCCATGGCAACCGTTATCCAGGGGCTGTCTCGCGCCTGCGCCGACGCGCAAGCGAAGCTGGGCATCAGCTCGGCGCTGATCCTGTGTTTCCTGCGCCACCTGAGCGAGGCCGACGCGTTCGCGACGCTGGAAGCCGCACTGCCGTACCGCGAACACTTCATCGGCGTGGGGCTGGATTCCAGCGAGGTGGACCACCCGCCCGAAAAGTTTGTGCGCGTGTTCGCGCGCTGCCGTGAACTGGGTTTGCGCATCGTCGCGCACGCAGGCGAAGAAGGTCCGCCCGAGTACATCTGGGAAGCGCTTGAGCTGCTGCAGGCCGAACGCATCGACCACGGTGTGCGTTGCCTGGAGGACCCGGTGCTGGTGGCCGAACTGGCGAAACGCCGCACGCCGCTGACCGTGTGTCCGCTGTCCAACCTGAAGCTCTGCGTGGTGAACGACCTGGCCGACCACCCGATGAAACAGCTGCTCGACGCGGGCCTGTGCGCCACCGTCAATTCGGACGATCCGGCCTATTTCGGTGGCTACCTCAACACGAACTTCGAACAGACCGTGCGGGCCCTGGCGTTGACGGAGGCCGACGTGATCACGCTGGCGAAAAACAGCTTCGAGGCGAGCTTTGTGAGCGCTACCAAGCGTGCTGCCTTGCTTGATGCGCTGGACCGTTCCGTGGGACAAGCGGCGCTGGCCTGAACCGGGGTTTCAAAGCCGCACGGTACAATTCGACCGCTGCGAGCCGGTGCTTCCCCGGCTCGCTTTTTTTGTCCTTCGGAAGCCATGTAGAGGAACACCATGTACAAAAACCTCGTGGCCCGGCGCGCCTGCGCCTTGGCGGTCACCAGCTTTTTCTTTTCTTTTCCCTTCTCCGCACAAGCCCAGATGGCGCCCGTCGCGCCACCGGTCAAGGCCGCGTTCGTCTACGTCGCGCCGCTGACCGACGCCGGCTGGGTGCGCCAGCACGACCAGGGCCGCAAGGCCGTGGAGGCGGCGCTGCCTGGCAAGGTGCAGACCACGTTTGTCGAAAACGTGGCCGAGGGCCCGGACGCCGAACGCGTGATCCGCGATCTGGCCCAGCAGGGGCACCAGATCATCTTCACGCCCAGCTTCGGCTACATGGAGCCCACGCTCAAGGTGGCGCGTGAATTTCCGAACGTGAAGTTCGAGTCGGTCACGGGTTACAAGACCGCGCCCAATGTGGCCACGTCCAATGCGCGTTACTACGAAGGCCGTTACCTGGCCGGTGTGGCGGCCGGGCGCATGGCCACGCAGGCCGGCTACGTGGCGGGTTTCCCGATTCCCGAGGTGGTGCAGGGCATCAACGCCTTCATGCTCGGCATGCGTTCGGTGAACCCGGCGGCCACGGTGCGCGTGGTGTTCCTGGGCGAGTGGTTCAACCCACCGCGCGAGCGCGAGGCGGCCATGACGCTGATGAACCAGGGCGCTGAGGTGCTGGCTTTCCACACCGGCTCCACCGCAGTGATGACGGCGGCGCAGGAGCGCGGCAGGCTCGCCGTGGCTTACCACTCGGACATGCGCAAGGTCGCGCCCGACGCGCAGGTGGTGGCGGTGACCCACCTCTGGGGCGACTACTACACCCGCCGCGTCAAGGCCGTGCTCGACGGCAGCTGGCACAGTGGCAGCGTCTGGGGTGGCGTGAAGGACGGCATGATCCGCGTCGATGGGTTTGGCAGCAAGGTTCCTGCCGCCGTGCAGGCGGAGGTGTTGGCGCGGCAGGCCGACATGGCCGCGGGCCGGCTGCAACCGTTTGCCGCGAAGGCCGACGTGCGGAACAACGAAGGCCAGGTGGTGATGGCCGCCGGCCAGTCGCTCAGCGACGCTGAAATCCTCAATATGAACTGGCTGGTCGACGGCGTGGTGGGCAAGCTGGCGCGCTGAAGGCGGGGTGCGCCCGGCGGGCCGCGTGACTTTCGTCATGGTGTTATCTGCCCCGCCGTATGCCGCAGGCGGGCGGTGCCGGTAAGCTTGGGACTGCATGAAAGCCTACCGCGCAGCCCTTCTCCGTTTCGATAACGACCACAACCCCCTCTACGAATCCGACGGCCTGCTCGTGGTCGGTCCCGACGCGAACGGTCGCCGGGTGGTGCGGGCTGTGGGTGCCTACAACGCGCTGGCGGACCGCTTTCCCGGTTTGGCCGTGGAACACCTGCGGGGCCGCCTGATCGCACCGGGGTTCGTGGACATGCACGTCCACTACCCGCAGACCGACGTGATCGGTGCACCCGCCGCGGGCCTCCTGCCCTGGCTGGAAAACTACACCTTCCCGCACGAATCGCGTTTCCATGACGAAGACCATGCGCGCGAGGTGGCGGGTTTCTTCTTCGACGAACTGCAGCGCCATGGTGTCACCACGGCCCTGACCTTTGCTACCTCACACCCGCAGTCGGTGGACGCGGCGTTCAAGGAAGCCCAGGCGCGCGGCCTGCGTTTCATCACCGGCAAGGTGTTGCAGGACCGCCACAGCCCCGATGGTGTGCGCGACGACACCGAACAGGGCCTGATCGACACCGAGACCCTGATCCAGCGCTGGCACGGTGTGGACCGCCTGGGCTACGCGATCACGCCGCGATTCGCGCCCACCAGCACACCCGCCCAGCTGCGCGGCGCGGGTGAGCTGGCGGCGAAGTACGCCGATGTGTGGATCCAGTCGCACGTGGCCGAAAACCTGGACGAAGTGAAATGGGCGGCCGAGCTGTTCCCGGACGCACGCAGCTACCTCGGCGTGTACGGTGATTTCGGCCTGCTGCGCGAGCGCGCGGTGTACGCACACTGCATCCACCTCGATACGGACGACCGGGCGCTCATGCGCGAAACCGGCGCCGCAGCGGCCGTGAGCCCCACCAGCAACCTGTTCCTGGGCAGTGGGTTCTTCGACTACGCCGCCGCCGATGCCGCCGGCATGCGCTACGGCCTGGCCAGCGACGTGGGCGGCGGCACCAGCTTCTCGCCGTTCCACACCATGCTCGCCGCGTATTACGTGGGCCGCGAAGGCCAGAGCAAGACAGGCCTGAGCCTCACGCCCGGCCAGCTCTGGTGGCAACACACGGCGGGTGCGGCGCAGGCGCTGGGTCTGGCCGGCGTGGTGGGCAACCTGCAGCCCGGCAATGAAGCGGACTTTGTGGTGCTCAACCTCCAGGCCACGCCGCTGCTGGCGCGCAAGACGGCTCAGGCGAACAGCCTGGACGAGCTGCTGTTCGCACTCATCGTGCTGGGCGACGACCGGGTGGTGGAACGCAGCGTGGTGGCTGGCGGCTGATTTTTTCGTTGCTCTTGCGGACGGGCGGAGGGCTGGCTTTTTCGTTTGTCCCTTTTGTGGCGGGGCGGGCGGGCCGGGTGCGCGTTCTCCGGTCCAGCTCGCGGGCGTCTTCCCGTGTGCGCCACTCTCGTTGCGTCAACATCATGATTGGCACGCTATCTCGGTGGCAACCGCGAATCGTCCCTGCGCCCGCGCACCCAGCCCACCCACCCTGGTGAAGCGCCGGTTCGCGGAGCAACATGAACACCGCATCGCTTCCTGAGTGAAATGTCTTTTTCAAGGGCACCCGTGGAACCGGCTTTGCCGGGCCACAGGGCGCGTCCCCCCTCCAAGCGCCGAAGGCGCGCAAGAGAGGGGGGAAGCCGCGTCAGCGGCGCAGGGGGGAGTTCCTAGTTATAGGAAAGCGCGCGCGCTTTCCCCCAGAACACCCGGTACATGTAGATCGTGTAGACGATGATCATGGGCAGCGTGATCGCCACACCGATGAACACCACCGTGAGCGACCCGGTGCCGATGGCCGCTTCCCACACCGTCATGCGACCGATCACGATGTCCGGAAAGATGCTGTAGGCCAGCCCGAAGAAGGCGAGCACGAAGATCAGCACGGTGGCGGCGAACACCACCCAGCCATGGCCGGCCTTCACTGCGCCCGGGTGCGTCACCACCCAGCGCACCGCGAAGAAGGCGAGCGCGCAGCTCAGCGGAATCGGCATCAGCGCAAACACCTCGGGCACGCCGAACCACTTGTCCACCACCGCCGGATTCACCAGCGGCGTGGCGGCCGAGATCGCCACCAGAGCCGCACCCATGGGCCACAGCACGCGCCGCGCCCAGTGCACCGCGCGCTCCTGCAAAACGCCCCCGGTCTTCATGATCAGCCAGCCCGCGCCCAGCAGCACGTAGGCCGCGGGCAGCGTGAGCGCGATGCCCAGGCTGAAACCCAGCCCGAGCGGCCCGTTGTCGAAGCCCGTGATGTAGCTGCCCAGCATCCAGCCCTGGGCCGTGCTGGCCAGCAGCGAACCACCGAAAAAGGCCCGGTTCCAGAACGGCTTCCAGACCGGCGGCGCCTTCACGCGGAAGTCGAACGCCACGCCGCGCAGGATCAGCCCGATCAGCATGAGGGCCACTGGCAGGTACAGCGCCTGCAGCACCAGGCCATGGGCGAACGGAAACGCCACCAGCAACACGCCCACGCCCAGCACCAGCCAGGTCTCGTTGGCGTCCCAGAACGGGCCGATGCTGGCGATCATGGTGTCCTTCTGCGCGTCGTCGGCCAGGGGCAGCAGCAGGCCCACGCCGAGGTCGTAGCCATCGAGCACCACGTAGGCCAGCAGGGCCAGGCCCATCACGGCCAGAAAGATCAGCGGCAGCAGGTGCGCCCAGCTTGTGTCCATGGGGTTCTCCGAGGGGGTGTCAGACGCCGGCCTTGCCGAGTTCGGCGCCGTGGTTGGGGGCGGGCGCGTGCTGGACGGGGTGCTCCGCCATGTACTTGAGCACGCCCACGTAGGTGACCAGCAGCAGGCCGTAGACCACCAGGTAGGCGGCGAGGGTGAGCGCGATCATGGGCGGCGCCGTGTGGGTCGCCAGCTCGCTGGTGCGCAGCAGGCCGTAGACCATGAAGGGCTGGCGACCGATCTCGGTGACGTACCAGCCCGAGAGCGTGGCCAGCCAGCCCGAGAACGTCATGCCCGCCAGCACCCAAAGCCAGGGCCGGGGCCACGGGGCGTGGCCTTCCGCCGCGCCCCGGCGGCGCTGGCGCCAGAGGCGCCAGACGCTGAACCAGGCCACCACCAGCATCAGGCTGCCCACGCCCACCATCACGCGAAAACCCCAGAACACCGGTGCCACCGGTGGGTGCGCGTCCTTGAAATCGTGGATGCCCTGGACTTCACCATTCAGGTCGTGCGTGAGCACCAGGCTGGCCAGCCGGGGGATCTTGAGCGCGTAGTGGGTGGTGCCCGCGGCTTCGTCGGGAATGCCGAAAAGCGTGAGCGGCGCGCCCTTCTCGGTGTCCCAGATGCCTTCCATGGCGGCGATCTTGGCCGGCTGGTGTTTGAGGGTGTTGAGTCCGTGCAGGTCACCGGCCAGGAACTGCAGCGGCATGGCCACCGCGGCCGCCACGATGGCCGCGCGCAGGGCCTTGTGGGTGCCGGCCGTGGCGCTGCCCTTGAGGAGCTGCCAGGCGCACAGGCCCGCGATCAGGAACGAGGCGGTCAGCGCCGAGGCCAGCAGCTTGTGCGCGAAGCGGTAGGGGAACGAGGGGTTGAACACCACCGCCCACCAGTCGGTGGGGACGAACTGGCCGTTGACGATCTCGAAGCCCGCGGGCGTCTGCAGCCAGGAGTTGAGGCTGAGGATCCAGAACGCCGACAGCGTGGTGCCGAGCGCCACCAGCGCGGTGGCGAGCAGGTGCACACGTTCGGACACGCGGCCCCGGCCAAACAGCATGATGCCCAGGAAGCTGGCCTCCAGGAAAAACGCGGTCAGCACCTCGTAGCCCAGCAGCGGGCCCGAGATGTTGCCGGTCTTCTCCATGAAGCCCGGCCAGTTGGTGCCGAACTGGAAGCTCATCACGATGCCCGAGACAACGCCCAGTGCGAAGCTGAGCGCGAACACCTTGGTCCAGAAGTAATACGCCTCTTCCCAGGCCGGCTCGCGGGTCTGGATGAAACGCAGGCGGAAGAACAGCAGGAACCAGCACAGCGCGATGGTGATGGAGGGGAACAGGATGTGGAAACTGATGTTGGCCGCGAACTGCATGCGCGACAGGATCAAGGCGTCCATGGGGTTTCCAGGTGGTTGGGGGCGTGGCGAAAAGGGCCGTCAGGCGGCGTCGGGCTGCTTGTCGGCGCGGGCCGGGCGGGCACCGCCCTTGCCGGTGAGCCGGTCCTTGAGTTCGAGCACCCGGGTCACGGTGGCCCCCATGCCCATGAGCTGCATTGCGGTTTCGGGCGCGAGTTTCTGCACGTCATCGAACCAGGTCATGAGGCGGTCGATCAGGTCGTGCATGTCGCGCATGCGGGCTTGGGCGTGGCGCTCGGCGTCGGTCGAGGGCGTTTCCAGCAGGGCCGTGCGCAGCATCGACAGCGTGGGCTCGATTTCGCGGCGGCGGCGCTCTTCGGCCAGCACGCGGAAGATCTCCCACACATCGGCCGGCGCGTCGAAATACTCGCGCCGGTCGCCGGGCTGGTGGCGCAGCCGCACCAGGCGCCAGGACTGCAGCTCCTTGAGGCCCATGCTGACGTTGGAACGTGAGAACTCCAGCTGCTCGGCGATCTCGTCGGCGTTGAGCGCCCGCGGCGAGATGAAGATCAGCGCGTAGATCTGGCCCACGGTGCGGTTGATACCCCATTTGCTGCCCATCTCGCCAAAGTGGGCAACGAATTCGCGGTTCAGCGGGGGAAGGTGGTCTTGCAGCGGCATGGGCTGGAGTCTAGGCAGCTGAGTCTGAACTTTCAGGAAGTTCTGAAATTACATGAACAACCGTAGGGGCATTCCGTTGGCGCACCGGGTCTTTGTGCGGCGCGCGGCACAGGCGGGTGC
The DNA here is from genome assembly GCA_001770705.1 of Burkholderiales bacterium GWF1_66_17. Lineage (GTDB taxonomy): Bacteria > Pseudomonadota > Gammaproteobacteria > Burkholderiales > Burkholderiaceae_C > Hydrogenophaga. The sequence continues at coordinate 108,417 of MERT01000022.1, read as the reverse complement.
CTACAATCGGACGCAACAACACCGCCCGGAGCACGCACGCATGAGCATCAAAAGCGACAAATGGATCCGCCGCATGGCCAAGGAGCACGGCATGATCGAGCCCTTCGAGCCCGGTCAGATCCGGCAAAACGCCGCCGGCGAGAAGATCGTCAGCTACGGCACCAGCAGCTACGGCTACGACATCCGCTGCGCGCCCGAATTCAAGGTCTTCACCAACATCCACAGCACGGTGGTGGACCCGAAGAATTTCGACGAAAACAGCTTCGTGGACATCAACAAGGATGTCTGCGTGATCCCGCCCAACAGCTTCGCGCTGGCGCGCACTATGGAGTACTTCCGCATCCCGCGCAACGTGCTGACCATCTGCCTGGGCAAGAGCACCTACGCGCGCTGCGGCATCATCGTCAACGTCACGCCCTTCGAGCCCGAGTGGGAAGGCTACGTGACGCTGGAGTTCAGCAACACCACACCGCTGCCGGCCAAGATCTACGCCGGTGAAGGCTGTGCCCAGGTGCTGTTCTTCGAGAGCGACAAGGACGACGTCTGCGAGACCAGCTACAAGGACCGCGGCGGCAAATACCAGGGCCAGGTGGGCGTGACGCTGCCCAAGACCTGAAATCGCCACACCGATCGCAACGGAAGCGCTGCCCCAGGCAGCGCTTTTTGTTTGGAGCTTTGCATAATGGGTCTGGCTGTGTCGCCAGACCCGAGGAGAACGCACCATGAAATGGGGAAACAACCGCCAGTCGGACCAGGTTGAAGACCGTCGCTCCTCATCGGGGGGCGGCATGTTCGGCGGTGGGGGTCGGCGCACCGGCGGACGCAACATCGGCTTGGGCACCATCGTGATCGCGCTGATCGGCGGCTGGATCTTCGGCATCAACCCGATGACCATCCTGAGCTTCCTGGGCGGTGCGGGCGACCTCGCACCGTCGCAGACGCAGAATGCGCCGGCATCGGCCCCGGCGGGCAAACCGACCGATGAAATGGGCCAGTTCGTAGCCGCCGTGCTGGGTGGTACCGAAGATGTGTGGATGGCGGTTTTCCAGCAGAGCGGCTCGCAGTACCAGAAGCCGCGCCTGGTGCTGTTCCGCGGCGCTGTGCCCACAGCCTGCGGCACCGGCCAGTCGGCCATGGGCCCGTTTTATTGCCCGGGTGACCAGAAGGTCTACATCGACCTGAGCTTCTACGAGACGCTGCGCAGCCAGCTCGGCGCACCCGGCGACTTTGCCCAGGCCTACGTGATCGCGCACGAGGTGGGCCACCATGTGCAGAACCTGATGGGCCTGACCCAGCAGATGGAACAGTCCCGGCAACGTGTGAGCGAACGCGAGTACAACGCGCTGTCCGTGCGGCTGGAGCTGCAGGCCGACTGCTTTGCCGGCATCTGGGCGCACCACAACCACAAGACCAACGCCATCCTGGAGCCGGGCGACGTGGAAGAGGCGCTGAACGCGGCCGCCGCCATCGGTGACGACGCCATCCAGCGCAAGAGCCAGGGGCAGGTGGTGCCCGACAGCTTCACCCACGGCACCAGCGAGCAGCGCCAGCGCTGGTTCCACAAAGGGCTCGAAACCGGCAGCGTCAAGGCCTGCGACACCTTCAACGCGCGCCAGATCTGAGATTCCCTGGCGTTTGGCGGCGGGCGGGTGCCTGCCGGGGCTTCCCCGCCCGGGCTGGGTGAAAAACGCCCAAAGTGCGACAATAGTGGGCTAAAGCCCTCCCAGCGCGCATGAATACGCAACGCGCATTGAAATGACCCTATCCTTCTCCCAACTCTCTCTCTCTCCTTCGCTGGAGCGCGCCGTGGCCGAAATGGGCTACGAGAACATGACGCCGATCCAGGCGCAGGCCATCCCCGTGGTGCTGCAGGGACGTGACGTGATGGGCGCCGCCCAGACGGGCACCGGCAAGACCGCAGCCTTCACGCTGCCGCTGCTGCAGCGCATGATGAAGCACGACAACACGTCCACTTCGCCCGCGCGCCACCCGGTGCGCGCGCTGGTGCTGTTGCCCACGCGCGAGCTGGCCGACCAGGTGGCCGAACAGGTCAAGCTCTACGCCAAGTACACCAACCTGCGCAGCACCGTGGTGTTCGGCGGCATGGACATGAAGCCTCAGACCGCCGAGCTGAAGAAGGGTGTTGAAGTGCTGGTGGCCACGCCGGGGCGTCTGCTCGACCACATCGAAGCCAAGAACTGCGTGTTGAACCAGGTCGAATACGTCGTTCTCGACGAGGCCGACCGCATGCTCGACATCGGTTTCCTGCCCGACCTGCAGCGCATCCTCTCGTTCCTGCCCAAGCAGCGGACCACGCTGCTGTTTTCGGCCACCTTCTCGTCAGAGATCAAGCGCCTGGCCAACAGCTACCTGCAGGACCCGGTAACCATCGAGGTCGCCCGCTCCAACGCCACCGCGTCCACCGTCGAGCAGCATTTCTACCGCGTGGAAGACGACGACAAGCGCGGCGTGCTCAAGCAGATCCTGCGCGAGCGCGGCCTCAAGCAGGCCTTCGTGTTCGTCAACAGCAAGCTCGGCTGTGCGCGTCTGGCGCGTTCGCTGGAGCGCGAGGGCCTCAACACCACGGCCCTGCACGGCGACAAGAGCCAGGACGAACGCCTGAAGGCGCTCGAAGCCTTCAAGAGCGGCGCGGTCGACCTGCTGGTGTGTACCGATGTGGCCGCCCGCGGCCTGGACATCAAGGACGTGCCCGCGGTGTTCAACTTCGACATCCCGTTCAACGCCGAAGACTATGTGCACCGCATCGGCCGCACCGGCCGCGCGGGCGCGTTGGGTCTGGCGGTGTCGTTTGTCAGCGGGCGCGATACGCGCCTGATGGGCGATCTGGAAAAACTGCTGGGCAAGAAGCTGGAGCTCGAAGCGCTGGAACTCGAAGCGGACAAGCGCCCGGCCGGTCACTTCAACGACGGCCAGCGCGCCTGGCAGCAGCCCGAAACGGCGCGCGAAGAGCGCGACATCCGTGAGAGCCGCGGCAGCCGTCCCGAGCGTGAGGCGCGTGCGCCGTCGAGCCGCCCGGTGCGCGCACCCCGTGCGCCCGCCGATCCCCTGTTCGACAAGCCTTACGAGCCCAGCCTGGCCGCCGAGGCCACGCCGTCCTGGGAAGCCGCGCAGAAGCCGGCCAGCCGCCTGTCGCCCAACATCAAGACCCGCAAGAAGGTGCCGGCGCTGTTCAAGAGCGCGCCGGTGGCCCCTGTGACCCCTGTGACCGACAACAGCTGAATCAATCAGCCCTTGCCCGGTTTGCGGGTTTGCGGGCAGCGCACGGCGATGCGCTCAACGTCGCCCGGTTGCGCCCCCAGCCGCGCCGCCGTCAGGCAGCCCCCCCACACACAACCCGTGTCCAGGGCCAGTACGCCCGGGCGCTGCACACCGGCGTCCAGCGTGGACCAGTGGCCGAACGCCACCGGCGTGCCTTCGGTGCGCCGCCCCGGCACCTCGAACCACGGCATGAAGCCCGCCGGCGCGCTGTCCGCGCTGTCCTTGGTGTCGAACTCCATCACGCCCTGTGGTGAACAGAAGCGCAGCCGCGTGAGCGCGTTGACGATCACGCGCAGACGCGCCGCGCCGTGCAGGCCGTCGCTCCAGAAGTCGGGCTGGTTGCCGTACATGCCGTGCAGGAACACGCCCCAGTCCGCGCTGCGCAGCGCCGCCTCCAGCTCGCCCGCCAGCGCCAGGGTCTGCGCCGCGTCCCACTGGGGCAGCACGCCCGCGTGCACCATCAGCCAGCCGTGCGCCTGCAGCGCCATGGAGCGTGTGCGCAGCCAGTCCAGCAGTTGTTTGCGATCGGGCGCGTTCAGGATGTCGGCCACGGTGTCGCTGCGGTGCGGCTTGCGCACGCCGTGCGCCACGGCGAGCAGGTGCAGGTCGTGGTTGCCCAGCAGGCAATGCGCCGCACCTTCAAGCGCCATCAGCCGGCGCAACACCGCCAGCGAATCCGGACCGCGGTTGACCAGGTCGCCCAGCAGGTACAGCGTGTCGCGGCTGGGTGAAAAACCGATTTCGTCCATCAGACGTCCGAGGGCCTCGTCGCAGCCCTGCACGTCGCCAATCATGTAAAGTGCCATGCGCCCATTATGGATACCCTCTTAATCATCTTTCTCACCCTGCTCAATGGTGCCTTTGCCATGTCGGAACTGGCGCTGGCCTCCAGCCGCAAGGCCCGCCTGTCGGCCATGGCAGAGTCCGGTGACAAGGGCGCACAGACCGCGCTCAAGCTGCTCGAAAACCCGACACAGTTCCTCTCCTCGGTGCAGGTGGGCATCACCTCGATCGGCATGCTCAACGGCATCGTCGGTGAAGCCGCCTTCAGCGATGACCTGGCGGCGTGGCTGCAAGGCCTGGGGCTGACCGCGGCCACGGCCAGCGTGAGCGCCACCGCGGTGGTGGTGGTGGTGATCACCTTCATCACCATCGTGTTCGGCGAACTGGTGCCCAAGCGCATCGGCCAGCTGTACCCGGAAACGGTGTCGCGCTGGGTCTCGCGGCCCATGGCCTGGGTGGCGAAAATCGCGCGCCCCTTCGTGCTGCTGCTGTCGGTGACGACGCAGGGCACACTCAAGCTGCTGCGCGTCGACACCAACGCCGTGCAGCACGTGACCGAGGAAGAAATCAACGCCAGCCTGGAAGAGGGTGTCGACGCCGGCCTGATCGAGGAGCACGAACACCAGATGGTGCGCAACGTGTTCCAGCTCGATGACCGCCAGCTCACCTCCATCATGGTGCCGCACGCCGACATCGAATGGCTGGATGCGGAAAGCGCCATCGACGACGCGGTGCAGCGGGCCTGGACCACCGGTCATTCCTGGTACCCGGTCTGTCGTGGCGGGCTGGCCGATGTGGTCGGTGTGATCCACCTGCCGCGCATGCTGGCGCTGCAGGCCGAGGGCAACAACGAGCCGATCATGCGGCACGTGCAGCCGGCGGTGTTCGTGCCCGAGACGCTCTCGGGCATGGAGCTGCTGGAGCAGTTCCGCGAGCGCTCCACGCGCATGGTGCTGGTGGTGGACGAATACGGCGTGGTGCAGGGGCTGCTCACGCCGCTGGACATGCTCGAAGCCATCACCGGCGAACTCTCGCCCCACGAGGCGCTGGACGCCTGGGCCACGCAGCGCGAGGACGGTGCCTGGCTGGTGGACGGGGCCATGCCGGTGGCCGAACTCAAGGCACGGCTGGACATCGAGGAACTGCCCGACGAGGACAAGGGTCGCTACAACACCGTGGCCGGTCTGATGCAGACCGTGGAAGGCGATCTGCTGGAGCAGCACCAGCACGTGGATTGCGCGGGCTGGCGCTTCGAGGTGCTGGTGCTCGACGGCCGGCGCATCGATCAGGTTTTGATATCGCGCCTGCCTGAAGACGAAGAAGCGTTGGCCTAAGGCGCCCGCTGAGCGGGGACGCCCGCGGTCCGCTCCAGCCTTATGAGGCTGGGGGTTGGGCGGGGCTTACCGGCCGGTGTTCGAACAACCATTCCTTGAACGCCAGCGCCGCAGCCGACAGCCGCTTGCCGCGCGGGTACACCACGTGCCATCGACGGATCAGCGGAAAGCCCACCACGTCCAGCAGCACCAGCTCGCCCAGCGCCAGCTCTGACACCACCGTGGTGGCCGACAGCACGGCCAGGCCCAGGCCACCGGCCACGGTCTGCTTGATGGCTTCGTTGCTGCCGACCTCCAGCCGGTTCTTCAGCGTCACGCCCTGGCTGGCAAAAAACTTCTCGGCCGTGAGCCGCGTGCCCGAACCCGGCTCGCGCAGGATGAAGGGCTCGTTCTTCAACCGGTTGGGCGCGATCTTCTTTTTGCCCACCAGCGGGTGGTCGGGTGGCGCCACCAGCACCAGCGGGTTGTCGGCAAAGTTTTCGCTGACCACGTCCATGCTCTCGGGCGGCTGGCCCATGATGTAGAGGTCGTCCTGGTTGGCGGCCAGGCGCTGCAGCAGGTTCTCGCGGTTGCCCACCAGCATGGCCACCTCGATGCCCGGGTGCGCCGCGCAGAAGCCGCCCAGCAACTTGGGCACGGTGTATTTCACCGTCGTCAGGATCGCGAGCTTCAGGCTGCCGCGCTCCACGCCCTGCAGCGCCGCGAGGTCTTGCGACAGGCGCTCCATGCGGGTTTCGATGTCTGCGCAGGCGTCGGCCAGGGTCTGGCCGGTGGCGGTGAGAAAGATCTTCTTGCCCAGCTGCTCGAACAGGGGCTGGCCCACCGTTTCAGAGAGCTGCTTGACCTGCAGCGACAGCGTGGGCGGCGAGAGGTGCAGTTCTTCGGCCGCACGCGCGAAGCTGTTGTGGCGCGCCACGGCCAGGAAGATGCGCAGCTGGTGCAGGGTGGCGTGGCGCAGGTTCATTCGGGTCTTCGGAATTGATAGATAAAAATCTAACATAACAGTAAAAACATTTTACTTTTATTTATTGTTGTGGTGGCCAACAATCTGCACCAGTTCAGAGCAATCACGCCCCATTCAAGTACATCGGGGGCGCTTTGAGCACCACAGTGAGACGTTCGACCACCCGAGAAGGAGCAACACGCAATGGCTACGAAAACCTACAGCGCCGGTGTCAAGGAATACCGCAGCACGTACTGGGAACCCCACTACACCCCCAAAGACACCGACATCCTCGCGTGTTTCAAGATCACGCCGCAGGCCGGCGTGGATCGTGAAGAAGTGGCCGCCGCCGTGGCCGCCGAATCGTCCACCGGCACCTGGACCACGGTCTGGACCGACCTGCTGACCGACCTCGATTACTACAAGGGCCGCGCCTACCGCATTGAAGACGTGCCCGGCGACGACACCTGCTTCTACGCTTTCGTGGCCTACCCGATCGACCTGTTCGAAGAAGGCTCTGTGGTCAACGTGCTGACCTCGCTGGTGGGCAACGTGTTCGGCTTCAAGGCCCTGCGCGCCCTGCGCCTTGAAGACATCCGCTTCCCGATCGCGTATGTGAAGACCTGCGGCGGCCCGCCCCACGGCATCCAGGTCGAGCGCGACATCATGAACAAGTACGGCCGTCCGCTGCTGGGCTGCACCATCAAGCCCAAGCTGGGTCTGTCGGGCAAGAACTACGGCCGCGCGGTGTACGAGTGCCTGCGCGGTGGCCTGGACTTCACGAAGGATGACGAGAACGTCAACAGCCAGCCCTTCATGCGCTGGCGCCAGCGTTTCGACTTCGTGCAGGAAGCCATCGAGAAGGCCGAGCGCGAGACCGGCGAGCGCAAGGGCCATTACCTGAACGTGACCGCGCCCACGCCCGAAGAGATGTACAAGCGCGCCGAGTACGCGAAAGAGCTCGGCTCGCCGATCATCATGCACGACTACCTGACCGGCGGCCTCACGGCCAACACGGGTCTGGCCAACTGGTGCCGCGACAACGGCATGTTGCTGCACATCCACCGCGCCATGCACGCCGTGCTCGACCGCAACCCGCACCACGGCATCCACTTTCGCGTGCTGACCAAGGTGTTGCGCCTCTCCGGCGGCGACCACCTGCACTCCGGCACCGTGGTGGGCAAGCTCGAAGGCGACCGTGCCTCCACGCTGGGCTGGATCGACATCATGCGCGACGAGTTCATCAAGGAAGACCGCAGCCGCGGCATCTTCTTCGACCAGGACTTCGGCTCCATGCCCGGTGTGCTGCCGGTCGCCTCTGGTGGTATCCACGTCTGGCACATGCCTGCGCTGGTCAACATCTTCGGTGACGACTCGGTGCTGCAGTTCGGTGGCGGCACGCTCGGACACCCCTGGGGCAACGCCGCTGGCGCCGCGGCCAACCGCGTCGCGCTGGAAGCCTGCGTCAAGGCACGCAACGAAGGCGTGGCGGTGGAGAAGGAAGGCAAGGCGGTGTTGTCCGACGCGGCCAAGCACTCGCCCGAGCTCAAGATCGCCATGGAAACCTGGAAAGAGATCAAGTTCGAATTCGACACGGTGGACAAGCTCGACATTGCCCACAAGTGATCACAGCAACAGCATTGAAAGGACACACACCATGAGCATGCAGGACTACAACAGCCGCCTCTCCGATCCCGCCAGCCGCAAGTTCGAGACCTTCTCCTACCTGCCGGCCATGACCACCGAAGAAATCCGCAAGCAGGTGGAATACCTGGTGAAGAAGGGTTTGAACCCGGCGATCGAACACACCGAACCCAAGTACCTGATGGACTCCTACTGGTACATGTGGAAGCTGCCCATGTTCGGCGAAACCGACGTGGACAAGGTGCTGGCCGAGTGCGAAGCCTGCCGCCAGGCCAACCCGGAGAACCACATCCGTCTGATCGGCTATGACAACTTCAAGCAGTCGCAAGGCGCAAGCATGGTCATCTTCCGAGGCAAGACGGTCTGATGTTTGACCCCATCGCGCTGCGTTCAGGCGAGCGTGGCGCGGTGCGGCTGACGCAGTGAGGTAAAGGGGAAGACGGCCGCAGGCCGTCGGAGGACACGAACGGAGTTGGCCACGCCGCACCACGCGGTGCAGGGCAACGCAACAATGCAACGAGTGCAAGGTCTGTGGAGACGAACATGAGCGACAAACTCGACGCCTACCGCGTCGTCCAGCAACCCTATTACCGCCCGGTGGCCGACGAGGTCGAGCTGTATGAGGCTGCGTATTCGGTGCGCATGCCCATGATGCTCAAGGGCCCCACCGGTTGCGGCAAGACCCGCTTCGTCGAGTACATGGCGTGGAAGCTCGACAAGCCGCTGATTACCGTGGCCTGCAACGAAGACATGACCGCCAGTGACCTGGTCGGCCGCTTCCTGCTGGATGCCCAAGGCACCCGCTGGCAGGACGGTCCGCTGGCCATGGCCGCCCGTTATGGGGCCATCTGCTACCTCGACGAAGTTGTCGAAGCCCGGCAGGACACCACCGTGGTCATCCATCCGCTGACCGACAACCGCCGCGTGCTGCCGCTGGAGAAAAAAGGCGAACTGGTCAGGGCCCACCCGGACTTCCAGATCGTCATCTCCTACAACCCGGGCTACCAGAGCCTGATGAAGGACCTGAAGCAGTCCACCAAACAGCGCTTCGGTGCGCTGGATTTCAACTACCCCGAACACGACGTCGAGGCCGAGATCGTCGCGCACGAAACCGGCGTGAGCCTCGACATCGCGGGCAAGCTCGTCGGCATCGCCGAGCGTGCGCGCAACCTCAAGGGCCATGGCCTGGACGAAGGCATCTCCACCCGCATGCTGATCTACGCCGGCAGCCTGATCGCCAAAGGCGTGTCCGCCCAGGCCGCCTGCCGCGTGGCCCTGGTGCGCCCGATCACGGACGACCCGGACATGCGCGACGCGCTGGATGCTGCGGTAGCCACTTTTTTCTAACGAACCATGAGCGTCCACCTCCACGACCACGCCGAGTGGACCGACCAGCTGGAGCCCGCATCGCGCGAACTGCTGGAGCACAGCTGGCCGGATGCGACCAAGGTGTTTTCGGCGCGTGGGCTGGACAACTACGTCAAAGGCGCCGCAGCGTTGCGCGGTCTGGGCCGCGGCCATGAACTGGTGGACGCGTGGATCGACGGCGCGCCGCAGGTGGCGCAGGAGATCGGCGAGGACGTGGTCGGTGAACTGGCCACCACCGCACTCATGCTCGCGTCCAAGACCTCGGGCTCGGTGATCGAACTGGTACTGGCCACAGCGCCCACCGCCGCGCGTCGCCTGGCCGATGGCGCACTGTTCATGCAGTACCTGCAGTTCCTCAACACCCTGGTGGCGCAGGCGCCGCGCGGGCTGCGTCCCATGCTGGGTCAGCTCGATGCGCTGTTCGGCCAGCTCACGCTGGGCGGTCTGCGGCGCTGGGCCACCTGGGGGGCGCAGGCGCACCGCACGAACTATGAAGAGCAGGTCGCCTACTTCGGCCTGCAGTCCAAAGAGTCGCTGGCCATGTTGCAGAAGGAGCGCAAGGGCACGCTGCTGGTGGACGTGCAGCGGCGCATCAACATGTACCTGCGCGCACTCTGGGGGCGCGACTTCTTCATGCGGCCCACGGCCGGCGACTACGAATCGCGCGAGGGCTACCGCCCTTTCATCGAGGACTACTTCATCCACTTGCCCGACGCCTACGACGCGGTGGATGGCAACGCAGGTCCGGTGGACGCCATTCAGCTCTACCGCGCCGCCGCCACGCACGCCGCCGCGCATGTGGTGTTCACGCGCCAGCCGATCTCTGCCGAGTCGCTGAGCCCGTGGCAGATGGCGCTGATCGGTCTGGTGGAAGACGCGCGGGTCGAGGCGCTCACGCTCGCGCGCTTTCCCGGCATGCGCCTGCTCTGGGCGCAGTTGCACACCGTGCAGGCCACCCAGCAAGCCACGGCCGGTGACTGGCTCAACCGCCTGGCGCGCGCGCTGCTCGATCCAGGCTTCGAAGACGCACACCCCTGGATCGCCCAAGGCCGCGCCTTGCTGGCCGAGGCGTTGCCCCGCATGCAAACCGGGCCCCACGACAACTCCGTGTCGTGGGAGATTGGCGTGCAGCTGGCGCACAGCTACCGCGAACTCACGCAGGGCCCGAGTTACCAGCCGCGCACGGACTTGCAGACGGCGGCCTACCGCGACGACAACCGCTACTTCTGGGCCTTCGACGGTTTCGACTTTGAGCGATCAATGGCCGCCGGCTACGAGCCGCCGCAGCAACTGCGCAAGCAGGTCAACCTGATGGAGTTCGTCAACGAGCTGGAGGTGGAAGGCGCGGGCGATGACGCGCAGGAAATCTGGGTGCTGGGCACCGAGCTCTTCCCCTACGAAGACCTGGGCGTGTCCTTCAATGAAAGCGAAGGGCGCGAACCGGTGCTGCCGCCGGTGCACTACGGCGAGTGGGACCACATGATCCAGCTCGAGCGACCGGCCTGGGCCACGGTGCAGGAGCGCCGCCCCAAGGCCGGCGACGCGGCGGTGATCGACGGAATCCTCACCGAACACCGGCGCCTGATCGGCCGCATGAAATACATCCTGGACGCCATGCAGCCACAGGGCGTGCAGCGCATCCGTAAGCTCGAGGACGGCGACGACATCGACCTCAACGCCGCGCTGGCCTCGGTGATCGAGATGCGCATGGGCCGCCAGCCCGATCCGCGCATCATGATGCGCAGCGTGCGCAAGGTGCGCGACATCTCGGTGCTGGTGCTGCTCGACCTGTCCCAATCGACGAACGACAAGGTGGCCGGCCAGGACCACACGGTGCTGGAACTCACGCGCTCCGCCTGCGCGCTGCTGGCCGACGCGATCCAGAAAGTGGGCGATCCGTTCGCCATCCACGGCTTCTGCTCCGACGGCCGGCACGACGTGAACTACTGGCGCTTCAAGGACTTTGACCAGCCCTACGACGACACCGCCAAGGCACGGCTGGCCGGCATGGAAGGGCAACTCTCCACCCGCATGGGCGCGGCGATCCGCCACGCCGCGGCGGCGCTGAAAGCTCAGCGCAGCAGCAAGAAGCTGCTGCTCGTCATCACCGACGGCGAGCCGGCCGACGTGGACGTGCGCGACCCGCAGTACCTGCGCCACGACACCAAGAAAGCGGTGGAAGAAGCGGGTCGCAACGGGGTGATGACCTACTGCATGAGCCTGGACCCGCGCGCCGACCAGTACGTGCGCCGCATCTTCGGCGAACGCAACTACCTGGTGGTGGACAAGGTGGAAAAACTGCCCGAGAAGCTGCCGGTGCTCTATGCTGGTCTGACCCGATAACCTGGAAACCCAACATGAGCATGATTCACAGCCGCACCCAGACCTACGCCGGCATCGACCACGAAGACCACCATGGCATGACCATGACCGGGCGCATCATCCGCGATGCTTGGGTGTTTGGATTGCTGCCCGAAGGCGATGGCTTCGGCGGCAAGAACGCGGGCGACCTGTCAAACCTCTTCGAGGCGGTGCACAAAGCCTGGGAGCCTTACGGCCAGTTGCCCAGCCGCCTGCCAACCGAGCTGGCCGAGCGCCACGCACGCATCCACGCCACAGCGGTGGAGCGCGCCAAGGCCATGGGCTGGAATGCCGAGCTGGACGACGACGACTGAGACCTGATCAGGCGCGCGCGCTCGCGGCGATCTGCACCAGCTGTTCGGCCACAGAAGCCGGCGCAGCCAGCAGTCCAAACAGATTCTTCGGATCGGCCAGCTGCGGGATCAGCGCGATGCGCTCGCCCATGCCCAGCCGGACCGCGCTGTCCATCATGAAGCGCAGGGCGGAGAAGTCTTCGAGCGCGAAGCCCACCGAATCGAACACGGTGACCTGATCCGCACTGTCGCGGCCTGCGCGCTCGCCGCGCAGCACCTGCCAGAGTTCGGTGACGGCGAAGTCCGCGGGCTGGTGCTGGATCTCGCCTTCGATGCGTGATTGCGGCTCGTATTCCACGAACACCTTGGCCGCGTCGAGGATGTCGCCGTGCAGCTCGGTCTTGCCCGGGCAGTCGCCGCCCACGGCGTTGAGGTGCATGCCGGGCTCCATCATCTCGGGCGTGAGGATCAGGGCCATGGCCTTGTCGGCGGTGACCGTGGTCACGATGTCGGCGCCTTTCACGGCTTCGGCCGTGCTCTGGCAGACCGTGATGTGCAGGCCGCTGCCCTGCAGGTTGGCCACCAGCTTGGCGCTGGCGGCGGGGTCCACGTCGTACACGCGCAGGCTGGTAATGCCCACCAGGTGCTGGAAGGCCAGGGCCTGGAATTCGCTCTGCGCGCCGTTGCCGATCAGCGCCATCACGCGGCTGTCGGGGCGGGCCAGGGTCTGGGCGGCCAGGGCCGACATGGCGGCGGTGCGCAGCGCGGTGGTGAGTGTGAGCTCACTCAGGAAGAGCGGGGCGCCGGTGTCCACGTCGGCCAGCACGCCGAAGGCCATCACGGTGGACATGCCGAAACGCGTGTTGCCCGGGTGGCCGTTGACGTATTTGAAGCTGTAGCGGTGGTCATCGGCCACGGGCATGAGTTCGATCACGCCGTCTTTCGAGTGCGCGGCCACGCGGGCGGTCTTGTCGAAATCGGCCCAGCGCAGGAAGTCGGCGCGGATGTGTTGTGCCATGTGCTGCAGGCAGTGCGGCAGGCCGAGGCGGCGGACCAGCTCGGCGGCTTCGGGTGCGCTCAGGTACAGGGTGCCCGTGTCGCGGAATTGGGTGAGTGCGGTGTTCTTCATGGTCGTCTCTTGTGGTGCGGAAAACGGTGCGAACAGAGGTCCGCCAACCGGTCCCAAGAGTTTGCCGGTGCGGCGCAACAATGAAAATCGGCAACAAAGTAAAGAAATGGCAGAAAATCAGCCAATTCGGTAACCTTGATTGGCGTTTTGACCATGGACCAGCTCGACCAGCAACTCATCGCCCTGCTGCGGCAGGACGCGCGCCTCTCCGTGGCCGACCTCGCCCACAAGCTCCAGGTGTCGCGCGGCACCGTCACCAACCGGCTGCGCAAGCTGGAAGACACGCAGGTGATCGTGGGCTACACCGTGCGCCTGCGGCCCGAGTCGCAACCCGAGCGCATCCGCGCCTGGATGAGCGTGCAGGTGGAGGGAAACCAGACCCGGCTGGTGATCGCCAGCCTGCTGGGTGAGCCGGGCGTGGCGGCGCTGCACGACACCAATGGCCGCTGGGACCTGCTGGCCGAGCTGGAGGTGGGTTCGATGAAAGAGCTGTCCGACGTGCTGGAGCGCGTGCGCCTGATCAGCGGCATCCGCTCGACCGAGACCAGCATCCACCTCGCCAGCTACCGCTGAGCGGGGGGCGCGCCGCATCCCGGGGTTCCGGCAGCGATCTTGAGCGCGCCAACAAAAAGACCCGGCCTGGCCGGGTCTTCGAGCGGGGTGACGCCGCGTGGATCAGTTCTGGAAGACGTCGTCCATGCCACCGCGGCGGCCCACGCGGCCGTCGCTGTCGTCCGGTGCATCGTTCACGTCGTCGGCGCCACGGCCGCGGCGACCCACGCGACCATCGCTGTCGTCCGGTGCGTCCACGCCGTTGTCTTCCACGCCACGGGGCCGGTCGCGGCCGCTGATGTGGCCGTCGGCGTGGTGGTTCGGGCCGTCATCCGCGCCGCGACCGCGGCGTCCGCTGCCCGAGTTGCTGGAAGACGAGGAACCGCTGGACGAGGAACTGCCGGCGTTGCCACCATCATCGCCGCCGCGCCCACGGCCGCGCCCGCGGCCGCTGTCGCCGGACGAACCGTTCGAGGACGAGGACGACGAGCTGCCGCCATCGTCACCACCCCGACCACGGCCGCGGCCACTGCTGTCGCCCGAGGAATTGCTGGAGCTGCTCGATGAAGAACCGCCGCGGTTCTTGCCGCTGCCGGAGTCCCCGTCCTTGGCCAGGACGGCACTGGACGCGAGACCCAGTGCCATGGCGGCAATCAGGGTGGCGAGGGTGGACTTGTTGAAAGTGCGCATGGTTTTCTCCTGAAGGGTGGTGGTTGAGTACGTGTGAAAGTTTCCCACGCACGACCGCAGTATGTGTGTGAAAATTTCCCACGTCAATCTTTTTGTGTGATTTTTTCCCACGCAAGTGTTAAAGTTCGTTTCGCCCCCCACCCTCCGGACCGTCACCGCCCATGCCCACCCACTCCACACCGCCTCCGGTTGCCGAACAGGACACCGCGCCCGGGATCGCGGGGGCACCCTCGCCCGCGGTGGTGCGCGCCCTGCGCAAGGTGTTGCGGCCGCTGGTGCACCTGATGCTCTCGCGCGGCATCACCTACCCCTACCTGTCGGACATGCTCAAGGGGCTGTTCGTCGAGGTGGCCGACCGGGACTTCCGGCTCGATGACAAGCCGCCCACCGACAGCCGCATCAGCCTGATCAGCGGCGTTCACCGCAAGGATGTGAGCCGCCTGCGCCAGCTGCTACACAGCGAGCTGGCGATCGAACCTTCGGTGGTGCCGCGCGGCGCGCAGCTGGTGGCGCACTGGATGAGCGATCCGCGTTACCTGCAGGCCGACGGACAACCCCGGCCGCTGGCGCGTCTGATCAGCGAGGGCGGCGAGCAGTCGTTCGAGGCGCTGGTGACCGGTGTCAACAGCGACATCCGCTCGCGCGTGGTGCTTGACGAATGGCTGCGCCTGGGCGTGGTGCACCTGGACGACGACGGCCTGGTCTGCCTGAACGCCGGGGCCTTTGTGCCCACGCGCGGAGCCGATGAAAAGGCCTTCTATTTCGGCCACAACCTGCACGACCACGCCGCCGCTTCGGTGCACAACCTGCTGGGCGGACAGCCGGCGCTGATGGAGCGCAGCGTGCATTACAACGCGCTGTCACCGGCCTCGGTCGAGAAGCTGGCGAAGCTCTCCGAGCAGTGGAGCATGAAGGCGCTGCTGGCCGTGAACAAGGCCGCGATGCAGGCGGAAACGCAGGACCAGGCGCTCGCGCCGGACCAGGCCAACCAGCGCTTCACGCTGGGCGCGTATTTCTACACCGAACCCGACACCGGGCCGGAGCAACCAGGGGAGCGGCCATGAAGGAACAACTCCGCCCGCCCGCGGCATGGGCCGCGGTCCTGACGCTGTGCCTGTGCCTGGCCGCGGGCTGCAGTCACCGGCTTCCAGACGCTCCACCCAGCGGTGCCGCGGCCTGCCGCGTGGCGTCGCTCACCAACCCCGCCGCGAAGGCGCCGGGGCTGGGTGGCACGGGCGCACCGGCGGTGGTGGCCGACCCCGGCGGCATCGGCGGCACCGGTCGGGTCGCGCAGCGGCCCGGTGTGGGTGGCACGGGGCAGGTGGCCGGCAGTCCGGGCATCGGGGGCACCGGCGCGGTGGCCGGCGCCGCAGGGCTGTCGCACGAAGGCGGTCTGGGGGGCACCGGTATCGTGGGCGTGGTCACCGGCTTTGCCAGCATCTGCGTCAACGGGGTGGAGGTGGAATACCAGCCCGAAACCCCGGTGCAGCGCGACGGCGCGCAGGCGCCGCTCAGCGATCTGGCGGTGGGGCAGTGGGTGGCGCTCCAGGCCAGCGGTCAGGGGGAGCAGTTGCAGGCCCGGCGCATCGTGGTGCTGGACGCGGCCGTCGGGCCCTTGTCCAGTGTCGACGCCGCCGGCGGGCGTTTCGTGGTGATGGGACAGCGCGCGGTGGCGCTCGAAGCGGCCGATCTCGCGGGGCTCCAGGCGGGTGACTGGGTGCGCGTGAGCGGGCAGCGGTTCGCCAGTGGCGAGATCCGCGCCAGCCGGGTGCAGGCCTGGAGGGCCGGTCAAGCACAGGTCACCGGTCCGCTGCGGCGGGCACCCGACGGCACGCAGCGGGTGGGCGAAACGCCCGTGGTGTCGCGCGACCCGGCTTTGCTGGTGGGCGCGGACGATGGGGCGGAGGTGGCGGTGCGCGGTGAATGGTCGGACGGCCGTCTGATCGCGAGCGAACTGCAGCGCCAGCCCACGCGGTCTGCCGTCGGTGCGGTGCGCGAGGTGCTGCTGCAAGGTTACGTGCACGCGCTCAACGGGCAGGAGCTGGAACTGGGCTACGGAGCGCTCACCCTGAGCGATGCCACCCGCGTGCGGGGCGGCGAGCTGGAGGCCTTGAGCGTGGGGCAGGCGGTGCGGGTGCGGGGCCGCGTCGATGCGCAGCAGCGGGTCATGGTGGAGCTGCTGGAGTTCCAGCGCGAAAGCCGCCGTGGCAATTCGCGCCGGGCCTCGGTCCGTTCGAACGATGACGCTGACGATTCGGATGATTCCGGCAGCAGCGGCAAGAGCAGCAGCGGCTCGGACGACAGCAGCGGTCGGGGCCGCGGCCGCGGACGGGGTGGTGACGGCGATTCCTCGGGCAGCGGCAGCTCCGGCAGCGGCAGTTCGGGCAGTGGATCGTCCGGTGGTGATTCGTCCGGCAGCGGCAGCTCCGGCAGCGGCTCGTCAGGGAGCAGCGGGTCGTCCGGCAGTGGTTCGGGCAAAGGCCGGGGGCGTGGCCGCGGCGGCAAGGACTGAGACGCCGCCCGCCCCGCCGGCAGCCAACTCGGCACCCCGGCACGCACGAAGCGGCCCCGCCCGGCGGAGGTCCTGTCATATAGTCGGCGCTCACCGCACGCCACCACCATGACACCCACTCCTCAGTCCGCCGCCAGCCCACTGCCCGACAGCGTCATTGCCCTGCAGGCGGAGCCCGGCCACCTGATCCGCCGCGCGCACCAGCTGGCGGTGTCCACCTTCCACGAAACGCACGGCCGCCAGATCACGCCCGTGCAGTACGCCCTGTTGCGCGCCCTGCAGGACGCACCGGGCATCGACCAGGTGACGCTGGCCGACAAGGTGGCACTGGACACCTCCACCACCTCCACCACCGCCGACATCGCCACCCGGCTGGAGGCCAAGGGCTGGATCGTGCGCGAGCTGCTGCCGCGGCGCCAGCGCGCCCTGCGCCTCACCCCCGAAGGCGAGGCCGTGCTGGCCGACATGCTGCCGCGCGTGGTGCCCATGTACCGCCAGCTGCTGCAGCCGCTGGAGCCCGCCGAGCAGGCCGAATTCCTGCGCCTGCTGCGCAAGTTCGTGCACCTCAACACGCCATCGCCCGGCGATCCGGATTCGGGAAAACCCGAGGTCTGAACCCCTGTTCGCCAACCGTCTGCGTCCGTACAATCTACTTCATTCAGCATGCTGAATGAAGTAGGCGCAACACCTCCGGAGACGCAACATGTTCCCCCTCAACACCTGGTACGTCGCTGCCCGCAGCGAAGAAATCCCCGCCGACCGGCCGCTCGGCCGGCGCATCTGCAAGCAGCCCATGGCCCTGTTCCGCAACAGCGCCGGCCTGGTGGCCGCGGTGCTCGATTTCTGCCCCCACCGCGGCGCGCCGCTGTCGCTGGGCAAGGTGGAGGGCGACACCCTGGTCTGCGGTTACCACGGCCTGGCCATGGGCTGCGACGGCAAGACCGTGTCGATGCCCTGCCAGCGCGTGCGGGCGTTTCCCGCCATTCAAAGCTTCCCGGTGCACGAAGCACATGGTTTCGTGTGGGTCTGGCCGGGCGATGCCGCGCTCGCCGACACCGCGCTGGTGCCGAAGTTCGAGTGGCAGGACAACCCCGCCTTTGCCTACGGCGGCGGCCTGTACCACATCGCCTGCGACTACCGGCTCATGATCGACAACCTGATGGACCTGACGCACGAGACCTACGTGCACTCGACCAGCATCGGCCAGAAGGAGATCGACGAAGTGCCGTGCCAGACGCGCGTGGACGGCGAGCACGTGATCACCGAGCGCTACATGGCCGGCATCGAGGCGCCGCCGTTCTGGAAGATGGCGCTGCGCATGAACGGCCTGCCCGACGACCAGCCGGTGGACCGCTGGCAGATCTGCCACTTCACGCCGCCCAGCCACATCATGATCGAGGTCGGCGTGGCGCTGGCCGGGCAGGGCGGCCACGCCGCGCCCGACGCGGTGAAAGCGGCCAGCTGGGTGGTGGACTTCATCACGCCCGAGACCGACACCTCGATGCACTACTTCTGGGGCATGGCGCGCAAGTTCAAGCCGCAGGATGCGTCGCTCACCGAACAGATTCGCGAAGGCCAGGGCAAGATTTTTGCGGAAGACCTGGAGATGCTGGAGCGTCAGCAGAAAAACCTGATCGCCTTCCCCGATCGCAAGCTGCTCATGCTCAACATTGACACCGGCGGCGTGCAGTCGCGCAAGCTGATCGACCGCGTGCTCGCGGCCGAGCAGGGCGCCACCGCCTGAACCACCATGAGCGACCCCCAGACCCCTCTGCTGGTGCGCGTGGTGCGCAAGCACACCGAAGCGCTGGGCATCTGCAGCCTGGACCTGGTGGCCGAACCCGGCCACAGCCTGCCCGCCTTCAGCGCCGGCGCGCACATCGACGTGCACCTCCCCAACGGCCTGGTGCGCCAGTACTCACTGTGCAACCCGCCGAGCGAGACGGGCCGCTACCAGATCGCGGTGCTGCGCGACGCCGCTTCGCGCGGCGGCTCGTTGGCGGTGCACGAAGCCGTGGCCGAGGGCGCGACCCTGCACATCAGCGCGCCGAAGAACCACTTCCCGCTCGCCACCGATGCGGCGCACCACCTGCTGCTGGCCGGTGGCATCGGCATCACGCCGCTGCTGGCGATGGCCGAGCGCCTGACCAGCCAGGGCGAGTGTTTCGAGCTGCACCACTGCACGCGTTCGCGCGACCGCACGCCGTTCCTGGAACGGGTCGCGGCATCGGCGTTTGCCCGACACACCCACCACCACTTCGACGATGGCGATGCGGTGCAGAAGCTGGACATCGCCGCCACGCTGCAGCGCGCGCCCGAAGGCGCGCACCTCTACGTGTGCGGACCACAAGGTTTCATGGACGCGGTGCTCAACGCCGGGCGCGCCGCCGGCTGGTCCGAAGAGCGCCTGCACCGCGAGTACTTCGCGGCCGCGCCGGTGGACCACGCCCACGACGGGGGCTTCGAACTGGAGATCGCCAGCAGCGGCCGCGTGATCCCGGTGCGCGCCGACCAGAGCGCGCTGGCCGCCTTGCTGGCGGCCGGGCTGGACATCCCCATGTCGTGTGAGCAGGGCGTGTGCGGCACCTGCCTGACGCGCGTGAAAGCGGGCACGCCCGACCACCGCGACCAGTACCTCACGCCCGAAGAACAGGCCGCGAACGACCAGTTCCTGCCCTGCTGCTCGCGGGCTACCAGCGCACGCCTGGTATTGGATCTCTGAACACTCCCTGCGCCGCTGACGCGGCTCGGTGCCCTTTCCGGCGCGAAATGACCCAGCCCAGAGATACCGTCGGGCCGGCTTTGCCGGACGACTGGTATCGCCCCCTTGAGGGGGTCGCGCGAAGCGCGGCGGGGGTGTTTCCTATACCGGCAGCACCGTGGTCTCGAAGACTTCCTTCAGACAAACGAAGGTGCGCACCTGGCGCACGCCCGGCAGGGCGATCAGCTGGGCGCTGTGCATGTCGTTGAACGAGTCGATGCCCTGGATGCGCAGCTTGACGAAGTAGTCGAATTCGCCGGTCACCAGCTGCACTTCCAGGCAGCCAGTGAGTTTCGCTGCGGCCTTCTCGAACGCGGCGAACGAGTCCGGTGTGGACCGGTCCAGCACCACACCGATGATTACCAGCCCCGTGTAGCCCAGCGCGCGCGGGTCGGCCAGCGCCACCGTCTTGCGAATCACCCCCGACGCCCTCAGACGCGCCACCCGGCGCGAACAGGCCGGCGGGCTGAGGTGGGTGCGCTCGGCCAGCTCCAAGTTGGGCAGGGAGGCGTCCTGCTGCAGCAGCTCCAGCAATTTGCGGTCGATGCGGTCGAGCGGATTTTCCATAGATGAAACTTTCATTTATTGCGCTTGATCGCCATTTCACACCATCTATTTGATGAATGCCATCAGATCGGCATTCATGGGTGTTTTGAGAAGGCCAGTTTGCAATTCGTAGCACCGCCGCAGTCCTACGATGAACGTGTTTTCCACCCTCCGACGTTCCACCCCATGCCCTCGTGTTTTGCCGCCATGACGCTGTACGCACCCGGGCTGCAACCGCTGCTCTCAACCTGGACCCACGCCATGAACACCCCACAAGCTCACCCCCTGAACCTGCAGAAATTCCCCCGCCACCCGCTCACCTTCGGCCCCAGCCCCATCCAGCCGCTCAAGCGACTGAGCGCCCATCTCGGCGGCAAGGTGCACCTGTATGCCAAGCGCGAAGACTGCAACAGCGGCCTGGCCTTCGGCGGCAACAAGACCCGCAAGCTCGAATACCTGATCCCGGAAGCCATCGCCGGCGGCTACGACACGCTGGTGTCCATCGGCGGCATCCAGTCCAACCAGACCCGCCAGGTCGCCGCCGTGGCCGCGCACCTCGGCATGAAGTGCGTGCTGGTGCAGGAAAACTGGGTCAACTACTCCGACGCCGTGTACGACCGCGTGGGCAACATCGAGATGTCGCGCATCATGGGTGCCGACGTGCGACTGGACGCGGCCGGCTTCGACATCGGCATCCGCCCCAGCTGGCAGCAGGCGATGGACGACGTGCGCGCGGCGGGCGGCAAGCCCTTCCCCGTGCCCGCCGGCTGTTCCGAGCACCCTTACGGCGGCCTCGGCTTCGTGGGCTTTGCCGAAGAGGTGCGCCAGCAGGAAGCCGAGCTGGGTTTCCGGTTCGACTACATCGTGGTGTGCTCGGTGACGGGCAGCACGCAGGCCGGCATGGTGGTGGGCTTCGCGGCGGACGGCCGCGCCCGGAAGGTGATCGGCATCGACGCCTCAGCCAAGCCAGAAAAGACCCACGCGCAGATCCTGCGCATCGCGCAGAACACGGCCCAACTTGTGGAACTGAATCAGGACCTCACCGACGACGACGTGGTGCTGGACACGCGCTACGGCGGCCCCGAATACGGCCTGCCCAACCAAGGCACGCTCGAAGCCATCCGACTGTGTGCACGGCAGGAAGGCATGCTCACCGACCCGGTGTACGAGGGCAAGTCCATGCACGGCATGATCGACATGGTGCGCCGCGGCGAATTCCCCGAAGGCTCGCGCGTGCTCTACGCCCACCTGGGCGGCGTGCCGGCGCTCAATGCTTACAGCTTCCTGTTCAGGAACGGCTGAACGGATCAGGGAGCGGCGAGCGGTTCAAGGGCCCCACGCTTGGTCTGCAATCTGAGAGGCGGCCGGGTTTGGTGATTTACTTGTACCTGTAAAAAAAACGAGGTCCTGGCGCATAACTCATTGATTTGTTTGTTTTTTGGAGTCGAATAGACCAGACTATCTTGCACCGTCAAGGCATGCCCATGATGAACGCGGTTCCGCCACTCCAGAGCTACCTGCCAAGTCAGGATGCACGTACCTATCAGGCTGTCGGGCATTGCATCTACTGCGGATCAACCGACAAACTTTCAGACGAGCACATCATTCCTCTTGGGCTTGGGGGGCGCTTGGTCCTGCCGAAGGCGAGTTGCGCAACTTGCAGCGAGAAGACAAGCAGACTTGAGCGCACTTGCTTGCGAACGATGTATGGCCCTCTTCGAATGCTGTACGGGCTTCCAACGCGCCGAAAGAAGGGTCGGCCTGAAACCCTTCAGTTAAAGGTGAAGCGAACTGAGTCGTCCGAATGGGAGTACGTCCCGGTCGCCCAGGAGCGGTATCCGTTTCTAATCACATTTCCATATTTCGAGGCGCCTGGGGCGCTAACCTCTTTGCCGGAATCCGTTGCTGGGGGGCCAGCAACCCGGCGTCTTTGGATTCGAGGGGCATCGCCTCATCACGACTTCCACGAGTTACTTCAATCGCTGGCAGAAGAGCTTCGCGTTCACTCGCTAATGCCAGAGTCGAAAGCTGAGGTTTCCGCGTTCTGCAGCCTCCTGGCGAAGATTGCAGTTTCATATGCGGTGGCAGAAAAAGGCGTCACGCTGCAGCAGTCAAAGCTAGCAAATATCGCTCTAGGAGAAGACATGGAGAACTGTCTGCAATACATCGGGAGCGTTGAGAAAGACGAGCCACAGTCCATGTCACTTCACGAGCTCTCGCTTGGTCACCATGCTCGCGCAAGCTCCATGCTTGTTCGTATTCGCTTGCTTGCGAAGCTTGCAACGCCAACGTACTTCGTTGTGCTTCCTCTGCAACTCAAGGAAGGCCAGCCAAAGTGAAGTCACGGCATCCTCGAGCGCGGCCTAACAAACGGTAGCCGTCGCAAGCCGTGCCCGAATATCTTCAACGCATGCTCGATCTGGCACTCCGCAAGGAGTTGCAGGGCATCCACTTCTGGGCAACCCTGTATGTGCTCATCGTTTTGGTGGGCTCTCTGTGGCATGCCCTGCGGGTTCGCAGTTGGCCTCACGTGGAAGGCCAACTGCTCAGCCTTGGCACTCGCCCGCTGGGAACCCCAGACCTCGGCACCAGTGACCAAGACCATGTTCCTTCGGCGCTCTACCTGTATCAGGTGAACGGGCAGACGTATGAGGGCCGGGAGATCTCGATATGGAAGATGTCTGCCTCGGGCATGCTCAAGAGCGCCGCGAAACTCTTGCCTGGTCAAGTCAGACCGAGCGAAACAGGCAAGGTGCGCATCTACTACAACCCCAGGCGCCCAAAGAAGAGCCTTCTCTTGCGTCCTGGGTGGTTAAGCATCACCTTTTTGTCGGCGTTCATTTTCTTCACCGCGGCCTTCTATCTCTGGCACTGGTGAGTGCCATGAAGCAGGCCATTGGTGGCCACTCGCCCTGAGCAACGACGCTGACTCACCTGCGTCGTTGTTGCTCAAGCAGCATGCAGCGGCAACGCCGTCTTGTACCGCACCTGCTTGAGCGCAAAACTGGAACGGATCTTCTCCACCTGCGCAATCGGTGAGATCTGTTCCAGGATGAAGCGCTCCAGCGCCGGCATGTCGGGCACGGCCACACGCAGCAGGTAGTCGGCGTCGCCGGTCATGAGGTAACACTCCATCACCTCGTCGCGCAGGGTGATGCGCTCTTCAAAGGCCTGCAGCGTTTCGCGGCTCTGCTGCTTGAGGCTGATGGAGATGAACACGTTGAGGTGCAGGCCCAGTTGCTGGGCGTCGAGCAACGCCACGTACTGCCGGATCAGCCCCCGCGCCTCCAGCGCACGCACCCGCGCCAGGCAGGGCGAGGGCGAGAGGTGCACGCGCCGGGCGAGCTCCACGTTGGACAGGCTGGCGTCGGTCTGGAGCTCTTCCAGAATTCTCAGATCGGCCGCATCGAGGTGGTTTGTGCTTTGACTGTTCATTTCAGCGGCATTTTATGGGTCGAACGAACAAAATCACCCCACAAATCCATAGCAACTGCCAAGCCCTTGTACCTACAGTCACGTCATCAGGAGACTCTAGCCATGAACGACATGACCCCCGCCTGGCACCTCGCCGCCAACGCCGACACCAACCCCGACGAAACCCAGGAGTGGCGCGACGCCCTGCTGTCGCTGGCCGCCACCGAAGGCCCGGCGCGCGTGCGCCAGATCCTCGACGAGCTGGCCCGCCTGGCGCGCAGCCAGCGCATCGGCTGGCAGCCCGAGCTGAACACGCCCTATATCAACACCATCGGGGTCGAAGACCAGCCCGCCTTCCCCGGCGACCTCGCGGTGGAAGAGCGTCTGGCCTCGCTGATGCGCTGGAACGCGCTGGCCATGGTGGTGCGGGCCAACCAGGCCTATGGCGAACTGGGCGGGCACATCGCCAGCTACGCTAGCGCGGCCGACCTGTTCGAGACCGGGTTCAACCATTTCTTCCGCGCCGGGCGCCAGGGGGATCTGGTGTTCTTCCAGCCACACAGCGCACCCGGCGTCTACGCCCGCGCCTTCCTCGAAGGCCGCCTGAGCGAGGCCGATCTGCTGCACTACCGCCAGGAAATCACCGCGCCGGCCAGTGGCGCGCGTGGCCTCTCCAGCTACCCGCACCCCTGGCTGATGCCCGACTTCTGGCAGTTCCCCACCGGCTCCATGGGCATCGGCCCCATCAGCTCGATCTACCACGCGCGCTTCATGCGCTACCTCACGCACCGGCAGTTGCTGAACTGTGAAGGCAGAAAGGTGTGGGGCGTGTTTGGTGACGGCGAGATGGACGAGCCCGAGAGCATGAGCGCGCTCACGCTGGCCGCGCGCGAAAAGCTGGACAACCTGGTCTGGGTGGTCAACTGCAACCTGCAGCGGCTGGACGGCCCGGTGCGCGGCAACGGCCGCATCATCGACGAGCTGGAAAAACTCTTCGCCGGCGCGGGCTGGAACGTGATCAAGCTGGTGTGGGGCAGCGACTGGGACGGCCTGTTCGCCCGCGACACCACCGGCGCCCTGGTGCGCGCCTTTGCCAACACGGTGGACGGCCAGATGCAGACCTTCGCCGCCAAGGACGGCCGCTTCAACCGCGACAACTTCTTCGGCCAGAACACCGAGCTGGCGGCGCTGGCCCAGGGCATGACCGACGAGCAGATCGACCGCCTGAAGCGCGGTGGCCACGACCTGGTGAAGATACACGCCGCCTACGCCGCCGCTGCGGCCCACACCGGCCAGCCCACGGTGATCCTGGCGCAGACCAAGAAGGGCTACGGCATGGGCGCGGCCGGCCAGGGCAAGATGACCACGCACAGCCAGAAGAAATTCGACGAAACCGACCTGATTCAATTCCGCAACCGCTTTAACCTGCCGCTGACCGACGAGCAGACCAAGGGCCTGGCCTTCTTCAAGCCCGCCGACGACAGCGCCGAGATGCGCTACCTGCGCGAGCACCGCGCGGCGCTCGGCGGCGCCATGCCACGGCGCGAGACCACCTGCGCCGTGGTGCCGGTGCCCGCCATCGACGCCTACGCCAGCTTTGCGCTGAAGGCCGACGGCAAGGAGATGAGCACCACCATGGCCTTCGTGCGCATGCTCGGCACCCTGCTGAAAGATCCGGCGCTTGGGCCCCGCATCGTGCCCATCGTGGCCGACGAGGCGCGCACCTTCGGCATGGCCAACCTGTTCAAACAGGTTGGCATTTACAGCAGTGTCGGCCAGCGCTACGCGCCGGAAGACATCGGCTCGGTGCTCTCGTACCGCGAAGCGCTCGAAGGCCAGATTCTGGAAGAGGGCATCAGCGAAGCCGGCGCGCTGGCGAGCTGGACGGCCGCGGCCACCAGCTACAGCGTGCACGGTCTCGCCATGCTGCCGTTCTACATCTACTACTCCATGTTCGGTTTCCAGCGCGTGGGCGACGCCATCTGGGCCGCGGCCGACCAGCGCTCGCGCGGCTTCCTGCTGGGCGCCACCTCGGGCCGCACCACACTCGGCGGCGAAGGCCTGCAACACCAGGATGGCAGCAGCCACCTGGTGGCCGCGACCATTCCCAACTGCAAGGCCTACGACCCGGCGTTCGCCGGCGAGCTGGCCGTGATCATTGATGCGGGCATGCGCGAGATGCTGGTGGAGCAGAAGGACGTGTTCTATTACGTCACGCTCATGAACGAGAACTACGCCAACCCCGACCTGCCCGAGGGCGTGGCCGAGGGTGTGCTGAAGGGCGGCTACCACTTCGGCCGCCTCGGGCCAGCGGACGCCGCACAACGCGTCACCCTGCTGGGCTCGGGCGCGATCTTCACCGAGGTCGTCAAAGCCGCGCAGCAACTGGCCGCGCAGGGCATCGGTGTAGACGTGTTCAGCGTCACCAGCTGGAGCGAGCTGGCGCGCGACGGGATGGCGCAGGAAGCCAAAGAGGCCACCCGGGCCAATCGGGGCGGTGCCTACCTGACACAACTGCTGGCCGATAGCGCCGGCCCCATCGTGGCCGCCACCGACTATGTGCGCGCCGTACCGGAGAGCGTGCGCGCTTTCATGCCAGCGGGCCGGCGCTTTCACACGCTGGGCACCGACGGCTTTGGCCGCAGCGACACGCGTGCGGCCTTGCGCGCGTACTTTCAGGTCGATGCGGCGAGCATTGTGAAGGCGGCGCTGGCCGCCTGAGCGAAACCACCACAGCGTGCGTTCAAGGCAGCGGTCCGAACTTCTTCGCCCAGCAGGACGCGGCCGCGAGCTTGCCCCGCTGCACGACGAAGGTTCTGCGCTGGCTCACCCCAGGGGTCGACGGTCGATCACCCACCACGCCGGCAGCAGCCGCCGCACCTCGGCGCGGGCGTAGCGGTCGTCGAGCAGCCAGACCGTGCCGTGGTCCTGCTCGCTGCGGATCACGCGGCCTGCAGCCTGCACCACCTTCTGCACGCCGGGGAACAGGTAGGTGTAGTCGTAGCCGCGGCCAAACTTCGCCTGCAGCCGGGCCTTGAGCTGTTCGTTCACCGGGTTCACCTGCGGCAGGCCCAGCGTGGCGATGAAGGCGCCGATAAGCCGGCGCCCGGGCAGGTCGATGCCCTCGCCGAACGCGCCGCCGAGCACCGCAAAACCGATGCCCTGGCCGCTGTCGGTGAAGCGGGCGATGAAAGCCTCGCGCTCGGGCTCGCCCATGCCGCGCGACTGTGCCCAGACCGGAATGGACGGGTGGCGCTGCTGCAGCCGGTCGAGCGCCTGCGCCAGGTAGTCGAAGCTGCTGAAAAACGCGAGGTAGTTGCCGGGCTCGGCCGCGAACTGCGCCGCCATGGTGTCGGCCATGGGCGTGAGCGAAGCCAGCCGGTCGGTCCAGCGGGTGGAGATGTGTGGCGCCACGCGCACCGCGAGCTGTTCGCCGGCAAACGGTGAGGGCACGTCCACGCGCAGGGTGTCGGCCGGCAGGCCCAGCAGGTCGGCCACGTAGTCCATGGGCGCGAGCGTGGCCGAGAACAGCGTGGCGCTGCGCACGGCGCTCCAGCGGTCCTGCAGCAGCGGGCCGGGCACGAGGTTGCGCAGGCTGATCAGCGGCTGTGCCACGCGCGTGCCCGGGGCAGGGTGGGGCGTGCGGGTGAGGTCGCAGAGGCTGTGGTCGCCGTGCAGCTCGGCCACGCGCTGGAAATGCAGCGCATCGAAGAACCAGGTCTGCAGCGGGCCACCCGCGGCGTCTTGCGGGTGCAACGCCAGGTGGTCGCCGATCTCGCCGCAGAGCTGCTGCAGTGCGGCGTTGAATGCGCCTGGGGGTTCAGGCAGCACGGTGTGGTCGCCCGTCTGTTCCCGCGCCAGCGCGTTCCACTGGCGGTGCAGCCGGTCGAGGCCCGTTTTCAGCGCGGCCGGCGCGCTGCGGCGCAGCGCCTGGAAGGGGGCAGGGTCGAGCTGGGCGCTGTACATGGCGCGGGCGCGTTCGATCAGGTTGTGCGCCTCGTCCACCAGCAGCGCGCTCTGCCAGCCGTGTTCGAGCGTGAGGCCGTGCCAGTGGGCGCCGATGTCGAAGAAGTGGTTCACGTCGCCCACCGCCACATCGCTCCAGCGCAGCATCTCCTGCCCCAGGTAGTAGGGGCACACGCTGTGTTCGAGGGCGAGTTCGCGCAGCGCGGCTTTGTCCAGCCAGCCGGCCTGCGCCGCGGCGGCGCGGGCCGCGGGCAGGCGGTCGTAGAAGCCGCGCGCGAGCGGGCAGGACTCGCCGTGGCAGGCCTTGTCCGGGTGCTCGCAGGCCTTGTCGCGCGCCACGCGTTCGAGCACGCGCAGCGGCAGCACCGGGCGCGCGGGCGGGTGGCCGGCGGCGCCGAGCCGCGCCAGCGCGTCCAGCGCGAGCTGGCGGCCGGTGGTGCGCGCGGTCAGGTAGAAGAGCTTGTCCAGCCCTTGCGCAGGCGCGGCCTTGAGCGCGGCGAACAGCGTGGCCGCCGTCTTGCCGATGCCGGTGGGCGCCTGCGCCATGAGCACACGCCACGCCGCGTGGGCGCGGTAGACGGCCTCGGCCAGCACCCGCTGGCCGGCGCGGAATTCGGGGAAGGGGAAGGCCAAGACGCGCAGTGCGGTGTCGCGCGCGGCGCGGTGAGCGCGCTCCTGCCGGGCCCAACCGCTGTAGCGTTCGCACAGGTCTTCGAAATGCGCGCGCAGGGCGCTGGCGCTCTGGGTTTCCGACAGCGGCGTTTCCTGGCCGGTGTCGATGTTGAAGTACACCAGCACCAGCTCGATGCGCTCCAGCCCGAGCTGTTCGCACAACATCCAGCCGTAGACCCAGGCCTGCGCCCAGTGCAGGGCGCGCGCGTTGTCCGCGATCAGCGCGGCGTCGCCGCGGTGGGTCTTGATCTCTTCCAGGCGCATCACGCTGGCGTCCCAGCCGTCCGCCCGGCCCTGCACACGCAGGCCGCGCCACTGGCTGGCCAGCGGCACCTCGCGCTGGTAACCCGCGCCGCGCCGCGCCGTCACCTCGCCATGGCCGGCCACGCCTTCGCTGCCGGAAGGCGAGGGCGTGAAGCGCAGATCCAGGTCGCCGCGGCGCGCCGCGAAATCGCACAGCGTGCGCACCGCCACGGCGCCCAGCGGGGCGTCGGCGGCGGCTTCGTCAACCAGTCGGGGCGTGGCGGTGTTCTCGGTCGGGCTCATCTTGTGAGGGGCATGGTACTGGATATATAGTCAGTTCATGGAGTCCGCCTTTTCCCCCGAACCGCCCCCGCTCAACCGCCAGCACCACCGGCGCCTGCGCGACATCTACCGCTCGGCCGGCTGGCCCTGCGCCGACATGGTCGAGGTCGAGTTGCTGGCGGCCGGCCTGCTGGAGCGCCGGGTGTCCGCCGACGGCCATGAAACCCTGCGCGTGACCGATGCCGGCATCCAGACGCTGGCGCGCGTGTTCGCCAGCAACAAGGCCGCGCGCACGCCCCATGAGGCCCTGGTCGAGCAGGTCGCGGTGGCCATGACGCGCGCGGGCCGCCTGGCCTGGCGCGGATTGATGCTGCGCGTGCCGCTGCCGCGCGCGCTGCTGCTGGGCGAAGTCGCAGCGCCCATGGCGGCGGAGCCCGCGCCCGGCTGGGCGGCGCAGCTGGCGGTTTTTGAATCCGAAGCAACCACCCACCCCAACGAGCCACAACACGCCTGGTGCATGGCCAGCCCCGACGTGTTTTCCATCCGCCGCAGCTCCGTCGAGGCCTACCTGGAGCCGGTGGTGCACGAGATCAAGGTCAGCCGCGCCGACCTGCTGGGCGACCTGAAGAAGCCCGCCAAGCGCGCCGCGTACCTGGGCATGGCCAGCGCCTGCTGGTACGTGCTCGGGCACGACGCCAGGGGCCGGCCCATTGCACAGCCCGAAGAGGTGCCGCCCGAATGCGGTGTGATGTACGCGCGCGACGGCGAGCTCAGCATTGCCCGCGAAGCCCCGCGCCGCGCCATCGAGCGCCTGCCGTTTCATGTGTGGATGACGCTGGCGCAGACAGAGCCTGCCGTGCGGCTGGAGGAATCGGGCCAGGCCCGGTTTTGAGTCATCGTATGCACTGGAGGGTGTGAGTCCGTCCTCGGAATGCGCTTCGTCGGCAGTTGCTCAGGTTCAGGGCCGCTCACACCGTTCGGCCGGAAAACACAACCGGGCTTCCATGCCCGCAACCGCGCGCGGCGCCAGGTGCAACTCGCCGCCATAGCGCGTCGCGATGGCGTCGACGATGGAAAGGCCCAGGCCGCTGCCGGTATTGCCATCCGCACCGCCGATGCCGCGTCGCCAGAACCGCTGCGCCGCTTGTGCCAGTTCGGCAGCGGTCATGCCCGGTCCTTCGTCGAGCACGCAGAACGCCACCTGACCTGGTAGCCCCTCGATCCGCAGCGCGACCGAGCCGGGCCTGGGTGAATGGCGCAGGGCGTTGTCGAGCAGGTTGCGCAAAGCAGAGACCAGCAAGGCCTCGGGCACCGCGAGCGATGCGGCCGATGATGCTGCCTGCAACTCGACGCGCGGTCCGCTGGATGCAACGCCCTGCGCGACGCCGGCCGACGCATCGTCGATCGCCTGCCGCGCTGCATGCATCACATCGACCCGCTGTGGCGACTCGGGGATTGCCGCGCCTTCGAGCCGGGCCAGCAACAACAGCTGTTCGAGCGTGCGGTGCAGCCGCGCGACACCCTCCTGCGCGTTCGCCAGCGCCTCGCCCGCGTCGCCATGCAGACCCGATTCGCCGCACGCCAGGCGCAACACCTGCAGATGCGTCTTGATGGCGGTCAGCGGTGTTCGCAGCTCGTGCGCGGCGTCGTCGGTGAAGCGCCGCTCGCGTTCGATCGCGTCCTGCACGCGCACCAGCAGGTGGGCGATGGTGTCGATCAGTGGCTGCAGTTCGGGCGGCGCATCGATGGCGGGCAACGGCGCTTCGGCATCCGCGCGCCGGTCCAGCAGCACCCTGCGCACCCGTTCGATCGGTGCGAGGCCCCGCCCGACACCGATCCACAGCAGCACCAGGCTGCCCGCCATCGCCACGGCGAACGGTACCGCTGCGGAGAGCGCAATCTCGCGCAGCAGGTCTTCGCGCGCATCCGTGCGGTCGGCGGTGGCAATGCGCACCTCGCCGACTTGCAGCACGTAGGTGCGCCAGGGTTTGCCGCCGTAGACAGAGGTGCTGTAGCCCAGCGACGCACCTTCAAGGCCGGGGCTGGTGGCGGTGCGCGCGATCGGCTGGACCGCCACCTCGCCGCGAACCAGGCTGACCTCGCACGCCAGGCCGTCGCGCGCGATCACATCGAGCGGCAACACCGGGGGGCCGCTGACCTGCAGGCGCTCCGCTGGGAGGCGCGCGACCAGGCCGGCCACCATGCGCGCCGAGGCCGCCAGCCGCTCGTCCAGGGCGCTGCGCAGCTGCTCACGCACATCCATGAACATCCACACCGCGACGACGCTCCACAGCAGCGTCAGTGACAAGCCGATGATGGCGACCAGGCGCAGGCGCAGCGTCACCGCGGGGCCTCGCCAGCGGCCGCCTCGCCCAGCCGGTAGCCCAGGCCGCGCACCGTTTCGACAATGGTGGGACCGAGCTTGCGGCGCAGGTGGTGGATGTGCACGTTCACGGCGTTGCTCTCCACGTCGGTATCGAAGCCGTAGAGGCTGGCCTGGAGTTGCTCCAGGCTCAGGATGCGGCCAGGGTTCTGCAGCAGCGCGCGCAACAACGCCAGCTCGCGCCGCGACAGCTCGACCCGCACACCATGCAGCCGAACCTCGGCGCTGGAAGCGCTGAAAGAGAGGCTGCCGTGTTCGACGAGGTCGCTGCTGCGGCCGATGGCGCGGCGCACCAGCGCGTGCAGCCGGGCCACCAGTTCGTCGAGCTCGAAGGGCTTGAGCAGGTAGTCGTCGGCACCGGCCCGCAGGCCCGCGACGCGGTGTTCGAGCGCATCGCGCGCCGTCAGCACGAGCACCGGGATCGCCTGCCCCTGGGCGCGCCAGCGCGCGAGCACCGCCATGCCGTCTTCGTCGGGCAGGCCCAGGTCGAGCACACAGACATCGAAGTGCGACGTGCCGAGCGCCGCACGCGCCTTCGCGGCGGTGTCGACGTGATCCACGGTCACGCCGAGCAGGCGCAGCCCGGCGACGATGCCACTGGCAACGAGACGGTCGTCTTCAATCAGCAAGACGTGCACGGCTGTTTCCGCAGGGGCCGATGAAATCCATGGCGCGATTATGGTGGCTGGGGGTGCGAAGAGCGGGTGGTGACAGACCAGGAGGGTCGTTAACGCCGCCTTAATCGCGGTATTCAAGGATGGCCCTCCGGTGACACCCCGTCACGCTCCGACCCCAGCCCATGCCCGACCTCCCCGATCGCTTTCGAAACAGCCTGCGCGCTGCGCTCGCCGCCCTGGTGTTGCTGTGGGGCGTGGCCGCGCCGGCTCACGCCGCCGAAGAGTTCCTGCAGCCCGAGCAGGCCTTTCGACTGGCGGCCACGAAGTCCGACGCTGGCGGGCTGCAGCTGACCTGGTCCATTGCGCCGGGCTACTACCTGTACCGCGACCGCATGGCGGTCACGGCATCCCCGTCCGGGAGCGCCGTGGAAACCGAACGCCCGCCAGGTGTCCGCAAGGACGACCCCAACTTCGGCGAGATGGAGGTCTACCACGACGCAGTCACGGTGAAGGTGGCGCATGCCGGTGCCCCCGCACTCGACGTGACCTGGCAAGGCTGCGCCGACGCGGGTCTGTGTTATCCGCCGCAGACGGAGACGATCCAGGTCGCCAGCCTGTCGTTGGTCACCACCCCACCACCCGCTGATCCGTCGGCACGGCCGCAAGAGCCAGGCGCCACCAGCCTGTGGAACAGCGTTTCTGGCAGCGACACCCAGATCACGCAGTGGCTCGGCGAACGCTCGCTCGGCTGGACCTTGCCGCTCTTCTTCCTGCTCGGCATCGCGCTCGCGTTCACGCCCTGTGTGCTGCCGATGTTGCCCATCGTCTCCGGCATCGTGGTGGGCAGCCAGGCGCCCCCGCGGCGCGCGTTCGCGCTGTCGATGGCGTTCGTGCTGCCGATGGCGGCGACCTATTCGACCCTGGGCGTGGCGGCTGCGCTCGCGGGTGCGAACCTGCAGGCGATGCTGCAGAACCGCTGGACGGTGCTCGTTCTGGGCGGCGTCTACGTGGTGCTCGCCCTCGGCATGTTCGGCGTCTTCACCTTGCAGTTGCCGGCCCGTCTGCGCGACAGGCTCGATGGCGCGAGCCGCTGCCTGCGAGGCGGATCGCTGACCGGCGCGGCGGCCATGGGCGTGCTGTCGGCACTGCTCGTCGGGCCTTGCATGACTGCGCCGCTGGCGGGTGCGCTGCTCTACATCGCCCAGAGCGGCAACGTGGTCCAGGGCGCGTTGTTGCTGGCGGCATTGGGCCTGGGGATGGGCGCGCCGCTGGTGATCGCGGGTACGCTGGGTTCGCGCTTCCTGCCGAAGCCGGGGCCCTGGATGGACCGCGTGAAGGGCGCGCTGGGCTTCCTGCTGCTGGGCACGGCGGTGTGGATGTTCGAACGCGTGGTGCCGGAACCGGCCGCCTTGCTGATGTGGGGTGCGCTGCTGCTGGCGGTCGCGGTGACACTGGTTCATGCGGCTTCGCGCAGCGCCTCGACCGTCGCTGCCAGCGGGTCGCCGCTGCGACTCGCGACCCGCACGCTCGCGGTTCTGGCCGGCCTCTGGGGCAGCGCGATGGTGCTTGGCGCGGCAGGCGGCGCCGGGGATCCCTGGCGGCCGCTGACGTTCGCCGCAGCGTCGGCCAAAGGCATTGAGCAAGCGACGACGGGCTTGCGGTTCGAAGCGATCGCCAGCGAATCCGAACTCCAGGACCGGCTCGCGGCCGCGCGGGCCGCGGGGCAACCCACCCTCGTGGACTTCTATGCCGACTGGTGCGTTTCCTGCAAGGCCATCGAGAAGGATGTCTTCGGCGATCCCCGCGTGCAGCGCTCGCTGGCCGGCGTGCTGCTGCTGCGTGCCGACGTGACCGCCAACGACGCGCGCCAGCGGGAACTGATGCGCGCCCACCAGGTGATCGGCCCGCCGACCGTGATGCTGTTCGATGACGCCGGGCGCGAGCGGCGCGACGCCCGCCTGGTCGGTGAGTTCACCGTCGAACAGTTCCTGCAGCGACAGCCGCCTTCAAGAACGCCCGGCATGGAGGAACCGACATGAACCAGGCCCTGCAGATCGGTCCGCTGTCGTTGCCATATTCGCTGCTGCTGACCTTGCTTGCCATCACCCTCGGCGGATTCGTCGCGCGGCGGCTGGCGCGGTCCGCGGGCACCGAGGTCGAGCCGACGCTGACGCACATGCTGCTCGTCGGCCTGGTCGCGGCGCGACTCGCCTTCGTCTGGCAATGGCGCGAACAGTATCTGGAGCTCCCGCTGAGCATCCTCGACGTCCGCGACGGTGGCTGGGAGCCGGCAGCGGGCCTTGTGGTGGCCTTGCTGTTCGGACTGCAACGGGCGTTCCGACAGACCGACCTGCGAAAACCCGTGATCGCCGCTGTTTTGACCACTGGCATGGTGCTGTTGCTTGGTGGCGTCGTAACGTTCCTGATGGCGTCCTCGGCAGCGCCCTTGCCGCCACTGACCCTGCGTTCGCTGGACGGCCGGCCCGTGGCGCTCGCCAGCTTCGCTGGCAAGCCCACCGTGGTCAACCTGTGGGCCACCTGGTGCCCGCCTTGCCAGCGCGAGATGCCGGTGATGCAGCAAGCACAGGCGTCCAACCCGGACGTGAACATCGTCTTCGTCAACCAGGGCGAAGAGCCCCGCACGATTGCCGCCTTCCTGGACCGACACAGCCTGGTGCTGCGCCATGTGCTGGTCGATCCGCAGCATCAAACCGGCGCGGCGCTGGGCCACCGCGCCTTGCCGACCACCCTGTTCTTCGATGCGCAAGGAAGGCTGGCCGATACCCGCATCGGAGAGTTGTCACAAGCCACGCTCACCCAGCGCCTGACCAGTCTTCGCGCCGCCTCACTCCCGTAACAACAACCCGCCACGCCATGAACCATCTGGACACCCCTTCCGCCGTGCAACGCCGGCCATCCGTCATCGTGACCCCGACCGTGGTCGTGCTGATAGCCCTCGCATCGGCTGCTGCCTCACAGGCCCTCGCAGCCACGCCGCTTCCCGCACCCCTCCAGGCCCTGCAGAAACAGGGGCTGAGCATCGTCGGAACCTTCCCGAGCCCGGGCGGGATGACCGCCTACGCCGCCCACGCGGGCACCGAGCCGATCGCCCTGTACCTGACGCCCGACGGCAAGCACGTGATCGCGGGATCGCTGTTTGACGCCACCGGCAGGAATCTCACCACGACCGCTCTGGACAAGGTGGTTGCCCAGCCGATGGCCGAGTCGATCTGGGGCCAGCTCGCCAAGAGCCACTGGATCGCCGACGGCCGCGAAGATGCGCCGAAAACGGTGTATGTCTTCACCGATCCCAACTGCCCCTACTGCAACAAGCTGTGGGCCGACGCACGACCGTGGGTCGATGCGGGCAAGGTGCAGTTGCGTCACGTCATGGTCGGCATCCTGACGCCGACCAGCGCCGGCAAGGCGGCCGCTTTGCTGGGGGCCAGGCAGCCGGCTGCCGCGCTGGATGCACATGAACGTGCGCACGTCGCATCGAATGCGAAGACCCTGGCCAGCGGGCGACCCAAGCCCCTCGGTGACGACAGCCTGAAACCGCTGGCGGTCATTCCTGCCGCTTTGGCTTCTCAGCTGGATGCGAACGCGGCCCTGATGTCAACCTACGGCCTGCAAGCGACCCCGGCGCTGGCGTGGAAGGACAGCAAGGGCAGCGTGCAGATGCGCCAGGGCGCGCCGGAGTCCGACCTGGCCGGCATCTTCGGGCCGCGCTGAGCACCGGGCCACCGGCTGGTTCTCCGCGCTTCACGGGGTTCGCCACCGCACAGATGTCGGCGGCCATTTGACCCATGCTGCGGTGAAGCCACCGTGCCCTTCGAAAGACTTCCATGAGCCAGCGCCACCTGAGCATCCTGCAGATCAACGACCTGCACGGTTACCTGGAACCCCACCCCGAGGTCTTTCGCGGCCGGGGCCAATTCAACTACCGCACCTGCGGTGGCCTGGCGCGCATCGCCAGCATCTTCAAGCAGGTTCGCACTGAGTGCCCGGGTGCCGTGCTGGCGCTGGACAACGGCGACACCTTCCACGGCACCTTCGTCGCCGGTCAGTCCCGGGGCGAGGCCATGCTGCCGCTGATGAACGCGCTCGAATTCGACGCGATGACACTGCACTGGGAGTTCGCCTACGGGCCTGCGCAGGTGCGAAAGCTCGCTGCCGGGCTGACCTATCCGGCGCTGGCGATCAACATCTACGACAAGGTGTCTGGCCAGCCCGTCTTCGATCCGAGCTGCGTGATCGAGCGCGCTGGCTTGCGCATCGGCATCATCGGTATCGCGTCGAACATCGTCGACAAGGGCATGCCGCCGAGCTTCTCCGAAGGGGTGCGCTTCACGCTGGGCAACACCGAGCTCCCGGGCCACATCGACAGGCTGCGCAGCGTCGACAAGGTGGATCTGGTGGTGGTGCTGTCGCACCTCGGCTTCGCACAGGACGCCCAGCTCGCCGCCGAGGTGCCAGGCATCGACGCACTGATCAGCGGCCACACCCACAACCGGCTCTACCGCCCGGTCTGGGTGGGCCGCACGCCGATCATCCAGTCGGGCTGCCACGGTTCGTTCGTCGGCCGGCTGGACCTCACGGTGGAGGGTGGCCAGGTCATCGATGTGCGACATCAACTGATCTGCGTCGATGAACAGATCGAACCCGACGCCGAGATGACCCATCGGGTGGCGGAGATCGTCGCCCCACACCGCGATTTCCTCGACCAGGTGGTCGGGCGGGTGCACAGACCGCTCGACCGTGCGACCTCGCTCGAAGCGTCGATGGACAATGTGCTGCTCGACGCCATCGCTGCCGCGGCGGGCACGCGACTGGCGTTCTCCAACGGCTGGCGCTACGGTGCACCGATCCTGCCCGGCGATGTGACGATGGAGCACCTGTGGAACATCGTGCCCACCCATCCGCCGATCTCCACCGTCGAACTCAGCGGCGACGAGTTGCGCGCGATGCTCGAAGCCAACCTGGAGCGCACCTACTCGCCCGACCCGTATCGCCAGATGGGCGGCTTCGTCAAACGCTGCCGCGGGCTGAACATGTACTTCAAGATGGAGAACCCGAAAGGCCATCGCATTGAAGACCTGCTGGTCGACGGTGTGCCGGTCCAGCCGGGCCGCATCTACCGCGCCAGCGATGCTGGGCGAGCAGGGCGTACCCATGAAGTACGGCAGCAACCGGCAGAAGATCGAGGTCGATGCGATCCAGTCCTTGCAGCAGCTGTTCGCGCGCGGCACCCAGGTGCGCGGCAGCCGGCGCGGCAGCGTGGTGGCGGTCTGACCGGGCGGACCCTTCAGGGCGCCAGCTGTGCCGCGACGAACCGGCCCCCTCGCCATGCCCATGACAACCACGGTTGTGTGCGCCACCCCACAGACTCGCCTTCCTCGGGACACTACCGTTCAGTGCGCTGCCCATGCGATGGGCATGGCACTTCCCGACCCACACCCATGAAATCCGCACTGTCGCAACGGTCGATGCATCACGCCAAGCGGGCGAAAGTTGCCCAAGGAGTCCGAACATGAACGCAGGTAGGTGGATTCTCGGACTCGGCCTGGGCCTGATGCTGAGCGTCAGCTGTCATGCCGACGGCGCGGCGATCGCCAAAACGGGCCTTGGGGCCGCACCGGCCTGCCAGACCTGCCATGGCGCTGCCGGCGAGGGCGTTGCGCAAGCCGGTTTTCCCCGCCTGGCGGGTCTGGGCGCGACCTACCTGCAACGCCAGCTCGCCGCCTTCGCGGACGGCACGCGCGTCAACGACGTGATGATGCCGATCGCCAAGGCCCTGTCGCTTGCCGATGGGGCTGAGGTGTCTGCGTATTACGCCGCGTTGCCCGCCCCCGCTGCACCGGCCGGAGCCCCGCCCACTGCTTCCCCGCAAGCCACTGCGGCAGCGCCGACGCCTGCTTCGGTCGGCGCCACCCTGGCCATCCGCGGCCGCTGGGCCGACAAATTGCCCGCTTGCGAGCAATGCCACGGCCCGGGGGGGCGCGGCGTGGGCCCGGACTTCCCGGCCTTGGTGGGGCAGAGCGCGACCTATCTCGCCAACCAGTTGACGGCATGGAAAACCGGCGCACGACCGCCCGGCCCGATGGGCCTGATGGCCGACGTCGCCAGGAAGCTGTCCGAGGCCGAAGTGCGCGCCGTGGCCGATCACTATGCTTCGCTGCCATCGAGGGCCGCGCGATGATCACGGCGCGTCAACGGCTCTACGTCGGCGGCGCACTGGCGGTGCTGCTGATCGGCGTCGGCCTCTATGCGGGCGGGGTGTTTCACTACTTCGGCA
Source organism: Burkholderiales bacterium GWF1_66_17 (assembly GCA_001770705.1). Classification (GTDB taxonomy): domain Bacteria; phylum Pseudomonadota; class Gammaproteobacteria; order Burkholderiales; family Burkholderiaceae_C; genus Hydrogenophaga. Next base: position 70,350 of record MERT01000022.1, on the reverse strand, counting down.
TGCAGGCCTACAGCGAACGATGGGCCACCAAGCGGGAAAGCGCCCGGCCCGGCGTGGCCGCACCCGCGCCGCGAGCATCGAATGACCTGGTGGGGGATCCACCGCGAGCCGAACTCACGGCGCCGGCAGCCACGGCCGGCGCGGACGTGGTGTTCCAGCCGCCGCTGGAGTCCGAGATACCGGCGGGCGAGTTCGGTGACGTGATCCGTCGCGGCCGCGAAATCTTCATCGATACGCCCCGCGCCGCGCGTGCGTATGTCGGCAACAGCCTGCGCTGCGTCAGTTGCCACCTCGACGCCGGGCGTCTGGCGGATTCGTCACCGCTGTGGGCCGCGTTCGTGAGCTACCCCGCCTACCGCAGCAAGACCAAAAGCGTCACCACGTTCCAGCAACGGTTGCAAGGCTGTTTCGAGTACAGCATGAACGGACGGGCACCGCCGCTCGGCGCGCCCGAGCTGGTGGCGCTGGAGAGCTACGCGTACTGGCTCGCCTCAGGCGCAACCATCGACCCGAAGATTGCGGGCCGCGGCTACCCGGCGCTCGCCCCGCCGGCACAAAAGGCCGACTTCGCCCGCGGCGAAAAGGTCTACGCCGGGAACTGCGTGCTCTGCCACGGCGCCGATGGCGCAGGGCAGCGCACACAGGACGGCTACGCGGTGTTCCCGGCGCTCTGGGGGCCGGACTCGTTCAACTGGGGTGCCGGCATGGGGCGCATCAGCAACGCGGCCGCTTTCGTCAAAGCCAACATGCCGCTGGGCCTGCCCGGCACGCTGACCGAGCAACAGGCGTGGGACGTGGCGCTGTACATGAACAGTCACGAGCGCCCGCAGGACCCGCGCTACACCGGCAGCGTGCAGGGCACACAGCAGGCGTTCCACGCCACCGGGGATTCGATGTACGGTCGCGAGGTGGCGGGCAAAGTGCTCGGCGCCAGCGGCCCGCCCAAGCCTTTCAAGCCGTTGAAGGAAAGCCGACCATGATCTTCAGGCAACTCTTCGAACCCGTGTCGAGCACCTACACCTACCTGCTGGCCTGCGAGACCACCGGGCAGGCGATGCTGATCGACCCGGTGGTCAACGCCATCGACCGCGACTTGCAGGTGTTGCAGTCGCTGCGGCTCACGCTGGCGCTGACGCTCGACACCCACATCCACGCCGATCACATCACCGCGGCGCTGCAGCTGAAGCAGCGCGTCGGCAGCCGGATCGCCGCGCCCGCGATGGACGGTCTGCCCTGTGTCGACGTGGGCATCGAGGAGGGCACACCGCTGCAACTCGGTGGCATCACCGTGAACCCGCTGCACACCCCCGGCCACACCGACAGCCACTTCGCCTACCGGTGCATCGACCATGGCAGCGACCGCCTGTTCAGCGGCGACGCCTTGCTGATCGACGGCTGCGGCCGCACCGACTTCCAGAACGGCGACGCCACAGCCCTCTACAAGAGCGTGACCGGGAAGCTGTTCGCCCTGCCCGATGACGTGCTGGTCTATCCGGCGCACGACTACGAGCAACGTCGCGTTTCAACGATCGGCCAGGAGAAGAGCCGCAATCCGCGCCTGGGGCAGGGCCGGACGCTGGAAGAGTTCAGGACTCTCATGTCCGGGCTCGACCTGCCGTACCCCAAGTTCATCGACCATGCAGTGCCCGGCAACCGCCACTGCGGCCTGTGCCCGGACGATCTGCCTGAGCAGATGCGCGAATACTGCGAGCGCATGACCCAGAGCCACCAAGGCTGAAGGGCTCCCCGTGCCCAGGTTCTGTGTGCCATCGCACCGACGCCAACAAGACTGCCATTCAACAATTTGCACTCGCGGCCTCCGCGTGACTCCGAATGGAGGAGCAAAATTTCATGAGTGACCAACGAACCTGTTTCACCAGCTTGGACTGTTGAGCACCTGCTGCCCCGGTCCGACGTTCAATCCAGACAGGAAGCCAGCCATGCAACAAGTCAAAGACGTGATGACTCGAGACGTGCGGTCCATGTCGCCGCAGGACACGGTGTTGCTCGCTGCCAAGACCATGGAGGCACTGAACGTCGGCGCATTGCCGATCGTTGAAGGCGCGCGCGTGATGGGCGTGATCACCGACCGCGACATCGTGGTGCGCGGCGTCGCGCTGGAGATGCCGATGGCCACCACCCTGCTCAGTCAGTTGATGACGGAACAGGTGGAATGTGTTTTTGAACATGAGGGGCTTGAGGAGGTGATCGCGAAGATGCAGGCGTCACAGATCCGTCGGCTGCCGGTGCTGGACGGTGCACAGCGGCTCGTGGGCATGCTCTCGCTGGGCGACCTGGCGGCCAGGTCGGACCCTGAAATGGCGGGATTCACCCTGGCCGAGATCTCGGAGCCTGCGCGACCTGCGCGCGCGGGTGTTTCTTGACGCAAGCGCACTGCACTGATCTGTAACCCGGATGATCTGGCGGCTGCTCAGCTCGACGGTGAACGCGTGGCTCGACGATTACGCGCCCAGCATGGGTGCGGCACTCGCTTTCTACACGCTCTTCTCGATCGCGCCGTTGCTGCTGATCGTCATTTCGGTCGCCGGGTTTTTCTTTGGCGAAGCGGCTGCCCGGGCGGAGATCTTTGCGCAGATCTCCCTGATGGTGGGCGAGGACAGCGCCACCACCCTGGACCTGGTGCTCGAGAGCCTGGACAAGCCCGCCGCCAGTCTGGTGGGCATGCTGGTGGGCTTGGGCACGCTGCTGGTCGGTGCCACCACCGTGTTTGTCGAACTGCAGAACGCCATGGACCGCATCTGGCAGGTGCCGCCCCGTCCCGACTTCAATGGTGTGCGGGACTTCTTCCGGGTGCGCCTGCTCTCGCTCGGGCTGGTCCTGGGCATCGGCTTCCTGCTCCTGGTTTCGCTGGTGCTCAGCGCCTTGATGGCCGCGCTGGGCAAATGGTGGGCGCCCTGGTTCGGCGAATTCGCGGTCGTGGCCGATGCCGTCAACTTTGTGTTGACGCTGGCGTTCATCACCGCGGTGTTTGCGATGATCTACAAGTGGATGCCCAGGACCCATGTCGCCTGGCGCGACGTGTGGATCGGCGCCCTCATCACCGCCCTGTTGTTCACGGTCGGCAAGACGCTGATCGGCCTGTACATCGGCCGCAGCGCGGTGGCCTCGGTGTTCGGCGCCGCATCGTCGCTGGTGGTGCTGCTGCTGTGGGTGTACTACTCGGCGCAGGTCTTCCTGCTCGGTGCGGAGTTCACCTGGGTGTTTGCGCAACGTGGACAGCCCAAGCCCGTCGCCCCGGCCATTCCGCAGCGGCCGGGCTGACCGCCTGCACCGCGCAGCCGCAGGTCACGGTCAATACCGATCGACCCTCCGCCCGGTGTCGATGGCGTCATCGGTGCCGACCTTCGGCAAGGCGATCAACCGGGAGGTCTTGTGCGCCTTGCGCACTTCGAGGCGCCTGAGCCCGATCAGCACCAGCAGGATGAACGCGGTGGCCAGCAGCGCGGTGCCTTCGCGCCCCAGGCCGGCCGACATGCCCACCGCCGCCGTGGCCCAGATGGTGGCCGCCGTGGTCAGGCCGTGGATGCGGCCTTCGTTGCCCATCTTCAGCACGGCGCCAGCGCCAAGAAATCCGATGCCGGAGACGATGCCCTGGACGACGCGGCTCAGTGCGTCGGCACCCATGCCCGCCTCTGCGGGAACCAGCACGAAGAGCGCGGCCCCCAGCGAAACCAGCATGTGGGTGCGAAGACCGGCATCGGCATCGCGGCGCTCGCGGTCCCAGCCGATCACCGCCCCCAGCAACAGGGCCACGGCCAGACGCGCGGTCACGCGCGTGACCTGCTCAACCTGCAGCAGATCGGAGAACTCGGCACGCAAGGTGGCCGTGACGATGTCGAACACAGACATGAAAACACCTGGAGTCTGGGCACGTGTCAGCCGGATCGGCCGACCGTGCCCGTGCCCCTGGCCGGGGGCCTAGGGCTGCGAGATGCCGACCAGGGCGTCAGCGGTGGGCTGGATGTCGTCGGCTGCGACGGCAAAGTCGCCGAGCGACACGATGCCCACCAGGCGCTTTTCGCGGTTCACCACCGGCAGGCGCCGGACCTGGCGTCGGCACATCATGTCAGCGCCTTTCTCCACGGTGTCGTCGTCGTAGCACCAGATCACGTCTTCCGACATCACGTCGCGAACCAGCGTGTCGCTGCCCTTGCCTTCGGCGACGGCACGCATGGCAATGTCGCGGTCGGTCACCGCGCCGATCATGCGGTCGTGCTCGCCCACGGGCAGCATCCCGAAGCCCTGGTCCCGCATCCGGGCTGCGGCCTCCCGGATCGTTGCATCGGGGCTGATCACCTGCACGTCGTAGCTCATCACGTCTTTGAGTCGTTGCATGTTCATCTCCAGGTTGGTGTTTGTCGTAACAGTTGTCACCGGTTCCCCCGCGCGGACCGCAGTCGCTTGCGCTTGATCGACCGCGCTCGAAGCCTCCGGGGTCACCATGGAGCCGGCCGCGGCGCCACCCAGGGCGCCCGCAACGGCCCCCACCGTGCCACCCACCACCGCACCCACGGGGCCACCTACCACGCTGCCGATGGCCACACCGGCGGCCGCACCGGCCACCACGCCGCCGCCCGTCAGCACCGAGTTGGCCTCGCGCTGGGCTTCCTCGGGTTCCAGCAACGACTGGGCTGCGGGGTTCAGGTCCTGCGACGGAATGCCGTGGCCGGGACGTGCCTGCTCGGCGAGGTCGCCGTCAAGCGGTGCCGGCTTTTCCAGGGGAGAAGTGGATGGATTCATGATTGGCTCCTGTGCGTCAGTGACGCGTTGGGGGTGAAAGGCCCGGGTCGGTGTTGAGGGGGAGGTGTTCGCCGGGCTGGTGCGGCTCGCGGATCTCGGGTGGGATCTGAGGCGGTATGTCCAGCGGCTCCAGGGGCAGCGGCACGCCGTCGGGTGACGGCGCTTGCCCCGGCGGCAGAGACGGTTCAGGTTCGGGCCAGGGCCCGGGCACGGGCGACTGGACCGGGAGCGACGCCAGGGCGGGCGGTTGGTGGGGAACGGGCAGGTCAGCGAGGCGGTTCATGGAACAGGCCTTTCATGGTGGGCGAGGGCGCCTGGTGGGTGGTATCCGAGGCTGGAAAGGGCATCATTCACCCGCCGTTGCCCCCGGTCTGTGCGCTTGCGCACACCCCAGGGCCCGGGGTGGGTGTGGTGTCGCACAGACGCTGACTGGTGTGCGCGCCACAGTGAAGGCAACGGTCCGTCACGCAAGGGGTGCACGCCGCCAACCCGCTTCACCACCCGCATCGGGTGTTGGCCCCGGCTGGCGTGCGCATCGCATCCGGAGCGCCGGGCGGTGATCATGGTCAATAGGTACGACTGCGTATGGGGCTATCGGCGGCGTATACCTACACTCCGGCGTTTTCTGTGTAGCCTGCGTGGCCTGCAACGCTGACCGCTGAATCCCAGATGCCCGGCCAGACCGACACGTTCGATTCCCTGCAAACCATCCCATGACCGCTCCGCTCTCTCCAGCCACCACCGCCGGCCATGCCGCGAACCCGGCGCGTGCCCTGAGCCTGCCACGTCGCGTCCTGTGATGCCGGTGTTGCCCTCCGACGCCAACCCCAGCCGCGAGGCGCGCATCGCGGCGCTCATCGACACCCTGCACGACGTGGAGCAGCAGCTGCAGGCGTTGACAGCGGATGAGATCGACACCGTGGCCAGCCGGGCTGGCAGCAAGCGGCTGCTCGCAGCCCGGAACCCGTCGGTGGCCGCCGCGCTGCGGGCCGAGCAGGCCTCCATTCGCAGTGCGGAACTGCTGCAAGCGGTGGCCGAGCAGGCGCTGCGCGACAGCAAGGCGATGCTCGACATGGCGGGCCGCAGCGCCAAGGTCGGCGGCTGGACCTTCGACGTCGCCCAGCGGCGCCTGCACTGGTCCGACATGGTTGCCGGCCTGCACGACGAACCGGCCGGCTATTCGCCCTCGATGGAGCAGGGCCTGGCCGCCTTCGTCCCCGAGCACCGCGCCGCTGTCCAGGCAGCCGTTCAGCGCTGCATCGCGTCCGGCACGCCCTACGATCTGGAAGCCGAGAAGGTATCGGCCACCGGACGCCGTTTCTGGGTGCGCACCATCGGCGAAGCGGTGCGCGACGCCGAGGGCCGCATCGTGCGCATCCAGGGCGCGCTGCAGGACATCACCGAGCGCAAGCTGGCGGCACTGGAAACGCAGAAGCTGGCACAACGGCTGAGCAACACGCTCGAAAGCATCAGCGACGCTTTTTTCACCGTCGACCGCGACTGGCGCTTCACCTACATCAACCGCGAGGCCGAGCGCCTGTGGGGGCGCGCGCGCGACACCATGCTCGGGCGCGTGCTGTGGGAGATTTACACCGAGGGGGTGGGCACGGTCTTCGAACGCTGTTACCAGCGTGCGATGGACGGTGAAACGGGGGTCACCTTCGAGGCCTTTTACCCGGCGTTGCAGGCCTGGTTCGGCGTCGACTGCCACCCTACGGACGACGGGCTGTCGGTGTACTTCCGCGACGTCACCGCCACCCGCGCAGCGCGTCAGCAGCTGAATCTGCTCGAAGCCAGCGTGGCGCAGTTGAACGACGTCGTCATCATCACCGAGCCGGCACCCGAACTGCAGCACGGCCGGCGCATCGTGTTCGTCAACGATGCCTTCGTGCGCCTGACCGGCTACGCGCGGGAGGAGGTGATCGGCCGGTCCCCCGGCTTGCTCGACGGCCCCTCGACGGACGCGGTCGAGCTGGCGCGTATCCGCGACGCGGTCGACCGTTTCGCGCCGGTGCACGTCGAGCTGATGCGGACCACCAAGGATGGCCGGGAGTACGCCGTCGAGATCGACATCACACCGGTGGCCACGGCCGGCGAGGGCTTCACGCACTTCGTCTCCGTCATACGCGACATCAGCGAACGCCGCCGCAGCGAACAGGCGCTGCTTGAGCTGAACGCCGGGCTCGAAGAACGGGTGCGCCACCGCACCCTGGAACTGGAGCAGGCGCGCGAATTGGCCGAACAGGCCAACCGCGCCAAGTCCGCTTTCCTCGCGACGATGAGTCACGAGATCCGCACGCCGATGAACGGCGTTGTCGGCATGATTGACGTGCTGGAAGAGAGCCGGCTGGACCCGGAACAGCGCGAACTGGTGAAGACCGCGCGCGAATCGGCCTACGCGCTGATGGCCATCGTTGACGACGTGCTGGACTTTTCGAAAATCGAAGCCGGCCAGTTCGACATCGATCACGAGCCGATGGACGTGACGGCGGTTGCCGAGGGGGTGAGCAATGCCCTGTATCCGCTGGCCGTGAACCAGGGTGTCGGCCTTCACCTGTACACCGACCCGCGCCTGCCCCCAGGCATGCTGGGCGACGCCGCGCGGCTGCGCCAGGTGCTGATGAACCTGGTCGGCAACGCGATCAAGTTCAGCCGCGGGCTGTCGCGCCCCGGCTCGGTGTCCTTGCGCGCCCTGCGCGTGGCCGGCCTGGCCGGTGAAGACACGCTGGCGCTGGAGGTGTCCGACAACGGCATCGGCATGGACCCCGACACCCAGGCACGCCTGTTCTCGCCGTTCACCCAGGCCGACGCCAGCACCACCCGGCGTTTCGGCGGCACCGGGCTGGGGCTCAGCATTTCGCACCGCCTGTTGACGCTGATGGGGGGCGAAGTGACGGTGCGCAGTGCGGCGGGTGAGGGGTCGACCTTCACGGTGCGCCTGCCCATCGTGCGGGTGCCGGCCGACAACGGCACGAAGCCCGCCCCGATGCCGCAGCCGCTGGAGGGGCTGCCCTGCCTGGTGGTCGGCGCTGCCGCCGGACCGGCCGCCGACCTGGCCGACTACCTGATCCATGCGGGAGCCGCCACGACCTGCCTGCAGACCGTGGCGCAGGCCCAGGCGTGGTTGCGCCGTGTCGACCCGGGCCGGTGCGTCGTCGTCCTCGCCGACGCCAAAGACGCCACCGAAGGCCGCGACCCGATGCTCGCGGCCTGTCGTGCCGTCGGGGCGGAGCGCCCCGAGCTGGTGCTGGCTTTGGTGGTCATCGAGCGGGGCAGCCAGCGCCGGCCACGCCGGCAAACGTCGGACCCGGTGTGGCTGTACGGTGAATGCCTGCACCGCGCCAGATTCGTGCACAGCGTGGCCCTGGCGGCCCGGCTCCAGCCGGCGGAAGCCCCGGTCGAGTCGCTCGCCGAGGTGGACGCCGCCCCGGTCGCGCGGCATCCGGCGCCGCAGCCTGATGCGAGCCGCCACGAAGCGAAACCGCTGATCCTGGTGGCCGAAGACAACGAGATCAACCAGCGGGTGCTGACCCAGCAGCTTTCGCTGCTCGGTTACCGCTCCGAGATGGTGGCCAACGGCGCCGAGGCCCTGGCCTGCTGGCGCCAGGGGGGCCATGCCCTGCTGCTGACCGACCTGCACATGCCGATCATGGACGGCTACACGCTGGCCGCCGCGGTGCGGGCCGAGGAGGGCGCTGGTCCGCGCCTGCCCATCATCGCCCTGACCGCGAACGCCCTGCGCGAGGAAGAACTGCGCTGCCACCAGGCCGGCATGGACGTCTACCTGAGCAAGCCGGTTCGCCTGGCCCAGCTGAAGTCGACCATCGATGCCTGGCTGCAGCCCACGTCAACGCGGCCGAGTGGGGCCGTGGCCGACGAAGTGACATCCACCGCATTGCCACCGGTCGACCTCGGCGTGCTGGCCGATCTGCTCGGTGATGATCCGCAGGGGGTGCAGGACGTGCTGGCGGCCTTTCGAACGGGCACGGCGGGCTCGGCGCTGGCGATGGCCCAGGCCCACGCCCGCGGTGAGGTGCAGACCATGTCGGATCTCGCCCACAAGCTGAAGTCGACCGCCCGGGCCATTGGCGCGGTGCGCCTCGGGCAGATCTGCGCCGACATCGAAGCCACCGCCGTCACACGCCCCGCGCCACACATCTCGGTGCTCGATCCGCTGATGGCCGATTTTGAAATCGAGCTGCGAGCGGTCCACGCTTTTCTCGATCAACGATAGGCCCCCGTGACGGCAACAGCCGTTGCTTCGCTCAGGGCGCCAGCGCGCCGGCTTCGCGTTCGGGATGGCGGTGTCTGCCCAGCGCGGTGATGAAGTCCGCCACCGCAGGGGCTGCCTTGGCGGCGGCACCGATCACGATGCCCGGATCGGCTTCGCCGCTCGCCAGCGTCGGTGAGACGCCAGCCTGTTCGATCAGCGCCTTCGAGGCCCCGAGCGCGAGCAGGGTCTTGCCATGCCGGTGCTGGTTCGAGATGAAGTCCATCACTTCGATGAGCGCAGCGAGCGCCTTCACACCGGCGGCACCGTCGGGCAGCACGACGCCATCGAACAGCACGGGTGGCGAATTCTCCAGCGTGCCGGTGGCTTCGAGCGGCTCGCCGCTGGCGGGTTTCACCGGCCCCAGGCGCGGTGCGATCAGGTGCACCTGCGCACCGGCGGCCCGCAGCGCCGCTTGCGCGGTGGCCACCGACTTGCCGTCCACGCCATCGGCCACCAGGATGGCGACGCTGCGCGTGCGGATGCCGCCGTCGCCCGGCAGGGCCATCAACGACAGCGCGGCCGACGTGGTGACCTCGGGTGCCGTGGGATGTGCCAGTGCCTTCGGCATGGCCTTGGGCACGGCGATGCCCAGCCCCGCGGCAACAGTGGCGGCGAGTTCTTCGGACACGTTGACCAGCGACGACACCATGCGCTCGCGGATCGCCGGCACCGTGAGCTTGCTCAGCTCGAAGCGGAAGCCGCCCGCGATGTGCGCCTTCTCGACGGTGGTCTGGCTCTCGTAGAACAGGCTGGCCTGGGTGTAGTGGTCGGCGAACTTCTCTGGCTTGCCGCGCAGCTTGTCGCCTTCCAGCGGCTGCGGGAACGAGACGAAGCCCGCAGCGCCGGCCTGGAACGGGCAACCGCCGCCGAGCGAGTTGGGCTCGTAGGCGACACGGCCGCGCGGGATGGCCTGGCGGTGCAGTCCGTCGCGCTGGTGGTTGTGGGGGGCGGCGAGCGGTGCGTTGATCGGAATCTCGTGGAAGTTGGCGCCGCCCAGCCGCGTGATCTGGGTGTCGATGTAGGAGTGGATGCGCCCGGCGAGCAGGGGATCGTTGCTGAAATCGATGCCCGGCACCACGTGCGCGGTGCAGAACGCCACCTGCTCGGTCTCGGCGAAGAAGTTGTCCGGGTTGCGGTTGAGCACCATGCGGCCCACCGGCGTCACGGGCACCAGCTCTTCGGGGATCAGCTTGGTGGCGTCGAGCACGTCGAAGCTGAAGGCCTCGGCCTGCGCCTCGGTGAAGATCTGCAGGCCGAGTTCCCACTCGGGGTACTCCCCTGCTTCGATCGCTTCCCAGAGGTCGCGGCGGTGGAAGTCGGAGTCGGCGCCGGAGATCTTGACCGCCTCGTCCCACACCAGCGAGTGGGTGCCGAGTTTGGGGGTCCAGTGGAACTTGACGAAGTGCGACTCACCCGCCGCGTTGACCAGGCGGTAGGTGTGCACGCCGAAGCCCTGCATCATGCGCAGGCTGCGCGGAATGCCGCGGTCCGACATCACCCACATCAGCGTGTGTGTGGTCTCGGGGCTGAGCGAGGCGAAGTCCCAGAAGGTGTCGTGCGCCGAGGCGGCTTGCGGCATGCCGTGGTGCGGCTCGGGCTTCACCGCGTGCACGAGGTCGGGGAACTTCATCGCGTCCTGGATGAAGAACACCGGGATGTTGTTGCCCACCAGGTCCCAGTTGCCTTCATCGGTGTAGAACTTGACGGCGAAGCCGCGGATGTCGCGTGCGGTGTCGGTCGAGCCGCGTTCGCCGGCGACCGTCGAGAAGCGCGTGAACACCGGCGTGATCTTGCCGGCGGCCTGGAACGGCGCGGCGCGCGTGAACGCCGTCATCGGCTCGTAGGCCTCGAAGAAGCCATGCGCCGCGGAGCCGCGCGCGTGCACGATGCGCTCGGGGATGCGCTCGTGGTCGAAGTGCGTGATCTTCTCGCGCAGGATGAAGTCTTCGAGCAGCGTCGGGCCGCGCAGCCCGGCCTTGAGCGAGTTCTGGTTGTCGCCGATGGCCACGCCCTGGTTCGTGGTCAGCACCTGGCCCGAGGCGTCCGAGCGTGCGCGATCCAGGTGGCTGCTCTTGGCCGACACGTTGACCTCGCTCAGTGTGCTGGCCGACGCCGTGGGCGAGTCGCTGGACACGGTGGCGCCGGGCGGCGGCGTGACGGCGTTCTCGCGGCCGAAATCCAGAGCCTTGTTGGCGTTGTGGGGCATCGCTGCGGCGAGCGCCTGTGCGGCGGCACGCTGTTCCGCCTGCGGGGGGCTCTTTGGCCGCGGGTCGCCTGCGCCTTTGATCTTGGGTGTGGACTTCATGGGAAACCTCGTGACGTGAAAGGTAAAAAAATGCGCAGGCGTCTTCGCCTGCAGGGGAATCAGCCGCCCGATGGTGGCGGCTTGCCACCCGGGCCGGGCACCAGGCGGGCGCGGCGCTTCGCGTCCAGGCCGGGGGTGGCACGCATGTCGGTGTCGACCAGGCCGGCGTCGATGTCGCGCTGGGCCTGGACCATCTGGGGGTCGGGTGCCTTGGCCGTGGCGTCGATCGACTGGTCGCGTTCGTGAGGCAGCGGCAGATCGGGGTTCAACGTGGGTGGTTTCGCGCCACGCGGCGGTGTGGCCACCTGGCGGCCGACGGGATGCCGGGCTCTGGCGTTCAGGGACATGGGGTTACCTCAATGGGGTGATGGGTGAGCCGACTCACTTGACCGCCGGGCTGAGCGGTGCCGAGTGGTCGTTGTTCTGACCGGGCAACAGCTTCTGTTCGGACTCCTGCTTCGGCTTTCTCGTGCCGTCCGTTTCCCCCAGTGCCGGGTCCGCTGGGCCAGCGCTCACGGGGGGCAAGACCGTCCCGGCAGAAGGCACCGACGGCTGGACGACAGCGTCTGTTGTTGCACTGGGTGTGGCCTCCACCGGCTGGGTGAGCATGGGCGTCGGAGGGGTGGGCGTGGTCTTGTCGCAGGCGACCAGAAACATCACAGATGCGCAGAGCGCGATCAAGGTCAATGGTGTGTTCATGCGGTTCCTCGGTTGGTGGGCTCGTTGAAAGGGTGGGTGGTTGTGGCATCGGCTCATGGCGCGCGCACATACCGGCGCCATGCCCCCGGTGGCTGATGGAGGCGGTCGGCGACCGCCGCCAGCACATCCCGGTTCCAGCCCATGCCGATATGGCTGCCGTCGACCTCGATCTCATGCACGAGGCTCGACCGTTTGTCGTGCCGACAGGTCTGCCACGCCACCACGCCATCCGACCGGCTGTAGATCGAGGTGGTGCGCAGTGGGGGCGGGGTGCGCAGGCGCCGGCTCAGCGCCGGGTCCATCGCCGGCGAACTGCCTCCCAGCAAGCGCAGGAGCCAGTCGACGTCGTTGTGGTCGGCTCCAGCGTTGAAGGGCGTTGCGATGGTGATCACCTGCCGGGCGTGCGGTGTCATCAGCTTGCCGATTTCGCGCGCGTAGATGCCGCCCAGGCTCCAGCCGATGAGCGTGGCCGGCTGGGTGTGGCCGGCGAGCCGATTCACCAGCTTCGACTTCAAGCCTTGCAGCCAGACGTCGAGATCGCCCTGCGGGCCGGTGTTGAGCCCCTGGCCCCAGTCGAACGCGTCGTAGCCGAGCGAACGGCAGTGCGCACGCAAGGTGGCCACCGAAGTCCCGTCCGCGCCCAGGCCCGGGAAGATCACGACCGGATGCCCGTCACCGGGCTTCGCACCGTCCGACTTGGTGAATGTGTGCCAGGCGAACTCCATCGCAGCACGAAAGGGCTCCACGCCCAGCATGGCGAGTGAAGGGTATTGAACGGCATCGGTGGCCAGTTGTTTCATGGGCTTGAGCGCGCGGTGCCACGCTGGAAATGGTTCACGAAGGGGGCCATGCTCTGCGCCGGCATGGTTCGCGTCTGTGCGGAACCGAACGTTTCCGCGACCGCCAGGACCCAGCGCGTGCTGATCGACACGGCTCATAACTGCGTGCCCAGCAAGGAAGCCAGCGTTTCACCCAGGCGCTCGCGCATGGGGCGCGCCAGCCACGCCGCGTGGGTCACCCGGTGGGACTTCGCGAGGTCGTCTTCGAAGGTGGCGGTCTGCGCGCCCGCGAAGGCCTTGTCGACGACGTTCAGCGTCGCTTCGTCGTTGAGCCGGAAGGAGCGGTTGTCGAAGTTTGTCGAACCCACCGAGACCAGCATGCCGTCGACGATCATCACCTTGCAGTGGTACATGGTGGGCGTGTATTCCGCGATGACGGCGCCGGCCGCGAGCAGCGGCCCCCAGGTGGCCCGCGAGGCCTTGCGAACGGTCTCGCTGTCGATGTGTTGGCCCGGCACGATGATGCGCAGCCTGACGCCGCGCTGCATCGCGGCCACGAGGGCCTGCAGCGTCAGCGCGTCGGGCACGAAGTACGACGCCGAGAGGTCGATCGACCGCGACGCCGCGGTCACCGACAGCAGGTACATCAGCTGCATGCTCTCGCTGCCGCCGCTCGGTGAACTGCTGAACATCTGCGCCCGACCGGGGCCGGCCGGTGCCAGGGCGGGGAAGTAGTCCGGGCCATGCAACACGTCGCCCGTCACCTTGATCCAGTTGTCGATGAACACCGACTGCATCTGCGCGACGACCGGGCCTTCCACCGCGAAGTGGGTGTCGCGCCAGTGCTCGGGGTCCTGCGCGCGGCCCGTCCATTGCGGGGCCACGCCGACGCCACCCGTGAACCCGACACGGCCGTCCACGATCAGCAGCTTGCGGTGCGTTCGGTTGTTCATGCGCCCGAGGTGTGACCAGTGCGGCGGATGAAAGCGCTGGACCTGGACACCGGCTTGCGCCATGGTGGCCACCAGGCTGTCGTCCATCTTCACGCTGCCCACCCAGTCGAGCAGCACGTGGACCTTCACGCCCTGGCGGGCGCGCTCTGCCAGGGCCTCGGCGAACTGGCGGCCGATGTCACCCGACCAGTAGATGTAGGTTTCGAAGGTGATCGACCGCTCTGCGGCTTGAATGGCCGCCAGCATCGGCGGGAAGATCTGTTCACCGTTCAACAGGGCTTGCACGCGCGTTCCGGCCAGGAACGGCGGCCCCAGGAGAACGCCCAGCTCATCCATGAAACGCGGGTCGTCGAGCGTGTAGAGACGCGTGATGTGACGCTGAATCTTCTTCTCGCCACCGATGAAGTTCGACGCGACCACGGCGCCAACCAGGGCCAGGCCGGTTGCGGCACCGGCGACCACGATCCATCGGGGCCAGCGTGCCATCGGCGTCACCTGCTATCGGGACGGTGCGGCGTTACCCTGCCTGCAGGGGTGTGGCGAGAAGTGCTCATCGTGTCCGCTTGGTTCGAGCCGCGGGTTTGGCGGCGGCGGGCTTGACGGCGGCGTTCCAGACCTTCAGGTTCTCGCGGGTCGCCTCGGCGATGGCGGCGTTCACCTGCCGCTTCGCCTCTGCGGTGGCCTGGCCACGCATCGAACCGGCCACGCTGTTCGCCGTGCTCAGCCACATGCTCATGAACGGGTTTTTCTTCAGCCAGGGATTGGACATGGTGCGCTTTCGATGTTTGACGGGGAAGGACTCAGCGAGCGCCGGCAGTTCCGGCGGTCCGTGCCCTGTGCAAGGTGTGTGTTTTCATCGGTGAACCTCGTGTTGGCATAGGGGGCGGTCCCGCTCCATGGCCGCCTCTTGGCGGCCATGGTTTTCAAGGAGCGCAGCCTGGGGCGAGCGTCAGCGCCTGACGCGCACGATCAGCGCGCCCAGCGCCATCGCGGCGGCCACCGCAGACAGCGGATGGCGCCTGACCTTGCCGCGCAAGGCTTCGGCCCATTCGTCGCGGGTGGTGCCCATCTGGTGAGCGGTCTCGCGCAAGCTCGCTTCAGCGCCTGACAGGCTTTCGCCCAGTTGCCTGACCTTGGGCGCCGCGCTGCCGGCGAGGCGATCAACGGCATCGTGCGCCGCGTGCACAACCCGGTTCAAAGAGGCAACGGCCGCTGGTGGGGCTTTCTCAGACCCCGGCAACATCGAGGTGTCGGGCACACGCTCGTGGTGTTCACTGGTGACCCAGGGGACGGGCGGTGCGGCATGGGGTTGCAAGGGTTCATTCATGTCGGGCTCCTGAGGTCGTTCAAGCGGCCTGGGCCAGCAGTTCGTCCTTGCGGGCGGCCATTTGAGCACCCAGATCGACCATGTCCAGCGACGTGGACTTGGCCTTGGGGAACATCTCGTTCTGCTCTTCCTTGACGTGGTGCTTCACGTATTCCGACAGCACCTTGACCTTGGCGTCGTACATCTCGCCGTCGGGCTCGAGGCCTTCGATCTGTGCGATCAAGTCCTTCACGCTGGTGTGCTCGACCGTGGCTTCGGGCACCAGCAACTTATCCTTCAGCGCCGCCTTCACGGCGGGATAGAAGATTTCTTCTTCGATTTGTGCATGCACGCTGAGCGCCGTGCAGATCTCGGCGACCAGGGCCTTCTTCTTCGGGATCGAACGGCTCTTTTCGTATTCGGCAAACATCTCGCTCACGGCCGCGTGGTCGGCTTTGAGCATGGCGATGGCGTCCTTCGGTGCGGGGGCAGTGGTCTTGGTGGTGGTCATGGGTAGTCCTTTGACAGGTTGGGGGGAATGAGGGACGGTGACTACGTGAACAGGGCGATCAAAATGATGATCGGGATGGGAATGCCGAGAAACAGCAAGAGCAGGGATCGCATGGTGGCCTCCTTGGGCTTGTGGGAAAACAGGATTCAGGCGTCGCGGCGCCGACCACCGAACGTGGCGGCCAGGCTGGCGACGAATGCGCCGACAAGCAGCGAAACGAACAGCCAGAGCGCGCTGTAGGCTGAGGCCTTGCGAGCCTTGTCGGCCGCCTCACGCGCAGCCACTTCCGCGTCGTTCAACCTGGCCTGCGCCTTGGCGTAGACCTCAGAGACCCGCCTCTGGGCCTCGGGCTGCGACAGCCCGGTGCGCTGGGCCACGATCTGGCCCACGTGGCGGATGTCTTCGGGTGGCAGAGGGTCCGAGCGGCTGACGTTCATGAAGATCCGGCTGACCTCGGCCGTGTCCCTGCCAGAGGCGCGTTCACTGGCAGCCGTGTCGACTTGCATGCCTTCGGTTCCCATGACGGGTGCAGCGGTGGCGGCATCACGCCGGAACAGCGAGTCGACAAAGTAGCCCATCGGACCGCCTTCGTCGTCATGCGCCATGCCTGCCGAGGCCGCGGCGCTCCCGACGGCGGAGCTGGCCGTGCTGGCAACGCCACCGACCACCTGGGCGCCAGCCTGCACACCACCGCCAATGATCGAGCCGATGACCGAGGTCAGCAGCGCGGCGGTGGCCAGCGTTGCCACGGCCCAGGCCAGAAAGCCGTGGGCGGTGTCGCGGAAGTACACCTCGTCGGTGCGCGCATCGGTCCACTTGGTGCGCAGGCGGCCGGCGAGGTAGCCGCCCATCCCCGACGCCAGCAGTTGCGTGAGCGTCAGCCACACGATGGTCGACACACCGAGGGTCGCTGCGCTCACACCATCCTGGGCCCAGGGCGACACGGAAGACAGGCCGAGCCCGACACCGAGGATCAGCAGGATCAGGGACAGCGATGCAGCAGCGGCCCCGCCTGCGGCGATGGCGCCCCACGAGACGGCGCTGCTGAGCGGCCTCGTGTTGTCGGCGATGCTGCCACGGAGCCCGCGGGCGCGGGCCAGGTCTTCAGTGTTTGCTGTGGAGGCAATGGCCATCGGAACTCCTTTCGGCGAAGAGCGGGTCGGGTACCGGGACTTCCGACACCTCGTGCTTTGCGCAAGGCGGACCGTAAGGACACGAGCCAGGGAGGTCTGTTCGCTTTCGCACACTGCTTCGCGTCAACCGAAGCGCCGAAAGGCCGTGACGCCCGTGGCGGGCAATCCAGAAAAACTTGATGTCCCTGGCCGCGAAGTGGGCTGGGTTTTGCATACCCCTACGGATCGCTTCTGGGACCAGCGTGCAACGCGCAGCGGATGCGAAGGGCCATGCAGAATGACCCGAATGAAAAAACGATCACGCCCGTCCGCTTGGGCCAAAAGCTTCGAGCGGAGCCTCAAGGCGATGACACGCCTGGCCACCGCTTCCAGTACCCGGGCGCTCAAAAAAACCCTCAAGCCCGCGGCGGCCAAGCGCGCGCCGCCGCCCGGTGCCGGCGCGTGGATGCCCGGTGTCGTCATGGGCGCGGCCGGCGCCCGGCGCTTCAGGGTCTACCGCCCGCCGGGTGTCGAGTTTGGCGAGAAGCTGCCGCTGGTGGTGATGCTGCACGGCTGCGGTCAGGACGCCAACAGCTTCGCCGCGAGCACGCGCATGAACCGCATCGCGATGCGCGAACGTTTTCTGGTGCTCTACCCGGAGCAGGACCGGCTCGCCAACGGGCAGGGCTGCTGGAACTGGTTCGACACCAAGACCGGCCGTGCCTATGGCGAAGCCGCCTTGATCATGCAGGCGGTCGACCAGGTCTGCCTGCTGCACCCGGTGGACAAGACCCGCGTGGCCATCGCTGGCCTGTCGGCCGGTGCGAGCATGGCCGCCTTGCTGGTCACCCGGCACCCGGGGCGCTTCAAGGCCGTCGTCATGCATTCGGGCATTCCTCCCGGCACCGCGCACTCCACCCTGTCGGCGCTGGGCGCCATGCACGGCCACCGCGTCACGACCCCGTTGATGACCACTCCGAACGCGATGGAGGCCCACTGGCCGCCCCTGCTGGTGATCCACGGTGACGCGGACGCCGTGGTCTCGCCCAAGAACGGCCAGGCCGCGGCGCAGGTCTGGGCCCACGCGGCGGGGGCGAAGGCGAGCGAGGCGCGCAGCGTGCAACGGGGCAAGCGCTACCCGATGTCGGTCACCGATTTCAAACGCAAGGGCAGCACCGTGGCCACGCTGGTCGCCGTGAGCAGATTGGCCCACGCCTGGAGCGGAGGCCTCGCGAGCAAGGCCTTCAGTGACGGCCAGGGGCCCGATGCATCGCGCATGGTCTGGGCTTTTGCGGCCAAACAGTTTCGGGCCGCGGCCTGAGCGCTGGCCAGGGCAGATGAACGGGCTGTTCGTCAGGCCGCACAGGGCAGCAGCAGGGGCTCATGGTGGTCTGGTCCCGAAGGAGCGGTCTGCACCGTGGGGCACGAATAGTCACGACCGACCATGGCGCGCGCGCCCAGGTAGGTGTTGCGCAAGTGCTCGGTCAGGGCGTTCATGTCAACGTTGCCGGCTTCGTCGCAGGGCACGGTGACATCTTGACCACGGCCATCGTGCGACAGGAATCGCAGCAGATAGGCGCAGGCTGCCGGGTCGCAGGCAGCGCGCGGCAGGACAGATGGGGTGTTCATGAGGTTTCCTTTCTCACGCTGGACGCTGAGCGTCAGGTGTTCCAGGAACCCAGCGCCTACCCTGTTCGTCGAACCGTCGCGTGAGGACACGAGCCGGCAAACAGTGGCGCCAGTACGCGCCAAAAAAAGCCGCTTGACTGTGCGGGCGCGTACACAGCCTTTAGAACGGTACCTCATGCCCTGAGCTCAAGGCCTCCAGCTGCCGACGCAGCGCCGCGTTTTCCGCCTGCAACGCGCTGACCTGGGCGCGCAAGCGCTGCAGTTCATCGCCCGCTTCGTCGGCCGGCTGCTCGGCTGACTGCTCGGGCGCCGCTTCCGACGGCTTGCGCTTCGCTTCGCGCACCCGCTTGGCCGCCAGCTTGAGCTCGTCCTTGCCGGCCAGCGCGGCGGCCTTCTGCTCCTCGGCCGGCAGGCTGGCCACCGCGGCGGCTGCGTTGAGCGAGATCGCCCCGGACTTCAGCGCCGCCACCAGCTCGGGCTCGGCCTGCTTCTGGATCTTTTCGATCATCACCACCTGGCTGCTGCTGAGCCGCGCCGCTTTGGCAATGTCTTCGCGGCTGTTCAGCGGCCGGGGCTCGGGCACGGGCGTTGCGACCGCCGGGTTGGCTGAAGGTGCCTCCTGCGCGGCCGGCTCGGGCGGTGTTTCCTCGCGCGGCGCAGCCAGGAACCGGGCGCGCCGCCCGGCGATGATTTCGCGCTTGCGCAGCGCCAGCACACCGCGCTGGAAGTCCGACACGCTGCGCCGCCCCAGGTGCTGGTCAATCATCCACAGGTGCACGTCCTCCATGGACTGGAAGCGCGGGTTCTGCACCGTCTCGAAAGGCAGGCCGTGTTTCTGGCAGATGCCGTAGCGGTTGTGCCCGTCCACCAGCACATCGCCCCAGAGCACCAGCGCATCGCGGCAGCCCTCGGCCAGGATGCTGCGCTCCAGCGCCTCGTGTTCCTCCGGGGTCAAGGGGTCGATATAGGCTTTGAGATCCGGGTTGACAGTGATGTTCATGAAGTCGGGGTTCGGGGAAATGGCTTGGGGGCGCGAATTGTAGAGGGGCGGAGCGGACCCCAGAACCCGGCAGAATGATCCGGGTCAGACGGACCGGGATGTGCCCGGTTCGAACACTCGGTGACCTTGAAGGAAGAGGGTGCTCATGAGACTCGTGGTTCTGTTGTTGGCTCTGCTGGTGGTGGGCCTTCTGATTGCCCGCCAACTGGGCGGCGACGCGCCAGCCCAGGTTGAGAAGCCGGATGCCATTTCGGATGTGGCTGTTCCCGCTGTGCCTGTGAGGCCGCAGGATGTGCCCGGTTTCGAACGGCAGGTGGAGGGCTACGTCAACGATCTGGCCGCAGAGCGGGCCAAACAGTTGGAGCAGGCAGAATCGGGGAAATGACTGGGCCTTGATGCGCCGCCGTCACACGCAGACCATGAGATCTGTTGGCTTTCGATCGACTAGACTCATTTCGCTGCACGTACTGGGATGAGTACTTGAATCCAAATTCACAGCATTCCATCAAAAACTCAGAGAACTCAAATGAAATCACGCCGTTCGATCTTGCTCAGTATGGGCGCTTTAGCCGTCCTCGCTGGTTGCGCTACCGAAAGTTCGCACTCCGTTAAAGTTGAAAAGGTAGCAGCGGCTGCTACACCGTTCGCAGGTGTTCGCACCACCGTTTCGTTGGGCAAGTTTGACAACCGTTCGAACTACATGAATGGTGTGTTTTCCGATGGTGTGGATCGTCTCGGAACCCAGGCAAAAACCACCCTGACCTCCCACCTTCAACAGTCTCAAAGATTTGCTGTTCTTGATCGGGAGAATCTGACCGAGACCGGTCAGGAAGCCAAACTTCAAGGAACTGCCCAGAAGCTGAAAGGGGCCGAATTCGTCGTCACCGGCGCGATCTCGGAGTTTGGGCGCAAAGAGGTTGGCGATCACCAATTCTTCGGTGTGCTTGGCCGAGGCAAGACCCAGATTGCCTACGCAAAAATCACACTGAACATCGTCAACAGCTTGACGTCCGAAGTGGTTTTCTCTGCACGCGGTGCGGGTCAATATGAACTGTCCAACCGCGAAGTCCTCGGCTTCGGCGGAACTGCGGGCTATGACGCCACACTGAATGGCAAAGTGCTGGACCTGGCGATGCGTGAAGCGGTCGATGGACTTGTTGCAGGACGCGATTCCGGACAGTGGGGCCAGAAATGAAGGGCTCTCGGGTCGCAAGTGCTCTGGGTGGGTTGACGGTGCTGCTGGTGTTTGCGGGATGTGCCCAGCGCACCCCGCCGTTGTACATGTGGGAGGCATTTCCACGCCACCAATACGAAGTTCTGGTTCGAGCGGGAGGGAGCGTCGACGAGCAGATCCTGAAGCTCGAAGCGCATGCGGAAAAAGCGAAAGCGGCCAATGCTGCATTGCCTCCTGGCTTCCTTGCCCATCTTGGGATGCTGTATCTGAATGCCGGCAATGCTGACAAGGCTCACGAGTTCTGGCTCGCGGAAAAGCAGTCGTTTCCTGAATCGTCGCCGTATATGGACCAACTTCTCAAGCGACTGAATCCTCCCGCCACCACCGCTAAGACGGAGTCGCCAGCATGAAAAGCCGATACCTGTTTGCTTTCCTTGCTTCAGCTCTCGCGACAACACTTGCCGGATGCGTAACCAAACCACCGCCCTACGACTATTCCGCCTTCATGCAGGCAAAGCCCGCCACTCTGCTGGTGCTGCCTCCAATCAGTGAATCTCCCGACATTAAGGCAACGCCGGGCACATGGGCCCAAGCTACCAAGCCACTTGCAGAGGCCGGGTACTACGTCCTTCCTGTTGCATTGGTGGATGAAACCTTCAAACAGAACGGTGTGAACACAGCCGACGAAGCACAAGGCATTCCTTTCAAAAAGCTGCACGAGTTTTTTGGTGCCGATGCAGCTGTGTATCTCAAGGTCGTCAAGTACGGAACCACTTACAAATTCGTGATGAGCGAGACACGCGTCGAGGTTGAGGCACGTGTTGTCGACTTGCGTAGTGGGCAGTTGCTTTGGGAAGGGAAGGCATTTGCATCCTCAGCCGAACAACAGCAACAGGCGCAGGGTGGCTTGGTTGGTTTGCTCGTCACTGCGCTGGTTCAGCAAATAGCTGGAACTGCCACCGACGCGGCGTTCAGTTATGCCGCTATTGCTAACGAGCGCATGCTTGGATCACCGCTCTACAACGGTATCTTGGCCGGGCCAAGGTCGCCACTGCACGGTCAGATCCCGACAGACAAGGCTCGGTAATCGGGGCCAAGGGTGATGTACCCCGGACTAGTACTTTTCTTTTGATTGGTAGATGCAGTTCAATACGACCTCAGTTTGATCAGTCTGGCCCTCAGCTTCAATCCCGAGGGCAAACTTTTGGACTTCGGCGCAGGTGGGCTATGTCAGTTGCCATCAAAATTGGCCCCGCTACCGAGTAGTGCTTCACACCATACTTTCGGCACAAACATGAAGAGATTCTCTCAGCGCATCGGTGCGGTAGAAGCACCCACAATCATTCAACTTGAGTCGATTTCCACCCCTTTGCGGAACTCGATCTGGAACTTTCTCGTATCACTCTTCGAGGAAGGGGAGTCCGGCTGGTGGCACATTTCCGAACTGAGTTCCCAGTTCTTCTTCAAGTTGCCAGTAGACGAGCTGCCGTCATACAACCACCGGCGCCAAGAGTGGCTGAAGAAACAGCTTTACGCTGCATCTTGGTACGCGGTCTACGACTACATCGAATTCGTTGTGGAGTGGTACGAACGATCCAAGGTACGCCAGCGGTACCGCAAGGACCAGTTGTGTCTTGTGTTCAATCGAATCTTTGAGGAAGAACTATCCGGCTATCGGTTCGTTGGCGGTGAGCTCGTGCCAATCTCTAGCCAAGCGGAGGTCAGCGCAATTGAGTCGGCGCTCTCCACTACATCGGCTACCGGTCTAGCCGGCGCTCATGCTCATATCGTCGGGGCGCTTCAACTGCTGGCGAAGAGGCCCGATCCGGATTTTCGCAATTCTATAAAAGAATCGATTTGTGCCGTCGAAGCGCTCGCCAAGCAGCTTGGCACGTCGGACTCCCAAGGTCTCGCTGGCGCTTTGACAGAACTGGCCAAGAAGGTCCCGCTACATGGCGCGTTGCGCGCCGGCTTGTTAAGCCTGTATGGCTACACGAGCGACGAGGGTGGAATTCGCCATGCAATGCTTGAAGAACCAAACGTGGGTTACGACGAAGCAAAGTACATGGCGGTGGCCTGCTCTGCTTTTGTCAATTTCCTTGCTGCGAAGGCACAGGCCGGAGGCATTCTCGCAGCGGCCAAGTGAAGCCCAACCAATCATTGCTGCGGACCGTCTACTGGCTGCCACTGAACGCAAACTGAATGTCTGTTTCCGCCACTGACGATTGACCACACATGGCCGATCACCGCCTCGCACAGCCAGCAGCCATCCAGTCCGCCCAAGAAAAAAGCCCTCGCACCCAAAGGCCGTTCCTTCAGCCCATGCCTCAGTTGCCCTGACCCTTGGTAATATACGAACCAGCTACAAACCGTATACAAGGGATCGCCATGGGCATCATCAAAATTTCAGAGCAGATGCATGAAAACCTGCGTCTGACCAGTGGGGCGCTGAGCCGCTCCATGAACGCGCAGGCCGAACACTGGCTGCGTGTGGGCATGTTGTCGGAGCTGAACCCGACGCTGTGCCACGGCGAGATCTGCCAGCTGCTGATCGAAACGGAGCGGCAGGCGCC
>MERT01000022.1:0-47263 GCA_001770705.1 Burkholderiales bacterium GWF1_66_17 | reverse complement strand
GCCGGTCTGGAGAAGGCGGCATGACGGGCGGCAAGAAGGGGGTGAGCTTGCGGACGGCGGCCGAGATCGACATGGCCCGGCGCGCCGGGCACCTGGCCGCCGAAGTGTTGCGCATGATCGGCGAACACGTGAAGCCGGGCGTGACCACGGACGAGCTGGACCGGCTGTGCCACGACCACATCGTGAACGAGCTGAAGGCGGTGCCGGCCAACATCGGTTACCACGGCTACCCGAAGACGATCTGCGCTTCGGTGAACCACGTGATCTGCCACGGCATCCCGTCAGACAAGAAGCTGAAGGACGGCGACATCGTCAACATCGACGTGGCGCTGATCAAGGACGGCTGGTTCGGCGACACGAGCCGCATGTATTGCGTGGGCGAGCCGGGCATTCTGGCCAAGCGCCTGGTGCGCACGACCTACGAGGCGATGCGCGCGGGCATCCAGCAGGTGCGCCCGGGCGCGACGCTGGGCGATGTGGGCCACGCGATCCAGACGGTGGCGCACGCGGCGGGGTTCAGCGTGGTGCGCGAGTATTGCGGCCACGGCATCGGGCAGATCTACCACGACGAGCCGCAGGTCTTGCACTACGGCCAGCGCAACACGGGCCTGAAGCTGGCGCCGGGCATGGTGTTCACGGTGGAGCCCATGATCAACGCGGGCAAGCGCGAGACCAAGGAGCTGTCGGACGGCTGGACGGTGGTCACGCGCGACCGCTCGCTCTCGGCGCAGTGGGAACACATGGTGGCGGTGACGGAGACGGGCTTTGAGATCCTCACGCCCTGGCCCGAAGGCCTGGGCGACTACGCGGCGATCGAGCCGGTGGTCAGCGCCGCGAGCCCGGTGGCCGTGGCCGCGGTGGCCTGAGCGGGTTCAGGCGCGGCGCCTGCGCCACAGCCAGACGCCGACACCCAGCAGGGCGGCGTAGTTCAGCGCCATGAACCAGGGCTCGTTCCACGCGATGCCGTCGAAGCCCCAGTAGGTGATGGGGTAGAAAACGGGCGAGGGGAAGAAGTCGGCCGAGTGGGTGAACACGTCGATCACGATGTGTGACCACCAGCCCAGCAGGGGCAGCCAGAGCCGGCGCAGCCAGGCCCAGAGCAGGGCCGTCACCGCGGCGGCCACCAGGGCGCTGTGAAACACGCAGTGCACCTGGTGTGACCAGAAGGCCACCCAGGCCGGGAAATCGGGTTCGCCGCCTGGGGCGGCGGTGGCGTATTGGAGCCATTCGCCTGGCGTGCCGCTGGCCAGGGCCCAGGCCGCCACGGGCAGCGTGTGCACCACGTCGGGCACCACCGCCAGCGCCACCGCCCAGGCCAGGGAGGGTTTGTTCACCGGCCCGGCGTTGGACAACGCCACCAGGCCGGCACCCGCCCACAACCCGTGCGCCAGGATGTCCATGGTTCGGTTCAGTAGTGGGGCGGCAGCTCGTCGCGCAGGTTGCGCGCGGGCGCCGAGCCCTCGTCAGCGCCCTGGCGGCGCAGGTGGCCGAGCTCGCGCAGCAACAGGTCAATCTGCTCCTGCTGGCGCGCGACCACGGCGTTCAGCGTGTCGAGCAGGTCGTCGGCGTAGCTGGCCTTGATCTCCAGTTCGGTGAGGCGGCGCTCGGTGTCGGCGGCAGGTGCTGAGGGTGGGGTCGAAGCGGTGCTCATGTGGCTATTGGACACCACGCCGGCGCGTGACCCGCAGCGCAAGAAACAACCCCAACCCAGGGAGACCGAGGGTCCGGCTTTGCCGGCCCAAGGTATCGCCCCCCTCCAAGCCGAAGGCGCCAGAGAGGGGGGAGGCGCCGAAGGCGACGCGGGGGTGTTTCCTTTACTCTGGCTGGTGTTCCAGCGAAGCGGAGTTCATGCAGTAGCGCAGGCCCGAGGGCGCAGGGCCGTCTTCGAACACGTGGCCCAGGTGCGCGCCGCATTGGCTGCACACGGTTTCAACGCGCGCCATGCCGTGGCTGCGGTCGGTGATCTCGGTGATGGCGCCGGGGATGGCTTTCCAGAAGCTGGGCCAGCCGCAGCCGGCGTCGAACTTGGTGCCGGCGTCAAACAGGTGGTTGCCGCAGCAGATGCAGTGGTAGCTGCCGTCGGCCCAGACTTCTTCGTATTTGCCGGTGAACGGGCGCTCGGTGTGGGCGTGGCGGGTCACTTCGAAGGCGGCGGGTTCGGCGCCTTTTTCAGCCAGCAGGGCGCGCCACTCGGCATCGGTTTTCTGGATGGGGAACGTCATGGCGGGGTCCTTCACGATGAACAGCTGATTTCGATGTGGGCCGCCCAGTCGGGCGGAAAGTCGGCCAGGTCGTCGTGGCCGGGCAGCTCGGTGAACGGGGTTTCCAGCGCGGTCTGCAGGCGCTGCAGGGCCGAGAAGTCGCCCTCGCGGGCGCGCTGGATGGCGATCTCGCCGAGGTGGTTGCGCAGCACCACGTGCGGGTTGGTCGAGAGCATCAGCACCTGGGTGAGGCGGGCGTCAAAACCGGGCTGGCTCTGCAGCCGCCCGCGCCACTGCAGGGCCCAGGCGTCGAAGGCTTCGCGTTGCAGGAACAGGTCGCGCACCGGGTCGATGGCCGCGCTGGCTGCCGCGGCGCCTGCGCCCGGTTCCGCAAAGCGGGCCACGGCGTTCGAGAGGCGGCGCCAGAAGAGGGTGAAGTCCACCGCGTCTTGCGCCATGAGCGCCATCAGCTGCTCGGTGAGCGCTTCGTCGCCGGCCATCACGGTGCCGAGGCCCAGCTTGGCGCCCATGCGCCGCTGCAGCGCGGCGGGGAACAGGGCCTTGTAGGGTTCGAGCGCGTCCAGCGCCTGCTGCGGGTCCTCCATCAGCGGCAGCAGGGCCTGGCCCAGGCAATACAGGTTCCAGTGCGCGATGCCGGGCTGGCGCATGTAGCGGTAGCGCCCGGCGCTGTCGCTGTGGTTGCAGATGTGGCGCGGGTTGTAGGCGTCGAGGAACTGGAACGGGCCGTAATCGATGGTCAGGCCCAGGATGCTCATGTTGTCGGTGTTCATCACGCCGTGGCAGAAGCCCACCGCCTGCCACTGCGCGACCATCTCGGCCGTGCGCGCGCTCACGGCTTCGAGCAGGTTGGCGTAGACGTTGCCGGGCAGGGCGCGGCAGTCCGGGTAGAAGTGGTCGATGACGAAATCGGCCAGCGTGCGCAGCTGATCGTGTTGCCCGCTGTGCGAAAAGTGTTCGAAGTGGCCGAAGCGGATGAAGCTGGGCGCCACGCGCGTGACGACGGCCGCGGTTTCGATCTCTTCGCGGCGCACCGGCTGGTCGGACCCGGTGACGCACAGCGCGCGGCTGGTGGGGATGCCCAGCGCGTGCATGGCTTCGCTGCAGAGAAATTCTCGGATGGAGCTGCGCAGCACGGCGCGGCCGTCGCCCATGCGCGAATACGGTGTGAGGCCGGCGCCCTTGAGCTGGATCTCTTGCGGGCCATCGGTGCCGGTGAGTTCGCCGAGCAGGATCGCCCGCCCGTCGCCCAGCTGGCCGGCCCACTGGCCGAACTGGTGGCCGCTGTAGACGCTGGCGAGCGGGCGCATGCCGGGCAGCAGCTGGTTGCCGGTGAAGGCCTGCAGGGCTTCGTCGCTGGCCATCCAGTCGTCGCGCAGCCCGAGTTCGCGCACCAGCGCCGGGTTGCGGCCGACCCAGTAGGGGGCGGGCAGGGGCGTGGGGCGCAGCTCGGTGTAGAACTCGCGGCCGAGGCCGGCGAAGCGGTGCGTCCAGCCGCTCGGTGTTTCGGTGGCGGGCGCGGGCGGCAGGGCATGGGGCAGGGTCATGCGGCGCATTGTCACCGGGACGACTTGCACCCACACCCGGGTGGGCTATACGGGGCAACCCGCTACGGCCAGCGTGCGTTGTTGAGGCATGATGCTGGGTGAATTAAACGCACGATCGTTCGTTTTTTCGGCAAGACACTCAAGGAGAACCCCATGCTGGGACAAATGCAAAGCCAACCGCTGCTGATTTCGTCGCTCATCACGCACGCCGAGCGCCACCACGGCAGCACCGAAATCGTTTCCCGTCGCGTCGAAGGCGACATCCACCGCAGCACCTGGGGCCAGGTCTCGCGCCGCGCGCGCCAGGTGGCCAACGCGCTCGACAGCCTGCACCTCGCCTTTGGCGACCGCGTGGCCACGCTGGCCTGGAACGGCTACCGCCACCTGGAGCTGTATTTCGGCGTCAGCGGCACCGGCCGCGTGCTGCACACGCTGAACCCGCGCCTGCACCCCGAACAGCTGGCCTGGATCGTCAACCACGCCGACGACCGCGCGATCTGCTTCGACATGACCTTCCTGCCGCTGGTGAAGGCGGTGGTGGGCAAGTGCCCGGGGGTGAAACACTGGATCGCGCTGTGCGACGCCGACAAGCTGCCGGCCGACAGCGGCCTGCCCGGGCTGGTGAGCTACGAGGCCTGGATGGGCGCGCAGTCGGAAAAATACCTCTGGCCCGACCTGGACGAAAACAGTGCATCGAGCATGTGCTACACGAGCGGCACCACGGGCAACCCCAAGGCCGCGCTGTATTCGCACCGCTCCACCCTGCTGCACGCGTACGGCGCGGCGCTGCCCGACGCGCTGGGCTGTTCGGCGCGCGACAGCATCCTGCCGGTGGTGCCGATGTTCCACGTCAACGCCTGGGGCCTGCCGTATTCGGCCGCGGCCGTGGGCTGCAAGCTGGTGTTCCCCGGCCCGGCGATGGACGGCAAATCGGTCTATGAACTGATCGAGTCCGAAAAGGTGAGCATGGCCGCGGGCGTGCCCACGGTGTGGCAGATGCTGCTGGGCCACATGCAGCAGAACGACCTGCGTTTCTCCACCATGAAGCGCACGGTGATCGGCGGCTCGGCCTGCCCGCCGGCCATGATCAACGCCTTCAACGACACCTACGGCGTCGAGGTGCTGCACGCCTGGGGCATGACCGAGATGTCGCCGCTGGGCACGGTCTGCACGCTGAAGAACGCGCAGCTGGCGTTGTCGCCCGAAGACCAGCTCAAGGTGCGCCTGAAGCAAGGCCGCAGCGTGTTTGGCGTGGACATGAAGATCGTCAACGAGGCCGGTGACGAACTGCCCTGGGACGGCAAGGCCTACGGCGACCTGCTGGTGCGCGGGCCGTGGATCATCGCGAGCTATTTCAAGGGCGAGGGCGGTGACCCGCTGCGCTACGACGACGCGGGCAAGGGCTGGTTCCCGACTGGCGACGTGGCCACCATCGACGCCGACGGCTTCATGCAGATCACCGACCGCAGCAAGGACGTGATCAAGTCCGGCGGCGAGTGGATCAGCTCCATCAATGTGGAAAACATCGCCATGGCGCACCCGGCCGTGGCCATGGCGGCCTGCGTCGGCATGAAGCACCCGAAATGGGACGAGCGCCCGATCGTGGTGGTGATGAAGAAGCCCGGCGCCGAGGTGACGCGTGAGCAGTTGCTGGCGTTTTACGAAGGCAAGATCGCCAAGTGGCAGATCCCCGACGACGTGGTGTTCGTCGATGCCATTCCGCTCGGCGCCACCGGCAAGATGCAGAAGATGACGCTGCGCCAGCAGCTCAAGGACTACGTGTTGCCGGGCCTTTGATGTCGGGTGGCGCGCGTTCGTCGGGGGTGAGGCGCTGGCTGCGGCTGGCGCTGCTGGGCGCGCTCGCCTGGGCGGGCCTGGGCGGCCCGGCCTGGGCTGCCGATGCGCCGCAGAAGGTGGTGCGCATCGCCTTTATCGATCCGCTCTCCGGCCCGGCGGCCGACATCGGCCGCAACAGCCTGCGCAGCTGGCAGTTCATGGCCGAGCAGCTGGCCGGCCCGGGCAACCCGGCGGGCGTGCGTTTTGTGGTGGCGGGCTTTGACAACAAGGGCTCGCCCAAGGAAAGCCTGGACGCGCTCAAGGCGGCCATCGACCAGGGTTTTCGCTACGTCGTGCAGGGCAACGGCTCCGGCGTGGCGGCGGCGATCTCCGATGCGGTGACGCGGCACAACACGCGCCACCCCGAGAAGGCGGTGCTCTACATCAACTACGCGGCGATGGACCCGGCGCTGACCAACGACCTGTGCAGCTTCTGGCACTTCCGTGTCGACGCCGACACGACCATGAAGACGCGGGCGCTGGCCCTGTTCATGGCCACGCAGTCCGAACTGAAGAGCGTGTACCTGCTGAACCAGAACTATGCGCACGGACAGCAGTTTTCGCGTTACTTCCGCGAGGCGCTGACGCAGGAGCGTCCCGATATCCAGATCGTGGGCGATGAACTGCACACGGCTTTCGTGGGCCAGGATTTCGCGCCCCATGTGCGCCGCATGGTCGAGACCGGCGCGCAAGCCGTGGTCACGGGCAACTGGGGCGCCGACCTGCGGGGGCTGGTGAAGGCGATGCAGCAGCAGGGCGTCACGCTGCCGCTCTACGCCTACTACCCGATGCTCAAGGGCGTGCCCGAGCTGCTGGCTTCGGGCGACGGCCGCTTGCCGGTGTACCAGGTGGCCAACAACCACACCAACCAGGCGGGCGACATCGCCCCGCTGGCCACCGCGTTCCGCCGCCGCTACGGCGAAGACCTGGTGGTGTACGCCGCGTTCGACGGCACGGCGATGCTGCTGCAGGCCATGAGCCATGCCAAGACGACCGATGCCGCCCAGGTGGCGGCGCGCCTGAGCGGCATGGTGTTTCAAGGGTTCAGCGGCCCGGTGCAGATGCGCGCCGACGACCACCAATTGCAGCAAGGGCTGTATGTCTCGCGCTGGCAGAAGGTGGACGCGCGGCACCCGCGCGCCGCCGAGGAAACGGGCCACACCTTTGCGCCGGTGCGTTACATGAGCGCTTCGGAAATCAGGGGCCCCACGAGCTGCCAGATGCAGCGGCCCTGACCCCGGATCGGTGGACACACCTGCCCGCACGAACCGCGGCAGCAGGCTTGTGCCGTCTGTCGGATGCTAGGGTTGTGCGAGCGCACAGTCGCCTGCGCGATAGCTGCTAGGGGCAATCCCTGAGGGGTTTGCTGGACTGTCAGGCTACGCTAAGGTTTTCCACCTTCAGGAGACCCAGTCATGTCGTTTGCCTTGAAATCCGTTGCCATCGCCGCCCTGTCGTTGACCCTGCTCAGCGCCCATGCCCAGAAGGGCGAGACGGTCAAGATCGCGTTGATCGATCCGCAGACCGGCCTGATGGGCCCGGTGGGCATGAACCAGTTGCGCAGCTGGCAATATTTCGCCGAAAAGTTCAGCGCGACCAACCCGGCCGGCGTGAAGTTCGAGATGGTGGCGTTTGACAACAAGCTCAGCCCGGCCGAAAGCCTGAACGCCTTCAAGGCCGCGCTGGACCAGGGCGTGCGCTACATCACCCAGGGCAACGGTTCTTCGGTGGCCGGCGCGCTGATCGACGCGGTCAACAAGCACAACGAGCGCAACCCCGGCAAGGAAGTGATCTTCCTGAACTACGCCGCCGTGGACCCCGATTTCACCAACAGCAAGTGCAGCTACTGGCACTTCCGCTTTGACGCCGACACCTCTATGAAGATGGAGGCCATGACCACCTTCATGAAAGACCAGAAGGACGTCAAGGCCGTTTACCTGCTCAACCAGAACTATTCGCACGGCCAGCAGGTGGCCAAGTTCGCCAAGGAAAACCTGGCCCGCAAGCGCCCCGATGTGAAAGTGGTGGGTGAAGACCTGCACCCGCTGGCCCAGGTGCGCGACTTCGCGCCCTACATCGCCAAGATCAAGGCATCGGGCGCCGACACCGTGATCACCGGCAACTGGGGCTCCGACCTGGCGCTGCTGATCAAAGCCGCCAACGAAGGCGGCTACACCGGCAAGTTCTACACCTACTACACCGGCGTGACCGGCACGCCGACGGCGCTCGGCACGGGTGGCGAAGGCCGGGTGTTCCAGGTGGCCTACCAGCACTACAACATGGGTGGTGATATGGGCAAGTGGGGCGACGACTTCAAGGCCAAGTACAAGGACGACATGTACACCGGTGCCATCCCCTCGGCGTTCAACGTGCTCGGCGCGGCCATGGCCAAGGCCAAGTCCACCGACCCGGTGAAGGTGGCTGCGGCCATGGAAGGCATCAAGGTCAACAACTTCAACGGCGAAGTGGAAATGCGCAAGCTGGACCACCAGCTGCAGCAGCCGCTGTTCCTCACGGTCTGGCAGAAGGCCGACAAGAAGTACCCCTATAGCCCGGAAAACACCGGCATGACGCTGGCCCCGGTGAAGGAGTACCCGTCCTACGTGTCGAGCACGCCGACGAGCTGCCAGATGAAGCGTCCTGGATAAGGAAGCACCCCCGCGCCGCTTCGCGTCACCCCCTCAAGGGGGCAACGCGGTGCGGCCCGGCGGAGCCGGTTCCGCCGCGTTCTGGGTTTAGGGCATTTCGCTCCGGTGGGGTGGCTGGACCGCTTTCTGCGCGGGGTTGCTGAGTTGCCCTGCCGCTGATTCGGTGGGTCTTCCTGACAGGCCATACTTCCCCCGCTCACCTCTTCCCCACGTTCCGCCCTCGAAAGGCAAGCTTCATGGAGTTCATCATCATCTCCATGCTCAACGGCGTCAGCTACGGCTTGCTGCTGTTTCTGTTGAGCTCGGGACTCACCCTCATCTTCAGCATGATGGGGGTGCTGAATTTTGCGCACGCCAGCTTCTACATGCTGGGTGCCTACATCGGCTATTCGATCGCCCAGCTGGTGGGCTTCTGGCCGGGGCTGTTCGTGGCTCCGCTGGTGGTGGGCGCGCTGGGTGCGCTGTTTGAACGGCTGACCCTGCGCAAGGTGCACAAGTTTGGCCATGTGCCCGAGCTGCTGGTGACCTTCGGCCTGTCGTACATCATCCTGGAACTGGTGCAGCTGATCTGGGGCCGTACGGCGGTGGAGTTCGTGCCGCCGGAGGCGTTGCGCGGCCCAGCCTTCACCCTGGTGCACCACGCCAACGACACGCTGGAGATGTTCTGGGGCGCTGTCGGCAGCGAGGTCTGCGCCGGCGCGGGGGTGATCTGCTCGCCGTTCCCGGCCACGCGCGCCTTCATGATGCTGGTGGCGATCCTGATGCTGGTGGCGCTCTGGCTGCTGCTGACCCGCACGCGCATCGGCCTGATCATCCAGGCCGCTCTCACGCACCCCGAGATGGTGGAGAGCCTGGGCCACAACGTGCCGCGCGTGCTGATGCTGGTGTTCGGCGCCGGCACCGGCCTGGCCGGCCTGGCCGGCGTGATCGGCGGCAGCACCTTCGTGACCGAGCCCAACATGGCCGCCACGGTGGGCTCGGTGATCTTTGTCGTGGTGGTGGTGGGCGGCATGGGCTCGCTCTCGGGCGCCTTCCTGGCCTCGCTGCTGATCGGCGTGATCCAGACCTTCGCCGTGGGGCTGGACTATTCGTTCATCCACCTGGTGGAGCAGTTGGGTGTGCAGGCTTCGGACGCCATGCGGGAGAACTCGGTGCTCAAGCTCACCCTGTCGCAGGTGGCGCCGATCCTGCCCTACCTGTTCCTCGTGCTGATCCTGATCTTCCGGCCCAAGGGCTTGCTGGGAACCCGGGAAGGCTGATCGATCATGTCAAAGCAGTATTACGAATTCAAACCCCTCAACGTCGGTCGCTGGATCGTCTGGTCGCTGTTTGCGCTGGTGCTGGTGTTCGCGCCGCTGGTGTTCGGCAGCAACCTCTCGGTGACCATGCTCTCGCAGATGGGCATCGCCATCATCGCCTGCCTGTCCTACAACATCCTGCTCGGGCAGGGCGGCATGCTCAGCTTCGGGCACGCGGTCTACACCGGCCTGGGCTCTTACATGGCGATGCACGCGCTCAACGCGGCGACGGATGGCCAGATCCCCATTCCGGTGAGCCTGGTTCCGCTGGTGGGCGGCGTGGCGGGGCTGTTCTTTGCGGTGCTGTTCGGCTACGTGACCACCAAGAAAGCCGGCACGCCGTTCGCCATGATCACGCTGGGCATGGCGGAGCTGGTGTTCGCGATGTCGCTGATGTTCTCGGAGTTCTTCGGTGGCGAGGCGGGCGTGTCGGGCAACCGCGTGGTGGGCGACCCGTTCATGGGCATCAGCTTCGGCCCGCCGATCCAGGTGTACTACCTGATCGCGGTCTACACCTTCGTCTGCGTGGGCCTCATGTTTGCGTTCACGCGCACGCCGCTGGGCCGCATCCTGAACGCGGTGCGCGACAACCCGGAGCGCGTCGAGTTCATCGGCTACAACACGCAGAAGGTGCGGTATCTGGCCTTCATGATCGCGGGCTTCTTCGCCGGCGTCGCGGGCGGCCTGGGTGCGCTGAACTTCGAGATCGTGACCGCCGAGGTGGTGGGCGCGGCGCGTTCGGGCGGCTACCTGCTGTTCACCTTCCTGGGCGGCGCGACCTTCTTCTTCGGCCCCATCATCGGCGGCATCCTGATGGTGCTGGCCTTTGTGCTGCTGTCGGAGCTGACCAAGGCCTGGCTGCTCTACCTCGGGCTGGTGTTCCTGTTCATGGTGATGTACGCGCCGGGCGGTATCGCCAGCCTGATCATGATGAACCTGCGCGTGGCCTCGTTCGGCAAACTGCGCGAAGTCTGGGTGGCCTACCTGGCGCTGGGCGTGACCGCGCTGGTGGTGCTGCTCGGGGGCGGTGCGATGGTCGAAATGATCTACCACCTGCAGCTCGACGCGGCGATGGGCGACTCGGTGAAATACCTCGGTATGGAGCTGCATTCCAAGACCGCCGGCAGCTGGTTTGGCGCGGCCTTCGTGACGCTGACCGGCCTGGGCATCTTTGAACTCACACGCCGCCAGTTCATGGCCCAGTGGGCCGCGATCCAGACCGACATCGAAAAAGAAATCAAGCGCCGGGAGACCCAATGAGCAGCGCCACGTCCACAGCCGACACCGGCCGTTTCGAGCAGGCCATGAGCCACGTGCACGCGGGTGGCTACGCGCTGGAGCTGCGCGATCTGCGCAAGCGCTTCGGCAAGACCGAGATCATCCGCGGCGTGGACCTCGCGGTGCGCCCCGGCGAGCGCGTGGCCATCATCGGCCCCAACGGCGCGGGCAAGTCCACGCTGTTCAACCTGATCTCGGGCCGCTTCGAACCCAGCAGCGGCGAGGTGCTGCTCAACGGCACGCGCATCGACGGCAAGAAGCCGTTCGAGATCAACCGCCTGGGGCTCTCGCGCAGCTTCCAGATCACCAACATCTTCCCCAAGCTCAGCGTGTTCGAGAACCTGCGCTGCGGCGTGCTCTGGAGCCTGGGCTACCGCTACACGCTGTTCCGCTTCCTCGCCGGCATGGACGACGCCAATGAACGCGCCGAAGAGCTGATGCGCATGATCCGGCTCGACAAGAAACACGACACGCTGGCGATGAACCTGACCTATGCCGAGCAGCGCGCGCTGGAGATCGGCATCACCATCGCCGGCGGCGCCAACGTGATCCTGCTCGACGAACCCACGGCCGGCATGAGCAAGAGCGAAACCAGCCGCTTCATCGACCTGATCCGCGAGGTCACGGTGGGCAAGACCCTGCTGACGGTGGAGCACGACATGGGCGTGGTGTTCGGCCTGGCCGACAAGATCGCGGTGGTGGTGTATGGCGAGGTGATCGCTTTTGACACGCCGGAGGCGGTGCGCGCGAACCCGAAGGTGCAGGAAGCGTACCTGGGCTCGGTCCTGGCCGACGAACAAGCCGCATCGGTCGGACACTGAGGAGGACCGCAGCATGCTGAAAATCGAAAACCTCCACGCCTACTACGGCAAGAGCCATGTGCTGCACGGCGTCTCGTTCGACGTCGGGCAGGGCGAGATCGTGGCGCTGCTCGGGCGCAACGGCTCGGGCCGTTCCACCACGGCCAAGGCCATCATGGGCCTGGTCGACTGCGAAGGCAGCATCGACTGGAAGGGGCAGTCCATCCAGGGCAAGAAGCCCTTCGAGATTGCGCACCTGGGGTTGGGCTACGTGCCGGAAAACCGCGACATCTTCCCCAAGCTCACCGTGCACCAGAACCTGCTGCTCGGCCAGAAAGGCAAGGGCAAGGACGTGCGCTGGAGCTTCGACGACATGTACGCGATGTTCCCGCGGCTGAAGGAGCGGGAGCACACCGAGGCGGGTGTGCTGTCGGGCGGCGAGCAGCAGATGCTCACGCTGTGTCGAACGCTCATGGGCGATCCCGACCTGATCATCATCGACGAACCCACCGAGGGCCTGGCGCCCAAGATCGTGGAGCTGGTGGGCGAATACCTGCAGAAGCTCAAGGCCCGCGGCGTGTCGGTGCTGCTGATCGAACAGAAGCTCACCATCGCCATGGCGATTTCGGACCGCGCGCTGGTCATGGGCCATGGCAGCATCGTGTTCCATGGCACGCCGGACAGCCTTCGAGCCGATCCGTACACCAGAAAAGAATGGCTTGAGGTTTGATTGACCCACTCGCGACAAGCGGCGCTTGCCGCACCGCACAAATTCCCTAGAATCGCACGACCGTTCGTTTTTTCGGACGTGCGTCTTTTTCCGATCCACACAGAGGAGATTCCATGACCGCTGAGTACCAGGTCCACGGCGATGTGGCCGTCATCACGTTGAACAACCCGCCGGTGAACGGTCTGGGCTTGTCCACCCGCCAGGCCATCGTCGAAGGGCTGGAGAAGGCCGAGAACGATGCGGCGGTCAAGGCCGTCGTGCTGACCGGCGCCGGCAAGGCGTTTTCGGGCGGCGCCGACATCCGCGAGTTCGGTTCGCCCAAGGCGATCCAGGAGCCCAACCTGCTGTCCGTGATCATCCGCGTGGAAAACACCACCAAGCCGGTGATCGCGGCCGTGCACAGCGTGGCCATGGGCGGCGGCCTGGAGCTGGCATTGGGCGCGCACTACCGCATCGCCGCGCCGGGCTGCAACGTGGCCCTGCCCGAAGTGAAGCTGGGCCTGATTCCTGGCGCCGGCGGCACACAGCGCCTGCCGCGCGTGCTGGGCGTTGAAGTGGCGCTGAACATGATCGTCAGCGGCGAGCCGGTCAAGAGCGAGATGCTCGCGCAGGTGCCTGGCCAGAAGCTGTTCGACAAGCTGTCCGCATCGCCCGAGTCGCTGGCCGAAGAGGCCCTGGCCTTCGCCCGCGAGATGGCCGCCAAACACGCCGACGGCTCGGCCTTCCCGCTGGTGCGCAACCTGCCTTGCAAACACCCCAATGGCGAGGCCTACTTCCAGTTCGCGCGCAACATGGTCAAGGGCATGGCGAAGAATTTCCCGGCCCCCGCCAAGTGCGTGGACGCGGTGGAAGCTGCGACCCAGAAGAAGTTCAACGATGGCATGGCCTTCGAGCGCGAGATCTTCATCAACCTGATGTGGACGCCCGAGTGCCGTTCGCTGCGCCACCTGTTCGTGGCCGAGCGCGCTGCGAGCAAGATCCCCGATGTGCCGGAAGACACGGCCAAGCGCAACATTGAGTCGGTCGCCGTGATTGGCGCCGGCACCATGGGCGGCGGCATTGCCATGAACTTCCTCAACGCCGGCATCCCGGTGAAGATGCTGGAAATGAAGCAGGAGGCGCTGGACCGCGGCATCGCGACCATCCGCAAGAACTACGAAGCCCAGGTCAAGAAGGGCAAGCTCAAGCAGGACAAGTACGAGCAGCGCATGAGCCTGCTGAGCACCACGCTGAGCTACGACGATTTGGGTGCGGCCGACCTGGTGATCGAGGCCGTGTTCGAAGAGATCGGCGTCAAGGAAGCGGTGTTCAAGGAACTCGACCGCGTGATGAAGCCCGGCGCCATCCTGGCGTCCAACACCTCGACGCTGGACGTCAACAGAATCGCCAACTTCACGAAGCGTCCGCAGGACGTGGTGGGCATGCACTTCTTCAGCCCCGCCAACGTTATGAAGCTGCTGGAAGTGGTGCGCGGTGAAGCGACCGCCAAGGACGTGCTGGCCACGGTGATGGCGGTGGCCAAGAAGATCAAGAAAACGGCGGTCGTGTCCGGCGTCTGCGATGGCTTCATCGGCAACCGCATGATCGAACAGTACGGCCGCCAGGGTGGCTTCCTGCTCGACGAAGGCTGCACGCCCGCACAGGTGGACAAGGCGATCGAGAAGTTCGGTTTCGCCATGGGCCCGTTCCGCATGGGCGACCTGGCCGGCAACGACATCGGCTGGGCGATCCGCAAGCGCCGCTACCAGGAAAAGCCGGACATGAAATACAGCAAGACCGCCGACCTGCTGTGTGAAAAGGGCCGCTTCGGCCAGAAGACCGGCGCCGGCTGGTACGACTACGTGCCGGGCAAGCGCGACGCGATCCCGAACGCCGAGGTGGTGAAGATGATCGAGGACCATCGCGCCGCCGCCGGCATCACCCCGCGCAAGATTTCGGACGATGAGATCGTGCAGCGCCTGGTGTTCTCGCTGGTGAACGAAGCCGCGCACATTCTGGAAGAGGGCATCGCCAACAAGGCCAGCGACATCGACGTCGTCTACATCTTTGGCTACGGCTTCCCGGTCTACCGTGGTGGCCCGCTGAACTACGCCAACGAAGTCGGCCTGTTCAACGTGGTCCAGGCCATGAAGCGCTTTGCCAAGAACCCGCTGGACGACGCGAAGTTCTGGGAGCCCGCGCCTTTGCTCGCGAAGCTCGCCGCCGAAGGCAAAACCTTCTGATCCGCCCCGTCCGAACACCGAACAAGATTAGGAACCTGCCATGACCAACGCCGTCATCGTTTCCACCGCCCGCACGCCCCTGGCCAAGAGCTGGAAGGGCGCCTTCAACATGACCCATGGCGCCACGCTCGGCGGCCACGCCGTGCAGCACGCCGTGCAGCGCGCCGGCATCGACGCCGCCGAAGTCGAAGACGTGATCATGGGCTGCGCCAACCCCGAGGGCGCGACGGGCGCCAACATCGCGCGCCAGATCGCGCTCAAGGCCGGCCTGCCCATCACGGTATCGGGCATGACCGTCAACCGCTTCTGCTCATCCGGCTTGCAGACCATCGCCCTGGCCGCGCAACGCATCATCGCGGGCGAAGGCTCGGTCTACGTGGCCGGTGGTGTGGAAAGCATCTCCTGCGTGCAGCAGGAGATGAACCAGCACATGCTGGTGGACCTGGCCCTGCAGAAGCAGAAGCCCGAGATCTACTGGAACATGCTGCAGACCGCCGAACAGGTGGCCAAGCGCTACAACATCGGCCGCGACGCCATGGACGAGTACGGCGCCGCCAGCCAGCAGAAGGCCACGGCCGCGCTGGAAGCCGGTCTCTTCAAGGCCGAGATCGCGCCCATCACCGTGACCGCTGGCGTGGCCGACAAGGTCATGGGCCTGATGACCAGGCAGGTCACGGTCGAGAACGACGAAGGCATCCGCGCCGGCACCACGTTTGAAGGCATCCACGGCCTGCGCTCGGCGCTGCCGGGCGGCCTGATCTCGGCCGGCAACGCCAGCCAGTTCAGCGACGGCGCAGGGGCCTGCGTGGTGATGGACGAGACCCTAGCCGAGAAGAAGGGACTGCAGCCGCTGGGCCGTTTCCTGGGCTTTGCCGTTGCGGGTTGCGAGCCGGATGAGATGGGCATCGGCCCGGTGTTCGCCATTCCCAAGGTGCTCGCGCGCCTGGGCCTGAAGGTGAGCGACATCGACCTCTGGGAGCTCAACGAAGCCTTCGCCGTGCAGGTGCTCTACTGCCGCGACAAGCTGGGCATTCCGCACGACAAGCTCAACGTGAACGGCGGCGCCATCGCCGTGGGCCACCCCTACGGCGTGTCGGGCCAGCGCCTGACCGGCCACGCGCTGATCGAAGGCAAACGCCGCGGCGCCAAGCGCGTCTGCGTGACCATGTGCATCGGCGGTGGCATGGGCGCTGCGGGCATCTTCGAAGTCTTGTAAGGACTTCCGGTGAGCGACGTCACCGTCAGCCCCCAGGTGTTTCTGGCGATGGGTCGCGAGGTCCTGGCCTCGCAGCCCTTCTCCCAGCTCATCGGGGCCGAGCTGGTGGCGCTCTCGCCGGGGCGCTGCGAGCTGCACGTCCCGATCACGGAAGCGGTCAAACAGCAGCACGGTTTCGTGCACGGTGGCGTGCTCAGCTACGCGGCCGACAACGCGCTCACCTACGCGGGCGGCACGGCGCTGCGGGTGCCGGTGGTGACGTCCGAATTCAAGATCAACTACCTGCGTCCGGCCATCGGCGAGAGCCTGATCGCACGCGCCGAAGCCGTGCACACCGGCAAGTCACAGGCGGTCTGCCGCTGCGACGTGTTCGTGGTGAAAGACGGAGAAGAAAAACTCTGCGCGGTGGCGCAGGGCACGATCGCCGCGCTGCCGGCATCGCCAATCTGAACGGGTGCCGGTGCCGGGGTTCACCCCATGTCCACCGCGCGCGCTTCGCACCATACTGCCCCGATGAATCCTTACCGCATCGGCTCCGGTGCCGGCTACGCCGGTGACCGCATCGACCCCGCGCTGGACCTGGCCGAACGGGGCGAGCTCGACGCCCTGGTGTTCGAGTGCCTGGCGGAACGCACCATCGCCCTGGCCCAGCTGCGCCGGGCCCACGATCCGCAGGCCGGCTACGACCCCATGCTCCAGGCGCGCATGCGTGCGGTGCTGCCGGCCTGTGTGCGCAACGGCGTGACCATCATCACCAACATGGGCGCGGCGAACCCGATGGCGGCCGGGCAGGCCGTGCTGGACGTGGCGCGCGAACTGGGCCTGCCGCGCCTGCGCGTGGCGGTGGTGACGGGCGACGACGTGTTGCCCTGGATGTTGGCGAACGATGTGCCGCTGATGGATTCGCCCGACACCGTGCGTTCGCTGGACGGGCGCCTGATCTCGGCCAACGCCTACCTCGGCGCCGACGCCTTGCTGCCCGCGCTGCAGGCCGATGTGAACGTGATCATCACCGGCCGTGTGGCCGACCCGTCGCTCTTTGTGGCGCCGCTCATGGCCCACTTCGGCTGGGCCGCGGACGACTGGCACCACCTGGGTCAGGGCCTGCTGGTGGGGCACCTGCTCGAATGCGCGGCCCAGGTCAGTGGTGGTTACCTGGCCGATCCGGGCCACGTGGACGTGCCCGATCTGCACCGCGTCGGTTTCCCGCTGGCCGAGGTGTGTGCCGATGGCAGCGCGGTCATCACCAAGCTGCCGGGCACCGGCGGGCGCGTGGACCGGCTCAGCTGCACCGCGCAGCTGCTCTACGAAGTGGAAGACCCGGCGCATTACCTGCAGGCCGATGTGGTGGGCGACTTTTCAAAGGTCCGTTTCACGCAGCTGGAATCCGACCGGGTGCAGGCACAGGGCGCCAGCGGCCAGGCGCGCCCCGAGCAACTGAAAGCCACGCTGGGTTACCGCGACGGCTTCATCGGCGAGGGGCAGATTTCGTACGCAGGCCCGGGTGCGCGGGCGCGTGGGGAACTGGCGCTGTCCATCCTGCGGCACCGGTTGCAAGACGCTGCGCTGTCCCACGGTCTCGCTGGTCTGGAACACCGCGCCGAGCTGATCGGTGTGAACGCGATGCATGGCCCGCAACTGGGCGCGGACCGCGAACCCTACGAGGTGCGCGTGCGGCTGGCGGTGCGCTGCGCAACGCGCGCGCAGGCCGAAGCCGTGGGCCAGGAAGTGGAGGCGCTCTACCTCAACGGACCGGCGGGTGGTGGGGGCGTGACGCAGTCCGTGCGCGAGGTGATCG
The DNA here is from genome assembly GCA_001770705.1 of Burkholderiales bacterium GWF1_66_17. Classification (GTDB taxonomy): domain Bacteria; phylum Pseudomonadota; class Gammaproteobacteria; order Burkholderiales; family Burkholderiaceae_C; genus Hydrogenophaga. Next base: position 29,671 of record MERT01000022.1, on the reverse strand, counting down.
CAGCCGCTTCGGCCCTGGTGCCGCGTTCGGCGGTACATGCCCGCTGCGACATTCTGGAGTGGACGCAATGAACATGAGCGCAGCGCCGGGCCGCCCCAAGCAAGCTCGCGCCCCCTCGGGGGGCAGCGCAGTACACGAAGTGACAAGCGTGGGGGCAACATCTCAATACCGCACGCTGCGGGACATCGCGCTGGCGCGCTCGGGCGACAAGGGCAACCGCGCCACGCTCAGCGTGATCGCATTGGACCCGAAGGACTACCCGGAGATGGAGCGCCTGCTCAGCGCCGAGCGTGTGCAGGCCCACTTTGCCGGCGTGGTGCAGGGCCCGGTGCAGCGTTACACCTTGCCCGATCTCGCGGCGGTGCATTTCGTGATGTTCGACGCCCTGGGTGGCGGCGTCACGCGCTCGCTGGCCCTTGATGCCCACGGTAAAACCCTGAGTGCCGCCGTGCTGGATCTGCCACTCTGAGCCCTACACTGACCCCGCCTTTTCAAAACCAACCGAAGGAGACTCTGATGCGTTCTGTGTTCCGATTGCTCGCCACCACCGCTGCCGCGCTGGTGTGTTCATCCACCGCCCTGGCCCAGGCCTACCCCGACCGGCCGATCAAGGCGGTCGTGCCTTTTGCCGCCGGCAGTGCCACCGACACCATCGGCCGGGCCTTCGCACTGAAGATGCAGGAGTCGCTGGGGCAGACCATCGTGGTCGACAACAAGCCCGGCGCCAGTGGCCTGCTGGGCGCCGACGCGGTGGCCAAGGCCGCACCCGATGGCTACACGATCCTGATCGGCACCAACAGCACCAACGCGGCGCTCAAGAGCCTGATGAAGAAGCTGCCCTACGACCAGGACACCGCCTTCGCACCCGTGGCCTACATGGGCTCGGTGCCGCTGATCATGGCGGTCAACAACGATGTGCCGGCCAAGACGCTGAAGGAACTGGTGGACATGGCCAAGGCCAAGCCGGGCAGCATCAACTTCGCCAGTGCCAGCACCTCGCAGCTCGTGTCCACCGAGATGATGGCGGGTATGGCCGGCATCCAGCTCGCCAACGTGCCCTACAAGAGCGGCCCGGCCGCCATGACCGACCTGATCGGCGGCGTGGTGCAGATGTTCAGCGCCGACTTCGCAGTGATGCTGCCGCAGGTAAAAGCGGGCAAGGTGCGCGGCCTGGCGGTGACGTCGTCCAAGCGCTCGCCGGCCGTGCCCGAACTGCCCACGGTCAACGAAGCGCTGGGCTTGAAGGACTACGAGCTGATCGCCTACTTCGCCGTGTTCGCTCCCGCGGGAACGCCGCCCGACATCGTGGCCAAGCTCAACAAGGCGGTGAACGAAGCTGCCAACAGCAAGGAGATTCAGGACCGCTTCGCAGGCATCGGCTTCGCGGTCGAACCCGGCACCCCGGCCGACCTCGCCAAGCGCAGCGTGACCGAAACCGCCAAGTGGGCCAAGGCGATCAAGGACGCGAAGATCGAGCCGCAGTGAGGTCTGCGCGGGACGGTGCCCGCTGGCGCTGTCCCGCAGCCGACTGTCCCGCGAGGGACGAAATTCACCCTTTGGCTGCGCTGTTCCCCTTGCTCCCACGCGTGCGGACGGCACACTACAGCGTCCTTCTGCACCGACTGCTGCCATGAGCCTCCGTCCCACCCTCGATTTCCTGCTGCACGACTGGCTGGCCGCCGAATCGCTCAACCAGCGCGAGCGCTTCAAAGACCACAGCCGAGAAACCTTTGACGCCGTGCTCGACACCTGCGAGCGCATCGCACGCGAGAAGTACGCGCCCTTCAACCGCCTCGTGGACACGCAGGAGCCGCAGTTCGACGGCGAGCGCGTGATCCTGCCGCAGGCCACGCACGACGCGCAGAAGGCCTATGCCGGGAGCGGCATGCTCAGCGCCGCGCAGGACTACGAAGTGGGTGGCATGCAGCTGCCCTACACGGTGGAGGCTTCGGCCAACGCCTTCTTCGCCATGGCCTCGGTGAGCATCGGCAGCGGCATGCTCACCACGGGCAACGCCAACCTGCTGATGAAGCACGGCACCGAGGCGCAGCAGCGCGTGTTCGCGCTCAACGAGTTCAATGGCCGCTTCTCAGGAACGATGTGTTTGAGCGAACCGCAGGCCGGTTCTTCGCTCAGTGACGTGGTCACGCGCGCGCTGCCCGACGGCGAGGGCTTCGAGGCCGATCCGCTCGGCCCGCGTTACCGCCTCAAGGGCAACAAGATGTGGATCTCGGCCGGCGAACACGAGCTGACCGAGAACATCATCCATCTCGTACTGGCCAAGATTCCCGACGCCGAGGGCAAGCTCATCCCCGGCGTCAAAGGCATCTCGCTCTTCATCGTGCCCAAGAAACTGGTGGACACCGAAGGCCAGCTCACCGGTGAACGCAACGACGTGGCCTTGGCCGGCCTGAACCACAAGTGCGGCTGGCGCGGAACGACCAACACCTTGCTGAACTTCGGCGAGGGCAAGTACCCGGTGCGCGGTGAAGCCGGCGCGGTGGGTTACCTCGTCGGCCAGCCCGGCAAGGGCCTGCAGTGCATGTTCCACATGATGAACGAGGCCCGCATCGGTGTCGGCATGGCGGCCACCATGCTGGGCATGGCGGGTTACCACGCCTCGCTCGACTACGCGAAGAACCGCCCGCAGGGCCGGCCTGTCGGTGTGGGTGGAAAAGACGCCGCGGCCCCCCAGGTACGCATCATCGAACACGCGGACGTGAAGCGCATGTTGCTGGCGCAGAAGAGCTACTGCGAAGGCGCGCTGGCGTTGGAGTTGTATTGCGCCCGCCTGGTGGACGAGCAGCACACCGGCGACGCGCAAGCGGCCGACGATGCGCGCTTGTTGCTTGAAGTGCTCACGCCCATCGCCAAGAGCTGGCCCAGCGAGTGGTGCCTCGAAGCCAACAGCCTGGCGATCCAGGTGCACGGCGGCTACGGCTACACGCGCGATTTCCCGGTGGAGCAGTACTGGCGCGACAACCGCCTCAACATGATCCACGAGGGCACGCACGGTATCCAGGGCATGGACCTGCTGGGCCGCAAGGTGCTGATGGAAAACGGCAAGGGCCTGCAGCTGCTGGCCGGCCGCATCAACGCCACCATTCAACGCGCGATCCAGCAGCCCGAACTCGCGGTGCACGCCAACGCGCTGGGCCAGGCGCTCGCGCAAGTGGGTGCGGCGACGAAAGCCGCCTGGGCCACGGGCAGCCCGGGCGATGCACTCGCCAATGCAGTGCCCTACCTGCAGGCCTTTGGCCACACCGTGCTGGCCTGGATCTGGCTCGACGTTGCGCTCGCGGCGCAGGCCTCGGCTGAATCGCCTGCGCGCACCGGGCGCCTGGGCGCCATGCGTTATTTTTTCCACTACGAACTGCCGAAAATCGGCGCCTGGCTGCAGGTGGTGAGCGCGCGCGACCAGACCTGCGCCAGCCTGCCCGAAGCCGCTTTCTGATCAACCATCCACAGGAGACACCCCATGACCCGAAACATCCAGCAACTCTTCGATCTCAAAGGCAAGACGGCGCTCGTCACCGGCGGCTCGCGCGGCCTGGGCCTGCAGATGGCTCACGCGCTCGGCGAGGCCGGTGCCCGCGTGGTGATCAGCTCGCGCAAGGCCACCGACCTCGAAGAGGCCACGGCCGAACTGCAGGCCGCCGGCATCGACGCGCGCTGGATCGCCGCCGACTGCTCGCTCGAAGAAGACATCCGCCGCCTCACCAGCGAAACCCTGCAGCGTGTCGGCGAGGTGGACATCCTGATCAACAACGCCGGCGCCGCCTGGGGCGCACCGGCCGAAGACCACCCGCTCGAAGCCTGGGACAAGGTGATGAACCTCAACGTGCGCAGCTACTTCCTGCTGAGCCAGCTGATCGCCAAGGCCAGCATGATCCCGCGCCGCAGCGGCAGCATCATCAACACCGCGTCCATCGCTGGCCTGGGTGGCAACCCCTCGGGCATGAAGACGATTGCTTACAACACCTCCAAGGGTGCGGTGATCAACTTCACCCGTGCGCTCGCCGCCGAGTGGGGCGAACATGGCATCCGCGTCAACGCCATCTGCCCGGGCTTCTTTCCGAGCAAGATGACACAGGGCACGCTCAAGGCCATGGGTGAAGAAAAGCTGGCCTCGCACGCGCCCTTGCGCCGCCTCGGCGACGACGAAGACCTGAAGGGCCTGACCGTGCTGTACGCGTCGGACGCTGGAAAACACATCACCGGCCAGTGGCTTGCGGTGGACGGTGGCGTCAGCGTGATCACAGGAGGTTGAGTGGAGTTCTCGGTTCACATTCCTTTTGTCGAGTTGCTCGGTTTCGAGCTGCAGAAGTTCGAAGGCGGCGAGGCGGAGATCGCTTTCGCGCCGAAGCCCGAGCACCAGAACTCCTTCAACGTGGTGCACGGCGGTGCGAGCATGACGCTGCTCGACGTGGTGATGGCGCACGCCGCGCGCTCGGTGGAGCCGGCCATGGGCTGCGTCACCATCGAGATGAAGACCAGCTTCATGCGCGCAGCCAAGGGACCGCTGCTCGCCAAAGGCAAGCTGCTGCACCGCACCGCCACCATGGCCTTCACCGAAGGCAGCATCTTCGACGCCGAGGGCAAGCTCTGCGCCCACGCCACCGGCACCTTCAAGTTCGTGCCGCGCCTGCCGGTGGGCAAGTCCACCAACGCATTGAACACCCTGAAGACCGACTGATGACTTCTTCGAACCCTCCTGTCGCCTTCGTCACCGGTGCCGCCCGCGGCATCGGCCTGGCCATCGCCCGCTGGTTCTTCCACCAGGGCTACCGCGTCGCCGTGATCGACAACGACGCGCAGACACTGACCGCCACCGAAGCCACGCTGCGTCAGGAACTGGGTGAGCGTGCCGACCACCTGCTGGTGATCCACGGCGACGTGTCCGACCCGGCGCAGGTGACGGCCGCCGTGCAGCGCATCGAAGCCGCCTTCGGCCGCATCGATGCGCTGGTCAACAACGCCGGTGTCGCCACTTTCAAGCCCATCGCCGACACCACGTTCGACGAGTGGCGCTGGGTGATGGCGACCAACCTTGACGGCCCGTTCCTCTGCACCCAGGCCTGCGCGCCGGTGATGCTCAAGCACGGCGGTGGCGCGGTGGTCAACATCGCATCCATCTCGGGTCTGCGCGCCAGCACGCTGCGCGTGGCCTACGGCACCTCCAAGGCCGCGCTGATCCATCTCACCAAACAGCAGGCGGTGGAATACGGCAACGCCGGCATCCGCGTCAACGCGATCGCACCCGGCCCGGTGGAAACCGAAATGGCGAAAAAGGTGCACACGCCCGCCATCCGCGCCGACTACCACGACACCATCCCGCTCGCCCGCTACGGCAGCATGGAAGAGATCGCCAACGCGGTCGGCTTCCTGTGCAGCCCGGAAGCGAGCTACATCAACGGCCAGGTGCTGGCGGTCGACGGCGGCTTTGATGCCGCCGGCGTCGGCCTGCCCACGCTGCGCCGCCCTCTTGCCTGAACACCACCCCGGAGACATTCCCCATGCCCAGCAACCAACAGATCCTGCTCGACAACCGCCCGCAAGGCGAAGCCACCGTCGGCAACTTCAAGCTCGTGACCACCGAGACGCCGACCCTGGCCGACGGCCAGGTGCTCGTGAAACACCACTACCTGAGCCTGGACCCCTACATGCGTGGCCGCATGAACGACAGCAAGAGCTACGCGGCGTCGCAGCCGCTGGGCGAGGTCATGATCGGCGGCACCGTGGGCGAAGTGGTGGAGTCGAAGCACCCCAAGTTCAAGGCCGGCGACCAGGTCGTGGGCATGGGTGGCTGGCAGCAATACAGCGTGGTCGATGCCAACCAACCCGGCGCGCTGCGCAAGGTGGACACCACGCACGTGCCGCTGTCCTACTACCTCGGCGCGGTCGGCATGCCGGGCGTGACCGCCTGGTACGGGCTGGTCAAGATCATCAACCCCAAGGCCGGTGATACGGTGGTCATCAGCGCCGCCACGGGTGCGGTCGGCAGTGCCTACGGCGCGCTGGCCAAAGCGCGCGGTTGCCGCGCGGTCGGCATTGCGGGTGGCCCCGACAAATGCAAGTACGCGGTCGAAGAGCTGGGCTTTGACGCCTGCATCGACTACAAGCTTCACAAGGACATGTACTCGCTGGCGAAGGCGCTCAAGGAAGCCTGCCCGAACGGCATCGACGGCTATTTCGAGAACGTCGGCGGCATGATTCTGGACGCCGTGCTGCTGCGCATGAACGCCTTTGGCCGTATTGCGGTCTGCGGGATGATCGCCGGCTACGACGGTGCCCCGCTGCCGTTGACCAACCCGGCGCTGATCCTGGTGAACCGCCTGAAGATCGAAGGCTTCATCGTCAGCGAACACATGGAAGTCTGGCCCGAGGCGCTGACCGAGTTGGGCACGCTGGTGGCCACCGGCAAGCTGCGCCCGCGCGAGACGGTTGCGCAAGGCCTCGAGAACGCGCCCGAGGCTTTCCTGGGTCTGCTCAAGGGTAAGAACTTTGGCAAGCAGCTGGTGAAGCTGTAACCACCCCCGCCGCGCTGCGCGCGACCCCCTCAAGGGGGCGCCGCTGGCGGCCCGGCAAAGCCGGTTCCGCGGCGGCCTGGGTTGAAGGCATTGCTGCTTTTTGAGGAGTCGTGATGAGCGCTACCCATGAAGTGTTCAATCAGGTGGAACCGCTGGTTGACTACAACCTGTTTGCTGGAAATCAGGCGCTTGGTGCGGCACTGAAGTTCAACGCGCCCGCGCTCGACACGGCCCACCTGCATGCGTTGGGCGCTAAGCTGGGCAGCGCCGACATGCAGACCCACGCGCGGCTGGCCAATGTGTTCACGCCGCAGCTCAAGAGCCACGACCGTTTCGGCCACCGCATCGACCAGGTGGAGTTCCACCCGAGCTACCACGCGCTGATGACGGCGGCCACGGCGGCGGGGCTGCATGGCACACCCTGGGGGAGCCCTCACCCCAGCCCACACCTCTCGAGGGCCGCTGGCTTCATGCTCTTCACCGAGCTGGAACCTTCCATGCTCTGCCCGATCTCCATGAGCTACGCGGTCACGCCCGCGCTGCGCGACAACCCCGCCATCTACGCCGACTGGGCGCCTCAGCTCACCAGCCGCGCCTACGACCCGGCGCTGAAGCTCTGGAAAGACAAGGCCGGCGTGACCATGGGCATGGGCATGACCGAGAAACAGGGCGGCTCGGACGTGCGCGCCAACACGACGCAGGCGGTGCCGACCGGCAGCGATCACTGGGGCCAGCGCTTCAGCGTGACCGGCCACAAGTGGTTCTTCTCGGCCCCCATGTGCGACGCCTTCCTGATCCTGGCGCAGACACCCAGCGGTTTGAGTTGCCTGTTCCTGCCGCGCGTGCTGCCCGATGGAACGCTGAATCAGCTCTTCATCCAGCGCCTGAAGGACAAGCTGGGCAACAAGGCCAACGCGAGCTCGGAAGTGGAGTTTGCGGGCGCCACCGCGTGGCTGGTGGGCGAAGAGGGCCGCGGCGTGCCGCAGATCCTGGCCATGGGCACGATGACGCGGCTGGACTGCGCGCTGGGCACCAGCGGCCTGATGCGCCAGGCGCTGTCCATTGCGCTGAACCACACGAGTCAGCGCAGCGCCTTTGGCAAGAAGCTGATCGACCAGCCGCTGATGAAGAACGTGCTGGCCGATCTGGCGCTGGAGTCCGAAGCGTCCACCGTGCTGGCCCTGCGGCTGGCGCGCAGCTTCGACCGTCCGGAGGATGAACACGAGCGCGCGATGCAGCGCCTGCTCACGCCCGTGGCCAAGTTCTGGATCTGCAAACGTGGCAGCCATTTCGCCGAAGAAGCCATGGAATGCCTGGGCGGCAACGGTTACGTGGAAGAGGGCGGCGAGGGCATCATGGCCCGCATTTACCGCGAGATGCCGGTCAACAGCATCTGGGAAGGCGCGGGCAACATCATGGCGCTGGACCTGCTGCGCGCCCTGCGCAAGGCCGATGCCGCCGCCGCACTCGCGCACGAACTGGCGCCCGCCAAAGGCATGCACCCGGCGCTGGACCACATGGCCGAGAGCCTGCCCACCCGCGTCGAACAGATGGCCACCGAAATGGAGGCACGCCGCCTGGCGCAGGACGTGGCCCTGGCCGTGCAGGCCGCCTTGCTGGCGCAGACCGCGCCGCCAGCGGTGTTCGGTGCCTTCTGCGACTCGCGCCTGGCCGGTCACTGGGGTCACAGCTTTGGCTCACTGGGCGCGGGCGTCGACTTCGATGCCATCATTCAAAGAGCCCAACCGCGCTGAACTCTGGAGACCCCATGTCGGACCTGATCCTGCACCACTACCCCATGTCGCCCTTTTCGGAGAAGGTGCGGCTGATCCTGGGCCACAAGCAACTCGCGTGGAAGAGCGTGCTGATTCCCAGCGTGATGCCCAAGCCCGACGTGGTTGCGCTCACCGGGGGGTACCGGCGCACGCCCTTCCTGCAGATCGGTGCCGACATCTATTGCGACACCGCGCTGATCTGCGATGTGCTCGAACACCGCCAACCCGAGCCCAGGCTCTACCCCGAGCACAACAAGGGCATCGCCCGCGTGCTGGCCCAGTGGGCCGACAGCACGCTGTTCTGGGCCGCGATGGGCTATACCCTCAGCCCAAAAGGCGCCGCGGCCCTGTTTGCCAGCCAGCCACCCGAAGTGGGCCAGGCCTTCGCGGCCGACCGCGGCGCCATGCGCGCGGGCATGACCAGCCTGCGCCCGGGCGACGCGACCGCCGCCTACCGCAGCTACCTGCGCCGCCTGGCCAACATGCTGCACGAGCAGCCGTTTCTGATGGGCGCGGTGCCCTGTGTGGCCGACTTCGCGGCCTACCACCCGCTGTGGTTCACGCGCGTGATCAACCCGAGCCTGGCCGGCATCCTGGACGCGACGCCCGACGTGCTGGCCTGGATGGACCGCATGGCCGCCTTCGGTCACGGCCACCTGGCCAAGCTCTCGTCCACCGAAGCCATCGCCATCGCGGCGGCCGCCGAGCCGGCCCCGTTGCCCGACGAAGCGTTTCAGGACGAACACGGCATACCGCTGGGCAGCCGCGTCACGGTGGCGGCCGAGAGCTTCGGCCAGGAGCCGACCGAGGGCATCCTGCGCGCGGCCTCGCGCACGCACTACACGCTGGAGCGCAGCGACGAGCGCGCCGGCCGGCTGCATGTGCATTTCCCGCGCATCGGCTTTGTACTGCGGGAAGTGCGAGCTTGAGCCGGCCTGCTTCGATCCCGGTGACGTGGCGCTGCCTGCCGTTTGACGCGCTGCTGCCGCGCACGCTGTACGCGCTGCTCCAGTTGCGCAGCGCGGTGTTCGTGGTCGAGCAGGCCTGCGCGTTCCAGGACCTGGACGGCGCCGATGCCGACTGCATGCATCTGCTGGGCGAGCGCGCCCGCGCAGGCGGTGAGCCCGAATTGCTCGCCTACACACGCCTGGTGCCCGCCGGCCTCAAGTACCCCGAGGCCAGCATTGGCCGCGTGGTCACCGCGCCCAGCACGCGAGGCAGCGGCATGGGCCACGCGCTCATGGTCGAGTCCATCCGCATGCTGCACAGCCTCTGGGGCGTGCAACCCATCCGCATCGGCGCGCAGGCGCATCTGGAACGCTTCTACAACGCACACGGCTTCGTGTCCGACGACAAGCCCTATATCGAAGACGGCATTCCCCATCTGGAAATGCTCCGCCGCTGAAACCCCAAAACACCAGGAGACAAAACCATGATTTCAAATTTCAAAGGCAAGACCGCGGTGCTCACGGGCGCCGGCTCGGGCTTCGGTCTCGAATGCGCGCGCATCGGCGCGAAGCTCGGCATGAACCTCGTGCTGGTGGACGTGCAGCAGGACGCGCTCGACCAGGCCGCTGCAGAAATGACGGCGGCGGGTGCGCAAGTGCTCGCCAAACGCGTGGACGTGTCCAGCGTCGAACAGATGGCCGCGCTGGCTGCCGACGTGGTGCAGCGCTTTGGCGCGCCGCACTTCGTGTTCAACAACGCGGGCGTGGGCTCGGGCGGCCTGGTCTGGGAAAACTCGGTGAAAGACTGGGAATGGGTGCTGGGCGTGAACCTCTGGGGCGTGATCCATGGCGTGCGTCTGTTCACGCCGCTGATGCTCGCCGCCTCAAAAGCCGACCCAACGTATCAAGGCCACATCGTCAACACCGCGAGCATGGCCGGCCTGCTCACGCCGCCCAACATGGGTATCTACAACGTGAGCAAACACGCGGTGGTGAGCCTCACCGAAACGCTCTACCAGGACCTCAAGCTGGTGAGCGACCAGATCGGCGCCAGCGTGTTGTGCCCGTACTTCGTGCCCACCGGCATCAGCCAGAGCCACCGCAACAAACCCGCCGAGCTGGCCGACGAAAAAGCCACGCAGAGCCAGCTGATCGGCCAGGCCATGAGCGACAAGGCGGTGAGCTCGGGCAAGGTCACGGCGGGCGAGGTGGCGCAGAAGGTGTTCGATGCCATCGCGGCCGACCAGTTCTACATCTTCAGCCACCCCAAGGCGCTGGGCAACGTGCGCGCGCGCATGGAGGGCATCGTCAACCAGACCAACCCGGCCGACCCGTTCCTCGAACGGCCCGAGATCGGCGTGGGTTTGCGCGCGGCGCTGCGCGCCGTGTGAGACAGACCGGGACGGCCATGGTTGACGGCGGCCACACCCTGTTCGACACCGCCATCGGTGTCTGCGGCATCGCCTGGGGGCCGGGGGGTGTGGTCGCGGTGCAGTTGCCCGAGGCCGATGCGGCGCGCACGCGTGCGCGGCTATTGAAAGGCTTGCCGCCACTGCCTGAGGTGACCCCGCCGCCGGCGACCGTGCGGGCCGCCATCGACGGCGTTCAGGCCTTGCTGGAGGGCAGGTCGCGCAGCGATCTGCGCGAGATCGAACTCGACATGGCGCGCCTCACGCCGTTCCAGCGCGAGGTGTATGCAATGGCCCGCGCGATACCGCCCGGCCAGACCCGAACCTACGGCGAGATGGCCCTGGCCTTGGGCGATGCCGGCCTGGCGCGTGCCGTGGGGCAGGCACTGGGCCACAACCCGTTTGCCCCGGTCGTGCCCTGCCACCGCGTGCTCGCGGCGAACAGCCGATCGGGCGGCTTCTCGGCCCGCGGCGGCGTGGCCACCAAGCTGCGCATGCTGCAGATCGAAGGCGCGCAGATCGGCGGCGAGCCCGGCCTGTTCGACGGAGACGGTGCGTGATCACCGCGACCAAGCTGCTGTCGGGCGCCATTCGCGTGGTGGACTACCGCTGCAGCGTCGGCCCCGCCGAGCCAGCACCTGGTGCGCTCGCGCTGGGGCTGTGTCGCCGAACAGCGCAACCCAGAAGCCCCGTTCGCCGAGCGCCCGAGATAGGGGTGGCGTTGCGGGACCGTGAACGGTGTTCGCTCGGTGCCGCGCCTTTTCATGGCATGCGGTTGCGCCAGGCTTCGGGCAAGAAGTCGATCAGTGGCGTGGCTTCGCGCTGCAACTGGCGCTGGCCGCCGCCCGTGCGCCGGCTGGGCGTTTCCTGCGACAGGTCCAGTTCGCCGAGCTGCTTGATCCAGGCCACATCCAGACCCCCGTTGACCAGCGGGCGGGAAAAGATCAGGGCCAGCATGCGCCGGGCTTCGGCGCTGCCCTGTGCCTCGGCGAGGCGGTAGTAGCGGATGGCTTCGGTGTAGTTGACCGGCGTGCCTTCCCCCCGGTGGTGGCGCCGGGCCTGGTTCAGCAGTTCCAGCGGCAGGCGCGATGCATCGGGCTGGGGCTTCCGTGGGATCTGCAACTGGTCGGCCACGATGGCGGCGTTGGTGCCCGCCACGGCCGATTTCGGCGCAGCGGCGCGGAAGTACTGCAGCGCTTCGGTGTCGCGCCCGGCCGCCACGCTCTCCATGCCGAGTTCGATCAGGGCATGCACGTCGCCGGCCCGTGCCGCCCGCTGCAGCAGGGCTCTCGCCGGGAGCGGTTCGTCGATGGCGTCGGTGTCTACGCCCGGTCGGGCCAGGCGCAGGGGCGCCAGACGGGCGGCCACCAGCCATTCGAGGTACTGGGCGCGGGGCAGGTGGGTGCGGCGCAGCGGTGCCAGCCACTGGCGGGCCGCGGCCGGGTTGGCCGGACCCTGGCAACCGTCGATCTCGCACCAGGCGAGCCCGGCCAGGGCGATGCTGGTGTTCTGCTGGTGTGCCCGTTCGAACCACTTCTGCGCCTCGCCACTGTCCTGCGGCACACCGGCACCGTGCAGGTGGATGAGGCCCAGTTGCCAGGCCGCCTGTCCAGCCGCACCCGTGCGGCCGGTGGCGACCCGGCGCAAGGCATCGAGTTCGGCGAGCACCGCCGCGTCGGGCGCGTCCGGCAGGCGGATCGGCGCCTGGTGCAGTGGTGTGACCTCGATGGGTTCAGATGGAATGGGTGCGGCCTCGATCGGCGCGGCCTCCATGGGTTCCGCTCGGATCGGCGCTGCAGTGGGGACGGGGCCGGTGGCCAGGGCGAGCGGGACCACCGCCGAGAGCAGCAGCGAGGTGAAGGCGCTACGCAGCCGGCGCGCCGGTTGTGCGCCGCTGCGGGCGGAGGACTCGGGACCCATGGGATGCTGTTCGAAGCCGATGGGGTGGCGTTGCGCGGCCTGCCGGCTCAGCGCTTGGCCGCTGCGGCTGAAGCTGGTGCGGGAGCCGCCACCGGCAAAACACGCTTGGGCGTCACCCGCCACTGCATGCGCTGCTTCGCGACCGGTATGCCGCCTTCGGTGGCCTGGCTGAACGCGGCTTCGACGCTGTCCATGCCGCTCATGCCGGCGATCACCGCCAGACCCGGCGCCTGCATGTTCTCGGGCAGGCGCGGCAGCACGTCTTCGCCCGTGGCGAAACACATCACCGCCTCTTCGCCCGGCTGGCCGGCGTCCAGCACAAAGCCGGGGCTGGGCACCATCCAGTCGGGGATGCGCACGGTCTGGTTGGCCGACACCAGCGACGAGGGGTTGGTCGCGTTGGGCAGCAGGCGGATCATGCCGCCCTGCGAGGCCTGCATGTAGCAGTAGAGGTGCGAAGCGCGTGACACCGTGGCCGAGAGGAAGATCTGCGTGCCTTGCTCGAACACCGTCTTGTCGGCCACCAGGTTCTCGATCTGCAGGTTCAGGTGCAGCGGGTCGGCTTCTGCGCCCAGCTCGGGGCCCGTGGGGGCCGCGGTGACCTGGCCATCGGCCACGCTGGGGATCGCGGGCTCGGTGTTGCCGGTGTTCCAGCCCACGCGAAGCAACTGGCCCTTGTCACCCAGGGTCACGTAGTTTCTGAGGGCGCGTTCGTAGGTCATGAAATCCACCACGCCGGTGACGACCATGCCCTGGTCGGCCTGGTACTTGGCGATGGCGGCACGCACGGTGGGGTGGTTGACCGGCAGCTTCACGGTTTCTGCGGTCAGGTAGCCGCCGCTGCGCAGCGACTTCATCACTAGGCCCTGTTGCACGGCAGGCTTGCCTTCATCGTGCCAGTCACGCAGCTGGCGCTGGAAGTCCGGGTGGTTCTGCTCCAGCGTCAGGCATTGCCAGTAGGGCACGCGTGCCCACTTGCCGGTGAGCTCGATCATGGCGAGTTCGACCAGGGTGCGCACGGCGGCGCCCGAGCCCTGGGCATAGTCGCGCCCGACGTTGAACTGCCAGCCGTAGTCGCTGATGCGCCCGGCCAGATCCAGCCCCTGGCCACCGGCTCCCACGATCACTTCATTGGCCGAATCAAGCCCGGGAATGAGCGTGCGTGATCGGAAATCGCCCAGGTGCAGTTCCAGGCCGATGATGGTGGCGTTCTTGTTGGCGCTGTAGCCGGTTTCCAGGCGCGACGCCGAGGTGCCGATGTCGAAGCGGTTGTTGATCACGTTCTGGTCGACAAAGGCCACGGCGCCCGAGACATACAGGGCCGGGCGCTGCAGCCGGATCTGGTTGCTGTTGAGCAGGATGGTCGTGAGGTTCTGCACCGTGTCCTGGCGCGAGATGTCCACCTCGAAGTCGACATAGCGGAATGCATTGCTCAGGCGCGACATCTGCGAAATCGCGGTGACGATCATCTCCTTGGTTGCGACCGGGACACGCCCGGAAAAATCGGGAATTTGTTTGCTGGTGATGAGCGTGGAGGGGAGTTCGGCATCCCGGAACATGCGGTCCATGCACATCAGCGAATCGGAGAAGCTGGAAAGCGAACGCACCGGGCGCACGGTGGGCCGGTCGGCCGCATGACCGTAGGTCTGGAATGCAGCGTCACGCCGGGCATTGAAGGGGGTGGAGCAGCCGGCCAGCAGCACGGCTACCGCCAGCAGCACCAGGGCCAGCAGCCCCACAGGCCGGGGCTGGCGGGTTGACGAATGAATGATTGTTGTGTTCATGATGCACCCTGTTTGTCCCGGCATGAAGACCCCGTTTCCGACGCTGGCCGCTCGGGGCGTGGCGTCAAAAAACGGGTCTTGTCGCTGCTATCTGCAGATGTTGACCAGATCGCCTCGCAGCACGACCACCTGCTCGCGCTGGTTGGGGCCATAGCGTGTTCCGAGGGCACCATCGCTGGCTGCTACGTTGCTGCCCACTTCCTGCACGCAGGTTTTGCTGAAGCCTTCGGCGTACGACGTGGTCACTACGTCGCTGTCGGTGAAGATGGTGCCGTCGTCTGCCTGGGCTGAATAGGCCTTTGCTGTGTAACGCGACATACGCGCTTTCATCCACGCCGGCACGTCGTAGGAGCTATCCCGGTTGCCCGAAGGGGCAAGGGGCGGGCCCGGCGAGAACGTGTATTGCACGGGGCCGTCCAGGTGGATCGTGTCTTCTCCTGGCGCCGCATTCGCTGACCAAGAACACCAACTGCCCGCCAAGATGAGCGCGGTCAGCATGGAGGAACGCGGGATCTTGAGTTTCATGACCATCCTCCTGTTAAAAACGGACAACAACTCCCCGCAGAGGCTGCGGGGAGTGTCAACGACTTAGAAGGGGAAGGGAGATTTTTTGGCTGGCTGGCAGGTGGAGCAGCCATTGTTGGAGGCCAGGTTCTGGATCGCCTTGGTGTTGCCCGCAGCCTTGTTCATCACAGAGCCACCCCACAGACTGACGGTCTGCTTGGATTTGGCACCACCGTAGATTGTCACGTTGCCCAGGTTCGAGGCCAGGTTCTGACTGGCGTAAGCGTCAGCGCCATCAGCCATGTTGGTCACGCTCGCCCAACTTGCGTATGTGGCCTGTTCCGACGAGCCCGCCACTTCCACATTGCCGGAGTTGCTTGACACGTTTTGTTGTGCATAGGCGCCGTTCCCGCCCTTGGCTTCGTTCTGGAAGTTTGAGAAGAATGTCGTGACGGACTGGGTGGATGTCCCCTTGATGTCGATCTGCGGGCACTCGGTGCAGTCGTTTTGGGTTGCGAAAGCCGAGGTGGCAAGCGCTGCGAAAGCGATGATGGCTAGCTTTTTCATGATGGTTCCTCAAAAAGTTGGTTCACGTTTCCCCGGTGGTTCGGAGGATTCCTGGCCACCAGCCTGATCGACTCGGCCGGTTGGGCATGCGGTCCTGGAGAACCTTGATGACCCGTCTGGCTTTGTCTGGCTCCAGTTTGGGCGGCGGGCGGAATGGCGACCAGCGTCACAAATGACTACTGCATTTGTCCTGCAGTGTCCATATGCGGGGCGTGCCGTTGCCCCTCGCTAGCCCCCTGAATTCGGGGGGGTGGAGTGTTCTGGGCAGAGTTGGAGTGGAGGGATAGAAGTAACTAGTTTCAAAATGAAACAAAAGCAACATTTCGAAAGTAAGGTGTAAAAATACGTCAGTCCGTATCAAATTCGTCCTTCCAGCGAGGACAAAAGCACACGAAAGCGGTGTCCTTTGGCTCGCAGGTGGCGTAACCAAAAGATTTTGTAGCGTCCAACACGGCTGATTACCTGGCCAGGCCAGCAGCACCCAAGGGGGCATTCATGGAGATTTTCAGCAAATTCGATCCGACATCGGAGGCCGGTCCGCGACCCGCATCCCGCGCCGCGGGCAATGCTTTTGTGATGCGCGACAACCCGCCCTCGATCTGGCCGGACTTTCTGGTGGGTCAGACGGAACAACCCGCGCGGGTTCTGCTGGTGGACGACGACCCACTGGTGCGTCATGTGATGGCGCAAGAGTTGTTGGCCGATGACCGGATCACCCTGGTTGCCCAGGCGGGCAGTGTGCGCGAGGCGCGTCGCAAGATCGCCCTGCATGCGTTCGACGTGCTGCTGGTGGACCTCAACCTGGGCGACGGCACGGGGTTCGATCTGATCGAACTCGCCAAGCGAAGCCGACCGGGAGTCGAAGTGGTGGTGATCTCCGCGATCGAAGACGAACCGCAGGTGCTGCATGCTTTTGAGCTGGGCGCCACGGGCTACCTGATCAAGAACTCCTGGTTCGGCAATTTCCCGCAGGCGGTGCTGCAGGTGGTCAATGGGGGCGCTTCGATCACACCGAGTCTCGCGCGGCGCCTGTTGCACCGGCTCGACCAGCGCGATGCCGGGCAAACGGGCCACGTCAACCGCATGAAGCTCTCCAGCCGTGAGCGCGACGTGTTGAAGATGGTGGCCTCGGGCTACACCAGTGCCGAGATCGGGGGGCGGCTGGGCATCAGCGTGCGGACCGTGAATGCACATGTGCGCAGCATTTACAGCAAGCTGCAGGTCAAGACCCGCGCGCAGGCCGTCAGCTACGCCACCGATCGTGGGTTGATATGAGATGCATGGCATACGTCGCGGGCCCATGGACCAGGACTGAACCCGGTTGAGGGTGCCGACCCGGGCAACGGACCAGCGGGCAGGCAGCGACGGGCATGGGGCGGTCCTCAAAAAGGATGAAAACCCACGGTTCCACATTGAGCGTATGCAACTACAAGACGAAAAATTTCGTTCTAATTTGAGTCGGTGAAACCATGCTTGAAACAATCACCGTATGAGGGATGTATGGAAGCAACGACCACAACCGACGCGCCATCGATGCCATCGGGTGCCAAGCACACAGCTTTGTTGAACCGTTCCGGCAGCGCCTTTGCGATGCGCGACAACCCGCCCTCGATCTGGCCGGACTTTCTGGTGGGGCAGACGGAACAACCCGCGCGGGTTCTGCTGGTGGACGACGACCCGCTGGTGCGCCATGTGATGGCGCAAGAGTTGTTGGCCGATGACCGGATCACCCTGGTTGACCAAGGGGGCAGTGTGCGCGAGGGGCGCCGCAAGATCGCCCAGCATGCGTTCGATGTGCTGCTGGTGGACCTCAACCTGGGCGATGGCACGGGGTTCGCGTTGATTGAACTCGCCAAGCGAAGCCGACCGGGTGCCGAAGTGGTGGTGATCTCCGCCATCGAAGACGAACCGCAGGTGCTGCATGCCTTTGAGCTGGGCGCCACGGGCTACCTGCTCAAGAACGCCTGGTTCGGCAATTTCCCGCAGGCGGTGCTGCAGGTGGTCAATGGGGGCGCTTCGATCACACCGAGCCTGGCGCGGCGGCTGTTGCACCGGCTGGACCAGCGCGATGCCGGGCAGACGGGCCACGTCAACCGCACGAAACTCTCCAGCCGCGAGCGCGACGTGTTGAAGATGGTGGCCTCGGGCTACACCAGTGCCGAGATCGGGGGGCGGCTCGGCATCAGCGTGCGGACCGTGAACGCGCATGTGCGCAACATCTACAGCAAGCTGCAGGTCAAGACCCGCGCGCAGGCCGTCAGCTACGCCACCGATCGTGGGTTGATATGAGGCGTATGGCACACACCGGCTGCGATGGCCCATGCTGAGCAGCGTCACGAGCCCGGGGACCCGCATCTGGGCGGCCTCGGTGCTCGCGTTGACGCTGTCGGCTCTCGTGGAGATCGTGGCGCCCCGCTTTCTTGAGGAAGGGCTGGCGCCGGCCCGGCTGTTGCAGCACGCCACCTGGGCGTTGAGTCTGCTGGCGGGGCTGATCGCTGTGGTCGCTACCGTGAAACTGCCCTACCGCGCAGAACCCGGCGAGCGCCGACCGCAAGACCTGGCGATGGTGGTCAATGCGCTGATCTGGCTCGTGCTCGCGTTGATCGCTGCCTGGTCGGGTGTGGCCAGCCATACCGATGTCACGGGCCTGGCGATCCACATCACCTACCAGCTGGCGGTGGCCGCCGTCGCGTATCTGCTGCTGGTCAGCATCTCGGTGCCGTCGGCGCGGGCGAGAGCGCTCTGGCTGGCGTACGTCGTCACGGGTCTGGTGCTGCTGGCGTGGAGCTTTGGCGGCTCCGGGGGGAACGACCTCAGCTACCTGGCATGGAAGGTGTTCAATGTGGTGTTCTTTGCCGGCATGTTCTTCGCATTGCGCCTGCACCTGCTTCGCAGCGGTGGACTGCATGCCTGGCTGGTGTTCGGGGCCAGCCTGCTGGCCCTGGGCATCGGGCTGAACGACATGGTCGCTGCCCAGGCGTGGGACCTGGCCGTCACCTGGACGCACTACGTCTTTGCGGGCTACCTGCTGATGATGTGGATGCTGATCACGGGGCGTGTGGGTGTCAGGGGAGGCGCTCCGCGGTGGGACGAGGCCTTGACCAAGGACCGTTTGCTGGACCCCGGTGCAGGCAGTCAGGAGCTCTCTCCAGACCCGGTATCGGATGCCGGACCGAGCGACGTGGTGGCACAGGAGCGCAGCCGCATTGCCCGGGAACTGCACGATGGCGTGGGTTCCCAGATCGTGAGCCTGCTCTCTGCCCTGGACCGCAGCGTTCCCCAGCAGCGGGAGATGGCGTCGGCCCTGGAGCAATGTCTCGTGGACATCAAGCTTCTGGTGGACGCGATCGAGGACCAGGGCGAAAGTGTCATTGATTCGCTGGGCCGCCTGCGCTACCGCGTGCAACATGCGCTGGACCAGCTGGGCATCCGCATGGTGTGGGCGGTGGATGTGGACGGGCCCTTGGAGCAGGTGTGCCACGAGCGCAGCCGGCAGGTCCTGCGCATCACCCAGGAGTGCCTGGCCAACGTCATGCGGCATTCGCAAGCGACCACGGTGTGGGTGAGCTGTCGCTACCTGCCCGAGCCGAACGCCCTGTTTCTCTCGATCCGGGACGATGGACGGGGACTGGAACAAGGTCAGGGCGCCAGCGTGGGCAACGGTCTGGCGGGCATGCAGCGCCGGGCATCGGCCATGGGCGCTCGGCTGGACATCGTCGGTGAACCCGGCCAGGGCACCTGCGTCGAGCTCACGCTGCCCTTGATGCCCATGGCATCGCGTTCAGTCGCCTGATTCGCCATCCGAGCCCACCAGCAGCGGTTCTTTGCTGGCATTGTTGTCGGGCCAAATGGGCTCTTCCGCATTCGATTCGGGCTTCCCGCCTGAAGCACTCGAAATTCCAAAAACCACGATATCAATAGGCCTTTCTGGTCTTGTTGGTATTTGCCACCCCGCCTGGATCGATCAAGCCATGTTGCATGGCCCTAAAGCCATGTTGCCGTGATGGGCTATTTATTAAAGTTTAGGTATTCATTGTCTGTCTGAGATCGCTCAAATAACCTTTAATGAGTTTGCATAATTACACTTGGAAACATTTGAAGCAAAATCACACTACCCAGTTTTCCCGGTTGTTCTGGGGAGCGGAAAAAGCAGATGAACTGTTACATAAGTTGCTCAGAGGCTTGAATTACAAGGAAAACAGGCTCATCAATCGGGGCGAAAGATGCTGGCGCAGTGGCCGGCAGGTGGATGGCACATTGGGTATTGAATTCTTAAGAGACCCATCTCACACTCTGCCCATCGCGGCACATATTGAAACAAGTGTGTGGATGCCGTGACCCAAGGCGGGAAGCCAGCAGAACGGCAACAACCGCATCAACCCACAGAGTGCCTGTGGGGAATGCGAATGCCGGTCGACGATAGACCAATTGAACGCTGGCGGAAGCAGCCAGTGAATTCCCCGAGTCCAGCGGATTCGGCTTCCAAGGGGTCTTGATTGCCTACGACGGTCAAACGTATTCTGGCTGATGACAGCGGCTTCAAAGCCCGTCGAAGAAGACACCCGATAACCGAGCCCATACGTCATCTGACATGGCGTTCGGATTGGTGGGGAATTCGTCTTTTATTTCGTAATTAAAACGATCCAGGGCCAAATTGGCCACCGGATCGATAGTTTTCTGTTGCCCATTGTTTTGAATGTTCATATTAGCGTGGCAGGCGCGCAAAGGAGCTGAAAATGGCCTCGTACATCAAATCGGATCTGGAATTCATCCTGGAACAGATCCTGATCGCAGAGCGGCATGCGGCTGGGGAACCTTTGGTGACACGTGTTCCGAACACGGAAGTGTCTTTCGGATTGCGAACCGTTGATGGCTCCTTCAACCAGCTGATCCCGGACCAGACCGAGTTCGGTGCCGCCGACAACACCTTTCCACGCCTGCTGGAACCGGACTTCATGGATGCCGAGGCGGGCACCTCTTACACGCAGACCAGTGGCCTGGTGGTCGATTCCGACCCCCGCACCATCAGCAACCTGATCTCCGACCAGACCGCCAGCAACCCCGCGGCGTACGCCGCGGCCTTCGATGCGGGGGTGGACGGCATCCTGGGCGACGACCCGAACACGCTGGACGTTGATGAAAGCCTGGACGATGTGCTGAAGGACGGTGCGGAACTGGTGAACGGCCTGCGGGCCGACGGCACACCCTTCCAGACCTTCTTTTTGCCGAACACCTCGCCCGACGAAGGCCTGTCGGCGCCCTTCAACGCGTGGATGACCTTCTTCGGCCAGTTTTTTGACCACGGTCTTTCCCTGGTGACCAAGGGCGGCAGCGGCACGGTGTTCATCCCGCTGCAACCCGATGACCCGCTGTATGTCGAGGGTGGCAGCACCAACTTCATGGTGGTGACCCGCGCCACCAATCTGCCCGGTCCGGATGGCACCCTGGGCACGGCTGATGACATCCACGAACACACCAACACCACCTCGCCGTTCGTCGACCAGAACCAGACCTACAGCTCGCACCCGTCACATCAGGTGTTCCTGCGCGCCTACGAATTCGACTCCAATGGCCGGCCGCAGGCCACTGGCGGCCTGATCGTCAACCGGGACCTGGGGGCCGACGGCATCTATGGGACCGGGGACGACGTGATCCTCGGCGGCATGGCGACCTGGGCGGTGGTGAAGGCGCAGGCGCGCGACATCCTGGGCATCAACCTCACCGATGCCGACGTCTTCAGCGTGCCGCTGCTGGCCACCGACCAATACGGCATGTTCATCCGCGGCCCCAACGGTTTCCCACAGGTGGTGATGCAGGACGACACCCTGGTCGAAGGCAACCCGGCCGCACCGGTCAGCCTCGCCAACGCGGTGAGCACCGGTCACGGTTTCCTGGACGACATCGCCCACGCGGCCAGCCCCCGTGATGCCCAGACAGGCCTGCCGCTGTCGGCCGACTCCGACAGCGCGGTGGGTCTGAGCGAACCCGGCACTTACGACAACGAGCTGCTGGACGCGCACTACATCGCGGGCGACGGCCGGGTCAACGAAAACATCGGCCTGACCGCCGTGCACCACGTGTTTCACTCCGAGCACAACCGGCTCGTGGAGCACACCAAACAGCTGCTGCTGGACTCGGGCGATGTGGCCTTTCTGAACAACTGGTTGCTCACGCCCGTGGCCGCTATCCCTGCCGACCCGTCCACGCTGGTGTGGAACGGCGAGCGCCTGTTCCAGGCCGCGAAGTTCGGCACCGAGATGCAATACCAGCACCTGGTGTTCGAGGAGTTCGCGCGCACCATCCAGCCCAACGTCGATGCGTTCCTGGACTTCGACGACACGGTCGATCCGTCCATCGTGGCCGAGTTCGCGCACACGGTGTACCGCTTCGGTCACTCCATGCTGACGGAGACCATCGACCGCCTCGACCCGAACTATGGCTCGAGCGAAATCGGTCTGATCCAGGCCTTCCTGAACCCGCTGGAGTTCGCGGCCAGCGGTGCCACGCCCGACGAGGCCGCCGGTGCCATCGTGCGCGGTGTGACGCGCCAGGTCGGCAACGAGATCGACGAGTTCGTGACCGAGGCGCTGCGCAACAACCTGCTCGGTCTGCCGCTGGACTTGCCCGCGATCAACCTCGCGCGCGGCCGCGACACCGGCATCCCCTCGCTGAACGCTGCGCGGCGCACCTTCTATGAAGGCACGGGCGACAACCAGCTGCGTCCCTACGAGAGCTGGGCCGACTTCGTGCAATTCATGAAGCACCCCGAGTCGTTGATCAACTTCATTGCCGCCTACGGCACGCATGGCAGCATCACCACGGCCACCACGATGGAAGACAAACGCACCGCGGCCGCGCTGCTGGTGCTGGGCGGTGCTGGCGAGCCGGCCGACCGCATGGACTTCCTGCACAGCACCGGTGCCTGGGCCAGCGGTGTTGACGGCGTGACCACCACCGGTCTGGACGATGTGGACTTCTGGATCGGTGGTCTGGCCGAAGCCAAGATGCCCTTTGGCGGCATGCTGGGCTCCACCTTCAACTTTGTGTTTGAAACCCAGCTCGAGGCCCTGCAGAACGGCGACCGCCTGTATTACCTGCACCGCCTGGCGGGGTCCAATTTCCTGTCCGAGCTGGAGAACAACTCGTTCGCCAAGCTGATCATGCAGAACACCGACACGGTGCACCTGCCGGCCCTGGTGTTCCAGACCCCCGGCCTGATTCTGGAAGTGAACCAGAGTGTCCAGTTCAACGGCGACCTCGGCGCTGCCGACCCTGTGGGCGACGGGCTGGTGCCCCTGGTCATACGCAACAACCCGGCAACGCCCGGCACCGACGCCAACTACCTGCAGTACACCGGTGATGAACACGTGGTGCTGGGTGGCACCAGCGGCAACGACATCCTCATCGCCAGCATCGGCGACGACACCATCTGGGGTGACGAGGGCAACGACCGCATCGAGGGGGGCCACGGGAACGACCTGATCGAAGCCGGTGCGGGCGACGACATCATCACCGACATGGGCGGCGACGACGTCATCAAGGGGGACGAAGGCAACGACGTCATCAGCGGCGGCGCGGGTGTCAACCTGATCCTGGCCGGTCCGGGCAAGGACTTCATCATCACCGGTGAAGACGAGACAGAAACCTTTGCCGGCACTGGCGACGACTTCATCCTCGGCTCCCGGCTGGATGCATTCCCCTTCGGCAATGAGGGCAATGACTGGCTCGAAGGGGGCCTGCAGGACGGCGCCGCGGGTGACAACTTCGACCCCTTCAACCAGGACAAGGTGATCGGTCACGATGTCTTCATCGGCGACGGCGGCTTTGACGAGGCGCTGGGCGAGGGCGGTGACGACATCATCGTCGGCAGCGAAGGGCCGGACAAATACGACGGCATGTCCGGCTTCGACTGGGTCACTTTCAAGGACGACCGGGCCGGTGTCAACGCCGACATGTTCAAGAGCGCGTTCGATGCCGCGCCAGTGCCGGCATCTTCGGCTGCCGTGGGCGCCCGGTTCGCTCAGGTCGAGGGTCTGTCGGGATCGACCCACGCCGACATCCTGCGCGGCGACAACGCCGATGCGGCCCAGATCGCGCTCGCCGGGTTCAACGGCAGCGTGCTGACCAACCTCGACCTCATCACCGGCCTGCGCGCTTTCCTCGGGTCGGCCGCCGCAGGCGCCGACGGCATCACGGGCAACGCGGATGACCGCTTCGACGCCGGCAACATCATCCTGGGCGGTTCGGGCAGCGACATCCTCGAAGGCCGCGGCGGCAACGACATCCTCGACGGCGATCGCTGGCTCAACGTGCGCATCAGCGTGCGCCAGAACATCGACGGCACAGGACCCGAGATCGCCACCTACGACAGCATGGTGCCGCTGATCCCGTCCATGTTGGCCGGCACCATCAACCCCGGCCAGCTGGTGATCCAGCGCGAGATGCTCACGGGCGACAGCGGCTACGACACGGCGGTGTTCTCGGGAAATCTTGAGGACTACACCGTGAGCACGGTGGACGGCGTGACAACAGTCACGCACAACGTCGACCCCAACGGCGGCGGCGGGGTGATCTCGGACGGGGTGGACCGGCTGACGAACATCGAACGCCTGCAGTTCAACGACCAGACCGTGCTGCTCTCGGGCACCAACACCGAGCCCACGGGCCTGCTCGCGGTATCGGACACCACACCGGTCGTGGGGCAGACGCTCACCGTCAACCTGGGCAGCGTGGTCGATGGCGATGGCCTCACAAACCCCGTGAGCTACATCTGGCAGGCGGAAACGGTGGCGGGCAGTGGCCTGTTCCGCGATATCGCCGGCCCCAACGGCGGCGCACCGACCGCGCTGGGTGCGAGCTTCACCGTGACCGCCGATCTGGAAGGCCTGGCCTTGCGCGTGAAAGCGCATTACCAGGATGGCAATGGTGTGCTGGAAACCGTGTTCTCGGACGCCACCGCCACCGTCGATGAAGGTACGCCGCCACCTCCGCCCGAAGCGCTGATCAACGGGCCACAGGACGGCATCGTCAGTCCCGGCATCCACTACATCGGCTCCGACCTGCAGTTCATCCTGGCGCAGATCAAGATCGCCGAGCGGCACGCCGCGGGTGAAGACCTGCTCGATCTGGTGGACAACCCTCGCATGGCGCAAGGTCTGCGCACGGTGGACGGCTCGTTCAACAACCTGGTGCAGGGCCAGACCGAGTTCGGTGCGGCCGACAACACCTTCCCGCGCCTGCTGGAACCGGACTTCATCGATGCCGATGCGGGGACCTCTTACACGCAGACCAGCGGTACGGTGATCGATTCCGATCCGCGCACCATCAGCAACCTGATCGTCGACCAGACCGCCAACAACCCCGCGGCCGTGGCGGCAGCGGCCGGGGTGGACGGCGCGGGCCTGGTGAGCGGCACGCGCGCCGATGGCATCACGGAGTTCGAGACCTTTTTCATTCCGAACACGGCACCGGACGAAGGACTCTCCGCTCCGTTCAACGCCTGGATGACCTTCTTCGGCCAGTTCTTTGATCACGGCCTGGACCTGGTGACCAAGGGCGGTAGCGGCACCGTGTTCATCCCGCTGCAACCCGATGACCCGCTGTACGTGGTGGGCGGCAGCACCAACTTCATGGTGCTGACCAGAGCAACCAACCAGCCCGGAGCCGATGGCGTTCTGGGCACGGCCGACGACATCCACGAGCAGACCAACACCACCTCGCCCTTTGTTGACCAGAACCAGACCTACAGCTCGCACCCGTCGCACCAGGTTTTCCTGCGCGCCTACGAGTTCGACGCCAATGGCGATCCGCAGGCCACCGGCGACCTGATCGTCAACCGCGATCTGGGTCCCGATGGCACCTACGGCACCGCCGACGACGTGATCCTCGGCGGCATGGCGACCTGGGCGGTGGTGAAGGCGCAGGCACGTGACATCCTGGGCATCAACCTCACCGATGCCGATGTCCTCAACGTGCCGCTGCTGGCGACCGATGCCTATGGCATGTTCATCCGCGGGCCCAACGGTTTCCCGCAGGTGGTGATGCCGGGCAATGTGCTGGTGGAAGGCAACCCCGCCGCGCCGATCAGCCTGGTCGGCGCGGTGCGCACGGGCCACGCCTTCCTGGACGATATCGCCCACACCGCCAGTCCGGTGAACGGCCAGACCGGTGCCCCGCTGGCGGCCGACGCCGACACCACGGCGGGCAACCCGGTGGGGGCCGGCGAGTACGACAACGAGTTGCTGGACGCGCACTACATCGCGGGCGACGGCCGGGTCAATGAAAACATCGGCCTGACCGCGGTGCACCACGTTTTCCACCACGAACACAACCGCCTGGTCGAACACACCAAGGATGTGGTGCTCGACACGGCGCGGGGTGGCGATGTGAGCTTCCTCAACGAGTGGCTGCTGGTCCAGGTGACGGAGGTGCCGGTCGACCTGTCCACCCTGGTGTGGAACGGCGAGCGCCTGTTCCAGGCAGCGAAGTTCGGCACCGAGATGCAGTACCAGCACCTGGTGTTCGAGGAGTTCGCGCGCACCATCCAGCCGGGCATCGACCCCTTCCTGCCGAATGTGCAGAACTACCAGACCGAGATCGACCCGTCGATCGTGGCCGAGTTCGCGCACACGGTGTACCGCTTCGGCCACTCGATGCTCACCGAAACCATCGACAGGCTGGATGCCAACTACGTGAACAGCGAGATCGGCCTGATCGACGCCTTCCTCAACCCGCTGGCTTTTGCCGCCAGCGGACCGACACCGGAGGAGGCTGCCGGCGCCATCATCCGCGGGCTGACGCGCCAGGTGGGCAACGAGATCGACGAGTTCGTGACCGAAGCCTTGCGCAACAACCTGCTCGGTCTACCGCTGGACCTGCCCGCGATCAACCTCGCGCGTGGGCGTGACACCGGCATCCCCTCGTTGAACGCCGCCCGGACCCAGTTCTACGAAGCCACGGGCAACAGCGTGCTCAAGCCCTACGAGAGCTGGTTCGAGTTCGTGCAGCACATCAAGCACCCCGAGTCGCTGGTGAACTTCATCGCTGCCTACGGTACGCACAGCACCATCACATCGGCGACCACGATGGAAGGCAAGCGCGCCGCCGCCAGCCTGATCGTGCTGGGGGGTACCGGGGCGCCGGCCGATCGCCTGGACTTCCTCATGAGTCAGGGCGCCTGGGGCACCCTGGAAACCGGCCTCAACCTGGTCGACTTCTGGATCGGCGGTCTCGCCGAAGCCAAGACGCCATTTGGCGGCATGCTGGGCTCCACCTTCAACTTCGTGTTTGAAGAGCAGATGGAGAAGCTGCAGAACGCCGACCGCTTCTACTACCTGGAGCGCTCGGCCGGTCTGAACTTCGTGACCGAGCTGGAGAACAACTCCTTCGCCAAGATGGTGATGGCGGCGACCGACATCGCCCACCTCCCGGCCCTGATCTTCCAGACCAACCTGATGCTGGAGGTGGACCAGTCGCGGCAGTTCAACCAGAGCGTGATGGCCGGCCCGGACGGTGTGCTCGGAGACGATCCCCTGACGTTGGACGTGGACGAGAGCCTCGACGACGACCCCACCGGCAGCAGCGACCCGGTGGGCGACAACCCCCTGGTGCCGCTGGTGATCCGCGACGACCCCAGCACGCTGGGCCTTGACACCAATTACCTGCAGTACACCGGCGGTGACCACGTGGTGCTGGGTGGCACCGACGGCGACGACACCCTGATCGGGGGCATCGGCGACGACTCGTTCTGGGGTGATGCCGGCAACGACCGCATCGAAGGCGGCGACGGCAACGACGCGATCCGCGGCGGCGCCGGCGACGACATCATCACCGACCTCGGTGGCGACGACAACATCCAGGGCGACGACGGCAACGACGTCATCCACGCCGGCAACGGTCTGTTCAACCTGATCCTCGGCGGCTTTGGCAACGACTTCATCGTCAACGGCGAAGACGGCGGCGAAGCCTTCGGGGGCCCGGGCAACGACTTCATGCTGGGCAGCGATGGCGTCGAGCAGAACATGGGCAACGAGGGCGACGACTGGCTCGAAGGCGGCCTGCTCGACGGCAGCCCTGGCGACAACTTCGACCCGCTCGGCTTGGACATGATTGTCGGCAACGACGTCTATCTGGGCAGCGGCCTGGCCGACATCATGAACGGCGAAGGTGGCGACGACATCATGGTCGGCAGCAGCGGCCCCGGCGACAAGTACCTGGGCGCCTCCGGCTTCGACTGGGCGACCTTCAAGGACGAGGACTTCGGGGTCAGCATGGACCTGAGCGTGCGGGCCTTCGACGTCGGACCGATCCCGGTGGCCGCCGGCGTCATTGCGCGGTTTGCCGAGGTGGAAGGGCTCTCGGGATCGGCCCAGAGTGACTACCTGCGCGGTGACGATGCCGATGCACTCTCGATTCCCAACGCCGGCGCCCAGGGCAGCGTGCTGACCAACTTCGACCTCGTCAGCGGCCTGCGCGACTTTGTCGGAGACGCCGGCAACGGTGCGGACGGCACCGCCGGGAATGCCGATGACAGTTTTGGCGCCGGCAACATCATCCTCGGCGGCGACGGGAGCGATGTGATCGAAGGGCGGGGCGGCGACGACCTGATCGACGGTGACATGTGGCTCAACGTGCGCATCAGCGTGCGCGCCAACAACGACGGCACCGGAGCCGAGATCGCCAGCTTCGACAGCATGCGGCCCATGGTGCCGCTCATGTTGGCTGGCACCTACAACCCGGGTCAGCTGGTGATCGTGCGCGAGATCCTGGAGGGCAGCGGCGGATTCAACTTCGACACCGCGGTGTTCACCGGCAACAGCGGGGACTACGACATCAGCACGGTGGGCGGCGTCACCACGGTCGCGCACATACTGGACGGTGTGGCCGGCGCGGGCATCGACGGCACCGACCGGTTGACCGGTATCGAAAGGCTGCGCTTTGCCGACGAGACCATCGTGCTGGCGGATGGGGTCAACGCGGAGCCAGAAGGCTTGTTGTTCATCCTGGATGACGTGACCGGTGACTTTGAGTTCGAACCCGCTACGGGCCAGGTGCTGAGGGTATCGGCCGAAGACGTGACGGATGCGGACAACCCGGGCGGGGTCATTCCCGGACCGCTCACCTACTACTGGCAGGCGGACTTTGGAACCGGGTTCTTCCAGGACATCATGACCCAGACCGGTGTGGGTGCCCAGCTGGCGACCGGTACCACCTTCACGGTGACGCCGGACCTTGCCGGGTTGTCCCTGCGTGTCCGGGGGGTGTACGAAGATGCGCAGGGCGTGCTGGAGGAAGTGCGCTCGTTCCCGACCTTTGCCGTGAACGCCTTGCCCACAGGGGCTGTGCTCATCGACGACACCACGCCGTTGCTGGGCGAGACCTTGACAGCCAGCAACACCCTGGCTGACGCGAATGGCCTGGGCGTGGTGAGCTACCAGTGGCAGGTGTCCACCGACGGTGGTGCGACCTGGGAGGACATTCTTGACGCCATCGAACCCAGCTTCGTCGTGACCCCGGCTCAGATCGGTGCCATCCTGCGCGTGGCGGCTTCGTATGAGGACGGACTGGGGACGCTTGAGACGGTGTTCTCCGCTGCGACCGAGGTGGTGAGCTTCATCAACACCGTGCCCACAGGCGTCGTGCTCATCGACGACACCACGCCTGTGCTCACCCAGGTCCTGACGGCCAGCGACACACTGGCCGATGCCGATGGGCTGGGTACGGTGGCTTACCAGTGGCAGGTGTCCAACGACAACGGCGCCACCTGGGACGACATTGTCGGTGCGACCGGGTCGACCTACGCCGTGACCGAGGTCGGTGCGCGCCTGCGCGTGGCGGCCTCGTATACAGATGGCCTGGGAACCCTTGAGACGGTGTTTTCCGCCGCGACAGGCATCGTGGCGGCTTTCAACAGCATCACTGGAACCGGTGCGGCCAATACGCTGATCGGAACGGAGCTGCCGGACTTCATTCAAGGACTCGGGGGCAATGACACGCTCAACGGTGGAGCGGGCAATGACACGCTCGATGGTGGAACGGGCAGCGATTCGATGACGGGTGGTGCTGGCGACGACGTCTATGTCGTCAATTTGACCACCGATGTTGTGGTGGAACTGCCGGACGCGGGGATAGACACGGTGCAATCAGCTCCGCTCAACTACACGCTGGGCGACAACGTGGAGAACCTGGTGCTGCTGGGGGCTGCGACCCGACACGGCACCGGCAACGCCGCCAACA
>MERT01000021.1:0-28797 GCA_001770705.1 Burkholderiales bacterium GWF1_66_17 | reverse complement strand
TGCTGCTTCCGTCTGCCTGCTTAGCTGCGATCAGCTGAGCCTCGTATTATGACACAGTTTTTAGCGCTTCGTCAAAATATTTTAGGGTTTACGCTAACTTATTTTGAACCGAGCCGGGGTTGAACCCTCTGCGCTTCGCTGACTACTTTTTTGCTTGCCGCGGGGCGTTGCAGTAATCAGCGAAGCCTTGCAGTATACGTCTGTTTTTGACGTCTTGTCAAAGAACCTCAAAAAAAGTTAAAAAAGATGCTTTCGCCGGGGCGTGGCTTCCCATCTCGTGCCAGCCTGCCAAGCGGTGGGTACCTGCGGGAGCACTGCAGCTGCTGTCTATAAATCTGCGGGGAGGACGGTGGCCACAGCCGTTGATCTGGAGTCAACTGCACGTCCCCATACCTACAGGGCACGTGATCACTCCGTGCTCAAGACCCAGGTTGGCACGCACCGCTTGGAGCGCACAGGGATAATCGCGACTCCTTTGACTCTGGCTCCTCCATGGCACTCATCACCCTGCAAGACGCTCAACTGGCTTTTGGCCACGTGGCGCTGCTTGATCACACCGACTTTTCTCTTGAGGCTCAGGAACGGGTCGGCCTGATCGGGCGCAATGGAACGGGCAAGTCCTCCCTCCTGAAGATACTGGCGGCATTGGAAAAACCGGACGACGGCACGCTGCAGACCCAGACCGGTCTGCGCGTCGCATATGTTCCGCAGGAGCCGGTGCTGGACTTGCAGAGCTCTGTGTTCGAGGCGGCCAGTGTGGGCCTGGCCGACGCCCGGGCTGCGCGCGATCTCTATTTGAGCGGTGAAGACGGCCTCGATCTGGACGCCTTGCAGAACCGCATCGAGGCGCTGGACGCCTGGAACTGGGAACAACGGGTGGAGGAGACGCTTCACCGCCTGCATCTGGAGCCGGACGTGACCGTGGGCACCTTGTCGGGAGGAAACAAGAAGCGGGTGGCGCTCGCACAGGCCCTGGTGAGCCGACCCGACGTGCTGTTGCTGGATGAGCCCACCAACCACCTGGATCTAGACAGCATCACATGGCTTGAAGACCTTCTGCTGGAGTACAAAGGGAGCGTGGTCACCATCAGCCACGACCGGGCGTTCCTGGACCGTGTTGCGACCCGCATGGTGGAACTGGACCGCGGACGCCTGCTGAGCTACCCGGGCAACTTCGCCCAGTACCAGCTCCTGAAAGAAGAGCAACTGGCCCAGGAGGCCGTCATCAACGCGCGCGCCGACAAGCTGCTGGCCCAGGAAGAGGTGTGGATCCGCAAGGGCGTGGAAGCCCGGCGCACCCGGGCGCAGGGGCGCATCACCCGGCTGGAAGGCCTGCGCGCCCAGCGCGAGCAGCGCCGCAATGCCCTGGGCAGCGTGAAGCTGGAAGTGGCCAGTGGCACGGCCAGCGGCAAGATCGTGGCGGAGCTGGAGAAGGTCTGCAAGTCCTTCCCCACCGCCGATGGCGGGCAACGCATGGTGGTCCGCGATTTCACCGGCACCATCCTGCGGGGTGACAAGATTGGTCTGATCGGGCCCAATGGCGCGGGCAAAACGACACTGCTGAAGATCATCCTGGGTGAGCTGGCCCCCGACAGCGGCACGATCCGCCAGGGCAGCAAACAGACCGTGGCGTATTTTGACCAGATGCGCGACCAGATCGACCTGGACGCCACGCTGGAAGACTTCATCAGCCCCGGCAGCGAGTGGATCGAGATCGGCAACAAGCGCACCCACGTCAAGAGCTACCTGAGCGACTTCCTGTTTTCGCCCGCGCGTGCCAACGCCCCCGTGCGCACGCTCTCGGGCGGCGAGCGCAACCGCCTGCTGCTGGCGCGCCTGTTTGCCCGGCCGGCTAACGTGCTGGTGCTGGACGAGCCCACCAACGATCTGGACATCGACACGCTGGAGCTGCTGGAAGACCTGTTGCAGCAATACGAGGGCACCGTGTTCCTCGTCAGCCACGACCGGCGCTTCCTCGACAACGTGGTCACCAGCACGCTCGTCTCAGAGGGCGAAGGCCGCTGGCGCGAATACGTGGGTGATGTGCAGGACTGGCTCACACAGTCGGCACGTGCCGAAGCGCTGCAACGCGAGCGAGCGCCTGCCGCAGCGCCAGCGGCGCCGATTGCCGCGTCTGTCGCACCCGCAGCGCCCGCCAACTCGGCGTCCCCGAAACGCAAGCTCAGCTACAAGGAACAGCGCGAGTTCGAAGCCCTGCAAGGAAAAATCGCCGCACTGGAGG
This sequence comes from Burkholderiales bacterium GWF1_66_17, assembly GCA_001770705.1. Taxonomy (GTDB): domain Bacteria; phylum Pseudomonadota; class Gammaproteobacteria; order Burkholderiales; family Burkholderiaceae_C; genus Hydrogenophaga. The sequence continues at coordinate 26,555 of MERT01000021.1, read as the reverse complement.
CCGAGCAGGCCGACATTGACCGCGCGCTGGCGGGCGGTCAACTCTTTGCCACCGATCCGGCCCGCGCCACTCAATTGGGCGCCCGACACGCCGAAATAGAGTCTGAATGGATGCAGGCCTTGGAGCGCTGGGAGGTGCTCGGAGGCAGTTGAACGCCCAAACCGAACGGGCTGCACCCCTCACACCACCCGCTCATGCCCACGACACCCCAACGCCTCGCACACGATTTCCAGCGAGCGCTGCAAGACCTGCAGAAGGAACGGGAACGCACCCGCCAGCTCATGGCCGAACTGGACCGGCAGAACCACGAACTGGACCGGTTGCGCAGCTCGGTGCACCGCGAATCCAACAGCCGCCTGCTGGCCGAAGAGGCACTGGACGAAACCAGCGACCGATTGCAACTCGCGGTTGAAGCCGCCGGCCTGGCGCTGTGGGACTGGCAGTTGCCGTCACAACAGGTTTTCTTGACCGCGCGCTGGGGCGAAATGCTGGGCGACATCGCTGTCGATGGCTACTGGGACACATCAGCCTTGATTGATCGGGTCCACCCCGACGACCGCGCCCGTGCACAAGCGACTGCGGGCGAACTGCTGCAGGGCCGGCAGCAGCGCACGGTGGTTCAGTACCGCGTGCGCACCGCCGGCGGATGGCTGTGGATCGAAAGCCATGGCATGGTCGCCGAGCACGACGCCAAGGGCCGCCCGCTGCGGTTGATGGGATCTCACGCCGACATCAGCGAACGCAAGCGCGTGGAAGCCGAAGGTGCACAAGCCCGCGCCCAGGCGGAGCAGGCGAGCCAGGCCAAAAGCGAGTTCCTGGCCAACATCAGTCACGAGGTGCGCACACCGCTCAATGCCCTCATGGGGCTGACCCGCCTGCTGATGGATTCGCCGCTCAACACCGAGCAGAAAAGCTGGCTGGACCTGATGGACAGCTCGGCCCACGCCCTGCTCGACCTGCTCAACGACGTGCTGGACCTCTCGCGCATCGAGGCCGGCAAGCTCAGCATGGAGAACGTGCAGTTTCCGCTGCGCGACACGCTGGCGGAAGTCAGTGCGCTCTATGCCGAACAGGCGCGCACCAAACCGCTGAGCTGGGAACTCCAGTTGTCGGCCCGGTTGCCCGACCACATGCAAGGCGATCCGGGGCGCCTGCGGCAGGTGCTGAACAACCTGCTCTCCAACGCGCTGAAGTTCACGCCCCGCGGCGGGCGCATCCGCCTGACCGCGGACTTGCTGACCGGCAGCGCTGGCGGCGCGCACCAGTTGCGCCTGCAGGTGCAGGACAGTGGTGTGGGCATCGCGAAAAAGCACCAGTCCACCATCTTTGATGCGTTCACCCAGGCCGACGCCTCCACCGCGCGCAAGTTCGGCGGCAGTGGTCTGGGTCTGGCCATCTGTTCGCGCCTGGTCCAGCTCATGGGCGGCCGCATCGACCTGGTGAGCGAACTCGGCCAGGGCAGCACCTTCACCGTCACACTGCCGCTGGGCGAAACCACAGCCACAGACCGCGGCCCGCTGAGCGCCCCCATGGAGCTCAACGAGGTGGCGCAGGCCGGACACCGCTTTGCCGGTCTGTGCGTGCTGGTGGCCGAAGACCACCCGGTCAACGAACTGCTGATGAAACAACTGCTGCAGCGTCTGGGCTGCAGCGTGCGGCTCGCTCGCGACGGCGAGCAGGCGGTCGCGCAGTGGGAACTGGGTGGCGTGGACCTGGTGCTGATGGACGTTCAGATGCCCGGCAGCAACGGCCTGGAGGCGACGCGGCGCATCCGTGAGCGCGATATCCAGCTGGGCCGTCCGCACACACCGATCGTGGCGGTCACGGCCAACGCCATGAACGGCGACCGCGAAGCCTGCCTGCTGGCCGGGATGGACGGCTACACGTCCAAGCCCGTCAGTCCGCAAGCGCTGATCCGCGCCATGGACGAAGCCCTGATGCGCAGCGCCCACCGCGGCGTCCCGTGCGCCGCAACGCCGGAGCCACCCCCTGCGCACCAACCCGGCGCGGCGGGGCCGCTGGACATCGACAAGCTGCGCCGGCGGCTGGATGGCGACGAGACCACCCTGCGCCAGCTCGCCCAGGCCATGCGAACCGATCTGCGCCAGCGCTTGTTGGCGCTGCAACAGGCGCATCTGGCGCAAGACATCGGCATTGCCGTGGCCCATGCGCACGGGCTCAAGGGTTCGCTGGGCAGCATGACCGCCGAGCGCGGCGCCCGCCTGGCCAAGGGCCTGGAACTGGCCGCGCGTTCACGCGACTGGCCACTCTTCGGCCGCGCCCTGCCGCTGATGCAGGCCGAGGCAAAGCAGATCGACGGCGCGTTGGCCGCGCTGCTCAGCGCGCCGCCAGCCGCCTGAACACCTTCCAGAACGCCGCGTCCTGCGTGGTCGCGAAGTTGATGCGCATCAGCGTGCTCGGTGCGCGCGCGGCGTGGAACAGCGAACCGGGCGCGATCAGGTAGCCCTCGTCCAGCATGCGCTGCGCCAGCGCCTCGGTGTCCACGCCCGTGTCCACCCAGCCAAACAGTCCCGCGGGCTCTGAGACGAAACGGCAACCCGCCGCCTGCGCCAGCTTCACGCTGCGGCCCCGTGCCTCGTCAAGCCGCGCGCGGATGCGCTCGGCGTGGCGCAGCAACTGGCCTTGTTCGATGCAGTGCGCCAGCGCGCGCTCCAGCAAACTGGGCGTGGTGAGCGTGGTGAGCAGCTTGGTGTCGAGCAGGCGCTCCACCCAGTCGGGTGGCGCGACCAGGTAGCCGACGCGCCAGTTGGGCGCGAGGATCTTGGCAAAACCGCTGACATAGATGGTGCGCTGCAGACCGTCGAGCACGCTCATGCGGGTGGCGTGCTCGGGTGCGATGTGGCCGTAGGTGTCGTCCTCCACCACGTAGAAACCGTGCTGCTGCGCGAGCTGCAGAACACGGTGCGCGCTCGCCGGCGAGAGGCTGTAGCCGGTCGGGTTGTGCAACACGCTCACGCTCACGAACAGCTTGGGTGCGTGTTCTTCGCAGTAGCGCGCCATCACCGCCAGATCGGGCCCCGCCGGTCCGCGCGGCACCGGCAGGATGCGCATGCCCATGGCCGCCAGCCGCGCGAACTCGACCGCCCAGCCCGGCTCTTCCACCATCACACAATCGCCCGGCTTCAGCAGGGTGCGGCTCACGATGTCGAGCGCGTGCGTGGCGCCCACGGTGGTGATGATCTGCTGCGGCCCAGCGGGCAGTCCCAGCACCTGCAGGCGGTCGGCCAGCACGCGGCGCAACTGCCCGTCGCCCAGCGGTTCGCCGTAACGCAGCGAGTTGTCGGCCAGCGCAGGCCCCGTGGTGACGCGGCGCACCGCCGCCTGCATGAAGTTGGAGACCATCCAGTCCGGCGGAAAGGCGCCCATGCCGGGCTGCGGCCGCGAGCCCGCCGGGTGGAACATGCCGCGGATCAGCGCCGCTGCGTTCACCGGCGCGGCCATGCGGTCGGACGACTCGGCGCCCGGTGCCGGTGCCGCGCGCCCGGCACCCGCGCCCCGCAGCGGCGTGCGTTCACGCACGAAAAAGCCTCGGTAACGCTGCGCCTGCACCAGGCCCTGCGCCAGCAACAGGTCGTAGGCCGCCACCACCGTGGACGGGCTCAGACCCTGCTGGGCCGCGCACTGGCGCACGCTGGGCAGTCGCGCGCCGGGTGCGAGCAGGCGGTCGCGGATGCGGCCGGCAAAGCGCTCGGCCAGCTGCTCGGCCAGCGTCTGCGCCGCCGTGCGGCTGAGGGCGGGCGCGCTGGACAACGCATCGCCAGGACTGGCGTCGGAGGTGTTGAACATGGCAGTGTGTGGGCAGAACGAACCACACAGTTATTGAACTGAATGCCCAAACTGTATGGCTTGTGTATTGGTGTGAAAGGATAAAGTGTCTGCCATGCGCCCGCAAGCCCTTTTCACTCACAACCGTCCGTTCAAGGCACCGGACCGGTGTGCGCACGCGAAGGGCCGCCCGTGAACGCCACCGAATTCAGCGCCCTGCTGGTGCTGGCCACAGCCACCAGCTTCACGCCCGGGCCTAACACCACGCTGTCCACCGCGCTCGCCGCCAACTTCGGCCTGCGGCATTCGCTGCGTTTCGTCTGCGCGGTGCCGGTGGGCTGGGGTGTGCTGCTGGCGCTGTGCGCCGGTGGCCTGGGCACGCTGATCGTGGCGCAGCCGGCCTTGCGCTGGGCCATCCTCATCGGAGGCTGCGCCTACCTGCTGTGGCTGGCGCGCAAGCTCTGGGGCAGCCGCTCGCTGAGCCAGGTCAGCGCCGACAGGCTGAGCGTCACGTTTGCGCAGGGCGTGGGATTGCAGTTCCTCAACATCAAGGCCTGGATGCTGGCGCTGTCCATCGTGGCGGGCTGGATCGCCGGGAGGCCGGACGCGCTGGAGCGCTTCGTGCAGGTGCTGCCGCTGATGCTGGCCTTCGCGTTTTTCAGCAACCTCCTCTATGCCTCGGTCGGTTCCCTGCTGCGCCACTGGCTGGCCGGTCCGGTGGTGGACGGCGTGGCCACGGGCGCGCGCCTGCAGGTGTTCAACCGCGTCATGGCCAGCGCGCTGGTGCTCACCGCCGGGTGGATGCTGATGACGGGCCTGGGAGGCCAGCCATGAGCCATAGCACCGCGCTGCCCGCCCTGCCCAGCCACCGCGAGCAGACCCTGGGCCTGTGGCTCGGCCTGATCGGCGTGGTGGTGTTCGCGCTCACCCTGCCCATGACGCGGCTGGCCACCGGGACGGCCGACGCGCCCCAGCTCTCGCCCTGGTTCGTCACCTGGGCGCGCGCCGCGCTGGCGGGCGGGCTCTCGGCCATCTACCTGATGGCCACGCGCTCGCCGTTGCCGGCGCCGGTGCACCGCAAGCCGCTCGCGCTCTCGCTGCTGGGCAACGCCATCGGTTACCCGCTGCTGCTGGGCTGGGCCTTGCGCCATGTGACGGCCAGCCACGCCGCCGTCATCACCGCGCTGCTGCCGCTGGCCACCGCCGCCGCTGCGGCCTGGCTGCTGCACCAGCGCGCGCGCCTGGGCTTCTGGCTGTTCGCCGGGCTCGGCAGCCTGCTGGTGGCGGCGTACAGCGTGCTGCGTGCGCACCAGCTCGGCCACGGCTTCGGTCTGGCCTGGGCCGACCTGCTGCTGGTGGGCGCCGTGATCGCGGCCGCGCTCGGCTATGTGGCGGGCGCCAAGGTCACGCCGGTGCTGGGCGCCGAGCGCGTGATCAGCTGGGTCTGTGTGATGGCGCTGCCGCTCACCGTGCCCGGCGCGCTGCTGACCTGGCCCGATCAACCCATCAACACCTCGGCCTGGTGGGCGCTGCTCTACGTCGGCGTGTTCTCCATGTGGGCCGGCTTCTTCGCCTGGTTCCGCGGGCTGGCGCTGGGCGGCGCGCTGCGCGTGAGCCAGCTGCAATTGCTGCAACCCTTCGTCAGCATCCTGGCCGCCCTGCCGCTGCTGGGAGAATCGCTGGATGCGATGACGCTGGGCTTCGCGCTCGCCGTGGTCGCCACCGTCTTCATGGGGCGCCGCATGGCCGCCCCGCCCATCACACATCCGAAATCCAACAAGGAGACTTCATGAGCAGCACCTGGACCCTCGCGAAACGCGCCCACAAGATGAACCCGTCGGTGATCCGCGAGATCCTTAAAGTGACCGAGAAGCCCGGCATCATCAGCTTCGCGGGCGGCCTGCCCTCGCCCAGGACCTTCCCGGTCGAGGCCTTCGCCGCCGCCTGCGAAACGGTGCTGCGCACCGACGGCCGCGCCGCGCTGCAGTACGCCGCCAGCGAGGGCTACCGCCCGCTGTGCGAATGGGTCGCGGCCAGCATGCCCTGGGACGTCTCGGCCGATCAGGTGCTGATCACCACCGGCAGCCAGCAGGGCCTGGACCTGGTGGCCAAGGTGCTGATCGACGAAGGCAGCACCGTGCTGGTGGAAACGCCCACCTACCTGGGCGCGCTGCAGGCCTTCACGCCGATGGAACCGAACATCGTGAGCGTGGACAGCGATGCCGAGGGTGTGGACGTTGAAGACTTGGTCTCGAAGGCCGAGGGCGCACGTTTCCTCTACGTGCTGCCCAACTTCCAGAACCCCACCGGCCGCAGCATGAGCGAAGCACGGCGCCAGGCGCTGGTGGAGCGCGCCGCCGCCATCGGCCTGCCGCTGGTGGAAGACAACCCGTATGGCGACCTGTGGTTCGACCAGCCGCCCCCGAAGCCGCTGACCGCGCGCAACCCCGAAGGCTGCATCTACCTGGGCTCGTTCTCTAAGGTGCTGGCACCCGGCCTGCGCCTGGGTTATGTGATCGCGCCCAAGGCCATCATGCCCAAGCTCTTGCAGGCCAAGCAGGCGGCCGACCTGCACAGCCCCAGCTTCAACCAGCGCATGGTGTCCGAGGTGCTGAAGGACGGCTTCATCGACCGCCATGTCCCCACCATCCGCGCGCTCTACAAGAGCCAGTGCCATGCGATGCTGGAAGCGCTGCAGAAAGAAATGGCCGGACTGGACGTGGTGTGGAACACCCCCGACGGCGGCATGTTCCTCTGGGTGCGCCTGCCCGAAGGCATGAACGCCGTGGAACTGCTGCCGAAGGCTGTGGACAAGGGCGTGGCCTTCGTGCCCGGTGCCGCGTTCTACGCCGACCATGCGGACCCGCGCACGTTGCGCCTGTCCTTCGTGACGGCCAGCGAGGAGCAGATCCACATCGGCATCGCGGCGCTGGCGCAGGCGATCCGCGAGTCGTTGAAATAATGCCGACGCCATGCTAAGCCTCTGGGGTCGCACCAGCTCGATCAACGTGCGCAAGGTGATGCTGTGCGCGCAGGTGCTCGGGCTGGAGGTGGAACGCATCGACGCGGGCCTGGCCTACGGCATCGTGAACACGCCGGACTACCGTGGCAAGAACCCGAACGGCCTGGTGCCGCTGCTCGAAGACGGCGACTTCACGCTCTGGGAATCGAACGTGATCGTGCGTTATCTCTGTTGTCGCGAGGGCTCGTCCCTGTACCCGCAAGACATCCGGCAGCGCTTCAACGCCGAACGCTGGATGGACTGGCAGCAAACCGAGCTGAACCCGGCCGGCAGCCCCGCCTTCAAGCAATGGATCCGCACGCCGGCCGAACAGCGCAACCCGCAGGTCATTGCCGCGTCGGTGGCCGCGACCGAGCCGCTGTTCGCACAGCTCGATGAGCATCTGTCAAAACAAGCCTTCATGGCCGGCGACGCGCTGAGCATGGCCGACATCCCCATCGCCTGCGAGGTGCACCGCTGGTGGGGCCTGCCGCAGCCGCGCCCGGCCTGGCCAAACCTGGAACGCTGGTACGCGCAGTGGCTCAGTTTGCCCGCGAGCCGTGGCGTGCTCGATCTCCCCCTGTCCTGACACCGGAAGCCCACCATGCAGCAACGCCCTTTCAAACAGGTCGACGTGTTCACCGCCACGCCTTACCGCGGCAACCCGCTGGCCGTGGTGCTCGACAGCAGCGGCCTGTCGGCCGCCGAGATGCAGCACTTCACCAACTGGACCAACCTGTCGGAGTGCTCCTTCCTGCTGCCGCCCACACCCGAGGGCGCGGCCGCCGGTGCCGACTACCGCGTGCGCATCTTCTGCCCCGGCCGCGAGCTGCCCTTCGCCGGCCACCCCACGCTGGGCAGCTGCCACGCCTGGCTCGAAGCCGGTGGCGTGCCGCAGGGCGAACACGTGGTGCAGGAATGCGGCGTGGGTCTGGTGAAGCTGCGGCGCGATGGAGAACGGTTGGCGTTCGCGGCGCCGCCGCTGATCAAGAGCGGCCCGCTGCCGGAAGACGACGTGGCGCTGATCGCGCGCGGCCTGGGCGTGGCGCGCAGCGACATCACGGCCCACGCCTGGTGCGACAACGGACCCAACTGGCGCGGCGTGATGCTGACAAGTGCCGAGCAGGTGCTCGCGCTCAGGCCCGACGGCGCGGTGCTGGCCGGGCTGGACATTGGCGTCGTGGGCCCGCGCGGCAAGGTCGGCGTGGTCGGTGCCCGCGAGGAAGACGACACACAGTTCGAGGTGCGCGCCTTTTTCCCCGGCAACAACGGCCTGTGCGAAGACCCCGTCACCGGCAGCCTGAACGCCGCGCTCGCGCAGTGGCTGATCGGAACGGGCCTGGCGCCCGAGCGCTACGTGGCCGCGCAGGGCACGGCGCTGGCGCGCGAGGGCCGCGTGTTTATCGAACGCGACGCCAGCGGCACGATCTGGGTCGGCGGCCAGTCCGTCACCTGCATTCACGGCCACGTGACACTGTGACCACCCCGCACAGCGCGCAGATCGACCACCTCGTGGTGGCTGCGCGCACGCTGGACGAAGGCGTGGCCTGGTGCGAGGCCACACTGGGTGTGGTGCCCGGACGGGGCGGCGAACACGCCCTGTTCGGCACCCACAACCGGCTGCTGCGACTGAGCTGCGCACAGGCCCCACGCGCCTACCTGGAAATCATCGCCGTGAACCCGCAGGCCACGCCCACGCGCCCCGCCCCGCTGAAGCGCTGGTTCGATCTGGACGATCCAGCCTTGCGGGCGCGGCTGGCGCAGCACGGGCCGCAGCTGGTGCACTGGGTGGCCAGCGTGCCCGACATAGCTGCAGCCACCCGCCAACTGACCGCGCTCGGCATTCAGCGCGGCCCGGCCATCGCCGCCTCGCGGCCCACACCGTCGGGCCTGCTGCAATGGCGTATCAGCGTGCGCGACGACGGCCAGCGCCTGTTCGGCGGTGCGCTGCCGACACTGATCCAGTGGGGCAACGCACATCCGGCCGACACCATGCCCGCGAGCGGGCTCACGCTGCAGAGCCTCACGCTCAGCCACCCCGATGCGCCTGGGCTGCAACAGGCGCTGGACGCCATTGGTCTGGACACCATGGCGGTGACGCCTGGCTCCGCCGCACTCACCGCGTTGCTGGACACACCCTTGGGCCTACGCACGCTGGGCTCGGCCTTCTGACCACCCGGAACCTATCTATGCCCCTCCAACTGCCCCACTTGCAAGACATCGAAGCCGCCGCCCACGTGGTCTACCAGTCCTTTCAGGCCACGCCCCAATACCGTTGGGGCACGCTCAGCCAGCGCCTGGGTGCGGATTGCTGGGTCAAGCACGAGAATCACACACCGGTGGGCGCGTTCAAGATCCGCGGCGGGCTGACCTATTTCCACCAGCTGAAGCTGCACGGCGAGCTGCCACGCGAGGTGATCAGCGCCACGCGCGGCAACCACGGTCAGAGCATCGGCTGGGCGGCGCGCGCGCACGGCGTGGCCTGCAGCATCGTGGTGCCGCTGGGCAATTCGGCCGAGAAAAACGCCGCCATGCGCGCGCTCGGCGTGAACCTGATCGAACATGGCAACGACTTCCAGGAAGCGCGCGAACACGCTATGAGCCTGGCCGCCGAGCGCGGCGCACACATGGTGCCGAGTTACCACAAGGACCTGCTGCGTGGCGTGAGCACCTACTGGTGGGAATTCTTCAAGGCCGTGCCGCAGCTCGACGTGGTCTACGTGCCCATCGGCCAGGGTTCGGGCGCGTGTTCGGCCATCGCCGCCAAGCTCGCGCTGGGGCACCTGGCCCGCATCGTCGGCGTGGTCAGCGCCCACGCCACCACCTACGCCGATTCGATCGCCGCCGGCCGGGTGGTCGAAGCGCCCGTGAGCACCGCGCTTGCCGACGGTATGGCCTGCCGTGTGGCCGACGCCGCGGCACTCGCCGTGTTGATGCCGCACCTGGAGCGCGTGGTGAAGGTCAGTGACGACGAAGTCGCCCAGGCCATGCGCACGCTGTTCGCCGACACCCACAACGTGGCCGAAGGCGCGGGCGCCGCAAGTTTCGCGGCCGCGTGGCAAGAGCGGGAAAGCCTGAAAGGAAAGATCGTTGGCACCACGCTGTGCGGCGGCAACGTGGACAGCGAAGTGTTCGCCAAGGTGCTGGCCAACGCCAACTGAAACCCGGGGCCCTCCGGCGCGAGGGTTCGTACCCAGGATGCCGCGGAACCGGCTTTGCCGGGCTGCCAGCATCGCCCCCCGGGGGGGTGACCCGCCCTCAGGCGGGGCGCGGGGGGGTCACAAGCCGTGCCACCACCTCGCAAAACGCATCCACCGCGTCCGTCTTGAACACCACTTCACGCACCCCGACAGCCAGCGCTTCTGTCTGCAGTTCGTCGGTGATGTACCCCGAGGCCACGGCCACCGGCAGATCCGGGTTGATCGCCAGCACGGCTCTGGCGACTTCCAGACCCGACATGCCGGGCATGTTGTAGTCGGTCATCAGCAGATCAAACCCGGTGGGCTGGCTGCGCACGGCCTCGATGGCCACGTTCTGATCGGTCAATGCGGTGACCTTGTACCCGCGCCGCTCCAGCAGGCGGCGCACCAGAAACACCAGGGTGTCGTCGTCGTCGAGGTAGAGGATGTGGCGCGGTTCGGTGATCGCATCAGGAGCCATGACGGGGTTCTCCACTGAAGAGGGGCCGGGCAACTCGGTGTTACCGCTTGTGTTCGCCGCCATTGTGCCCCCATCCGGGGCGAGTCCGGTATCGGCCACAGCCGCGGGCAGCGCCCGAACTGCGGGGAAATACAGGGTGAAGGTGGTGCCCACGCCGGGCTCGCTGTCCACCTCGATGGCACCCCCGTGGGCCTGCACGATGCCCAGCACCACCGGCAGCCCCAGGCCGGTACCGGCACCCACCACGCGGGTGGTGAAAAACGGTTCGAACATGCGCACGCGCGTGGCCTCGTCCATGCCGCAGCCGTTGTCCTGCACCTGCACCCGGACCGCCCCGTTGCCGGCACACGCCTGCACCATCGCAGCGGGCAGGCGCGGATCGTCGGACGCCAATGCGTCGATCCGGTATTCGATGCGCCCGGCCCGGCCTTCCAGCGCGTGCGCGGCGTTGGTGCCCAGGTTGAGCAGCACCTGGCTCAGTTGCGTGGCGTCGGCGAGGATGGGCAACACGCCGTCCGCACAGGTCTGCACCAGCTCAAAAGGCGATGCTGTGGCCGCCCGTAGCAAACGGCCGGATTCGGCCACCACCTCGGCCACCTGCACCGGTCGGCGTTCCATGGGTTGCTGGCGGCTGAAGGCCTGGACCTGGCGCACCAGCTCGCGACCGCGCCGCGCTGCGGTGCTGATCTCGTGCAGGCTCTCGCGGGCCGGCGCCCCGGGCGGCAGGTCCTGGCGCGCGAGGTCGGCGTTGCCCAGGATGGCAGCCAGGATGTTGTTGAAGTCGTGCGCCACGCCGCCCGCCAGCGTGCCGAGCGCTTCCATCTTGTGCGATTGCGCCAACTGGTGTTCCAGCGCCTGCTGCTGTTGCTGGGCGAGTTTGAGCGAGGTGATGTCGACGAAGGTGAACACCACATGGCGCAGGCCGCCGAGGGCGTCGTTGTCGGGGTAGGCGTTGCAGAGCACCCAGCTCACCGCATCGCCCGCCCCGGTCTGCACGCCGATCACGATGTTGCTCAGCGGCTGCCCGGTCGCCAGCACGCGCTCGAACGGTATTTCGTGGCGCGGCAGGGGCCGACCGTCTTCGCGCAGCAAACGCCAGTCCGGCGCCTGCGGTTCGGGCATGGCGCTGTTGGCGCCGCTGGTGCTCCAGCCCAGCAAGCGGCGTGCCGCGGTGTTGATGGTCGCCAGCGTCTGGTCGGGCCGGAACACCATCACGCCAGCGCTCAGGTTGTCCACCAGCGCGCGCGACTCCGTCTCGCGTGTCAGCACCAGCTGGCGGGCCCGGTCACTCTCCTGCTGCAGCCGCGCCGTCACCAGCGCGAAGCTGACAACCATGCGCAGCAGCAGGTCGACCATGAAGAACACCAGCAGCGAGGGCACCAGGGCACCGAAGCGCGCCGGGGAGGTATCGGGGACGAACCAGACCGCCACCCCCGCGAACCCAAGCAACACCAACTCGACCCAGGTCAACCAGCGCAGGAATTGCAGCACGGGCTGGCGGCGCTGCGGGTCGTGCGTCTGTATGTCCCGCAGCGTGCCGATGCGCACCACCACACCGGTCAGGGCAAACAGGGCCTGCCGCGCGGGCGCCGAGTCCCACACCACATAAAACAGCACCTGGCCCAACAGAATGGCCAGCATGCCCGCCACCGTCCAGCGCAGCGAACGGTGCAAACCGAGATAGCTCCGCAATCCCAGCCAGGCGAACAACGCCGCACCGCACAACAAAGTGTTGGCGACACTGACCGTGAGCAGGTTCAGGCTGTGGATGCGCAGCCCGAAACCGAGCGAACCCAGTGTGGAAAACACGACGGCCGCAGCCCACCAGCCCGGGCCACCCACCGTGGGATGACGACGCGCCTGGACCACGAAGGCGCCGGCCACGACCAGCTCAACGCACAGCCGCAGCACCAGAATCGTCTGCAGATCAAATGGCATGTGATGTTCTAAAAGAGAGACCCCAACCGGTCGATTGAAGCACAGGGGGAGCACCCGTCATCGCCAGAAATGCACCGCCAATCCGGCGTTGTCCTTGCCTGTCACACATCCGAGTGGCCGCCACAGACACGCCTGTGACAGCGGCGCAGCGCACAGTCGCTGTCGGGACAAAGCCCCGCGGCCCCGCGCCCACAGAATCCGGCCCATGGGAACCCTCTACCTTGTGCGCCATGGCCAGGCCTCGTTTGGCGCCGACGACTACGACCAGCTCAGCGCGCTCGGCCAGCGCCAGAGCGAACGCCTGGGCCGCTACTGGGCCGAGCGCGGCCTGCGCTTTGACGCCGTGCTCACCGGCACCCTCAAGCGCCACGCCCAGACCTGGGCCGGCATCGCCAGCGGAGCTGGCCTGGACGCCCAGCCCCTGGTCTGGCCGGGCCTGAACGAGTACGACAGCGAGGCGGTGATCCGCAGCATCCACCCGCACCCGCTGCAAAAGCCCGACAGCCCGGAGGCCTACCGCGCCCATTTCCGCCTGCTGCGCGACGGCCTGGCCCAATGGATGGCGGGCACCGTGAGCCCGCAGGGCATGCCGGAGTACACCGATTTTGTGCACGGCATCACCAGCGCCCTGGACCATGTGCGCTCGCACCACCACGGCCAGAACGTGCTGCTGGTTTCCAGCGGCGGGCCGATTGCCACCGCGGTGGGCCATGTGCTGGGCCTGAGTCCGGACGCCACCATCGAGCTCAACATGCGCATCCGCAACAGCGCGGTCACCGAGTTCCAGTTCAGCCCCCGGCGCCACACCCTGCTGACCTACAACACGCTGCCGCACCTCGACGGCGGGGAATACACCGACTGGGTGACGTACGCCTGATCAGTCGAACGCGGTGCGTTCGGTGAGCGTGTCGGGCGGCAGGCGGTCGATCTCGCCCAGCAGCTGCGCCAGCGCGCGGCCCGCGGCGTCGAGCACGGCGTGGCCGTTTGCGGCGGTGGCGGCGCCCGCATTGCCCACCGCGCCGTTGGCGTTGTAATCCTGCATCATCCAGCCGAGCTTGGCGCTCCGGCCGTTGCCGAGGATGGGAAAGTGCATCGCGCGGTCCTGCGAGGTGGAGCGGAAGTACTCGGCCTGGTCCATGCGCACCCGCTCAGGGCGCAGCGCCAGCATCATGGCCGTTTCGATCTCACCGGCGTGGATGCCGAAGCGGTGCTCTTCGGCGCTGAAGCGCGCGTTCACGTCCTGCCCCTGCGCATCGGTCAGCGGCAGGTTGAACCAGTTCACGCTGTAGACCAGCATGCCCAGCCGCGCGCGCAGGTCGCGCGCCACCAGGTCCATCAGGCCCACCTGCCCGCCATGGGCGTTGAGCAGCACCAGCTTCTTCACGCCGCTGGCGGCCACGCATTCGCCGATCTCGGTCCACAGTCGCAACACGGTGTCGGCCTTGAGCGTGAGCGTGCCGGCGAAACGGGTGTGCTCCGGGCTGAAGCCCACCGCCTGCGTCGGCAAAAACAGCGCCGGCAGGTCGTGCGCAATGTGCGGCAGGGCTGCGGCGATCACGCCGTTGACCAGATCGGTGTCCACCGACAGCGGCAGGTGCGGCCCGTGCTGCTCAGTGGCGGCCACCGGCAGCACCGCGATGGCGCGCGCGCGGTCGAGCGCGGCGAAGTCGGCGGTGCTGAGGTCGGACCAGTGGCGGGCGGGCGCTTTCATGGCTGGCAGTTTACGGCTTGTGGCGGCCCCGCACGGCCCCGTAAGATGCCGCCATGACCCAGGACCTCTTCCGCCAGGACGCCTACCTCACCGAGTGCAGCGTCACCGTCACCGCCATCCACGAACACGGCATCGTGCTCGACCGCAGCGTGTTCTACCCGCTCGGTGGCGGACAGGCGGGCGACGCGGGCGAACTGGTGCGGCTTGACGGCACCGTGATCACCATCGCCGACACCCGCAAGGGCAAGGACGCCGAGGGCCGGCCCACAGCCGACATCGTACATGTGCCATCCCCGGGTCAGGAGGCGCTGCTCGCCACCCTGCAGCCGGGCACCGCGCTGACCGCCCGCATCGACTGGGCGCGGCGCCACCGGCTGATGCGCTTTCACACCACCACCCATCTGCTGTGCCACCTGGTGCCGGTGCCCGTCAACGGCTGCTCGATCACACCCGACTACGCGCGGCTCGACCTCGCCCTCACCGATCAGCTGGACAAGGACATGCTCACCGCCGGCATCGCCGCCCTCGTGGCCGCGGCGCACCCGGTGCACATCGGCGCCATCACCGACGCCGAGCTGGACGCCAACCCTTCGCTGGTCAAGAGCATGAGCGTCTCGCCGCCGCGTGGCAGCGGCACCGTGCGCACCGTGCGCATCGGCGAAACCACGCTGATCGATCTGCAACCCTGCGGCGGCACGCACGTGGCCAACACCGCCGAGATCGGCCGCGTGGTCGTGACCAAGATCGAGAAGAAAAGCGCCACCCCGCGTCGCCTTCGGCGCCACCCCCCTGAAGGGGGGCGACACCAGAGGCCCGGCCAAGCGGGTTCCTCGGTGTCTCCGGGATGGACCGTTTCGCGCGACGCGCGTCAGCGGTCGAGTGGTTGGTCGTACATCCACCCGCGCGACCACGGCAGTCCCGCCGCCGCCTGCCCGGACGGCCGGCACAGCACCTGGTACAGCGCCACCTCGTCGTTTTCGAACGCCCAGGCGCAGCCCGCGAGGTAGATGCGCCAGATGCGCCAGCGCTTCTCGTCCACCAGCGGCCGGATGCCCGCGCTGTGGGCTTCAAAAGCGGCGCTCCAGAGCTGGGTGGTGCGCTGGTAGTGGCGGCGCAGGTTCTCCACATCGAAGGCTTCGAGACCACCTTCCTGCAGGGTGCGCAACACGGTGCTGATGTGCGGCAGCTCACCGCGCGGGAACACGTAGCGGTCGATGAAATGCCCCCCGCCCAGGCTCGTCTCGCCGTCGAAGGCGTCGGTGCTGGTGATGCCGTGGTTCATCACCCAGCCATCGGGCTTGAGCAGACGACGGATGTGACCGAAGTAGCCCACCAGGTGCTCCAGCCCCACGTGCTCGAACATGCCCACACTGGTGATGCGGTCGAACGGCGCGTCTTGCACGTCGCGGTAGTCCTGCAGGCGGATGTCGACGCGGTCCTGCAGCCCGGCGGCTGCCACACGCTCGCGCGCCAGGTCAAACTGGTTCTGCGACAGCGTCACGCCCACACACTGCGCACCCAACCGCTGCGCCGCGCGCAGCACCAGTGCGCCCCAGCCGCAGCCGATGTCGAGCAGGCGCTGGCCCGGCTGCAGGCGGATCTTGCGCAGGATGTGGTCGATCTTTTTCAGCTGCGCCTCGTCCAGCGTCTCGTCGCCGTTTTCGAAGTAGGCACACGAATACACCATGCCCTCACCGAGCCACTGGGCGTAGAACGCGTTGGACACGTCGTAGTGGTACTGGATCGCCTCGCTGTCGCTCGCGCGCGTGTGGGCGAAGCGGCGGCGGATGCGCCCCAGCACACCCACTTCGGGCTGGGCCGTCTCGGCCAGCCGGTGCGCCACGGCGAGGATGTCGGCCACCGAGCCGTCCACGTCCACCAGGCCCTCCACATAGGCCTGGCCCAGCGTGTCCAGCCCCGGGTCGATCAGCAGCGGCAGCGCCGACGCATCGCGCACGCGGATCTCCACCATCGGCTGCTCGAAGTCGCCCAGCGCCAGCGACGAGCCGCCGCCCGCGCCCCAGCTCAGGCGCACCGGCAGGTTCACCTGGGTCCTCATCCGCTGCGCCCACGGCAGCAGCGCGCGTTCGACGATCGATCCCATGCACGTTCCTCCATGCAGAACCGTCCAGGATTCGGTTTTTACATAAAGCTTCTGGTTCTGTGAACCCTTTGACCACCCCAACCGTTCCATGATTCCGATAGACGGCCTGCATGACGCCGCCCGGCACCCCCCAGGACAAGCCAACAGCCCTGACTTATATTCAGCCGATGCCCGGACACACCGGGTCCCAGGAACTTGGAGCCGGCGGCGCCCTCATACTTCACCGGCACCGCCCGCCGACCGCTGCGAAGCCCCCACACACCCCGCTCCCGATGCTCCAGAAACTGCTTTCCTGCGCCACCCGCTCTGCCCGGCGCCTGCTCCCGGCCTTGTCGCTGAGCCTGCTGCTGCCGCTCGCCGTGCAGGCGCAGGGCATCCTCGGTGGCGCCACCAGCCAGACCCCGCCCCAGATGGTGCAGGCCGAGCTGCTGGCCCACGCGCCCGACGGCGCCGCGCCCGGCGCGAAGCTCTGGGTCGGCCTGCAGCTCACCCACACCCCCGAGTGGCACACCTACTGGAAGAATTCCGGCGACTCCGGCCTGCCCACCGAACTGCAGTGGACCCTGCCCGAGGGCGTGACGGCCGGTGACATCGCCTGGCCCACGCCGCGCAAGTTCCCGCTCGGCACGCTGGCCAATTACGGCTACGACGGCACCGTGCTGCTGCCGGTGCCGCTGACCGTGGCACCCGACTTCAAAGGCAGCCACGTGGACGTGCAGCTGTACGCCGCCTGGCTCGCCTGCCGCAAGGAGTGCATTCCCGAAGAAGGCCGCTTCACGCTGCGCATCCCCGTGCAGGGCTCGACGGCGCTGAACGGCCTGGCGTTCGAGGCCGCGCTGGCCGCCGGCCCGAAAGACCAGCCCGCCGCCGACAGCACGCTGACGCCCGAACCCGGTTTCCTGAACGCCTCGCTCGCCGGCCTGCCCGCGGCCTGGCAGGGGCAAAAACTGGAATTTTTCCCCGAAGCCACCGGCCTGATCGAACCCGGCGCCGCCTGGACCCAGGCCTGGGACGGCGCACGCTGGACCGCCCGCGTGCCCCTCTCGCCGCAACGCAGTGACAGCCCGGCCCAGCTGGCGCTGGTGGTTGCCCAGGCCAACCCGCCCGGCGAAGGCGCGGGCAGTGCCGGCGCGCGGCTGACCGTACCGGTGCAGGGCAACTGGCCCGCCGCCGCGGCCCTGCCGGTGGCCGTGCCCGACGCGCTGCAGGCCGCGCTCGACGCCAACGCCGCCCGCGCCACGGCCCCGGCGGGCCCGACAGGTGCCCCGATCACGCTCTGGGCTGCTCTGATCGGCGCCCTTTTGGGCGGTGTGATCCTCAACCTCATGCCCTGCGTGTTCCCGGTGCTCGCGATCAAGGTGCTGGCGTTCGCCAGACACGCCGGCGACCGCAGCGCCCACCGCGCCAACGGCCTGGCTTACACCGCCGGTGTGGTGCTCTCCTTCCTGGCGCTCGGCGGCCTGCTGCTGGGCCTGCGCGCCGCGGGCGAACAGCTCGGCTGGGGCTTCCAGCTGCAAAGCCCGGGCGTGGTGGCTGCGCTGGCCGTGCTGTTCACCCTGATCGGCCTCAACCTCGCCGGCCTGTTCGAATTCGGCAGCGTGCTGCCCAGCGGCCTGGCCAGCCTGCAGGCCAAAAACCCCACAGCCGATGCCTTCCTGACCGGCGTGCTCGCCACGGCCATCGCCTCACCCTGCACCGCGCCTTTCATGGGCGCCTCGCTGGGCCTGGCCATCGCCCTGCCCACGGTGCAGGCGCTGGCCGTGTTCGGCATGCTGGGCCTGGGCATGGCGCTGCCGTACCTGGTCGCCAGCTGGTGGCCCGCCGTGGCACGCGCGTTGCCGCGCCCCGGCGCCTGGATGGACACCTTCCGCCGTGGCATGGCCTTCCCCATGTTCGCCACCGTGGTCTGGCTGCTCTGGGTGCTGGGCCAGCAGAGCGGTATCGACGGCGCCGCGGCGCTGCTGATGCTGCTGGTGGTGCTGGCGCTGCTGGTGTGGGCGCTCGGCCTGCG
The DNA here is from genome assembly GCA_001770705.1 of Burkholderiales bacterium GWF1_66_17. GTDB lineage: Bacteria > Pseudomonadota > Gammaproteobacteria > Burkholderiales > Burkholderiaceae_C > Hydrogenophaga. The sequence continues at coordinate 8,344 of MERT01000021.1, read as the reverse complement.
TGGCAAGAGCCGCACCGTGCTGGCAGGCCTCTCGCTCGCCGGCCTGCTGTGGCTGGGCTGGAGCGTGGGGCCGAACGTCACGCGCCTGCAGGACGCGAGCCCCGGCGCCGAAGTCGCCACCGCCGTGCAGGGCGTGAGCTGGCAAGCCTGGAGCCCCGAGCGCCAGGCCGCGCTGCTGGCAGAAGGCCGCCCCGTGTTTGTGGACTTCACAGCCGCCTGGTGCGTGACCTGCCAGTACAACAAGCGCACCACGCTCGCCAACGCCGATGTGCTGGGCGACATTGCCGCCAAAAACGTGGCCCTGCTGCGCGCCGACTGGACCCGCCGCGACCCGGCCGTGACCGCCGAACTCGCCCGACTGGGCCGAAACGGCGTGCCGGTCTACGCGATCCACCAGAACGGGCAGGCGCCGCAGGTGCTGTCCGAGGTGCTGGGTGTGGACGAGGTTCGCGCCGTGATCGCTGGGCTGTAGGCTCCCCCCGCGCCACCTGCGGCGTCACCCCCCCAAAGGGGCGCACCTGGCGGCCCGGCGGAGCCGGTTCCGCGGGCGCCTTGAACCAAAACGTCCCCGCGCTTGTCTCAGGTTGTCTGTCATCCCACGGAGCCATGACCATGCTGCAACGCCGCCAACTCGTCACCCTGGGCACCGGTGCCCTGGTTCTGCCCTACCTGCTGGCCATGCGCTCGGCCCATGCCGCCGCCAGCGTCGGCCAGCCCGCGCCCGACTTCACGCTGAGCGACACCGCGGGCAAGCCCGTCAAGCTCTCGCAATTCAAGGGCAAGCTGGTGGTGCTGGAGTGGAACAACCCCGGCTGCCCCTTCGTGCGCAAGCACTACCAGGGCAACATGCAGGCGCTGCAGAAGGACTTCACCAACCAGGGTGTGGTCTGGCTGGCCATCAACTCCACCGAAGACGCCAGCGCCGACTACCTCAGCCCGCCCCAGCTCGCGCGCTGGATGCAGGACAAAGGCGCCAGCCCCAGCGCCACGCTGATGGACGAAGACGGCCAGGTCGGGAAGGCCTACGGCGCGCGCGTCACGCCCCACATGTTCATCGTCAGCGCCCAGGGCCTGCTGGCCTACGCCGGTGCCATCGACAGCATCCCGACCGCGCGCGTGGCCGACATTCAAAAAGCCACCAACCACGTGCGCCAGGGCCTGGGCGAACTGCTGGCGGGCAAACCCCTGAGCACCACCACCAGCCAGGCCTACGGCTGCAGCATCAAGTACAAGAGCTGAGCCCCGGCGAAGCCTCGGCGGCAGCGCCTTCTTCATGCCGCTGGGCCACCATCCGCTTCAACGGGGATGCCGTGGGTCTCGGCCCACGCCAACAGCGCCTCGTTCACGGCCGCTTCCTCGAACGCGTACCAGGCCCGAAGCTTTCCCTCCCGTTCCAGCAACCGTTTGAACCTTGAGTAAGCGCCCCGGTGGCGGAAGCACTCGCGGACGTCCTGCTCGGCCTGAGACAGCTGCATCCGAACAAAACGCAGGGCCAGGTGTTTCCCTAGGTCCAGGGTCCACTTGCCCGGAACGGCGACGCAAGTTTCCTCCAGCGCAGCCAGGACAGGACTGTCCGGATCCACGGGAACACCGGCCTCAAAATAATGGATTGCCCCGGACGCGGGGCAGACGCAGGCCTCGTTGTCGCCACCTGCGTCGGCGGAGACCCATTCGTACGCCAGCACGAGGTCGTCGAGCTTCACGTTCATGTCTGCCTGTGTCGAGTGGGTTGCCTCACCCCGTTCGTCCGCTCATGGGTTCCCGGCGTCCGTTGCGACGCGTTGTGAGGTGCCATGGCCATCAAATTCAATCCGCCGCTGAGCGCTGGTTTCCATCGGGGTCCCGAAAGTGGGCGCCGGCGCAATGCCCGCGGTGCTCAGGCCTCGACCCGGCTGAACCTTCGGGAGGCTGCCTTGGGCAGGAGCGCCGCCGAACCGCTCTCGGCAAAAAACGCGAACATGTTGCCAACGCGGGTGGTGGGCGTCAATCTGCGACCCACCGTGGCAAGGGGTCGTCCGCAAGAGAAAACCCTGCAAAAAGCGCATTTGGCAGCGCTCACTTATGCACAAATTTTGTGCCACGGGCCCGCAGCGAACGCCAGAGAAAAAACCACGCTCCAAGGGCTGAGCATCGGGCGTACATCCTCGAAGACCGTTGATTTCATTGGCTTCTGGAGCCTGCTTTTTTCCCGTGCAATTCAAGCAAGCCCTTGATTTAAAAGGCCTCCCGGCCTGTGCCCAGACACTATCAACAAAGTTATCCACAGAAATTCTGGACAGCGGCAAAAGCCAAAGCAAATCAAAGACTTACACCGCTTTCCCACAGTTCAACCGAAGAAAGAGGCCGCGGATCACCATTTGAGCTGAACGGCGACGAAGAACTACGCGTCGCTGCGGCGCGAATGGGCGGCCGCTTGGATCTGGCTGGACAGACGCGCCCTGACCGAGCGCAACAGGGCGCGCGAATACAACTTGTGGAAACCGAGCAAGGCCGTGAACACCAGCCCCATTCCACGGCGGGCGCCAGACGCCGAACGCGGCGGCACCACCACGGAGCCAAAGAACAGCTGGGTCGAGGCGGGAAGCTCGCTGGAGCCTGCCACGACCATGAGCCATGACCTCGTGCGGCCGGTGGCGAGGACGAGCTGGTTTTCGGCGCGTGACTCGACGGTCCAGGCAGCGAACGACGAGCGTTGCCCCTCGGCCAGTTGCCTGGCCTGTGCGTCGGTGGATGGGCGCGACAGAAACAGTCCCAGCAACAGGCGTTCGAGCTTGAACAGTGCCGAGGTGTAGAAGGCCTCGACGAACTGGGCGTGGCTGACCGTGGCCGGAAACTCCGTCACGTAGCAGTCCGCATACGCGCCCGAGGCGACGTAGTGGCCGAGCAGAGAATCCGGCGGAGCTTCAGAAACGTGGATCATCGTGGGTTGTCGTTTGCGGTGGATCGGATCGCATCTACGGGCCGCCGGGGCTCATTTTGGCACCGCTGCGCGCGTGCCGCGAACGGCCCAGGCCCGCGCCCTGAGCGAGATGGCACCGTCCGCTGCCTGCGGCAATGCCGACTTCAGCTGGTCTCTCAGACTGGCGCGTTGTGCTTCGGGCAGTGACATCGCATAGGCTGGCGCGGGCCCCTGTCCGCCGAGAAAGGGACGCCAGTAATCATCGAAGTCGGCGAACTCGGCTGTCACTTGGAGAGGGGCCGTTTCCACCTCGGTGAGTCCGGCGAACTCGAAGGCCGCTTTCAGGGCGGATGGCTCGCACAGCTGGAAGCGCGAACCTTCGTGGAGGGGAGCTGCCGCTGGATCCAGAGACACCGCAACGTCCCAGAAGGCCCTGATGATCTCCATGCCATCGGCGTAGTCCCAGACATAGGCAGCGATGGTGCCGCCGCTGGCAGCGACCCGTTGCATCTCCGCGAGGGCGGCCGGCAACGCGGGAACAAAGTTCAGCACCAGCCCCGAGACGACGACGTCACATGCGGCGGCGTCCAACGGGAGCGCTGCCGCATCGCCAGCCAGGAAGCGGGCTTGGCCGGCAAGGTTCCGGGCCGCCAGCTGGAGGAATCCCTCCGAAGGTTCGACGCCCACCAGACTGCTGGGGCGGCAGTGATCCAGGATGGCGGCGGACAGCGCGCCCGTGCCGCAGCCGACATCCAGCCACCGCTGGTCGGCGGGCGGGTCCAGCCAGGCCAGGAAGAGCGGGGCCATCCTGCGGCTCCAGCGGCCGATGTACTGTTCATACGGGTTGCCGCGTGCCCAGGTATCGGAAACAGGAGGGGTGTTCATCGCTTGCGACCTCCGCGGATTCGGCTTGCGAGGGCTGGCGAGCTGATTGGCGAACAGCAGGCATCAGCCTCGAAACGGGCGGTTTTTTTCTTCTTCTGAACAGGCAGTGTAAGTTTCAACCACCGATCCGGGCAATGGCCGATACCGGCTGACCCGCCCGCCTGCGCTGGCTCAAAGTGCGGACAAAGCCCAGGCGGGATAATCGCGGCTTCCCTTTGACGACACCGCACCGGACACCCCCATGAGCTTTGCCCCCCTGCAGAACGACACCTTCCTGCGCGCCTGCCTGCGCCAATCGACCGACCACACGCCGGTGTGGCTGATGCGCCAGGCCGGCCGCTACCTGCCGGAGTACTGCGCCACGCGCGCCCGGGCGGGTTCGTTCATGGGGCTGGCGACGAATGTGGACTACGCGACCGAGGTGACGCTGCAGCCTCTGGAGCGCTATGCGCTGGACGCGGCCATTCTGTTCTCGGACATCCTGACCGTGCCGGACGCGATGGGCCTGGGCCTGTCGTTCGCGCAGGGTGAGGGCCCGAAGTTTGCGAAGACGGTGCGCACCGAGGCCGATGTGGCCACGCTGGCCGTGCCCGACATGGCCAAGCTGCGCTACGTGTTTGACGCCGTGACCAGCATCCGCAAGGCGCTGAACGGCCGGGTGCCGCTGATCGGTTTTTCGGGCAGCCCCTGGACGCTGGCCTGCTACATGGTGGAGGGCGGCGGATCGGACGACTACCGCGCGGTCAAGAGCCTGATGTACAGCCGCCCGGACCTGATGCACCGCATCCTGGCGATCAACGCCGACTCGGTGGCGACGTATCTGAACGCGCAGATCGAAGCGGGTGCGCAGGCGGTGATGATCTTTGACAGCTGGGGCGGCGTGCTGGCCGACGGCAAGTTCCAGGACTTTTCGCTGGCCTATACGAAGCGCGTGCTGGCGCAGCTCAAGCGCGAGCACGACGGCGTGACCATTCCGCGCATCGTGTTCACCAAGGGCGGCGGCCTGTGGCTGGACGACATGAAGGACCTGGACTGCGAAGCCCTGGGCCTGGACTGGACAGTGAACCTCGCCAAGGCGCGCGCGGCGGTGGGTGACAGCAAAGCCCTGCAGGGCAACATCGACCCGAACGTGCTGTTCGCGCCGCCGGAGGCGATCGAGCGCGAAGTGGCGGCGGTGCTGGAAAGTTTTGGAAAGCCCCACCAGGGCGCCGGCACCGGCCCCACGCACATCTTCAACCTGGGCCACGGCATCAGCCAGTACACCCCGCCAGAGAACGTGAAGGTGCTGGTGGACGCGGTGCACACGCACTCGAAACGCCTGCGCACGCAAGGCTGAACACGGCCCTGGCCAGACCGGCCGGGCGGTCCCGGACCGTCACAGGCGGGTCCAAAAACCGGCCTGCGACAAGCCCTTAGCACAAAAGCCGGGAAAAAAACTGCTTGACACATCTCACTTATGCACAAATCTTGTGCTGCGGCGCCGCAACAATTTTTCAGCGCTGGTGAATCGGTTCGGCGCCAGCCAACTCTCGCAAGTTGTTGATTTGATTGACTTTTGATTTCTGCTTTTTTTCCGGGCAGTCTAAGCAAGCCCTTGATTTACAAGGCTTCCCGGCCCGCAAAACGTACCTATCAACAAAGTTATCCACAGAAAGTCTGGATAGCCCCGGAAGCCATGACAAATCAAAGACTTACATCGCTTTCCGACAGTTGAACCGAGGAAATCCCGCTAACCATGGCTTTTTGGCCCAGCATCGTCGTTGCCACCCCGGCCCACAGCGGCGTGGGTGCGACGCTCACCTACCGAAGTGAGTTGTCGCTCGCACCGGGTGCGCTGGTGCGCGTGCCGCTGGGTTCCCGCGAGGTGCTGGGCGTGGTCTGGGACTGCCCGGATGCCCCGCCAGAAGGGCTCACCGAAGCCAGGACCAAGGCGGTCGCGGGCGTGCTGGAGGGCCTGCCGGCACTGAACGGGTGCTGGCGCCAGCTGGTGAAATTCAGCGCCCAGTATTACCAGCGCAGTCTGGGCGAGGTGGCGCTGGCCGCGCTACCGCCCCAGTTGCGTGAGCTCGACAGCACCCAGCTGGCGCGCCGGCTCAAGCGCCGCGCCAAGGCGGCGGCCGGGGTGCCGCCGCCCACGGCGCCCGAGGCGCTGCAGGGCCACGACCTGAGCGCCGAGCAGGCCGGAGCGCTGCAGGCGCTGGCCGCGGCTACCGCGCCGGTGCTGCTGTACGGCGCCACCGGCAGCGGCAAGACCGAGGTGTATCTGCGCGCCACGCAGGCGGTGCTGGAAACCGCTGCGCCCGAAAACGAGGCACCCACCCAGGTGCTGGTGATGGTGCCCGAGATCAACCTCACGCCGCAGCTGGAGGCTCGCTTTCGGGAGCGCTTCGAGCCCGCGTTCGGCATCGGCTCGGTGGTCTGCCTGCACAGCGGCATGACGCCAGCGCAGCGCCTGACCAGCTGGCTGGCGGCCCACACCGGCAGCGCGCGCATCGTGCTGGGCACGCGCATGGCGGTGTTTGCCAGCCTGCCGGGGCTGCGCCTGATCGTGGTGGACGAGGAGCACGACCCGAGCTACAAGAGCCAGGAAGGGGCGCGCTATTCGGCGCGTGATCTGGCGGTGTACCGGGCGAAGGTGGAGAGCGAGGCGTTGGCGGCTGGCGGGGCACTACTTCAAGCGGGCCCTCACCCCCGCACTCTCCCAGAGGGAGAGGGGGCAAGAGGGGGAGACGTCGGCAACCCGCGTTGCCAGGTGCTGCTGGGCTCGGCCACGCCCTCGCTGGAGAGCTGGCACGCGGCGGACCAGGGGCGCTACCTGCGACTGGAAATGCCGGGTCGCATTGGCGGCGGGGCGCTGCCGCGCCTGCGCCTGGTGGACATGAACCACCAGCCCAAGGGTGCGGTGCTGGCGCCGCCGCTGGTGGCGGCCATGGGAGAGCGCATCGCGCGTGGCGAGCAGTGCCTGGTGCTGCTCAACCGCCGCGGCTACGCGCCTGTGCTGGCCTGCCACGACTGCAGCTGGAAGAGCGGCTGCCCGCACTGCAGCGCCTACCGCGTGTTCCACAAACTCGACCGCACCCTGCGCTGCCACCACTGCGGCTTCACCGAACGCGTGCCGCGCGCCTGCCCGGACTGCGGCAACCTCGACATCGCGCCCGTGGGCCGCGGCACCGAGCAGATCGAAGAACAGCTCGCCGGCCTGCTGGTCGACGTGAAACGGCCCGACGGTCAACCCGCGCGTGTGGCGCGCATGGACGCCGACTCGACCCGCCTCAAGGGCAGCCTGGAAGTGCAGCTCGCGGCGCTGCACAGTGGCGAGGTGGATGTCTTGGTGGGCACGCAGATGATCGCCAAGGGCCACGACTTCCGCCGCATCACGCTGGTGGCCGGGATCAACGCCGACTCGGCCCTGTTCGCGAGCGACTACCGCGCACCCGAGCGCCTGTTTGCCCTGCTCATGCAGGCGGCGGGCCGCGCCGGGCGCGACGCCGCCCAGAGCGGCGCGAGCGAGATGTGGATCCAGACCTGGTACCCGCAGCACCCGCTGTTTGTCACGCTGAAAAAGCACGATTACCCGGCCTTCGCCGCCGAGCAGCTGACCGAGCGCGAGCAGGCCGGCATGCCGCCCTACGGTTTTCAGGCGCTGCTGCGCGCCGATGCGCGCACCCAGCAGGCCGCGCAGGCGTTTCTGAACATCGCCGCCGAACAGGCCGCCGGACTGCCGCACCGCGACCAGATCACGCTCTACCCCGCGGTGCCACTGACGATCCAGCGCGTGGCCAATGTGGAGCGCGCGCAGATGCTGGTGGAGACCGATTCGCGCGGCGCGCTGCAGCGCTTTCTGTCGGCCTGGCAGCCGGTGCTGCACGCCTGCCGCAGCGCGCCCGAAGCCAAAGGTCTGGTGCGTTGGGCGGTGGATGTGGACCCGCTGTCGATTTAGGGCGACGCTGAACAAGTCCCCGTGGATGCGGGCGCCTGCTGTCGGGATGGGCTGCAAGGCGCAAAACGCAGACGGGCCGGGCGGCCCGGCGAGGCTTTGCAACGCCGCAGACCGCCCGAGAGCGGGATGCCCGCGCCACGAGGGACTTTTTCAGCGTTGCCTTAGGGGCTGTTCACGCCGGGAGCGCTTCCCGTACAGGCCAGAGCTGCTCCAGCGTGTGGATCACGTCGTGCAACCTGAACGGCTGCAGCAGCAATCGGCGCACATCGAGCGCCTTGAGCCGGGCCACCAGCGCCGCGTCGACCACACGCGCCATCGCCACCACCGGCATGTCCGCCTCGCAGCGGAATGCGCCGGCCCGCAGCCGGGTCAGGAAATCCAGCGCGGCGTCGCCTTCGACCAGCGAAATCAGCACGGCCTGCGGCGCTCCGGTCTTGAGCCATTGTTCAGCCGACGCGACGCTGATCGTCTGGCGCACGTGCGCAATCTGCATCTCGCGGCACACCGAAGCCACTGTGCCGCGCACCAGGCCGTCGGGTTCGATCAGCAGCACCTTGCGAGCGAGGGCGCCTCCCGGGGTGGTCATGCTGCAGCCTCCTCGCGACGGAACAGCTCTTCCA
>MERT01000020.1:0-30123 GCA_001770705.1 Burkholderiales bacterium GWF1_66_17 | reverse complement strand
AAGAAGGTCTGCGTTTCGCCATCCGCGAAGGTGGTCGTACCGTCGGCGCCGGTGTCGTTGCCAAGATCATTGCGTAAGTTCAACGCCCGCTAGGGCACAGCCAGTAGGGGTATAGCTCAATTGGCAGAGCGTCGGTCTCCAAAACCGAAGGTTGTAGGTTCGATTCCTACTGCCCCTGCCACAAAACAGGCAAGCATCGGAACCTGAATCCGCTCTGTTTTCGTGGTTTACAAGCCCGCCGAAGTCGTCAAGACCTCTGGTGGGCTTGCGTGTCTCAAGCCTCGGGCTTCGATGTCGCGCGTTTTTGTTACGAATCGTCTGGAACCCCATGGCCTCTTCCGAAGTTCAAACCGTCAACACCAGCGCCGACAAGGCCAAGCTGGCGGTCGCTGTTGTGCTGCTGCTGGGGGCGTTCGTTGCGTTTTATCTGCTGTCGGGCCAGGGCGCCCTCGCGCAGTGGGGTGCGTTGATCGCGTGCCTGGTGGCTGCCGTGGTGGTGTTTGGTGTGTCCGAGTCCGGCAAGCGGCTCGTGGCCTTCGGGCGTGATTCGTGGCGTGAAGCCAAAAAGGTGGTCTGGCCGGCGCGCAAGGAGGCGATCCAGATGACGGCTTACGTGTTTGCCTTCGTGTTTGTGATGGCGCTCTTTCTGTGGCTGACCGACAAGACCCTGGAATGGTTGTTTTACGACCTGATCCTGGGCTGGAGAAAATAATGACCGATCAACACAGTCCTGTGACGGATGGCGTGGCCGCTGAGGGCATGCGCTGGTACGTGGTGCACGCCTATTCCGGCATGGAAAAGGCGGCCGAGCGCAACATCATCGAGCGCATCAACCGCGAAGGCATGCAGGACAAGTTCGGCCGCATCCTGGTGCCCACCGAAGAAGTGGTGGAAGTCAAGAACGGCCAGAAGCGCACCACCGAGCGCAAGTTTTTCCCTGGCTACGTGCTGGTGGAAATGGTGATGGATGACGAAACCTGGCACCTGGTGAAGCACACCAACAAGGTCACCGGTTTCGTGGGTGGTGCCAAAAACCGCCCGGCCCCGATTTCCGAGGAAGACGTCCAGAAGATCGTCAACCAGATGCAGGAAGGCACCGACAAGCCGCGCCACAAGGTGGAATTTGTCGTGGGCGAATACGTGCGCGTCAAGGAAGGCCCGTTCACGGACTTCAACGGCACGGTCGAAGAAGTCAACTACGAGAAAAACAAGATGCGCGTGTCGGTGACCATTTTCGGTCGTGCCACGCCGGTCGAACTCGAATTCAGCCAGGTCGAAAAGACCTGAAGTTTCCGTGACGCTGGTGGGTCGGCCCGACGCCAGCGCCATTTGTCTTTTCCGGGTCCCCCACCGCGAGGAGGTTGTCTTGATGGCAGCCGTCTGCACTCGCAGGAGCTAAAAAATGGCGAAAAAAATCGTCGGCTTCATCAAGCTGCAAGTGCCAGCTGGTAAAGCCAACCCCTCCCCACCGATCGGCCCGGCCCTGGGCCAGCGCGGCCTCAACATCATGGAGTTCTGCAAGGCGTTCAACGCCCAGACCCAGGGTCTTGAGCCCGGCATGCCGATCCCGGTGACCATCACCGCGTTTGCGGACAAGAGCTTCACCTTCAAGATGGGTACGCCCCCGGCGACCTACATGATCAAGAAGGCCATCAAGCTCGACAAGGGTTCTCCGGTGCCCAACAAGCAAAAGGTCGGCAAGATCACGCGCGCTCAGCTCGAAGAGATCGTGAAGACCAAGATGAAAGACATGACCGCCGCCGATGTGGACGCCGCTGTGCGCACCATCGCCGGTTCGGCCCGCTCGATGGGCGTGATTGTGGAGGGCGTGTAAATGTCCAAGCTGACCAAAAAGCAAAAAGCTTTCGCCGGCAAAGTGGATGCCAACAAGCTCTACGCGCTGACCGACGCCCTGGCCATCATCAAAGAATGTGCCAACGCCAAGTTTGACGAATCCATCGACGTGGCGATCCAGCTCGGCGTGGACGCCAAGAAATCCGACCAGGTGGTGCGTGGCGCCGTCGTGATGCCCAACGGCACCGGCAAGACCAAGCGCGTGGCCGTGTTCGCCCAGGGCGCCAAGGCCGAAGAAGCGAAGGCCGCTGGTGCCGACATCGTCGGCATGGACGACCTGGCTGCTGAAGTCAAGGCCGGCAAGATGGACTTTGACGTCGTCATCGCTTCGCCCGATGCCATGCGTGTGGTCGGTACCCTGGGTCAGATCCTGGGTCCGCGCGGCCTGATGCCCAACCCCAAGGTGGGTACCGTGACACCCGACGTGGCGCAAGCGGTGCGCAACGCCAAGGCTGGTCAGGTGCAGTTCCGCGTCGACAAGGCCGGCATCGTGCACGGCACGATCGGTCGCCGTTCGTTCGAAGCCGACAAGCTCCAAGGCAACCTGGTCGCCCTGCTCGACGCGCTGACCAAGGCCAAGCCTGCTACCAGCAAGGGTGTTTACCTGCGCAAAGTGGCCGTGTCTTCGACCATGGGTGTGGGCGTTCGCGTCGACATGCAGTCCATCGCGGCCTGATCGCGAAAAGAATTCGGGCCACTCCAGTGGCCCGGGTGTGGTGGGTCCGTGGTTTGACAACACCGTCAGTCCACGGGGCCATCCAAGACCGTTGGTGTCGGGGAGTGTTCGAAAGAACGCCGACCGACTTAATTGTGACAAGCCAACGCAGATGGCGATCCCGCTGCAGATGGAATGAGTTCCTGAAACAGTTGGTCGCTGCAATGAGGCGTGCCGGAGGCTTTGGGGCCGAAGGCACATTTAAGGAGTAGACCTTGAGTCTGAATCGCAGTGAGAAAGAAGCGGTCATTTCCGAAGTGACCAGCCTCGCCGCTAAAGCTCAAACGCTCGTGATGGCGGAATACCGTGGCATCACGGTCGCGAACATGGACAAATTGCGTGTCACAGCCCGCAACAGCGGTGTGAGCCTGAGCGTGTTGAAAAACACCCTGGCCCGTCGTGCGGTGGCTGGCAGCAGTTTTGAAGTGGTCGCCGACCAGATGACCGGTCCGCTGATCTATGGCTTCTCCGAAGACGCCGTGGCCGCCGCGAAAGTGGTGGCCGAATTCGCGAAAACCAACGACAAGTTGGTGATTCGCGCTGGCGTCTACGGTGGCAAAGTCCTGGACATCGAGGGCGTCAAGCAGCTCGCCAGCATCCCTTCCAAAGAAGTGTTGTTGGCTCAGCTGTGTGGCTTGCTGATGTCGCCTATTTCGCGTACGGCCGTCGTGCTGGGCGCGTTGGCGGCGAAAAAAGGCGAAGGCGCTGCCGCTCCGGCAGAACCCGCAGCTGAACCCGCCGCACCGGCAGAAGACGCTGCCGCCGCCTGAGCGCGCGGCAGATTCGTTTAACCAATTGTTAGGAAATCAAAATGGCATTCGATAAAGACGCATTTTTGACCGCGCTGGACAGCATGACGGTCATGGAACTCAACGACCTGGTGAAAGCCATCGAAGAGAAGTTTGGTGTGAGCGCTGCCGCCATGGCCGCTCCTGCCGCTGGTGGTGGCGGTGCCGCTGCTGCTGCTGAAGAGAAGACCGAATTCAACGTCGTGCTGCTCGAAGCCGGCGCCAACAAGGTCTCCGTCATCAAAGCCGTGCGCGAAATCACCGGTCTGGGCCTGAAAGAAGCCAAGGACCTGGTCGACGGCGCTCCGAAGAACGTGAAAGAAGCTGTTGCCAAGGCCGACGCCGAAGCCGCAGTGAAGAAGCTGGTGGATGCCGGCGCCAAGGCCGAGCTGAAGTAATTCACTCGCCAGGCCAGGGCTGGAGTGCTCGAAAGAGCCTCCAGCCTTTGGTGCTTTCTGAGCGCACCCCCGCCAGCGCCCATGGGCTTGGCACAGTGTTTTAAATAAACACTGATAAACAAACTCTGGCGAGTTTGTTTATCAGTGTTTTCTGACCCCGACTGCAGAAAACGACTTGGTTCGGGCCTGTGTGCAACGCACAGGCCGTCCGCCAATGGTTGGTAGAGGCCAGCCACCAAGCAAGTCACCAGGAGTCCATCCCTGGTAGGCAGACAGTCGCCGCAGACCTCAAGCCCGGAGATCTCATGGCCACAGCATCGAATTATTCATACACCGAACGCAAACGCATCCGAAAGAGTTTTGGCACCCGCGAAACCGTCATCGCGATCCCTTACCTCTTGCAGATGCAAAAGGACGCGTACACCGCGTTCCTGCAAGCCGATTCGGCACCCAAAAAGCGCACCAACGAGGGCCTGCAGGCGGCGTTCGAAGCCGCCTTCCCCATCGTCTCGCACAACGGCTTTGTGGAGATGAAGTTCGTCGAGTACAACCTGGCCAAGCCGGCGTTCGACGTGCGCGAATGCCAGACCCGTGGCCTGACCTTTGCTTCGGCCGTGCGCGCCCGCGTGCAGCTCATCATTTACGATCGCGAGTCCTCGACCAGCCAGTCCAAGGTCATCAAGGAAGTCAAGGAACAAGAGGTCTACATGGGCGAAGTGCCCCTGATGACCGACAAGGGTTCCTTCATCATCAACGGCACCGAGCGTGTCATCGTGTCGCAGCTGCACCGTTCGCCGGGTGTGTTCTTCGAGCACGACAAGGGCAAGACCCACAGCTCGGGCAAGCTGCTGTTCTCGGCCCGCATCATTCCTTACCGCGGTTCGTGGCTCGACTTCGAATTCGATCCGAAGGACGTGCTGTTCTTCCGTGTCGACCGCCGCCGCAAGATGCCGGTGACCATCCTGCTCAAGGCCATCGGCCTGACGCCGGAAACCATCCTGGCGAACTTCTTCGTCAACGACCACTTCCGCCTGATGGACAGCGGCGCCCAGATGGCCTTCGTGCCCGAGCGCCTGCGTGGCGAGGTGGCCCGTTTCGACATCACCGACAAGTCGGGCAAGGTCGTGGTCGCCAAGGACAAGCGCATCACCGTGCGCCACACCCGCGAAATGGAACAGTCCGGAACCACGCACATCAGCGTGCCCGAAGACTTCATGATCGGCCGCGTGGTCGCGCGCAACATCGTTGACGCCGACACCGGCGAGATCATCGCCAAGGCCAACGACGAGTTGACCGAAGTGCTGCTGAAGAAACTGCGCACCTCGGGCGTGCAGGACCTGCAGTGCCTCTACACCAACGAACTCGACCAGGGCGCTTACATCAGCCAGACCCTGCGCAGCGACGAAACCGCTGACGAGTTCGCCGCCCGTGTAGCCATCTACCGCATGATGCGCCCCGGCGAACCGCCGACCGAAGACGCGGTGCAAGCCCTGTTCCACCGCCTGTTCTACAACCCGGACACCTACGACCTGTCGCGCGTGGGCCGCATGAAGTTCAACGCCCGCGTGGGCCGCGACGAATCCACCGGCGCCATGGTGCTGTCCAACGAAGACATCCTGGCCGTGGTCAAGATCCTCGTGGACCTGCGCAACGGCCGTGGCGAAGTCGATGACATCGACCACCTGGGCAACCGCCGCGTGCGCTGCGTCGGCGAACTCGCCGAGAACCAGTACCGCACCGGTCTGGCTCGCATCGAAAAGGCCGTGAAAGAGCGTCTGGGCCAGGCCGAGCAAGAGCCGCTGATGCCGCACGACCTGATCAACTCCAAGCCGATTTCAGCGGCCCTCAAGGAGTTCTTCGGTGCCTCCCAGCTGTCGCAATTCATGGACCAGACCAACCCGCTGGCCGAGATCACCCACAAGCGCCGCGTGTCGGCCCTTGGCCCGGGCGGTCTGACCCGCGAACGTGCCGGCTTCGAAGTGCGTGACGTGCACGTGACCCACTACGGTCGCGTCTGCCCGATTGAAACGCCTGAAGGTCCGAACATCGGCCTGATCAACTCGCTGGCCCTGTACGCGCGTCTGAACGAATACGGCTTCATCGAAACCCCGTACCGTCGCGTGATCGACGGCCAGGTGACGAACCAGATCGACTACCTGTCGGCCATCGAAGAAGGCAAGTACGTCATCGCCCAGGCCAACGCCACGCTGGACGCCGAAGGCCGCCTGACCGGCGACCTGATTTCCGCGCGTGAAAAGGGTGAATCCATCCTGACCTCGGCCGACACCATCCAGTACATGGACGTGTCACCGGCGCAGATCGTGTCCGTGGCGGCATCGCTGGTGCCGTTCCTGGAACACGATGACGCAAACCGCGCACTGATGGGCGCCAACATGTCGCGCCAGGCCGTGCCCGTGCTGCGCCCCGAGAAGCCGCTGGTCGGCACCGGCATCGAGCGCGTCGCCGCGATCGACTCCGGCACCGTGGTCACCGCCAAGCGTGGCGGTGTGGTCGACTACGTGGACGCGACCCGCATCGTGATCCGCGTGAACGACGCCGAAGCCGTGGCCGGTGAAGTCGGTGTGGACATCTACAACCTGATCAAGTACCAGCGTTCCAACCAGAACACCAACATCCACCAGCGCCCCATCGTCAAGAAGGGCGATCTGCTGGGCAAGGGTGACGTGATCGCCGACGGCGCTTCGACCGACCTGGGAGAAATCTCGATCGGCCAGAACATGCTGATCGCCTTCATGCCCTGGAACGGCTACAACTTCGAAGACTCGATCCTCATCTCCGAGCGCGTGGTTGCCGAAGACCGCTACACCTCGATCCACATCGAGGAACTGGTGGTCATGGCGCGCGACACCAAGCTGGGCGCGGAAGAAATCACCCGCGACATCCCCAACCTGGCCGAGCAGCAGCTCAACCGCCTGGACGACTCCGGCATCATCTACGTCGGCGCCGAAGTGCTGCCCGGCGACGTGCTGGTCGGTAAGGTCACGCCCAAGGGCGAGACCACGCTGACGCCTGAAGAAAAGTTGCTGCGCGCCATCTTCGGCGAGAAGGCCAGCGACGTGAAAGACACCTCGCTGCGCGTGGACCAGGGCTCGCAAGGCACCGTGATCGACGTTCAGGTCTTCACCCGCGAAGGCATCACCCGCGACAAGCGCGCCCAGCAGATCATTGACGACGAACTCAAGCGTTTCCGTTTGGACCTGAACGACCAGCTGCGCATCGTGGAAGCCGACGCCTTCGACCGGATCGAGAAGCTGCTGACCGGCAAGATCGCCAACGGCGGCCCGAAGAAGCTGTCCAAGGGCACGACCATCGACAAGGCCTACCTGGCCGACGTCGAGAAGTACCACTGGTTCGACATCCGCCCGGCCGATGACGAAGTCGCCGCCCAGCTGGAGTCGATCAAGAACTCGATGGAGCAGACGCGCCACAGCTTCGACCTCGCGTTCGAAGAGAAGCGCAAGAAGCTCACGCAAGGCGACGAGCTGCCGGCTGGCGTGCTGAAGATGGTCAAGGTCTACCTGGCCGTCAAGCGCCGCCTGCAGCCGGGTGACAAGATGGCCGGCCGCCACGGCAACAAGGGTGTGGTCTCCAAGATCGTTCCGGTCGAAGACATGCCTTACATGGCCGACGGCACCCCCGCCGACATCGTGCTGAACCCGTTGGGCGTGCCTTCGCGCATGAACGTGGGTCAGGTGCTGGAAGTCCACCTGGGCTGGGCCGGCAAGGGCATTGGTCAGCGCATCGGCGACATGCTGCAACAGGAAGCCAAGGCTTCTGAAATGCGCACGTTCCTCGAAACGGTCTACAACCACACCGGCAAGAAAGAAACCTTGTCCGACCTCAGCGACGCTGACGTGATGGAAATGGCCGAGAACCTGCAGAACGGTGTGCCGTTTGCAACTCCGGTGTTCGATGGTGCATCGGAAGATGAAATCCGCGCCATGCTGAAGCTGGCGTACCCGGACGACATCGCCGCCAAGAAGGGCCTGACCGAAACCCGCACCCAGGCGCAGCTGTACGACGGCCGCACCGGTGACGCTTTCGAGCGCAAGACCACCGTGGGCTACATGCACTTCCTGAAGCTGCACCACCTGGTTGACGACAAGATGCACGCCCGCTCCACCGGCCCGTACTCCCTGGTCACACAGCAGCCGCTGGGCGGCAAGGCGCAGTTCGGTGGTCAGCGTTTCGGCGAGATGGAAGTGTGGGCACTGGAGGCCTACGGCGCTTCCTACATCCTGCAGGAAATGCTCACCGTCAAGTCCGACGACGTGCAGGGCCGCACCAAGGTGTACGAAAGCATCGTCAAGGGCGAGCACTCGATCGAAGCGGGCATGCCCGAGTCGTTCAACGTGCTGGTCAAGGAAATTCGCTCGCTCGGTATCGATATCGAACTCGAACGCTCCTAATTCGCCGGCAAGACAAGGATTGAACCCATGAAATCATTACTCGACCTGTTCAAGCAGTTCACGCCCGACGAGCATTTCGATGCCATCCGCATCGGCCTGGCTTCGCCGGAAAAAATCCGCTCGTGGTCTTTCGGCGAAGTCAAAAAGCCCGAGACCATCAACTACCGCACGTTCAAGCCCGAACGCGACGGCCTGTTCTGCGCCAAGATTTTTGGTCCCATCAAGGACTACGAATGCCTGTGCGGCAAATACAAGCGCCTCAAGCACCGCGGTGTGATCTGCGAGAAGTGCGGCGTTGAAGTCACGCAGACCAAGGTGCGCCGCGAACGCATGGGTCACATCGACCTGGCCGCGCCCTGCGCCCACATCTGGTTCCTGAAATCGCTGCCGTCGCGTCTGGGCCTGATCCTCGACATGACGCTGCGCGACATCGAACGCGTGCTGTACTTTGAAGCCTATGTGATCGTCGATCCGGGCATGACCCCGCTGAAGAAATTCGCGATCATGTCGGAAGATGACTTTGACGCCAAGCGCAAGGAATTCGGCGACGAATTCATCGCCAAGATGGGCGCCGAAGGCATCAAGGAACTGCTGCAGGCGATCGACCTCGACATCGAGATCGAAAAACTGCGCAACGACCTGACCGGCTCCGAGCTCAAGATCAAGAAGAACGCCAAGCGCCTGAAGGTGCTGGAAGCCTTCAAGAAGTCGGGCATCAAGCCCGAGTGGATGGTGCTCGACGTGCTGCCCGTGCTGCCGCCGGACCTGCGTCCGCTGGTGCCGCTGGACGGTGGCCGCTTCGCGACCTCCGACCTGAACGACCTGTACCGTCGCGTCATCAACCGCAACAGCCGTCTGCGCCGTCTGCTCGAACTCAAAGCGCCCGAGATCATCGCGCGCAACGAGAAGCGCATGCTGCAGGAAGCCGTGGACTCGCTGCTGGACAACGGCCGCCGTGGCAAGGCCATGACGGGCGCCAACAAGCGCGCGCTCAAGTCGCTGGCCGACATGATCAAGGGCAAGAGCGGTCGTTTCCGCCAGAACTTGCTGGGCAAGCGCGTCGACTACTCGGGCCGTTCGGTCATCGTGGTCGGCCCGACGCTCAAGCTGCACCAGTGTGGCCTGCCCAAGCTGATGGCCCTGGAGCTGTTCAAGCCCTTCATCTTCTCGCGCCTGGAAGCCATGGGCATCGCGACCACCATCAAGGCCGCGAAGAAGGAAGTCGAAGCCGGCACGCCGGTGGTGTGGGACATCCTGGAAGAGGTGATCAAAGAGCACCCGGTGATGCTGAACCGCGCACCCACGCTGCACCGCCTGGGTATCCAGGCCTTCGAACCCATCCTGATCGAAGGCAAGGCGATCCAGCTGCACCCCCTCGTTTGCGCGGCCTTCAACGCCGACTTCGACGGTGACCAGATGGCCGTTCACGTGCCACTGTCGGTGGAAGCGCAGATCGAAGCCCGCACCCTGATGCTGGCGTCGAACAACATCCTGTTCCCGGCCAACGGCGAGCCCTCCATCGTGCCGTCGCAAGACGTGGTGCTGGGTCTGTACTACGCGACCCGCGAGCGCATCAACGGCAAGGGCGAAGGCATGATCTTCGCCGACCTGCTGGAGCTGCAGCGCGCGCTGGACAACGGCGCAGTCGAAATCACGGCCAAGATCAGCGTGCGTCTGCAGCAGTACACGCTGGACAAGGCCACGGGCGAATTCACGCCCTTCGTGTCCCTGGTGGACACGACGGTTGGCCGTGCGCTGCTGTCCGAGATCCTGCCCAAGGGCCTGCCTTTTGAGGTGCTGAACAAGCCACTGAAGAAGAAGGAGATCTCCAAGCTGATCAACGTGTCCTTCCGCAAGTGCGGCCTGAAAGAGACCGTGGTCTTCGCCGACAAGCTGCTGCAGAACGGTTTCCGCCTGGCGACCCGCGCCGGCATCTCGATTGCTGTGGACGACATGCTGGTGCCGAAGGAAAAGCCGGCCATCATCGAGCGTTCGGAGAAAGAGGTCAAAGAGATCGCCCAGCAATACGCTTCGGGTCTGGTGACCGCAGGCGAGCGCTACAACAAGGTGGTGGACATCTGGGGCAAGGCCGGTGACGAGATCTCCAAGGTCATGATGGCCCAGCTGGCCAAGCAGAAGACCACCGACCGCCACGGCAAGGAAGTGGACCAGGAGTCGTTCAACTCCATCTACATGATGGCCGACTCGGGTGCCCGCGGTAGCGCGGCCCAGATCCGCCAGCTGGCCGGCATGCGCGGCCTGATGGCCAAGCCCGACGGCTCCATCATCGAGACCCCCATCACGGCGAACTTCCGTGAAGGTCTGAACGTGTTGCAGTACTTCATCTCCACCCACGGCGCCCGAAAGGGCCTGGCCGACACGGCGCTGAAGACCGCGAACTCGGGTTACCTGACCCGCCGTCTGGTGGACGTGACGCAGGATCTGGTGGTCAACAGCCAGGACTGCGGTACGACCAACGGCACCGTGATGCGCGCCATCGTCGAAGGCGGTGAAGTGATCGAGTCGCTGCGCGACCGCATCCTGGGCCGCACCACCTGCGATGAAGTGATCCACCCGGAGACCCGCGCGGTCCTGCTGCCGGCCGGCACCCTGCTGGACGAAGACATGCTCGACGAGCTGGAAGCCGCTGGCGTGGACGAGGTCAAGGTGCGCACCGCACTGACCTGCGAAACCCGCTTCGGCATCTGCGCCAAGTGCTATGGCCGCGACCTGGGCCGCGGTGGCCTGGTGAACATCGGCGAAGCCGTCGGTGTGATCGCAGCCCAGTCGATTGGCGAACCCGGCACGCAGCTGACCATGCGCACCTTCCACATCGGTGGTGCGGCGTCGCGTGCGGCCGTGGCCTCCAGCGTGGAAGCCAAGTCCAGCGGTTCGATCGGTTTCAACGCCACCATGCGTTATGTGACCAACACCAAGGGCGAGCTGGTGGTGATTGCGCGTTCCGGCGAAATCATCATCCACGACGAAATCGGCCGTGAGCGCGAACGCCACAAGGTGCCCTACGGCGCCATCCTGGCGGTCAAGGCCGACCAGGCCATCAAGGCTGGCGCGATCCTGGCCAACTGGGACCCGCTGACCCGACCCATCATCACGGAATTCGCCGGTCAGGTGAAGTTCGAGAACGTGGAAGAAGGTCTGACGGTGGCCAAGCAGGTCAACGACGTGACCGGTCTGTCCTCGCTGGTGGTGATCGATCCGAAGCACCGCGGTTCGACCAAGGTGGTGCGCCCCCTGGTCAAGCTGCTCGACGCCCAGGGCAACGAAGTGAAGATCCCTGGCACCGACCACTCGGTGACGGTGGGCTTCCAGATCGGCGCGCTGCTGGAAGTGCGCGACGGTCAGGACGTCGGCCCCGGCCACGTGCTCGCCCGCATCCCGGTCGAAGGCCAGAAGACGCGCGACATCACCGGCGGTCTGCCGCGGGTGGCCGAGCTGTTCGAAGCCCGCAGCCCTAAAGACAAGGGCATGCTGGCCGAGATGACCGGTACCGTGTCGTTCGGCAAGGAAACCAAGGGCAAGGTCCGCCTGCAGATCACCGACCCGGAAGGCAAGATCTGGGACGAACTCATCCCCAAGGAAAAGAACATCCTGGTGCACGAAGGCCAGGTGGTCAACAAGGGCGAGAGCGTGGTCGACGGCCCGGCCGATCCGCAGGACATCCTGCGCCTGCTGGGCATCGAAGAGCTGTCGCGCTACATCGTTGACGAAGTGCAGGACGTGTACCGTCTGCAGGGCGTGAAGATCAACGACAAGCACATCGAGGTGATCGTTCGCCAGATGCTGCGCCGCGTGATCGTCGACAGCGTGGGCGATTCGTCGTACATCGCTGGCGAGCAGGTCGAGCGTTCGGAGATCCTCAACACCAACGACGCGCTGCGCGCCGAGGGCAAGCTGCCCGCGGTCTACAGCAACGTGCTGCTGGGTATCACCAAGGCCTCGCTGTCCACGGACTCCTTCATCTCGGCGGCTTCCTTCCAGGAAACCACCCGCGTGCTCACCGAGGCGGCCATCATGGGCAAGCGCGACGAGCTGCGTGGCCTGAAGGAAAACGTGATCGTCGGTCGCCTGATCCCGGCCGGTACCGGCATGGCGTACCACGAAGCGCGCAAGGTCAAGGAGAAGATGGACGACGAAGAGCGCCGTGCCATCGCCGAAGCCGATGCTGTGTCGCTGGCGGCCGATCAGGCCGACGCTTCGAGCACCAACGAAGCGGCCGAATAAGCCAACTCACTTGAACCCTGCGTCACCGCTGGGTTCCTGAACGCCTCCGGCCATCTGGCCGGAGGCGTTTTTTCTTGTCTGATGGCCTGCGCCCCTGACAGCGCCGACAGGCGCTGGGTTATATTGCCTGCGCCCTGGCACCGGATCGGGGGCGCTTGTTCAACAACCGGAGTTCACACATCATGTCGGCTACTTTGTGGGTTTTGCTGGCCGTTGGGCTGGCTTTGGTGTTCTGGGCCGTGGGCGCCTACAACCGCCTGGTGCGGTTGAAAAATGCCATCGCCAACGCTTTCGGACAGATCGATGTGCAGCTGAAACGGCGCTACGACCTGATCCCCAACCTGGTTGAGGTCGCGCGCAAGTATCTGGCTCACGAAGCGCAGACCCTGGAAGCCGTGATCGCCGCGCGCAACCAGGCCCGCAGCGCCGAACAAGGCGCTGCCGCCAGCCCCCTGAATGCGGGCGCGCTGGGCGCGCTGGCCGGTGCCGAGCAGGTGCTCGGTGGCGCGCTCGGGCGCCTGTTTGCGGTGGCCGAGGCCTACCCCGACCTGAAGGCCGACCAGACCATGCGGGAGCTCAGTGAAGAGCTCTCCAGCACCGAAAACCGCATTGGTTTCGCGCGCCAGGCTTACAACGACCACGTGCTCGAATTCAACGATGCGGCGGCCCAGTTTCCGACGCTGATCGTGGCGCGCCTGTTCAATTTCTCCACCCAGTCGATGCTGGAATCCACCAGCAGCGAAGTCGAACGCCAGCCCGTGAAGGTGGCGTTCTGACGTGCTGATTTTCGAATCGCAACGTGAAGCGCGGGGCCAGACGCGCCAACTGTTGCTGGTGTTCGCTCTCACCGTGTTGCTGCTGGTGCTGGCGGTCAATGCCGCGCTGGCCCTGGCCTGGGGGTTGACGTGGAGCTTCTGGTTCCCGGGCGCCGGATTCCCTCGGCACTTTTTCGCCGTCAACACCGCTGTGGTGCTGCTGTTCGTGCTGGGCGGCTGGTGGGTGGAAACCTCACGTCTGGCCAGTGGTGGCGGCCAGCGCCTGGCCGAGCAGATGGGCGCACGGCCCGCGCAGCCATCGGGCGATTTCGACGAGCGCCGCTTCTGCAACATCATTGACGAGATGGCCATCTCATCCGGGCTGAAGCGGCCGACCGCCATGGTGGTCGCGCGCGACCAGGGCATCAACGCCTTTGCGACCGGATGGGACGAGGACGATGCGGTCGTCGCTGTCACCCGGGGTGCGCTGGAGTACCTGACACGCGAAGAGTTGCAGGGGCTCGTGGCCCACGAGTTCAGCCACATCCGTGAGGGCGATACGCGCCTCAACATGCGGTTGATCGGCATGGTGTTCGGCCTGGAGATGCTCTACCGCATGGGCCAGCACCTTTTTGAACCCGATGTGCGGGGCCGGCGCATGGCCGCTGCCTTGCTGGGCCTGGCCATCATGGCCGCGGGCTGGCTGGGCTGGGTGGCCGGGCACGCTTTGCAGGCAGCGGTATCGCGCCAGCGCGAATACCTGGCCGACGCGCGCGCCGTGCAATGGACGCGCAGCCGCGATGGCCTCGGCGGCGTGCTGCGCAAGGCCATGAGTGAGCGCCAGGCGGACTTTGAGCCCCGCCAGATCGGCTCCACGGTGCAACACATGCTGCTGGTGGGAAACGAGGTCGGCAAGGTGGCCCACTGGCTCGATTCGCACCCCACACTGGAGCAGCGCATTCGCCGGATCTATGGGCGCCCCATGGGGGCGCTGCCTCTTGAGCGCGACCGCACACTGGATGCCACCACCCCCGCCCAGACCCCGACGACCGGGCCTTCAGGACCTCAGGCTCCGGGATGGACACTCATCTGACCGTGAACTTCAAGCAGGACCCTCATTGACTTCTACCCGTTCCGCAGACCGCCCGGTGCCCAACGCGCCCACGCTGGCCACCCAGCTGCGCTGGACCGCACATTGCGTGCTCGCGGTCGAGCAGGGCCACTCGCTCAGCGAGGTGCTGCCGCAAATCGCATCGGCGCTGCGGCCGGGCGTGCAGGCGCTCACCTTCCAGACCCTGCGTCAGCTCGGCGCTGCGCGCGCGCTCGGCCGGCTGCTGGCCCAGCGTGCGCCCGCCGCACCGGTGCTGGCCCTGCTGCACAGCGCGCTGGCCGTGCTGCTGGGGGATGAAAACGGGCAGCACTACCAGCCCCACACCGTGGTGGATCAGGCGGTGGAGGCGGCCAAGCAGCAGCGCAGCACCAGCATGCAGGCCGGCTTTCTCAACGCCTGCCTGCGCCGGTTTCTGCGCGAGCGGGAGGCCTTGTGCGCGCAGCTGGTGGACGATCCGGTCGCGCGCTGGAACCACCCGCTGTGGTGGGTGGAGCGGCTGCAGCACGATCATCCCGAGCACTGGGCCGCGATCCTTGAGGCCAACAACGTGCCCGGCCCGATGGCGCTGCGGGTCAACCGGCGCCGCGCCGCGCGGGACGACTACCGCGCCCTGCTGGAGGCCGCCGGTCTGTCGGCCAGCCCGGTGGGCGATGACGGTCTGGTGTTGTCGGCCGCGCAGCCGGTGGAGCGCCTGCCCGGCTTTGCCCGAGGGCATGTTTCCGTGCAGGACGCAGCGGCCCAGATGGCCGCCAGCCTGCTGCTCGACGGCCGCGCCTGGAGCCCCGCCGACCGCGTGCTCGACGCCTGTGCCGCGCCCGGCGGCAAGACCGCGCACCTGCTCGAACGCGCCGATCTCGACCTGCTCGCGCTGGACGTCGACGCCCGGCGCTGCACCCGCATCCACGACAATCTGCAGCGCCTGGGCCTGAGCGCCGAGGTGCAGTGCGCCGACGCCGCCAACACCGCGGGCTGGTGGGACGGGCGCCCCTTTGACGCCATCCTGCTCGACGCGCCCTGCACGGCTTCGGGCATCGTGCGCCGGCACCCCGACGTGCGCTGGCTGCGCCGCGCCAGCGACGTGGCCCAGCTCGTGGCCGTGCAGCGGCAGTTGCTGGAGCGGCTGTGGCCGCTGCTCAAGCCGGGCGGTCGCCTGCTGTATTGCACCTGCTCCGTGTTTCACGCCGAAGGATCGGAACAGGTCAATGCGTTTCTGCAGCGCCACACCGATGCCGTTCTGCGGCCCTCCCCGGGCCATTTGCTCCCCGGAACTGTCGTTGCCAATGGGGAGTTCAACGACAATGTGCCCGGTGGATACGACGGCTTTTTTTACGCACGCATCGACAAGGCCGGGCCTTGATGGGGCGGTGCGCCGGGTGGTAGAGCGCCTGTCGCTGCGGTGTGTTCGTGCGCTGGTCTGGTTGTTTGCGCTCGCCTGCCTGGCAGTGCCGGCCATGGCGCGCGAGCCCGAGATCCAGTTCGTCAGCCTGCAACGGAACACGGACGCACTGACCCTCACCGTGCGACTGGGATCGGTGGCCACGTCGGCGGTTGAAGACGCCTTGTTCAAAGGAGTGCCGATGTACTTCGTCTGGCAAGCCGACGTGTACCGCGACCGCTGGTACTGGACCGACAAGCGCGTGAGTTCAGTGGTTCGCACTTTCCGGCTCGCCTACCAGCCGCTGACTCGGCGCTGGCGACTGAGTCAGGCCCACGATGGAGTGACAGGCGCTGGCGCGGCGGCACTGCAATATGCGCTGCACCAGAACTTCGAGAGCCTCGATGAGGTGCTGGCGGTGGTGGGCCGCGTTTCCAACTGGGCGATTGCCGATACCGCCCGGCTGGACAACGACGTCGAACACCGGGTCGAATGGCGGTTCAGTCTGGATCTTTCCCTGCTGCCCCGCCCGTTCCAGATCGGCATGGCGACCCAGTCTGACTGGAACATCGAGGTGGATGGCCGCCTCGACGTGCCCGCGCGCGCACCGGTCGAGCCACCCCCGGAAATCGCTGTTGAGGTCAAACCCGGCGAGCCGGCGCGTTGATGCGCGATCGCCTGCTGCGCCTCTCCCACTGCTGTTGAACCGTGAGCGACCCCCACCTCCGATCCCCGGAAAAGCAACGCACTTCGCGGCGCTGGGCGGTGGTCGTTGCGCTGGTTTTCATGACCGGGCTGGGCATGGTGTTGCTGTTCCTGCTCACGCTGGCGACGCGCAACCGGGTGCTTTACGAAGAGAACTTCTCCTGGCTGGTCGGTGTCAACGTGGCGGTGGCCTCGCTGCTGTTCCTGGCCATCGTCTGGCTGGCGGTGCGGTTGGTCAAGCGACTGCGGCGGGGCAAGTTCGGTAGCCAGTTGCTGCTCAAGCTGGCCGCCATCATCGGGCTGGTCGGGGTGTTGCCCGGGCTGTTGATCTACACGGTTTCCTACCAGTTTGTTTCGCGTTCCATCGAGAGCTGGTTTGACGTGCGGGTCGAATCCGCATTGACGGCGGGGCTGAACCTGGGGCGCACCACGCTGGACACCCTGAGTGCCGATCTCGGCGCGAAGACCCGCCTGGCCGCCGAACAGCTGGCGCGGGTGCCCGACGCCTCGGCGGTGCTGGCGCTGGAGCGGCTGCGCGAAAACCTTTCGGCGAGCGATCTGGTGCTCTGGAATGCTTCCGGCCAGGCCATCGCCAGCGCCGGTGCTTCGCGCTTCGACTTTTCACCCAACCGCCCTGCCATGGCCCAGCTGCGCAGCGTGCGCGCGAACCGGGTGATGGTGCTGGTCGAGGGGCTTGAAGAGGTGGGGGAAGAGGCGGTGCAGGCCGGCTTGTCGATGGCACAGGCGCACATCAAGGTGCTGGCCCTCGTGGAGGCCACCGGATTCGAATTCAATGAAAACCCACGCTACCTTCAGGTCGTCGTGCCCCTGCCGCGTGCGCTGGTCGCCGATGCCCTGGCCGTTCAGGTGGCCAACCGCGAATACCAGGAACGCGCGCTGGGACGCCAGGGGCTGCAACGCATGTACATCGGCACGCTCACGCTGGCCCTCTTTCTGGCCATCTTCGGTGCCGTGTTGCTGGCCGTGTTGCTGGGCAACCATCTGGTGCGTCCGCTGCTCGTCCTGGCCGAAGGCATGCGCGAGGTCGCCCAGGGCAACCTCGCGCCCAAGGTGGAGCTGGCCTCGCGCGACGAGCTTGCGGGTCTGACCCGCACCTTCGCTCACATGACACAAGACCTGGCCGATGCGCGCTCGGCGGTGCAGCACAGCATGGAGCAGGTGGACGCTGCCCGGGAAAACCTGCAGACTATCCTGGACAACCTCACGGCCGGCGTGGTCGTGCTCGACGAACGCGGGGGCGTGCTCAGTGTCAATCCCGGTGCGGCCCGCATTCTGCGCACCCCGTTGGGGCTGCACCTGGGTCAACCGCTGGCGGCCGTGGTCGGTCTGGAGAATTTTGCGGCGCAGGTGCTGCAGCAGTTCGAACGCTTCCTGTCCGACGACACCCCCCATGAAGGCGGCCACTGGCAACAATCGTTCGAACTCGGCGCCCACGGCGACACCGGCAACAACCAGGGCATCACCTTGATCGCGCGCGGCGCGCTGCTGCCCAACAACGAGCGCTTGCTGGTGTTCGACGACGTGTCGGAAATGGTGTCCGCCCAGCGCGCCCGGGCTTGGGGGGAGGTGGCCCGGCGCCTGGCGCACGAGATCAAGAACCCGCTCACGCCGATCCAGCTGTCTGCCGAGCGCCTGGCCATGAAACTGCAGGGCAAGATCCAGCCGACCGAGCAGGCCCTGCTGGACAAATCGGTCCGCACCATCGTCGATCAGGTCGACGCCATGAAGCACCTGGTCAACGAATTCCGCGACTACGCACGGCTGCCGGCGGCGCAGCTCACCCCCATCGACCTCAATGCCCTGGTGCGTGACATCCTGGTCTTGTACGACAGCTCGGCCGTGCCCGTGAAGACCGATCTGGACAACGACTGCCCCAGCGTGATGGCCGATCCGCAGCAACTGCGGCAGATCCTGCACAACCTGGTGCAGAACGCGCAGGACGCCATGGCCGGGCAGGCCGGTGCCGAGGTGCTGCTCCAAACCCGGCGCTCCGGCTCGGGCCAGTGGGTGCGCCTGTCGGTGATCGATCAGGGTCCCGGATTCGCCGAGAACATCCTGAAGCGGGCGTTTGAACCGTATGTCACGACCAAGACCAAAGGCACGGGCCTGGGCCTTGCGGTGGTCAAAAAAATCATGGAAGAGCACGGTGGACGCGTCGATATCAGCAACCGGTTGATCGACGGCAAAGTGGTGGGCGCCCAAGTGTCGTTATCATTCGCAGTTGCAAATTGACAACACGGACAGAGGGAAACATTTCACGCCATGGCAACTATTCTGGTCGTAGACGACGAATTGGGCATTCGAGACCTGCTCTCCGAAATTCTCAACGATGAAGGCCACACGGTCGAACTGGCAGAAAACGCTGCCCAAGCCCGTGTTCTGCGCGCGCAGATGCGTCCGGATCTGGTGTTGCTGGACATCTGGATGCCCGACACCGACGGCGTGACCCTGCTCAAGGAATGGGCCAGTGGTGGCCTGCTCAACATGCCCGTGATCATGATGAGCGGACACGCCACCATCGACACCGCCGTGGAGGCCACGCGCATCGGCGCCACCGCTTTCCTCGAAAAACCCATCACCCTGCAGAAGCTGCTCAAAGCTGTGGACATGGGTCTGAACAAACCGGTGGCCAAGGTCGGCGCTGCGTTGCCCCTGAAAAATGGTGCGCTCGCGCCCGTGATGGAGCTGACCGTGGAGGTGGCCATGACTGGTGGCAGCCATCCCGAAGTCGTGTTTGACATCGGTCCCCAGTCTTCGCAGGCCTTCAACCTGGAAGGGCCGCTGCGCGAGGCGCGCGACGAGTTCGAGAAGGCCTACTTCGAATACCACCTGGCCAAGGAGTCCGGCTCCATGACGCGCGTGGCTGAAAAGACGGGTCTGGAGCGCACGCACCTTTACCGCAAACTCAAGCAGCTCGGCGTCGACCTCGCCCGCAGCAAGCGCAACGCGCTCTGAGGGCGCTGGCCAGAAAAGAACAGGCCAGATTCCCTGCTATAATTCCACCTCTGTTTGGCCCGGTAGCTCAGTTGGTAGAGCAGCGGATTGAAAATCCGCGTGTCGATGGTTCGATTCCGTCCCAGGCCACCAAAATTTTGGAAAAATCAACGGGTTACGCTCAACTGCGTAGCCCGTTTTTTTTGTGTGGTCAACCGTGCCAATGGATTCGGGCGCCTGGCAGCTGGTCCGGCGATATTTGGACACAGTGCCCAGCCATCGCCACATGGGCGTGCCCGAGGATGCGTACCGGCAGATCATGAAAATTCGCCTGCTTCAGAACCGTATCGATCCCAGCCATGAGAATCCGCTGATCGCGGGCTTCGATGCCTTTGATTTCAGCCACAACCCCCATCCCGAATGGCGTGAGTTCCAGATTTTTGAGCACATCGTTGCGAGTGGTGTGCATCGCACCGCCGATGTGCTGGGTGCGGTATCCAGCCGCTTTCACGCCAAAGGCCTGCTCGATGGCAACGATGTGCGCCAGTGGATAGAGGCAAATCCAGGGTATGAGGTGTATGTCACCAATCCGTTGCCTCAGATGAGTTATTGCAATTTCAGCAGCAATGACCGTTCGCCGATCATTCATGGGGATCCTGAGGTGCTGCACCGGTTCCAGGCGGTTCTGGACAAGGCAGGCGTTGCGCTGGACTTTCTGACGTCGGCACGGCAGCACAACGGCAACTACGGGCTTTGCAGCTACTGGTTCGGTACGCCCATTTTCTGGGAACGCTTTCTCTCCGAGCTTGTCGAGCCGGTCATTCACCTGAGCCGAAATGAACTGGGCAGTGAGCTTCACGATTTCCTGTACCGCCCGATGCAGTACTACGGCGACGCCAGGCACAGGCCCGGCGCATTGCCTTTCTTGCTGGAACGGGCCACCAGCCTTTACATCACCAGAGCGTTTCCGCAGTCATCGGCGTTTTACCCAAGAACACGCCAGCAGGTGCTCGATTGTTGTCTCTACCCGTTTGAACGGGACCTGATCACTCTTTTCGGCGATCAGGTAGATGCTTGGGACGCCGCGGCGCACTACGAGCCAGCCGCCCGGGCCTATTTTGATCGTGCCTGCCGGCATGCCAACCACGGTTGGTTGCTGTACGGAGCCCTGCACCGAATCGGCTTTGACCACGGCAATCCCCGCCCCCACCTCCCTTGGTTCACACAAGGCAGCACGCATGCGGAAACTGCTAAAATGGAAGTTCATGACTTTGCGGCTTGAAAAGCCTTCCGCTTTTCCATCGTTTTCGCCGCAGGCCACCCAACACCTCGCAAAAGCCCATCCTTCGAGATGGGCTTTTGACTTTCTGGGTCGTCCTTTTCGGACGGTGTGCCGCGGACCGGTTCGGCTTTGAATCGGTCCATGGCCTCCCAGGATTCACGTTCGGCACGACCGACCCGCCGGGCTCCGGCTCTCCATCATTCAAGGACTCCCTGTGGCCATTGAAACTTTTGTGCATGCGCACACCGAACTGGTCGACCAGTTCGTGAGCCAGCTCAGCACCCGCACCCTGAACCGCTTTGCCGAAGAATCCCGCGAGGATGGGGAAAGCCTGAAAGACGCGCTCGACCGCTATGAGATCGACTACGCCTGGCATGTCCTGGGCTCGGACCGGATGCGCGACGCCACCGTGGCGGTGCTGGAGGGCGGGCTCCAGCGGTCGGCCACTGGCGAGCACCGGGACTGCGTCGCGGCGGTTCTGTCCTCAGCCGCCGAGAAGCTGGCGCCCGATGTGTTGATGAGTTTTGACAACGATGTGCCCGAGCAGCTGGGCAGCCTGTTGCAGGCCTGGTTCGTCAACAAGCCCTCGCTGGCGACCGGGATCGCATCCTGACCGGTGGTTCCGGCCGTTGACATGAAAAAACCGGCGCGAGGCCGGTTTTTTCATGGGGCATCAGCCGAGGCTCAGTTGAACGGACGGGGCTTCGGCGTCTTGTCGGTCGAGGGCGGCATGATCGGCAGGGCGATCTGCGGCTGCTGGCCGGTCAGGGTCTTGAGGAAGGCCACGATCTTGGCGTTCTCGTCCTTGCTGAACTCGCGGCCCAGCTGCAGGCGGCCCATCAGGTCCACGGCCTGCGTCATCGTCTCGGCCGCGCCGTCGTGGAAGTACGGGTAGGTCAGTTCGATGTTGCGCAGCGTCGGCACCTTGAAGCTCAGGCGGTCGGCGTCCTTGCCGGTCACACCCTTGCGGCCTTCGGCGGTGCTGGCGGTCTTGTAGGCCTGCACCACGCCCATCTTCTGGAACGAGTTGCCACCGAGGTTGGGGCCGTTGTGGCAGGCCACGCAGCCGCTGTCCTTGAACAGCTGGTAGCCGGCGAGTTCGTCCTTGGTCAGGGCCTTCTTGTCGCCGTCGAGCCACTGGTCGAAGCGCGAGTTGGGCGTCACCAGGGTTTCCTCAAAGGCGGCGATGGCGGTGGTCACTTCGTCGATGGTGAGCTTGTCGGTCCTGAAGACCTGCTTGAACTCGTCAACGTAGCCGGGAATGGACTTCAGGGTCTCGATGGCGAGTTCGTGTGTGAAGGCCATCTCACCGGGGTTGGCGATCGGGCCACCGGCCTGGGCCTTCAAGTCGGCTGCACGGCCGTCCCAGAACTGGGCCAGGTTCAGTCGTGAGTTCAGCACGGTGGGTGAGTTGATCGGGCCTTGTTGCCAGTTGTGGCCGATGGAAGTCTTGAGGTTGTCGGTGCCGCCCATGCTCAGGTTGTGGCAGCTGTTGCAGGAGATGAAGCCGGACTTGGACAGGCGCGGATCAAAGAACAGTTTTTTGCCCAGCTCAACCGCCGCGGGATTGACAGCCCTGGGTGCGGGCACCGGGGAAACGGGCTCCTGGTTTTGAGCCCTGGCGGAGCCGGTGGTCATGAGGGCCGCAACAGCGACGGCGCGCAGGGCCCATTGGAGAGAGTTCGTGGTTTTCATGATGTCCATACTTTCAAAGTGTCAGAAGAATCACGGCAGGGTGGCGGTATGACCGTCCGCAGACGCTTGCTTGTGACGGCTCCAATGTATGGGGTACTTACCTAGAACTTTTGACCTCGATCAACGTGATCGCCGATATCAATAGAGTATGGCTATAAGTCTTTTAGCCGTGGACTATCGATTGTTTTGGATGCATCCACCGGGTGGTGCGCGCGGTCGGATCAGCGCCAGCCGGGCGTCTTGTCCAGTCGGAAATACAGGCTGGGCTGGCCCGTGGCGCTGCCCTCTGCCGGACGGCGAATGCCGCGAAGGACCTGTCCGCACGCCAGAGGCGCACCCGCCCAGACCGCCTCCATGGTCACGCCGTCGGCGGATTCGTCGAGGTTGAACTCACCGTCCACCACATCGCCCGACACCTGGGCCTGCACATCGTTGCCCGCGGTGTCGCGCCGGATGTGACCGCGCACGCTGCCGGGATAGTCGGGGTGGCGCTCGAACAGCACCGCACCGCGGGACTGTGGTTCGGTTTCCCGTCCGTCCAGCGGCCACAGCGTGAGTTGCCACAGGCCGTAGAGATGGGCCGGCGTCATGTCAGCCGGTTCGGCGCAGGCGGCTGCCGGCGGGGTGGGCAGGCTCTGGGCGGTGGCATCGGGTGAGGGCGTTGCCGCCAGCAAGGCCAACAACACGGTGCCGGCACACGCCGCCTTGGAACGATCCCTGGGCGAGCGGTACAGGCTCATGGTGTTTCCGCGGCTTTCTGCGCGGCCTGGTCGGTGGCGCGTTGGGCGAACTCGGCGCGCAGCGCACGCAGTTTTTCGCGCGGGTCTTCCTTGACCGTGTTCTGGTCGAGCGCCATCTCCTTGATGAAGCGGCTGGCCATGCCGGGCACACTTTCCCGGCCCTTCTTGCGGCGCTTGAGCCAGCTCACGGCCAGCGTGCGCTGTGCGCGCGTGATGCCCACGTACATCAGGCGGCGCTCTTCCTGCAGGCGCGACGCCAGGCTCTCGGCGCTGGCGTCGCGGTTGCTCTCTTCGTCCATCTTGAACGGCAGCAGGCCTTCGTTCACACCCACCAGCATCACGTGCGGCCACTCCAGGCCTTTTGAGGCGTGCAGGGTGGAGAGCGTCACCACGTTCTGGTCTTTCTCTCGTTCGCTCAGGGTGGAGAGCAGGGCAATGGTCTGCACCACTTCTAGCAACGTCTTGCGTTCGGTTTCGGTCTGCACGCCGGCTTCGTCTTCGATCTGACCTCCGCAGCGCCCGGCCACCCAGTCGCAGAACTCCACCACGTTGGTCCAGCGCGCGGCCGCCACCTTCTCGTTGTCTTCGCTGTCGTACAGGTGCTTTTCGTAGGCGATGTCCTTCAGCCACTCGGTCAGAAAGGCTCGGGCGGCCTCGTGGCCCACCGTGTGTTTGGCGCGGTACTCCAGGTCGTTCACCGCACGGCCAAACTCGTGCAGCGTGGCCACGGCGCGCGCGGGCAGGGTGGCCCCCAGCGAGTTGGAGAACAGGGCCTCGAACAGGCTGAGCTTGTACTGCGTGGCGAAGTTGCCGAGCTGTTGCAGCGTGGTGTGGCCGATGCCGCGCTTGGGCGTGGTGGCCGAACGCAGGAAGGCCGGGTCGTCGTCGTTGTTCACCAGCAGGCGCAGCCAGGCGCAGAGGTCGCGGATCTCTGCCTTGTCAAAGAAGCTCTGGCCGCCCGAGACCTTGTACGGGATCTGCGCGCGGCGCAGCGACTGCTCGAACGAGCGCGCCATGTGGTTGGCGCGGTAGAGGATGGCGAAGTCGCGCCACTCTTTGTGCGGCGAAATCGTGCGCAGGCTCTGGATGCGCGCCACCGCGCGCTCGGCCTCATGCTCCTCGTTGTCGGCGTCGACCACGCGCACCGGTTCGCCCTCGCCGAGGTCGCTCCACAGCGTCTTGGGGAACAGCTTGGGGTTGGGGCCGATCACGTTGTTGGCCGCGCGCAGGATGGCGCTGGTGGAGCGGTAGTTCTGCTCCAGCTTGATGACCTTGAGGTCGGGAAAGTCCTGCGGCAGGCGTTTCAGGTTGTCCAGCGTGGCGCCGCGCCAGCCGTAGATCGACTGGTCGTCGTCGCCCACGGCGGTGAAACGCGCGCGCTCGCCCACCAGCAGCTTCAAGAGCTCGTACTGCGTGGCGTTGGTGTCCTGGTACTCGTCCACCAGCACATGGCCCATCTTCTTCTGCCAGCGCTCGCGCACGTCCAGGTGCTCGGTGAGCAGCTTGAGCGGCAGGCTGATCAGGTCGTCGAAGTCCACGCTCTGGTAGGCCGTGAGGCGCTCTTCGTAGCGCGCCATGATGGTCGCGGTGACGCGCTCGTTCTCGTCTTTCGCCTGCGCCAGTGCCTGGCCCGAATTCAGGCCCGCGCTCTTCAGGGCGCTGATGCCCCATTGCCAGCCGCGCGCGATGTTGGCGTCGGTGGTGCCACCGCAGTCTTTCAACATGCTGGTGATGTCGTCGGTGTCGAGGATGCTGAAGTTCTTCTTCAGCCCCAGTGCTGCGCCGTCTTCGCGCAGCAGGCGCACGCCCAGCGCGTGAAAGGTGCAGATCAGCACCTTGCGCGCATCGCGGCCCACCAGCTGTTTGGCGCGCTCGCGCATTTCGGCGGCGGCCTTGTTGGTGAAGGTGATGGCGGCGATGCGGTCGGCCGCGAGTCCGGCGTTGATGAGCCGGCCGATCTTGTGCGTGATCACGCGCGTCTTGCCCGAGCCCGCGCCGGCCAGCACCAGGCAGGGGCCGCCCAGGTGGTTCACGGCTTCGAGTTGGGCAAGGTTCAGGCCGTGGGACATGGGAACTTCATCGCAGGCATTCGGCAAAGCGTCTGATGATACCGGCGGCCCCGGCCGGGCGCGGGGGCCGGCGATGTCGCCGGCATGCCTGGTGCCCGATGTGATCCTGAGACAATCGCCCACCGTGCTCAACATCCTGCTCGTCACCTTCCCCTTCTTCGCGCTCGTGCTGGCCGGTTTTCTGGCCGCCCACCGACGCATGCTGCCGCTGGAGGCGATCCCGGGCCTGAACGGTTTTGTGCTGTTCTTCGCGCTGCCCTGCATGCTGTACCGCTTCGGCTCGACCACGCCGATCGCGCAGCTGCTCGACGCTTCGGTGGCCGGTGTCTACCTGCTGTGTGCGCTGGTGATGGTGACGTTTGCCATCGTCATGACGATGAACAGCCGCATCCGCTGGAACGACGCGGCCATGGGCGCGCTGGTGGCGGCCTTTCCCAACACCGGTTTCATGGGCGTGCCGCTGCTGGCGGCGCTGCTGGGGCCGCAGAGCGCGGGGCCGGTGATCGTACTGATCGTCGTGGACATGGTCATCACCAGTTCGCTGTGCATCGCGCTCTCGCGGCTGGACGAGGGTGAGGGCCATGGCGGCCAGGCCATGCTGGTGGCGGGGCGCAAGGCGCTGCGCGGGGTGGTGGTCAATCCCATGCCCTGGGCCATCATCCTGGGTGGCGTGGCCTCGGCGCTGCAGTTCAAGTTGCCCGGGCCGGTGGAGAAGACGGTCTGGCTGCTGGCCGATGCGGCCTCGCCGGTGGCGCTGTTCACCATCGGCGCGGTGCTGGCGCGTTCGCAGATCCAGTCCAGCCACCCCATGCCCACCAGCGACTACCTGCCGGTGGCGATCATGAAGCTGCTGCTGCACCCGCTGCTGGTGCTCGCCGTGGGCACGGCGGCGATCCAGCTCGGCGTGCCACTGACGCCGTTCGCGCTCACGGTGATGGTGCTGGTGTCGGCCCTGCCCAGCGCCAGCAACGTGTCGCTGCTGGCCGAGCGCTTCGGCGCCGACAACGGGCGCATCGCCCGCATCATCCTGGTGACCACCGCGGCGGCCTTCCTCACGTTCTCGGGCGCCGTTGCGCTGATGACCTGAAGATATAGATATTGACTATCGATTGTCTAGTGACAATCAAGTGGTCAAATGGGTGGTCGAGATCTACAGTGAGGCTTCGATCACCCGCTGGAGCCCTGCCATGACATCCCCCGACACTTTCACCAGTTTCCTGGCCGACTGTGTGGAACGTTTCGCTGCACTGGCTCTCGCGCACTGACGCCGTCCGCACAACCCACCGGAGACTCCCCATGAGCAAGCCCGCCGCCGAATCCAAGTGCCCCTTCCACGCCGCCGCTGGCGCACGCGCCACGCAAGGCGCGCAGTCCAACGCCGACTGGTGGCCGAACCAGCTGAACCTGGGCATCCTGCACCAGCACGCTCCCGCGTCCAACCCGATGGACCCGGACTTCGACTACGCCGAAGCCTTCAAAAAGCTCGACTTCGCCGCGCTCAAGCAAGACCTGACGGCGCTCATGACCGACAGTCAGGACTGGTGGCCGGCCGACTGGGGCCATTACGGCGGTCTGTTCATCCGCATGGCCTGGCACAGCGCCGGCACCTACCGCACGGCCGACGGCCGCGGCGGCGCGGGCACCGGCAACCAGCGCTTCGCGCCGGTCAACAGCTGGCCCGACAACGGCAACCTCGACAAGGCTCGCCGCCTGCTCTGGCCGATCAAGCAGAAGTACGGCAACGCCATCTCCTGGGCCGACCTCATGATCCTGGCCGGCAACGTGGCCATGGAATCCATGGGCTTCAAGACCTTCGGTTTCGGTGGCGGCCGGGCCGATATCTGGCAACCCGAAGAAGACGTCTACTGGGGCGCTGAAAAAGAATGGCTGGCCACCAGCGAAAAAGCCAACAGCCGCTACAGCGGTGACCGCGAGCTGGAGAACCCGCTGGCCGCCGTGCAGATGGGCCTGATCTACGTGAACCCTGAAGGCCCGGACGGCAACCCCGACCCGTTGGCCTCGGGCCGCGACGTGCGCGAGACCTTCAAACGCATGGCCATGAACGACTACGAAACCGTGGCGCTCACCGCGGGCGGCCACACCTTCGGCAAGGCGCACGGCGCTGGCGACCCGGCGCTGGTGGGCCCCGCGCCCGAGGCCGCGCCCATCGAAGAAATGGGCTTCGGCTGGATCAACCAGCTGGGCAGCGGCAAGGGCGTTCACACCACCACCAGCGGCATCGAAGGCGCGTGGAAACCCAATCCGACGAAGTGGGACATGGGCTACTTCAAGGTGCTGTTCAAGTACGACTGGGAGCTGATCAAGAGCCCGTCGGGCGCGCACCAGTGGCGCGCCAAGGACGTGGAACCGGAAGACATGATCGTGGACGCCCACGACCCGTCCAAAAAGCACGCGCCCATGATGACCACGGCCGACATGTCGCTGAAGCTCGACCCGGCCTATGAAAAAATCTCGCGCCACTTTGCCGCGAACCCGGACGAGTTCGCCGACGCCTACGCCCGCGCCTGGTTCAAGCTCACCCACCGCGACATGGGGCCGAAGCGCCTGTACCTCGGCCCCGAAGTGCCGGCCGAAGACCTGATCTGGCAAGACCCGGTGCCAGCGGTGAACCACCCGCTGGTCGACGCGAAAGACATCGCCGCGCTCAAGGCGCAGGTGCTGGCTTCCGGCCTCCCGGTGGGCGAGCTCGTGTCCACGGCTTGGGCCTCTGCATCCAGCTTCCGTGGCAGCGACAAACGCGGCGGCGCCAACGGTGCGCGCATCCGCCTGGCCCCGCAGAAAGACTGGGAAGCCAACCAGCCGGCACAGCTGGCCAAGGTGCTGGCTGTGCTCGAAGGCATCCAGGCCACTTTCAACAGCGCGCAGACCGGCGGCAAGCAGGTGTCCATGGCTGACCTCATCGTGCTGGCCGGTGCAGCCGCGGTGGAAGCCGCCGCCAAGGCCGCGGGCCAGGCCGTCGACGTGCCCTTCACCCCGGGCCGCAGCGACGCCACGCAGGAACAGACCGATGTCGAGTCCTTCAGCGTGATGGAACCGCAGGCCGACGGTTTCCGCAACTACGCCAAGACCGCCTACAGCGTCTCACCTGAAGAAATGCTGCTCGATAAGGCGCAGCTGCTCACACTCAGCGCACCCGAAATGACGGCACTGGTCGGCGGCCTTCGTGTGCTCGGCGCCAACCACGGCGGCAGCCAGGCGGGCGTGTTCACCCCGCGCCCGGGCCAGCTGAGCAACGACTTCTTCGTCAACCTGGTGGACATGTCCACGGCGTGGAAGCCCAGCGGCGACAACGCCTACGAAGGCCGCAACCGCCAGACCGGCGCCGTGAAGTGGACGGCGACCCGCGTGGACCTGGCCTTCGGTTCCAACTCGCAACTGCGGGCGATTGCAGAGGTTTATGCGCAGAACGACGGCGGCCCGAAGTTCGTCAAAGACTTCGTCGCGGCCTGGAACAAGGTCATGAACCTCGACCGCTTTGACCTGAAAAAGTGATGCATTGATCCGGCAGCTTGTCTTTCCCCGGCCCCCGCAGTTTCGGCTCCGGGGGCTTTTTTTGGGCCGGTGCGAAGATCAGGGCTTTCCACCCGACACCCTCCGCATGGCCCTGACCCTTCTGCTGGCCCGCCACGGCCAGACCGACCTCAACACCGACGAGCGCTGGCAGGGTCGGCTCGACCTGCCGCTCAACGCCACCGGTCTGGCCCAGGCGGAGCAGCTTGCGCGGTCCCTGCCCGGTGGCATCGACGCACTGGTGGTCTCGCCGATGCTGCGGGCGCGCCAGACGGCCGAACCGGTGGCGCTCGCGCGCGGGCTGGTGCCACGTCTGGACGCCGATTTCCGCGAGCACGATTTCGGACTCTTCGAAGGCCTCTCCGCCGACGAAGCCGCGCAGCAGTTCCCCGAACTCGCCGCGCGCAACGTGGCCTATCGTTGGGACGAAGAACTCCCCGGTGCCGAAGCCACCCGCGCGGTGGTGGACCGGGTCGAGCGCGGGCTGCAACTGCTGAGCGCGATGCACGACGGCCAGACCGTGTTGCTGGTGTCGCATGGCTTCGTGGTGCGTTGTCTGCGTTACCTGATCGACGGCCTGAGCGATGCGGCCTTTTTTGAAGCCGAGCGCATCCCGAACGGCGCCTTCCTGACGCGACTGCTGCCCTGAGCCCTACGGGCCCGCGTCCTGCAGGAGCTTGGCCAGCACCGCCGGGATCTTCTTCGGCGCCAGGATGCGCAGCTGCTTGTTGACGTTGAAGCGGCCGAACACCACGGTGATGGCCTTGGCCGGTACGTCGAATTCTTCCGCCAGGAACTTCACCATGTGATCGGTGGCCTTGCCCGCCACCGGCGTGGCCGTCACGCTCACCTTGAGCTGGTGGCCCTTGGTCTTTCCGATCGCGTCGCGCTT
Organism: Burkholderiales bacterium GWF1_66_17; assembly: GCA_001770705.1. Classification (GTDB taxonomy): domain Bacteria; phylum Pseudomonadota; class Gammaproteobacteria; order Burkholderiales; family Burkholderiaceae_C; genus Hydrogenophaga. The sequence continues at coordinate 586 of MERT01000020.1, read as the reverse complement.
GGCCGCCGGCGTGCCCAGGATGTTGACCACCAGTGTGTCGCCGTCCCACGCACAGGGCGTGTTCATCTTCATGCGCGGCGCGGCCGAGCCCGGCTCTTCGGCTTCGTCGTCGGGCGCTGGTGTCAGCGCTTGTGTTCTGGATTTGCGTGCCATGGTGTGCCCTCGCAGGGGGTGTTTCCATCGGGGGCATTGTGCTGTTTTCCGCAGGCATCGCCGATGGCATGTGTTTTGTTCGGGTTCAGGCTCACGTTTGGCGTTGGCGTGCCGATGAGTGGTGTGTACAGACCCCCGGAGATCCCATGCTCTTTGCTCCCTTGCCCCGAAACGAGGCCAAGCGCCTGGTGGCGCTTCGCTCCCTGTTGATTCTGGACACCGCGCCCGAAGAGCGCTTTGACCGCATCTCGGCCTTCGCCGCGAAGGAATTCGACGTGCCGATCGCGCTCGTGTCTCTCGTCGACCGGGACCGGCAGTGGTCCAAGTCCCACTTCGGCCTGGAGGTGTGCGAGACGCCGCGAGACGTCTCCTTCTGCGGCCATGCCATCGCCAAGTCGGAAACGCTGGTGGTACCCGACGCGTTGAAGGACCC
>MERT01000019.1:0-210302 GCA_001770705.1 Burkholderiales bacterium GWF1_66_17 | reverse complement strand
GTTGGCGTCCAGATCAACGATGGAAGTGAACGGGGTGTCTTCCGTCACCGTGATCGCGTCATCGATAGCCACCGGCGGATCGTTGGCCGGTGTGACGGTGATCGTATCGGTGGCTGTCGAGGTGCTGCCGTTGGGATCGCTGATCGTGTAGGTAAAGGTTTGAGTGCCCACAAAATTGCTGGCGGGCACGAAGGTGAAGGCCCCCGTGGTGGCGTTGTTAAGAGTGAACACGCCGTTGGCCAGGGCAACCGGTGCACCGACCGTCACCGCCGCTCCGTTGATCTGCGTCACGGTGAGCGCATCGCCATTGGGGTCGCTGTCGGCGCCAGAACCGTTGTTGGCCAGCAGGTTGCCGTTCAGTTGAGTGTCTTCGGCCACCGTATAGGCGTCATTCCGTGCGGTTGGGCCCGGATCGAAGCTGACCTTAAGTTCGATGGCATCGGCACCGGTGCCCTCCAGCGAGGCGGCATTGGCTTCCATGCGGAAGGTGATGGACGTGATGTTGGTGCCATTCACCCGCACGCTGCCCGCTGCCGTGCCGGTGTTGATGTTGGTGCTGGATTCCGCGCTGAAACCGGTGCCGGTCGCAATACCAATCTGGCTATTGGTGACAGTGGTCGAGGTGACGGCAAAGTGGTCTGTTCCGTCCAAGCGCGTCAGGGTCTGACCGGATGTCAGCACCAAGGTCAGACCGTTGTGCAGGCCATTGCTCGACCCGCCCAAGCGGTCAAGGTGGATGACGGGATTGGTGACCGGCGTGGAGAAAGTGATGGTCATCAGGCCCGTACCACCGTCTGTGCTGGCCAGTACGTTACCGGCCTCCGGCGCAGCGTCCCAAGCGTAGGTGAAGCCCAAGGATGTCGTGTTTTGTATCGTGCCATCCGGAGAGAACACACTTGACAAGTTGTTCAGCGCGGCGGAGCCCGAAACGGTGTTGACGTTGGCCGTGTTCGTGAACGCGCTAAAAGAGACCGTGGTCACAACCCCGACGGTCGTGTTCGTCGCAACGGTCGTGCTGCCTGAACCGGCCAAGGTCCAGGTGCCGGTATTGTTTTGCGCCAGCAGTCCGCTCCAGGCCGTCACAGCGAGATTGGTGGCATCAATCTGGCCTTGCTGCGACTCCAGCACCCAGTCGCCGCCTTGGGCTTCGCTGCCGGTCGCGTCCATGGACGCAGCCACATCGGCACCGGTGGCCAACGCCAGCGCGCTCACAAAATCCACGCCCGCCGAACCCGAACCCACGTCACAGCCGTAGATCAGGATGTCGGCGTCGGCCGACAGTGCGGCCGCGATCACTGCCATTTCGTCAGTATGTTCTTCGACGATGCTGGTCGCATCCAAGGAGGCGCTGCCGAGCTGGATCCGGCCCGAGGTGCCGTGGCTCAGGATGTGAACCGCATCAATGCCGGAGCGGCCTTTCAGCACCTCGGCCATCTGCGCCACGCCGTCGCGGTCAGCGTCGAGCACATAGACCTCGCCGTTGTGGATGCCGAGGTAGGGCGTGAGATCGCCAGCGACCGAATCCACAAAGATAATTTCCACCCGCTCGGTCTCAACCGCCTCGACCATCTCAGTTTCAGTGACGCCCTCCAAAGGCTCGTCCGCCACGGGAGCCTCGAGACTTTCGTCAATCGCTGCTTCGGACCCAGTCTCGGCAACGTCCACTGCCTCCCCTGTCTCGGCCTCATCTTCATCCACCGCGGCTGCGGCTTCCGACTCATCAGAAACCGGTTCGGTGCTTTCCATCTCCGCCTGTACAGCAGCAGCGTCTACCTCCGCGTCTTCAGCCTCCAGTTGATCCAGCTCAGCCAGCACAGGATCCTGTCCCGCCGCGCTTTCGGCCTGGGCCTCCGCCAGCGTGGCTGGCAGGGCCGCATCAAAAACAATGCGCTGCTCCAGCGCCAACTGACCCGCATGTGCTCGCAGTGGAACGCGCCGCGCCTTGCGACCGGACGATGTCTTTCGTCCCGTGGCATTGGCAGTTTCCGCCGCAGCCACGTAGGTTCCCAAGGATTCGTTCCAGATCGATTTGTGTGACTTGTTCATGCTGCTCAGTGGAGGTTCTAGCGCAACCAAAAGTAACTGGTAGTCCTATTTGTTACTTTAGTTCTGGGTGCGAGGTTACCAAAAGAGGCACCAAGTGGCACCAACTGAAGCAGTAAAGTTCAAATTTTTCAGGTTTCTCGTAACTTTTGACTCAGTGACGCGTGCATCGCACCGCGCTGCCGAACCCTTCCGCACAAGCATCAAGGTCCAAGAATTGCTTATTCAGTCCATTGAATCAGCACAACCTGGATCGCAGGCACAACACCGCTTCGGCGTTGGACGGCGAAAAGCAGAGGTCGGCAGCCTCCAGCAGCGGCAACCAGCGCTGCGCGCAGTGTTCCCGCGGATTGAGGTTCACGGTCACTGGTTCCTGAATGCACAGGCCGAAGACACGCTCGGTGTTGTGCGTCACCCCCGGCGAGTAACGGTGACGCCACTGCGGGTAGATCTCATAGACGTTTTCCAGCGCCCAGTCGGTCAATACATGACCGGGAGCACGCGCATCCAGTCCGGTCTCTTCCCATACCTCACGCACCGCCGTGGCCTCGAACGGCTCGTCTTCGGCATCTTTTGAACCCGTGACCGACTGCCAGAATCCTGGCGCATCGGCACGTTCGATCAGCAACACCTCCAGCGCCGGTGTGTGGATCACGACCAGCACCGACTGGGGGATTTTCGGGCGCATCAACGCGCGGGTCCGAGCCGGCGGGATGCCGCACTGCCGACCGATCGGGCGCGCTGCAACAGCCGCCACGCCGACCACACCTTCAGTGCCAGCGCCAGTGAGCGGCGCGGTCGCCAAACCGCAACAGTCAGCGCGGCGCCCGCCACCGCCAGCGGATTCGCGCGCAACCAACGCCAGGCGTCCTGCAGGCGGTCGGCCCACATCAACGCGGGCTCAACCACCTGCAGTTGTTCAACCACCTCCCGGCGCAATTGCCCGGACCGCTGCACCAGCAACTCGCGCCTGCGAGCCAGCTGTTCGCCGCGGTCGGGCTCGTTGGCGTTCATGGAAGCACCTTCGTTCTGCGAGCTGCGGCGCGAGCTTGCTTGGGGCGGCCCGACGCAGCGCTCATGAGCGCAAGCCCTCGCGGTCCTGCTTGAGTTCTTGGACGGTGGCCGAAAACAGCTTCGTGCCGCTGCGCACCCGCTCGCGCGCCAGCCAGGCCGCTACACCGCCGAAGCCGAGAAACAGCCCCGCGAACACCGCCAGTGGCAGCAGGCGATGGGTGTCCCACAGCGTCACCGTGATCAGCATGGCCAGAAAGCCCAGCCCCAGACTGAGGAAGGCCACCGCCACGGCGCCGTAGACCAGCAGGCCACCAACGCGCAGCACCTCCTCTTGCGCTTCCACACTGAGCAACTCCAGCCGCAGCTGGAGCAGTTCCAGCACGGTGGCGGTCAGCCCCTTGAGCGAGGCCGACAAGCGGGTCGGTGGCGCAGACATGCCCCTTCCGTTCAACGCCGGCTGATCAACAGGCCGATCACCAGGCCGATGCCAGCGGCTGTGCCCACGGCTCGCCAGGGGTGTTCGTGCACGTAGTCATCGGTGGCGCGCGCCATCTCGCGGGTCTTTTCCTTGATCGCATCTTCAGCGTCCAGCAGCTTGTGGCGGGCCTGGCGCAGGTTTTCGTTGATGCGCTCGCGCAACTCCACCACCTTGCCTTCGGTCTGGTGGGCGGTAGCCGCCATCAGTTCTTCAGCGTCGGTAATGACGCGCTGCAGGTCAGCGACCAGCTTCTCTTTGTTGGCCAGGGTGTCTTGGGCGTTCTTGCTCATGGATAGGCTCCTTTCAAAAAGCCATCCTAACAAACCCCCAACCACGTGGAGCGGTGCCGTACGTTTCGATACAGCACCTGCAACAGGCGGCATCACCGGAAACCCGGAAAGAAGGGCAGCATAGGCCACCCTTCTTTCCTTCTGACGCGTCCAGGCTATCAGGCCGGCTTGGCCAGGTCCACGTTGCGCAGGCGGATGTGCAGTTCACGCAGCTGCTTCTCGTCCACCAGACTCGGCGCCTGCGTCAGCAGACACTGGGCACGCTGGGTCTTGGGGAAGGCGATCACGTCGCGGATCGAGTCGGCGCCAGTCATCAGCGTGACGATTCGGTCCAGACCGAAGGCCAGGCCACCGTGGGGCGGCGCGCCGTACTGCAGCGCGTCAAGCAGGAAACCAAACTTGATCTGTGCTTCTTCGGGCGTGATCTTCAGCGCGTCAAACACCTTCTGCTGCACCGCGGCGGTGTGGATACGCACCGAGCCGCCACCGATTTCCCAGCCGTTCAAGACCATGTCATAGCCTTTGGCGATGCACTTCTCGGGCGCGGTGACCATCCAGTCTTCGTGGCCGTCTTTCGGCGCGGTGAAGGGGTGGTGCACAGCGGTCCAGCGGTCGGCTTCTTCGTCGTGCTCGAACATCGGGAAGTCCACCACCCACATCGGCGCCCAACGGGCTTCGAACAGGCCGTTCTTCTTGCCCAGCTCGCTGTGGCCGATCTTCAGGCGCAGCGCGCCGATGGCGTCGTTCACCACCTTGGCCTTGTCTGCACCGAAGAAGATGATGTCGCCGTCCTGCGCGCCGGTACGCTTCAGGATCTCGGCCACGGCCGCGTCGTGCAGGTTCTTCACGATCGGGCTCTGCAGGCCGTCGCGGCCCTTGGCCACTTCGTTGACCTTGATCCAGGCCAGGCCTTTGGCGCCGTAGATCTTGACGAACTCGGTGTAGGCGTCGATCTCGCTGCGGCTGATCTCGGCACCGCCGCGCACGCACAGGGCCACCACACGACCATTCTTCATGGTGGCGGGCGCGCTGAAGACCTTGAAGTCGACGTCGGCCATCACGTCGGTGAGCTCGGTGAATTCGAGCTTGACGCGCAAATCAGGCTTGTCGGAGCCGAAGCGGTGCATGGCTTCGCTGTAGGCCATGACCGGGAACTCACCCAAGTCCACCCCCAGGGTGTTCTGGAACACCGTCTTGATCATGCCCTGGAACATGTCGCGGATGTCTTCCTCGGTCAGGAACGAGGTCTCGATATCGATCTGCGTGAACTCGGGCTGGCGGTCGGCGCGCAGGTCTTCGTCGCGAAAGCACTTGGTGATCTGGTAGTAGCGGTCGAAGCCGGCCACCATCAGCAGCTGCTTGAACAGCTGGGGCGACTGCGGCAGCGCGAAGAAGTGGCCGTCGTGCACGCGGCTGGGCACGAGGTAGTCGCGCGCGCCTTCGGGCGTGCTCTTGGTCAGCATCGGCGTTTCGATGTCGATGAAGCCATTGGCGTCGAGGAACTTGCGCACTTCCATGGCCACGCGGTAGCGCAGCATCAGGTTGTTCTGCATGTAGGGGCGGCGCAGGTCGAGCACGCGGTGTGTCAGGCGCGTGGTTTCGCTCAGGTTGTCGTCGTCCAGCTGGAACGGCGGCGTGACCGAGGCGTTGAGTACCTTGAGCTCGTGGCAGAGGATTTCGATCTTGCCGCTCTTCAGGTTGTCGTTGGTGGTGCCCTCGGGACGTGCGCGCACCAGGCCGGTGACCTGCACGCAGAACTCGTTGCGCACGTCTTCGGCGGTCTTGAACATCTCGGCACGATCCGGGTCGCAGACCACCTGCACATAACCTTCGCGGTCACGCAGGTCGATGAAGATCACACCACCATGGTCGCGGCGGCGGTTGACCCAGCCGCAGAGTTGCACGGTTTGGCCCAGCAGGGCTTCGGTCACCAGACCGCAATAGTGGGAGCGCATGGCCATATCGGTTCTTCTTTCAGCAGGTTCGCCGTGTTGCACGGCGGGGAGTCATCAGGTCGGGTGGGTGGTCGCGCCGGGCGCTGCCACTTTGAGGAAGGTGTTTTTGGGAGCGCCGGGCGCGATCACGCCCATGGAAACGATGTAGGTCAGCGCTTCGTCCACGCTCATCTGCAGCTCCAGGCAATCGCTGCGACGCACCATCACGAAATAGCCACCCGTGGGGTTGGGCGTGGTGGGCACAAACACACTGAGAAATTCGTCGTGATCGCCGGTGCGGCCCGGCTGGGACTGCAAGTGGGCAAGGACCTCGCCATTGGGCGCACCGGTCTGGAAACCGATGGTCCACATGCCGGCGTGCGGCCACTGAACCAGCACCGCTTTGCGAAACGCATTGCCCTTCTCGGAAAACAGCGTGTCGGAAATCTGCTTGACACCGGAATAGATGGATCGCACCACCGGAATGCGGTGCAGCAGCGCGTGCCACCAGTGCACCAGCTTGTTGCCGATGATGTTGGAAGCCAGCGCCCCGATCGACAACACCACCACCAGCGCGAAGATCACGCCCAGGCCGGGAATGTGAAAACCGAACAGCTGGTCGGGCTGCCAGCTCTGCGGCAGGATGTGCAGCGTCTGGTCGAGCGTGCCCACCACCCAGTCGAGCACCCACAGGGTGATGATCAGGGGCACCAGGACCAGCAGGCCAGCCAGCAGCCATTTGCGCAAGGAGGGCATTGCGAGCGAACTCAGGTCGAAGAGGTGGGGGTCGAGCTGGCTGCCGGAGCCGCAGCGGGTGTTGTTGTGGTCGCTGTGCTGGTGGCGGGTGCCGGACTGGCGGCGGCCTCACCCGCCGGTTTGGCAGCTGCGTCCGGTGCGCTGGCGCCACTGTCGGCCCCCGCCACGGCCGGTGCGGCCTTGCCGCCGTTGCCACCGCGGAAGTCGGTCACGTACCAACCCGAGCCCTTGAGCTGAAAGCCGGCGGCGGTGACCTGCTTCTGGAAACTGGCCTGGCCACAGGCCGGGCAGACGCTCAACGGGTCGTCGGACATCTTTTGCAACACGTCCTTGGCATGGCCGCAGGACGCGCACTTGTAGGCATAAATCGGCATGGCGGAACCTGTAGGTGACCGGCTGCATGAGAGCCGGGATCGCTTCGGAGGACAAATGGGCCGCGGGAGGGAATCACACCCGGCCCGTCGAGCCCGATCCGAGGGGTAGAAGAACAAAACCCGTCATTATAAATTGGGGGTGGTTCCCGGATGCACAAGGTCCGGCATAACCGGGCCCGCCACCTGACGCGCCTACCAGAGTCGCACCCGCGTGAGCACCTGCATCAACAGCAGACCCATCAGGAAGCCCACCCCGCCCCAGACGATCCCCTGCAGCAGCCGGTTGGTGCGGCGCTGTTCGGCCAGCAGCTCATCGAGTTCGCGCCGCAGTTCGTGCGGCTTGTGCTGCAGGAAGTCGTGCACCAGGCGCGGCAGCGCAGGCAGCAGCTTGGCGTAGTGCGGCGCCTCGGCCTTCAGCTGCTGCAACAGTTTCTGCGGTCCGATCTGCTCAACCATCCACTTTTCAAGGAACGGCTTGGCGGTGTTCCAGAGATCCAGTTCCGGGTCCAGATCGCGGCCCAGCCCCTCGATATTCAGCAGCGTCTTCTGCAGCAACACCAGTTGCGGCTGGATTTCCACCTGGAAGCGGCGCGAGGTCTGGAACAGGCGCATCAGCACCATGCCCAGCGAGATTTCTTTCAGCGGGCGGTCAAAGTACGGCTCACAGACCGCACGGATCGCAGACTCCAGCTCGTCCACCCGGGTGTCTGCCGGCACCCAGCCACTTTCGATGTGCAGTTCGGCCACGCGCTTGTAATCGCGCCGGAAAAAAGCCGTGAAGTTCTGCGCCAGGTATTCCTTGTCGAACTCGGTCAGCGTGCCAACGATACCGAAATCGAGCGAGATGTAGCGTCCGAACGTGGCCGGATCGACGCTGACCTGGATGTTGCCCGGGTGCATGTCGGCGTGAAAGAAGCCGTCACGAAACACCTGGGTGAAAAAGATGGTGACGCCGTCGCGCGCCAGCTTCGGGATATCCACACCCCGGCGGCGCAACTCGTCCACCTTGTTGATCGGCAGGCCATGCATGCGCTCCATCACCATCACTTCGGTGTGGCAGTAGTCCCAGAGCATCTCCGGGATCAGCACGAGGTCGAGCCCCTGCATGTTGCGTCGCAGCTGGGCGGCATTGGCGGCTTCGCGCAGCAGGTCGAGTTCGTCGTGCAGGTACTTGTCGAACTCGGCCACCACCTCGCGCGGCTTGAGTCGCTTGCCGTCGGCAGACAGCTTTTCGACCCAGCCCGCCATCGTGCGCATGAGGCTCAGGTCTTTTTCAATCACCGGCCGCATGTTGGGCCGCAGCACCTTCACCGCCACCTCGCGCCCACCATGGCGGCCATCGCGCAAGGTCGCGAAATGCACCTGCGCGATGGAAGCACTGGCCACTGGCACCTGGTCGAAGTGGGTGAACACAGCGTCCAGCGGCTTGCCGAACGCGCGCTCGATCGTGGCCACCGCCACGGCGCTGGGGAAGGGGGGCACGCGGTCCTGCAGGCGGGCCAGTTCGTCGGCGATGTCGGGAGGCAACAGGTCGCGCCGGGTCGATAGCACCTGGCCAAACTTGACGAAGATCGGACCCAGCCGCTCCAGAGCCTCGCGCAGCCGCTCGCCGCGAGGGCTGTCCAGATTGCGGCCGATGGAGACGAGGCGGGTCAGCAGCCGCAACGTGGGGTGCCGGAAGCTGGACAGCACGAGCTCATCGAGCCCGTAGCGCAGCACCACCCAGACGATGAAAGCGCCGCGAAAGAGACGCGTCATGCGGCACCACCGCCACCGCCCGGCGAACCCTCATTCGCTGCCGGCGCAGCCGCTTCGGGCGCGGAGCCGGCTGGCGATGCGAAGGGCGGACGTGGCGGGAAGCCTTCGGGCAGGCGCGCGGCAAAAGCCTTCACAGCCTGTGCGCCTGCGCGCGCAAACCGGCTCAGCGTGTGCGCGGTGGCGTCGCCCACCACGCGGGACAGGTCTTCTTCCACGTCCCAGCGCACGTTGTCCACCAGCCAGGCGACTTCGGCGGCGAGCTGCACGTCACCCTGGATGTCCACGCCCGGCTTGTCGCCGGAGATGACACGCTGGGCCAGCGCAAACGGCGAGGTCTGGGTCAGCGAAACGGTGAGCTCGGGCTGGGCACCCGCGACCGGGCGCTCCAGCAGACCGGCGGGCGTGGCGGCGAGCGTGAGATGGAAGTCGCCCCACTGCACCCGCACCGGTTTGCCCTTCTGGCGCTTGAGACGTTCCTGCGCCTGCGGCTCCTGCATCAGCACGTGGTTGAGGAACAGCACCAGGCGGTTCTGCAACTCGTCCACCACCCAGTCGGGCGGACGGATGCTGCCCAGCAGGGACTGCAAAAAGCCCAGGGGCGATCGGCTGCCGCTGTCGGCGCCGGACGAAAAATCGGGGGGTACATTTTTCATGACCCCCCGATTTTGACGGATAACGCGGGACCATCCCGCCAAGGCTCCGTTATTGAAGCGCCTGAACCCCGGCCACCAACCAGCCGCCCGAACCGCTCTTGGGCCGGGTGATGTTCCAGACTTCGCGGAAGGGGTTGGGGCCGGCCGAAGCGTCTTCCCGGATCATCCCGGAAAACTCCACACTCGCCATGTAACCGTCGTCCAGTTCCTCAATGCCCAGCAACTGGGCTTCGAGCATCACGACATCGGTCTTGTTGACGCTGCTGCCGCTGGTCTGCTCGCGTTCGGCCAGCTGGCTCTTGATCTGCTCCAGCATGCCGTCGGTCATCATGGCCCGCAGGCTGCGAATGTCGGACCGGTCCCAGGCATCCTGCAGGTTCACGAAGTTGGTCTTGGACGCCTTGAGAAAACCTTCGACGTCGAAGTCGCTGGGCACGCCCCAGGAGGGGGAACCCGCCAGCGCCGAACCGATCATGGAACCACCCGCACCCACTGGGCCACCGCTCTCCCAGGGGCGGGCCGACGCGTCATTGCCCACGTTCTGCGGGCTGTAACCCCGCGGCGTCGCCGCCAGGTCCGATGCGCCCGCACCTTGGTAGACCAGTCCGGACGGTTTGGCGGCCGCTGAACCCCGGCGCATCACCATGCGGATCACGGCGATCACCACCACCGCCAGCAAAGCCAGCATGAGGAACTGGGCAAAGCCCTCACCCAGACCCAGTGAGGAAGCCAGCCAGGCCAGGCCGAGACCGGCGGCCAGGCCACCCAGCATGGCGCCCCAGGGGCGCTTGGGGGCGGCTGCGGCGGGCGCCGGCGTGGTGGGTCGGGTCGCTGCGTTTTGAGCGGGCGCCTGCTGCGGCGTGGCTGGCTGGGTCGCTGGCGCCGTGGAACGCTGGGTCACATTGCCCGACTGTTTGCCGATGGACAAGCCACCCCCCATGCGCTTGGCCGAGGCGTCCTGCGCCCCCAGCGCCATCGCGCAGACCAACAGTACCGACCACAACCTGCTCATTGTTCCATCCCTCAATTGACGTAAAAAACCCACTGAATCAACACTTGATGCCCACGTGCAAGGCCACCACACCGGCGCTGAGGTTGTGCACGTCCACGTGCCCGAATCCCACCGACTTCATCATCTGTCGCAAATCATCCTGCCCCGGGTGCATGCGGATGGACTCGGCGAGGTAGCGGTAGCTGTGCTCGTCGTTGGCCACCAGCTTGCCCAGCTTCGGCAGGATGTTGAACGAGTACCAGTCATAAGCCTTCTCCAGCGGTTTGGCCACCCGGGAAAACTCCAGCACCAGCAATTTGCCACCCGGTTTCAGGGTGCGATGCATCTCGGCCAGTGCAAGTTCCTTGTGCGTCATGTTGCGCAGGCCAAAGGCCACCGACACAAAATCGAACGACTCGCTGGCAAACGGCAGCTTCTCGGCATCACAGACCATGGTGGGCAGCACGACCCCTTTGTCGAGCAGGCGGTTGCGGCCTTCGCGCAACATGGCCTCGTTGATATCGGTGTGCACCACGCGACCTGTCGGGCCAACCTTGGCGGCAAAAGCCAGTGACAGGTCACCCGTCCCGCCCGCGATGTCCAGCACCTGCTGGCCTGGCTGCGGGTTGGCCACGGTGAGGGTGTAGCGCTTCCAGACGCGGTGCAGGCCGGCCGACATGAGGTCGTTCATCACGTCGTATTTGGGCGCAACCGAATCGAACACGCTGCGCACGTGCTGCGCTTTTTCACGCTCGTCAACCGTCTTGAAACCGAAATGGGTAGATGCCATGACGCAATCCGTTCCTAGTGTGAGTGGCTTCCGCAGGCCGAGCCTGCTTTCTCCGGCATGGCGGCGTCGCGGTCAACCCCCGCCTGGAGGAGGCGTTGCTGGTAGTCGGCCCACAGCGCGTCCTGCTGGCTGCCCAGGAAATACAGGTAGTCCCACGAATAAATACCGCTGTCGTGACCGTCGCTGAACGTGGGCTGCACCGCGTAGTTGCCCACAGCCTCCAGCGCCAGAATGCCGACCTCGCGCTTGCCGGTCTGCAGCACTTCCTGGCCCGGGCCGTGGCCCTGGACTTCGGCCGAAGGCGAAAACACCCGCATCAGTTCGAACGGGATGCGGAAGTCGCTGCCATCTGAAAAGCTCACCTGCAGCACGCGCGACTGGCTGTGCACCGTGATGTCCTGCGGTGTCGGGGTGTTTTTGTCGAGTCCTGCCATGGCTGTCTCCGGTTGGTTGACTGTGATCAGACCAGCACGCGTTCGATGCCGCCCTGGTTGGCTTGCGCCACGTATTCGGGCAACCAGTCCTTGCCCAGAATCTGGTTGGCCATCTCGACCACGATGTAGTCGGCTTCGAGCAGACCGTTGTTCAGGTCATCGCCGTAGCGCGTCAGGCCTTGCAGGCAGCTGGGGCACGAGGTCAGCATCTTGATGTTGGCCTGGGCGCCCACGGTGCCGGCGGCGCGCAGCTGCGCCTCGCCCTTCTTGATCTCTTCTTCCTTGCGGAAGCGGATCTGCGTGGAGATGTCCGGCCGCGTCACGCCGAGCGTGCCGCTCTCGCCGCAGCAGCGCTTGCTCTCGACCACGTTGTCGCCCACCAGCGCTTTGACCGTCTTCATCGGGTCCTGCAGCTTCATGGGCGTGTGACAGGGGTCGTGGTACAGGTAACCGCCCTGCCCGGCCGGCAGCGTGATGCCTTTTTCCAGCAGGTATTCGTGGATGTCGATGATGCGGCAGCCGGGGAAGATCTTCTCAAACTCGTAGCCCTGCAGCTGGTCGTAGCAGGTGCCGCAGCTGACCACCACGGTCTTGATGTCCAGGTAGTTCAGCGTGTTGGCCACGCGGTGGAACAGCACCCGGTTGTCGGTGATGATCTTCTCGGCCTTGTCGAACTGGCCCGAGCCGCGCTGCGGATAGCCGCAGCACAGATAGCCCGGCGGCAAGACCGTCTGCACACCCGCGTGCCACAGCATGGCCTGTGTGGCCAGGCCGACCTGGCTGAACAGGCGCTCGGAGCCGCAGCCGGGGAAATAGAACACCGCCTCGGTCTCCGCCGTCGTGCCCACCGGGTTGCGGATGATGGGCACGTAATCCTTGTCCTCGATGTCCAGCAAGGCGCGCGCCGTTTTCTTCGGCAGACCACCGGGCATCTTCTTGTTGATGAAGTGGATCACCTGCTCTTTGATCGGCGCCGGGCCGAGCGTGGCTGGCGGGGCGCTGGTCTGCGTGCGCGCAGCGAGCTTCAGCACGTTGTTGGCCATGCGCTGCGCCTTGAAGCCCACGTCCACCATGACCGAGCGCATGAACTTGATGGTCTCGGGGTTGGTCGCGTTCAGGAAGAACATGGCCGCGGCATTGCCCGGGCGGAAGCTCTTCTGCCCCATCTTGCGCAACAGGTTGCGCATGTTCATGGTGACATCGCCGAAGTCGATCTTGACCGGGCACGGGCTCAGGCATTTGTGGCAGACCGTGCAGTGGTCGGCCACGTCTTCGAACTCTTCCCAGTGCTTGATGCTGATGCCGCGCCGCGTCTGTTCTTCGTACAGGAAGGCCTCGACCAGCAGCGAGGTCGCCAGGATCTTGTTGCGCGGCGAATAGAGCAGGTTGGCACGCGGCACGTGCGTGGCGCAAACCGGTTTGCACTTGCCGCAGCGCAGGCAGTCCTTGACCGAATCAGCGATGGCGCCGATGTCGCTCTGCTGCATGATCAGCGACTCGTGGCCCATCAGTCCGAAGCTGGGTGTGTAGGCGTTGGAGAGATCGGCGCTGCGCAGGCTGGTGTCAGAGGCGAGGCCTTGTACGCCCGACAGGTCGCGCAGCAGCTTGCCCTTGTTGAAGCGACCCTCCGGGTCCACCTTGGCCTTGTACTCGGCGAAAGGGCGCAGCTCGTCGTCGGTCAGGAATTCCAGCTTGGTGATGCCAATGCCGTGTTCGCCCGAGATCACGCCGTCCAGGCTGCGCGCCAGCACCATGATGCGGCCCACCGCTTCGTGCGCGGTCTGCAGCATTTCGTAGTCGTCGCTGTTGACGGGGATGTTGGTGTGCACGTTGCCGTCACCGGCGTGCATGTGCAGCGCCACCCAGACGCGGCCCTTGAGCACGCGCTGGTGGATCGCCGTGCACTCGGCCAGGATGGTGCCGAACGCCGCGCCAGTGAAGATCTGTTGCAGCGGCGCCCGGATCTGCGTCTTCCAGCTCGCACGCAGGCGGTGGTCCTGCAGCTGAGGGAACAGCGCATCCACGTCGCGCAGCCAGCCAGCCCAGAGCGAGCTCACCTCGCGCACCAGTGCCAGCGCCTGCTGCACGCGGTCTTCCAGCAACTCGGCGCTGGGGATGTCGTTGGCGTCGTCGGTCTTGCCCAGCGGCAGGCTGCCCTTTTCAAAAAAGGTTTCCAGCGCTTCACACAGCTTGAGCTTGTTGCGCAGCGAGAGCTCGATGTTGATGCGCTCGATGCCCTCGGTGTACTCGCCCATGCGCGGCAGCGGGATCACCACGTCTTCGTTCACCTTGAAGGCGTTGGTGTGCTTGCTGATGGCCGCGGTGCGTTTGCGGTCGAGCCAGAATTTCTTGCGTGCTTCGGCGCTGATGGCCACGAAGCCTTCGCCGCTGCGGCCGTTGGCCAGGCGGATCACCTCGCTGGTGGCGCGTGCCACGGCGTCGGCGTCATCGCCCACGATGTCGCCCACCAGCACCATCTTCGGCAAGGTGCCGCGCTTGCTCTTGGTTGCGTAGCCCACGGCCTTGAGGTAACGGTCGTCCAGGTGCTCCAGGCCGGCGAGGATGGCGCCGCCGGGGCGCTTCATCTCGGCGAACATGAAGTCCTTGATGTCCACGATGGACGGCACGCAGTCCTTGGGGTTGCCGAAGAACTCCAGGCACACGGTGCGCACGTGCTCGGGCATGCGGTGCACCAGCCAGCGCGCGCTGGTGATCAGACCATCGCAGCCTTCCTTCTGGATGCCCGGCAGGCCAGCCAGGAACTTGTCGGTCACGTCCTTGCCCAGGCCTTCCTTGCGGAAGGTCGAGCCCGGGATCACCAATTGTTCGCTGCGGACGTGCGTCTTGCCATTGGCCTCGAAGTACTTCAATTCGAAGGTGGCCACTTCGGCGTCGTGGATCTTGCCGCGGTTGTGGTCCAGGCGCGTGACTTCGAGCCACTGCGCCTGCGGCGTCACCATGCGCCAGCTCACCAGGTTGTCCAGCGCCGTGCCCCAGAGCACGGCCTTCTTGCCGCCCGCGTTCATGGCGATGTTGCCGCCCACGCACGAGGCTTCCGCGGAAGTCGGGTCCACCGCGAACACATGGCCCGCGCGCTCGGCCGCATCGGCCACGCGCTGCGTCACCACGCCGGCTTCGGTCCAGATCGTGGGCAGCGGCTCGGCGTGGCCGGGCACGGCCACGAACTCGACTTCGGTCATCGCTTCGAGCTTCTCGGTGTTGATCACCGCGCTCTTCCAGGTCAGCGGGATCGCGCCGCCGGTGTAGCCGGTGCCGCCGCCGCGCGGCACGATGGTCAGGCCGAGCTCGAAACAGCCACGCACCAGCTCGGCCATCTCGGCCTCGGTGTCGGGCGTCAGCACCACAAACGGGTATTCCACGCGCCAGTCGGTCGCGTCGGTCACGTGCGACACGCGCGACAGACCATCGAACTTGATGTTGTCCTTGGCCGTCAGGCGCCGCAGCGCCTTGGTGGCGCGCTGGCGCAGCGCGGCCATCTCTTCGAACGAGCGGGCAAAGCCGTCGACCGCTGCCTTGGCGGCGGTGAGCAGCTCGGCCACCAGGGTATCGCGCGCGGCATCGTCCTGCGGCGTGCGCCGCTTCTGCACCTCACCCAGGCGGTGGTGCAGAGCGTCCACCAGTGCAGCGCGGCGTTTGGGATTGTCCAGCAGGTCGTCCTGCAGATAGGGGTTGCGCTGCACCACCCAGATGTCGCCCAGCACCTCGTACAACATGCGGGCGGAACGACCGGTGCGGCGCTCGGCGCGCAACTCGTCCAGCAGCCCCCAGGCCCGCTCGCCCAACAACCGCAGCACGATTTCCCGGTCCGAAAAGGAGGTGTAGTTGTACGGAATCTCGCGCAGGCGTGGCGCGTCGTCGGCGGCGGTAACGAGGAGCGAAAGCGGCGTGGGAGCGTTCATGTGTGTGGCAGTCGCCAGCATGACAGTACAGAACCCAAGATGGTACCGCAGCGCAACATACACCCACCCCCCTCGTGGAAACCCCTGTTGTCATGTCATGGAAACACATGTGCAATGGTTTTGTCACACGGGGCCGATACCCTGCGGCTTTCCGTACGCCCAAACAGGAGCACTTCATGCGCAAGCCATTCATCCCCCTCTCCGGCCTGCTGGCCCTCGCCACCCTCATGAGCGGCCCAGCCCACGCGCAGACCGAAATCCAGTGGTGGCATTCCATGACCGGCGGCCTCAACGACTGGGTGCTGGACCTCTCCAATGGCTTCAACGCCAGCCAGAAGGAATACAAGATTGTGCCCACGTACAAGGGCACCTACGACGAAACCATGCCGGCCGCCGTGGCGGCCTTCCGCGCCGGCAATGCGCCGCACATCCTGCAGGTCTACGAGGTCGGCACCGCGACCATGATGGCCGCCAAAGGCGCCATCGTGCCGGTGGGCAAGGTCCTGGCCGATGCCGGCTACACGTTCGACCCCAAGGCCTACATCCCGGCCGTGGTGGGCTACTACACCGCCCCCAATGGCCAGATGCTGAGCTTCCCGCTCAACAGCTCGACCACCGTCTTCAACTACAACAAGGACCTGTTCAAGAAGGCCGGCCTGGACCCGAACAGCCCGCCCAAGACCTGGCCCGAAGTGGTGTTGGCCGCCGCCAAGCTCAAGGCCTCGGGCGTGAGCTGCCCCTTCACCACCAGCTGGCAGGGCTGGACCCAGCTGGAGAGTTTCTCCACCTGGCACAACACCGAGTTCGCCACCAAGGGCAACGGCTTTGGCGGCACCAGCGCGCGCCTGAACTTCAACAGCCCGCTGCACGTGCGCCACATCGAGAACCTGGCCAACATGGCCAAGCAGGGCCTGTTTGTGTACCGCGGCCGCGGCAACGCCGCCGACGCGCCGTTCTACTCGGGCGAGTGCGCCATGGCCACCGCCTCGTCGTCGACCTACGCCAGCATCAAGAAGAACGCCAAGTTCGACTTCGGCATTGCCCCGCTGCCGTACTACCCCGACGTGGCCGGCGCGCCGCAGAACACCGTGATCGGCGGCGCCTCGCTGTGGGTCATGGCCGGCAAGAAGGCGCCCGAGTACAAGGGCGTGGCCGCGTTCTTCAACTACCTGACCAACGCCGAGATCCAGGCCAAGAGCCACCAGCGCACCGGCTACCTGCCGATCACGCTGGCCTCGTTCGAAGCCACCGAAAAGGCCGGCTTCTACAAACAGAACCCCGGCACCGACGTGGCCGTGAACCAGATGATCCGCAAGACCACAGAGAAGTCGCGCGGCATCCGTCTGGGCAACTTCGTGCAGATCCGCGCGATCGAGGACGAGGAGCTGGAGCAGGTCTGGGCCGGCAAGAAGTCCGCCAAGGAAGCGCTGGACAGCGCGGTCAAGCGCGGCAACGAGCTGCTGGTGCGCTTCGAGGCGGCCAACAAGAACTGAGTCCTGCGGGCGGCCTGCACCGCCGCCCCCACTCCCGCGCGTCCGTTGACAGTGCGCGGTGCGATCCAACCCAACCACCTGCACCACGGCCCGCATGGCTTCTGAAAAACGCGTCGTGTTCCGCTCCGGCTGGCTCCCCTGGGCGCTGCTGGCGCCCCAGGTGATCGTGATCCTGGTGTTCTTCTTCTGGCCGGCAGCGCAGGCGCTGCTGCAGTCGTTCCAGCAGTCCGATGCCTTCGGCATCTCGACCGAGTGGGTGGGGCTGCAGAACTTCGAAAACCTGCTCAAGGACGACACCTACCTGGCCTCGTTCCAGACCACCGCGGTGTTCTCCGTGCTGGTCGCGGGGCTGGGCATCGGCATCTCGCTGGTGCTGGCCGTGTTCGCCGACCGCGTGGTCAAGGCCACGCTGATCTACCGCACGCTGCTGATCTGGCCCTACGCGGTGGCCCCGGCGGTGGCCGGTGTGTTGTGGCTGTTCATGCTGGCGCCCTCCATCGGCGTCGTGTCCTACGCGCTGCGCGCCTTCGGCATCGAGTGGAACAGCCTGCTCAACAGCACCCACGCCATGACGCTGATCGTGCTGGCCTCGGTCTGGAAGCAGATTTCCTACAACTTCCTGTTTTTCCTGGCCGGCCTGCAGAGCATTCCGAAGTCGCTGATCGAGGCCGCGGCCATCGACGGGGCGCACCCCTGGCGGCGCTTCTGGACCATCCAGTTCCCGCTGCTCTCGCCCACCACCTTCTTCCTGTTCGTGATCAACGTGGTCTACGCCTTCTTCGACACCTTCGCCATCGTGGACGCGGCCACCCAGGGCGGCCCGGGCAAGGACACCGCGATCCTGGTCTACAAGGTCTACTACGACGGCTTCAAGGCGCTGGACCTCGGCGGTTCGGCGGCGCAGTCGGTGGTGCTGATGGTGATCGTCATTGCGCTCACCGTGGTGCAGTTCCGGTTCGTCGAGAAGAAGGTCCAATACTGATGATCGAACGCCGCCCTGGCCTGACCGTGCTGTCCCACGCCGTGTTGATCCTCGGCGTGCTGGTGGTCGGCTTCCCGCTCTACCTGACCTTCGTGGCCTCCACCCAGACGGCCGAAGCCATCGTGCACGCGCCGATGTCGCTGCTGCCGGGCAACCAGCTGATCGAGAACTACACCGCGGCGCTGCAGGGCACCGGCATGGGCGCCGCCTCCAACGCGCCCGTGGGCCGGATGATGATGGTCAGCCTGATCACAGCGCTGGTGATCGCGATCGGCAAGATCGCCATCTCGCTGCTGTCGGCCTTTGCCATCGTGTATTTCCGGTTCCCGTTTCGCATGCTGTTTTTCTGGGCCATCTTCGTCACCCTGATGCTGCCGGTGGAGGTGCGCATCGGGCCCACCTACGCGGTGGTGGCCAGCCTGGGCCTGCTCAACACCTACGCCGGCCTCACGGTGCCGCTGATCGCCTCTGCCACCGCCACCTTCCTGTTCCGCCAGTTCTTCCTGACCGTGCCCGACGAGCTGGTGGAAGCCGCGCGCATCGACGGCGCGGGCCCGATGCGCTTCTTCAAGGACGTGCTGCTGCCGCTGTCCACCACCTCGATCGCCGCGCTGTTCGTGATCCAGTTCATCTACGGCTGGAACCAGTACCTGTGGCCGCTGCTGGTGACGACCGAAGAGAGCATGTACCCGGTGGTGATCGGCATCAAACGCATGATCAGCGGCGGCGACGCCGCCACCGACTGGAACATCGTGATGGCCACCGCCGTGCTGGCCATGATCCCGCCGGCGCTGGTCGTGATGCTCATGCAGCGCTGGTTCGTCAAGGGTCTGGTGGACACCGAGAAGTGAGCCACCCCGTCATCGAAGAACAACAGAGACAACAACAGAGATTTCCATGGCATCCATTTCCCTGCGCAACGTGGTCAAGCGCTACCGCACCGGCAAGACCGAGCTGCAAGTGATCCACGGTGTGAACGCCGAGATCGCCGACCGCGAGTTCATCGTCATCGTCGGCCCATCGGGCTGTGGCAAATCCACGCTGCTGCGCATGGTGGCCGGCCTGGAAGAGATCAGCGGCGGCGACATCTGCATTGGCGAGCGTGTGGTCAACACGCTGGAGCCGGCCGAGCGCGACATCGCCATGGTGTTCCAGAACTACGCGCTCTACCCGCACATGACCGTGTTCGACAACATGGCCTATGGCCTGAAGATCAAGAAAGTGCCCATTGCCGAGATCAAGCAGCGTGTGGACAAGGCCGCCGGCATCCTCGAACTCGGTCACCTGCTGGCGCGCAAGCCGCGCGAGCTCTCGGGTGGTCAACGCCAGCGCGTGGCCATGGGCCGCGCCATCGTGCGCCAGCCCCAGGTCTTCCTGTTCGACGAACCGCTGTCCAACCTCGACGCCAAGCTGCGCGCCCAGACCCGGCTGGAGATCCAGAAACTGCACCGCGAACTCGGCATCACCTCGCTGTTCGTGACCCACGACCAGGTCGAAGCCATGACGCTGGCACAGCGCATGATCGTGATGAACGCCGGCAGGATGGAACAGTTTGGCACCCCCGAAGAGGTCTACACCCGCCCAGCCACCACCTTCGTGGCCAGCTTCATCGGGTCCCCGCCCATGAACCTGCTCCAGCACGCGCCGGGCGGGCGCCCGGGCAGCCTGCTCGGTATCCGCCCCGAACACATCGACATCGGCGACAGCGGCTGGGCGCTCCAGGTGGAAACGGTGGAACTGCTGGGGGCCGAGCGCCTGGTGCACGCGCGCCTGGGCGACGAGATGCTCATCATCCGCACCCACGAGGACCAGGGTGCGCCGGCCATCGGCAGCACCATCCATGCCCAGCCGCGCGAAGACCGCATGCACTGGTTCGACGCGCAGACCGGCCAGCGACAATCCGGGGCATGACGACGCCCCACACCCCGTCCCCCGACGGGTGCCGCCCGCCGGCACGGTCGCCCTGGCCCTACCCGCGCTGGATCGCCCACCGCGGCGCGGGCAAACTGGCCCCCGAAAACACCCTCGCCGCCTTTCGCCTCGGCGCCTCCCACGGCTACCGAATGGCCGAATGCGACGCCAAGCTCAGCGCCGACGGCGTGGTGTTCCTGCTGCACGACGACACGCTGGACCGCACCACCAATGGCCAGGGCCTGGGCGGCGACCAGGTCTGGGTGGCGCTGAGCCGGTTAGACGCCGGCGGTTGGCACTCGCCAGCCTATGCGGGCGAGCCGCTGGCTACGCTCGAATCGGTGGCGCGTTTCTGCCTGGCCAATGGTGGGCTGCTCAACATCGAGATCAAACCCACGACAGGTCTGGCGCGGGAGACCGGCCGGGTTGTCGCGCAAGAGGCCGCCCGCCTGTGGGCGCAGCGCCCCGGGGCAGTTCCCCCCCTGCTCACCTCGTTTGAACCCGAAGCTTTGCAGGGTGCGCGCGAGACCCAGCCCGGGCTGCCGCGTGGCCTGCTGCTGGAAACCTTGTGGTCGGGCTGGCTGGAAACCGCCATCGAGCTCGGTTGCCAGGCGGTGATCTGCGATCAGGACCTGTGGGTGGCCGGCAACGTGGCCCAGGTGCACCAGGCGGGTTTGCGCACCCTGGCCTACACGGTCAACGAAGCAACCTCGGTGCAGCGGCTGCTGGCGCTGGGCATCGACGGCCTGATCACCGACCGGGTGGATGTCTTCCCGCCCGCCTGAAGCGCGGAGAGGGTGTTTCAGCTACCTGGCCCGCATCCACCAGGCCAGCGTGCCCTGGGCCAGCACCAGCGCGGCGTAGGTGAACATCTTGCCGTCGCGGCCAAACAGGATCAGCCCCCCCAGCAGCACGAGCACACCCGCCCCCGCCAGCACACCCACCTCGACCGCCGGCCGCCAGCGCACCACGCGTTTGCCGCGACCGATGCGCGGACCGAGCCACAGCAGGGCGGCCATCACCAGGGCCGGCGCGACGAAGTTGGCCAGGTGCCCAAGCAGGGCGAAAAATGTCATGTTGGGCATGCCGAAACGTCAAAGAGCCGGCAATTTTATAATCGGGCCATGTCTGTCTGGGCCCTCGGCATCAACCATCACACGGCTCCGCTCGATTTGCGGGGCCGGTTTGCCTTCGCGCTCGACCAGATCCAGCCCACGCTGAACGGCTACCGCCAGAGTCTGGCGCGCCAGCCCGAGGCCACGCTGCTCTCCACCTGCAACCGCACCGAGCTCTATGGCGCGGGCGATCAGGCCGCCGTGGAGCCCACGCTGGAGTGGCTCGCCCACACCGGCGGCGTGAGCACCCACGTGCTGCGTGACCACGCCTATGTGCTGCGCGAAGACCAGGCCGCGCGCCACGCCTTCCGCGTCGCCAGCGGGCTCGACAGCATGGTGCTGGGCGAGGCCCAGATCCTGGGGCAGATGAAGGACGCGGTGCGCGCCGCCGACGAGGCTGGCGCCCTGGGCACCACGCTGCACCAGCTGTTCCAGCGCTCGTTCGCGGTGGCCAAGCAGGTGCGCACCTCGACCGAGATCGGCGCCCACTCGATCAGCATGACCGCCGCCGCCGTGCGGCTGGCGAGCCAGCTGTTCGAAGACCTGAAAGACATCAAGGTGCTGTTTGTCGGCGCCGGCGAGATGATCGAACTCGCCGCCACGCACTTTGCGGCCAAGACACCCAAGGCCATGGCAATCGCCAACCGCTCGCTGGAGCGCGGTGAAAAGCTCGCCGGCCGCTTCGGCGCCGAGGTGATGCGTCTGGCCGACATTCCCGACCGCCTGCACGAGTTCGACGCCGTGGTCAGCTGCACCGCCAGCACCCTGCCCATCATCGGGCTCGGCGCCGTCGAACGCGCGCTCAAGAAGCGCAAGCACCGCCCCATGTTCATGGTCGATCTGGCTGTGCCCCGCGACATCGAGATCGAGGTCAAAGGCCTGAGCGACGTCTACCTCTACACGGTGGACGACCTCGCAACCGTGGTGCAGACCGGCAAGGACAACCGCCAGGCCGCCGTGGCCCAGGCCGAGGCCATCATCGACGCGGGCGTGCTCAGCTTCATGCACTGGATGGAGCAGCGCAACCCGGCCAACGGCATGGTGCCGCTGATCCAGCAGATCCACGCCCAGGCCGACGCCTGGCGCAGTGCCGAAATGGCGCGCGCCAAAAAGCTGCTGGCCCGGGGCGAACCGGTCGACGCGGTGCTGGAGGCGATGTCGCGCGGCCTCACGCAAAAGATGCTGCACGGCACGCTGGCCGAACTGCGCGCGGGCGATGCCGACACGCGCGCCGCCACCGCGCAGACCGTGTCGCGCCTCTTTCTGCGCGACGACCCCGTCAAGCCGCCGCGCAATTCCTAGCGCCCCGGCCTGCCGCCATGCGCCGGCCCGCCCTCGCGGGTCAACCCCCTCGCCGCTAAGGTGGCGCCCCCGAACCCCTTTGCCCGCTCCATGAAACCCTTCGTCCGCGACACCCTGATGCGCCAACGCGCCCGGCTCCACGAGCTGGACGCCCTGCTGGCCGCGCCCGACGTCGTGGACAGCATGGACCGCTTTCGCGCGCTCAGCCGGGAACACGCCGAGGTGGGCGCGGTGATTGAAGTGTTCAACCGCTACCTGCAGCGCGAAGCCGATCACGCCTCGGCCACCGAGCTGCTGCAGGACCCGGACATGGCCGAGATGGCCGAAGAAGAAATCCAGAGCGCCCGCGCCGATCTGGAAACGCTGGACGCCGAACTGCAGCAACTGCTGCTGCCCAAAGACCCGGACGACGAACGCAACGCCTTCATGGAAATCCGCGCCGGCACCGGTGGCGACGAGTCGGCCCTGTTCGCTGGCGACTTGGCGCGCCTGTACACCCGCTACGCCGAAGCCCAGCGCTGGACGGTCGAGGTGGTGAGCGAGTCGCCCAGCGAACTCGGCGGCTACAAAGAAGTGGTGCTGCGCATCGTGGGCCACGGCGCCTACGGCAAGTTGCGCTTCGAATCGGGCGGCCACCGCGTGCAGCGCGTGCCAGTCACCGAAACGCAGGGCCGCATCCACACCAGCGCCGCCACCGTGGCCGTGATGCCCGAACCCGACGAGACCGAGGCCATCAAGCTCAACCCGAGCGAGCTGCGCATCGACACCTACCGCGCCAGCGGCGCCGGCGGACAACACATCAACAAGACCGAGTCGGCCGTGCGCGTGACCCACCTGCCCACCGGCATCACCGCCGAATGCCAGGACGGCCGCAGCCAGCACAGCAACAAGGCCAAGGCGCTGCAGGTGCTGACCGCGCGCCTGCAGGAAAAGGACCGCAGCGAACGCGCCGCCAAGGAAGCCGCCACCCGCAAGGGCCTGATCGGCAGCGGCGACCGCAGCGACCGCATCCGGACCTACAACTTCCCGCAGGGCCGCCTGACCGACCACCGCATCAACCTCACGCTCTACAAGCTGCTGCAGGTGATGGAGGGCGACCTGGGTGACGTGATCCACGCCCTGCAGGTGGCACGCGGCACCGAGCTGCTGGCCGAGCTCGAACGGCGGAACAGCCTGTGAACACCGGGCAGCACCTCCGAGATGCTCTGGTACAAGCCCAGCAACAGGGCCTGGACCGGCTGGACGCCCAGATGTTGCTGCTGCTGGCGCTGGGCCGCGACCTGAATCACCGCGCCTGGCTGCTGGCGCACGACACCGACCCCATGCCCACCGGTGCCGCAACGCGATACGCCGAACTGGTGCACCGCCGCCTGGCCGGCGAGCCGGTCGCCTACCTGGCGGGTGCCAAGGCGTTCTACGGCCTCAACTTGCAGGTGGACCCGCGCGTGCTCGTGCCCCGGCCCGACACCGAAACCCTGGTGCAGTGGGCGCTGGACCTGCTGGCACCAACGCCCGCTCGCCCCCGCTTTCTGGACCTCGGCACCGGCAGCGGCGCCATCGCCCTGGCGGTGAAATCGCAGCGCCCCGACGTGGCGGTTTCCGCCACCGATGTCAGCGCCGACGCCCTGACCGTGGCGCGCTCCAACGCAGAGCGCCTGGGTCTGGCGGTGGACTTCCATGCGGGTTCCTGGCTGCAGGCCGTGCCCGGCCATCGCTTCGACGTGATCGCCAGCAACCCGCCCTACATCGCCGAAGGCGACCCGCACCTCGCAGCCCTCGGCCACGAGCCCCTCAGCGCACTCACCTCGGGTCGCGACGGGCTGGACGACATCCGTACGCTGATCGCCAGCGCGCCCACCGCACTGGCCGCGGGCGGCTGGCTGCTGCTGGAGCATGGGCACGATCAGGCCGCCGCCGTGCGCGCCCTGCTGGTGCAGCAGGGGTTCGGGCAAGTCGCCAGCCGCTGCGACCTCGCGGGCATTGAACGGTGCAGCGGCGGGATCTGGCCGCAACAGCGATAATTCGGGCTGTTTTCGGGCCGCGTCCGGCCCGCCCAGATCAGGAGTTATTTGCCATGAGCGACGCCCAGACCCAAATCGACCAGTTGGTCAAATCCAACGACATCGTGCTCTTCATGAAGGGCAATGCCAGTTTCCCCATGTGCGGCTTCTCCGGCCGAGCCATCCAGATCCTGAAAGCCTGCGGCGTCGACACCAAGACGGTGAAGACCGTCAACGTGCTGGAAGACGAAGGGATCCGCCAGGGCATCAAGACCTACAGCAGCTGGCCCACCATTCCGCAGCTCTACGTCAAGGGCGAGTTCATCGGCGGTTCGGACATCATGATGGAGATGTACGAGTCGGGCGAACTGCAGCAGGTCATCAACGGCCAGGCCTGAAGCCCCTTCGCCGCCCTGCCCAGCCACCTCCGGGTGGCTTTCTGCTTTCTGGCCTGCGCCTTTTGGCACGCTGACACCCGAAACGTCGTAAAGCGGTGTTTATTCCGGCTTTTCCTGCATTGAGCTCTGGCATGTCTTGTGCTTGAATGAAAGTGTCGCCGAACCCCACAGGAGAACCGCATGAGCTCACGCAGCCTGGTCGCTTCACCCTCCCTCGGACTGCCCATCGCCCGGATGCGCAGCGTGTTCAGCGCCGACGAGGTCGAGCGCAAGCTGGCCCACCTGCAGGCCAGTGGCAACGAACGCGAATACGAGGGCCTGCGCAACACCTGGCAACGCATGCTCGAACGCGGCCCCCAGCGCTTCGCCGTCAAACCTTCGGGCGTGCCCGACATGGCACCGCTGTACGACCTGCTGCCCAATTTTGGTGAGGTGCTGGACGACGTGAAGCGCCACGTGGCCCTCAGCCAGGACAGCCGCGACAGCCTGGAGGTGACCCCGATCCTGCTGCTCGGGCCACCCGGCGTGGGCAAGACCCATTTCGCCAAACAGATCGCCGACCTGCTGGGCACCAGCATGAGCCTGGTACCGATGAGTTCGATGACAGCCGGCTGGCTGCTGTCGGGCTCCTCGTCGCAGTGGAAAGGCGCCAAGCCCGGCAAAGTGTTCGAGGCGCTGGTCGATGGGCAGTACGCCAACCCGGTGATCGTGGTCGACGAGATCGACAAGGCCAGCGCCGACGCACAGTACGATCCCTTGGGCGCGCTCTACAGCCTGCTGGAGCACGACACGGCGCAGAACTTCGTGGACGAGTTCGCCGAAGTGCCGATCGATGCCAGCCAGGTGATCTGGATCACCACCGCCAACGACGAGCGTGCGATCCCCGAGCCCATCCTCAACCGCATGAACGTGTTCGAGATCGTAGCGCCCTCCCCCGAAGCGGCACGCAAGATCGCGGCCCACCTGTACCGCAGCATCCTGGGCGAACACGACTGGGGCCTGCGCTTCGATCCGGAACCGTCAGACGATGTGCTGGACCAGTTGGCCTGCCTGGCGCCCCGCGAGATGCGCCGCGCCCTCGTCACCGCCTTTGGCAATGCCCGGTTGGACAACCGCTACAGCGTGGCGGCAGACGATCTGCCGAAAGCCGGCGCGGGCAAGTCGCGGATCGGGTTCCTGCAGTAGGCGCCCCACCAGCGCACCAGGTCGCGCGAAGGCCCGGACTCAGGCGTCCGGATGGATCCAGTTGCGGGCGGCGGCATACACCGCGTTCGGGTACTCTGGCCGGCCGCGGCTGCCGTTGTAGCGGCCCAGCGCCAGGTAGGTGTCGCCGCGCTCACGGTCCAGGTAATGGCGCAGGATCACACAGCCAAAACGCAGATTGGTCTGCATGTTGAACAGCCGGGACGGATCGCCGTCGCCAATCAGGCGCGACCAGAACGGCATGATCTGCATGTAGCCCCGCGCACCCACGCGTGAAATGGCGAATTTGCGGAACGCACTCTCGACCTGGATCAGCCCCAGCACCATGGTGGTGTCCAGCCCGGCGCGGCGCGTCTCGTACCAGACAGTCTGCAGAAACTCGATGCGGGTCTGGAAATCCGGTTTTTTCTTCTTGAGCCGGTCACTCATGGCACCGAGCCAGCGCAGGTGCGACAGCCGCTTTTCGGTATCGCTGAAATCCGGCACAGGTGGCGCGCTGTTGGCGATGGCCGCGCTGAGCACGGAACGAACCGAGTCGGCCAGGGGTTCCTCGACCTGGCGACCGGCCCAGGCACTGCCGGGTGCGGCCAGCAGACCGAGGCCACCTAAGCCCAGTGCCCCGGCGCCGACCAGCCAGTCGCGACGCCGCAGCGGATCGGTGTCGAACGGTGCCACAGGACCGACCCCAGCCTTCATGCTGCGATCCGGCCCTTCAAGAAGTCGAGCACCTCGGCCACGGCCACCTTGGTGGCAGCCGCATCGCGGCGATGCTGGTATTCGATCTGGCCTTCCTTGATGCCACGGTCACCGATTGTCACGCGGTGTGGCACACCGATCAGTTCCCAGTCGGCAAACATCGCGCCTGGGCGTTCGCCGCGATCGTCCAGCAGCACATCCACGCCCGCGGCCACCAGCTGCTCGTGCAACTGCTCGGCAGCGGCTTTCACTTCGGGGCTGCGGTCCATGCCGATGGGACAGATCACCACGGTGAACGGGGCGATCGCATCGGGCCAGATGATGCCGCGTTCGTCGTGGTTCTGCTCGATGGCCGCTGCCGGCAGGCGCGTGATGCCGATGCCGTAGCAACCCATTTCGAAGTGCGCAGGCTTGCCGTCTTCCCCGAGGAACATGGCGCCCATCCCCTTGCTGTACTTGGTGCCGAGGTAGAAAACGTGGCCCACCTCAATGCCACGCTCGATCGCCAGTGCCCCTTGGCCATCCGGCGAGGCATCGCCCTCCACCACGTTGCGCAGGTCGGCAACCAGATCGGGCTCGGACAGGTCGCGGCCCCAGTTCACGCCCGTCATGTGGAAGTCGGGTTGATTGGCACCGCAGATCCAGTCGGCCATCACCGCCACCTCGCGGTCCACCACCAGTTTCACCGGCAACTTCAGGCCGACCGGGCCGAGGTAACCGGGCTTGCAGCCAAAATGCGCCTCGATCTCGGGCAAGGTCGCGAAACGGAACCCCACGTCCAGGCCCGGCACCTTGCCGACCTTGACCTCGTTCATGTCGTGGTCGCCGCGCAGCAGCAGCAGCCAGACCTGGCTCTTCACGATCTCACCGGCCTCGTTGAGCGTGTCGGTCGCCAGCACCAGCGACTTGACGGTCGTGGCCAGCGGCACACCCAGCAACTCGGCCACGTCGGCGCAGGTGCTCTTGCCCGGCGTCGGCGTCTTGACCATCGGATTGGCCGCGGTCGCGCGTGGCCCGGCAGGCGCCAGCGCTTCGGCTTTCTCCATGTTGGCAGCGTAATCGCTGGTGGGGCAATAGACGATGGCGTCTTCGCCCGTGGCGGCGATCACCTGGAACTCTTCGCTCAGGTCGCCGCCAATGGCACCGCTGTCGGCCGCCACCGCGCGGTAGCGCAAGCCAAAACGGTCGAAGATGCGGCGGTAGGCTGCGGCCATGACCTGGTAACTCGCCTTGGCAGCGGCTTCGTCGCGATCAAAGCTGTAAGCGTCCTTCATGATGAACTCGCGACCGCGCATCAAGCCAAAACGCGGCCGGCGCTCGTCGCGGAACTTGGTCTGGATCTGGTAGAAATTTTTCGGCAGCTGTTTGTAGCTGCGCAGCTCCTGCCGAGCGATATCGGTCACCACCTCTTCACTGGTGGGCTGCACCACGTAGTCGCGGCCGTGGCGGTCCTTGATGCGCAGCAGCTCGGGCCCCATCTTGTCAAAGCGCCCGGTTTCCTGCCAGAGCTCGGCCGGCTGCACCACCGGCATGGTCAGCTCGACGGCACCAGCACGGTTCATCTCTTCGCGCACGATGGCTTCCACCTTCTGGATCACCCGCAAGCCCATGGGCATGTAGCTGTAGATGCCGGCGCCCAGCTTCTTGATCATGCCCGCCCGGGTCATGAGCTGGTGGCTGACCACCTCGGCATCGGCCGGGGCTTCCTTGAGGGTTGAAATAAAGAACTGGGAAGCTTTCATGGGTGCGGCTGCCGTGCGGCAGTGTGGGTCGTTCAAACGGAATCTGTGGGCGCCGGATCAGCGTCGGCGATGCCCGTCGGGCATCGGGATTTACCCCTCATTGCAGTGCAACAGGTGGGCAATCACTTCGCAAGCCGCAAGGGGCGATGCATAATCCAGACAGTTCAAAAAATTTGGGGTTGATTATGCTTGACAGGGAAGGCTTCAGGCCCAATGTCGGCATCATTCTGCTCAACCAGAGAAATCAGGTGTTCTGGGGCAAGAGGATTCGATCCCACTCCTGGCAGTTTCCGCAAGGTGGCATCGACCGGGGCGAAACGCCCGAACAGGCGATGTACCGCGAGCTGCACGAAGAAGTGGGCCTCATGCCCGAGCACGTGAGCATCGTCGCCCGCACGCGGGACTGGTTGCGCTACGAAGTGCCGGACCGATTCATCCGCCGCGATGCGCGCGGTCATTACAAAGGTCAGAAACAGATCTGGTACCTGTTGCGTCTGGTCGCGCAGGACTGGCATCTCAACCTGCGTGCCACCAGCCACCCCGAGTTCGACGCCTGGCGCTGGCACGACTACTGGGTGCCGCTGGACGTGGTGGTTGAGTTCAAGCGCGGCGTCTACGAAATGGCGTTGACCGAACTCGCGCGCTACCTGCCCAGGAACGAGCACCGCAACCGCTACCTGCGGGGTGCCGGACGCCAACGGGGCTTGGACGATGGCCCCCATGCGGCGTATTCAAGCGGAGCGCCGCCGTGCATGGAGTTGCCCCCGGGCGCGAGCTTCGACCCCGATCCGCAGGGCGATCTGCGCGCTGGCGATTCGAACAACGTCGACATGCCACGACCGCTGTGAAACGCAGCGGCGTTGCGCTGGGTCAGCTGCGCGACAGGACCAGGTTGTCTCGATGGATCATCTCGGATTCCGCCACGTACCCCAGCAAACGCTCAAAGTCGTTTGAAGACTTGCGGCACAACAGGCGCGCTTCCGAGCTTGCATAGTTGGCGAGGCCGCGCGCGATTTCCTGGCCCGCGCCGTCGCGCACCGCGATCACATCACCGCGGGAGAACTCGCCCTCGACGGCCGTCATGCCGATCGGCAACAGGCTCTTGCCTTCACCCAGGATCTTTTGCACAGCGCCGTCGTCGACTCGCACCGAGCCGCGCAGCTGCAAGTGGTCGGCCATCCAGCGCTTGCGCGCCTGGTTCTTGGGTGTTCCGGCCACCAGGCAGGTGCCGATGGCTTCTCCGGCGCACAGGCGCAACAGCACCTGCGGTTCACGCCCCCAGGCAATGACCGTGGAAGCGCCCGATCCGGCCGCGCGCTTGGCGGCCAGGATCTTGGTGATCATGCCGCCTTTGCCGATGCCGGAACCCGCGCCGCCGGCCATGGTTTCGAGTTCGGGATCACCAGCCCGCGCCAGATCGACGAACCGCGCGCTCGGGTCGCGCCGAGGGTCGGCCGTGTAGAGCCCCTTCTGGTCGGTGAGGATCACCAGCACATCGGCCTCGACCAGATTGGCGACCAGCGCTCCCAGGGTGTCGTTGTCGCCGAACTTGATTTCGTCGTTGACGACGGTGTCGTTTTCATTGATCACTGGCACCACACCGAGCTGCAGCAGGGTCAGCAAGGTTGAGCGGGCGTTGAGGTAACGCTCACGGTCGGCCAGATCGGCGTGCGTCAACAGCACCTGGGCACTGCCCACGCCGCAGGCGCTGAGCTTGCTCTCGTACATCTGCACCAGGCCCATCTGGCCCACGGCGGCTGCCGCCTGCAATTCGTTGATCTCCTTCGGGCGCTCGCTCCAGCCCAGGCGTTTCATGCCTTCGGCCACAGCACCGCTGCTGACCATGATCAGCTCAAGGCCTTGCTGCACCAGGGCAGCCAGCTGTTCGCTCCATTGGCCAATGGCCTCTTCGTCCAGGCCCCGGCCTTCATTGGTGACCAGACTGGAGCCCACCTTGACGACGATGCGCCGGGCGGACTTGAAGACCCCAGACTGATCGAGACTGGGGTTCAAACGGGTTTCAACTGCTGCCATGGGCTCGCTTCATCCATTGCTGTGGCGGAGGCGGTCTCAAAGACCGCGGGGATCTTCAACAAATCGGGGATCCACGTCCACCGGTGCCTGGTGCGACTGGAATTCCTTGGCCAGGTACTCGTAAACCCCCTGAATCAGGCGCTCACAACCTTCGCGTGTCAGCGCAGAAATTTCGAACACCGGGCCTTTGTACTTGAGACGCTTGACGATGTCCTTGACCAGGGCTTCGCGCTGGTCCAAGGGCACCATGTCGAGCTTGTTGAGCACCAGCCAGCGCGGCTTGGCATGCAGCTTGGGATCGAACTTCTTGAGTTCGGCGACGATGGCCTTGGCCTGCACCACCGGGTCGACACCAGCGTCAAACGGCGCCACGTCGAGAATGTGCAGCAGCAAGCGCGTGCGCTGCAGGTGGCGCAGGAACTGGTGACCGAGGCCCGCACCCTCGGAAGCGCCTTCGATCAAACCGGGCACGTCGGCGACCACAAAACTCTTCTCTGGCGCCACCCGCACCACCCCCAGATTGGGGTAGAGCGTGGTGAACGGATAGTCGGCGATCTTGGGGCGCGCATTCGAGATCGCCGCGATCAAGGTCGACTTGCCGGCGTTGGGCATGCCCAGCAGCCCCACATCTGCCAGCACCTTGAGCTCCAGCTTCAGCACCTTGCGTTCACCGGCCCAGCCCGGCGTCTTCTGGCGCGGCGAGCGGTTGGTCGAACTCTTGTAGTGCATGTTGCCAAAGCCGCCGTCGCCGCCTTTGGCAATCGTGATCACCTCACCCGGCACCAGCAACTCATGCAGCACCTCGCCGGTTTCGGCATCGGCAATGATGGTGCCCACCGGCATCTTGAGCACGATGTCGTCGCCCTTGACGCCAAACATGTCCGAACCCTTGCCGTGTTCGCCACGCCCGGCTTCAAAGCGGCGCGTGTAGCGGAAATCGACCAAGGTGTTGAGACTGGCATCGGCAACCGCCAGCAAGTGGCCGCCGCGGCCACCATCGCCGCCGTCGGGACCGCCAAATTCTTTGTACTTCTCATGCCGGAACGACGCGCAGCCGTTGCCGCCATCACCGGCGGCGACTTCGATCGTGGCTTCGTCCACAAATTTCATGATCTGTATTCCTGCGATAAACAAACACAAAAGGCCCGCACGGGCGGGCCTTTTGCAATCAGGACATCACCTGCGCCTGAACCACCGCCTGGATTCAATCCGGCAGCGCCAGGACGCCCCGCCTCAGACGGGCGTGATGCTCACCACGTGACGGTTCAACGCGCCCTTGATGGCGAAGCTGACATGACCGTCGGCCGTGGCAAACAGGGTGTGGTCTTTGCCCACGCCCACGTTCACACCGGGGTGGAACTTGGTACCGCGCTGACGCACGATGATGGAACCGGAGCTGACCAGTTCACCGCCAAACGCTTTCACGCCGAGCATCTTGGGCTTGGAATCGCGCCCGTTTCGCGTTGAGCCGCCGCCTTTTTTCTGTGCCATGCTGACCTACTCCTCAGGCTGCGATCGACGAGATCTGCAGTTCGGTGAAATTCTGACGGTGACCCTGGCGCTTCTGGTAGTGCTTGCGACGACGCATCTTGAAGATGTGAACCTTGTCGTGCCTACCATGTGCCAGAACCGTGACTGTGACCGTTGCGCCGGAAACCAAGGGAGTGCCAACCTTGATCTCGCTGCCGTTGCCGACTGCCAGAACCTGATCAAACACGATCTCTTGACCCACATCCGCAGCAATCTGTTCTACTTTAATTTTTTCGCCAGCAGCAACACGATACTGTTTGCCACCGGTTTTTATGACCGCGTACATATGAACCTCTTGAAAAATTTCCACGAATGGAATCTTGGCAGACGAAATTCCACCAAGCCCAATATTCTAGCATGACCCGCCTACTCAATCAAGCGGTACCCGCCCGAACGGAAGCACCGCGATCATGGCGCCCTCAGGCACGAGAAACGGCTGCTGCTCGGTTTCTATAATCCCTGCCACCACCATCCTGCGCCCAGCTCACCGCTCGCTCCTATCTTGACCCACTCTGAAATCTCCATGAAAAACCCGCTGGACATCATCCAGGGAGACATGCAACGGGTCGACCAGGTGATTGGCGAACGTCTGACAACCGAAGTGCCTCTGGTCAGAGAGGTCGCCCAGTACATCATTTCAGCGGGTGGAAAGCGTCTGCGCCCTGCGCTGTTACTGTTGATCAGCGGCGCCTTGGGCAGTCAGACCCCCCATCGCCACACGCTGGCCGCGGTCGTGGAATTCATCCACACAGCCACCTTGCTGCACGACGATGTGGTGGACGAATCTACCTTGCGGCGAGGCCGCGCAACGGCCAACGAACGCTTCGGCAATGCCCCCAGCGTGCTGGTGGGGGACTTCCTGTACTCACGTGCCTTTCAGATGATGGTGGACGTCAACGACATGCGCGTGATGCAAGTGCTCTCGGATGCCACCAACGTGATTGCCGAGGGCGAAGTGCTGCAGCTGGTGAACATGCGCGACGCCTCCCTGGACGAGGCTGCCTACCTGCGCGTCATTCGATCAAAAACGGCCAAACTCTTCGAAGCCAGTGCGCGACTCGCGCCCATTCTCGCAGGCTCGGACGCCCGGGTCGAGGCGTTGTGCGCCACATATGGACAAGCACTGGGCACTGCTTTTCAGGTCATTGACGATGTCCTCGACTACGAAGGCAGCACAGATCAACTGGGCAAAAACCTCGGCGACGATCTGCGCGAGGGAAAGGTCACGCTGCCCATCATTTGCGCCTTGCGCACAGCGACCCCCGCCGAGAAAACGGTGCTCCGCAAGGCCATCGAAGAGGGCGACCTCACCCACCTCACTGATATTTTGACCATCATTGAGAAAAATGGCGCCCTGGAGTCCGCGCGTCAAAGCGCCATGATTGAAGCCCAGAGAGCCATGGATGCGGCGCGCATGTTGCCCGTCAATGACTACAGTGCGGCTTTGCTACAATTGCCCGCGGGCTTGATGGAGCGACGCTCCTGATCAGCGAACGGCGGTACTTCAGCCGTCAGAAGATTGACCTGACAGGTCCATCGGGGTGTAGCTTAGCCAGGTAGAGCGCTACGTTCGGGACGTAGAGGCCGGAGGTTCGAATCCTCTCACCCCGACCACATTCGGTATCGGCACCAACGCCACAGCGACCTCCTCAAGGGTCGCTGCTGGTCGTTTCGCAACCTGGATACAACGACCACAGTGCCTGAATCGGAAAATTCAGCACAAGTTGCGTCAATATTGGCCGCCAAGTCATTGATTTACGATAGATTACAGCTCTATGGCGTCTGTTGATACAGTGATCCAGGATACCTCCACCATGGCTTTGCCAGGCTTGGGGCGCGCCTTGGTGTCCGCGGGAAAACTGGGGCAAAAGGCTGCTGAAGACCTTTACAAGAAGGCGCAAAGTGGTCGAACCACGTTTATTGCTGAACTGACCGGCTCTGGTGCGGTGTCTGCCTACGATCTGGCGCACACCATGTCGACCGCGTTTGCCGCGCCGCTGCTGGATCTGGACGCCATTGACGTGCAGCGCCTGCCCAAGGACTTGCTGGACGCCAAGATTTGTGCGGACTTTCGCATCGTTGTGCTCAGCAAGCGCAACAACCGCCTTATGGTAGCCACCGCCGACCCAGCGGATCAGCAGGCGGCCGAAAAAATCAAGTTTGCCACACAGATGGGTGTCGACTGGGTGATTGCCGAGTTCGACAAGCTCAGCAAACTGGTGGAGTCCCAGTCAACCACGGCCAATGAGGCCATGGACAACATCATCGGCGGTGATTTCGAGTTCGACGAGATGACAGCCGATGCGGCCGTCACCGAAACCAGCGACAAGACCCTGTCGTCTGAAGTCGATGACGCCCCCGTTGTCAAATTTCTTCACAAGATGCTGCTGGACGCGTTCAATATGCGCGCCTCCGATCTGCACTTTGAACCCTATGAGCACAACTATCGGGTGCGATTCCGCATCGACGGCGAGCTCAGGGAGATTGCTTCACCGCCCATTGCCATCAAAGACAAGCTGGCCTCGCGCATCAAGGTGATCTCCCGCATGGACATATCCGAGAAGCGTGTGCCTCAGGATGGGCGGATGAAGCTCAAGGTCGGCCCCGATCGGGTGATCGATTTCCGGGTCAGCTCCCTGCCGACCTTGTTTGGTGAAAAGATCGTGATCCGTATCCTGGATCCCAGCAGCGCCAAGGTGGGCATCGACGCCCTGGGCTACGAACCCGAAGAAAAAAAGCGCCTGATGGAGGCCATCGGTCGCCCCTACGGCATGGTCCTGGTCACCGGTCCGACCGGCTCCGGCAAGACCGTGTCGCTCTATACCTGCCTGAACATCCTGAACAAGCCGGGCATCAACATTTCCACGGCGGAAGATCCCTCGGAAATCAACCTGCCAGGCGTCAACCAGGTCAACGTCAACGAAAAAGCAGGCCTGACGTTTGCTGCAGCGCTCAAGGCCTTCTTGCGTCAGGATCCCGATGTGATCATGGTTGGCGAGATCCGAGACCTGGAAACGGCGGACATCTCCATCAAGGCTGCGCAAACGGGTCACATGGTGCTTTCGACCCTGCACACCAACGACGCCCCGACCACACTCACTCGCATGATGAACATGGGCATCCCCACGTTCAACATTGCCTCCAGTGTGATCCTGATCACGGCGCAACGCCTGGCCCGCCGGCTCTGCCCAACATGCAAAGCGCCGCTCGACGTGCCGCGAAAGGCGCTGATCGACGCGGGGTTCAAGCCGGAAGACCTGGATGGCACGTGGACACCCTACAAGCCAGTGGGCTGCTCTGCCTGCAACAACGGCTACAAGGGCCGGGTGGGCATCTACCAGGTCATGCCCATATCTGAGGAAATCCAGCGCATCATCCTCAAGGGTGGCAGTGCACTCGACATCGCACAGCAAGCAGGCAGAGAAGGTGTGCGGACCCTGCGTGAATCGGGGTTGCTCAAGGTGCGGCAAGGCATGACTTCTCTGGAAGAAGTCTTGAGCGTCACCAACGAATAAGCCAGTACAGACCCACAACCCGAGGACCACATGGCAACCGCAGCATCCAAAAGCGTCAAGGACTTTGTTTTTGAATGGGAAGGCAAGGACCGCAACGGCAAGCAGGTGCGGGGAGAAACCAGAGCCGTTGGAGAAAACCAGGTTCTGGCTGCGTTGCGGCGGCAAGGCATTGTCCCCGGCAAGATCAAAAAACGGCGGATGAGCTCCGGCAAGCGCATCAGGCCCAAAGACATTGCCATCTTCACCCGACAGCTGGCCACTATGATGAAGGCGGGTGTCCCCTTGCTGCAGTCATTCGATATTGTCGGCCGGGGCAACCCCAATCCCAGTGTCTCGAAGTTGCTCAATGACATCCGGTCCGACGTCGAAACCGGTACATCGCTGAGTGCTGCGTTCCGGAAAAACCCACTCTATTTCGACAGCCTGTATTGCAATCTGGTTGAAGCAGGTGAAGCCGCCGGTATTCTGGAGGAGCTGCTTGATCGATTGGCGGTCTACATGGAAAAGACCGAGGCCATCAAATCCAAGATCAAGTCGGCATTAATGTACCCCATCGCCGTCATCATTGTGGCCTTCGTCGTCGTTGCGGTAATCATGATTTTCGTGATCCCAGCATTCGAGGAAGTGTTTACTGGTTTTGGCGCTGACCTTCCGGCGCCAACATTGCTCGTCATCGCAATTAGCAAGTTCTTCACTGAGTACTGGTGGCTGATTTTTGGTCTTCTGGGTGGCGGCACCTATTTCTTCATGCAAGCTTGGCGACGCAACGAAAAAGTCCAACATTTCATGGATCGATTGTTACTCAAGATGCCCATCTTTGGAGCCTTGGTCGAAAAATCCGTGATCGCCCGATGGACGCGAACCATGGCTACCATGTTTGCGGCCGGCGTCCCGCTGGTCGAAGCGCTCGATTCAGTGGGCGGTGCATCGGGGAACTCGGTCTATGCGATTGCCACCGACAAGATCCAGCAGGAAGTCTCCACCGGCACCAGTCTGACGAACGCCATGACCAACGCCAACATCTTTCCCTCCATGGTCCTGCAGATGTGCGCCATTGGTGAAGAGTCCGGCTCCATCGACCACATGCTGGGCAAGGCAGCCGATTTTTATGAGGCCGAAGTGGACGACATGGTCGCAGGACTGTCCAGCCTGATGGAACCCATCATCATCGTCATTCTGGGCACCATCATCGGGGGCATTGTGGTGTCGATGTATCTGCCGATCTTCAAACTGGGCCAAGTGGTTTGATGCTGATGGTGGAGGCGCTCGACGCCTTGGCGCTGGGCACGCTCGGGCTTCTCGTGGGCAGTTTCTTGAACGTGGTGATCCACCGTCTGCCCAAAATGATGGAGCTGCGATGGGCGGCCGAATGTGCCGAGCTTCAAGGACATTCATCCGAAGCCCCTCCGACAGCGGAAGCGCCGCCACGCTTCAACCTGATGGTGCCCCGTTCGCGCTGCCCGCATTGTGGCCACCAGATTCGGTGGTTCGAGAACATCCCGGTGTTGAGCTACATCGCCTTGCGCGGTCAATGCACCAGCTGCGAAGCCCGGATCAGCCCACGGTACCCCCTGATCGAATTGCTCAACGCAGCTCTCTTTGCCTGGTGTGGCTGGCGCTGGGGACTGGGCTGGACCGCGCTGGCATGGAGTGGTTTTGCAGCGGCCGTCCTGGCGCTGGCCTGCATCGACTGGGACACCACCTTGTTGCCAGACGACATCACCCTGCCCCTGCTGTGGGCCGGTCTTTGCGCGGCTGCGTTGGGGTTGAGCGGCGCCACCCTGACCGATGCGCTCTGGGGTTCGGTGGCTGGCTACCTCTCCCTGTGGATGGTGTATTGGGCCTTCAAACTGGCCACGGGAAAAGAAGGCATGGGCTATGGCGACTTCAAGCTGTTTGCCGCGCTCGGCGCCTGGTTTGGCTGGCAGGCGCTGATCCCCGTCATCCTGATGGCATCGCTCATGGGCGCAGCCATCGGGATCGCACTCAAAGTGTTCAGCCAGCTGCGCGAGGGTGGCTACGTTCCGTTCGGTCCCTTTCTGGCGCTTGCCGGGCTGACGGCCATGATTTTCGGCCCCTCGTCCATTCTCGCCACCATCGGACTTTGACCATGGCGGCCATGCGTCCAGCGCTGAGACTGGGACTGACGGGCGGTATCGGCAGTGGAAAAAGCACGGTGGCACAGCTGCTGCAGGAACGCGGCGCCATTGTCATTGATGCCGATGCCATCTCACGAGCGTGCACCCAACCCGGTGGCAGCGCCATGCCCGCCGTGGCGCAATCGTTCGGCCTGGCTTTCATAGCGCAAGACGGTTCACTGGACCGCCAACGCATGCGTGAACATGTCTTCACCAACCCGGATGCCCGTCGGTTGCTCGAGTCCATCGTGCACCCGCTGGTCGCTCAGGAAATCCAGCGCCAGGCGAAGGCGGCCGCATCCCACTGCCTGGTGTTTGACGTGCCGTTGCTCGTGGAATCGCCTCGCTGGAGGCCCCAGCTGGACCTCGTGCTCGTGGTGGATTGCGAGACAGGAACACAGATTCGTCGGGTGGCTTCGCGCAGCGGCCTGGACCGGACGGCGATCGAAGGCATCATCAGCAGTCAGAGTCCGCGCGTGGAGCGACTCGCCGCAGCAGACCTGGTGATCTTCAACAACGGCCATGAGACAGAGCCTTTGCGACGAACCGTCGGGCAGCTCGCTGATCAGATCGGGCTATGATGAAAGGCCTGCATACCAACGCCTTCTGCGAACCCCAGCCGCCGTGATCCTGTACGAATACCCCTTCAACGAACGCATTCGCACCTATCTGCGGCTGGAGCACCTGTTCCGGCGACTGGCGGAACTGCTGCCCCGCACGCAGGCGCTGGACCATCACTTTGCCATCCAGACCATTTTCGAGATCATGGATGTCGCATCCCGGGTCGACATGAAGTCGGATGTGCTCAAAGACATTGAGCGGCACAAACAGCAGCTCAACAGCTACCGTGGCAACCCGGCGATCTCTGAGCGCGCTCTGGACGATGTCATCGCGCAACTCGACACCTGCTTTGCCCAGCTCAACAACCTGCCTGGAAAAACCGGTCTGTCCCTGACCGAAAACGACTGGTTGATGAGCATCAGAAGCCGCATCGGCATCCCCGGTGGCACTTGCGAATTCGATCTTCCAGCCTACTTCCACTGGCAGCACCACAGCGTCGAGCAACGTCAAGCCGATCTGCAGCGCTGGGTCCAGACACTGGCCCCCCTGGCAGAAGCGGTTGTGCTGCTGCTGAAAATGCTGCGCGATTCAGGTTCACCGCAAAAGGTGGTGGCTCCGGGGGGTCAATTTCAACAGAACCTGCCCCAGGGTCGAACTTTTCAGCTGCTGCGTCTCGGCATCAATCCCTCACTCGGTTTGATTCCGGAAATCAGCGGCAACCGGCTGCTGCTGTCGGTTCGATTGATGCGCCAGGGCGACGACGAACGCCTGCATCTGGCCCAGGAAGATGCATCTTTCGAGTTGACGCTCTGCGCCTGAAGCATTGATGCCGGAACCCGAATTCACCGTGAAAACCGTTGCATGCCCGGCCTGCAACGGTACCAGCATCTACGCTCCCAGCAACATCTACCGACCGTTCTGCAGTGAGCGCTGCAAGAACCTGGACCTCGGAGCCTGGGCCAGCGAACGCTTCAAACTGCCTGAACAAACCCCCAACACAGATCCCGATTTTGAGCAAAGCTGACCTGGGCTGACGCCGCGTCTGACCGACTCAGGTGACCTGCTCTTCCATCAACCATTCCAGCACCGGTACCGTGCCGGGCAGCACCGGTGAGCAGCGAACGGGCAAACGCTCCCAGGCAAACGCCTGTCCCTCGTGCATCTGCAACTCGCCCGACCAGTCATGCACCTTGCAGAAGTGCAGGCGCACCAAGGCATGGGGATAGTCAACCAGTTTTTCGCGCCAAGGCAATGCGGCGCCGATCGTCAAACCAATCTCTTCGATCAACTCGCGGCGCAAGGCCTGCTCCACCGTTTCCCCAGCTTCCAGCTTGCCGCCCGGAAACTCCCAATACCCCGCGTACACCTTGCCTTCGGGTCGGCTCGTGAGCAGGAATTCACCGCCGGGTGCGATCAACACCCCGACAGCCACGTCAACGATTGGACGCTCGGGCGACGTGTCGCGCGAGCGTTCCGCATCCACCACCAGCACCGGATCGTTCATGGTTTTAGCCCGGGCAGCGGTCAGGCATTTCCTGCGGCATGGGTGCCCGCATAGTCACGTGCAAACTGGTAGGCTACGCGGCCACTGCGGGACCCGCGCTCCAGTGCCCAGACCAGCGCTTGAGGCCGTGCCGCCTCAGTGTCAGTGGGAGAAATGCCGAACGCTGAAAGCCACTGAGCCACGATGCTCAGGTACTCGTCCTGACTGAACGGGTAGAAGCTCACCCAGAGACCAAAGCGCTCGGACAGAGAAATCTTTTCTTCCACCACCTCGCCCGGATGCACTTCACCGTCGGGTGTGTGCGTGTAGCTGAGGTTTTCCTTCATGTATTCGGGCAGCAGGTGGCGGCGGTTGCTGGTGGCGTAGATCAGGACGTTCTGCCCGGCGGCAGATACCGAGCCATCCAGAATCGACTTGAGCGCCTTGTAGCCGGGCTCCCCATCTTCGAAGCTGAGGTCATCGCAAAACACGATGAAGCGTTCGGGACAATCGGCCACCACATCGACGATGTCGGGCAGATCCACCAGATCGGCTTTGTCCACCTCGATCAGTCGAAGGCCCTTGCCTGCAAACTCACTGAGACAGGCCTTGACCAGCGACGACTTGCCGGTGCCACGTGCCCCGGTCAGCAACACGTTGTTGGCCGGCAGGCCTTTCACGAACTGCAGGGTGTTTCGCTGAATCTTGTCTTTCTGGCCGTCAATTTCCTGCAGGTCGTCCAGGCGCATGTGGGCCACATGCCGCACCGGCTCCAGCACGCCGTGGCCACTGCTGCGTTTGCGGTAGCGGTAGGCCACCGAGGTCTTCCAGTCCGGCGCACCCAGCGGTTGGGGCAGCACCGCTTCAATGCGGGTGATCAGCTGTTCGGCCCGTTCGATCAGGCGTTCAAATTTTTCGTTCATCGCATGCCCTCAGCGCACAAGGAAACCTTCCCGAGACATCGCAGAACCGGCCTTGTCAGGCTGCAGATGTCGCCCCCTGAGGGGGCCCCGCGCACAGCGCGGCGGGAGAGGGTCAAGATCTGTAGTCGGCGTTGATCGTCACGTAATCGTGGCTGAAGTCGCACGTCCAGACCGTCTCCACCGCCGTCCCGCGGCCGAGACCAATGCGGACCAGGATCTCGGCTTCCTTCATCACGCGCTGGCCGTCTTCCTCGCGGTAGTCCGGATGGCGACCGCCCGCCGTGACCACGTGCACGTCACCCAGATGCAGCTCGATCCGGGTGGCATCCAGATCGGCAATGCCGGCGTACCCGACCGCCGCCAGGATGCGGCCAAGATTCGGATCGCTGGCAAAAAAGGCCGTCTTGACCAACGGCGAATGGGCCACCGCATAAGCGACCTGCAAACATTCGGCCGATGAGCCGCCACCTTCCACCCGCACGGTGATGAACTTGGTTGCGCCTTCGCCATCACGCACGATGGCGTGGGCCAGAAACTGGGCCACCTCGGTCATTGCAACCAGCAAGGCCTGCCCCTCGGCACTGTCCAGCGAAGTTACCAATGCGTTGCCGGCCTGGCCCGTGGCCACCACCACGAAGGAGTCGTTGGTGGAGGTGTCTCCATCCACCGTCACACGATTGAACGAACTGTCGGCCAAGCGCTTGGCCAGCGTGTTCATCAAGGCAGGCGCCACGGCTGCGTCGGTGGCCACGTAGCCCAGCATGGTCGCCATGTTGGGCCGGATCATGCCCGCACCCTTGGCTATGCCGCTCACCGTCACGGTCTTGCCACCCACCACAGCCTGGCGGCTGATGGCTTTGGGCAGGGTGTCGGTGGTCATGATCCCCTCAGCCGCCTTGAGCCATTGCGAACCGGTGGCACCCTCCGCGCCACCAGCATCTGACAACGCAGCAGGCAGTCCGGCCAGCAGACGGTCCAGAGGCAAGGGCTCCATGATCACGCCAGTGGAAAAGGGCAGCACCTGCTCGTGCGGCACGCCCAGAGCCAGCGCCAGGGCGTTGGCGGTCTGGCGCGCGTTCTGCAGCCCCGGCTCCCCCGTCCCGGCATTGGCGTTGCCCGTGTTGATGACCATGGCACGGATGCCCTGCCCCGCCGCCAAGTGATCCCGACACACCTGGACTGGCGCCGCTGCGTAGCGGTTTTGCGTGAAAACAGCGCCAACTGCAGAGCCCTCATCCAGGAGAAACACGGTCAGGTCTTTGCGATTGGCCTTGCGGATCCCCGCTTCGGCGACGCCAATGCGCACACCGGCAACCGGCAACAGATCCTCGGCTTGGGGTGCGGTGTAGTTCACAGCCATGGCAACAGACTCCAGATTGAGAAACGCAAAGATCGAAGGGTATTCTTCACGCCAGAACTCCAAGGAACTGGCTTGGCCAGGCCGCGGGCCGTTGTCCCCCTGAGAGGTGGCGTCAGCCGCGCAAGGGGGATCAAGTCAACAAACCGTGGCAGTGCTTGTATTTTTTTCCACTGCCACACGGACATGGGTCGTTGCGCCCAACACGCGCCACGGCAGGGTCACTGCCTGCAGGACCTGTATCACCGGCGCCGGGCCGGCTCTCGACGTCGCCCGTTTCGGTGGGTGCGGTGTAGGTCACATTGGCGATCTGTTCGCCACGTGCTTCCATCTGCTCGGCCTCTTCGGTGATCTGTTCTGCCGACTGCACGCGCACATTCATGAGAATGCGGCTGACATCGTTCTTCACGCTGTCGAGCAACTGACCAAACAGCACAAAAGCTTCGCGCTTGTATTCCTGTTTTGGCTGTTTCTGCGCGTAGCCACGCAGATGAATGCCCTGCCGCAGGTAGTCCAGCGCGGACAGGTGTTCGCGCCATTGGCTGTCGATGGTCTGCAGCAGCACCATGCGCTCGAACTGTGTGAAGTTCTCCTCACCCACCATGCCGACCTTCTGATCAAACACGCCCTTGGCCGCGACCAGCACACGCTCGACAATTTCTTCGGCATCGATGGACTCGGCATCCGAAACCCACGAAGCCACCGGCGCATCGACCGACCACTGCTCGCGCAACACACGCTCCAGACCCGGCAGATCCCACTGTTCTTCCACGCTGCCTTCGGGCACGTATTCGCGCACCAGGTCGGTGAAGCAGCCATCGCGCAACGAATCGATCTGGGCGCGCAGGCTTTCCGCGTCGAGGATGTCGTTGCGCTGCTGGTAGATCACTTTGCGCTGGTCGTTCGACACGTCGTCGTATTCGAGCAGCTGCTTGCGGATGTCGAAGTTGCGCGCCTCAACCTTACGCTGCGCGCTCTCGATGCTGCGCGTGACGATGCCGGCCTCGATCGCCTCCCCCTCGGGCATCTTCAGTCGTTCCATGATGGCGCGCACCTTGTCGCCGGCGAAGATCCGCATCAGCGAATCGTCCAGGCTCAGGTAGAAGCGCGATGAGCCCGGGTCGCCCTGGCGGCCCGAGCGCCCGCGCAACTGGTTGTCGATGCGGCGGCTCTCGTGGCGCTCGGTGGCGATGATGCGCAGGCCACCCAGTGCCTTGACCTTTTCGTGGTCCAGCTGCCATTGCTGGCGCAGCGATTCGACGCGCGAGACCTTGGTCGCTTCGTCGAGCGACTCGTCGCCCTCGATGGCTGCGGTCATCTTCT
Organism: Burkholderiales bacterium GWF1_66_17; assembly: GCA_001770705.1. Taxonomy (GTDB): domain Bacteria; phylum Pseudomonadota; class Gammaproteobacteria; order Burkholderiales; family Burkholderiaceae_C; genus Hydrogenophaga. The sequence goes on along the minus strand of MERT01000019.1, from coordinate 167,161 downwards.
CCAGGTTGCCGCCGAGCACGATGTCGGTGCCGCGACCCGCCATGTTGGTGGCAATGGTGATGGCACCGGGGCGCCCGGCCTGGACAATGATGTCGGCCTCACGGGCGTGCTGCTTGGCGTTGAGAACCTCGTGAGGCAGGTTTTCCTTCACCAGCAGCGCGGCGATGATTTCCGAGTTTTCGATCGACGAAGTCCCCACCAGCACCGGCTGGCCACGCTCATGGCACTCGCGGATGTCTTCGATGGCGGCGGCGTATTTTTCCGGTGTCGTCTTGTAGACGCGGTCGAGCTGGTCGGTGCGTTTGCTGATCCGGTTGGGCGGAATCACCACCGTTTCCAGGCCGTAGATTTCCTGGAATTCGTAGGCTTCGGTGTCGGCCGTACCGGTCATGCCCGAGAGCTTGCCGTACAGGCGGAAATAGTTCTGGAACGTGATGGACGCCAGCGTCTGGTTTTCCGGCTGGATCGCGACGCCCTCCTTCGCCTCCACCGCCTGGTGCAGGCCATCGCTCCAGCGGCGGCCCGACATCAGGCGCCCGGTGAACTCGTCCACGATGACAATCTCGCCACCCTGGTTCACGTAGTGCTGGTCCCGATGATAGAGGTGGTGTGCTTTCAGCGAAGTCACCAGGTGGTGCATCAGGGCGATGTTGGCCGGGTCGTAGAGCGATGCGCCCTCGGGGAGCAGGCCGGCCTGACTGAGCAGGCGCTCGGCGTTCTCGTGACCTTGTTCGGTCATGTGGATCGCGTGCGATTTTTCATCAACCGTGAAGTCGCCCGGCCTGGTCACGCCCTCACCGGTGCGCGGGTCGGCCTCGCCTTCCTGGCGGGTCAGGTGCGGGATCAGTTGCTTGATCGCCATGTAAACCTGCGTCTGGTCTTCCGCCTGGCCGCTGATTATCAGCGGCGTGCGGGCCTCGTCGATCAGGATCGAGTCCACCTCGTCCACGATGGCGTAGTTGAGCCCCCGTTGCACGCGGTCACCGGCCTCGTAGACCATGTTGTCGCGCAGGTAGTCGAACCCGTACTCGTTGTTGGTGCCGTAGGTGATGTCGGCGCGGTAGGCAGCCTGCTTCTCTTCGCGCGGCGCCTGCGGCAGGTTGATACCCACCGTGAGTCCGAGGAAGGTGTACAGCCTGCCCATCCACTGGGCATCGCGACTGGCCAGGTAGTCGTTGACCGTCACTACGTGCACACCTTTGCCGGTGAGCGCGTTCAGGTACACCGGCAGCGTGGCGGTCAGCGTTTTGCCCTCACCCGTGCGCATTTCAGCCACCTTGCCATGGTGCAATGCCAGGCCACCGACCAGCTGCACATCGAAATGGCGCATCTTCATCACACGCTTGCTGGCTTCACGCACCAACGCAAACGCCTCCGGCAACACCGACTCCAACGCCTCACCATCCGCTATGCGGCGCTTGAAAACTTCGGTCTGGGCCTTGATGTCTTCGTCACTGAGTTTTTCGAACTGCGGTTCAAGGCCATTGATCCGCTCCACCGTTTTGCGATAGGTCTTGAGCAAGCGGTCGTTGCGACTACCAAATATTTTGGTGAGAATGTTTGTGGCCATACATGCGGGCCTGCACCGACAACGTGCCAAGACGTGCCGGACAGGCAAAAGGGAATCGGAGGGCTCTTGCCAGCGGTTGCGGCACAAAGGCGGTGAACCCCTGATGTGCCTGCAAATGCTGCTCTTTCAAGAGCAAAGTGGGGATTTTAACTGGCGCACCAAGGCGCACTCACTGCTTGCGCGGACCTCTCGGTGCCAGCTGCGCCGCCGCGAGATTTTCCCCCGCGTCCAGGAAACGCCTGGGATCTTGCACAACCCCTGATACCCAGACCTCAAAGTGCAAATGAGGCCCTGTCGATCGACCGGTGGAGCCGACCTCTGCGATCTTCTGCCCCCGCTTGACGATGTCGCCCTTCCTGACCAGCACGCGGGAGGAATGGGCGTAGCGGGTGATCAGATCGTTGCCGTGATCGATTTCCACCATGTTCCCATAGGCGGGGTGAACCTCCTGCACCACCACCACACCACCTGCCGCAGCAAGAATCGGGGTCCCCGTGTCCGCGGGAAAATCCAGTCCCGTGTGCATGGCCGAACGTCCGGTAATGGGATCAATGCGGAAACCGAAAGGAGAGCCCACCTGGACCCCCTGCACAGGCTCCTCGGTGGGCACCATGGTACGCAGGATCTTCTGATCAAACAGGCGGGATTCCACCACGGTCAACCAATCGACTCTCGAACCGGTGTTGCGGTCGAGCTGGTCCATGGCCGCCATCAGCTCATCGACTGTCAGATCACGACCGCCCACCAGCGCACCACCTGAACCCGCGGGAAGCTTGAATTCCTGGGGATTGATGCCCGCCAAGCCCGCCACACGCTCGCCCAGCGATTCAATTTGCACCATGCGGCCTTGCATCTCGCCCAGCTTGCGCGCCATCGCATCCAGGTTCTCGCGCATGTAGAGTTCCTTGGAGTCGAGTTCGCCTTGTGTCACCAGACGCGCCACAGAACCAAAACCGGGCCAGCCCTGGCGAACACCTTCCAGAAAGACCCAGTGGTAAGCAGCCACCGCGCCCAGCATCATCAAGAGGGATGCGAACGCCCCCATGGCAACCAGTCTGATACCGTTCAGGTGCAACGCCCGACTCTTGGCAAGCCAGGCATCCGTGATAATGATGTGCACGTTTCAAACCTTTCTGACGGTAACGGGTCAGCCCCGAGACACCCCATGCCCGAACACCGATTTCAGACCCAGTTCAGCCTGGAGCAAGCGGCCAGTGCCGCCCCCACGCTGGCCGCATTGCGCGAACGAATCCGCGAATCCCAAAAGTGCCTGGAACAGATCCAGCACCTGATTCCGGCTGCACTGCGGCGCCAGGTTCAGGCCGGCCCCATACATGAAACCGAATGGTGTCTGCTGGTCAGCAGCGCCGCCGCCTCAACCAAATTGCGCCAGTTGCTTCCTGCCCTGCAGCAGACCCTCACGCACCAAGGTGCGCGCGTCAGCAGTATTCGAATCAAGGTACAGACACCTCAACGCTGAATCGTGCGCAAAGAGTAGCCCTGCCTCGCAACACCGAAACCCGAACACCCATTCAAAATGGTGCCGCTTGTCTGACTCGAACAGACGACCTATCGCTTACAAGGCGAGTGCTCTACCAACTGAGCTAAAGCGGCGGGTATTCGGCTGTTGATTTTACTTGACCCGTTTGAGCGTCGGACGCCCACCACCCTGATTAGGACCACGGGGTGGCGGCTCATCCGTCGCCGCAGATTTGGCCTCTGCCGTTTGATCACTGGGCACCGCGCGCAGATTGGCCCGCTCGGCGTCTTCGCTTCGAACAGGCGCCAACACCGCTTCCGCGGACGGAAGGCCGGCAAAGCTGCCCGCAGCGGGCGCAGGAAACGCCATGCCTTGTCCATTTTCGCGCGCATAGATCGCAACAACGTGATCGATGGGAACCACGATCTCCCGCGCAACGCCACCAAACCGGGCCTTGAACTCGATGAACTCATTGCCCAAGTGCAACGAGCTGGTCGCATCGAAACTCACATTGAGGACGATTTCGCCATTCTTCACAAACTCCATCGGCACCTTGACAGACCCATCGACCTGAACGGCGATGTAGGGTGAAAACCCGTTATCGACACACCACTCGTGCAACGCGCGGATGAGGTAAGGACGGGTGGAAGGGCTGTCCTGATCGGGGAGGCTCATGGATGTACGAAGGTCTGTCTCGGCAACAGGTCATGGCGAAAGCCGCCAGGACTCATCACTTGCGCATGACCTTTTCAGAAGGCGTCAGTGCTTCAATGTAGGCCGGACGCGAAAAAATCCGCTCGGAGTACTTGAGCAGCGGCGCTGCATTCTTGCTCAGTTCGATGCCATAGAAGTCCAGCCGCCAGAGCAGCGGCGCGATGGCCACATCGAGCATTGAGAAGTTGTCACCCAGCATGAACTTGTTCTTCAGGAACACCGGCGCGAGCTGGGTCAGGCGGTCACGGATGTGGGCGCGTGCCTTTTCCAGCGCCTTGTCGTTGCCTTTCGTGCTGCGAGATTCCAGCACGGACACGTGGGCAAACAGCTCTTTCTCGAAGTTCAGCAAAAACAGCCGCACACGTGCACGATCCACGGGGTCACCGGGCATCAGCTGGGGGTGAGGGAAGCGCTCATCAATGTACTCGTTGATGATGTTCGATTCGTACAGGATCAGGTCACGCTCAACCAGAATGGGCACCTGGCCATAGGGGTTCATGACGCTGATGTCTTCGGGCTTGTTGTACAGGTCCACATCGCGGATCTCGAAATCCATGCCCTTCTCAAACAGGACGAAGCGGCAGCGGTGGGAATAGGGACAAGTCGTGCCCGAATACAAAACCATCATAGAGGAGTCTCCTTAATGCAAAAACAGTGGCCGACCTGACCGCTCGTGTGCGGCAACAGGCCAACCACTGTGGATTTTCAGGCCATTCGGATCAAACCGGAAGCCCGAAGCGGTGCGTGAGTTACTTAACGTCTTTCCAGAAAGAGGCATTCAGACGCCATGCCACCACGGTGAACAGCGCCAGAAAGAGCATCACCCAGACGCCCAGGCGCACCCGGGTATTTTGGGCTGGTTCGCCCATCCATTGCAGGTAGGCCACCAGGTCACCCACATTCTGATCGTATTCAGCTGCGCTCAAGGTGCCCGCCTTGCCCTGCTCCCAGCCCTTGAGGACGTCCACTTCGTGACCATGGCTGGTCACCTTTTCCATGATGGGCTTGCGCTCGCCTTGGAGCTCCCACAGCGGATGGGGCATGCCGATGTTCGGAAACACCAGGTTGTTCCAGCCAGTGGGCTTGGTTTCGTCGCGGTAATAGCTGCGCAGCAGGGTGTAGAGGTAGTCCGCACCGGAATAACCCGCACCGGAACGCGAGCGCGCGATCACGGTCAGGTCGGGCGGATTGGCACCAAACCACTCTTTCGCCTGGCGGGGATCGATCGATGCCTTCATCGTGTCACCGATCTTGTCGGTGGCGAAAGTCAGGTTCTCCGCGATCTGTTTGTCGGTCAGGCCAATGTCGCGCAGCCGGTTGTAGCGCATGAAGGCCGCCGAATGGCAGCTCAGGCAGTAGTTCACAAAGATCTTGGCACCGTTTTGCAGCGCGGCCACGTCGTTGGTTCGGTTGGGCGCCTTTTCAATCGGCACGCCAAAACCGCCTGCAGCCAGTGCGCTGGCCGAAAGCCCCAGAGCCAGTGCAAAGCCCAGAAGGATTTTTTTCATTTGCTTGATTCTCCGCTTGTGCTGGTGTGTCTCAGTGAGGCTTGAAGTTGATGCGGCTCGGCACCGGCTTGAACTCGCCGAGCCGACTCCACCAGGGCATCAGCAGGAAGAAGCCAAAGTAGAACAGGGTACCGACCTGCGAAACGCGCTCACCCACCGGCGACGGAGGCAGCACACCCAGGTAGCCCAGGATCAGGAAGTTGATGACGAACACGGCATACAACCACTTGTTCCAGTTCGGGCGGTAGCGGATCGACTTAACGGGGCTGTTGTCCAGCCAAGGCAGGAAGAACAGGATGATCACGGCGCCACCCATGGCGACCACACCCCAGAACTTGGCGTCAATGGCCATCATCAGCGCCACGAGCACCACGGCACCACCGACCACAGCACCCTTCATGACGAGGCTGAGTTTGGCTTTGGCCACGCCCAGCAACGCGCCCAGCAAAACGCAGGCGATCAGGGCATACATCATTTCACTGGTGATCGCACGCAGCATCGAATAGAACGGCGTGAAGTACCAGACCGGAGCAATGTGCAGCGGCGTCACCAGCGGATCGGCCGGGATGAAGTTGTTGAACTCCAGGAAGTAGCCGCCGAACTCGGGCGCGAAGAACACGATCGCCGAGAACACCATCAGGAACAACGACACGCCAAAGATGTCGTGCACGCTGTAATAGGGATGAAAGGGAATGCCGTCGACCGGATGGCCTTGGGCGTCTCTCGGTGCGCCGGGGCCCTTGATCTCTACGCCGTCCGGGTTGTTGGAGCCCACTTCGTGCAGCGCAATGATGTGCGCCACCACCAGGCCCAGCAGCACCAGCGGCACGGCGATCACGTGGAAGCTGAAGAAGCGGTTGAGCGTGGCATCACCGACCACAAAGTCACCGCGGATCAGCAGAGCCAGATCGGGACCAACAAAAGGGATGGCCGAGAACAGGTTCACGATCACCTGGGCGCCCCAGTAGGACATCTGGCCCCAGGGCAGCAGGTAGCCCATGAACGCTTCAGCCATCAGCACCAGAAAGATGGCGCAACCGAACACCCACACCAGTTCACGTGGCTTGCGGTATGAGCCGTAAATCAAGCCCCGGTACATGTGCAGGTAGACCACAATAAAGAACGCCGATGCGCCCGTGGAGTGCATGTAGCGGATCAACCAGCCCCAGGGCACGTCGCGCATGATGTACTCGACCGAGGCGAACGCGAGGTTGGCGTCGGGCTTGTAGTGCATCACCAGAAAGATGCCGGTGACGATCTGGATCACCAGCACCAGCAGGGCCAGCGAGCCGAAGATGTACCACCAGTTGAAGTTTTTTGGTGCGTAGTACTCGGCCATGTGCTCATTGAAGAGCTTGGACAGCGGGAACCGGTTATCGACCCAGTTCAGTGCTTTCTGGCCCAGCGGGGCGTCGGGGGAAATTTCTTTGAATTCAGCCATGGATTGCCTCTGTGGTCGGTTGCCTGCGGGTGCCGGTCAGGCCTTTTCTTCGCCAATCAGCAGCGTTGTGTCTGAAAGGTAGTAGTGGGGCGGCACTTCCAGGTTGTCGGGGGCCGGCTTGTTCTTGAACACGCGACCGGCAACGTCGAAAGTGGAACCATGACAGGCACATAGGAAGCCGCCAACCCAGTCGTCCGGCAGTGATGGCTGCGGGCCGGGCGTGAGCTTGTCGCCGGGCGAGCAGCCCAGGTGGGTGCAGATGCCGACGCCGACAAAGACCTCGGGCTTGATCGAACGGTGACGGTTCAGCGCGTAAGCGGGAGTCGGAACCGACTTGCGCTCCGAATTGGGATCGGCCAGCTGTGGCTCAATTTTCTCCAGATCGGCCAGCTGCTGTTCGCTGCGGCGCATGATCCAGACGGGCTTGCCGCGCCATTCGGCCACCATCTTGGTGCCGGGCAACAGGCCGGAAATATCCACTTCAACAGCCGCCCCTGCCGCCTTGGCTCGCTCGGAAGGCTGAAACGTGCTCACAAAAGGAACGGCGACGGCAGCTGCTCCCACACCACCCATGGCGCAGGATGTGATCAGCCACGTGCGGCGGCTGTTGTCCACAGTCGCATCAACGGTTGCTTCACTCATGAGGATCTTTCAATGACGGTTCGTGACGGAAATACTAGGGGCAACCCTGCATTGTACCGGAGCGTAACAAGGCCATTTTTGGCTGCCAAGGCACTTCGCGCCGTATTGTGGCTTGGCACCGGAACCCGGCTGTTGACCTGAGTCAGTGGTTGGAATTGAAAGACCAGCACCTACGCGCCCTATGGGAAAATGATTTCAATGGCACAGGAAGTGACCAGACAGTTGTTCAACCTTCTTCAGAGGTGTCGGCATGGGCATGATGCAAGAATTCAAGGAATTTGCCGTCAAAGGCAACGTGATCGACTTGGCGGTCGGCGTGATCATTGGTGGCGCGTTTGGCAAGATCGTCGGCTCCCTGGTGGAAGACGTGATCATGCCTATCGTGGGGTCCATCTTCGGCAAACTGGATTTCACCAATCTCTACGTCGCCTTGGGCACGGTGCCTGAAGGGACAGCACCCACACTGGCTGCGCTCAAGGAGGCGGGCGTGCCTACCCTGGCCTATGGCAACTTCATCACCGTTGCCATCAACTTCTTGATTCTTGCGTTCATCATTTTCGTGATGGTCAAACAGATCAACCGTTTGAAGCGTGACGAACCAGCTGCGCCAGCAGCACCTGCACCCACCCCCGAAGAGGTGATGTTGCTGCGCGAGATACGCGACAGCCTGCGCAAGTAAACGACCGAGGGGAAACACAAAAAGAGAGAAGCCGCGTCAACGCTGCTTCTCTCTTTTTTCATATAGAACTTGATGCAGTCATCTGCAGCGCGGCGTCGATCGCTGCCAACAAGCTGGCGGCACTCGCACGCCCGGTTCCGGCCAAGTCGAAGGCCGTACCGTGGTCGGGACTGGTGCGCACAAACGGCAGTCCCAAAGTGGTGTTCACACCATGCTCCAGCCCCAGCAGCTTCACCGGAATGAGTCCCTGATCGTGGTACATGGCCACTACCACATCAAAACCGCCCTGACGGGCCCGCATGAACACCGTGTCGGGTGCGTGCGGCCCGCTGACCTGCATTCCTTCTTGCACCGCTTGTTGCACGGCCGGCGCGATGATGTCCAGCTCTTCCCGCCCAAACAGCCCGCCTTCACCTGCGTGCGGGTTGAGCCCCGCCACGGCGATGCGCACCAGCGGCATGCCACACAGGCGGAAATGCGCGTTCGTGATCCTCAGCGTCTGCAAGATGCGCTCCACCGTCACCGCCTCCAGCGCCTGCCGCAGCGAAACATGGATGCTCACGAGCACCGTGCTCAACCCGGGGCAACTCAGCATCATGCGCACTGGCAAGGCGTCAACGGACACACCCTGGTGCGCGGCAGCCAGCGCCTGCAGGTACTCGGTGTGCCCCGGATGCGCGAACCCGGCTGCGGCCAGCGCCTCCTTGTGGATGGGTGCGGTCACCACCGCCCTGGCCTCCCCGTTGAGCGCCGCTTCGGCAGCAAAACGGATGCAATCAGCCGCTGCCCTGCCCGCCAGCGCGTCTATCCGCCCCCAGGCTACAGGCTGCTGCAACTTGCAGGCCTGGATGACAGACACATGACCCTCAGTCATTTCACTCGAGTGTGAGAGGTCGGGAATTTGAACAAAACCCAGCGTCGCACGACCATCATTTGCATCGGTTGCCAGTGCCGCGCGTTCCAGCGTCGCCATGTCGCCCACCACCACCAGCTGACGCTGCAGCTCTGGCCGCTCGCGCAAAGCTTTTGCGATGATTTCGGGTCCAATGCCCGCCGGATCGCCCATGGTCACCAACACAGGGATGTGCGGTGTGGTTGACACTTGCTCTGATGAATTCATACCGCCACCATGGCTCAGGCCGGATTGGGAATGTCGATAAAGACGTGTTGCAGACCCAGCTCTGCGGCCACATGGCCTGCCACTGCCGGTGCCCCGTAACGTTCGGAGGCATGGTGCCCGCAGGCGATATAAGCCACCCCGCATTCCCGGGCATAGTGGGCTTGTGGTTCTGAGATTTCTCCGGTGATGAACACGTCGGCGCCTGCCGCAATGGCGGATTCGAAATACCCTTGAGCACCGCCAGTGCACAGGGCGATTCGTTCAATGGGTCGGTCCGGCTCGGCCACCATGGTCACCGGCCGACCCAGCGCCTGGGCGACGTGCTCAGCCAGCGCAGACGCAGAAGCCATGGAGTGCCGCCCCAGAAAGCCCAGAGACTGCTCACCAAACCGGCTCTCGGGGCCCTCATGCAGTTCAATACCCAAGTGTCGGGCCAACTGCGCGTTGTTGCCCAACGCGGGGTGGGCATCGAGCGGCAAATGGTAGGCAAACAAGTTGATGTCGTGCGCCAGCAAGCGCGCCAAGCGTTGCTTCATCCATCCGGTGACCCGCCCATCCTGCCCTCGCCAGAAAAGACCATGGTGGACCAAGATGGCATCGGCGTTCTGCGCGATGGCGGCATCGATCAAAGCCAGGCTCGCGGTGACACCGGAAACCAGCTTCCTCACTTCGCCCCGCCCCTCCACCTGCAGTCCATTGGGTCCATGGTCGCGAAACAATGCGGGCTGCAACAGCCCGTCAAAGGACGACAGCAGGGTCGTGCGAGTGACGTGAGATCCTGGGGAGTTCATGAGCAGGGGGTCAGCAAAGGCACCTGTCTGGCAAACGCACGATACGCCTGCCAAGTACGGGCCTTATTCTGACAGCCCCTGTGTCAAACGGCGCCCTGACGCGGGCCCACTCGGGAACGGGAAACTCAGCGCTGGGCGCCTTGAGCCCGCTCGGATTCAGCCATCTTTCGCATGAAAAAGCGGTAGAACCAGATCGCCATACCGATCATGAAAAGGATGCCGGCAATGCTGAACAGGCCGTAGTCGGTTGAAAAAAGATCCGCCATGGCTTTCATTGGGTACTCCATTCCTTGCTTGATAGACCTTCATTGCAACCGGTGTGGGCATCACCCGCATTGACGTGCATCAAGCGGGTTGAACTCTGAACACAAGATGCCATATGCAGCACAATGAGGTCAAGCGGCATGCTCCACTCCCCAGTGGCCGTAACCCAAGACCTGAACTCCCTGATCCGACATGAAACGACTCTGGCTGGTTTTTGCCCAATCCGTGACCGTGCTGCTGGCGGCCCTTTTTGTAGTCGCCACGCTGAAGCCCGAGTGGCTGAACCGCAAACCCACATTCGCCTCGGTGGTCCCTGTGCTGGAAGCCCCCGCACCGAGAAATGCCCTGCCCGCGACCAACAGTTTCAGCGCTGCCGCACGCGCCGCCTCTCCTGCGGTGGTCAGCATCAACACCAGCAAAGCCGCCGAAGCCGGGAGCCAGAATGCGGACCCCTGGTTCCGCTTCTTTTTCGGTGAACAGGGGAAGACTCAGCCCCAAGCGGGTCTGGGTTCCGGGGTGATTGTCAGCCCCGCGGGCTACATCCTGACGAACAACCACGTGATCGAAGAAGCCGACCAGATCGAGGTGATCCTCAACGATGGTCGCAAAAGCGCAGCTCAAGTGATCGGGACCGATCCCGAAACCGATCTGGCGATTCTGAAGGTCAACCTGAAGGATCTGCCGGTGATCACGCTGGGCGATTCCGACGCCCTCGCCATTGGGGATCAGGTGCTGGCCATCGGCAACCCTTTCGGTGTGGGACAGACCGTGACCAGCGGCATCGTCAGCGCGCTGGGACGCACACAACTCGGCATCAACACCTTTGAGAACTTCATCCAGACCGATGCGGCCATCAACCCAGGCAACTCGGGTGGTGCGCTGGTGGACACCAATGGCCACCTGATGGGGATCAACACCGCCATCTACTCGCGCTCGGGTGGCTCCATGGGCATCGGTTTTGCCATCCCGACTTCGACCGCGCGCAGCGTGCTGGACGCCATCGTGCGCGATGGCCAGGTCACTCGCGGCTGGATCGGGGTGGAACCCCAGGACCTGACACCGGAACTGGCTGAGAGCTTCGGCTTGGCGTCAGGCACCGGCGTCATCATCACTGGCGTGTTGCAGAATGGGCCGGCTGCACAGGCTGGCATCCGGCCTGGGGATGTGATCGTGGGTGTCGCGGGTCGCAATGTCACCAATGTGGCGCAATTGCTGTCTGCCGTTGCCTCGCTTCAACCGGGCACGCCGGCCACGCTGGATGTCGTGCGCAAGGACGGAAAAAGCAGCGTTGACGTCACCCCTGGAAAGCGCACCCCGCCACCCCGACAGGTCGAGTGAAATCCAAGCTTGGCACTGGCCTCACCGATCAGATCAGATCAGACCGGGCCACCCAACAGAAAATCAAATCACTTAGCGGGTGCGTCTTCAGCCGGCGTTTCAGGCGCAGCGGTGTTCTTGATGAACCACTGCGAACCCCAGATACCCACTTCATACAGCAGGCACATGGGCACCGCCAGCGCGAGCTGTGAAATGACGTCGGGAGGCGTCACTACAGCGGCGATGACAAACGCGACGACGATGAAATAGCCGCGGAACTCCTTGAGTTTCTGCACCGTCACCATGTTTGTCTTCACCAGCAACACCACCACGATGGGCACCTGGAACGCCAGACCGAAGGCCAGGTAAAGCGACAGAATGGCTTCCACGTACGACGCGATGTCGGGCGTGGCCGCGACACTGGCGGGTGTGAACTGCTGGATGAAGCCAAACATCTTGTCGAGCACGAACAACTGCACAAAGGCAATGCCGACGTAGGCCAGCAGGCTGCCCAGCACGATCAGCGGGATCGCAAAGCGCTTTTCATGGCTGTAAAGGCCCGGGGCCACAAAGGCCCAGATCTGGTACATCCACCACGGCAACGACAGCAGCAGGGCCGCCATGGCCAGCACCTTGATGGGCACGAAAAACGGAGAAAAAACGCCCACTGCGATCAGCTTGGCTCCCGGTGGCATGTGGGCCCTGATCGGCGTCGCGATCAGGTCAATCAGCCCACTGGGGCCCGGCCAGAAAGCCAGCAGCGCCATGCAGATGGCCAATCCCACAATGCCGTAGAGCAGCCGATCACGCAGCTCCATCAGATGCTGGACAAAAGGCTGCTCGGAACCGGCGAGCTCGTCGGTGGAATCTTTGGGGTCGGACATCAACGGGGAGCGGTAGTGGAGCGAGGACGGAAACGCGCCACGCGCGCGGCTCCCGACTGGGTGCGGGTACGGATGCCCGTGCGGGCCTTGTACCACTGGGGCATGGCCTTCTGCTTGATGCGCCAGTTCTTCTTGGGGTGCTTGTAGGCAGGGTGCAGGTCAGAGCCGATGGAGCCCAGCGCATCGTCGTAAGAAGCCGCATTGCAATCCAGGCCGGCGGTGGCTTCGGACCACGATTTTTCGAAGTCACCGGCACCTGTCTGCACCGACGATTCGACATCGCGGGCAGCGCTCTCGACCGACTCCTTCATCTTCTTGAGCTCTTCAAGCTCCATCGAACGGCTCACCTCGGCCTTCACGTCCGAAACGTAACGCTGGGCCTTGCCAAGCAGAGCACCCACGGTGCGCGCCACGCGGGGCAATTTTTCAGGACCGATGACGATCAGCGCCACCGCCCCGATGAGGGCGAGCTTGGAAATGCCCAGATCAATCATGTGTCGGCCATCCGGAAATCAAGGCTGGCGCGGGTCCACCCCGCGCCGAGGTCACAGCGGTTCAGAGAACAACCGCGGGTGTCACAACTTCAGCTTTTTTGCTTGGCTTCGACGTCGATGGTGTTCTTGTCGGTCCGTGTGTCTTGCGTCACCTGGCCGGGGGGCGTCGGGGCGGCGTCGTTCGCGCTCTGGCCGCCCTCTTTTATGCCGTCTTTAAACCCCTTGACGGCACCACCCAAGTCCGAGCCAATGTTTTTGAGCTTCTTTGTCCCGAACACCATCACGACGATCAGCAGCACGATCAGCCAGTGCCAAATCGAGAAGGAACCCATAATTTTCTCCAGATATAGAAATAGAGCGTTGAACGCTGTGGGTGGGATTCTAAGCCCGGGTCAGAGTTCAGAAGTCCTTCAAGGGGAATTCCCGCGCCTCCGCCAAATACCCACCCCGACCGTTGTCAGCCCCGCAACCAGGGACGTGGTCCACCCATGATGTGCACATGCAGATGCCGCACTTCCTGTCCACCTTCGGTGCCGGTGTTGCACACCATGCGGAATCCGCCATCGGGATACGGATTGCATCCTTGTTCCAGAGCGAGTTTCGGTGCGAGCACCATCATGCGCCCCATCAGGCGCTCGTGCTCTGGTGTGAGCTGGGCCATCGAAGCGATGTGCGTTTTGGGCACCATCAAAAAATGAACCGGCGCCCAAGGATGGATGTCATGGAAAACGAACAGGTCCTCGTCTTCGTACACCTTCTTCGAGGGGATCTGGCCAGCGATGATCTTGCAGAAAATGCAGTCCGGGTCGTGCTTGCTCATGGGTAGGAATGGTCAGTCGGGCAGGGATTGGCTGGCGTTCATGCGCACCATGCCCTTGACGATGCGGTAGAGGAACCAGATGGAAATGATGACCCAGGCGATCGCGCCCGGCAGGTACAACAACAGAAACAGCGGGAAAGTCACCACGTAGAGCACGCCAGCCCAGATCACGGTGCGGATGCGCCATGAGAAATGGCTGGCCTGCCAGGTGCCTTCGGCGTCGGACCTCTTCACCAGATCGATGATCAACGCAACGATCAGCAGTCCAGCGCCCACTTGCGCTCCAGGAATGACCGCGGCCACAGCCACGATCAGGTGCAGCAGGTAGCTGACCCAGCCGATCGTCTTGAGCGACTCGGCTTTTTCGCTGTCGACGGTTTTGACGTCGATGATGTCGCTCATGGTTGACCTTTCAGGATTTGGACTCGGCTTCGCGCGCCACCGCCTTGCGCAGCGCTTTTTCTTCCAGGCCACTCAGGCCCTCGCGCCGCGAGAGCTCGTCCACCACGTCCGCGGGCGTCTTGCCATAGTGCGCCAGCGCGATCATGCAGTGAAACCAGAGATCGGCCACTTCATTGACCAGCTTCTGACCGTCACCACCCTGGTCGCAGTCCTTGGCGGCCATCACGGTTTCGGTGGCCTCTTCGCCAATCTTCTTCAGGAAGGCGTCAGGACCTTTGTGCAGCAGGCGCGCGACGTAGCTCTTTTCGGGATCACCACCATTCGCTGGTTTGCGGCTTTCAATCACGGCGGCCAGGCGCGCCAGGGCATCGGTGGAAGACATGGGGATCATTTGTAAATGGATTCGGGATCTTTGAGCACCGGATCGACCGCGTGCCATTGCCCGTTTTCATGGCGCTGGTAGAAGCAGCTGTGGCGCCCGGTGTGGCAGGCGATGCCCGGCTCATGGCCGAGTTGCGTGACCTTGAGCAGCACGACGTCGTTGTCGCAGTCGAGGCGGATGTCGTGCACCGTCTGCACATGGCCCGACTCTTCGCCCTTGAACCAGAGCTTGTTGCGTGAGCGGCTGAAATACACCGCGCGGCCGAGTTCGGCCGTTTTCTGCAACGCTTCGCGGTTCATCCAGGCGAACATCAACACATCGCCGCTGGTCGCTTCCTGCGCGATCACCGGAACCAGCCCCTGGGCGTCCCAATTCACTTCATCCAACCATTTCATAGCGGGAATCTACCATGTGTGCGGCACCCGACAGAGGCGCAGGCCGAATGACGGTAGGATGGCTTTTTTATCAACACCTGCTCCACTCCGGGAACGGGATCACCAACAGGACACCGATATGAAGATCCGAACGCTCATCCTCATCCTGTTCATTCTGCTGATCGCCGGCTTCGTGGCC
Source organism: Burkholderiales bacterium GWF1_66_17 (assembly GCA_001770705.1). Classification (GTDB taxonomy): domain Bacteria; phylum Pseudomonadota; class Gammaproteobacteria; order Burkholderiales; family Burkholderiaceae_C; genus Hydrogenophaga. The sequence continues at coordinate 152,080 of MERT01000019.1, read as the reverse complement.
CTCAATGTCGAACAGATTCTGCAACCCACGGCGCTCAACTTCGGATTCACCCAGGTACAGGCCCCACTGGGACTGGTGCTGCTGGGCATGCTGACCTTGGTGTTGGTGGTCTTTCTGCTCGCGCTGGTTTATTACCAGACGGTCCATCTCATGGAAGTGCGACGCATCACGCGCGAGGCAACCGAACAACGCCATCTCGCCGACAAGGCCGAAGCGTCCCGTTTCACCGAACTGCGCCAGTACCTGCAAACCGAGATGCAGGCCGCGGCCGCGCGCGAACTGGAATTGTCGGAGAAAGTGCAGCAGAAGATGGAGCAATCACAGGCTGTGTTGACCCGGGTCATCGAACAATCCGGCAACGGTCTGGAGGCGAGCATCGGCGAACTGGAAGACCGGATGGAACGGCAGTGGCAGAACACCCCTCCGCGCCAAACTTGAATCGCTTGCGGTCAGATCCGCACCGGTATGCCGCGCTCGGCCATGCGCGCTTTGGCCTGGGCCACGGTGTATTCACCGTAATGGAAGATGCTGGCGGCCAGCACGGCGTCCGCCCCGCCCTGCTGCACGCCATCGGCCAGGTGGTCGAGGTTGCCCACGCCGCCCGAGGCGATCACCGGCACATTCACCGCATCGGCCACGGCCCGGGTGAGTGCCAGGTCAAACCCCGATTTGGTCCCGTCGCGGTCCATGCTGGTGAGCAGGATTTCACCGGCGCCGAAATCGGCCATCTGTTTCGCCCAGGCAATGGCGTCCAGCCCGGTGTTCTTGCGGCCGCCGTGGCTGTAGACGTCCCAGCCCTCCCCGCGAGCAGCCAGATCGTCGCCGTGGCGGCGCTTGGCGTCGATGGCGACCACGATGCACTGTGCACCGTATTTGTCTGACGCGTCGCGGATCACCTGCGGGTTGGCAATCGCCGCCGAGTTGAAGCTGGTTTTGTCCGCGCCCGCGTTGAGCAGGCGGCGCACGTCCTCCACCGTGCGCACACCGCCACCGACGGTCAGCGGGATGAACACCTGCGAGGCCACGGCCTCAATGATGTGCAGGATCAGGTCGCGCCCGTCGCTGGTGGCGGTGATGTCCAGAAACGTGAGTTCGTCCGCGCCCTGCTCGTTGTAGCGCGCGGCGATCTCCACCGGGTCGCCGGCATCGCGCAGCTCGACGAAATTGACGCCCTTGACCACGCGGCCACCGGTCACGTCCAGGCAGGGGATGATGCGTTTGGCGAGCATGCTCAGCCGTTCAACTCGTCAGCAAGATTCTGCGCGGTTTCGAAATCGAGGTCACCGCTGTAAATGGATCGACCACAGATCACGCCCTCGACGCCCTCGTCCTCGACATCGCAGAGCTTGCGGATGTCTTCCAGGTTGGACAGACCACCCGAGGCGATCACGGGAATGGACAGCGCCTGCGCCAGCTTGACGGTGGCTTCGATGTTGATGCCAGAAAGCATGCCGTCGCGGCCGATGTCGGTGTAGATGATGGATTCGACACCGTAGTCTTCGAACTTCTTGCCCAGGTCCACCACCTCGTGGCCGGTGAGCTTGCTCCAGCCATCGGTGGCGACCTTGCCGTCCTTGGCGTCCAGGCCCACGATGATGTGGCCGCCGAAGGCGGTGCAGGCGTCCTGCAGGAACCCCGGGTTCTTCACCGCGGCGGTGCCGATGATCACGTAGCGCAGGCCGGCGTCAAGGTAGCGCTCGATGGTGTCGAGATCGCGGATGCCGCCGCCCAATTGCACGTCCACCTCCGAGCCGATGCTCTTGAGGATGGCGCGGATGGCCTGTTCGTTTTTCGGTTTGCCCGCAAAGGCCCCGTTGAGGTCCACCAGGTGCACGCGGCGCGCACCCTTGTCGACCCAGCCCCGCGCCACGGCGGCCGGGTCTTCGCCGAACACGGTGGTCTGGTCCATGTCGCCCTGCTTGAGGCGAACGCACTGGCCGTCTTTGAGATCAATGGCGGGAATCAGCAACATGATGGTGTCAATACAAGCGGAAGGACTCAGGGATTCCAGTGGAGGAAGTTGCGGTAGAGCGCCAGCCCCTGATCGGCGCTCTTTTCGGGGTGAAACTGGGTGGCAAAGATGTTGTCGCGGGCGATCGCCGCAGCGAACCGTCCGCCGTAGTCGGCCTCGCCCACGCAATGCTGCAGACTGGCCGGGTGCGCGTAGTAGCTGTGCACAAAATAAAAATAGGCGCCGTCATCGATGCCGGTCCACAGCGGATGTGCCGCACCGCGGCCCAGCTCGTGGAACACCTGGTTCCAGCCCATCTGCGGCACCTTGAACCGGCTGCCGTCGGCCTGCAGGCGGCCTTCGAGGCGGAAGCGCACGACCTCGCCCGGAATCAGGCCCAGGCCATCGGTCGGACCTTCTTCGCTGCGATCGAGCAACATCTGCATGCCCACGCAGACACCAAAGAGCGGTTTGTTCGCAGCTGCGTGCAACACGGCCTCTTTCAGACCGGACGCGGCCAGTTCGTTCATGCAGTCGGCCATGTGGCCCTGCCCGGGCAGCACCACGCGTTCGGCGTCGAAGACCGCCTGGGGGTCGGAGGTGACGAGCACATCCAGACCGCTGCCCGCGGCCACATGCACCACGGCCTGCGACACGGAACGCAGATTGCCGCTGCCGTAGTCCACCACGGCGACTGTCTTGGATTTCATCGGAGCGAAGAAGCAGAAAAACTCAGAGCGAGCCTTTGGTCGAGGGAATCACGTCACCCAGGCGCGCGTCGCGTTCCAGCGCCATGCGCAGCGCACGGGCAAAGGCCTTGAACACGGTCTCGGCCTGGTGGTGAGCGTTCTCGCCGTGCAGGTTGTCAATGTGCAGTGTCACGCCAGCGTGGTTGACGAAACCCTGAAAAAACTCGAAGGCGAGCTGCGTGTCGAAGCCGCCGACCATGCCGCTCTTGAAAGGCACGCGCATGTGCAGGCCGGGGCGGCCCGAGAAATCGACCACCACGCGCGAAAGCGCCTCGTCGAGCGGCACATAGGCGTGACCGTAGCGACGGATGCCTTTTTTGTCGCCCACGGCCTTGGCAAAGGCCTGGCCGAGCGTGATGCCCACGTCTTCCACCGTGTGGTGGCCGTCGATGTGCAGGTCGCCCTGGGCCTGGATGTCCAGATCGATCAACCCGTGGCGGGCAATCTGGTCGAGCATGTGATCGAAGAATCCGATGCCGGTGGACAGCTTCGCCGCACCCGAACCGTCGAGGTTGATGCGCACGCCGATCTGCGTTTCCGCGGTGTTGCGCTGGACCTCGGCCACTCGGTCGGCGGCAGCGGCAGGGGAAACGGAGGACATGACGGTCATAGGGTTTGTTGCAGGGCGCTGATCAGTAACGCGGTCTCGGCGGGAGTTCCCACCGTGAGGCGCAGGCAGTTGGCCAGCAATGGGTGCATTTTAGAAACATTCTTGACCAGAATGCCGCGCGCCTTCAGACCGTCGAAGCAGCGTTGTGCATCGGGCACACGCGCCAGCACCATGTTGGCGTCGCTGGGGAACGGCGTCACGCCCGGCATCCGGGCCAGCGCGCCGATCAGCACCGCCCGCTGCTCGCGGATCTGAGCGGCTTGTTGCGCGAACACGTCGGCGTGCTCCAGCGCAAACAGCGCGCATTCGGCATTGAGCACGCTCACGTTGTAGGGCGGGCGCAGCTTGTCCACCTCGTGGACCAGCGTCTGAGGCCCGAGCATGTAGCCCAGGCGCACACCGGCGAGACCGAACTTGGAGAGCGTGCGCATGAGCAGCACGTTGGCGTTCGCCACCGGGTTGGCGCGTATCTCGTCGAGCCAGCTGCGGCTGGAGAAGGGCTGGTAGGCCTCGTCCATCACCACCAGACCGCCGAACGTGGCGGCCTCGGCAATCAGGCGACGGATGACATCTGCGTCCCAGAGGTTGGCGGTGGGGTTGTTGGGGTAGGCAATGTAGGTGATGGCGGGCTGGTGCTCGCGCATGGCGGCCAGCATGGCAACCTCGTCGAGCTCGAAGTCGGCCGTGAGCGGCACGCCGTGGAAAGCCAGGCCCTGGAGCTGGGCGCCCATGGCGTACATGACAAACCCCGGCATGGGCGACAGGATGGACGAACCGGGCACGTCGCAGGCCATGGCAAGCAACGAGATCAGTTCGTCCGAGCCGTTGCCCAGCATCAGGCCACAGCCTTCGGGCAGGTCCACGTAGCGCGCCAGCGCCTGCTTCAGGTCTTCGATGCGGGCGCCTGGGTAGCGGTTGATCGCCACGGCACCCAGGCGTGCACCGAGCTGGGCCTGCAACTCGGGCGAGAGTGCAAACGGGTTCTCCATCGCATCGAGTTTGACCATGCCGGCCGAATCCTGGATGGCGTAGGCGTGCATGGACTGGATGTCCTGGCGGATGAAGCGCAGCGGGTTCGGAGTGTTCATGGCGTTCATTTCGCGACTCGCATGGGAGGAACAACGTTGAGACGCAGCTCGGCGGCGCGGGCATGCGCCTGCAGGCCTTCGCCGTAGGCCAGCTCGGCGGCGATGGTGCCCAGCGTTTGTGCGCCAGCGGCGCTGACCTCGATCAGGCTGCTGCGTTTCTGGAAGTCGTACACACCCAACGGGGAGGAAAAACGGGCCGTGCCGCTGGTGGGCAGCACGTGGTTGGGGCCAGCACAGTAGTCACCCAGGCTTTCGCTGGTGTAGGCGCCGAGGAAAATGGCGCCTGCGTGCTTGAGCAGCGGCTCCCAGCGGTGCGGTTCGCTGCTGGACACCTCCAGATGCTCGGGCGCGATGCGGTTGCTGATGGCGCAGGCCTCTTCCATGTGGCGCGTGTGGATCAGCGCGCCGCGGTCGTTCAGGCTCTTGGCGATGATGGCCGCGCGCGGCATGGTGGGCAGCAGCCGGTCGATCGCGGCCTGTACCGCGTCGATGTAGGCCGTGTCCGGGCAGAGCAGGATGCTCTGCGCCAGCTCGTCGTGTTCGGCCTGGCTGAACAGGTCCATCGCCACCCACTCGGCCGGTGTGCTGCCATCGGCCAGCACCAGAATTTCGCTCGGGCCGGCGATCATGTCGATGCCCACGGTGCCGAACACGCGCTTCTTGGCGCTGGCCACGTAGGCGTTGCCCGGGCCGGTGATCTTGTCGACCTTGGGCACGGTGGCCGTGCCGTAGGCCAGCGCGGCCACGGCCTGCGCGCCGCCGATGGTGAAGGCGCGCGTGACACCGGCCACGTAGGCGGCGGCGAGCACCAGGGGGTTTTTCTCGCCCCGCGGCGTGGGCACCACCATGATGATCTCGGGCACGCCCGCCACATGGGCGGGGATCGCGTTCATCAGCACGCTGGACGGATAGGCTGCCTTGCCACCGGGCACGTAGATGCCCACACGGTCCAGCGGCGTGACTTTCTGGCCGAGCAGGGTTCCGTCTTCGTCGCGGTAGCTCCAGCTCTCGCCGCTGGCGCGTTTCTGCGCCTCGTGGTAGTTACGCACGCGACGCGCGGCCGATTCCAGCGCATCGCGCTGGGCGGCGGGCAGGCCGTCAAATGCGGTCTTGAGCTCGGTCTGGTTCAGCTCCAGCGCCTGCAGGTTGTCCACGCTCAAGTCGTCAAAACGTGCCGTGTACTCCAGAACCGCCGCATCGCCGCGTCGCTGCACGTCGGCCAGGATGTCGGCCACGCGCTGCTCGATCGCGCTGTCCGTGTCCGCCGACCAATGCAGCCGGGCCGCAAACTGCGCCTCGAAATCGGCCGAGGTGGTGGACAGACGGAGGGGCGCGGCGATGGGGCTCATGACGGAACGGCGTTCTTTTGAATGGCGTTGGAGAAGGCGTCGAGGATGGGGCGGATGGCGGCCTGCTTGAGCTTGAGCGCGGCCTGGTTGACCACCAGGCGCGAGCTGATGTCCATGATGCGCTCGACCTCGACCAACTGGTTGGCCTTGAGCGTGTTGCCGGTGGACACCAGATCGACGATGGCATCGGCCAGGCCGGTGAGCGGCGCGAGCTCCATGCTGCCGTAGAGCTTGATCAGGTCCACATGAACGCCCTTGCTGGCGAAGAACTCGCGCGCAATCGTGGTGTACTTGGTGGCCACCTTCAGGCGCGAGCCCTGGCGCATGGCCGAAGCGTAGTCAAAGTCGTTGCGCACCGCCACGCTCATGCGGCATTTGGCGATCTGCAGATCCAGCGGCTGGTACAGGCCCTGGCCGCCGTGTTCGATCAGTGTGTCCTTGCCGGTCACGCCCAGATCGGCGCCGCCGTACTCGACGTAGGTGGGCACGTCCGTGGCACGCACCAGCACCACGCGCACGCCGGGCTGGTTGGTCGGCAGGATCAGCTTGCGCGACTTTTCCGGGTCTTCGAGCACCTCGATACCCGCAGCAGCGAGCAGCGGCAAGGTTTCGTCAAAGATGCGGCCTTTGGAGAGGGCGAGTGTGATCATTTGATGCGCTCGATGTCTGCGCCAATGCCGCGCAGCTTGGCTTCCATCTGGTCGTAGCCACGGTCCAGGTGGTAAATGCGGTCGACGATGGTCTCGCCCTCGGCCACCAGACCGGCAATCACCAGGCTGGCGGAGGCGCGCAGGTCGGTTGCCATGACGATGGCGCCTGACAGCCTGTCGATGCCTTCGACCACCGCCACCTTGCCATCGGTCTGGATCTTCGCGCCCAGGCGCACCAGCTCATTGACGTGCATGAAGCGGTTTTCAAAGATGGTTTCGGTGACCTTGCTCGAACCCGTGGCAATGCAATTGAGCGCCATGAACTGGGCCTGCATGTCGGTCGGAAAACCCGGGTATTCGGTGGTGCGGAAGCTCTGCGCCTTCAGGCGGCCCGAGGCACGAACGCGGATGAAGTCGTCACCGGCCTCGATTTCGGCGCCCGCGTCGTGCAGCTTGTCGATCACCGCGTCCAGGTGTTCGGCCCGCGCGTGGCGCAGGATCACGTCACCGCCCGTGGCGGCCACCGCACACAAAAAGGTGCCAGCCTCGATGCGGTCGGCCACCACCTGGTGGGTGCAGCCGCGCAGACGGTCGACACCCTGGATGTGGATGCGGCTGGTGCCATGGCCTTCAATCTTGGCACCCATGGCGATCAGCATCTCGGCCAGATCAGTGATCTCAGGCTCCTGGGCGGCGTTCTCCAGCAGGGTTTCGCCCTCGGCCAGCGCCGCGGCCATGAGGAAGTTTTCGGTGCCGGTCACGGTGATCATGTCGGTGGCGATGCGCGCACCGTGCAGGCGCGTCTTGCCCGCCGGCAGCTGGGCCACCATGTAGCCGTGCTCGACCAGGATCTCGGCCCCCATGGCCTGAAGGCCCTTGATGTGCTGGTCCACCGGGCGCGAGCCGATGGCGCAGCCACCAGGCAGGGACACCTTGGCGTGACCAAAACGCGCCAGCAGCGGGCCCAGCACCAGCACCGAAGCGCGCATGGTCTTGACCAGCTCATAGGGCGCTTCGGGCTTCAGCGAATCGGGCGCCTGGAAACTCATGCCACCGCGCTCGCCGTGCGTTTCGGACTGAACGCCCATGTTGTCCAGCAGCAGCCGCATGGTGGCCACATCGCGCAGACGCGGCACGTTGGTCAGCGTCACCGACTCGGCGGTGAGCAAGGTGGCACACAGTTCGGGCAGGGCCGCGTTCTTGGCGCCGGATATGGTCACTTCGCCATTTAGGGGGCGACCACCGGTGATGCGAAGTTTGTCCATGGGGGAGATGTCTTTCAGTTAGTACCGGACAGCAACCACTGCACCGCGCGGGTCCAGGTCACCACAGAACCGGCTTCGCCGGGCTGCAGGTGCACCCCCTGGGGGGTAATGCGAAGCGGCGCGGGGGGAGTCATTTCGCCGCCCATTCGGCGGGGGTGTAGGTCTTCATCGACAGCGCGTGCACTTCATCGCTCTGGATGCGCTCGCCCAGCGTGGCGTAGACCCGCTTGTGCCGGGCAATGGCGCGCATGCCCTCGAAAGCGGGGGACACGATCACGGCCGCCCAGTGGCGGCCATCGCCGGTGACTTCAAGGTGCTCGCAGGGCAGGCCCGCGGCGATCAGTTGTTGCAGTTGGTCAGCGGTCATGGCATTCGATGGAATCAGTGGCGGATTTTGTAGCCGATGCGCAGCAGGTGCAGCGCCACGGCACTGACCAGAACAAACGCACTCCCGACCAGACCCAGACTCAACCAGGGCGAGACGTCGCTGACGCCAAAGAACCCATAGCGGAAGCCGTCGATCATGTAGAAAAACGGGTTGAGGTGGCTCACGGTTTGCCAGAAATCCGGCAGGGAATGGATGGAGTAGAACACGCCCGAGAGGAAGGTCATGGGCACGATGATGAAGTTCTGGAACGCGGCCATCTGATCGAACTTTTCTGCCCACAGGCCGGCAATCAGCCCCAGCGCTCCCAACAGGCCAGCCCCCAGGAATGCAAAAACGAGTATCCACAGCGGCTCCGCGAGGGTGGGCCGGGCAAACCACCAGGTCGCCAGCATCACTCCCGCGCCCACGGCCAGGCCGCGCGCCACGGACGAGCCCACATAGGCCACGAACCAAGCGCGGTGCGACAGTGGCGTGAGCTGCAAAAACACCAGATTGCCCATGACCTTGCTCTGGATCAACGAGCTGCTGCTGTTGGCGAACGCGTTCTGCAGCACGCTCATCATCACCAGACCGGGCAACAGGAACGCGGTGTAGCTGACCGACTCGTAGACCTGAACGCGGTCTTCGAGCACGTGTCCAAAGATCATCATGTACAGGATGGCGGTGATCACGGGGGCGGCCACCGTCTGAAAACCCACCTTCCAGAAGCGCAGGATCTCTTTGTAAAACAGCATTTGCCAGCCGGTCATGGTGAATTCGCCCCCACGCTCGGCATTGACGTGTCCTCGCTGCTCACGGGGGGGGCGCGTTCCGCCTTGGGACGGCCCGGCGGCGGAACCCCTTCCTGCGCACGGTGCGCCAAGTTGCTGCCTTCGATCACCTCAATGAACACATCCTCCAGATCGGCTTTACGAATCTCGATGTCGTCCACATTCACACCGGCTTCGCGCACGCTGGCCAGAATGCGTTCGACCGCTTGCGCGTCGTTGGCGGGCAGTTGCACCACGCGCCCGGTGACCCGGGCCATCGCCGCAAGATCGTCGGGCAACGTGTCATCCGTCTTGAAACGCAGCACGTTGGACGCCGCACGCCTGAGCAGTTCGGAGGTGCGGTCCAGCGCCACCACTTCGCCGCGGTTGAGCATGGCGATGCGGTTGCACAGCGCCTCGGCTTCTTCCAGGTAGTGGGTGGTCAGCAGCACCGTGCTGCCTTGTTTGTTGAGCTGGGAAATGAAATGCCACAGGGTCTGGCGCAACTCCACGTCCACGCCTGCGGTGGGCTCGTCAAGCACGATCACCGGCGGCTTGTGCACCAGTGCCTGCGCCACCAGCACACGGCGCTTCATGCCACCAGAAAGCTGGCGCATGTTGGCGCCAGCCTTTTCGGTCAGGCCCAAGCCCGCGAGCAACTCGTCAATCCAGGCGTCGTTGTGGCGGATACCGAAATAACCGGACTGGAAACGCAGCGCTTCACGCACGTTGAAAAAAGGATCAAACACCAGTTCCTGCGGCACCACACCGAGCGCACGGCGCGCAGCCTGGTAGTCGGTTTGAACATCGTGTCCTTTCACCAGCACGCGCCCACCGGTGGCGCTGGCAAGCCCGGCGAGGATGCTGATGAGGGTGGTTTTCCCAGCTCCGTTGGGGCCCAGCAACCCGAAAAATTCACCGGACTGGATATCGAATGTCACCGCCTTGAGCGCATGCAGGTCGCCGCGGGAAGAAGGATAGATCTTGGAGACGTTCTGAAATGAAACTGCAGGCATTGCGGGTGCGGGACCACGAGATCACCGGCCCTGACCAGGACATCTGATCACGGCGGGACAGCCTTGTATTTTAAGCCTGCGCGCAACGACTCTGCGGGTACAGGGCCAACAGCCATGCCATGCCCCCCTGGGGCTGACCACGCATGCACGGCCGCCCGCAACCTCAGCCGGGCAACAACTCGCTCATGCCGTACAGACCGACGAGATCGCGCAAACGTTGAGGAATGTGAGTGACCTGCAGGGTCTTGCCTTGCGCCAGCAGTCGCCGACGGAGTTCCAGCAAAACCGCAACGGCCGATGAGTCACACACCTCCAGCCCGCTCGCATCGATCTGCAAGGTCGATGCCGTCTGACTGGCCAGCGCGGTGCCGAGCTGCTCCAGGGTCTGCACCGCCTCATTGAGGGTCAGCTGCTGCGGCAACCGGGCCGCAGCAGCCACCACCATGCTGTCGTCGCTCATGTATTCAACCCGCTTTGGGCGCGCTGGCCTTGTTGCGCTGGGTCAGCGTGGCGATCAGGCCGTCAATCCCCTTGGCACCGATTTCCTGGGCGAACTGGGTGCGGTAGGTTTCGACGAGCCAGACCCCCAACACGTTCAGATCGTAAATCTTCCAGCCTTGCGGCGTCTTCTCCAGCCGGTAGTCCAGCTGGATGGGTTCGCCCCGACCACGGACTTCGGAACGCACCACCACCTCGGTATCTTCGGGCCGGGAACGCAAGGGACGGAAACTCAGCGTCTGGTCTTTGACTTCGCCCAGTGCGCCCGCATAGGTACGCACCAACAGAATTTTGAACTCGTCCTGCAGTTGCTTCTGCTGCTCGGGAGTGGCCTGGCGCCAATAGCGGCCCACGGCCGACGACGTCATGCGGGAAAAGTTGACGTTCGGCATGATCTTGGTGTCAACCAAGGTCACAATGCGACCGATGTCGCCCTTCTGGATCGCCGCATCGGCCTTCACGGCATCCATGACCTCGCCGGAAATGCGTTTGACCAGCACATCGGGCGCTTCATCGGCAGCAAAAGCCTGTGTGGCAAACAGTGGGCTGGCCAGCAGCGCGCTGGTTGCGAGCAAACGGGATATCCATTGTCGACGTAGCATCATCTGAAATTCCTTCTTTGTAGCGGTGGTCCACCGGACTGGGGAACCGTCACCCCACGTGTGAGGGCACTTTAAGTCAGCGGTTCCGCGCTTGTGTATCCGGCATGTAATTGTTTGGTATCAGTGTGTCGTCAGTCGCCGTTCTTCAAACCGATCCCCTTGTCTTTCAGGTCTTCGATCTGGCTCTCGCGGCGCTGCAAGTAAACGTCGCGGGTGAAACTGTATTTGTCCAGCGCAGCGCCATCGAGCATCGTGGTGGCCCGCAACAGGTTGGCCCGCGTTTCCACGGCCCGCAGCGCGTACAGCGAATTGCGCAACGCCACATCCGAGAGGCCCTGCACGAAGTCCCCGCGTGCCTCGATGGTGAAACCCGCCGCATCCCGCACCGACGATGGCCCGAAGATCGGCAGTACCAGGTAAGGACCCGAAGGAATGCCCCAGCGGCCCAGCGTCTGCCCGAAGTCAAGCCGCGTGCGCTCGATGCCCATCTCGGACGCGATATCCAGCACCCCGGCGAGTCCGAAGAAGGTGTTGACGTTGAAACGCATGAAGTTTTCAACCGCTTCGCGTGGGCGCAACTGCAACGACGCATTGATGAACGACCAGCCGTCACGCAGGTTCTCAAAGAAGTTGCTCACGCCGGTCCGCACAGGGTCGGGCGTGATGTCGCGATATACGGTAGCGACCGGCTTGAGCACCGCGCCATCCACCGCGTCGTTGAACTCGGTCACCTGGCGGTTGAACGGCTCCCAGGGATCCCGCGGATTTGCATTCGGCCCAGTGGCACAACCGGCCAACAACAGACCGAGCAGCGCAGCTGCTGTCCAGCGGCAAAGCGCGCTCGAACAGCGCTCAAAAGTTCTGTTTTTCATGTTCTGCTCCCAGCCTCAAATGGCGCACCGGAACGGCACAACACTCACGGTGACTTGCTCTCACCGCCGCCAGCGGCCTTGTCGAACAGGAACTGTCCGATCAGGTTTTCGAGGACCATGGCGGATTGGGTCTGTGTGATCATGTCGCCACCCTTGAGGTTGTTGATGTCGCCTCCAGGTTCGATACCGATGTATTGGTCTCCGAGCAGGCCGGAGGTCAGGATCTTGGCCGAGGAGTCCTTGGGGAACACCACATTCTGGTTGATCTCCATGGTGGCCAGGCCCTGGTAGGTTTGGGTATCCAGCACGACACTGGTGACACGGCCCACATTCACGCCCGCGGAACGCACCGGCGCACGTGCCTTCAGCCCCCCGATGTTGTCGAACCGCGCCTGCACCACATAGGTTTCCCCACCGTTGGTGAAACTGCCCAGGTTGGCGGCCTTCAAGGCCAGGAAAAGCAGGCCCAGCGCGCCCAGCACGACAAACAGGCCAACCAGGATTTCAGTGCTTCTTTTGTTCATACGTCAACTGCTCAGTGATCAGGGGGTCGAAAACATCAGGGCGGTGAGGATGAAGTCCATCGCCAGCACGCCCAGCGAAGCCGTCACCACGGTGCGTGTGGTCGCGTAGGCAACGCCCTCGGGCGTGGCTTCGGTTTCATAGCCCTGGTACAAGGCCACGGCCGTGCAGATGACGCCAAACACCGCGCTCTTGACCACGCCATTGCCGACATCGCGCCACACGTCCACACCGTTTTGCTGGATCGACCAGAAGTTGCCCGCATCAATGCCGATCAAACCCACGGCGACAACCCAGGCACCCAGAATGCCGATGGCGGAAAACAATGCGGCCAGCAAGGGCATCGCAATGACACCGGCGATGAAGCGTGGCGCCAGCACCCGCTTGCGCGGGTCGATCGCCATCAACTCCATGGCCGCGATTTGTTCGCCCGCTTTCATGAGGCCAATCTCGGCGGTGAGTGAGGTACCTGCGCGGCCGGCAAACAGCAGCGCCGTGACCACGGGCCCCAGTTCGCGCACCAGCGAGAGGTTGACCACCAGGCCCAGGGACTCGGCGGCACCAAAATTGGTCAAGGTGTTGTAGAGCTGCAGGGCCAGCACAAAGCCGACCGCCAGGCCAGAGGCCAGGATGATGACCAGCGAACGGTTGCCGATGGCGTGGATCTGCGTCACGACCAGGCCAAAACGGGCCAGTCCAGCGGGCACGGCCTTGATCAACTCGATAAAAAAAACGGCGCCGTGACCCCAGGCCGCGAACACATCCAGGGCTCGACGACCCACATGCTGAAGCGGGTTCATCGCGAAGCCTCCAGACCGAAATCAACCGCCACCGGCGGCGCCGGGTAGTGGAACTTGACCGGACCATCGGGCTCGCCGCGAACAAACTGTCGCACCTCGGGTTCGGCGCTGGCCATCAGCTCGGCCGGCGTACCCTGGGCCACGATGCGTCCGCCGGTGGCCATGAGCACCACCCAGTCGCTGATCGCCATGCACTGGGGCACGTCGTGCGAGATCAGCAGTGTGGTCGCGCCCGTCACGTCGGTGAGCGTGCGGATGAGTTTGGCCGCAACGCCCATGGACACCAGGTCCAGCCCGGCGAAGGGCTCGTCGTACATGATGAGCTCGGGGTCCAGCGCAATGGCCCGCGCCAGAGCGATGCGCCGCGCCATGCCGCCCGACACCTCGCTGATGCGCAGCCCCGCCGCACCCCGCAGACCTACCGCATTCAGCTTCATCAGCACGATGTCACGGATCAACGGCTCCGGCAGATCGGTCATCTCACGCAGCGGAAAGGCCACGTTGTCGAACACCGAGAGGTCGGTGAACAGGGCGCCGAACTGAAACAACATGCCCAGTCGGCGGCGCAGACGGAACAGCTGGCGCTTGTCACCGGTGTTCACGACTTCGCCATCAAACACCACGCGCCCGCTGTTGGGGGCATGCACGCCGCCAATCAGGCGCAACAAGGTCGTCTTGCCGCAGCCGGAACCGCCGAGCACCGCCGTGACTTTCCCGCGCGCAAATCGCAGAGAGAGGTCGTTCAGGATGATTCGGCGGCTGTCGTAGCCAAACGTCACATGATCTATATCAATGAAGGTGGAGTCGCTCATGGGGCCAGGAAAAATGACTGCGCATTGTCGCACGCGGGTCGATCTCTTCCTTTTTCATAGCGAGGAAACCCTAGGGATCAACGTGGCAGGTCGGAGAACCCCATCAGGAACTCGTCCACCGAACGTGCGGCTTGACGGCCTTCGCGGATCGCCCACACCACCAGGCTCTGGCCGCGGCGCATGTCGCCGGCTACAAACACCTTGGGCACATTGGTGGCGTAGCCACCCGTGAAATCGGTGCTGGCCTTGGCGTTGCCGCGGGCATCTTTCTCGACCCCGAAGCCATCCAGGATGCTGGCGACCGGGTTCACGAAGCCCATCGCCAGCAGCACCATGTCGGCCTTGTAGTCCTTTTCGGTGCCAGGGATTTCGACCAGCTTGCCGTCTTTCATCTCGACATGCACGGTGGTCAGGCCGGTGACTTTGCCCTTCTCGCCCTTGAAAGCCTTCGTGGAGATGGCGAACTCGCGGGTGCAACCCTCTTCGTGGCTGGAGCTGGTGCGCAGCTTGAGCGGCCAGTAGGGCCACACCAGGGGTTTGTTTTCCACTTCGGGCGGCTGGGGCATCACCTCGAACTGGGTCACGCTGACCGCGCCGTGGCGGTTGCTGGTGCCCACACAATCGCTTCCGGTGTCGCCACCGCCGATCACGATGACGTGTTTGCCATCGGCGCGCAACTGGCCCTTGAGCTTGTCGCCCGCGTTGACCTTGTTCTGCTGCGGCAGGAACTCCATGGCGAAATGGATGCCGTCCAGGTCGCGGCCCGGAACCGGCAGGTCGCGGCTCTGCTCGGAGCCTCCGGTCAGCAGCACGGCGTCAAAATCGTTCTGCAGCTGTTCGGGCGTGACGGTTTCCTTGGCCCAGTTGGTGACCTTGCTGTCCTTGGGCAGCTCGCCGACCATGACACCGGTGCGGAACACCACGCCTTCGGCCTTCATCTGCTCGACACGGCGGTCAATATGGCTCTTCTCCATCTTGAAGTCGGGAATGCCGTAGCGCAGCAGGCCACCGATGCGGTCGTTCTTCTCGAACAGGGTCACATCGTGACCCGCACGCGCCAGCTGCTGGGCGGCGGCCATGCCGGCCGGGCCGGAGCCGACCACCGCGACCTTCTTGCCGGTCTTGATCCTGGCCGGCTGCGGCTGCACCCAGCCTTCGGCCCAGGCCTTGTCGATGATCGCGTGTTCGATGGACTTGATGCCCACCGCCTCGCCGTTCACGTTGAGCGTGCAGGCGGCCTCGCAGGGCGCGGGGCATATGCGGCCGGTGAACTCCGGGAAGTTGTTGGTGCTGTGCAGCACGGTGATCGCGTTCTTCCAGTCGGCCTGGTAAACCAGATCGTTGAAGTCCGGAATGATGTTGTTGACCGGGCAGCCGCTGTTGCAGAACGGCGTGCCGCAGTCCATGCAGCGCGCGGCCTGCACCTTGGCCTGGCTGTCATCGAGGCCGACGACGAATTCCTTGTAGTGCTTCAGGCGCTCGGGCACGGGCTTGTAGCCCTCTTCCAGACGCTCGTATTCCATGAAGCCGGTGACTTTTCCCATGATGTTGGTCCTTCGTATCCGTGTGTCTGGGCTTATTTGGCGGCGGCCGTGGCCTGCTTCGCCGTGCCCTGGGCTTTGGTGGTGGCGGTGGCGGCCGTCTTGCGGGCGTTGATCTCGCCCAGGGCACGCTTGTATTCGTTCGGGAACACCTTCACGAACTTGCCGCGCGACTCGACCCAGGTGTCGAGCAGTTCGCGTGCGCGCTTGCTGCCAGTCCAGCGGTTGTGGTCTTCGAGAAGCTTCTTCAGCTGCGCTTCGTCGCTCAAGCCCCGGTGCCAGATGGCCTTGTCCATCGTGGCTTCCTGCTCGGCCGTGCTCAGCACCTTTTCCATGCTGACCATGGCGGTGTTGCAGCGCTTGGCGAACTGGCCGTCTTCGTCGTACACGTAGGCCAGGCCGCCGCTCATGCCGGCGGCGAAGTTGCGGCCGGTCTTGCCCAGCACGGCCACGGTGCCGCCGGTCATGTATTCACAACCGTGGTCGCCCGTGCCCTCCACCACCGCGGTGGCGCCCGAAAGACGCACCGCGAAGCGCTCGCCGGCCACGCCGGCAAAGAAGGCCTCGCCGCTGGTGGCGCCGTACATCACGGTGTTGCCCACGATGATGTTCTGCGTCGCCACACCGCGGAAGTCCAGGCTCGGGCGCACCACCACGCGGCCGCCGGAGAGGCCCTTGCCGGTGTAGTCGTTGGCTTCACCGATCAGGTACAGCGTGATGCCGTTGCACAGGAAGGCGCCGAACGACTGGCCACCGGTGCCTTCGAGCTGGATGTGGATGGTGTCGTCAGGCAGGCCTTCGGCGTGCACCTTGGTCACGGCGCCGGAGAGCATGGCGCCGACCGAGCGGTTGACGTTGCGCGCGGCTTCCATGAAGCGCACCTTCTCGCCCTTGTCGATGGCGGGGCGGCTCTTGGCGATCAGGATGTTGTCGAGCGACTTCTCCAGACCGTGTTCCTGGTTCTGCGTGTGCAGGCGCGGCACGTCGGCGGGCACCGCCGGCATGGCCAGCAGGCGACTGAAGTCCAGGCCCTTGGCTTTCCAGTGCTCGATGCCCTGCTTGGTGTCCAGCAGGTCGGCGCGGCCGATCAGGTCATCGAACTTGCGGATGCCCAGCTGCGCCATGATCTGGCGCGCTTCTTCGGCAATGAAGAAGAAATAATTGACGACGTGCTCGGGCTTGCCGGTGAATTTCTTGCGCAGCACCGGGTCTTGCGTGGCCACGCCCACCGGGCAGGTGTTGAGGTGGCACTTGCGCATCATGATGCAGCCCTCGACCACCAGCGGTGCGGTGGCGAAGCCAAACTCGTCGGCACCAAGCAGGCCGCCAATGACCACGTCGCGGCCGGTCTTCATCTGGCCGTCGGCCTGCACGCGCACGCGGCTGCGCAGGCGGTTGAGCACCAGGGTCTGCTGGGTTTCGGCCAGACCGATTTCCCACGGCGAACCGGCGTGCTTGATCGACGACCAGGGCGAAGCGCCCGTGCCACCATCGTGGCCGGCGATCACCACATGGTCGGCCTTGCACTTGGCCACTCCAGCAGCGATGGTGCCGACACCGATCTCGGACACCAGCTTGACGCTGATGGAGCTGTGCGGCGCCACATTCTTCAGATCGTGGATCAGCTGGGCCAGGTCTTCGATCGAGTAGATGTCGTGGTGCGGCGGGGGAGAAATCAGGCCCACGCCCGGCACGCTGTGGCGCAGTTTGCCGATGTAGTCCGACACCTTGCCACCGGGCAGCTGGCCGCCTTCGCCGGGCTTGGCGCCCTGGGCCATCTTGATCTGGATCTGGTCGGCACTGTTGAGGTATTCGGCGGTGACACCGAAGCGGCCCGAGGCGACCTGCTTGATCTTGGAGCGCATCGAGTCGCCGGCTTGCAGCACGTAGTCGACCTCGAAAGTGTCCTTGCCCAGCAGATCGGACATGGTCTGGCCCTGCTTGATCGGGATGCCTTTGAGTTCGTTGCGGTAGCGCAGCGCATCTTCGCCGCCTTCGCCGGTGTTGCTCTTGCCGCCGATGCGGTTCATGGCCACGGCCAGCGTGGCGTGGGCTTCGGTGGAGATGGAGCCCAGCGACATGGCACCGGTGGCGAAACGCTTGACGATCTCTTTCGCCGGCTCGACTTCGTCGATGGAAATCGCCTTGCTGGGGTCGATCTTGAACTCGAACAGGCCGCGCAGCGTCATGTGGCGCTTGCTCTGGTCGTTGATGATCTGGGCGTACTCCTTGTACGTGTTCCAGTTGTTGGCGCGCGTGCTGTGCTGCAGCTTGGCGATGGCGTCGGGCGTCCACATGTGCTCTTCGCCACGGGCGCGCCAGGCGTATTCACCGCCGGTGTCCAGCATGGTGGCGAGCACCGGGTTGTCGCTGAAGGCCGCCTTGTGCATGCGGATGGCTTCTTCGGCGATCTCGAACACGCCGATGCCACCCACGCGGCTGGACGTGCCAGAGAAGTACTTGTCCACCGTTTCGCTGTTGAGGCCGATGGCCTCGAACAGCTGGGCGCCGCAGTACGACATGTAGGTGCTCACGCCCATCTTGGACATGATCTTGGACAGGCCCTTGCCGATGGCCTTCACGTAGTTGTAGATCGCCTTCTCGGCGCTCAGGTCGCCTGGCAGGTCCTTGCAGATCGCGGCCAGGGTTTCCATCGCCAGGTAGGGGTGCACGGCTTCGGCGCCGTAGCCGGCGAGCACGGCGAAGTGGTGCACTTCGCGCGCGGTGCCGGTCTCCACCACCAGGCCCACCGAAGTGCGCAGGCCCTCACGCACCAGGTGCTGGTGGATGGCGGACAGCGCCAGCAGGGCGGGGATCGCCACCTGCGTGGCGCTCACGCCGCGATCGCTGATGATCAGGATGTTCTGGCCGCTCTTGATCGCGTCCACCGCTTCGGCGCACAACGACGCCAGCTTGGCTTCCACGCCTTCACGGCCCCAGAACACCGGGTAGGTGATGTCCAGCGTGGCGCTGCGGAACTTGCCCTGGGTCACGCCGTCGATGTCGCGCAGCTTGGCCATGTCGGCCACGTCCAGCACCGGCTGACTCACCTCCAGGCGCATCGGCGGGTTGACGTGGTTGATGTCCAGCAGGTTGGGCTTGGGGCCGATGAAGGACACCAGCGACATCACGATCGCTTCCCGGATCGGGTCGATCGGCGGGTTGGTCACCTGCGCGAACAGCTGCTTGAAATAGTTGTAGAGCGGTTTGTCCTTGTCGGACAGCACGGCCAGCGGGCTGTCGTTGCCCATGGAACCGATGCCCTCTTCGCCGTTGGCGGCCATGGGGCTGAGCAGGAACTTGATGTCTTCCTGCGTGTAGCCAAAGGCCTGCTGGCGGTCCAGCAACTCGGGCGTGACGCTCTCGGCGCCGGTGGACTGCGGCTCGGTCTGGCCGATGGGCAGCTCCTGCGCGGCTTCACCCGCGACCGGCGTTTCCACGTCGTCGAGGCGGATGCGCAGGTTGTCGATCCACTGCTTGTAGGGCTTGGTGTTGGCGAGGTTGGCTTTCAGCTCCTCGTCGTCGATCATGCGGCCCTGTTCGAGGTCGATCAGGAACATCTTGCCGGGCTGCAGGCGCCACTTGCGCACGATCTTGTTTTCCGGCACCGGCAACACGCCCGACTCGGAACCCATGATGACCATGTCGTCGTCGGTGATGCAGTAGCGCGAAGGGCGCAGGCCGTTGCGGTCCAGCGTGGCGCCGATCTGGCGGCCGTCGGTGAACACGATGGAGGCCGGGCCGTCCCAGGGTTCCATCATGGCGGCGTGGTATTCGTAGAAAGCCTTGCGGCGCACGTCCATGGTGGTGTGCTGCTCCCAGGGCTCAGGGATCATCATCATCACGGCCTGGGCCAGCGGGTAGCCCGCCATGGTCAGCAACTCCAGGCAGTTGTCGAAGGTGGCGGTGTCGGACTGGCCGGCGAAGCTGATCGGGTAGAGCTTCTGCAGGTCGGCGCCCAGCACCGGCGAAGACATCACGCCTTCGCGTGCCTTCATCCAGTTGTAGTTGCCTTTGACGGTGTTGATCTCACCGTTGTGCGCGACGTAGCGGTACGGGTGTGCCAGCGGCCACTCGGGGAAGGTGTTGGTCGAGAAGCGCTGGTGCACCAGACCCAGGGCGGACACGCAGCGGGTGTCCTGCAGGTCCTTGTAGTAAGTGCCCACCTGATCGGCCAGCAGCAGGCCCTTGTAGATCACGGTGCGGCTGCTCATGCTCACCACGTAATACTCTTTGCTGTGCTTGAGCTTGAGCGACTGGATGTGGCCGCTGGCGGTCTTGCGGATCACATAGAGCTTGCGCTCCAGAGCGTCCTGCACGATCACGTCGTTGCCGCGCCCGATGAACACCTGGCGCAGGATGGGCTCCTTCTCGCGCACGGTGGGCGACATCGGCATGTCTTTGTTGACCGGCACATCGCGCCAGCCCAGCAACACTTGGCCTTCGTCAGCGATGGCGCGTTCCATTTCCTGTTCACAGGCCAGGCGGGAGGCGTGCTCCTTGGGCATGAAGATCATGCCAACGCCGTACTCGCCGGGTGGCGGCAGCGCGATGCCCTGCGCCGCCATTTCCTCGCGGTAGAGCGCATCGGGCAACTGGATCAGGATGCCGGCGCCGTCGCCCATGAGTTTGTCAGCACCCACTGCGCCGCGGTGGTCCAGATTTTCAAGGATCTTCAGCCCCTGCTGCACGATGGCATGGCTCTTCTCGCCCTTGATGTGAGCGACAAAGCCGACGCCACAGGCGTCGTGCTCATTGGCCGGGTCGTACAGACCCTGTTGCTGGAGTTGCTGCTGTTCGGCTGCCGTGGTCATGGCGCTTCCTTCTCGGTTCGAGGGCATGAAAACAAAATTCGCGGGTTGCAGAGCTTAGTGCAATGCAACAAAAATGCCAAGTTGAATAAATAGGGTCAGGTTTATATTAAAGATAGTCAAGAAATCCAAAGAAATAATAAGGGACACATCAAAAAAGAGCGCAAACCCTTGATTTGATTGAACACCTAGATCAATCGCTTGCGGATGTTCGCTGCGAAGGGGGTCGACCCGGTTTGCCCTTGCTCACCCGTCTGTCGGTTTGCGCCTGCAGTGCGGCCATGAAGTCGGGCTCCCCAAGCGCCCACCCATGCAGCAGCGCGTTGGTTATCACGGTCAACTGCGCGGCGCTCAATCCGGAACGCACCAACTCGGCGTATGCCGCTTCCCGCGCAAAAGGCGTGTTGCCCAGGCGCCAGTAAGCTGGATGGGGGGTGATGCGCCGGTCGGAACCCTGCCCGACGTAATGCCTGTGGCTGGACCAGACGTGGTGCACGGGATCGGTCACCAACCCCGCACGCACCGGATTCAGATCCAGATACGCCATGCAGGGCAGCAAATAGCGCTCCGCCTGCAGGAGAGTGGATCTGTAGCGGCCTTCCCACAGCGTTCCTGTGCGTCCATGTCGGGCATTGAAGTGACGCACGTAACGCCGGCCGATGGCTTGCATCATGCGAGGCACGCCGTCTGCTGTTTCGGGCGTGAGCAGAAGTTGAACGTGGTTGTCCATCAGCACATAGGCGTGTAACGCGACTTGGTACTTTTTGGCGTTCTCGGCCACCGCGTCAAGAAGCGCCGTGCGATCGGCATCGTCCAGCACAATGGACTGGCGGTTGTTTCCCCTCTGGATCACATGGTGGAGGTGACCAGGCAGGGTAAGGCGGGGTAAACGGGCCATTGCGCAATCCGGTCAGCGAGGTGAACAGAGTGTAGATTCTGACCCCATTTTTTCATCTCGCGAATGCCATGATCCGCCGTCTCCGGACGCCCTGCCTTCAGCGCAGGGCCCGATCTGCCCAGGCGCGCTGCAACCAGGCAGCCAACGCGATGCCGAGCAATGAGCAACTGCCCGTCACCACCCAGGTCCAGTGCCACCCCCCTGTCTGCGTGGCTACCCATGCCACCAAGGGTGGCCCGAGAAACTGACCCAGTGCCGAGAACTGCTGCATCCAGCCCACTGTGGTGGAGACCGTTGCCTCACCTGGCGCCAACACGACGGCCAAGCTGAACAACGTGCCCGGGATCAGACCACCCACACCGGAAAACACCAGCACGGCCAGGTACTGCCCCACCGGATGACCTTGCGCCCCGAAGGCCACGACAGCCCCCAGCGCCATGGCCAGGTAAGCCGTTGACAACAACACGCCGGGACGCATGCCACGCGCCAGGCACCGGCCTGCACCGATGTTCCCCACCATGTTGATGCCCGCGGCGAGCGCCGTCAGAACCCCAACCACCACGCCGCTGTAGCCTGCCTGGTTGTAGATGGTGGGCAAGAATCCCACCACCGCCAACCACTGTCCCGAATACAGAAAGAAAGCCAGCGCAACCAGCCAAGGCCCCGGGGCAACCAGCGTCTGTTGAACGCGGGTCCATGGACTCGGCGCTCTTCCGGCTACCAGCGGACGGGCACCCGTCGTAGTTGCAGAGTCACCCGAAACCTGGGTCACGAGTGCGATGGCGGCCAGCAACGTCAGCAGGGCCAGCGACAGCCACACCGGACGCCATCCGATCAGCGCCAACAACGGCGCGCCACATAGAAGTGCTGTCGCCGTGCCCAGTGGCATGTACGCGCCCCACCAACCAAGTGCCCGCGCGAGCGTTTTCGGGTCATGGACCCGTCGGCGCAGCAGGCCCGGGGCGGGCAGCACGGCCAGGAGGAATCCCAGCCCTTCCAGAACCCGGGTCGCCAGCAGCCCTCGGACCCCGGTCGACAAACCACCCAGCGCACTGCCCAATGCCAGCAAACCCAGACCCGTCAGCATCACGCGTCGCGGTCCCAGGTGATCGGCCATCAACCCCACGAGGAGGCCCAGAGTCATCCCGGCGAGTTGAACCAGTGACAGCAGGAACCCAGCCTGCAGAAGATTGAGCCCCAAAGACGCCTGCAACACAGGGATGGCCACCGGTAGTTTGCCCACATGCAGCGCGCAAACGACACCAACCCCGACCACAACCGCCGCTAACACCACAGGGTTGCGCTCGGGCACGAACGCGGATTCAGGCACAGTCACGGAAAGAGCACCATGCCGCTCAAGCGCTCGTGTTCTCGAATCGCAAAGCGGTCGGTCATGCCAGCGATATAGTCGGCAACGACCCGCGCCCGGTGCGTGTCGGGCTGGTGACTCATTGGAGGCTCATGAGGCTGAGCCAGGTAGAAGGCAAACAGCTCCGTCACCACACGCCGGGCCCGTTCGGTTGTTTCCATCACTTGAGGGTGCCGGTACAGATTGCGCAGGAGGAATTGCTTCAGCTCCATGGACTGGTCACGCATCGCCTCTGAGAACGACACCAGGGTGCCATGTGCCCGCACGTCATCCACGGAGCCGACCCTTGATGTCTCGATATTTGTCCGCGAGGTGTCGATCACGTCGTACACCTGATCGCTGAGCATCCGCCGGATCACCTCGAACAACAGCCGGCGGCCGTCGAGTCGTGGGTGCTTTTCCAGAACCAGCTGGTGATACCGCGAAAACAGGGGCACGGCCTCAAGCTGCTCCATGCTCAGCAAACCGGAGCGCACGCCATCGTCGATGTCGTGCGCGTTGTAGGCAATCTCGTCAGCCAGGTTGCACAGTTGCGCTTCCAGAGAAGGAGAACCACCGGTCAAGAAACGCACCGCCACCCCGGTGGCATCCTGGGCGCAGAGACGTTTTGCATTCGCCGGAGAACAGTGCTTCAGAATGCCCTCTCGGGTCTCGAAAGTGAGGTTCAATCCGTCGAAATCGGGGTAACGCTCCTCCAGCGCATCAACCACCCTCAAGCTCTGGAGGTTGTGCTCAAAGCCCGACTGTTCACTTGCGTGAGGCGTATTCTGCGATGAAGGCAGGTTTTTCATGCAAGCGTTCAACGCATCCTGGCCGGCGTGTCCGAACGGCGTGTGGCCCAAATCATGCGCCAGCGCAACCGCTTCCACGAGGTCTTCGTTCAGTCCCAGCGAACGGGCGATGCTCCGCCCCAATTGTGCGACCTCCAACGAATGGGTCAGTCGGGTACGGAACAGGTCGCCCTCATGGTTCAGAAACACCTGAGTCTTGTAAACCAGGCGGCGAAAAGCCGTGCTGTGGATGATGCGATCGCGGTCCCGTTGAAACGCTGTTCGCGTGGGCGCTTCGGATTCGCTGAAACGCCGGCCCCTGGTGTAGTCGGGGTGACACGCGTACGGCGCAAGGCCCATTCCGCTGTTCATGTGCACCCCCAAGCACATGTCACCAGCCGACCTGCCACCAACTGCAGACACCGGGTGCTCACTGGCGACAACTGGTCTGGATCACCTCGGTCACCAAGCTGTCTGGCGCGCTGCGGACGACCGCCTGTCCGGAACCGTCAATCAACACAAACTTGATCTCCCCAGCCTCTGCTTTTTTGTCCACACGCATCAACGCAAGGTAGCGGCCCGCGTTGTCCTGAGCATCCAGCACGGGCGCCACCACGGGCAGACCGGCCCGCTCTATCAAACGGGTCAGTCGATCCACATACTTGGCATCGATCAAACCCAGGCGCTGCGACAGGCGCGCAGCCATGACCATGCCACAACCCACCGCCTCACCGTGCAGCCATTGGCCATATCCCATGCCGGCCTCAATGGCGTGGCCAAAGGTGTGACCGAAGTTGAGGATCGCGCGAAGACCAGCCTCTCGTTCATCGGCACCCACCACCTGGGCTTTGATTTCACAGCTGCGCCGAATCGCGAATGCCAATGCGACGGGATCACGGGCTCGCAGCTTGTCCAGATTGGTCTCGATCCAGTCGAGAAAGGCCGCGTCGGCAATGGGTCCGTACTTGATGACTTCGGCCAAGCCAGCACTCAGTTCTCGCTCGGGCAGCGTCTTGAGCGTATCCAGATCGCAGATCACCCGTTGCGGCTGGTAAAACGCACCAATCATGTTCTTGCCCAGTGGATGATTGATGCCGGTTTTCCCCCCGACCGAAGAGTCAACCTGGGCCAGCAAGGTCGTGGGAACCTGCACAAAAGGCACCCCCCGCATGTAACTCGCCGCAGCAAACCCAGTCATGTCCCCGACAACACCTCCACCCAAGGCAAACAACACCGTTCTTCGGTCACAACCCTGTTCAAGCAAGGCATCGAATATCAGATTGAGAGTGGCCCAGGTTTTGTAAACCTCACCATCAGGCAGAACCACCTGGCCCACCACCGGATACTGTCTGCTCAAGGCGTCCGCCAAGGTCTGAAGGTACAGCGGCGCAACCGTCTCATTGGTCACGATCAGCGCAGTCTTGGCGTGAGGCAGGCCGGCGTAGCTGTGTGGCGACCCAAGCAGGCCACCAGCAATGGCAATGTCGTAGCTCCGCTCACCCAAGTGGATTTCAACGGGGGATTGCGTCGCTGATCGTGTAGTCTCGTGCATGGGGCCAGAGTGTAGAGCCTCCAGGAACAGGTAGAAAGGCAGCCCACAGACGACCCCACTTGCACTGCGACCTGATGTCAGGTCCTCTTGGTATCTTGCCCAGATGCTAAAACATCTTTCACTATGCCGGCCAGTTCCAGTTGCATCATGATCATATTGACAAGGGAAGACACGGAGGGTCGCCCTGTTTCGATCACATAGTGCGCAGTCTCCCTGTACAGCGGGTCCCGTTGCACAAACAGATCCCGAAGCCGCTGTAGTGGGTCTGCAACCTGAAGAAGGGGCCTGTTCCGGTCGTGCCGGAGACGTCGAAAGACTTCCTCAGGTGAAGATCTCAAATACACCACGTGACTGCGTTCGCGAAGACAAGTCCGATTCGCCGCGCGCAACACGGCGCCCCCACCGGTCGACAGCACGCAAGGCTCCCCCAGCGTCAATTCTTCGATCACAGCAGCCTCGAGATCACGAAAGCTGACTTCCCCTTCTCGATCAAAATATTCGCGAATCGAGCACCCGAGACGTTGCTCAATCACATGATCAGAGTCAAAAAAAGGAACCGAAAGCCGGCGAGACAATTGGCGACCAACGGTTGTCTTGCCAGACCCTGGTAAACCCACCAAAGAAATCAACAATTGCATCAATAGCACGCAAAAGCGTAGATACCCCTACGGAGACCAAGCAAAACCCCCATCGAGAGAACCATCTCATGAACATCCCAAACATCCAATGGCAACGATGCACAGATGTTAAAGATCACTCAGTGATCTCATCACCCTTCTCCACAGTGAAAGCGACCGTAGCAGAACGAGAATGCTGATCAAGAACAAGTATCGTCAGGTCCTCTCCACAACCGGTGAGCGTTGTAACCTTGAACTTCGGATCCTGACCAGAAACCTCTGTACGATCAAGAAAGAGATACTGAGGAAAAGAATTTACAATCCGAAAAGGTGGTTGCCCCCCAACAATGGTAAAGGTTGTTTGAATTCCTGCCGTTCCTTGGCAAGACAAATCCCCATCCCCCGCTTTGATATTCACAGCATCAGGAACAGCTGCAAACTCGGCAGAATCCCCAGCATCCCCGCCACCTCCACCACAGGAAGCCAATGCGGCAACAACACCAAAAAGACATACCGACCTCAAAGTGAAATTAATTTTACTCATATCAGTTTCCAATCATTTATCTAGCGACACCACGGTCGCCAATGGTTCTTGGCGTGATGAAGATTAACAACTCAGATTTGTTTGAAGTCTTGTTTCTATTTTTAAATAGATTTCCAACAACTGGGAGATCCCCAAACAGCGGCACCTTAGTTACATCTTCTGTTTCATTTTGCTCAAAGATACCACCGATGACAACCGTACCTCCATTTTCAACCAAAACTTGAGTTTGAACATGCTTAGTATTAATTGCAATACCAGCAGCTACTGTTTCACCACGACTATCCTTATTGATATCGACATCAAGGATGATGCCCCCTTCAGGCGTGATCTGAGGTGTAACCTCAAGCTTCAAATTGGCCTTCCTGAAAGCTACTGAAGTAGCGCCACTAGAGGTTGCCTGCAAATAAGGATACTCCGTCCCCTGTTCAATCAATGCTTTCACTTGGTCTGCGGTCACAACTCGAGGGCTCGAAACAATTTTTCCTCGACCATCGGCTTCAAGAGCTGATATTTCGAGATTCAAAAAACGATTCGCTGCAGAACTGAAGAGCGATACAGCAAAGGCAGCAGGCAAAGAACCACCGATGCCAGCAGATGGCAAATTAACGAAACTGGTGTTGATGGTATCCAACACATTTTCTGATTCAGCAGTGGTACTCGAAACAGCGTTATAGCTACCTCCGATAGCAACGCGATTTTGTCCATTAACCGCATATCCGGCATCCCCACCGCGAACACCACGGAGATCACTCCCGCCCAATCGCACCCCCAAGGATCGCCCAAATCTGTCATCGGCCTCAACAATACGGGCCTCAATCAATACTTGACGAATTGGAATATCCAGTTTTGATATCAGCTGTTGAACCTGCTCCAGTTTCGTTGGAACATCGGTCACAAACAGCTGATTTGTCCTTGGTTCGGCGATCACGCTACCTCGATTTGAAAGAATACGCGCGCCAACACTACCAGCCGAGCCTCCGGTAGCACCACCAGACCCAGTCAACTGAACAGCTACCTCGCTGGCTTTCGCATAATTCATCTGGAAACTTTGGGTACGCAACGTTTCCAGGCTTTCAATTGAGGCCTTAGCTTCCAACTCTTGCTTCTCGCGCGCCGCAATTTCATCTTGGGGAGCAATCCAAAGAACATTCCCACTCTTCCGCATCCCCAGACCCTTAGCCTGAAGAATAATATCCAGGGCTTGATCCCAAGGTACATCCTTCAAACGCAGTGTCACGGCTCCACTTACTGAATCCGAAGTGACAATATTGAAGTTGGTAAAATCTGCGATGACCTGCAACAACGACCTCACTTCAATATTTTGGAAATTGAGCGACAATTTCTCACCGTTATAGCCAGGTCCTTGAGTAAGCTTGGATTCATCGACTTTTTGCTCGCGAACCTCAAGCACAAACTGATTGTCACTCTGGTATGCCGAGTGCTCCCAGTTGCCCTTAGGCGTAACAACCATGCGAACACGGTCGCCAATTTGACTGGTAACCACACTCTGGACAGGCGTTCCAAAATCGGTCACATCCAGCTTGCGGTTCAATCCTTCTGGCAACGAAGTTCGCAAGAAATCTACAACCAGATCCTTGCCCTGCTGGCGGATGTCGACACCGACCTGGTTGCTCGCAAGATCAACCACCACCCGCCCTGAATTTCCTACGCCTCTTCGAAAATCAATGTCTTTAAGTGCAACCGAGTGATCAGTCTGAACTTGGGCAAACACCGCGGGACCGCTTGGGGAAGGTGCCCCTGCAGCTTCCGTCCGATCAAGAACCAGCAACAACGACTTCCCATCCAGCTTGGCTTGATATGCAGCAGGTTGCTTCAAGTTGATCACTACCCGCGTCCGGTCTCCCGCCTGAACCACGTTGGCCGATCGCAAATTCCCTTGATTCAACTCCACGGTACTTCTGCCCATGGCATTCACCACACCCGGGAAATCCAACGCAATCCGAGCAGGCGACTGGATCGTGAATCCGGTTGGCAGTACAGTCAAAGCCTCAGTCGTGTCTATACGCACGACCTCAACACCGGCCTGCATGCCACCAGTCAAAGACTGGATGGCATTTTGCGCATGGGCCAAAAACGAAGCCATGGCCATGGCCATGAACAGTGACAGCTTGCGCAGACTCCGCTCTTTTGACTCAGAGATGGTCACGCTATAAGATTTTGTCATTTGGAAACTTCCTCTTGTAACTGCAATGCCGCTGGACGCTCAATCCACTCACCCGCTGCATCCTGCACAATTTCGCGCAGGTTGATTTCGTTTTCGGTAATTTTCAATACCCGTCCATAGTTCTGACCCAGGTAACTGCCCTGGGTCACTTGGTAAAGGAGTTGATCTACCTTCACCAAGGCAACGAGCTGTCCAGCACGATTCAGACTGCCAACCATCGACATGGTATCCAGCGGAAACGCCTCCAACGGCTGTTTCCGACGACTCATCTCTGCATCGATCAAAGCGGAATTCCCTGCGGGTAGCGCCTGTCCTCCGCGCAGAATGCTCGCCAATTTTTCGTTGCTGAAAGGCTCCACAAGGCGCTCACCTCCGTAAGCATATGGTTCAAATTTTGAGGGCTCCGGAATTGGCTTGACATCGGGCTTGATGGAGTTTCTCTCATTTTGCATCCAGAGGCTCAACTCTTCCTGCTCAGAGCTCCCACACCCCTGCAGCAAAACCGCGGCAAAAGCCAACAATACGATGCCCACTTTGTTATCTACCTTGCACCGCATCATTGAGATACTCCTTTGGGTGCATTTTTGGTCGTCGCAGATTTCTGCTGCAGCTCAATTTCCTCTTGATCCAGATACCGGAATGTCTTTGCAGTGCAATCCATGGTTAGGATGCCATCCCTATCCTTTACAGGAGCAAGTGACAAATTGTTTAATGTGACAATACGAGACAAGTTGGCGATGTCAGCCGCGAACAATCCAATATCGTGATACCCACCTGTTACGCGAACAGAAATCGGGAGCTCTGCATAGTACTCCTTAACCGAGACTTGGCCCGGGCGAAACAATTCAAACTGCAAACTGCGACCCAAGCCAGCCTGATTGATATCAGACAACAAGGCATCCATTTCTGCCTTGCTAGGAAGTTGTTTCTCTAACTGGTTAACGTACTGCTGAACCTGTTCAAGCTGCTTCTTCAACGCATCGAGATTGACCGCCTGAACAAGCTTTTTTCGATAGTCCTCTCGCAACTGCTGTTCACGGGTTTGCTCAGTCAGCAACTCCTCATCAACAGCCTTGAGCCAAAAAAACCAAAGACCGGCAATAACAGCGGCGCAAACAACTATGTAGAGAAGGTTACGCGGCAGCGATGGCCAGGAAGAAGGGTCGTTGGGATCAAGGCCGGAAAACTGCTTCTGAAGCGTATCCTGAACCGACTTAAAATCGAGGTTGATGGTAGGTGATAGAGCCATGATTACCTCGATCAGACTTTTCCTGGTGCTGGAGACGATGCTCCCGCAGCACCCTGCCCAACGGGATTCGGACCAGTGGGGCGATTGAGAGCCACTCTGATCTTGAAATTTGACACCCGGCGTTGCTCGCGATTTGAACCGGTTGCGTTGGCTGCAACGATTTCGATCAATTCAGGTTTTCCAAGCCAAGACGAGTTGTTTGCAAGATTCCGCAACAACTCAGAAACCCGTTCTTGAGATTGGGCCACGCCCTCCAGCAAGACGCTTTGATTTTCTTGCTTCATGCTTTTCAGATAAATACCGTCCGGTAGCTGAGCAACCAGCTCGTCAAGCAGGTGTACCGGCATGTTTCGATCCGCCTGCAGCCCCTCTACAGCGGTTTGCCTGGCCCGCAAAGAAGCAATTTCTGCCTGAAGGCTTGCAATATCCTTAATTTCAGCATCCAGCTCTTTCGTCTTGCTTTGAAGAAACGAATTTCGCTGCTGCTGTTCCGCGATTTGCCCCTGATACCAGGTGAATACCGCGCCGCAGATGATGCCTCCAAGCAGGGCGGACAGCCCCAGCTGGGTAAAGAATTGCTCTTTCTGCCTTTTTCTCGCAGCCTCACGATGAGGTAGCAAATTGATCAGAATCATTGGTAAAACCTCCGCAACGCCAAGCCAGTGGAGGTTAGATAGGATGGAGCTTCACGCGCGATCTTTCGTGCCTGTACGTTGGAGGCCATTTCCATACCATCGAACGGATTGATCACCATGCAGGCAAACGAAGTCTGATGGGTGACCCCTTCGGTCAAGCCAGGCAATGCCGCACTGCCACCTGCCAGCAAGATGTGGTCAACCTTGTTGTAGGGGGTACTGGTGAAGAAAAACTGCAAAGCGCGCCCGATTTCTTGTGCCATGCTTTCAATGAAAGGGTTCAGTACGGCTGATCGATAATCATCAGGCAAGTCGCCCGATCGCTTCTTGGCCTCAGCCTCGTCGGCAGAAAACCCATACTGACGCACGATCAACTGCGTCAACTGGGCGCCTCCAAAAGCTTGATCGCGCTCGTACAGCACGTCATCGTTGCGCATCACCTGCATACTGGTGGTCAAGGCGCCCACCTCAAACAATGCCACCAGAGAATCCACGCCCTGATTGGGCAGTGTTTCAATGACCCGCCCAGCTGCCATCCGGGAGGCGTAGGGCTCGACATCCATGATGACCGGCTTGAGGCCTGCAGCTTCAGCGAGTCCCTGCCGATCAGACACCTTTTCCTTGCGTGAAGCCGCGATCAGAACCTCGGCATCTCCGACCGAGTTGGCACTTGGCCCAACGACACAAAAATCGAGACTGACTTCATCGAGCGAGAAGGGGATGTACTGGTTGGCCTCCGACTCGACCTGCGCCTCAAGCTCCTTTTCAGACAGTCCCCCAGGGAGAACGATTTTTTTGGTGATCACGGCCGATGCAGGCAGCGCCATGGCTACATTCTTGGTCTTGCTGCCGCTTTTGCGGACAACCCGGCGCACAGCCTCGGCGACTTCATCGAACTTTTCGATGTTCCCATCGGTGATCCACCCTCGCTCCAGGGGCTCGATGGCACAACGCTCCAACACCAGATCGCCAGAGCGATTACGGCTCAGCTCGACCAGTTTGACACTGGACGAGCTGACATCGATGCCCAACAACGGCGCCGGATCACGGCTGAAAAACGACCCCAATGAGATCAAGGTGACCCCCAAAAAATAGAAGCGCGGCAAGGCGCCAGACTTAAGATTTCACTTGAATGCTAGCAGCAAGCCCCTTGTGCAGCAAAGATTTTCTACCTTTGACACAAAAGAGAACGTTGCCAAAAGCATACGCAAACCAACCGCTCCCGGCAGACTGGCGGCACGCAGAAAGATAAGAAACACACAACAACTCACAATAACGGCTTCTGCTCTGACACCTTCACAACAGGCCGATTTTTATAATCAGCCTCCCACGCCTTGACTGTTCGCATGCCTCAAAACGATCCCGCCGCCTCCCGCTCATCCGAGCTCACCGACTCCCAGAAAACGGGTCTGCTGGCGTGGCTTGGACGCGTGCTGGCAGGTCTGACTGGGCTGGTGCTGGCGGCCTTGGTTGCGCTCTTTTTGGGGGTGGGGATCGGACTGGCCGTGGCCTATCCCAATCTGCCCGATGTGGGCGCCTTGGCCGACTACCGGCCCAAGCTGCCACTTCGGGTGCTCACCGCCGATGGCCTGCTGATCGGCGAATTCGGCGAAGAACGCCGCAGCCTCCTGCCGATAAAAGACATTCCCGATGTCATGAAAAATGCCGTCCTCGCCATCGAGGACGCCCGGTTTTTCGAGCATGGCGGCGTGGACTACCGAGGCATGCTCCGGGCGGTGCTGGCCAATCTGGGCCAGGCGAAAAGTCAGGGAGCGTCCACCATCACGATGCAGGTGGCCCGAAACGTTTACCTGTCGGCAGAAAAGAGCTACACCCGCAAGATCTATGAGGTGCTGCTCACATTCAAGCTGGAATATCTGCTCACCAAAGAGCAGATCCTAGAGATCTACATGAACCAGATTTTTCTGGGTCAGCGAGCCTATGGCTTTGCCACCGCGTCGCAGACGTACTTCGGCAAGCCGCTCAAGGACGTGAGCATTGCCGAAGCCGCCATGCTGGCGGGCCTGCCCAAAGCGCCTTCGGCGTACAACCCCATTTCCAACCCCAAACGCGCACGTGCCAGGCAACTGCACATCATTGATCGCATGCTCGAAAACGGGTTCATCACCGCCGAAGAGGCCCAATCAGCCCGGGTCGAAGAACTCAAACTTCGACCGTTAGGAGGGCCTGAACGGGTTCACGGTGAATTTGTTGCCGAGATGGTTCGCCAGTCCATGGTCGCCCAATACGGTGAAGAGGCTTACACCCGCGGCCTGACGGTCACCACCACGCTACAGTCCAGCGAACAACAAACCGCCTACCAGGCTCTGCGGCGCGGCATCCTTACTTACGAAAGCCGACAGAGGTACCGGGGTCCCGAACTCTTCGTCAACCTGCCGGCAGACAAGGCCACGCGTGAAGATGTGATCGATAGCGTGTTGGCGGAGCACCCCGATAACGGTGACCTGCTCTCTGCCGTCGTGCTTGAAGCGGGGCCTCGCAAGGTGGTGGTGGTTCGCCAGGATGGCGAGCCCTTCGCCGTCACCGGCGAAGGCCTGCGCCCCGTGCAATCGGGACTAGCGGAAAAGGCCGACCCTTCGATCAAACTCCGCCCAGGGGCCGTGGTTCGGGTGGTCAGGACTTCTTCGAACGGGTGGCGCATCAGCCAGTTACCCGAGGTCGAGTCTGCCTTCGTGGCGATGGATCCCAACACCGGCGCGGTGCACGCGCTGGTCGGTGGCTTCGATTTCCAGAAGAACAAGTTCAATCACGTGACCCAGGCCTGGCGCCAGCCGGGCTCCAGCTTCAAGCCCTTCATCTACTCCGCTGCGCTTGAAAAAGGCCTGACGCCGATGACTGTGGTGAACGACGCGCCGCTTTTCTACAGCGCCGAGCAAACCGGTGGCAAGCCTTGGGAACCCAAGAACTATGACGGACAGTTCGAGGGTCCGATGTCGGTGCGCCGTGCGCTGGCCAAGTCCAAGAACATGGTGTCGATCCGCGTGCTACAGCTCGTTGGAACAAAAAGCGCGCAGGACTGGGTCGCCCGGTTCGGTTTCCCGCCGGAGAGACACCCTCCCTACCTGACCATGGCACTCGGCGCCGGTGCGGTCACTCCGATGCAAATGACTACCGGGTACGCCGTGTTTGCCAACGGCGGTCATCGCGTCACACCCGTCCTGATCACCCGCGTGGTCGAACAACGTGGCAAAGTGCTTTTTGATGAACCACCCAAAGCAGTGGACGCATCAAGCCAAGTCATTGACGAACGCAACGCCTTCATCATGAGCAGCCTGCTGCAGGAAATCACGCGAACCGGCACCGCTGCGCGCGCCCAGGCAACGCTGAAACGGCCGGACGTTTATGGCAAGACGGGCACCACCAACGACTCCATGGACGCTTGGTTCGTGGGTTACCACCCTTCACTCGTGGCGACAGCCTGGGTGGGGTACGACACGCCACGCAATCTGGGTAGCCGCGAAACCGGTGGCGGCTTGAGCCTGCCGATCTGGATCGACTACATGGCCGAAGCGCTCAAAGGGGTGCCAGTGGTTGAGTACAAACCGCCGTCGGGCGTGATTCGTGTCGGTGGCGACTGGTACTACGAGGAATTTGGCCCTGGCCAGGGTGTACATGGCCTGGGCTTGCAGGATCCGTGGCCCGGTAGCCAGGTTGAAAGCGATGTCACGCCCACAGAGGCCGCCACTCAGCCCAACGCCACCGAAGACCGGCGCACCATCCTGGACCTGTTCAGGAACTGAACGTCAGCGGCTGGCCTGCCTGCTCGGTTGCACAACGGGACAGGTGCGAAAAAAACTCGCCCTGCCCTTTGCTGTCCATCCACTGGGCACCGTCGTACTTGTAGTGAAAGCCCCCCGCGCGCGCTGCCATCCAGACCTCCTGCAGCGGTTTCTGCAAATTCACGATGATCTGGCTGCGGTTTGCAAAGGTCAAAGTCACCATGCCGCCCACGCGCTGGTTGTCAATGTCCGCGGCAGTCTCATCGTTGATGCGGTCGCAAGCCAGTTCAATGGCGCGGAGCAAGGCCTCGGCGCGATCCAGATACTCGATATCGGTCATTACAATGCACCCACTATGAAGATGCATCGAATTCTAGGCGGAGCGCTCGCCCATGTCCGTATCGCTGGCGGCACGATCCTGGTTGCCCTCAGTGTGGCGGGCGCCGGCTGCGGTCAAAAGGGTCCGCTGTACCTGCCCGGCGCGCAACCCGAGGCCCGGCCTGCAGCGCCGAAACCAGCGGACACGGCCCCCAACGCGACCGATTCGCTGGACGAGTCGCCGCAGCGCTGAACTTGCTTTCGAGGGTGTCAATCCGGGGCCGCAAAGTTTCCTGGTCGTGGCCGCGATCGTGAAAGCGCAGCCCCAGCAACCCGTTGCCAACTCAAGCATATTCAACGCCCCAGCTGGCCCCTGGGCCGCCAGCGTTCCCATACACGCCAGCCCAGCAACAAGGCCAGCAGAACCGCGTAAACACCCACTTCCGCAAAGTCGTTCTTGCCACTGCGCATCCAGAAGAAGTGCAGCACCGCCAGACAGGCCACGGCGTACACGCTGCGGTGAAGCAACCTCCAGCGCGCAGCCCCCAACGCCCGGATGGCCCGGTTGAACGAAGTGCCGGCCATGAGCAGCAGCAGCACCCAGCAGAGAAAGCCAACCAGGATGAACGGTCGCTTGGCCAGATCGGCCAGCACCTCCCGCCATTCAAAACCCATGTCAAACCAGGCGTAGGCCAGCAGGTGCAGACTGGCGTAGAAAAACACGAACAGCCCCAGCATGCGCCGCAACCGGGCCAACGCAGGCCAGCCCGCCATCACGCGCAAGGGCGTCACCAGCAAGACCAGCACGAGTGCTCGAAGCGTCCAGTCACCCAGCGAGCGGATCAGGGCTTCGGCCGGATTGGCGCCCAGCTGGTCGTTCCAGGCGGCCCAGAACAGCCAGACAACCGGCAGGCTCCACAAAACAAACAGCAAGGGTTTGGCTGTGCGGTGCAAGAGCCACCGGTTCAAGCGCGACCCTGCCTTGCGCGGCGCGGTGACTGAGTCCACCGCACCAGATCGGACTGAAGGATCAGCGGAAAGTCGGACGTCCACAAGCGCTGCGTTGCGAGTGCAATGCCTGAGAAGTTCAGAAGAACTTGCGCAGGTCCATGCCCGCGTAAAGCTGCCCAACCTGGGGCTCATAGCCGTTGAACATCAGGGTCTTGCGGCGTTTGGCCAGCAGGCCGCCCTCTTCACCAATGCGCCGCTCGGTGGCCTGACTCCAGCGCGGGTGGGCCACGTCGGGATTCACATTCGAGAAGAAGCCGTATTCCTGGGGAGCCGCGATGTTCCAGGCCGTGCTGGGCTCCTTGTCGGTGAACCGGATCTTCACCAGCGACTTGCCACTCTTGAAACCGTATTTCCACGGAACCACCAGGCGCACCGGCGCGCCGTTCTGGTTCGGCAACACCTCGCCATACATGCCAAACGCCAGCAGCGTCAAAGGATGCATGGCCTCGTCCAGACGCAGGCCCTCGACATACGGCCACAGCAACACGCTGGAGCGCAGGCCCGGCATGGTGTCCCGATCGGCCTGGGTCACGAACTCCACATACTTCGCGCTGCCCAGCGGCTGCGCCGCCCGGATCAACGCACCCAGCGAATAGCCCATCCAGGGAATCACCATGGACCAGCCCTCCACACAGCGCAGCCGGTAAATGCGCTCCTCCATGGGAGCCAGCTTGAGCAGCTCCTCCAGCCCGTAGGTCCGGGGCTTGTTCACCAAGCCCTCGACCGACACCGTCCACGGGCTCGTCTTCAGCGACTTGGCTCGCGCCACGGGGTCCGACTTGTCGGTGCCGAATTCGTAGAAATTGTTGTAGGTCGACGCGTGCTCGTAAGCGGTGACCTTCTCCACCGTTGAGGCCCCGGGCAACGGAGA
Source organism: Burkholderiales bacterium GWF1_66_17 (assembly GCA_001770705.1). Classification (GTDB taxonomy): domain Bacteria; phylum Pseudomonadota; class Gammaproteobacteria; order Burkholderiales; family Burkholderiaceae_C; genus Hydrogenophaga. The sequence goes on along the minus strand of MERT01000019.1, from coordinate 116,048 downwards.
AGAGACGCCCACCAGCGCGGCGAGCTTGCCGGGCCGGGCCACAGCAGCCAGTGCGTCCCGCGATGCCCAACCAGCCAGTGCCGCACCGCCAGCCCCCAGAGCCAGGTGCTGCAGCCACTCGCGGCGCCCCAGATATGTGGACCGGGACGTGATTTCGCTCGATCGAGGATGGTGGTACCCGGTGTCGGCAGAACGGATGATCATGAGAGGCTCCTGTGGTTCGGGTCAGTCGTAGGAGCCGGGGATTTCTTACCAAGTTCCTGCCCGCGTCATCAAGCCCCCGCTTGCACAGAATTTGCGCCGCCCGCATCCCGGAGCGATGCGGGATTCAGGGGCCGCAGAACCTCACAGCTCGCCGTAGCTGTGCAAGCCCGAGAGGAACATGTTCACGCCCAGGAAAGCGAAGGTGGTGACCGCGAGCCCCACCAAGGCCCACCAAGCCGCCACGGTGCCACGCAGGCCCTTCATCAGACGCATGTGCAGCCAGGCGGCGTAGTTCAGCCAGACGATCAGCGCCCAGGTTTCCTTCGGGTCCCAGCTCCAGTAGCCGCCCCAGGCTTCGGCGGCCCAGAAGGCGCCCAGCACAGTGGCAATGGTGAAGAAGGCAAAGCCCACCGCGATAGCTTTGTACATCACGTCGTCCAGCACCTCAAAACTCGGCAGTCGCTCCGCAATGCGGCGGCGGCCGAACAGGATGGTGGCCACGATCAGCGCCGAAATGCCGAAATACACGAACCAGTAACTGCCGCCCTTTTCCGCGGCCGACGTGCGAAAGACGATGGGCTCAAAACACAGCACGATGCCCAGCAACCACAACGGCGCAAGCTTGTACCAGCGCGACTCGCTGGCGCTCTGCTTGATCAGGTAGGCAAACGCCAGCATCGCCGAGAGCGCAAACGTGCCATAACCAATAAAGTTGGCTGGCACGTGGAGCTTCATCCACCAGCTCTGCAACGCGGGCACCAGCGGCTGGATCTCGTGGGCTTCGCGCACCACGGTGTACCAAAGGAGAAAGCCCACGGCCGCACTCACCACCAGCATCACGAAAGCGCCCATCGAACGGGTGTTGTACTGCTCTTCGTAATACAGGTAAAAGGCCGCCGTCATCCAGCAGAACAGCACGAACACCTCGTACAGGTTGCTCACCGGGATGTGCCCGATGCCGACACCAATCTGGTGGCTCTCGTACCAACGCACCATGGTGCCCACCAGCGCCAGCGTCACAGCCACCCAAGCCAAGCGCGACCCCAGGCCTTCGAACGCATTACCTGCACGGGTGAACATCCCCACCCAGTAGAAGATGGTGCTCATGAAGAACAGCACGCTCATCCAGAGAATGGCTGACTGGCTGGAGATGAAGTACTTGAGCATGAACACCTGGTCGGCGCGCGCCAGATTGGCCGTGCCTTCCGGCGTCTGGTACAGCGAGATGGCCAGCAAGGACAGCGCTGCCACCACCACCATCAGCACACGCAGGGGTCGCCAGAACCAGCCCAGCCAGATCACTGCCGGGACCGCACCCGCCAGAATGGCCTTTTCGTAGACGTCCATGGCTGGGCTGTAGCGCATGAAACTCCACACCGCGCCTGCTATCACGAGAACAGCGAACAGCCAGTCCCACACATTGCGACGCGCGAAATAGCCGGGCTCCAAGCCGGAGCCGTTCTGGCCCCGCTTGAGTTCAAAGGTCTGGGTAGCGGTATTCATGAGGGCACCTTCAACAACTGGGACTTCAACACTTCAAACTCCTGATCGGCTTCCATCGTCTTGCGGTTGGACGAGAGCGCCATCGTGGCCTGCGAATGCCCTGCGCCCGCTGGCGAGAGCCACACCCATACGCGGCGCTCGCGCACATAAAGCATGACAAAAACACCCAGGATCAGCAAGACGCAACCCAGGTACACGATGCTCTGGCCAGGCGCGCGCGCCACCTGGAACACACTGGCCTGCACGTGCTCAAAATCCTTGAGCTGAAAGGTCATCGGGGCCGGGTAATAGAAAGCATCGCTCAGGCTCATGACGGCGTGCGTCATGAACTGCTGCGTGGCATCACTGCGCTCCAGCGGCTGCAGACCGGCCCGTTCGCGACTGACCTGCAACAGCTCGAACAGCGTTCCGTTGAGGATGCGCACCAGCACATCGCTGGCGCGCTCACGCTCGGCCTCGGGCACATTGCTTTCCAGAAACGCCGACACCGCCTGCAAGCCCCCCTTGATGGGCGGATCACCCGCCGGGACCTCGGTGGCTTCGGCGCCGGCAAACAGGCCAATCGCCCGACCGGCAGACGCCTGCAGTGCATCGGAGAGCTCGGTGCGCCCCGCTTCGACCGCCGAGACCGCGTAGCGGCGCACGGCCAATTCTCGCAGCGCCGGATCGACGAGGGCCGCGCGCAGACGCACAAAACCATCGATGCTGTCCTGATCATCGGCAGGGATGCGCAGGTACCGGAAGGGCTCGGACGGCGTTTCACGCATGCCAAAGAGGAACATGCGCGAACCATCGATCTCCATGGGCAGCATATAGTTGTTGTATTCCACCGCCTGGCCCGCCGCGTCGCGCAGCTTGTAGCTGAAACTGGGGCCCACATTGCGCAGGGTTTTTTCGGCTCCCGGCTTGTGACCCGAACCGAGGCGACTCTCGATTGAACTGCGCAGGTCGACCTTGCGCACATCCGTGCCCGATGCTTCGCCCTGGTTCGCAAAGTTCTCCACGTTGATCACGCGCAGGCCGGTGTACTCCAGTGTGAGCTTCTGATCCCCGTTGCTCAGCGCGGACGTGCCACCGATCACGCCCGACACCTCGAACGCCTTGGCCGGCCCGTTGATGGGCACAGCCTGCAGATTGACGCGCGAACCGCCATCGTCGAAGCTGGACTGGTAGATATTGATGCCGCGGTGGCTGGCGGGATGGTTCACTTCAACCCGCGTCTCCTTTTTCTCACCCGTCTCGTGGTCGTGGATCACGATGTCGCTGGCAAACAGCCTGGGCATGCCAGTGTCGTAGTACTCGACGATGAATTTCTTGAGTTCGACCGAAAACGGCAGATCCTGCAGCAGCACGCCATCGGACTGGGCCAAGATCGCGGTGCCCGCCGTGGTGCCCTCGGTCACCAGCAGGTTGCCCCGGAACGTCGGGTTGCTGGGAGAAAGGCGGTGCTGAGGGGCCACATCGGCAATCAGGCCGCCACCGGTAAACGGCGTCTTGCCGTTGAACCACATCTGGGCACGCACCACCAGATCGCCATCGAGCAGGCCACCGAGGCACACCAGCACAATCGCGCTGTGTGCCGCCAGATAGCCGATCTTGTTGGTCGATCCCGCCTTGGCGGCCACCATCCAGCCGGTACCGCCCGCGCTTTCCCGCGACTGCAGCTTGACCTTCCAACCAGAACCCAGCAGGGTTTGACCGATGCGGTTGGCCGCTGATTCAGGCGTTTCAGGCAGCGCGCCTTCGGCCCGGTGCGGAAAAGCCTTGAGACTTTGCTCGCGGATGTTTTCCTTGTAGGCCTTGAAGTCCACCAGGATCTTGGGCGTGTTGCGCGCGATGCACAGGCTGGTGCTGACCACCAGAAACGCGAGGATCAGCAGAAACCACCAAGCGCTGTAGACCGTGAACAGCCGGGCACTGCCAAACACATCGGACCAGAACGGGCCGAACTGGTTGACGTAGTTGTTCAGGGGTTCGTGTTGCTTGACCACGGTCCCGATGACCGACGCGATGCAGATCACCGTCAGCAGCGAAATCGCAAACCGCATGGACGACAACAGCTCAACCAGCTGACTGGCGAAGCGCGACCCGGTGCGGATCTGCAGGCCTTGGGTAGATACGGTCATTTAGGCGTCGTAGAAAAACAAACAGGGCGGATCTGGAACAACCAGAACGCGCCCTGATGTGATGCTTTGTTCGTGTGGCGGTTCAATGCAAAGGAAGATAAACCCACATTGTGACGCCAAATATTAACCAACGCTTATATCCCCGGAAACTCCGGGGCTAAGCACCTGCCCGGTCAGCGCAGGCCTGCGATGTAGTCAGACACCGCCTGGATTTCGCGGTCATTCAACTTGGCCGCCACACCGGTCATCTGGATGTGGTTGGCACGCGTGCCGTCCCGGAAGGCCTTGAGCTGGGTCGCCGTGTAACCGGCGTGCTGCCCTTTCAGACGCGGATACTGCGAGGGAATGCCGGCGCCGGTGGGACTGTGGCAACCCGCACAGGCCGCGATCTGGCGATCAGCGATACCGCCGCGGTAGATGCGCTCACCCAGTCGAACCAGGTCCTTGTCCGTCGCGAAGCCTTCGCGCGCCTTTTGATCGGCCAGCCACCAGGCGATGTTGCGCATGTCATCATCGGACAGCGCCGCGACCATGCCCTGCATGATCGGGTTGGCCCGTTTGCCGGACTTGAATTCCAGCAGCTGCTTGACCAGGTACTCTGGATGCTGCTGCGCCAACATTGGATTCTCTGGAATCACCGAATTCCCGTCGGCTGCGTGGCAGGCCACACAAACCTGCCCATAGGTGGCGGCACCCTTGGCAGCATCGGGTTTGACCGACTGCGCATGGGCACTGAACGACAGGGCTGCAGCGGCAGCCACGCAAAGGAAAGAAACGGGCAATTTCATGTCGGGGCGGCGTCGTTTGCGACGCGTCGGTTTGAAGAAGTTCGCGGCTTTCGGGCCGTACAGCATTCGATTTTACAATGCCTCACAGGATACCCAAATGACTCAAGTCAAGAATACCGCCACCGCCTCGGACACCACCCCATCCAGCACCCCCAACGTGCATGGGCCCGAGGGCGCTGATAACGCAGTGCGTCCCGATATCAAGAGCCTGCACGGCTGGCTGCACACCGCCCGATTCCTCACGACGGCGCCCCAGCTGGAACACCTGCCCACGCTGGATGTTCCCGAGGTGGCTTTTGTGGGTCGCTCCAATGCAGGAAAATCCACCTGCATCAACACGCTGACGCAGCAAAAGCGCCTGGCTTTTGCGTCGAAGACGCCTGGACGCACGCAAAGCATCAACCTGTTCTCGCTGGGCAAGCAGGGGCAGACCGACGCCGTGCTGGCCGACTTGCCGGGCTATGGGTACGCTGCTGTGCCGCGCGAAGCCAAGCTGCGCTGGCAGCGCGTGATGGGCAACTACCTCATGACGCGCGAAAACCTCAAGGCCGTGGTGTTGCTGTGCGACCCCCGCCTGGGTTTGACCGAGCTGGATGAAATCCTGCTGGACGTGATCCGCCCCCGGGTGCAGAGCGGCCTGAAGTTCGTGATCCTCTTGACCAAGTCGGACAAGCTCACGCGTGCCGAAGCCAACAAGGCGCTCTCCATTGCGAAGCTGCAGTGCGGCGGTGGTGAGGCCCGCCTGTTCTCAGCGCTGAAGAAGCAGGGGCTGGACGAGATGGCGCTGCTCTTGTGGGACTGGACCCATGGCGAGGCCGTGGCGCCCCTGGAGCAAGCCCCAGCGGTTGCAGAAGAAGACGACGAGCCGCCGGCACTGGACTGAGTTCAGCCGATCGGGCGGCACTCGCCGCCAGTCGCTCACCGGGTTGCCGCCGTGTTCAACGACGTCCATAGGGAGACGCTTCACCCGCCGGTCGCGTCTTGAAGCGCTTGTGCACCCAGTAGTACTGCTCAGGCATGGTTGCGATCATCTGTTCCAGGTAGTGGTTCATCAGCGCGGTGTCGGCCACCGCGTCACCGCCGGGATAGCTGTCCCAGCCCGGGAGCACCTCCACGTCGTAACCGCTGGGCGTCATCCGGCTGATGACTGGCACCACGCGCGCACGCCCCATCTGGGCCAGCCGCGGAAGGGTGGGCACGGTGGCGGTGCTCACCCCGAAAAATGGCACGAACACCGACTCAGCGGGCCCCATGTCCATGTCCGGCAAAAGGTACAGCACCTCCCCCGCGCGCAACGCCTGCACCAACGAGCGCATGCTCTGGTGCTTTTCGACCAGCCTGACCGAGCCGTACCGCAGCCGACCCGCCCGAATCCATTGATCCACGGCCACATTGCGTTGACGGGCATACAGGCTGATGAACTTGCGCGGAAACCCCAGCGCCAGTGCGGTTCCGCCGGCGTCCAATCCCACAAAGTGCGGCGCGAACACCAGAATCGGCCCGTCGGTGGCCAGTTCATGGACCGCCCCGACCAGCCTCAGGCGACGTCGGGTCACCGCTTCACTGGCTTCCCAGACCCAGCTCCGGTCCAGCCAGGATTGCGCGAAATACACAAAATGCCGGCGCACAGCGCGGTTGCGCTCAGCCTCGCTGTCCCGAGGGAAACACAGCGCCCAGTTGGTGCGAGCAATGCCCCGGCGCCGAGCAGCCACCAGATGCAGCACCTGCCCCGACAGCCAGCCCAGACCACGCACCCATGACAGAGGCAAACGGGCCAGCAAGCGCATGAAACCCACGCCCAGTCGGCCACCCCAGGTTTTGGAGCCCGATGCACTGTGATGAGTTGGGGGGGGGATTGTGGACATGAATGATTGCGGTTAGCACCGGGACCCTTCAGCGCTGGGGCGCGGCGCCGGTGTCCGGGGACTCGGGTTGACGGGGTTGCTTGTAGCGATCGTACGACCAGAGGTATTGGGCCGGCGATTCTCGCACCAGCATCTCCATGGCCTGGTTGATCTGTCTGGCAGCCGTTTGCGGGTCGCTGCTCAGGCCCTGCTCAGCCAGACCCGGGAAGGCGCGCACATGCACCAGGAACCCGCGCCCCCAAGAGAGCCGCTCGCCCCAGATCAACACAGGCTGCACGCCTGGCGTCCTTGCCAGGCGGGCCGACAAGGTCATGGTGTAGGCCTCACGCCCGAAGTACGGCGCCCACACGCCTTGGCCCGCGGGCGGCACCTGGTCCGGCAGCAGCCCCACGGCTTGCCCGGTCTTGAGCGCCTTGATGAGTTGCTTCACGCCGGCCAGCGTGGTCGGCGCCGTCAACAGGCCCGGGCGCTCACGGGAATGGGCCACCAGATCTCGCAGCCAGGGTTGACGCGACGGGCGAAACAGCACCGTGGTTGTCATTCGGTCACCGAAACGCTGCGCCACCGCCTGCGCCGTGATTTCAAAACAACCCAGGTGGGGCGTCAGGAACAGCACGCCAGAGCCGTGGGCCATCGCCGCTTCGATCAGGGAAGCCCCTTCCCAGCCCACTTTCATCGGGGCTCCCAACCACAACCGGGTGGTTTCTACGGCCATCTTGCCCGCTTCGCCCACCGAAGCCAGCGCCACCCCGCGGGAAAAACCGGCCTGGCGAACATGGGCCATCAAGCGGCGCCGGTAGCGGGGTGACAACAGGAAGCTCAGCCAGCCCACGACCCAGCCTGCTGCATGCAGCACAGGCAGCGGCATGTATGAAAAAAAACGGAAAAGCAGTTGAAAGAGGACGGTCACGAAATGCTCAAGAGGCCTGCATGGCCGTCGAAATATACCGGTGGTGGGCGCACAACCGGTGTCGGCAACAGGGCATGGTCTGCAGCACGGACATCCAGACCCACGCTTGCCCTAAAATCCTGTCATCGCCGAGTTATTGAACTAATTGCGGGGCGATTCACAAATTCCGCTAAAGCGTTCGCCGAACCCAGAAGACCGGCAACGCCGATCCACCAACTCTGGAGTTTATACATGGCGAACGACTTTCTCTTCACTTCCGAATCCGTCTCCGAAGGCCACCCCGACAAGGTGGCTGACCAGATTTCCGACGCGATCCTCGATGCAATCTTCAAGCAGGACCCACGCAGCCGCGTCGCCGCCGAGACGCTGACCAACACCGGCCTGGTGGTGCTCGCGGGTGAAATCACCACCAACGCGCACGTGGACTACATCCAGGTCGCGCGCGACACCATCAAGCGCATCGGCTACGACAACACCGACTACGGCATCGACTACAAGGGCTGCGCCGTGCTGGTGGCCTATGACAAGCAAAGCAACGACATCGCCCAGGGCGTGGACCACGCGTCTGACGACCACCTCAACACCGGCGCTGGCGACCAGGGTCTGATGTTCGGCTACGCCTGCGACGAGACGCCCGAACTGATGCCTGCGCCGATCTACTACGCGCACCGACTGATGGAGCGCCAGGCCCAGCTGCGCAAGGACGGCCGCCTGCCCTTCCTGCGGCCCGACGCCAAGAGCCAGGTGACCATGCGCTACGTGGACGGCAAGCCGCACAGCATTGACACCGTCGTGCTGTCCACCCAGCACAGCCCGGACCAGAGCGAGAACCAGCACCAGATGAAGGCCTCGTTCACCGAAGCCATCATCGAAGAAATCATCAAACCGGTGCTGCCCAAGGAATGGCTGCAGAACACCAAGTACCTGATCAACCCGACCGGGCGTTTCGTTATCGGCGGCCCGCAGGGCGACTGTGGCCTGACCGGCCGAAAGATCATTGTGGACACCTACGGTGGCGCCTGCCCGCACGGCGGTGGCGCGTTCTCCGGCAAGGATCCGAGCAAGGTGGACCGCTCGGCCGCTTACGCCGCGCGCTACGTGGCCAAGAACATCGTCGCCGCCGGTCTCGCCAAGCAGTGCCAGATCCAGGTGGCTTACGCCATTGGTGTGGCCAAGCCGATGAACATCACGGTCTACACCGAAGGCACGGGTGTGATCAGCGACGAGAAGCTTTCTGCGCTGGTGAACGAGCACTTCGACCTCCGCCCCAAGGGCATCATCCAGATGCTGGATCTGCTTCGCCCAATCTACGAAAAGACCGCCGCCTACGGCCACTTTGGCCGCGAAGAGCCCGAGTTCGCCTGGGAGCGAACAGACAAGGCGCAGGTGCTGCGCGCAGCGGCAGGCCTGTAAAGCCGGCTTCTTCAACGCATCTCATGAACCCCATGACAAGGGATGAGTCATGAGGCACTGCAAGAAAAACCACAAGTATTCCGTGGCTTTGTAAGCGAGCACCAACATACACACCAAAGCCCCAGGACTGACACTGGGGCTTTTTTTGACACCAAAGATGGTGTTGCCCTGCTTGACCGACACACACAGGCCTGAATTTTTCCTCCCGGTGTCCGATATGAACGGTACAGAATTGAACTGCTGTGCACCGCAACGACCTGGAGCTTTCACCCATGGATACCACTGACGGCCTGGACCGGAACGACCTCGCCAACCCTGAACTTGAGCGGTTGGTGGCCCAGCGCACCCAGGAGCTGGAGACCGCACTGGCGCGTGCCCAGTCGCTCTACGAGCAGGCACCCAGCGGCCATTTGTCGCTGGACGCCGACCTTCGCCTCGTCAACATCAACCAGACCCTGCTGAACTGGCTGGGCTATGCGCGCGAAGAAGTGATCAACGAACTGGATCTGTTCGCACTGATCGACCCCTCGTGGCGCGGTCTGTTGCAGGCGCGCATGGAATCGCTGAGGCAATCGGGGCACACGCTGCCCATGGAGATCGAGGTGCAACGCAAAGACGGCACCCGATTCCAGGCCTTGTTCTCGTCGACCGCTGTCAACGACGAGCACGGCGCCTTCCTGCACACCAACACCACCGTGCTCGACATCAGCGATCGCAAGGCCGCTGAACAGCGCGTGGCCGCTCACGACGGCTTCCTGCAGACCATCACCGACCGCATCCCGGTGCGGCTGGCCTACTACGACAAAGACCTGATCTGCCGCTTCTCCAATTCCGCACACGCACGCCGCTACGGCAAGATGCCCAGCGAGCTGGTCGGATCGCATCTGAGTCAGGTGGTGCGCGCCGAATTGATGCCCGAGATCCTGCCGCACTTTGCCGAAGCACTCAGCGGTCAACCACAGAACTTCGAAGCCGAACGCGTCGCCCACGACGGCACCACCAGCTTCTATGAAATCCACTACATCCCCGACTTCCAGCACGGCATGGTCGAAGGCATCTTCATCGAGATGCACGACATCAGCGAACGCCGACGCACAGAGGAGTTCGTGCTCGAAGCCAACCGCGACCTGGAAGAACGGGTGCGGGAACGCAGCGCCGAGCTGTTCCAGAGCGAACAGCGCTACCGGCTGATGGTCGATGCGATACAGGACCACTGCATCTATTTCGTGGACGAAAACGGGGCGGTGACCGAGTGGACCGAGAGCGCCCAGCGACTGCACGGCCATTCCCGCGCCCAGATGCTGGGCGAGCCCTACACCAAGCTGCTGGCCACCGACAACGCCGGCGAGGACGAGGTGAATCCGGAACAGGTCCTGCGCCTGGCCAAATCCCACGGTCAATGGGAAACCCGCGGCTGGCGGCTGCGCGACGACGGCTCGCGCTTCTGGGCCCACACCGTGCTGACCGCGCTGCGCAACGAAGCGGGTGAGCTGCAGGGACTGTCCAGCATCACGCGGGACATGACCGCGGCGAAGAGTCTGGAGGACGTGATGAACGACCTCAACCGCGAACTCGAAAAGCGCGTGGCCGAGCGCACCCAGCAACTGGTGGCGGCCAACAAGGACCTCGACGTGTTCTCGCACATGGTGTCGCACGACCTGCGCGCACCGCTGCGCCACATCGCCAGCTTTGTCAGCCTGCTGCAGGAGCAGATGGGTGAATCCAGCGACAGCCTGGCGCTGCAATACCTCAACTCGATTGCCAAGGCCAGCAAGCGCATGAGCATCATGATCGAGGGCCTGCTCGAATACGCCCGGCTCGGGCGGGTGGCCATCGAGGCACAGCCGGTGCCACTGGCGCCGCTGCTCGACGGCGTGATTGCCCACCTGAAGCAGGAGAATCCCCATCGCTCGATCGAATGGGTGGTGGAGGAAGACCTGCCGGTCGTGCGCGGCGATGCGATGTTGCTGGCCGAAGTGTTCAGCAACATGCTGAACAACTCCGTGAAATACACCCGCACCCGCGAACACGCCCGCATCGAAATTGGCTGGAAGGTCAACCCGGTGGGCGGACGCACCTTCTTCATCCATGACAACGGCGTGGGTTTCGATCTGGAAAAAGCCCACAACCTGTTTGTGATGTTCCAGCGGCAACACCACTCCATGGACTTCGAGGGCAATGGCACCGGCCTCGCGCTGTCCCAGCGCATCATCGAGCGCCACGCCGGCCGCATCTGGGCCGAAACCGCTCCCGGTGAAGGCTGCACCTTCTACTTCACCCTGCCTTTCGAGGGTCTGGAACACGAGCTGGACTTTCCCAAGTCGTCACTCGCGGAACTGGCGATCTGACGGCGCTCGATCCTGAAACCGACGGGTTCGCGCCACCATAATGGGTGCGTGAACCCAGCCGATCCCACCGCCACTCCCCGTCCATCTTTGCAGCGCCTGTTCGCCCTGCATGGGCAAACCGCCATTATCACCGGCGCCAGCCGCGGCCTCGGGCTGTCCATGGCCTGCGCTCTGGCGGCCCATGGCGCCAGCGTGTGGCTCAACGGCCGCGATCCCGCGAGCTTGCAGTCCGCGGTGGCCCGGTGCAACGACGCCGGTCAGGGCAACGGCGGCAGCGCCCACCCGCTGCCCTTTGACGTGGGCGACGAAGCCGCAGCCACCCGCGCCGTCTCACTGGTGCTGGCCACCACGGGCCGCATCGACATCCTGGTCAACAACGTCGGTCAACGCCGGCGTCAGCCCTTGACCGAACTGCCTGCCCAGGCCCTGCGCGACCTGCTCGAAACCAACCTGGTTTCCGCCTGGCACCTGTGCCGGGAAGTCGCGCAACCGATGCGCGCCCAGGGTCGGGGTCGCATCATCAACGTGACCTCCATCGCCGGCCCCATTGCCCGCGCCGGCGACGCCGCCTACACCACCAGCAAGGGCGGCCTGGAAGCCATGACCCGCGCTCTGGCCGCTGAACTCGGGCCCGAGGGCATCAACGTCAACGCCATTGCGCCGGGCTACTTCGCAACCGAGACCAACAGCGCGATGCAGCAAGACGCCCAGACCCTGGCCTGGCTGCGCCAACGCAGCTCACTCGGCCGCTGGGGGCAGCCCGATGAAATCGCCGGGGCGGCCGTGTTCCTGGCGAGTCCTGCGGCCAGTTACGTCACGGGCCAGGTGCTCGTGGTGGACGGCGGCTACCTCGCCCACTTCTGAGACCGCCCACAGGCCGTCCCCACAACAGACTGCCCGGCCCACACGGTGTCAGCGCGGCACCAGGAAAACCGATTTTTCGTCGAGCTGGATCGCCGCATCGGTGGTGGACTGCAGCTTGAACACGATGGGGTGCGAACCACTGGATGCGCCCGGTGGCACCTGCACCCGCACAGCCAGGGTGCGCACCTCGGTCGGCAACACCTCCACCCTGGCTTCGGAAGCGATCACGATGCCATCCATGCCTTCCACGCCCAGTTCCACCACCTGTTTCGCTTCGGTGGCGTTCATGATCTGCAGCCGGAACACGTTCTCGATGCGGCCCTGCTCGACCATGCGGGCGAGTGCGCCACGGTCCCGGATCACGTCCACCTTCATCGGCACGCGCCTGTAGAGGCTCACACCGACGGCGATGGCGATGGCGGTCAGCACCGTGGTGTAGATCAGCACCCGCGGGCGCAGCGCCCGGCGGATGATCTGCGCCTTGTCCCAGCCACCGGCCATGGCGTTTTGCGTCGAGTACTTGACCAGGCCGCGCGCATAGCCAAATTTGTCCATCACGTCGTCGCACACGTCAGCACAGGCACCACAACCGATGCACTCGTACTGCAAGCCCTTGCGGATGTCGATGCCGGTGGGGCAGACCTGCACGCACAAGGTGCAATCCACACACGAACCGAGACCCTTCTCTTTCGGATCCACCTTTTTGCCGCGCGAGCCACGCGGTTCGCCGCGGGTGGTGTCGTAGGTGACGATCAGGGTGTCCTTGTCAAACATGGCACTCTGGAAGCGCGCATAGGGGCACATGTATTTGCACACCTGCTCGCGCATGAAACCGGCGTTGCCATAGGTGGCAAAGCCGTAGAAGAAGATCCAGAAAGTCTGCCAGGCGCCCAGCGAACCGGACACCACGTCAGCCGCCTGACCCCGAATGGGGGTGAAGTAACCGACGAAAGTGAAACCGGTCCAGAGCGCAAACAGGATCCACGCGGTGTGCTTGACGGCCTTGCGGCCAGCCTTTGCGCCTGACAGCGGCGCCTCGTCCATCCGGATGCGGGCCGAACGATCGCCCTCGATCTTTTTTTCGATCCACAAGAAGACCTCGGTGTAGACCGTCTGCGGGCAGGCGTAGCCGCACCACAGGCGCCCGGCCACGGCCGTGAACAGGAAGAGCGAGAGCGCCGCCATCACCAGCAAACCGGTGAGGTAGATGAAATCCTGTGGGTAGAGCACCAGCCCACCCAGGTAGAACCGGCGTGACAGCAGGTCAAACAGGATGGCCTGGCGGCCGTTCCAGTTCAGCCAGGGCAGACCATAAAAAACGATCTGCGTGACCCACACCATGGCCCAGCGCCAGCGGGTGAAGAAGCCCGAAACCGAACGCGGGTGGATTTTCTTGTGCGACTCGTAGAGCGAAACCTCATGCTCGCTGGGCTCATCCTCGGGCACGGGGCCCAGGGGCTGGTTGGCGGTGGTCGTGGACATAGGTGCTTTCTTGCGGGTGCCGCTGTGTGGGGTTGTCTGGCGCCGAACGCCAGACTGGTGTGTGCCTAGGCCCCAGTTCCAAGAACCGTGCCAGTCCATGGGATCACCAAGAATCAAGGACTTGCAACACTTTTCGAACAATTTCCGCCACAGGAAAACCGGCAAAACTGCCAAATTCGACAGCAAAACGCCAAATATGTCACCAGCTCATGAAAACCCCCTGGACGGGGATAAAACCGCTGCGCCCCTTGAAATACCGCCGAAGCGCCCTTATCATTAGCACTCGCTGGAGTGGAGTGCTAACACTTTGCTCCAAGTCGATCAGCGGGCCATACCCGACCCTTGCGGTCGGTCTTGACCGACTGACCCAACCCCTCATCCGTTCAATCTCAGGAGATGCAATGAACCTTCGTCCTCTCGCCGATCGCGTGATCGTCAAACGTATCGACAGCGAAACCAAGACCGCTTCCGGCATCGTCATCCCCGACGCCGCTGCTGAAAAGCCCGACCAGGGCGAAATCCTGGCCGTCGGTCCCGGCAAGAAAAACGACAAGGGCGAACTGTCCGCCATGAACGTCAAGGTCGGCGACCGCGTTCTGTTCGGCAAATACAGCGGCCAGACCGTCAAGGTCGATGGCAACGAACTGCTGGTCATGAAAGAAGACGACCTGTTCGCAGTCGTCGAGAAGTAATTCTTCTCTCATCCATCCCCAATTACTGAATCCGGAGAAATCAACATGGCAGCAAAAGACGTCATTTTCGGCGGCGAAGCCCGCGCACGCATGGTCGAGGGTGTGAACATCCTGGCCAACGCGGTCAAGGTCACCCTGGGCCCCAAGGGTCGCAACGTGGTGCTCGAGCGCTCGTTCGGCGCCCCCACCGTGACCAAGGACGGTGTGTCCGTGGCCAAGGAAATCGAACTCAAAGACAAGCTCCAGAACATGGGCGCCCAGATGGTCAAGGAAGTCGCTTCCAAGACCTCTGACAACGCTGGCGACGGCACCACCACCGCCACCGTGCTGGCCCAGGCCATCGTGCGCGAAGGCATGAAGTACGTGGCCGCCGGCATGAACCCGATGGACCTGAAGCGCGGCATCGACAAGGCTGTTGAAGCCCTGATCGAAGAGCTGAAGAAGGCCTCCAAGGCCACCACGACCAGCAAGGAAATCGCCCAGGTCGGCTCCATCTCCGCCAACTCCGACTCCAGCATCGGCGACATCATCGCCAATGCCATGGACAAAGTGGGCAAAGAAGGCGTGATCACCGTGGAAGACGGCAAGTCGCTGCAGAACGAACTCGACGTCGTCGAAGGCATGCAGTTCGACCGCGGCTACCTGTCGCCCTACTTCATCAACAACCCCGAGAAGCAAGCCGCCCTGCTGGACAACCCCTTCGTGCTGCTGTACGACAAGAAGGTCTCCAACATCCGTGACCTGCTGCCCACGCTGGAGCAGGTTGCCAAGGCCGGCCGTCCGCTGCTGATCATTGCCGAAGACGTCGAAGGCGAAGCCCTGGCGACGCTGGTGGTCAACACCATCCGCGGCATCCTGAAGGTGGTGGCTGTGAAGGCCCCTGGCTTCGGCGACCGCCGCAAGGCCATGCTGGAAGACATCGCCATCCTGACCGGCGGCAAAGTGATCGCCGAAGAAGTCGGCATGACGCTGGAAAAAGTGACCCTGGCCGATCTGGGCTCGGCCAAGCGCATCGAAGTGGGCAAGGAAAACACCACCATCATCGACGGCGCCGGCGCTGCCGCTGACATCGAAGCCCGCGTGAAGCAAGTGCGCGTGCAGATCGAAGAAGCCACCAGCGACTACGACCGCGAAAAGCTGCAAGAACGCGTGGCCAAGCTGGCCGGCGGTGTGGCCGTGATCAAGGTCGGCGCTGCGACCGAAGTCGAAATGAAGGAAAAGAAAGCCCGCGTCGAAGACGCCCTGCACGCCACGCGCGCTGCGGTGGAAGAAGGCATCGTGGCCGGTGGTGGCGTGGCTCTGCTGCGCGCCCGTCAGGCCGCTGGCACCATCAAGGGTGACAACGCCGACCAGGACGCCGGCATCAAGCTGGTGTTGAAAGCGATCGAAGCGCCCCTGCGCGAGATCGTGGCCAACGCCGGTGGCGAGCCGAGCGTGGTGGTCAACGCCATCCTGGCCGGCAAGGGCAACTACGGCTTCAACGCCGCCAACGACACCTACGGCGACATGATCGAAATGGGTATCCTGGACCCGACGAAGGTGACCCGCACCGCGCTGCAGAACGCCGCTTCGGTGTCCAGCCTGATGCTGACGACCGAGTGCATGGTTGCTGAATCCCCGAAGGATGACGCACCTGCCATGGGTGGTGGCGGCATGGGTGGCATGGGCGACATGGGCGGCATGGGCATGTAATTGCGCCTTGCCTGAGACGCCAAGCCGGCGTTGCAAGGGCTTGCCGTGGCGCTGCCACTGTCTACCCCCTTGCGCCTTGGCTTGGCGCCTCATGCTGCGTCGGAGTGCATCACTGCACTTTGACGAACTCCCAAGAAAAACCCCGCGAAGCAATTCGCGGGGTTTTTTTCATTGATACCCCCAAACAAGGGGACTTCGGGTGGGTCAGCGCATCATGCTTTCGAGCTTGATCGTGTCCGCCACAAACGCGCGGATGCCCTCGGCCAGCTTCTCGGTCGCCATCGCGTCCTCGTTCATCGCGAACCGGAAACCCGGTTCGTCGTACAACACGAACGGAATGTCCATGGCCCTCGCGGCGTCGGCGTCCAGCGCCTGGGGCAGCGCGGCCTCGCTGGCCGCCAGCTGAGCCAGCAGATCGGGGCTGATGGTCAGCAGGTCGCAGCCGGCCAGCGCCGTGATCTGGCCCACGTTGCGGAAGCTCGCACCCATTACCTCGGTGGCGATGCCGTGCTTCTTGTAGAAGTTGTAGATCGCGCGCACCGACTTCACGCCGGGGTCGTTCGCACCCGCCATCGCCGCTTCATCCCAGCTCGCGCCGGCGTTCTTTTTGTACCAGTCGTAGATACGGCCCACAAACGGAGAGATCAGCTGCACCTTCGCCTGACCACAGGCCACCGCCTGGGCGAACGAGAACAGCAGCGTCAGGTTGGTGTGGATGCCATCACGCTCCAGCCGCGCCGCAGCCTGGATGCCCTCCCAGGTGGACGCGATCTTGATCAGCACGCGGTCGATGTGCACGCCTTCGCCCTGGTAGAGGTCGATGATGCGGCGCGCCCTCGTCACGGTCGCTTCGGTGTCGAAGCTCAGGCGGGCGTCCACCTCGGTGGACACACGGCCTGGGATGTGTTTCAGGATCTCGCAGCCAAAAGCCACAAGCAGACGGTTCATCACCTCGTCCGGCCCTTGCGCGCCGTATTTCGCCACCGCATCCTTGAGCAAGTGGGCGTATTCCGGCTTCTGCACCGCCTTCAGGATCAGCGACGGGTTGGTCGTCGCGTCGCGGGGCGAAAAGGCTGCGATCTGGTTGAAGTCCCCGGTGTCGGCGACCACGGTGGTGAGTTGTTTGAGTGCGTCGAGCTGGTTCATTTCGCCATTATCGGGTGTAATAAGGTTTCACATTTGTCATGTAACCTGTTTCGTAACCCGATTGTTCCCCATGCTCGAACGCATCAAAGCCTCATTGCCCTCGCTTGCCCCCGCCGAACAACGGGTGGGCAAACTCGTGCTGCTGGACCCGCGCAGTTTTGCCAGTTTGCCGGTGTCCGAGCTGGCCGAACGATCCCACGTGAGCAAGCCGACGGTGGTGCGCTTCTGCCGCAGCATGGGCTACGACGGGCTGTCGGACTTCAAGCTCAAGCTGGCCGGCACGGTGAGCGAGGGTGTGCCCTTCATCCACCGTAGCGTGGACGTGGACGACAAGGTGGGCGACGTGCTGGTGAAGGTGATCGACAACACGGTGGCGGCTTTCCTGAAGTACCGCAACGACGCGTCCACGCACTCGATCGAAAAAGCGGTCGATGCGCTGCTGGCCACCTACAAGAACCGCGGCCGCATCGAGTTTTACGGCGCGGGTAACTCGGGCATCGTGGCACAGGACGCGCAGCACAAGTTCTTCCGCCTCGGCATCAACGCCATCGCATACAGCGACGGCCACATGCAGGTCATGAGCGCCTCGCTGCTGGGGCCGGGCGACTGCCTGGTGATCGTGTCCAACTCGGGCCGCACGCGCGACCTGATGGACGCCGCGGACATCGCCCGCAAGCACGGCGCCACGGTCATCGTGATCACCGCCAGCGGCTCACCGCTGGCGGCAGCGGGGCACATCCACCTGTCGGCCGACCATCCCGAAGGCTATGACCGCTACAGCCCCATGACCTCGCGGCTCATGCACCTGATGGTGATCGACGTGGTCGCCACCTGCCTCGCGCTGCGCATCGGGGGCAGCAAGCTGCAACCGCTGCTGAAGGAAATGAAGAACAACCTGCGGAGCAAAAGGTACGCGTGAGCGTGCGCGCTGCGCACAGGTCAAGCGTCCCCCTGCGCCGCTGACGCGGCTTCCCCCAGAGGGGGACGATGCCTGTGGCCCGGCAAAGCCGGTTCCACGGCATCCTTGGGTTTGGAGGCACGTGCGCCGAACAGGCCTGAGGACAACGGGTGTTTCCCGCAGCGAAGTAAAGGAGGAGGCCTGCGCAGCAGGCCGGGGAACATTCGCGGAGTGGAGCGCCCGTTGTCCGCGCCAACGCCAACACTTCACCCCGTCAGATCCGGCCTTCTTCGACAGCGTGACACGCCACTCGAACACCTCCAATAGTCTGCAACACCGGCCTCTCATTCCGACACCGCTCATTCACATGAGGGCAGCGCGGGTTGAACGCGCAACCGCTGGGCGGATTCAGCGGGTTGGGCACTTCGCCGGAAACCGGCGTGCGCGCCTTGCCGGTGTCGTGCATCTTGGGAATGGCGTCGAGCAGCATGCGGGTGTAAGGGTGGCGCGGGCTGTCGAACAACGTGTGTTTGGGCGCCAGCTCCACCAGCCTGCCCAGGTACATCACGCCCACCCGATCGCTCACGTGGCGCACGACCGCCAGGTTGTGGCTGATGAACAGATAGGTCAGACCGCGCTCGCGCTGCAGGTCCTTCATGATGTTCAGCACCTGCGCCTGCACGCTCACATCCAACGCACTGGTGGGCTCATCGCAGACCAGAAACTCGGGCTGCGTGGCCAGCGCGCGCGCGATCGAGATGCGCTGGCGCTGCCCGCCCGAGAACTGGTGCGGGTACTTCACACGGTCGTGCGGCGACAGGCCCACGGAATGCAACAAGGCATCGACGCGGGCGCGCAGGGCCACGGGTTCGGTCTCGATGCCGTGCTCGCGCAGCGGTTCGGCAATGATGTCTTCCACCACCCAGCGCGGGTTGAGGCTGGCATACGGATCCTGGAAGATCATCTGGATGCGGCGACGGAGCTGGCGGCCCGCCGGCGTCTTGAACGCGGCATGGGCATCCTGCCCGTCAAACTCGAAGCCGCCGCGCGTCGGCTCGTACAGCCCCACCAGCAGGCGCGCCACCGTGCTCTTGCCACAGCCCGACTCACCCACCAGCGCCAGCGTCTCGCCGCGCGGGATGTCAAAGGAAACCCCGTCCACCGCGCGCAGGAGCTGTCGCGGCTGGCGCTCGAGCACCCGGTTGAGCCAGGGCGCCGAGACGTCGAACGTCTTGGCCAGGTCGGTCGCCCTCACCAGGGGTTCAGAGGCCACTGACACGGTTTGAGCTGTTGCCGGCGCAGCCTGGTGAACCACCACGGCCGGGGTGGTTAGATCGATCGGTTGAGCGCTCATTGGGAAACCTCTTCGCCGCGGGCTACAGCAGGTGCATGCAGCCAGCAAGCCGCCCGGGTCACGCCCGCGGGCATCAGATCGGGGCGCTCGTCGTGGCAGCGGTCAAACACCCGGTCGCAGCGCGGGTTGTAGGCGCAGCCGGCCGGAATCGCGTTGAGCCGCGGCATGGCACCATCGATCTGGTGCAGGCGCTCACGGTCCACGCTCATGTCCGGAATGCAGGCCATGAGCCCAGCGGTGTACGGATGGGCCGGATGGTTGATGACTTCGTGCACCGGGCCGATTTCGGCGATGCGCCCGGCGTACATCACGGCCACCCGGTCGCAGGTTTCAGCGATCACACCCATGTCATGCGTGATCAGCATGACGGCGGCACCGCGCTCTTTGCAGATGGTCTTGAGCAGCGTGATGATCTGCGCCTGAATGGACACGTCCAGCGCGGTGGTCGGCTCGTCGGCCACGATCAGCTGCGGCTCGGCCGCCAGCGCCAGCGCAATCACCACCCGCTGGCGCATGCCGCCCGAAAACTGGTGTGGGAAGTGGTCGATGCGCTGCTCGGCCGCCGGAATGCCGGTGTCCCGCAGCAGCTGGATGGCGCGTTGCCGCGCTTCGGCCTGATTCACCGGCAGGTGGGTGGTGATGGTTTCGATCAGCTGGCGGCCGACCGAATACAGCGGGTTCAGCGAGGTGAGCGGATCCTGGAAGATGGCACCGATCTGGCGACCGCGCACCTTGCGCATGTCATCGAACGGCAGGTTGTCGATGCGGCGGCCCTCCAGCAGGATCTCGCCGGAGGCCACACGCCCGGGCGGCTCCAGCAGGCCGATGATGGACGCGCCCGTGAGCGACTTTCCCGCACCGGACTCACCCACCACGCCGAGAATCTCGCCGGGCGCGATGTCGAAGGAAATGTCGTCGAGCGCACGCAACGTGCCCCTCCGGTGGGGAAACTCGACAACGAGGTTCTTGACTTGCAACAGGCTCATCGTGGTTTACCGGAGTCTTGGGTTGAGCGCGTCGCGCAGCCAGTCGCCGAGCAGGTTCACCGAGAGCGCGATCAGCACCAGCATCGCGCCCGGGAAGATGGTGATCCACCACTCGCCCGAGAACAGGTAGTCGTTGCCGACCCGGATCAGGGTGCCCAGCGAGGGCGAAGTGGGCGGGGCCCCCACGCCCAGGAACGACAGCGTGGCCTCGGTGATGATGGCGGTGGCCACCTGGATGGTGGCCAGCACCATCACCGGCCCCATGACGTTGGGCAGCACATGGCGGCGCATGATGCGCAGCGGCGCCACGCCCGTCACCCGCGCGGCCTGCACGTATTCCTTGTTGCGCTCCACCATCGTGGAGCCGCGCACCGTGCGCGCGTACTGCACCCAGCCCGTGAGCGTGATCGAGAGGATGAGCACACCAAAGGCCAGCGAGTCGTGGGCATCCGGAAACAGCGCCCGCCCCACGCCCGCGATCAACAGCGCCACCAGGATGGCGGGGAACGACAGCATCACGTCGCACAGGCGCATGAGAAAGGCGTCCACCCAGCCCCCCAGAAAGCCCGCCAGCAGACCGAACGCCACGCCGATCACCACAGACAGCACCACCGAGGCCAGGCCCACCGCCAGCGAAATGCGCGCGCCGTACATCAAGGCCGAAAGGATGTCGCGCCCCTGATCGTCGGTGCCGAGCAGGAACTGGGATACACCGCCCTCGCTCCAGGCTGGCGGCAGGCGCGCATTGGACAACTCCAGGGTGGCGAGGTCAAACGGGTTGTGCGGGGCCACCCAGGGGGCGAACAGCGCGCAGAACAGGCAGACGAGGGCGATCGCTGCCGCCACGATGGCGGTGGGCGAGGTGCGGAAACTGTGGCCGACATCACTGTCAAGCCAGCGGCGAACAAAGGCAATCAAGTGAGGTGCTTTCGATGGGTGTGAACCAACCAAGCGGCTGAGCGGAAAGGAAGCCCATCCAGAGCCAGCAAGGAAACGGCCATGCCGGGGCCGCTGCTGGCGTCCCACTGGGGGGGAAGCCGCGCAGCGGCGCAGGGGGGAGCGCTACTTCACGCTGATGTAACGGAACGGCATCTGGTTGTCGGCCCGTTGCGTCAACTGCACGTTGTTGGCCACACCCCAGGCCAAGGCCTGCTGGTGCAGCGGCAGATGACCCACGTCGTTCGAATGCAGGGTGAACGCTTCCTTGATCATGGCATTGCGCTTGGCCTGGTCGGTTTCAGACTGGATCTTGAGCGTGAGTTCGTCCACCTTCGGGTTGCAATAGGCCCCCAGGTTGAACTGGCCCGACCCCTTGTCGTCCACGCAGCGGATCAGTGCATTCAGCACGTTGTGCGCGTCGTAGGTGCTGGGCGACCAGCCCAGCAGGTAGAAACTGGTGTCGCGCTTGAGCACCTTGGGAAAATAGGTGCCCTTGGTTTCCACCTGCAGGTTGACCTTCACACCGATGCGTGCCAGGTTGGCCGCCACCGCCTGGCAGATGGCGCCATCGTTCACGTAGCGGTCGTTCGGGCAATTCATGCCAACCTCGAAACCGTTCGGGTAACCGGCCTCGGCCAGCAGCTTCTTGGCGGCCTCGGTGTCGTACGGCAGGCGGGTGTTCATGGCGGGATCAAACCCGTTGATGCCCGGGCCCACCAGCAGCGCCGCCGGCGTGGCCGCACCACGCATCACCGTTTTCTGAATGCCGTTGATGTCGATGGCCTGGTAGAAGGCCTGGCGCACACGCTTGTCCTTGAACGGGTTCTTGCCCTTCACGCTGGAATACAGCAACTCGTCACGCTTCTGGTCCATGCCCAGAAAAATCCAGCGCAGCTCGGGGCCCTGGAGCACCTTGGCCTTGCCGCTGGCGTTGACGCGTGCCACGTCCTGCACCGGCACCGGCTCCATGACGTCCACCTGGCCCGACAGCAGCGCGGCCACGCGCGTCGAATCGTTGCCAATCGGGGTGTATTCCACGTTGACCACGTTGCCTTCGATCTTGCCCCAGTAGTTGCCGTTGCGCACGAAGCTGGACTTCACGCCGGGCTGACGCTCGCGCAGGCGGAACGGCCCCGTTCCATTGGCGCGGAACGACGCGGCGTTCTCAACACCTTTGCGGCGGTCCACCGGCCGGGTGGCCTGGTTCTCCTCGCTCCACTGCTTGCTCATGATGTAGAAGAACGACAACACACCCGGCAGGATGGGGAACGGTGCCTTGGTTTCAAACTCCACCGTGTGCGCGTCGATCTTGCGCACTTCCTTGATGTCGTTCGTGTAGCTCTTCATGTCCGAGCCATCACCCGACCCACGGGCAAAACTGAACAGCACATCGTCGGCGGTGAAAGGCTTGCCGTCGTGAAACGTCACGCCCTTGCGCAGCTCAAACCGCCAGACGTTGGGTGAAGTCTGCTTCCAGCTGGTGGCCAGCGCGGGCTCCAGCTGCAGTTCTTTTCCGCGGGTGACCAGGGGCTCGTACACATTGCCCGTCACGCTGAGTTGCAAGGACTCGTTGAGCGAGTGCGGGTCCATCGACAGCGCATCGCCCTGGTTGCCGATGCGCACGGTCTGCGCCTGCGCGGCCCCCAGTGTGGCGAGGGCAGCGGCCACTGCACAGACCGTCAACGTTTGCTTGAACTTCATGAGTCGCTCCTAGGCGTGGTTGGGAAAATGGTAAACATCAATCGGCGCTGGCCAGTGGCATGCCCTGCTCGATCAGCCCCGCGTGCAACGCGGCGCCCAGCGGCAGCACGTCGTCGTTGAAATCGTAGCGGCTGTTGTGCAGGAAACAGCTGCCGACGCCGTTTTCAGCGCCCTGGCCGAGCCGCAGATAAGCCCCGGGCTTGACCTGCAGCATGAAAGAAAAATCCTCGGCGCCCATGCTGGGTTCCAGGTCGCGGTCCACGTGGTCGTGCCCCAGCAGTTTCTGAGCCACTTCGGCAGCGAACCGGGCCTCCTGGCGGCTGTTGATGGTCGCAGGGTAAATGCGCTCGTAATTCACATGGGCCGCGGCGCCCAATCCCAGCGCCACACCGGAACACACCTCGTGCAGCCGACGCTCGACCAGGTCCTGAACCTCCGGGTTGAAGGTGCGCACCGTGCCCATGAGCGTCGCCTTGCCCGGCATCACGCTGAACGCGCCCATGTCGCCAGCCTGCATGGCGCACAGGCTCACCACGGCGCTGTCGATTGCCCGCACATTGCGCGAAACAATGCTTTGCAGCGCCGTGATGATGTGGGCCGAAACCAGCACCGGGTCCACGGTCTGGTAAGGGTGCGCGCCGTGGCCGCCTTTGCCGGTGATCTCGATCGTGATGCGGTCCGCCGCGGCCATCATGGGTCCGGGGTTGATCCCCACCGTGCCGGGGCGCATCTGCGGCCAGTTGTGCATCGCGTAGACCGATTGCACGGGGAAGCGATCAAACAGACCGTCTTCGATCATGGCCTTGGCTCCGGCAAATCCTTCTTCACCAGGCTGGAAGATCAGCACCGCCGTGCCATCGAACTGCCGGGTTTCGGCGAGGTAGCGGGCCGCGCCCACCAGCATGGCGGTGTGGCCGTCGTGGCCGCAGCCGTGCATCATGCCCGGCTTGAGGGATTTCCAGGCAAAGTCGTTGTGCTCCGTCATGGGCAGGGCATCCATGTCGGCGCGCAAGCCGATCATGCGGCCACTCTGGCGCTGGCTGCCGTGAATCACGGCCACGACACCGGTCTTGCCGATGCCGGTGTGGATTTCATCCACGCCGCACACCTTGAGCGCCTCGACCACGCGCTGCGCGGTGTAGTGCTCCTCGAAACCGATTTCGGGATGCGCGTGCAGATCGCGCCTCAAAGCGGTGAGTTCTGGGTGGTACGCCGCGATGTGCGCGAACGCGCGGCCATGGGCCTTGATGCGGGGCACCAGCATGTCAGTGACCTCCCGCTTTGTCGGCACGCAGGCGCGGGTCAACGGCGAAATACAGCAGGTCGACGATCAGGTTGATCACCACGAAGATCAGCGCGATCAGGCAGAGGTAGGCCGCCATGACGGGAATGTCGGCAAAGGTCACGGCCTGGATGAACAGCAGCCCCATGCCCGGCCACTGGAAAACGGTTTCGGTGATGATGGCGAAGGCGATCAGGCCGCCCAGCTGCAGGCCGGTGATCGTCATCACGGGCACGAGGGTGTTTTTCAGCGCGTGCCCGAAGTGCACGGCCCGGTTGGTGAGGCCGCGCGCGCGCGCGAACTTGATGTAGTCGGTGCGCAGCACTTCGAGCATCTCGGCGCGCACCAGCCGCATGATCAGCGTGAGCTGGAAGATCGCCAGCGTGATCGCCGGCAGCGTGATGTGTTGCCAGCCCTTGGCGGTGAGCAGCCCGCTGCTCCACCAGCCCAGCTGCACCACGTCGCCACGGCCAAAACTGGGAAACCACCCCAGTTGCACGGCAAACACCAGGATCAGCAAGATGCCGATCAGGAAAGTGGGCAACGATACCCCCAGGAGCGAGATCGTCATGAACAGCTGGCTGGTGAAGCTGCCGCGCTTGAGCGCCGCGTACACCCCCATTGGGATACCCAGCGCCAGCGCCATCACGCCTGCCACCAGCGCCAGCTCCAGTGTGGCCGGCAAGCGTTCACCGATCAACCGCGACACTTTGGCCCCCTGGCGCAGACTGAGTCCGAATTCACCTTGAACCGCATTGACCAGGAAATGCCAGAACTGCACCACAAACGGCTGGTCAAGCCCGAGGTCGACGCGGAGTTCGCGAATCTGTTCTGGCGTGGCGTCCTGCCCCAACAGGAAGACGACCGGATCACCCACATACTGGAACAGCATGAAGGCGATCAAAGCCACGCTGACCATCACCACCACAGCCTGCGCCAGGCGCCTGAGAATGAATGCGAACATCTTGTGGGGAAGAAGAGAGGGTCAACCCAGCCGGTGGGCGACACCCTTCCTACTGGCTGAAATCAGTTTACCGCGATGAGGCGCAAGTCCATCCAGTTGTCGGTGCGGTGCACCACCTCGGTGTTTTTCTTTATGGTCCATGGGATCAACTGATTGAGTCGGGGAATACGGACACCAACAGCCATCGCTGCACACCAGAGCACGAGCGGTGTTTTCATTGGTTGACATCTAAATCAATAACAGTAGCCGCACTATGCAACAACCGTTCCACAACCCAGAACGGGACTAACCCTAGCGGCCCCTGGCCGGCCACCGACTTCATCTACACAGGTTTGCCCAGCCCGACCCGTTCAATGGTCACGGCTCGTTGGCACAAAACCGGCAAGATTTCCCGGCAAGCTCCATCGATTGGCTTCAGCGTCTCATATATACAACTATTTAGTTATCATTTCAAGCCCAATCATCCAAGAATCCTTCATATCCCCCAAACGCGGGAGGGACATTCAATGCCGACTCCTCTAAATTTCGCCTAGGTGTGTTCGTTACACGCCAACGTCGCGCCCAGCTCAAACCCGAGCAACAGCGCTTTTTCAATCTGTATCCAGGGAGTTTTGAATGATCAGGAAGATGATGATGGCCTTGCTCGCGCTGCTCGCCGCCAGCGCATTTGCCGCCGTTGACGTGAACAGCGCCAGCGAAGCCGATCTCGACAGCATCAAAGGCATTGGCCCAGGCACCTCGACCCGTATTCTGAGCGAACGCAAGATGGGCAAATTCAAGGATTGGGCAGACCTGATCCAGCGGGTTTCCGGCATTGGCGAAAAGCGCGCCGCGAAGCTGTCAGCGGAAGGCCTGACCGTCAATGGCATCGCACATCAGGCCATTTCAGCACCCGTCAAACCCAAGCTGGAGAAGGCGATGATCAAAGCAACGCCAGCCACTGGAGCCGCGCAGTAAGAAGAAGTCGACCCAGGCATGAAAAAAGCCCCCGGGGATATCTCCCCGGGGGCTTTTGTTCTGCGATTCCAACGGCCTCAGGGCCGCCTGGGATATCAGAACTTGTGGTTCAGACCGACAGCGAAGAAGTCTTTGTCGACGCCGGTGGCCTTGCGGTCTTCAGCACGGAAGCCGGTGTACACCATGGTGCGCTTGGACAGGCTGTAAGCTGCGGCCACACCGAAAGCGCTGTCGCTCTCGGAGGCACCGTCTGCCTTGGAACTGGCGTAGCCCACGGACAGCGTGAACGCACCCAGGGGAATGTCAGCGCCGAGCTGGTAAGAGTTCACTTCTGCGTCGGCAACGCCGCCAGTGTCTTTGGTCGTGTAGTAGCTGGCGAGCAGCTTGGCAGCGCCCAGGTCGTACGAGCCATTGAGCATGGTGCCCTTCTGACCGACTTCGTTCGTTTCGTAGCCGAGGGCAGCAGCCACGGGACCACCAGCGTACTTCACGTGGAGAGCGGAGATGCGCTTGCCACCAGCGGGAACGTTGCCGTTCAGCTGGGAGCTCACAGCACCGCTGACACCAGCAAACTCAGGCGTAGCGTAGTACAACTGCGCATCGGCGGCGCCGGTGTAGCTGTTCTGCCAAACGTTGCTGGCCGACAGAGCCGAGTCAAAGCCGCTGTTGGAAGCGCCAAAGACGTCGTCCAGTGCATTCCAGTTGCGACCCAGCTTCAGGGTACCGAAGCCACCGGCCAAGCCGACGTTGGCTTGACGATCAAACAGCTTGTCGTTGGTCGAACCATCGCCCAGGCTCAGCTTTTGCTCGAACTGGAAGATGGCGGACAGACCGCCACCCAGATCTTCAGAACCCTTGAAGCCCAAACGGCTGGTGTTCACACCGCCACTGCCAGCAACGGCGGACTCACCCTTGACCTTGCCAACCCAGATGTCAGCAATACCGTACAGGGTGACGCTGGACTGGGCCATGGCAGCGCCCGAAGCAGCCAGAACGGCCAGAGCAATCAGAGACTTTTTCATGAGATGTTTCCTTGTTTGAAAAATCCAGTCCCGTATATCGAAACCGGCTGTGAAGCGAAATCACGCTACAAATACTAAACCGCGCTCTCGGCCCCACAAGGGTTTTCCCGCAAAAAACGACCAAGCTTGTTCAAGTTTGTCGGTTTTTTGACACAGCGACATACCCCAGAAGAAACCAGAAGTGAGCCATAAGACCACATGCAACGAAACCACCAATAAAAAACCCCTGCCGGCTGACCGGCAGGGGTTTTGATTCGGACCAGTCGCCAGCTCAAGCCGGCGTCAGATCAGAAGTTGTGGCGGATGCCCAGAGCCAAATGGTTGAAGTTCTTGGCGTCTTCACCCTTGCCATCACGGACGATCGCTGCGTAGGTGAAGGTGCGCTTGCTCAGAGCGTACTTGGCTTCAACCAGCAGATCGGTGTCCTTGGCTTCGGTGTCGCGTGCGACATCCAGCGTCAGGGTCACAGGACCCATGGTGGTGCTGCCGCCCAGCGTGAAGCCCTTGGCAACGCCGGAAGGATCCATCACGGAACCAGCCAGCTTGAAGCCGCCGAAGTCGTAGCTGCCGCCCAGCGACTTGCCGGCCTCAGCATCCTGGACCTTGTCGTAGGCGAAGGCCACCACGATCGGGCCGTTGCGGTAGATGGCGTTCAGGTTGTTGCGCGCACGCTCAACACCCGCAATGGCAGGTGAGGTAGCGGTAGCGGCCACGGCGCCCACGACATTGTTGCCCTTGAGCACGTGAGCAAAGCTGACGGAGAAGCCGGCCATGCTGGGAGACGTGTACATCAGTTGGGCAGAGCTGCGGGTGTTCAGGAAGCCGAACTGCGAACCGACTACCGAGTAGTTGGCGGTGCCGGTCAGTTCCCAAGCGGCGATGCCGTAGAACGAAGGCGTCAGGCTGCGGCCCAGACGCAGGTCACCGAAACCGCCACTCAGGTTCATCCAGGCAGCGCGGCCGAAGTCACCAGCGCCAGCGGTGGAGATGGAACCATCGCCCAAGCTGAGACCTTGCTCGAAGTTGAAACCGGCCTTCAGACCGCCACCGAGGTCTTCGGTGCCACGCACGCCCCAACGGCTGGTACCGTTGTTCAAAGCGCCAGCGCTCATCACAGCGGCGGAGGTGTCGGTCGACTTGGTCAGGGCCACGTCGGCCACGCCGTACAGGGTCACGGAAGATTGAGCGAAGGCGGCGCCGGTGGCAGCCACGGCGGCCAGAGCAATCAGGGTCTTTTTCATTGAGAGTATCTCCAAGGTTGAATAAGAGGCCGTGGGTCTTGAGCCCTCGAGCCAACCTCCGTTCGTGGAAGCTGTAGCGATTGCACCAGAAGGGGAAGCCCGATGCAAAGCTTTCAACCATCGTGGCACCGCTTTGTTGCAAACAGACCACAGGCCATGCAACCCAATGCGTTTCAAATCGCCAACAAAATAAGGGTAAATACCAAGTACGTCGCCTATCTGCGAGAAAATGGCCTTCTGTCCGGCCCAATTGGTACCGAACCCACTCCCTGGAGATCTGCGTATGGATGCCTTGCTCAATGCCGCCGACTCGGCGTTACGCACCATTTTTGTGCATCCTCGCGCCTCGCGCGCCTGTCCCACAGTTCCCGAGTGTGGCGACGAGCAACTGAGCGAATCGGACCGGATATTGTCTGGCGCCCTGATGAGGGTGAATCATGTTGGTGAGGTGTGCGCTCAGGCGTTGTACACCGCGCAAGCGCTGGCGGCACGCTCACCCCGGGCCAACCAACGGACGGCCCATCCGGCACTGGCGGTCCAGCTGGAGGCCGCAGGCAAAGAAGAAACCGATCACTTGGCCTGGACCCGACAGCGTCTGGACGAACTGGGCGCGCGTCCCTCCCTGCTGAATCCGCTCTGGTATGCGGGTGCTTTTGGACTGGGCTTGCTGGCAGGGCGCTTTGGGCCGGGCGTTAGCCTAGGCTTTGTGGTGGAGACGGAGCGCCAGGTGGAAGCGCATCTGGCGAGCCACATGGACCGCCTGCCTCCCGGTGATCAGGCGTCGCGGGCCATCGTGGCTCAGATGAAGGACGACGAAGCACGTCACGCCCGCGAGGCCCAACACGCGGGTGCCACCGACTTGCCAGAACCCGTCAGAGGCCTGATGCGGCTTGCCGCCCGTGTGATGACGACAGTGGCGCATCGAATCTGAGCGCCTGGGAGGCACGCGCAACGTGGGTCTCAGGCTTCCAGCACCTCGAAACCGGTGGTGATTTCCGCCGTCTTGCCCAGCATGATGCTGGCAGAACAGTATTTGTCGTGGCTCATGGCAATGGCTCGCTCCACCGCCACGGGCGGGATGGCCTTGCCAGTGACCGTGAAGTGCATGTGGATCTTGGTGAAGACCTTGGGATCGGTCTCAGCCCGTTCGGTGCTGAGCTTGACGCTACAGCCCCGAACATCGTGACGGCCACGTTTCAGGATCAGCACCACGTCGTAGGCGGTACAGCCACCGGTGCCCGCCAAGAGCGTTTCCATGGGCCGCGGCGCCATGTTGGCCCCGCCATTTTCAGGTTTCGCGGCGTCTGGAGCACCGTCCATCACCAACACATGACCACTGCCGGTTTCTGCCACAAAACCCATGTGCGATCGGGTACCGGTGGCGCCGGTCCAGGAGACGGTGCATTCCATGAAACTTCCAGATGTGAAATAAACGACGATTTTGGAATCTGCTCCCTAAAAAGGAGCGAATTCACGATTCAGGATGTTGCGTTGCAGCATGCGAGCGCTATACTGATGTCATTGTATTGAAGGTTGTCTCCTCTGCCCTCCAAGGGTGGATTTAAACCCGGACCGGTTCTTCCAGTCCGGGTTTTTTTTGGCCGACTGGCGCGCTCTATATGATGAGCACCGAGGAAACACCATGCCCGTCAGCCCCAAAAAGCCCGCCGCCCCTGCCGCTCTGCCGGCCTCGTCCCCCGTCACAACGCTGACACCCGCCGAATACCTCAAGAAGATCCTGACAGCCCGGGTCTATGACGTGGCCGTTGAATCGCCCCTGGAGCCGGCAAAAAACCTGGGCCGGCGTCTGCACAACACGGTACTGCTCAAGCGCGAAGACCAGCAACCCGTTTTCAGCTTCAAGCTGCGCGGTGCCTACAACAAGATGGCGCATCTGACCCCCGAGCAGCTGAAAAAGGGGGTGATCTGTGCGTCGGCCGGCAACCACGCCCAAGGCGTGGCGCTGGGCGGCCACAAGCTGGGCACCCGCGCGGTGATCGTGATGCCGACCACCACGCCACAGGTGAAGGTGGATGCGGTTCGGGCACTCGGTGGTGACGTGGTGCTGCATGGCGACAGCTATTCCGATGCCTACACCCACGCGGTGGCGCTGCAGAAAAAGCAGGGCCTGACTTTCGTGCACCCGTTTGACGACCCGGACGTGATCGCCGGCCAGGGCACGATTGCCATGGAAATCCTGCGACAACTGCAAAGTCTGGGTTCGGACCACCTGGATGCGGTGTTTGTCGCGATTGGCGGCGGCGGCCTGATTTCCGGTGTGGCCAACTACATCAAGGCGGTGCGACCGGAGATCAAGGTGATCGGCGTGCAGACCGTGGACTCCGACGCCATGATGCAATCGGTCCAGGCCGGCCAGCGCATCACGCTGGCCGATGTGGGTCTTTTCGCGGACGGTACGGCCGTCAAGCTCGTGGGCGAAGAAACCTTCCGTATCGCCAGCGGTCTGGTGGACGAGTTCATGGTGGTCGACACCGACGCGGTGTGTGCCGCCATCAAGGATATCTTTATCGACACGCGCAGCATCGTCGAGCCCTCAGGCGCGATGGCGGTTGCCGCGGTCAAACAGTACGTCGCCAAGCACAAGACCAAGGGCGAGACCTACGCCGCCATCCTGTGCGGCGCCAATATGAATTTCGACCGGCTGCGCTTCGTGGCCGAACGCGCCGAGGTGGGCGAAGAACGCGAGGCCTTGTTCGCCGTGACCATCCCCGAGGAGCGCGGCAGCTTCAAACGCTTCCTGGAAACCATCGGCGACCTGCCCGGCGGTCCGCGCAACGTGACCGAGTTCAACTACCGGATCGGCAACGCCGACACAGCGCACGTTTTTGTGGGACTGACCACGCAGGGCAAGGGCGAGTCGGCCAAGATCGCCGCCAATTTCAAGCGCCAGGGTTTCGAGGCGCTGGACCTCACGCACGACGACCTGGCCAAAGAACACATTCGCCACATGGTGGGTGGGCATTCACCGCTGGCCCAGGAAGAGCGCCTGTTGCGCTTCGTCTTTCCCGAGCGGCCGGGCGCCTTGCTCAAGTTCCTCAGCCTGATGCGCCCGGGCTGGAACATCAGCCTGTTTCATTACCGCAACCAGGGTGCTGACTACGGCCGCATCCTGGTTGGGCTCCAGGTGCCGCCCAAGGACGACAAGGCGTTTGCGCGCTTCCTCGACACACTGGGCTACCCGTACGTCGAGGAAACCGCCAATCCGGTGTACCGTCTGTTTCTCAAGAGCTGAGGCACCGACACCATGGACGCAAGGACTGACACAGTGGTTGAAGAACCCCGGAACAGAGCGTCCTTGCCCGAACCCCAGTGGCCGCAGGTGGTGCCCACGGATGACGCTGAACTGGAGCCGTACCTCCTGCAACAGCTCCGGCCGGTGCACCTGCCCGAACACGCCTTGGGCCGCATGGAAACGCTGGCCCTGCAACTGGCCCGCATCCAGCACGCCAGCCCGCTGATCTTCGATCAGGTGCGCCTCGACCAACCGCAGTTGCTGGTGTTTGCCGGCGACCACGGCATTGCCGACGAAGGCGTCTCGCTGTCTGAACAGGGCCTCACCCGCCAGCGCGTGCTGCACATGTTGCAGGGCACGTCACTGGTCAACAGCCTGGCCGAGCAGCAGGGTTTCAAGCTGACGGTGGTGGACGCGGGTGTGGCCTCTCACATCCTGATGCCCGGCGATGCCCCGTCGCAAGTCCCGCTCCTGTTGCGCAAGATCGGTTACGGCACCCGCAACATGGTGCTGGGTCCGGCCATGTCGGTTCCGCAGGCCATTGCCGCGTTGAAAGCAGGCATGGACGTGGTGAAGCACCTGCCCGGCAACGTGCTCGCCCTCGGCGATGTCGGCGTGGCCAACACCTCCTGCGCTGCGCTGCTGCTGTCTCGCCTGTGCGGGGTGCCACTGAGCGACGCCTGTGGAGTCGGCGCCGGCCCGGACGAGGCCCGGCTGAAACACAAGCTGGAGAAGCTCTTCGCCGCGGCCAGCCGGCACCGCAAAGCGGTCAAGCCACTGGACGCGCTGGCCGCCATGGGCGGGTTTGAAATCGCCATGATGGCCGGCGCGATGCTGCAGGCCGCGAGCGAGCGGCGCGTGGTGCTGGTGGACGGGTTTGTGGCGGGAGCGGCAGCGCTGGTGGCGCGTGGTCTGGTCCCTGCTGTGGCGGACTACCTGGTGTTTGCCCACCGGTCGGCCGACCCGGGCCACCGCTTGCTCCTGATCCACCTGCAAGCCCAGCCACTGCTGGACATGGAACTGCGCATGGGTCAGGGTGTGGGCACCTTGCTGGCCTGGCCCCTGCTGCAGGCGGCCCAGCGGCTCTTGGCGCGCTGAACCGGGGTCTTTCAGTCCTCGACCTTCGGCAGGATCAGCTGCACCGTGCTGGGCCCGGTGCGCTGGGGTCCCAGCCGGGCTTCACCACCGTTCACCGACTGCAGCACCAAACCCGCCTCCAGTGCATCGCCCACCCGCACGGGGCGCGGCGGCTGGTCGTCGATCGCGATCAGGGCTGCGCCGCCCTGCCCTGGGCGGACCGCCAGACCGATCAGCCGGTAACGCGTCGCGGGCGGCGGCGCGGTTGCGGCCACCCCCGGTGGCGGACGCGATCCCAGCGCGCGGGCCACCGCGGCCACGTCGACCTGGGGCGCCGATACCGCCAGCGCGGCCAGCGGGGTCAAAGGACCCTGCCCCCACGCACGCAGCGCCCAGTACCCGGCACTCAGGCCCGCCGCCAGCCAGAACAAGCCGGCGGCCAGAGCGGGCCAGAAACGGCCACCCGTCCAGCCCGCTGCCGCACTGGCCACAGGGTTGAAGACGCGCCCGGAGAATGCCCGTTTGTTCATGGCCGCATTATGATCGACCGCCTGTCACGACCCTCTGTGGGTGTGCCTGCCGCTGGATGCCGTTCAGACCGGCGCACCCCAGCCATCTGCTCCCGGGAGATCGCCTTGAAACACCACCCTCTGCCCCCACACACCACGTCCTTGATGCCCACCTGGCGGCGTTCGCTGCAGCGCGGCTTCACGCTCATTGAACTGATGGTGGTGCTGGTCATCATCGGCGTGCTGGCCGCGCTGATCGTGCCCAACGTGCTCGATCGCGCCGACGACGCCCGCGTCACCGCGGCCAAGACCGACGTCAACAACCTGATGCAGGCGCTCAAGCTGTACCGCCTCGACAACCAGCGCTACCCCACGAGCGAGCAGGGCCTGAACGCACTGCTCGTCAAGCCCACGATCAACCCGGTGCCCCCCAACTGGCGCCCTTATGTGGAGAAGCTGCCGGGCGACCCCTGGAGCCGCCCATACCAGTACCTCAACCCCGGCGTGCACGGCGAAGTCGACGTGCTGTCGCTGGGTGCCGACGGCCAGCCGGGTGGCGAAGGCCGTGACGCCGACGTCGGCAGCTGGATGTGAGCAAGCTCCCCCCTGCGCCGCTGTGCGGCTTTCCCCCAGGGGGACGGTGCCCTTGGACCGGCGGAGCCGGATCTTCGGCACCCGCTGGGTTGAGGCACTTCGCGCACAGGGGCTTGTTAACTTCAGCCTGTTTGTCCTCGCGCCCGAACGCATTGCCGGAGTTCTGAGGTGTTGTCGACCCCATCACGCACCAGCTCGCCCCAGCGGGGCTTCACCCTGCTGGAGCTGATGGTCGTTGTGGCCATCGTGGCGCTGGCCACGGCCGGCGTGAGCCTGACGCTGCGCGACAACGACGGCAACCGGCTGGAGACCGAAGCCCTGCGCCTGTCGGCGCTGCTCGAATCGGCGCGTGCCCAGTCGCGCAGCAGCGGTGTGCCGGTGTACTGGCGCCCGACAGCGGAGGGGTTCGAATTCCTGGGCGTGCCAGCGCGTCCGCAGGCGCCAGCCTCTCTGGCGAACGAACGCAGCTGGCTGCACCCGGAGACCCGGGTGCAAATCGCCCAGCCCACCGGGGCGAGCAGCCTGGTGCTGGGTCCCGAGCCCCTGATCGCGGCGCAGCGCCTGCGGTTAATGCACGGCGAGCACCAGCTGACGCTGGGCACCGACGGGCTCTCGCCGTTCGCCGTGTTGCCCGAGGCCGCTGCGCCATGAACACCGCGCGTTCTGGTGAAAACCGTGCCCTGGGTTTCACCCTGATCGAAATCCTGGTCGCGCTGGCGGTGGTGGCGATCACGCTGGCCGCCGGCATGCAGGCCACCGGAGCCCTCACCCGCGCCGCGGAGCGCCAAAGTGATCAATGGCTGGCCCAGCTCTGCGCCGAAAACGAGCTGACCAGACTGCGCCTGAACCGCCAGCTGCCGGGTGTGGGCGAGAGCACGAGCACCTGCGAGCAGGCAGGGCGGCAGCTGCAGGTGCGGCTGGCCGTGTTGCCGACGCCGAACCCCAACTTCCGGCGCGTCGACGCCGTGGTCGAGGGGCCGGTGCAAGGGGTGAATGCGCGGCTGCTCACCCTGTCCACGGTGATGGGACGGTATTGAAATGAAACACCCCCGCCGCGCTTCGCGCGACCCCCAAGGGACCGGCACTGGCCGTCCGGCAAAGCCGGCCCGGCGGTGCCCTGGGCTGGACCGTTTCGTGCGGCGCGGGTCGTCGCACCACCAGCACCGCGGTTTCACGCTGATCGAGCTGCTGGTGGCGCTGGCGGTGATGGGCTTGCTGGCCCTGCTCAGCTGGCGCTCGCTCGATGGCATGAACCGCGCCCAGGAAATCACCCAGCAGCGCGCCGACGAGGTCCTGCGGCTGCAGGCGGCACTGGGTCAGTGGGGCGCCGATCTGGACGCCCTGGTCGAAACCGGCGAACTGGGTGCGCTGGATTTTGACGGCCGCGTGCTGCGCCTGACCCGGCGCGACAGCACCGAAAACGCGCTGCAGAGTCCGGGCATCCGAGTGGTCGCCTGGACGCGCAAGGACCCGGCGGCCGGCGGTACCGGCGGCCCGCAATGGATGCGTTGGCAATCGCCGCCGCTGCGCCGCCGCGACGAACTCGCGCAAGCCTGGGAACGGGCCTCGCAGTGGGGGCTTGGTGAACAGCAACGCGATGGCGCGGGCACCAACGACACCGCCCTGGCTCTCATCGGCATCGACCGCTGGCAACTTTTTTACCACCGGGGTGCCACCTGGGGCAATCCGCTGTCGTCGATCGGCAATGAAGGCCGTGGCGTGGCGGGCGTGAGCCTGCTGCCCAACGGGGTGCGCCTGGTGCTCGAACTGTCTGCGGGCCAGGGCCTCTCGGGTACGCTGGTGCGCGACTGGGTGCGGCCGACGCTGGCGGCCGGATCGCCATGATGAAGAACCGCCGGCGCCCCATCGGTCGCCAGCGCGGCGCCGCGCTGCTGCTGGCCATGCTGGTCGTGACCCTGGTCGCCACGCTGGCCTCGGCCGCCGTGTGGCAACAATGGCGCTCGGCCGAGGTGGAGGCGGCCGAGCGCCAGCGCGTGCAGGCGAGCTGGATACTCACCGGCGCGCTGGACTGGGCGCGGCTGATCCTGCGGGAAGATGCCCGGGGCAACCGCAACAGCGGCCACGCCGATCACCTGGGCGAACCCTGGGCCACACCGCTCGAAGAGGCCCAGCTCTCCAGCTTTCTGGCCGCCGACAAGAACAACAACAGCAACAGCGCCGACGACATGTTGCCGGCCTTCATGTCGGGCGAAATGTCCGACGCACAGTCGCGCCTGAACGCCTTGAACCTGGTCCGCAGCACCGGCAGCGGTGCGAAAACCCAGGTCGAGGTCTCGCCGCCCGATCTGGCAGCTTTTACCAAGCTCTACCAGTTGCTGGATCGGCCGCAGGCCGAACTCGACAACCTGGTTTCTGCCCTGCTGAACACGTCGAACCTGGCGCTGAACGACCCCAAGCCTTCGCCCACCCCACTGCTCCCGACGCGCTTTGCGCAGCTCGGCTGGCTGGGCGTGAGCCCGGCGAGCCTGAAGGCCTTGCAGCCCCACGTCACGGTGCTGCCCGAACGCAGCACCCTGAACCTGAACACCGCCAGCGCCGAAGCGCTGAGCGCCAGCATCTCTGGTCTGGACCTGGCCCAGGCGCAACTGCTGGTCAGCGAGCGCGCCGACAGGCCCTTCAGGGATCTGCCTGCCGCGCAAGCGCGCATTCCCGGCGCCACCAGCGAGACCGTCAACAGCCAGCAACACGATGTGCGCAGCCGCTTTTTCGAGGTCCGGGTCCGCTTGCGGCTGGACGACACCGTGACCGAAGAACATTCGCTGGTGGTGCGCAACGGACTCAACGTCAACGTCCGGTGGCGCGAGCGCGTCGCCGCCCGCCCATGATGCGCCGGCAGGGTGTGCGACACCACGGGCGATCCGCCGGCACGCGGCCGGTCCCTAAAATGCAGAACATCCCGCGTGCGCGCACCCTTCCCTGACCCAGGCCCGACGTGCTGATCCTCACACCCACATCGTTCTCCGTCGCCAGCGCCACCGCCTCCGGTGCGACGCTGGACTGGGCGCGTTCAGGCAACGGGCAACAACTGGCCGAACACGGCACCTGCGCGGCCTCGCTGCTGCCCGCCGACGAAGACGTGGTGCTGGTGTTACCACCCCACGCCGTGTCCTGGCACCGCGCCACCCTGCCCCGCGTGGCCAATGCCAAGCTGCGCGCCGTGCTCGACGGCGTGCTGGAAGAACACCTGCTGAGCGACAGCGCCGAACTGCATTTCGCGCTCGAACCCGGTGGCCGATCCGGGCAGACGGTGTGGGTGGCCGCCTGCCACAAGGCCTGGCTCAAGACCTGGCTGCAAATCCTCGAGGACGCGGGCCGTCCGGTCTCGCGCATCGTGCCGTCGATCTGGCCGCACCTCGCATCGTCGCGCAGCGTGACCCCTCCGACCGTTCACTGGGCCCACCACCAGGCCGGTCGACCCTGGCTCGCGAGCGCGAGTGCGCTGGGCGTGGTCTGCACGCCGCTGCAACCCGGCAGCACCGGCGTGGCGGCCCTGGTCACGCCCACCCCGGGGGACGCCGAAACGCCCGACGGCGCCATTCAGTGGCTAGCCGAGCCCGCCGCCGCGGCCGAAGCCGAACAGTTGCTCGGCCAGCGCTTCGAGCTCGTGGCGCTGCCGGCCTGGCTGCTGCGCTGCGCCCAGTCCGAATGGAATCTGGCGCAGTTCGACCTCAGCCTGTCCAGCACCGCCCGGCGCGGCCAGCGCCTGCGCCAGACCCTGCGCCAGTGGCGCAGTGCGCCGGCCTGGCGGCCAGCGCGCTGGGGGCTGGCCGCGCTGCTGGTGGTTCAGCTCATCGGCCTGAATGCCGCCGCCTGGCAGGAGCGGCGCGTGCTCGCGGCCAAACAGCAGGCCCTGGGGCAGACGCTGCAGCGCAGCTTTCCGCAAGTCAAGTTGGTGCTCGACGCCCCCTTGCAGATGCAGCGCGAACTGACCCGCCTGCAGCGGGCCAGCGGCACGCTGTCCCACGGTGACCTCGAAGCCATGCTCGGCGTGCTGGGCCAGGCCACCGACGACCCCGCAGCCGCACTGAGCAGCATCGATTTCAGCAGCGCCGAAGGCCGCTTCACTGTGGCACCCGGCAGCGAAGACGCACTGCCAGCGCTGCAGCAAACCCTGCAGCGCAGCGGCTGGCGGGCGCAGCTCAAAGACACCGAGCTCACCCTGCGGCCGGCAACCCCCTGACACCGATGAACACACGCACCCGACCCACCGCCGCCCTGGCCCGTTTCGGACAGGGCTTGGGCGCGGCGCTCGACCGCCTGTCACCCCGCGAACGGCGCGCCGTGTTCGCCGCCGCCTGGGTGGTGGGTCTGGGTCTGCTGTGGTGGCTGGCGCTCGCGCCGGCCCTGAGCACGCTGCGCCAGGCACCCGAACGCCATGCCCGGCTGGACACCCAACTGGCGCAGATGCAACAACTGGCCGCCAGTGCCGAGCAGTTGCGCTCGCTCAACAGCAGCCCGCCGCCGGGCCGCGCCGCCACGCTGCGCGCGCTGGAGCAATACACCAGCCAGCTGGGTGGCACGGCGCAGGTGTCGGTGCAGGGTGACCGCGCGAGCGTGAATTTCCGGGGTACCGCGCCCGAGGCCCTGTCCCAGTGGCTGAACCAGATGCGCGTCAACGCCCGCCTGCTGCCGGTGCAGGCCCAGCTCCAGCAGCAGGCCAACCCCGCCGGATGGAGCGGGAACCTGGTGCTGGCGGGGCCCGGTCTGCAGTCGGACGAACGATGAACAGCCCTTGGTCCGTGCGCCTGGCCTGGCTCGGCGGCTGCCTCGGCCTGTTGCTGGCGATGCTGCTGTTTGCGCCCGCGCGCTGGCTCGCCGCGGCTGTGCACAGCGCCAGCGCGGGACAGGTGCAGCTGGTCAACGCGCGTGGCAGCGTCTGGCAGGGCCGGGCCGACCTGCTGCTCACCGGCGGCGAAGGCAGCCGCAGCCTGAGCGCCCTGCCCCAGGGACTGCGCTGGCGGCTGGCGCCGGCCTGGGCTTCGGGCCAGCCGGCCGTCGCGCTCCAGCTCAGCACACCCTGTTGTTCACCCGAGCCGCTGGACATCCTGCTGCTGCCCGGCTGGCAGGGCATGGAACTGCGTCTCGCCGCCTTCAGCAGCCAGTGGCCGGCCGTCCTGCTGGTGGGTCTGGGCACCCCCTGGAACACCCTGCGGCCCGACGGCCAGCTCGCGCTGCGCTCCAGCGGCCTGGTCGTGCAGCAGGTGCAGGGTCGCCTGGGCCTGCAAGGTGGCCTGACCGTGGACGCGCTGGATATGGCGTCCCGCCTGTCCACCCTGCGCCCGCTGGGCAGTTACAGGCTGGAACTGCAGGCCGCGGCCGACGGCCACAGCACCACGCTGAACCTGAGCACGCTGCGCGGCGGGCTGCGGCTGCAGGGCAGCGGCCAGTGGGTGGGTGGACGGCTGCGCTTCCAGGGCGAGGCCCAGGCCGCCCCCGGGCGCGAGCCGGCGCTGGACAACCTGCTCAACATCCTCGGGCGCAGGCAGGGACCGCGCTCGATTCTGAACATTGGCTGAGGCGCGGCGCAGCCGATGACCAGCACTTCGCGATAGGATCAGGCGATGAACCGCAAACCCTCCCGAGCCCAGCCCACCCGGGTCCACCCGAAACCCGGGCAGACAGCGGGTCTGCTGAGAACGCTCACCTTGGCCGGCAGCTTGGCGCTGTGCCTGCTGCCCGGGCCGGTCGCGCTGGCGCAAAGCGGGCGCAACGAGCCCGTGGTGCTGAGTTTTGTCGACGCCGAGATCGAAGCGGTTGCCCGCACCATGGCGTCCATCAGTGGGCGCAACGTGGTGGTGGATCCGCGTGTCAAGGGCACCATCAGCCTGTCCACGGACCGGCCCGTTTCTCCTGCGGCCGCACTCAACCAGTTCAGCGCCGCGCTGCGGCTGCTGGGCTTTGCGCTGGTGGACACCGGCGGCCTCTACAAGATCGTGCCCGAGGCCGATGCCAAGCTGCAGGGCAACCCGGTGAACGCGGGCCCGGTGAGCTCACTGGCTTCGTCGAACCAGATCGTGACCCAGATTTTCCGCCTCAACCACGAGGCCGCCAACAACCTGGTGCCCGTGCTGCGGCCCCTGATCGGCCCCAACAACACCATCAACGTCAACCCCGGCAACAACTCGCTGGTGATCACCGACTACGCCGACAACCTGCAACGCATCGGGCGCATCGTCGCCGCGCTCGACGTGGCCGGTGCCACCGATGTCGAGATCATCCCGCTGCAGCACGCCATCGCGATCGACATCGCCCCGCTGATCACGCGCCTGATCGAACCCGCCACCGTGGGCGCTGGTCAGGCCGCCGACACCTCCTACAAGACCACCCTGGTGGCCGAGCCGCGCAGCAACACCCTGGTGCTGCGCGCGGCCAACCCGGCGCGCCTGGCGCTGGTGCGCTCGCTGGTGAGCAAGCTGGACCAGCCCCGGTCGCAGGAGGCGAGCGGCAACATCCATGTGGTCTACCTGAAAAACGCCGACGCCACCTCGCTGGCGGCCACGTTGCGCGCGGCCATGGCCGGCGAGAGTGGCGCCAGCGGAGCCGGTGCGCTGACCAGCGCCCCCACCGCCGTCGCCATCCGTGCGGCGACCGGGTCCACCGCCGCTGGCAGCCCCCAGGCCACGGCGCCGGTGGCTGCCAGCGCCAGCCCCTCCACCGGCGGGCAGATCCAGGCCGACCCGGCCACCAACGCGCTCATCATCACCGCGCCCGAGCCGCAATACCGGCAGTTGCGCGCCGTCATCGACCAGCTCGACGGGCGGCGCGCGCAGGTCTACGTGGAAAGCCTGATCGCCGAGGTCAACGCCGACAAGGCGGCCGAGTTCGGCATCCAGTGGCAAGGCCCTCTGGGCCGTTTTGGCGACAGCGTGGTGGGTCTGATGGGCACCAACTTCGGCACCGGCGGCAACAACATCCTGACCAATCTGCTGCCCGTCGCGCAGGGCGACACCGCCAGCATCACAGCGCCTGGCACCGGCCTGAACATCGGCGCCGCCCAGCAGCGCAACGGCGTCTACATCCTCGGCTTTCTGGCCCGCTTCCTGCAGCAGAACGGCGAGGGCAACATCCTGTCCACGCCCAACCTGCTGACACTGGACAACGAAGAGGCCAAGATCGTGATCGGCCAGAACGTGCCCTTCGTGACCGGCCAGTTCACCAACACCGGCAGCAACGAGGGCTCGGTCAACCCGTTCCAGACCATCGAGCGCCAGGACGTCGGCCTGACCCTGCGCGTGAAGCCGCAGATCAGCGAAAACGGCACCATCAAGATGACCATCTTCCAGGAGGTCAGCAGCGTGCAGGCGTCCTCGATCAACTCGGCCACGGGCCTGATCACCAACAAGCGCACCATCGAATCGACCGTGCTGGTCGACGACGGCGGCATCGTCGTGCTGGGCGGCCTGCTGCAGGACGAATACGCCGGCAACCAGGAAAAGGTGCCCGGGCTGGGCGATGTGCCCTTCTTTGGCAATCTGTTCAAGAGCGAGACCCGCAGCCGCAAGAAGACCAACCTGATGGTGTTCCTGCGCCCGGTGGTGCTGCGCGACGCGCGTGCCACGACCAACCTCTCGCTCGACCGTTACGACCTCATGCGCGCCGCGCAGAAAGATGCCCAGCCCGTGCCCAGCAGCGCGCTGCGCGTGAACACCGCGCCCGTGCTGCCGCCACAGCGTGCGCCCGAAGCGGCGCAGCCGTCACCGCCCGCCGCCCCGGCCAACTGATCCCATGAGACACCTGCTGCCCTACGCCTTTGCACGCCAGCACCTGTGGCTGCTCGAAGACGATGGCCAGGGCCTGACCCTGCTGGGCAGCAGCACGCCCGCGGCCGACCCGGCGGTGCAGACGCAGCGCCTCTCTGCACTCTCGGAAATCCTGCGTTGCCACGAGGTGCGCGAGTTCCTGTGGGAGCCGGGCGACACGCTCACGCAGCGCATCAGCGCCGCCTATGCCCAGGGCGAATCGAGCGCGGCCGCGGTGGTGAGCGAAGTGCAGAGCGACGCCGACCTGAGCCGCATGATGCAGGAGCTGCCGGCGATTGAAGACCTGCTGGAAACCGCCGACGACGCGCCCATCATCCGCATGCTCAACGCCCTGCTCACGCAGGCCGCGCGCGACGGCGCGAGCGACATCCACATCGAGCCCTTCGAGCGCCATTCCAGCGTGCGCTTCCGTATCGACGGCGTGCTGCGCGAGGTGGTGCAGCCCAACCGCGCGCTGCACGCCGCGCTGATCTCGCGCCTGAAGATCATGGCCGAGCTCGACATCTCCGAAAAACGCCTGCCGCAGGACGGCCGCATCTCGCTGCGCATCGGCACACGCGCGGTGGACGTGCGCGTGTCCACCCTGCCCAGCGCCCACGGCGAACGCGCCGTGCTGCGCCTGCTCGACAAGAGCGAGAGCCGCCTCAACCTCGAAGCCGTGGGCATGCAGGGCGATGTGCTGGCCCAGTTCGAACACCTGGTGCAGCAGCCGCACGGCATCATCCTGGTGACCGGTCCGACAGGCTCGGGCAAGACCACCACGCTCTACGCCGCCCTGCAGCGCCTGGACGCCGGCACGCTCAACATCATGACGGTGGAAGACCCGATTGAATACGAGCTGGCGGGTGTGGGCCAGACCCAGGTCAACCCCAAGATCGACCTCGACTTTGCCAAGGCCCTGCGCGCCATCCTGCGCCAGGACCCGGACGTGATCATGATCGGCGAGATCCGCGACTTCGAGACCGCGCAGATCGCCATCCAGGCCTCACTCACCGGCCACCTGGTGCTCGCCACGCTGCACACCAACGATTCGGTGAGCGCCGTGACGCGCCTGACCGACATGGGCGTCGAACCCTTCCTGCTCTCCAGCTCGCTGCTGGGCGTTCTGGCGCAGCGCCTGGTGCGCAAGCTCTGCGTGCATTGCCGGCGCCAGGACGAAAACGGCCGCTGGACCGCGCCCGGTTGTGCGCGCTGCAACGCGGGCTACAAGGGCCGCACCGGTGTCTACGAACTGCTGGTGGTGGACGACCCGATCCGTGCGCTGATCCACAGCCGGGCGGCCGAAAGCGAGCTGCTGGCGGCGGCGACAACGACGGGCCTGCGCTCCATGCGCGAAGACGGCCAGCGGCTGGTGAACGCCGGCGTCACCAGCCAGGAAGAAGTCCTGCGCACCACGCGGGATTGAAGGCGTCCCGGTGACGGCGCCCCACCCCGGGGCTGCTGTGTCCAAGCATGCATCGATGCCCTGGATACAAGTGCCTTCATGGTGTTTCTTTCAGACTCAAAAGTTACAGAAGTTATCGTCACCAAGGTGTTGACGGAGGGACACCGGCATTGTCAACACCACCGACCTGAGCGACGTTTGGCGCCTCGGTGAGCTTCAGAACCGAGGTCTTTCCGATTCAGCCCGTGTCAAGGGGCCGGACAAGGTTGTCACCAGTTTTATGGATTGACGCTGAAACGGGCTAGGCAAAAACTGTGCTCAGCGGATCACACATGTAAACAAATGCGCGGGATGGGGAGGCGCACTGTTGCTGAAGCCGGCGTTTCCCGGGACACACGTGGTGGACCCGTCCTGGCCGCCAGACCAGGCATCTTCTGGTGGTTCATTCAACCAGCCCGGAGGTCACAACATGTCTGAATCCACCATCCACCAGGCGCCGCGCCTCAATCGTCGGCAGTCCATCCAGCTGGGGGCTGCTGGCGTTGCCGCGGCTTCGTCGATCCCGCTCAGCCAAGAAGCCCTTGCCAAAAGCCCGGACCCTGCCGTGGGACCGACCACCACACCCTGGGTGGAGCCGCTGCCGGTGTACCAGCCCAAACAGAATGTGGCGTCGCTCGACCCCGCACCCGCGGCACAACCGTGGGAAAACGAATGCGGCCGAGCAGCGCACCAGTTCTGGCCGGCGAGCGGACCCGGCAAGCTCTACAGCATCCACGCGCAGGTGGCGCAGCACGCGTTTCACCCGCAACTGCCCATGAACACCGTCTGGGCCTACGACGGCATGCTGCCCGGCCCGACGATCGTGGCCCGCTACAACGAACCGGCCCTGGTGCGGTTCCATGCCGACATCGATCCGTATGCCGTCGGTTACGGATCGCCCGAGATCACGGTGCACCTGCACAACCTGCACGCCGCCTCGGAGAGCGACGGTTTTGCGGGCGACTACTTCAGCGCGGCCCGGTACGGCCCCGGCGTCACGCGGGCCGGCACGTTCAAAGACCACCTCTACCTGAACCGCTACGCCGGCTTCAGCACCGACCCGGCCGGCATCGGCGACCCGCGCGAAGCGCTTGGCACGCTCTGGTACCACGACCACCGCATGGACTTTACCGAGCAGAACGTCTACCGCGGCATGTTCGGCACCTACCTGCTTTTTGACGACGTCGACTCGGGCGACGAGCACGATACCAACCCCAAGGCCCTGAGATTGCCCAGCGGGGTGGGCCGCTACGACATCCCGCTGCTGTTCGCCGATTTCCTGATGGACAAGAGCGGGTACGTGCTCTACAACCCCCTCGAAATCAAAAAAGGCCACCTGGGCAACAAGCTCACGGTCAACGGCAAGATCCAGCCCTTCTTCAAGGTTGAACGCCGCAAGTACCGCTTCCGCCTCATCAACGCCAGTGTGGCCCGGTTCTACGAGTTCTATCTGATGAACGGAACCACCAGCCAGAACTTCACCCGCATCGCCACCGACGGCAACCTGCTGCCCGCTCCGCTGACCATGAACAACGCGCGCGTACCGCCCGCCGCGCGCGCCGATATCGTGATCGACTTCAGCAAATACCCGACAGGCAGCCAGCTGTTCCTGGTCAACCGCCTGGCCATGGCCGACGGCCGGGGACCTTCCGGACTCACCGCCAACGACCAGATGTTGCGCTTCGACGTCGACAGCGACCCCGCCGAACCCGATGTCAGCCGGGTGCCCACCACGCTGCGGGCCCTGCCGCCCATTGAGCTGCACAAGGTGGTTTACCGCCGCCGGTTCGAGTTCAAAAAAGAGCTCAACGACATCTGGGTGGTGAACGACAAGATATTCGACGTCGAAAAAGCCGCGCACAACGTCAAGCGGGGCACGGCCGAAATCTGGGAACTGGTCGGGCACGGCGACTGGCACCACCCGGTGCACATCCACCTGGAGGAAGGGCGCATCCTCAAGCGCAACGGCAAGGCGCC
Source organism: Burkholderiales bacterium GWF1_66_17 (assembly GCA_001770705.1). Classification (GTDB taxonomy): domain Bacteria; phylum Pseudomonadota; class Gammaproteobacteria; order Burkholderiales; family Burkholderiaceae_C; genus Hydrogenophaga. The sequence goes on along the minus strand of MERT01000019.1, from coordinate 71,057 downwards.
ACCAGCCCACGAGCGGGGCCGCATGGACGTGTACACGCTGGCGCCTGAAGAACGGGTGGAGGTGTTCATCCGCTTCAGGGACTTCACCGGCAAGTACCTCATGCACTGCCACAACCTCTCCCACGAGGACCACGCCATGATGCTGCGCTTTGACGTCAAGCCATGACTTTGAAGGGGGGCCAATACCCCCTTCAAGGCCATCCCTCATGGAAGGGAAAAACCGGCACTTGAAACTTAAAACAGCAAAAGTTACATAACGACACAAACACATTGAAACAACTGACAAATGTCAATTCATGCTTATTCACCGAGCGGCGACGACATTCAAGTATCAATTTTTTGGCATTTATTAGTACTTTAGAAAACATTAGCCTTTCACTCATCAAGGACTTGCGTACCCATTTCTATTGATTGACGCGCCACGCCGCCCGAAAAACACTGACGTCAACGGGTCACACATGTAATCAAAAGCGTGTTTTCTGCTCCAGCTCCCACGGCCGTTACAGAACCCCACTGACAAACATGTCAGCCCGCCCAGGCAGCAGGAAACCGGCATTCCCCGGACCTTGCCCCACACACCAGCTCGGGAGCCATGAAATGTCTGACACCACCCAACACAAAGGGCCGCGGCTGAACCGGCGGCAATCCATACAACTGGGCGCGGCAAGCGCCGCTGCTGGCTTGGTCGCCGCCCGGCCCGGACGTCTGGCCCATGCAGAGGATCCGCCCACGGGACCCTCCACCGCGCCCTGGATGATGCCGCTGACGGTGCCCGTCCCCAAACAGACCGTGGCTTCGCTGAGCCCCGAACCCAGCCTCTACCCTTGTACGGGCGAAGCCGGACGCGATCCGCACCAGACCTGGACCGGAGCCGCACCGCAGAAGCTCTACACCATCCACGTCAAGGAGGCGCTGCACTCCTTCCACCCTCAGTTGCCCGCCCAGACCATCTGGGGGTACGACGGGACCTTCCCCGGCCCGTGCATCGTGGCGCGTTACAACGAACCGCTGCTGGTCCGCTTCTACAACGAGATCAACCCCTACGCCGTCGGCTACGGGTCGCCCGAAATCTCGGTTCACCTGCACAACCTGCACTGTGCATCGGAGAGCGACGGTTTTGCCGGCGATTACTGGAGTTCCGTTCGTTACGGTCCTGGCCTCACGCGCGCGGGGCAGTTCAAGGACCACCTGTTCATGAACCACTACGCCGGGTTCTCCACCGACCCGGCCGGCATCGGCGACACCCGCGAAGCCCTGGGCACCCTGTGGTTCCACGACCACCGCCTGGATTTCACCGAGCAAAACGTCTACCGTGGCATGGCCGGCCTGTACCTGATGTTCGACGAACTCGATTCGGGCAACGAGAAGGACCCCAACCCGATGGCGCTGAAACTGCCCAGCGGCGTCGGCAAATACGATATTCCCCTGGTCTTTGCCGACTTCCTGTTCGACAAGAGCGGTTACGTTTACTACAACCCCCTGATCGACAACAAGGGCCATCTGGGCAACAAAGTCACCGTCAACGGCAAGATCCAGCCCTACTTCAAGGTCCAGCGCCGCAAGTACCGTTTCCGCCTGCTGGACGCCAGCGTGGCCCGCTTCTACGAGTTCTACCTCATGAACGGAACCACCAGCCAGAACTTCACCTACATCGCCAACGACGGCAACCTGCTGCCCGCCCCGTTGACCATGAACGCCGTGCGCCTGGCGCCGGCCGAACGTGCCGACATCGTCATCGACTTCAGCAAGTACCCGCACGGCACCCGCCTGTATCTGGTCAACCGGCTGCTCATGAAGGATGGCCGTGGTCCCGAGGGCCTGAGCAGCCGGGGTGAACAACTGCTGCGCTTCGATGTCGACACCGATCCCATGGAACAGGACGTGAGCCAGGTGCCCGCCCGCCTGCGCGAGCTGCCCCCCATCAACCTCAACGACGTGGTGCGCACCCGCAGATGGGAGTTCGACAAGGACAACGCCATCTGGACCGTCAACAAAAAGATCTTCGATCCGGAGAAAGCGGCCGCGGTCGTCAAGCGCAACACCGCGGAGATCTGGGAACTGCGTGGCAACGGCAGCTGGCACCACCCTGTGCACGTCCACATGGAGGAGGTTCGCATCCTCTCGCGCAACGGTGTTCCGCCACCACCCCATGAACAGGGACGCAAGGACGTGATCGTGCTGAAACCCGATGAGCGGGTCAAGGTGTTCATCCGCTTCCGGGACTTCACCGGCAAGTACCTGCTGCACTGCCACAACCTCACCCACGAAGACCACGCCATGATGGCCCGCTGGGACGTGGTGGCCTGACACAGCTCCGACCGAAACCCGTTCAACCTCCATGAAAGGAAGGTCATCATGAACAGCAAGCGCAACCTGCTCCGCCTCGCCGGCGGGGCAGCCCTCATGCCCCTCGTGGCCCAGGCCCGGTCGGTCCGCCCCTCTGCCCAACGCAGCCCGTTGGCCGACTACTTCCCCAACGTCGTACTCGAAACCCACGACGGCCGCAAGGTCCGTTTCTATGACGACCTGATCAAAGGTAAGGTGGTCGCCATCAACATGATGTATTCCATCTGCACCGGCGTCTGCCCCACGGGCACCGCCAACCTCAAGCAGGTGCAGCAGGCGCTGGGCCAACGGCTGGGCAAGGACGTCTTCATGTACTCCATCACCCTGCGCCCCGAGTTCGACAACGGCGCCGCGCTGCGCGACTACATCAAACACTACGACATCCAGCCCGGCTGGACCTTCCTGACGGGCAAGCCGCAGGACGTGGACCTGGTGCGCCGCAAGCTGGGTTTCGTCGGCGACACCGAGGCCATCGATGCCGACATCAACCAGCACACCGGCATGGTGCGCATCGGCAACGAACGGCTCGAACGCTGGACCATGGCGCCCGCGCTCGGCTCGCACCGCCAGATCCTGCGCACCCTCCTGGAACTCACCTGAGTCGGGGAGCCGGGCAGCGGTGGTGGTAGCGTCCTGGCCGTTGACAGGCCGCGCTAACATCACCGCATGCCCGCCTATTCCTTCGAGGCCCTGGACGCCCAGGGCGCCACGCAAAAAGGCCTGATCGACGCCGACACCGCACGCGCCGCGCGCGGCCTGTTGCGCGCGCGCGCCCTGGTGCCGCTGCTGGTCGAACCGGCGGTCAACGCCCAGGGGTCGGCAGCGGGCAGCGGACTCAACATCACCCTCTGGGGCGGGCGTGTCTTCAACGCCACCCGCCTCGCCATCTGGACGCGCCAGCTCGCCGGCCTGGTCTCTGCCGGGCTGCCGCTGGAACGCGCCCTCTCCGCGCTGGCCGAGGAGGCCGAGGAAGAAGACCAGCAGCGTCTCGTGGCTTCGCTGCGCTCCGAGGTCAACGGCGGTTCACCCTTTGCCCGCGCGCTCGCCCAACACCCGCGCGAGTTCTCCGAGATCTACAGCGGCGTGATCGCCGCGGGCGAACAAAGCGGCCAGCTCGGCACCGTGCTCGAACGGCTGGCCGACGACCTGGAAGAACGCGAAGCGCTCAAGAACAAACTCATCGCCGCCTCGCTCTACCCAGCCATCGTCACCATCGTGGCGATCGTCATCGTGGTGTTTCTGGTCAGCTATGTGGTGCCGCAGGTGGCTGGCGTCTTTGCCAGCAGCAAGCGCGCCCTGCCCACCCTCACCGTGATGATGCTGGCCCTCAGCGCCTTCGTGCGCAGTTACGGCTGGCTGATGCTGGGCGTGTTGATCGCCGCCGCGGGCGGGTTGGTGGTGGCGCGGCGGCAGCCGGCGATGCGCCTGGTCATGGACGCCGCCTGGCTGCGCCTGCCGCTGGTGGGCAAGCTCGCGCGCGGCTACAACGCGGCGCGCTTCGCCGCCACCCTGGCCATGCTGGCTGCCGCGGGTGTGCCCATTCTTCGCGCGCTGCAGACCGCTGCCGAAACCCTGAGCAACCAGGCCATGCGCGCCGATGCGCTGGACGCCCTGGTGCTGGTGCGCGAAGGCGCTCCGCTGGCCTCTGCCATGGCCAGCAAGAAGCGTTTTCCGCCGCTGCTGGCGATGTTTGCGCGCATGGGTGAACAGACCGGCCAGCTGCCCGCCATGCTCGGCCGGGCGGCCAAGCAACTTGGCGCCGAGGTGCAGCGCCGCGCCATGCACCTCGCCACCATCCTGGAGCCGTTGCTCATCGTGGGCATGGGCGCGGTGGTGATGCTGATCGTGCTGGCGGTGCTGATGCCGATCATTCAGCTCAATCAGCTTGTTCGTTGACCCCCCGCGCCGCGCCTAAGGGCGCGTCTCCCCCCAGGGGGCAACGCGAGCAGCCCGGCAAAGCCGGTTCCGCCGCGTTCCCGGTGGGCTTCCCCTCTCTTGTCGCCCCTCTTCTATGTTCAGCTACCCTTCCGGCTTCTGATGGTTTTGTTCGCGGAGAACTTTCCCCATGCCTGCAACGCTTGACGGTCAACTGGTGGTCGCGATTTCTTCGCGTGCGCTGTTCGACTTCGAAGAAGAAAACCACCTCTTCGAGACCGGTGACGACCGGGCTTACATGAAGCTGCAGCTGGACCGGCTGGAGGTGCCTGCCCAGCCGGGCGTGGCGTTTTCGCTGGTGAGGAAGCTGCTGGCGTTCAACGATGTCAGCACGCAGCGGGTGGAGGTGGTGATCCTCTCGCGCAACGACCCGGTCTCGGGCATGCGGGTGTTCCGCTCGGCGCAACACTACGGTCTGCCGATCCAGCGCGGCAGCTTCACGCGCGGCCAGCCGCCCTGGCGCTACCTGCGCCCGCTGCGCGCCAACCTGTTCCTCAGCACCCACCTGGCCGACGTGCGCGCCGCGCTCGACGCCGGCGTGCCCGCCGCGCAGGTGTACCCGCTGTCGGTGCACGCCAGCGACGCGCACCCGCACGAGGTGCGCATCGCCTTCGACGGCGACGCGGTGCTGTTCTCCGACGAGGCCGAGCGCGTCTACCAGGCCGAAGGCCTCTCGGCTTTCCAGGCCCATGAAGCCAGCCACGCTGGCCAGCCGCTGGCGGGTGGTCCGTTCAAGCCGCTGCTGGAGGCCTTGCACCGCCTGCAGGCCGAAGGCACCAGCGCCATGCGCATCCGCACCGCGCTGGTCACCGCGCGCAGCGCCCCCGCGCACGAGCGCGCCATCCGCACGCTGATGGACTGGAACATCGAGGTGGACGAGGCCATGTTCCTCGGCGGCCTGCCCAAGGGCGAGTTCCTGCGCGAGTTCGAACCCGACTTCTTCTTCGATGACCAGACCGGCCACATCGAATCGGCCGCCATGCACGTGCCGTCCGGGCATGTGGCCAGCGGCATCTCGAACGGGTGACTCCATGACCGAACCCATGTCCAAACTCCAGAGCTTCCGCCAGTTCGCCGCCAAGGTCGGTGCGCTCACCCTGCCCTACTTCCAGTCGGAAGAGAAATGGAAAGCACGGGGTCTGCTGGCGGCCATCGTCGCGCTCAACCTGGGCGCGGTCTACATGCTGGTGCTCATCAACGAATGGAACCGCGTGTTCTACGACGCGCTGCAGAACAAGGACGCCGCCGTGTTCTGGCGCGAGCTCGGGCGCTTCACCTACCTCGCGTTCGGATTCATCATCATCGCGGTCTACCGCTTCTACCTCACCCAGCTGCTGGAGCTGAAGTGGCGCGCCTGGATGACGGCGCACTACCTCGACCGCTGGCTCGCCAACAAGGCCTTCTACCACCTGGAGCTCGCGCGCTTCTCGAAGGCCGAGGACGCGATTCCCGACAACCCGGACCAGCGAATTTCCGAGGACATCAACCAGTTCACCACCTACACCGTGAGCCTCTCCATGGGCCTGCTCAACGCGGTGGTCACCCTGGCGAGCTTCGTCGGCATCCTGTGGACGCTCTCGGGCAGCTTCGCGTTTTCGTACAACGGCAACGCCTACACCATCCCCGGCTTCATGGTCTGGATGGCCGTGCTCTACGCGGCGGCGGGCAGCGTCATCGCGCACTACCTGGGCCGCCCGCTGATCGCGCTCAACTTCCGCCAGCAGCGCGTCGAAGCCGACTTCCGCCACCACATGGTGCGCGTGCGCGAGTACAGCGAATCGATCGCACTCGACCGCGGCGAGCCGGTGGAGCGTGAGCAGATCGGCGGCCGCTTCAGCGCCGTGCTGGCCAACTACCTGAACCTGATCCGCATGCAGAAGCGCCTGATCTGGTTCACCAGCGGCTACGGCCAGGCCGCCGTGGTGTTCCCCTTCATCGTGGCCGCGCCGCGTTTCTTCAGCGGCGCCATCCAGCTCGGCGAGCTGATGCAGATTTCGTCGGCCTTCGGCCGCGTGCAGGACTCGCTTTCGTGGTTCGTCGACAACTACGACAGCCTGGCCGCTTGGCGCGCCACCACCGACCGCCTGACCAGCTTCGAGGCCAGCTTCCAGCAACTGCAGACCGCGGTGGCCGCCGCCGCTACCGACACCACCACCGGCGCACCCGACACACTGGCCATCGACAGCCTGCAACTCGACCTGCCCGACGGCCGCGAGCTGCTGGCGGTGACCGGCCTGCAGGTGGTCGCGGGCGACTCGCTGCTCATCAAAGGCCCCTCGGGCAGCGGCAAGTCCACCCTGTTCCGCGCGCTCGCGGGCATCTGGCCCTGGGCGAAGAGCCGCGTGCGCCGGCCGGCCGACTTTGATGCCCGCGTCATGTTCCTGCCGCAGCGGCCCTACTTCCCCAACGGCGCGCTGCGCCACGCGCTGGCCTACCCGGCGCTGGCCGGGCAGTACACCGACGCCGCGCTGCAGCAGGCGCTGCGCGACGCGCTGCTGCCGCACCTGGCCGACGAACTCGACCGCGAAGATACCTGGGGCCAGAAGCTCTCGGGCGGCGAGCAGCAGCGCCTGGCCATCGCGCGCGCGCTGCTGAAAAAACCACGCTGGCTGTTTGTGGACGAAGCCAGCAGCGCGCTCGACGAAACCGCCGAACGCACGCTGTACGAACGCCTGAACGCCATGGTGGCGAAAGAGAACGGCGCCATGGTCTCTATCGCCCACCGGCCCACGGTGGCCGCCTTCCACCAGCGGCTCTGGACGCTGGAGCCCGTGGCGGGCAACCACAGGCCGGACGAACCGCCGCGCTACCAGCTCGTGACATCCTGAGCGTCTTGCGGGCACCGCGCATGAACGTGCAAAACCAAGGGTTTCTACCAAGGTTCTGCACCCGGTTTCGCCGGCGGTGGCACCATCGCAGGCTCGCGCTCGCGCGCTCAACCTGAGCGCTGCCTGCCCCCCCGCACCGGGTCGCCTGCGTGGCCCTGCCCTTTCCCGCCCGCCGCCCGTGTCCAGTCCCTCCATGCCCGAGCTTGCCTCGACGCCGCCTTCCGTCCTCGTTGCGCACCCCGGCCGCGCCATGCTCGCCTTGGGGCTCGGCAGCTTCGCCATCGGCACCGGTGAGTTCGTCATCATGGGCCTGCTGCCCGAGGTGGCGGCCGACATCGGCGTCACCATACCGCAGGCCGGCCACGTCATCAGCGCCTACGCGCTCGGCGTGGTGATCGGCGCGCCGGTGCTCGCCGTGCTCGCCGCCCGCTGGGGGCGCCGCGCCCTGCTGGTGGCGCTGATGCTGGTGTTCGCGCTGGGCAACTTCGCCAGCGCCGCCGCGCCGGGCTACGCCAGCCTCAACGCGCTGCGCTTCGTGGCCGGCATGCCGCACGGCACCTACTTCGGCGTGGCCGCGCTGGTGGCGGCCGGGCTCGCCGCGCCAGGCCAGCGGGCACGGGCCGTTGGCCTGGTGATGACGGGCCTCACGCTCGCCACCCTGCTCGGCGTGCCGCTGGCCGCCTGGCTGGGCCAGCTGTTCGGCTGGCGCGCCGCCTTCGTGCTGGTGGGCGGCATCGCCCTGCTGGCCGCGGCCATGATCCACCGCGAGGTGCCAGCCATCGCGGCACCCGCCGACGCCAGCCCGCTGCGCGAGCTCGACGCGCTGCGCAACAAACAGGTGTGGCTCACGCTCGGCATCGGCGCCATCGGCTTCGGCGGCCTGTTTGCGGTGTTCAGCTACGTGAAGCCCACCATGATCGAAGTCGCCGGCCTGCCGCTGGCCGGCGTGCCGGTGGTGCTGGCCCTGTTCGGCCTCGGCATGGTGATCGGCAACGTGCTCGGCTCGCGCCTGGCCGACCGTGCGCTCATGCCCACCGTGGGTGGCATGCTGGCCTGGTCCATCGTGGTGCTGGTGGCCTTTGTGTTCACCGCGCAGAGCGTGGTGCTGGGGTCCATCAACATCTTCCTCATCGGCACCGTGGTCGCCATCGGCCCGGCGCTGCAGATCCGGCTGATGGACGTAGCCGGTGAAGCGCAGGTGCTCGCCGCCGCGCTCAACCACTCGGCCTTCAACATGGCCAACGCGCTCGGCGCCTGGCTCGGCGGCGTGGCCATCAGCGCCGGCCTGGGCTGGACGTCCACCGGCTGGGTCGGCGCGCTGCTGGCCCTGGCCGGGCTGGGCGTGTTCGCCTGGGCGGTGGTGGATGCGCGCTCGCGCCCGGCTGTGGGGCACAAGGGGCCGGTGCGCGTGACGCCGCCAGCCAGCGGCCCGGCCTGAGCCGGGTTCGGGTGCGTTGACCCCGGTTCACCACCGGAAGCCTGCATTTCACCGGGCGACTTCAGCGCGACTGGTTCGTACCGGCGCTGGCCGGTGGGCGGTTCTTGCGATAGGAGTTCTTCAAGGCGATCTTGCCGTCCCGAAAGGTGAACAGGTCACACCCGTGCACTTCCACACGGCTGCCATCGGCTCGCGTCCCCGTGAAAGTCCACTCCGAGACGCCGCGCTCTCCCTGAACCCAGTGACGCGCATGCCCCCAGTGGGCATCGGGAAAGGTCGCCCAGACCTCCGCAAATCCAGCTCGCACAGCCTCCCGGCCGGCGTATCGGGTGCCGCAGATGTCGGGACCTGCCGAAGATTCAAAAACACAATCGTCGGTCATGAACGACATGAGGGCATCGATGTCGTGGCGATTCCAGGCATCGGCAAAAGCCTGCAGGACATCGGTCGTGAGATCGGGAATCGTGGTTGCCATGATCGGTCCTCTTTCAAGTGGGTTGCGCAACTGCCCGGCGAACAAGGCATCAGCGCACCGGCTGGCGTGGCTCGTCACGCTGGTGGGCACCTGCGGACCTTGACCTTACCCGGTTGCAGGGTTGCAGGGGTTGCACTTCAGACTTGAACCCACTGGTGTCATGCCCCTGAGAAAAACCAGCTTGCCGGCTCACGCCGCCGCGCCCCCGCTTCTGATGGGTGTCACCGGGCCGTTGTTCACGCGGTGGCGGGCTTCACGGCTTCACGGGCGGCACCATCAACGCGGGCGGCACCGATTCGATCCGCCGTTCAACGGCCCCGTCGCTCCACGGGCCCAGCGGCAACAGCTTGACCTGCACGCGGCCCTTGATCGCCGGCACCTTGCGCTCGGCAATCGCCAGATCAAGGTCACGTCGATCACGAACCTCCGGCAGCGCCCCCGCGATCACGGACATGCCGAACACGTTGCGACCGGTGGTGTGGTTCAGGTTCAGGTTGCCGATGTAGATCACCTCGCCCGCCTTGACCTCAAAACGCAGCGGCGGTGGCGCGCTGCGTGGAACGATGCGCACCGTGTCACCTGCGGACTGCCACGAATCCACCGAGTGCACCCCGGGTTCGACGTCCAGCACATAAACACGGCCACGCTCGTCGTCAAAGTCGCTGCCCTTCGGAATCCCCATGACCTCTTCCACCGAACGCAGCAGCCGCGTATCGAACTGCTTGGCTTGCCTGTCGAGGGTGAACAGTGCCCGGGCCCGGCGACCGGTTTCCGCATCGTGCGTGACAGACACGACCACAACGCCCCTGTCTTTGGTCGTTTCTGGCGTGGCCTCCTTCGCCACCTGGGAACCGGCGCAGCCCAGCAGGAACGCTGAAGAAAGACAGGCCACCAGGGGCCAGCGAAAACGTGAAAGTGACAGCTTCATGTGACAGTTTTAAAAAAAGCCGTGATCCGCACGGCGACGGTATTCAAACAGCAGCACCAGCATCAGCGAGGTGACGTCTGCGCTGGGCTTAGCCTCGCACGCGCCATTCCTGCAGCGTCACCGACAGCAGCCGCAAGCCGAATGCACCCACCAGCCCGGCCGCGCCCCGGTTGAGCGCCACGCGCCAGCGCTGGTAGACCGACTGGATGCGCCCCTGCGAGAAGGCCAGCGCGAGGAACACGTGCCAGACCACAGCGTTGAACCACACCAGCAGCACCGCCGCGAGCAGCACCCACACGCTCGGCGACGGCGGTAGCGCGGTGGCGAACACGCTGCCGAAAAACAGCGCAGTCTTGGGGTTGAACACGTTGGTGATGAAGCCCATGCGGAACGCCGCCCGGCGGCTGGTCGTGACCGGCTTCACCTCGGCACTCGCGTCAACAGGGGGCGAGCGCCAGAGCTTGAACGCCACATAACAGAGGTAGGCGCCGCCCGCGACCTGGAACGCCTGGCGCAGCGCCGGGTGGGCGGCAAAGACCGCGCCCATGCCCAGGATCGCCAGCGTCGCCCAGGTCAGCGTGACCGTGGTGATGCCCGCCACGGCGGCGAGTGAGACGCTGCGCGCGCTGCCCGCGGCCAGCTGCGCGATCAGCACGAAGTTGACGCCCGGGATCACGAGAACGACCCAGTGCAGGACGGCGATGGTGAGAAAGCTGGTCAGCATGTTGGGGTCACTCTGCGTCGTCGGGTTCAAAGGCGCCGGTCTCGGCGTTGCGCGCAAAGGCCGATCCCACGGGAGCGTCCAGCAGATCGCGGAAGGCGTCGTCGCGGCTCAGCACGGCGCCGAGCGACACAAACGCCAGGTTCTTCGAATCTTCCATGTAGTCGTCCGACTCGTTACCCGCCATGATGCGCCAGCCACTGTCGTCCTCATTGTCCGGTTCCTCGCGGTAAAGGTAGCCGACCTTCTCGCCGTCGTCGAGCACCCGCACGGTGACAAAACAGCGCTGGATGTAGCGCTCAACGAGGTTGTCATCGTCATCGAGCTGCGTGCTGATGACATGGCATGGCGCAAACACCACCGGGTCGTCCAACTTCAGGTCCTGGATGTGGCGCGGCTCGTTGTTCAGCCGCCCCCGGAATCCGCCGTCGACCAGGCACTCATCGACCATCACCCACATGCGCTCGGCCGATGGCGCCTGCGGGTCGTTGCTCTCGAAACGGAAGATCAGTTTGACGACATCACCCGGCTGCACCCGCGCGATGATGTCACGCGAGGGCTTGTAGAAGGTGTACGGGTTGTCTGCGGCAATAGGGTCGGCGTCGACGAGTGACCAGTTGGGCATGAAAGCGTCTCCCGGGGCTTCACTGCGGCTTCCCAACGCAGTCTGACAACGAGGAACCTGAAAACCAATCAAAATCATAAACGGGGCGCTGAATACCGATGAGACGCCGAGGTACAGCAGATTCGACCACCTCGTCAGTGGCCCCAATGGATCCGTCCCGCTGACGCACGAAAAACGAGACGCGGCACTGCCTCACGCTGCCCCGATGTACCCCGCCCACCCCTTGGCCCGCAGCTCACAAGCCGGGCAACTCCCACACCCGTAGCCCCAGGCCTGGCGGTGTTCGCGATCGCCGAGGTAGCAGGTGTGGGTGTGTTCCACGATCAGGTCCACCAGTGCCTGCCCGCCGCCGGACACGCCCGAGGCTTGGCCCAACGCTTCGGACATGCGCCAGGTTTCGGCCTTGTCGATCCACATCAGCGGGGTGTCGATCAGGAAGCGGTGGTCCATGCCGAGGCTGAGCGCGACCTGCAGGGCTTTCATGGTGTCGTCGCGGCAGTCGGGGTAGCCGCTGAAGTCGGTCTCGCAGACGCCGGTGACGATGACCTGGATGCCGCGGCGGTAGGCGAGCGCGGCGGCGAGTGTGAGGAACAGCAGGTTGCGCCCGGGCACGAAGGTGTTGGGCAGGCCGCTCTCTTCCATGCGGAAGGCCATGTCGCGGGTGAGCGAGGTCTCGCTGACCTTGCCGAGCACGGCAAGGTCGAGCAAATGGTCTTCGCCCAGGCGCTCGCTCCAGGCGGGAAAACGTTCGCGCAGTTTGCGCAGCACGACCAGGCGGGCCTGCAGCTCCACGCTGTGGCGCTGGCCGTAGTCGAAGCCGAGCGTTTCGACGCGCGGGTAGCGCGCCAGCGCGTGGGCGAGGCAGGTGGTGGAGTCTTGCCCGCCCGAAAACAGGACGAGCGCGCTGGTGTGGTGGGGGGCTGAGGTCGGCGACGGGTTCATGCGCGCGATGGTAGCGCGCCCCTTGCCGCCGCGCTGGCCCTTCAGGCCCGGTGCGCCGGCTCCGGTGCACCGCCGTGGTCGCGGCTGGTGGCGAGCATGCGGATGAGGCCGCGGTTGACGATCTCCAGACCCATGTCGTGCTGTTCGCAGATGGCCGGCAACTGGTGCGGGCGATCGAATTCGCCCTGCGCGCGGGCGATGTCGAGCAGCGGGTGGTACGGGCCGTCCTGGCGCAGCAGGACGTCGTAGATGCGGCCCGAGAGCGGCAGCTTGTTGAGCAAATCGCCCAGCGGTTTTTGTTCCAGGCGGTCCAGCTGGGCGAACAGGGCCGCCAGGTAGACCTCGGCGCGCAGGTTTTCTTCGGAACTCGGGTCCAGCAGGTGCTGGGCCAGGCGGGCCCGCATGACCTGGGCGTAACGGATCGGGTGCAGCGCGGCATCGGTGTCGCTGCCCGGGAGCTGGGTCGAGAGCCAGGTGCCCAGGGCGGTGAAGCCGAGCATCATGATCGCGTGGCGCAGGGAGTCGATTTCGTGCTTCAGGCCGTAGGCGGCGGAGTTGACCAGCAGCAGCAGCCGGTAGGCGAGCACGGGGTCCTGGCGCACGAAGCGTTCGATCTGGTCGAGCGAGCTGTCGCGGTCGATGGCCTGACGGATCTGGGCGATCACGCTGGCGTCACAGGCCATGGGCTGGTGGCGCCAGGTGTGCAGCACGTCGTCTTCGGGCCAGCCCGCCAGCCCCCAGGCCTCGGCTTCGTCGAGGCAGTGGGTGGCCAGCGCGTGGCTGCAGACGCCTTCGTACAACTGGCCGGGAACGATCGGGCTGCGGCGAACCACCGGGGACGCGCCGTCCACCGGCCGGGAGCGCAGGGCCTCCAGCGCTTCTTCGGCGCTGGGACACAGCAGGCTGCGCACGTCGAGCGGCGCGATCACTTCGCGGCGCACATCGGCCAGCGGCGCGTGGCGCAGCAACTGGTGGCCCCGGCGGATGGCGACGGCCAGCCGGGCCAGGCCTTCGGGTGTGGTGAACCAGGCGCCCGGCACCTCGATCCAGGTGTGGTGCACCGGCTCGGTGTTCAGGGCCTGCTCCAGCAACGCGGCCGAGGTGAACGAGAGGATCAGCAGCGGCGCGGCCGCGGGCCAGTCGCCGCCCAGGTTCTGCATCAGGTGCTGGGCGTCCACCGACTCGTGGTGCACGGTCAGCACGTTCAAGCGCACGGCCGCGAGCTGGCGGCGGCGGTTCCACACCGGCTGGTAGGTCAGCGCGACGCTGTCAAGAACCGTGTGGTGGTGGAGCATGCATCACCCGATGTACTGGAACAGCGAGAGGCGCTGCACCTGCGCATACGACTGCAGCGCGGCCTGCAGCCCGGTCTGCTGATTCTGGAAGTCCGAAATGCCCTTGATCATGTCCAGGTCTTCGAGGCGCGATTTTTCGCTCTCGTGGTCCACCATGCGGTCGGACAGCAGGCCGTCGACCGCTTCGCCGCGGTTGAGCCATTCGCCGGCCTGGGCGCGTGCCAGCAGCACGCGGTCGTGCCCGGCGTCGAGCTCGGTGAGCGAGCGGCCGACCGCCTGCGTGAGCTGGGCGGTCTGGCCGGTGCTGGCGCCGCGCAGGGCGTCCACCGCGTTCTGCATCACCTGAAAGAGATCGGTCGGCGCCGTCACCGGGTGCAGCTCCACGGTGTCGCCGCTGGCGGGCTGGCCCAGCATCTGGAAGGACATGCCGTCGAACTCGATGGAGCTGCCCGACATGTAGGGCACGCCGACCTGGCCGGCTACCGGCGTTCCGGTGGTGGTGTTGGTCACGGTGTACTGCATCACGCCGGCCACCTGGGCAAAGCCGATGCTGTAGTCGTTGCCGGTGAGCGCGCTCGGGTTGGTGACCTGGCCCATGTCGGTGCGCACGCTGCCGGTGTTGCCGGCCGGCAGGTCAATGCGGAAGGTGCCGTTGCCTTCGGGCACACGCATCCAGATCGCGTTGCCGTCCAGGGCCTGCGGCAGGCTGTTGGCGCCGGTGGCTTCCTGGCCGCGCTGGCCGTCAAAGCGCACCACCCCGGCGCCGCTGGGGCCGTAGAGCTCGACAAAGGGTGTGGACGAGCCGCCAAGGCCGCCAAAGAGGGTGCGGCCAAAGCTGTCTTTCTGGTTGACCACGCCGAGCAGGCGCTCGCGCAGGCCCTCGATCTGCTGCGCCAGGTCTTTGTATTCGTTGCCGCTGTAGCCACCGTTGCCGGCCGCCACCAGCAGGTCGCGCACGTCCTGGATCAGCTCGCCGGCCTCACCCAGCGCACTCTCGGCCTGGGTCAGGCTGGTGCGCGAGGCTTCGAGGGAACGTTTGTCCGCTTCGGCCCGCGACAGGCGGTTCTGCGCGGTTTCGGAGAGCACCGCGGCCACCGGGTCGTCGCTGGCGCGCTGCACCCGCTTGCCGGTGGAAATGTGTTCCTGCAGGGTGGTCAGATCGGCCTGGCGCTTGTTCAGGGCGGCGATCGTGTTGTCGTAGCTGTTGGCGGTGGCGACTCTCATGGTGGGGTTCCTTCGGGTGCGTGCGCTCAGCGGCCCACGGTCTGCAGCAGCGTGTCGAACGTGCTCTGCGCGATCTGCAGGAACTTGGCCGAGGCCTGGTAGGCCTGCTGGAACTGCAGCAGCCGCGCCGCCTCTTCGTCGAGGTTGACGCCCGAGACCGCTGCGCGGGCGGTCTCGGTGCTGGTGGCCAGCTGGCCGGAAAAACTGGCCGAGAACTTGGCCCCCTGCACCTGGGTGCCGAGGTGGGACAAGACGCTGGTGTAGCCGTCGGCCAGCGCCACGCCTTCGAAGGTGGCCTGGTCGCGCAGCGCCAGCACGGCCTTGGCGTTGCCGGCGTTCTGCTGGGTGCTGCCCGCGGCGGCGGCGGCGATGTCGAAACTGTCGCCCGGGCTCGGGCTGCCGCGCAGCGTGAGGCTCCAGCCATTGAACTGGATCGGCTGGCCCGGCGTGTAGTTGTAGCTCGCGGGCGGGCCGGCGTTGTCGGGCGGCGGGTTGCCCGGGCCCAGACCGGTGGCGGTGAAGCTGCCGTCGGCCAGGAAGGTGATGTTCACCGGGTCGGTGAGGTTGGCCGAAGGGTCGGTGGCGTAGAGGCTCTCGATGCTCAGGCCGCTGGCGTTGGCGGTGCCGGGCGTCACAGCCACCGGGCTGGCCGCGGCCAGGCGGTCGGGCGAGCCGATGGCCAGGTTCATGGCGCGCGCCACGTTCACGTAGGGGCGCACCAGGAAACTGTCGCCCACGGCGCTGGCGCCGGCGTCAAGCTGAAAGCTCAGGCCGTCGAGCTCGGCGGGCAGGCTGGCGAACGAGGTGCTCACGCCATCGGAAAGGCGCTGGATGCTGACCCCGGCGGCTTCGAACTGGACGCGGTAGTCCGATGCCATCAGCGCGGTCGGGTCGCTGACCTCGCTGTGGATCTGTGCGGTGCCGGTGTTGCTGGCGGCGGGCAGGCCGGCGGCGTCGGCCGCGGGCGCGAAGAAGTCGCCGCCGGCGTTGCCCAGCTGGTCCACGCCCAGGTTGTGCTGGGTGTTGATCTCGGTGTTGAGCGCCAGCGCCATGCGCCCGAGCAGGTTCTGCATCTCGGGCAGGTCTTCGTTCAGGAACGCCAGGTCGCCGCCGATCTGGCCGCCGAGCGCGGTCTGGGGCAGCTCGCGCGTCACGCCGCCCTGCACGAACGAGACGCGCAGCTGCGAGTTGTCGGTGGTGTCGCGCGTGGCGACCAGGGCGTTGGCCTGGCGGCCCAGCACCAGCGGCTGGCTGCCGGCCACGAACACGCTGACGCTGCCATCGTCGGCCGCCACGGTGCTGGTCTGCACGTATTGGTTGAGCTCGCTGAGCAGCGCGTCGCGCTGGTCGAGCAGGTCGTTGGGCTCGCCGCGCGAGTTCCCCGTGTCGATGATGCGCTGGTTGATGGTGGCGATGTCCTGCGCCAGGCGGTTGACCGCCGTCACCGAGCTTTCCACCTGCTGCTGCGCGCCATAGGCCAGCGCGTCCATCTGGCCGGCGGTGTCACGCAGGCGGGCGGCCAGCTCGTCGGCGCGCGCGATCACCACCACGCGGGCCGACTGGTTGGTGGGCGCGGAGGCCACGTCCGACCAGGCGTTGAGCATGTCGTTCATGGCCGCACCCAGCCCGCTCGCACCGGTGGGAAACAGCGATTCGAGCTTGGTGAGCTTGGCCAGGCGCTCGGCGTCGGCCGCGGCTACCGAGGTGGCCAGCTGCGCTTCGCGCGTGAGGTAGGCGTCGTGCGAGCGTGAGACGGTGCCCAGCTCGACGCCTTTGCCGAAGTAGTTGCCGCCGAGCTGCTGGTAGCCGGCGCTCTGGGTGTTGACCGTCTGGCGCGAGTAACCGGCCGTGTTGGCGTTGGCGATGTTGTGGCCAATGACCTGCAGCGCCGCCAGGTTGGTGGACAGCGCGTTGGCACCGATGTTGAGGGCGGAGGACATGTCAGTGATTCCTTGACGTCATGCGCCGGGCTGGCGGCCAGCAAGCGCTCAAACCCAGAACACCGCGGAACCGGCTCTGCCGGGCCGCAGGTGTTGCCCCTTGAGGGGGATGCGGCCACACGAAGTGGGCAAGCAACGGGGTGGTCATACTTGCGCCCGTTGCAGGCTCAGGGTCATGTTGATGGCCCGGCTGAGCTTGGCCGCGTACTGCGGGTCGGTGGCGTAGCCGGCCTTCTGCAGGCCGCTGGCAAAACCCTGCACCGAACCGACCTGGTCCATCACCTGGTCGTAGCGCGGGCTCTTGGTGATCAGGCGCGCGTAGTCGCGGAAGGAGTCGGCGTAGGAGTCGTAGGCGCGGAACTTCGCCACCGTCTTGCGCGGAGTGCCGTTGACGTATTCGGTGGTGGTGATCTCGGCGACCTTGCCCTTCCAGGCGGACGTGGCCTTGATGCCGAAGAGGTTGAACGACGGCGAACCGTCCCGGTGGCGGATCTCGCTCCTGCCCCAGCCGGTTTCATGGCCGGCCTGACCGATCATGTAGCTCGCCGGGATGCCGGACTCGCGCGCCACCTGGGCCGCGGCCTGGCTGTGCTGGTCCACAAAACCGGCCTGCCGCGTGCCGCCCGAGGCGCGCGACACGGTGCTGGCCATGGGCGAGGCGTTCGCCACCGGTGCGGCCTTCGCGGCATCGGCGGCGGCGGCCGGTTCGGCCGGCGCCATCTGGCGGCTGAGCTGGCGCTCGATGGCGCCCGACAGACCACCGGGCATGCCCGAGAGCTGCACGGCGAACTGCTGGTCGAGCAGGTCGTTGCCCAGGTTGCCGCCCTCGCCTTCGAGCAAGCCGGACTTCATGGTCGCCTCGCGCATGCTCTTGATCAGCTCGCGCATGAACAGCGCCTCGAACTGCTTCGCGGTTTCCTTCAACGCGGCCTTGCCCTTGTCGCCCTCCTGCCCCGCGCTGAACTTCAGCGCGTTGAGCGACCCGGGGTCGCTGACCAGGCGTTGGTTGGACAGACCAGGCGTGTTCACGACCGAACCCTCCGGCGCGAAGTGTCCGAGCCCAGAATGCCGCGGAACCGGCTTTGCCGGGCCGCAGGCATTGCCCCCTTGAGGGGGACGAGCGGAGCGAGGCGGGGGTGGGTCATATCACCTCGAGTTCGGCGTTCATCGCGCCGGCGGCCTTGATCGCCTGCAGGATCGCGAGCAGGTCCTGCGGCGTGGCGCCCAGGCCGTTGAGCATGCGCACCAGATCCGACAGCTGCGGCGCTGCGTCCATCTGGATGATGGCGCCGCTGTCCTGGCTGATCTTGATGTCGGCTTTTTCGGCCACCACGGTCTCGCCCCTGGACAGCGGGTTGGGCTGGCTGATCACCGGCGTAGAGCTGATGGTGACCGAGAGGTTGCCGTGCGCCACGGCGCAGGAGCCGAGCGTGACCGCCTGGTTCATGACGATGGAGCCGGTGCGGGTGTTGATGATGACGCGCGCGGCCGGGATCGTGGCTTCAAGCTGCAGCTCCTCCACTTCGGCCAGGAAGCTTACGCGGGCGTCGGGGTTGGCCGGCGCGCGCAGGCGCACCACGCGACCGTCCACGGCGCTGGCGGTGCCAGCACCCATCTTGGCATTGACCGCCTCGGCCACCCGGCTCGCGGTCAGGAAATCGGACGAGTTCAAGCCGAGGTCGATGGTGTCACCGAGGGCGAAGGCGGTCGGCACGCTGCGCTCGACCTGCGCCCCGCTGGGGATGCGCCCGGCGCTCAGGTGGTTGATCTGCACCTTGCTGCCGCCGGCCGAAGCACCGGCGCCACCGACCAGCAGGTTGCCCTGGGCCAGCGCGTAGATTTCGCCATCGGCGCCCTTGAGCGGCGTGGTGATGAGGGTGCCACCGCGCAGCGATTTGGCGTTGCCCATGGAGGACACCGTCACGTCGATCATCTGGCCCGGCTGGGCGAACGCGGGCAGTTGCGCCGTCACGAGCACCGCCGCCACGTTCTTGAGCTGCACCTTGGCGTCGGCCGGCAGGTTCAGGCCGAGCTGCTGCAGGTAGTTGCTCATGCCCTGCGAGGTGTAGGGCATCTGGGTGGTCTGGTCGCCCGTGCCGTCGAGGCCGACGACCAGGCCGAAGCCGGTCAGCTGGTTACTGCGCACGCCCTGCACCGCGGCGATTTCCTTGATGCGGATCGCGTGCGCGTCCTGTGGCCAGCCGAGCCAGGCCAGGCCCGTCAGCAGCAGGCTGCTCCAGACCATCAGCTGGCGCAGCCAGGCCCTGCGGCCGGTGCGGGCAACCAGGCGGGTGGGGTGGGACGGCGGGTGCATGGGGTTCACCAGGTACGGGGACTTCATGACCCTGATGCTAGGCCGCATCAGAACGGGAAAACGTTCAAAAAGAACCGCGACAACCAGCCAATTGAGAGCGCTTCGCTGACCGCTCCGCGCCCTTTGGACTCGATGCGCGCGTTGGCCACCTGGGTGGAAGCGACCACGTTGCCGGGCCGCACGTGGCGCGGGTCGACCGTGCCGGAGAAGCGCAGCACGTCGACGTTGTTGTTGACGCCGATCTGTTTCTCGCCCGCCACCAGCAGGTGGCCGTTGGGCAGCACCTGCTGCACGGTGACCGTGATCACGCCCGAGAAGTCGTTGGCGTTTTCGTTGTCGCCTTTGCCGGCAAAGTTGTTTTCGGACTCGCCGCCGAGGTTGAAGTTGCGGTCTCGCGTGAGCTCCTTGGCCACGATGCCCGGCAGGGCCGAGACGCCGCCCGAGGCGCTGCCGCTGCGGTCGATCGAGGCGGAAGACGACTGGCTGGCGCTGATCTTCTCGGTGATCTGGACCGTGAGGGTGTCACCGGGCCAACGCGCACGCGGGTCTTCAAACGCGGGGCGGTAGCGCGCGGTCTGGAACAGGCTGCCGTTGGTGGGCGTGGCGACCGCAACGGCCGGATAGTTGATGGGACCGGCCGGCACCACCTCGACCGGCTGGGTCATGCAGGCGGTGAGGGAAATCGCAACGCCCAGGCAGGCCAGCGGACGGGCGAGTTGGAACAGGAAAGCGCGGATCATGGTGGTCTTTCGATGCAGCGTTGCGGAGGCGCGAAGGGTTTTCGACCAGGGATCCCGCGGAACCGGCTTCGCCGGGCCGCCAGGATCGCCCCCTTGAGGGGGGATGCGGCTGAGCGAATTGCCGCTTGAGGCGGAAATTCGGGGCGCAGCGAGCAAGCAACGGGGGTGGGTCATAACTGGCCGAGGCGTTGCAGCATCTGGTCGGAGGTCTGGATCGCCTTGGAATTCATCTCGTAGGCGCGTTGTGTCTGGATCATGGTCACCAGCTCCTGCACCACGTTGACGTTGGATGTCTCGACATAGCCCTGCATCAGGGTGCCCAGACCCGCGGAGCCGGGCGCGCCGTTGACCGGATTGCCCGAGGCCACGGTCTCGGTGTAGAGGTTGCCGCCGCGCGGCTCCAGGCCGGCCGGGTTCACGAAGCTGGCGAGCTCGATGTTGCCCACCTGCTGCGGCTGGGCATTGCCCGGCAGCTTGACCGTGACCACGCCGTCGTTGCCGACGGTGACGCTCTGGGCTTCGGCCGGAATGGTGATGTCACCGGCCACGGGCAGGCCGCTGGCGGTGACGAGCCGGCCCTGGGCGTCCACCTGCAGGCTGCCGTCGCGGGTGTAGCCGGTGGTGCCGTCGGGCAGGGCCACCTGGATGAAGCCGCTGCCGTTGATGGCGAGATCCAGCTGGTTGCCCGACTGCTGCAGGCTGCCCTGCGTGAACGAACGCGAGGTCGCCACGGTGCGCACGCCCAGGCCGATCTGCAGGCCGGTGGGCAGGTTGTTCTGCTCGGTGTCGGCGGCGCCGACCTGGCGCAGGTTCTGGTACATCAGGTCCTCGAACACGGCGCTGGCGCGCTTGAAGCCGTTCGTGGACACGTTGGCCATGTTGTTGGAGATCACGTCCAGCTGCGTCTGCTGGGCCTGCATGCCGGTCTTGGAAATCCAGAGGGAATTGATCATGGTGTTCTCCTATCAGCCATTCATGCTAAGCAGCCGCGAAGCGGTCTGGTCGTTCTTTTCGCCGTTCTGCAGCATGCGCATCTGCAGCTCGAACTGGCGCGAGACGGCGATCATCCCGACCATGGCCTCGATGGGGTTCACGTTGCTGCCTTCGAGCGCGCCGCTCTGCACGCGGGCCTGCGTGTCGGTGGGCAGCGGCTCGCCCTGCGTGCCGCGGAACAGACCGTCTTCGCTGCGCCGCAGGCGGTTCTCGCCATCGGATGTGACGAGCTTGAGCTTGCCCAGGGCCTGCGCCGGCTGGTCGCCCACGCGCGCATTGACACTGCCGTCGGCCCCGATGTCGATCTGGGCGTTGGCCGGCACGACGATGGGCGCGCCGCCGTCGCTGAGCACGGGCAGGCCCTGAGCGCTGACGAGGGTGCCGTCGGCGCTGACTTCAAAGGAACCGGCGCGGGTGTAGGCCTCGGTGCCGTCCAGGCCCTGCACCGCGAAATAGGCGTCGCCCTTGGCGGCGACGTCGAGGCTGCGCCCGGTCGGGTTGATCGGACCGGGGGTGTCCAGGTGACCGGCGGTGGCTTCGAGCGCGAAGACGCGCGTGGTGGAGCCGTCGCCGCGCACCGGCACCGCGCGGAAGGTGGCGAGCTCGGCGCGAAAGCCCGGCGTGGACGCATTGGCCAGGTTGTTGGCCAGCACCTGCTGGCGCTGCTGCGCCGCGTTGGCGCCGGTCATGGCGGTGTAGATCATGCGGTCCATGCGGATCTCCGATGGGTTTCTATACGAACTGCGTGGGCACAAAAACACCCTCTGCGACCGACGGGACTTGCGCCCAGGGCACCGCGGGGCCGGCTTTGCCGGACCGCCAGTGCCGCCCCCTTGAGGGGGTCGCGCGAAGTGCGGCGGGGGTGTTTCATAGTCTTGATCAACGCATGTTGAGCAGGGTGCTCAGCACCTGGTCTTGCGTCTTGATGGTCTGCGCGTTCGCCTGGTAGGCACGCTGCGCGGTCATCATGTTGACCAGCTCGCCCGTGAGGTCGATGTTGGAGTCTTCCAGCGCGCCCGAGCGCAGGGCACCGAGCTTGCCTTCGCCGGGCGCGCCGCGCACCGGCTCGCCCGATTCGAAGGTCGTGGCCCAGTTGCCACCGCCGGTGGGCACGAGGCCCTGCACGTTGCGGAAGTTCACCAGCGAGATCTGGCCCGCGGCCTGCGACTGGCCATTGGAATAACGCGCCATGATCACGCCCGACTCTTCGATGCCGAGGCTGGTGAGCTCACCCGGGCGGTAGCCGTCCTGCGTCAGGTTGGAGACCGAGAAGTCGGCGCCGAACTGCGTGGCTTCGCCAAAGTCCAGGTCCACGTTGAAGGTCAGGGCCGGGTCGTTGGGCGAAGCCAGTTGCAGCTGAGGGATCACGGTGGCCGGGTCGAGCGAGCCGTCGGCCAGGAAGGTGATGGCGAACGGGACCGAAAGGGCCGGGTCGGCGTTGTTGACGCTGGTGTAGACGTTCCACTGGTTGTTGCCGATCTTGTCGAACACCAGGCCGACCGGGATCTCCAGGCCCTGGGCGTCAAACGCGTTGACCGAGGTGGCGTAGGTGCCCAGCGGCGTGGGCGGCACGACCGTGGCGGCGATGGGCGCGCTCGCGTCCAGGTTGAACTCGGCCGCGATCGCCGTGGTCTGCTTGGCCGGGATCGGGCCACCCGTGGGCAGGGTCAGCGGCACCGAGTCGAAGCCCTGGCGCACGCCCGCGGCATCGGTGGGGTAGCCCATGAGCTGGCCGCCCGTGTTGGTGATGATGGCGCCGTCGCGGTCCAGCTTGAACATGCCGGCGCGGGAATAGGCCATGGAGCCATCGGGCATGGCAAGCTCGAAGAAGCCGTTGCCGTTGATGGCGACGTCCATGTCGTTGCCGGTGACGCTGATGTTGCCCTGGGTGAACATCTGCGACACGGTGGCCACGGTCACGCCGATGCCGGAGTTGACGCCGCCCGAGGCGTTGATGGAGCTGGCGTAGAGCTCGGCGAACTCGGCGCGGGAGGCCTTCATGCCCACGGTGTTGGCGTTGGCGATGTTGTGGCCGATCACGTCCAGGTTGCGGCTGGCGGTGTTCAGACCGGAGAGACCTTGCTGGAAAGCCATGGTGATGTCCTTGAAAAGTGGGATGAAGAAAGAACCGCGCTCACATGAAGCCGCGGGCCTGGTCGTAGGCCACGGCTCGACCGTTGGCCAGTTGCAGCGAGATCGCCCCGTTGGCGAAGCTGACCGAATCGATGCGCTGGGGTGACAGCGCCGTGTTGGCCACCGCCTCGCCGCCGGTGGAGACCGAGCGCACGACGAAACGCGACACGCTGGCCGGGTCGATGCTGCCGGCGTCCCAGCTGAAGCTGTGCTGGCCCGCGCCCTTGGCGCCGAGCTTGACCGTGTCCAGCACCTGGCCGGTGCTGCCCATCACGTCCACCTCCACCGAACCGGCATCGGCCGCGAGGTTGAAGGCGCCCTTGCCGGTGCTGCCGTCAAAGGCCAGCGCATCACCCTCGACCAGCGCCTGACGGCCGATCAGCGCAGCGCCCTGCAGGGAGCCGAGTGCGGCCGACTGCTCGGCCATGCCCTTGAGCGTGGCATTGAGTTCCTGGATGCCGCTGACCGTGTTGATCTGCGCCATCTGGGTCGTCATCTGCGCGTTGTCCATCGGGTTGAGCGGATCCTGGTTGTTGATCTGCGCGACCAGCAGCTTGAGGAAACGGTCCTGCGAGGCCTGGGGATCGGAGGCGTTGTTGCTGTTGACCGCCGTGGTGCTGCCCACGGTGGTGCCGAGGTTGCTGAGATCGAGGGCTGACGTGAGCATGGTTCAAAGGCCTTTCACTGCCCCATCTGGAGCGTTTTGAGCAGCAGCGATTTCGCGGTGTTCATGACTTCGACGTTGTTCTGGTAGGAGCGCGAGGCCGACATCATGTTGACCATCTCCTCCACCGGATTGACGTTGGAATGGGTGACGTAGCCCTCGGCGTCGGCGCTGGGGTGGCTGGGGTTGTGCACGCGGCGCCCGGGCGCATCGCTTTCCTGGATGTCCTGCACCTTGACGCCCGCGTTGCCCGGGCCACCCATGGGCACGGTCTGGAACAGCACCTGGCGCGCCTTGTAGCTCTGGCCGTCCGGTCCGGCCACGGCGTCGGCGTTGGCCAGGTTGCTGGCCACGACGTTGAGGCGCTGCGATTGCGAACTGATCGCGCTGCCCGAGACACCGAAGATGGCAAACATCGACATGACTAAGTCCTTTCAGCCAAAACAACACCCCGGCGCAAAGTGCCCAAAACCAAGAACACGGCGGAACTGGCTTTGCCAGGCCGCTGGTGTTGCCCCCCTTGGGGGGTAGCGCCGAAGGCGATGCGGGGGGTGTTCATGGTTATTGCCCCGTGATGGCGCTGAGCATCGTCTTCACATGCGAATTGATGAAACGCAGCGTGGACTCGTAGCGGATGCTGTTGTCGACGAAGTTGGCGCGCTCGCGGTCCAGGTCGACCGAGTTGCCGTCCTGGCTGGGCTGGGTCTGCACCGTGTAGGCCATGTCGGGGCTGCGCGGATCGGTGGAGCCCAGGCGCAGGTGCTGCGCGTGGGTGCGGTCCGGCGCCGAGCGCAGGCCCGACGGGTCCTGCAGGCCCGCAGCGTCCTTGAGCGCGGCGGCGAAGTCAAAATCGCGGGCCACAAAGCCGGGCGTGTCGGCGTTGGCGATGTTGCTGGCGATCACCTGCTGGCGCTGCGAGCGCAGCAGGAGCGCGTTGGACTGGAAGTTCAGTCCTGCGGTCATCTGTTCAAGCATGGCGTTCTCCAGACAGGGTTGAGGGGGCGGCAAAAGCGCAGGCTTGCACCGACATGAACGCAAGTATGGGAAAACTTGAGCCCCTGCAATGGCCGGAACAAACGCCACTTAGTCGGGCATTTCGCCGCTTTGATGGTTGCCGTGCCGGCCTAAAGTGGCTCACAGCAGGCATGGGCTGGGCACACCCGTCCGCCTTTGCGCCGGCAGCAGCCGGACCGCCTGCGGAGGTCTTCCCGATGAACACACGCACTTCTTTCTGTTTTCCGCGATCCGCCCGAGCCAGCGCCGCCGGGTGGCTGGCCGCCGGGCTGCTGCTCGCCGGCCTGACCGGCCCGGCCCGGGCGCAGTTCGCCGTGGCACCGGCCACCAGCGCCGACGACCGCGCCCTGCTCGCGCAGATGGCGCGCGACTACGTCGAACCGGCCCTGGCCAACGCCCTGACCGAAAACGCCGGCGGCGTGCTGCGGCCCGAGGTGGTCATGGGCGCGCTCGACTCGCGCCTGCGCCTGAGCCCCTGTCCGCGCATCGAACCCTATCTGCCCCCGGGCACCCGCCTCTGGGGGCGCAGCCGCATCGGCCTGCGCTGCCTGGAGGGCCAGGTGCGCTGGAACGTGTTTGTACCCGTCACCATCAAGGCCTGGGGCCCGGCCTGGGTGCTCAGGCGCCCGGTGCCCGCCGGCACCGCCCTGGTTCAAGAAGACGCCGAACTGGCCGAAATGGACTGGGCCGAGCAGTCGGCCAGCGTGCTGGCCACGCCCGAGAGCTGGATCGGCCAGCAGGCGGCCTTTGCGCTGAACCCGGGGCAGACCCTGCGCGAGAACATGGTGCGCCCGGTGCCGGCATTTGACCGGGGCGCTCAGGTCAAGGTAAAAAGCGAAGGCACTGGCTTTCAGGTGGTGGTCAGCGGCGAGGCCATGGGGGTGGGCGTCGTGGGCCAGACGGTCCGCGTGAGGCTCAACGGCGGTCGCGTGGTCACCGGGACGGTGCGCGATGGACCGCTGGTGGAGGTCCGGCTTTGAGCTCGCAAGTACCGCTTTGTCAGCAGTTTTCGTGATCTATTCAGCAAAAAAGACCTTAAGTAAGCCTTCTTTTGTGCCGATAGTCATTCCACAACGCCTCGAATTCGAGGTTTGGAGAGTGAAATGAAAGTCGAATCATCATCACCGGATTCCTACATTGGTTCCGTCGCCGGGGGTCCGCAGAAGACGGCCGACAACCCGTCGGCTGGCGCCCAGGGTGCGGCCGCTGCCGGGGCGGCCGCCAAGTCGCAGGCGAATGCGGGCGTGACCGTCACGCTGTCGTCGTCGACCGTGTCGGCGATGCAGAGCGCCACCGCGAGCGGCAACGAGGTGTTCAACGCCGAAAAGGTCGAGTCCATGAAGGCGGCCATCGCCAACGGGAGCTTCCAGGTCAACGCCGAAGCGATTGCTGACAAAATGTTGTCCAACGCGGCTGAAATGCTCAGCGGCGCCAGCGGCAACCGCGCCTGATCACCCCTCACCGGACCATCGCCATGAGCCAAGCTCCCGACACCCACCCCTGGATCGCCTCGCTGCAGACCGGGCTGGACCGTCTGGAAAGGGCTTTGCTCGACAGCGATCCCGACGGTGTGGAGAAGGCCAGCGCCCAGGTCCAGATGGTGTTGCAGAAGGCCCCGAAGACCGCCGAATTCGCCGTACCCGGCAGCAGCCTGCGCATCGACATGCTGCAGGCCGCCCAGCGCTTTGGGCAGCTGCGCCAGACCGTGCTGCGCGCGGGTGCGCAAAGCCAGCGCGCACTCAACAGCCTGCTGCCCCAGCAGGCGCAGCCATCCACCTACAACCGCCTCGTCGGCCCGGCCTCCTCCATCGGTGGCGCCGGACGGGGCTATCTCTCCGCTTGAACTGAGACACCCCCTGCGCCGCTTTGCGTCACCCCCCTCAAGGGGGACGGCACTGGCCGTCTGGCAAAGCCAGCCCGGCGGTGCCTTGGGTTGGACCGTTTCATGCATTGGGGGTGGCGCTCCGGTGCCATGGACAACTGAAACGAACCGGCCCTGGCCGGTTTTTTTGTGCCCGCGCTCCGGGACCCCGGCCGCCCTGGCACTTGACCCGCCGTTCCGCCGGATTTAACGTGCGACTCCGACGTCCGGCCATCGCGCCGCTCCCGCCACAGGAGGTGCCCGTGGAAACATCCGCCTTGCTGACCGTCCGTGAACTGCGCGTGCGCGCGGTTCATGTGCCCATGCCGCTGCCGCTGCGCACCAGCAGCGGCACGATCCAGATCGCACCACTGGCCCTGATCGACCTGCTCACCGAGCAGGGCATCACCGGGCACACCTACCTGTTCTGCTACACGCCGCTGGTACTCAAGCCGGTGGTGCAGCTGCTGGAGAACCTGTCGCCGCTGATCCAGGGCGATCCGGTGGCCCCGCTGGCGCTGGAGCGCAAGCTGCAGGGGATGTTCCGGCTGCTCGGGCTCAAGGGGGTGACGGGCATGGCGCTGGCGGGCATCGACATGGCGGCCTGGGACGCACAGGCGCGGGCCCAGGGTCTGCCGCTGGCCCGGCTGCTCGGTGCCGACCGCGACCGGGTACCGGCCTACAACAGCTGCGGGCTGGGCATGATCGGCAGCCACGATGCACCGGCCGAAGCCGAACACCTGCTGGTCCACGGCTTCGAGGCCATCAAGGTCCGGCTGGGCTATGTCGAGGCGCGGACCGACGTGGAAGTGGTCTGGGCGGTGCGGCGCGCCATCGGCGAGCGCGTGGCCCTGATGGCCGACTACAACCAGATCCTGTCGGTGGCCGAGGCGGTGCGGCGCACCGACGCGCTGCAGGACGAAGACCTGCATTGGGTGGAAGAGCCGACGCTGGCCGACGACTTCATCGGCCACGCGCAGATCCGCAGCCGCACCCGCATTCCGGTGCAGATGGGCGAAAACTGGTGGGGCACGCACGACATGGCCAAATCGCTGGCGGCCGGCGCTTCGGACCTGGGCATGCCCGACGCCATGAAGATCGGCGGCGTCTCGGGCTGGCTGCGCGCCGCGGCCCTGGCCGAGGCCGCCGGCATGCCGGTGTCGAGCCACCTGTTTCCCGAAGTCAGTGCCCACCTGCTGGCCGCCACGCCCACCGCCCACTGGCTGGAGTACGTGGACTGGGCCAATCCGGTGCTGCGCTCACCGCTGTGCATCGAACTCGGCCAGGCCGTGGTGCAGGACAGGCCGGGCACGGGCATCGAGTGGGACGAGGACGCCGTGGCGCAGTACCTGGTGAACTGAGAGGCTGAGAGTCTTTCGCTCACGCCCGAAAAACTCTCAGCCTCTGATTCCCGGCGGTGATCGTGCCGCCCAGTGCGGGTGCGCCGATCAGGGCCTGTTCACGGGGCAATCGTCCGAACAAGCGTCTTCAGGGCGATGTGTTCAGGGCTTCAGCCCGAAAGCGCGCTGCTACATTGACTTTCACCCCGCAAGGCAGGACCACGGCCAGCCCTGCGCTCACGGCTCCAGGCCCGGCAGGAAGTCTCCCCCATGAATCAAGAAATTGGCGCTCACGAACTGGACACATTGCTGGAGCAGCTCCCGCCCCAGACCAAGGTCCTTTCGCTCGATTGTTTTGACACCATCCTGTGGCGCAAGGTGGCCCGACCAACCGATGTGTTTTTCAGCCTGCAGTCGCTGGAGCCTTTCCGTTCGGCCGGCATCACCGCCGCCTTGCGGGCCAAAGCTGAATCGGAACTGCGCCGCCGCAAGCAGCTGCTCACCGGCAACAGCGAAGTCACCCTGGAAGACATCCACCGGGAACTGCTGCCGCACGCAGCCCCCCAGGGCATTGCCCAGGCCGGCGAGGTCGAAATCGCCTGCGAGATCTCACACGCCTTCATCTTCGAACCGATCGCGCGACTGATCCGGAGCGCGCGCGCCAAAGGGTTGCGTGTGATCGTGGTCAGCGACATCTACTTCACCGGCCAGCAGCTCGGCCACATGCTCGGCGCCCTGATGGGAGAGACCGCCGACGCCATTTCGCACATCTATTGCTCATGCGATTTCGGTGCTTCCAAAACCTCAGGGATCTGGAAAGAGGTGCTGCGGCGGGAAAAAGTCCAGCCGCAACAGGTGTTTCATCTGGGGGACAACCGCCACGCCGACCTGCAAGGTCCGGCAGCGCATGGCATCGCCTCGGCCTGGCTCCGACAACATCCCGCGTCCGTCACCAGCCAGCTGGAGCAGCGCGCCAGCGCCGCCGTTCAGCTCATGCCCGAGCTGCGCAACACGCACGCGCTGCCCAGCTACTTTCACGGCCTGCTGGCCGCGACCGACACAGAAACGCTGAGCGCTGCGCAGCAGATCGGCTACCGCTCGCTGGGCCCCATTCTCTACAGCTTTGGCCGCTTCATCGAGCAGCAACTCCAGGCGCTCCAGGCGGCCGGCAAGCAGGTCAAGATCGCCTTTCTGCTGCGTGACGGCTACCTGCCCGCGAAGGTGTGCGAGGTCCTGATGGGCTCCGAGGGCCTGCATCAGATCAACGTCTCGCGATTCACCGCCATCGCATCCTCGCTGCAGACCAAGGCCGACGTGGTCCGCCTGTTGACGAGCAGCCTGTCGGAGAGCTCCATGCCGGCCATGGCCAAACAGCTGCTGCTTCCGCCGGCGAAGGCCCAGGCGCTGCTGGACCAGGCCACCCGATCGGACCAGCCGACCCAAACCTTCACCCGCCTGGTGTTGCGCGACGACACCTTGAAACTGGTGTTCCAGCAATCGGCCGCCTTTCGCGAGCGCATGTTCACCCATGTCAGGCAGCGCACCGGTCTGGCACCGGGAGAGACGCTGGTCCTGGTGGACCTCGGCTACAGCGGCACGGCACAAACCCGCCTGGCCCCGGTGTTCAAAGAGGCCATGGATGTCGATCTCTTCGGCCTCTACCTCATCGCGAGCCGCGTCAAGGGCCAGCAGACCGACCGCAGGGGCCTGATCGATGCCAGCTGGGCCGACGAACGCCTGATCCTGGCCATGACGGCGTACATCGGCCTGTTCGAGATGATGTGCACCACGCCAGAAGCCAGCACGGTGGACTACACCGAACAGGGTGTACCCATCCGGAGCCAGTCCAATACCGCGCGTCCGCAGTCGGAGGTGGTGGCCGACATCCAGGCCGCCTGCCTGCGTTTCGTGGCCGACATGGCGCGCACACCCGAGCGCCACCAACCGCGCCAGACGCCGCTGGAGCTGGCGCAGCAGGCGGCGGCCGACCTCGGCCGACTGCTCTACTTCCCCAGTGCGCCAGAGATCGCCTGCCTCTCCGCGTTCGAGTTCGACTTCAACCTGGGGACCGACCTGCTGCTGCCCACGGCCAACCTGCAGGCCGGTGTCAACGAGTACCGCAGGGAGGGCTTCGCCCTCATGGCCCAGGAACTCAAGGCGATGCGCATCAGCTACCCCATGGAGATGCGGCAAATGGACATCTCGCTGGCCACAACGCTGCTGTCGGCGCAGCGCTTTGGCTACAGCCTCGCACCGTCCGAAGCCAGCTTCCGGACCACCACCATTCCGACGCTGATCGCGAACCGCGACCAGCACGCCCTCGTCCAGACGCAAGCCACCGCCACTTTCGACGGCTACTACCGCCTGCACCTGCCCATGAGCGCCGCCTTCGACCAGAGCCTGCTGCTGGGGCAGACCCACGAGTGGCTGCAGCTCGACAGCATCGAGAAGGTGCCACTGGACGACAAGGAACCGGGCGAAGACCTGGCGCTGGGCGAGGCGGTGCTGCTCGACGGCCTGGAGCAGGTCGAAGGCACGCTGGTCAAGTTCAGCCCTGGCGGCATGATGTATTTCCCGGCCTGCGGCTCGAAGGAACACGGCAAATTCATGATCCGTGTGGTGTTCCGCCCGGTGCTGGCGCGGGCCGAATCGACCCCTGTGGCTTCGCACAGCGCCCACGAAGCAGCGGCTCCCTACCGACCGATCACCACCGCCGCCTCAAGCCCCATCAAGGAGCCGGTATGAAGGGCGTCGCATGGAGGGCTTGCGCCGCATGGGCGGTCACCGCCCGATCCATGGGTGACGCACCTACTTGAATGCCTCGACGTTGAGGTGCCAGGGCTCGCTGTCTTTGCCTTCCTGGAGTCGTCGGACACCCGTGAATCCGATCGCTTGCAGGTGTGCGGCCAGCGTCTCGAATGAGTATCCCCAGCGGTGGCTGTCATGGATGTCGCCACCACGGTCCGGATCACACCAGCCATAGAACCCGGCCATCGCATGCTCATACTGATCGGGAAAGACGCTGGATTCCAGCCCCAGCAGTTGCCGGGCATGAAAAAGAATGTCCGGAACAATGACGTGCAAACGTCCCGCGGGTGCCAGCAGCTGAAACCATGAGCGCAGGGTCAGGATCGCCTGGTGTCGGGGCAGGTGCTCGAGCATGTGGCGGGAGTAAACCTCGGCCACTTGTCCTGGAGGCAGATCAATCGCCCATGCATCACAGACCAGGTCCGTGATCGGCGTTTCCCTGGCATCCACGTGCACGTATCCATCCAGGCGATGCACGTTGCCGCAGCCGACGTTGAGCTTCATCCGGGGACTCCTGGTAAGGCGGGGTTCGCTGTCTGTCCGACGGGTTGTTCGCCATCACGCGAGAACATGAGCATGATGAACTGACTGTGATCGGTCAGGGGGCGCAAGTGCATCTGGCTCTCGGGCAGCAGACCCGTCAATCGCTGGTGCTGCACCTGATACACCTGCTGTCCAGCACTGGCCAGCACATATGGAAAGCCCAGACGGCTCATGAACTGGCAGATGTCTTCCGATGTGAAGTGACGACAGTGGAAGCCGAATTGGGCCGAGAAGTCGGCATGGGGAAGGGCTCGCTCATTCGGGACCGACAGGAACACAGGGCCCTTCGTGGAACGGCAGATCTGTGCCAGCAGCGCTTCGCTGTCGGGGACGTGTTCGACCGATTCGAAGGAGACCGCGTAGTCGAAAAGTCCGGGCGTCAGTTCGAAAGGAAATACGGCCTGCCCAAACGCCACCAGATGGTTGCCGTAGTGTCTTTCCGCCAGCTCCACGGCTTCGGTGGAGCCGTCAATCCCGATCACGCGCGATCCGGTCAGGTTGCTGATCATCCGGCTGCCGTACCCGTTGCCGCAAAAGGCATCCAGTCCTGTGAGGCGGGAGCTGTCCCGGAAGTGGCTGCGCAGCAGCCGGGCAGCCCACGCATACCTGGCACGGTGATCGGCGCGAATGTTGTGAATATGGGGGGCGGTCTGACGCTCGCCGCTTTCAAGGGAGAAGTCGTGTCCGTCGGTGGGCGCCAAACCCATCTGTTCGGACACACAGAACAGCAGTTCTTGCCGGACAATTTCATCTTTTGGGGAGAGCACCAGGGCCTTCCAGCTGGCGTCCAGGGCTGCCTCTGCTTGTCCACACGCGCGATGAAGAATCGCTTGCATCGTTCGCAGCCGGGCATCGTGGGGAAAGCCGTTGATCGCCGCTTGCGCGTCTGGCAGCAAGTCGACGGCCGGCACCTCTTGCGCGCACTGGAGCAAGTGGGCCAGCGCCTCGTCCGGAAATGAATATGTGTTCATGCCACCACCTTGCCAATCTGCCCATAGCCCCAGTCCGCGTTCATGGTTCTGCGCAGCCGATCGGGCATCCATTGCGCGACGGCCAGCGATGGCACCGCCTCCAGCGACAGGAGTTCCCCCCAGAATGCCGCGTCCAGCCATGAAGGTGTCTGGGAAAGCAGGGCTCCCGGAAGACCACCGCGAGGACCATGGTGGGCATCGAAGTCATAGAGACAGGGTTTGAAACGCACCACCTCTTTGTCGAAATAACGGGCTTCGAACAGGCAACTGGAGTTCAAGGCGGCGATGGTCCTGATGTTGTCCTGTGCCATCAGGTGGTAGGCATTGGCGGACGTGAACTCCACAGAGCCTATGTGGCGAATGGCACGAACGGATGGACTTTCGTGAACGTCATAGGGGTGCGGCTTGAAGTACGCATGGGCGTGCGCATGGCACAGCTCGACCAGTTCTTGCAGATGGCTTTCCAGGCTGCAGAAACCGCCACCATTGGTTGCGACCAGCGACCGGTCGCCGTGGACCTGTCCGAAGATCACCAAGGAGCCTGGAGCAGCGTCGACCGGTGCAGGCATCCAGGCCGCCTTGGCCTTGATATCCGCGGCTCGGCTCAGAATATCGGCTTCCTGAACGGTGTTGAACGACAGCGACCCGTGCAGCTCCGGGTGGTTTGTTCGCATGGCAAAAATCAGGTCCGGCATGAACCGCACAGCATGCAGGACCACATCGATGTAGGGCACTCCCAGGTCCGTCAGTGCGTCCAACATCACGTCGGGCATCTCGTAGCCGATGACGATCGCATCTTTGACCGTCGGCGCGAGTTGATCGATCAGGGCCTCTGGTGCCGACTTCAGGGATGCCAGGGTCGTCCAGCTGGCCATGCCCAGTTCAAGCCCGAGCCGGTCGTACAGCGCGGGCGCATCAAAGTAGGTGCTCTTTTTCGGATGGAGTTGCGGATCCCATGTCAGGGATCTGTGATCGACGCCCAAGCGCTCGAGATGGGGCGCGACGAGGGCCTGCAGCCATCGGATATTTTTCCACGTGGCGCTCTCCCATTCGTTTCCATGGGCAAAGGGCCGAAGCAGATCGCCGGTGAAAACGACCCGCGTGAACTTGAGTTTTCTGGCTGTGTGCATGTCGGTTGCTCGCGCGTTGGATGCAAAAATCGGGCGCATTCGTCAAAGCAGCGGCAAGACGCGCGTCGACGCCCGAGCCAGACCTCAGTGCTCGCGCAACTTGGCGCGCAGGCGCGCGATGGACTGGCTGTGCAGCTGGCAGATGCGCGACTCGGTCACGCCGAGCACGGCCGCGATTTCCTTCAGGTTCATGTCGTGCTCGTAGTACATGCTCATGATCTGCTGTTCGCGGTCGGGCAACACCTTGATCGCGGCCACCAGGGCCACGCGCATGCGGTGGTCCTGCAGCACGGCCGAGGGCTCGGCATCGGTCTCGCCCATGTGGCGGTCGAGGAAGCTGTCTTCGTCGTCGCCGTGGCCGCTGATGTCTTCCAGGTACACCAGCTGCGTGCCGCGCACCTTGGCCAGCAGCGACTGGTAATCGACCAGGGTCATGCCCAGCTCTTTGGCGATCTCGGATTCCAGCGGTGCGCGGTGCAGCTTCTGCTGCAGGCGGTGCACCGCGCCTTCGATGTCTTTCTGGCTCTTGCGTGAGCCGCGCGACATCCAGTCGCCCTCACGCAGTTCATCGATCATGGCGCCGCGGATGCGCTGGCTGGCAAAGGTCTCGAACTGCACGCCCTGCGCGGGCTCGAAGCGCGCGATGGCTTCGGTCAGGCCGATCATGCCGACCTGGATCAGGTCGTCGATCTCCACGCTGGGCGGCAGCTTGGCGATCATGTGATGTGCCAGCCGGCGCACCAGCGGGCTGTATTTGCGCAACTGGTCGTCCCGGTTGAGGGTGCCTTTGGCGGTGTACATCGTCGTCAACTCCAAGGTGTGTGGGCGGCAAGCTGGCGGGCGCCCGGGGCAGTGTGGCGCTGACCGCGCTGCCCTTCGTGGGTGTGCAGGTGTTCGGTGACGGGCATGACCTGCGCGCTCGCTTGCACGCGCGTGGCCCAGTTCTCCAGCGGCCAGGTGTCAACCGCGTAGCCGAGATGGCGCCGGGCGCAATCGGTCACCGCCTGCACCACCTGCTGCAGCGGGGCCTGCGCGGGTTCCAGGTCGTGGTCCAACGGCGCGAGCACCGGCGACAGCCCGGCACCGTGCAGCAGCTTGAGTGAGCCGTAGGCGTCGATGCTGGCCTGGGCATGGGGCAGCACGGGCACCAGGGCGCGCGCCTGCGACCCCGCCATCAGCGAAGCCAGTTGCATGGCGGGTGCGTACAGCAGCACCAGGGTACCCGGGGAAAATGGCACCAGCAGGCGCGCAAGCGCCACCGAGGCTCCCGCCGCGCGGGCGGTCAGCTGCAGGGTCTGCAGGCCATGTGCACCGGGCATGACCAGCCATTCCGCCCCTTCGGGTGCGCGGCCCAGACCGGCGATGGAAGGGTCCTGCAGCACGTGCTGCAAGCCGAGGTGGCCGCCATCGTTGCCGCGGCGCGGTGTCGATTCGCTGGCCGTTCCATCGATGATGACGGCCTGGTGTCCGAGGGCACCGAGGTGGGTGGCGAGCGTGCAGAGCAGCTCGTAGGCCCGCGCCGGCTGCGCCGTGCTGGCGACCGGCATCATGGCGGGGGCGTTGGGGGGTGTTTCGGAGCGCAGGCCGGCGGCCTGGTCCCAGCCAAATTCAAACATGGGCCGCTCCCAGGTCGAGGCCGCGGGACGAGGCCTGCGAGTAATAGAAACCCATGTCGGTGGAGACCGGGTCGTAGGCGGACTTGCCTTCGGTGCCCATGGACATGCGCACCATCGACGCGGCGTCGGGGTTCTGCCAGTCCTCGGGCACGCGCTGGCCGTTGGCCACGCCGC
Source organism: Burkholderiales bacterium GWF1_66_17 (assembly GCA_001770705.1). Taxonomy (GTDB): domain Bacteria; phylum Pseudomonadota; class Gammaproteobacteria; order Burkholderiales; family Burkholderiaceae_C; genus Hydrogenophaga. The sequence continues at coordinate 36,059 of MERT01000019.1, read as the reverse complement.
GCAGCACCACCTGGTGGCGGATCAGGGCATCGATGGCCGGGCCGAGCTTGACGGCCTCGTCCACCTTGGAGAGCACCACGCCGTGCAGCGTGCTGGACTTGAAGGCGGTGAGCACGTCGTCGAGCGTGTCGCCGTGCGAGCCGGCGTTGAGCACCAGGGTCTTCTTGACCTTGGGCACGTCGAGCACGTCGAGCATGTCCTGGATGCGCTGGTCGCGCTGGCCCAGGCCCGCGGTGTCGATGATCACCATGCGCTTGTTGGTCAGCAGGTTGAGCAGATCGATCAGCGCCGCACGGTCGTGCGCCAGGTGGGCCACAACGCCGAGCATGCGGCCGTAGGCGCGCAGCTGCTCGTAGCCCGAGACGCGGTAGGTGTCGAGCGTGATCATGCCGACGCTGCCGGCGCCGTATTGTTTGACGCACTGGGCGGCGAGCTTGGCGGCGGTGGTGGTCTTGCCGACACCGGTGGCACCGATCAGGGAGATCACACCACCTTCGTCGCACAGGCCGGCGCCAGGGGCGGCGGTCTTCAGGTTGCGGCCGAGCACGTCCATCAGCCAGCGCATGGCTTCGGGCGCGGCGCTGTCGGCGGGCACGCGTTCGAGCACGGCGCGCGACATGGCGGGCGAATAGCCGGCACGGATGAGCTTGAGCATCAGCTGCGACTGGATCGGGTTCTGCTTGGACGAACCGAGCCAGGCCAGGGTGTTGAAGCGCTCTTCGATCATGTCCTTGAGCGCGGAGAGTTCCACCGCCACGCTCGGGCCGCTGTGCTCGGCCTGGCGCTGCGGCGGCAGCGAGTCTTCCCAGCTGGGCTGGACCACCGCGCGGGTGCGGATGGGCGGGGGCGAGGCGTCGGCACGGGGCTTGGCCACGGCGCTTTCGTTGAAACGCTGCACCGGCACCTGGATCTGTGAGGCCGCGCGCGGTTCGGCGGCCATGCGTCGCGGCTCTGGGGCCACAGTGGTCTGCGGGGCTTGCGGCGCCACCGGCTCACCCGAGAGGGCGGCGCGGCGCTTGCGCAGCATGCGCTCGCGCACGTATTCCTGGAACGACAGCGTGCTCATGGACAGCGCTTCGGTGTCCTCTTCCACCGAGTCGGAACCCGTTGGCAGGGGCTGCGCCGCGCGACCGGCCGAAGGCCGGGTCACGATGGGCTGCATGCGCTCGCCACGGCCGGTCTGCGGAGTTTGGGGGGCCATCGGGGCCAGGCTTTCTTCGGCCGCGGCCATGACCTCGAAACCGTCGCCGGTGGAACGCGACGAGAGGATCACGGCGCTGTCGCCGAAGGCGTTGCGCGCCTTGGCCATGGCTTCGCGCGAGGTCGGTGCGGTGAATCGCTGGATGTTCATGCTGCAAGCTCCCCAAGAATCGGGCCGATACGGATGAGGTGGGTTTCAGGGATCTCGCTGTGGGCGAGCACCTGGAGGCGGGGCGCCGCGCGCCGCAGGAGGCGCGCCATGGCGTTGCGGATCGCGTCGGGCACCAGCAGGCAGGCGGGCACGCCCTTTTCTTCCTGCTTGTTGGCGATGTCGGTGGCGGACTTGCTGAGCATTTCGGCCACGCCAGGGTCCAGCGCGCCACCGGCGGCACCGGAAAGGGCCTGCATCAGCAAGCGCTCCAGACCGGGTTCGATGGCGATCACTTCGAGTTCTTTCACCGGGCCGTAGATCTGCTGCACGATGGCCGGGGCCAGCGCCATGCGCACACGGCGGGCCAGCTCGACCGGGTCGGTGGTGACAGTCGCGTGTTCGGCGATGGCTTCGATGATGGTGCGGATGTCGCGCACGTGCACCGACTCTTCCAGCAGCAGCTGCAGCACTTTCTGGAAGGTGGCGATGGAGATCATCTTGGGCACGACTTCTTCAATCAGTTTCGGGGCCAGGCGGGTCACGTGTTCGACCAGGTCCTGGGTCTCCGTCCGGCTGAGCAATCTCGCGGCCTGGACTTGCATCAAGTGTGAAAGATGCGTGGCCAGCACAGTCTCGGAATCAACCACGGTAAAACCCGCCATTTGCGCGTTCTCACGTTGTTTGTCTTCGATCCAGTGCGCCGGCAGGCCGAACGCAGGGTCGGTGGTCGGGGTACCGATGAGCGGGGTTCCGATGCCGCCCGGATCGATGGCCAGGAACATGCCGGGGAAGACTTCGCCCTCGCCCACCACCACGCCGCGCAGCGTGATGCGGTAGGCGCTGGGGCGCAGTTCCAGGTTGTCGCGCACGTGCACGGCTGGCGGCAGGAAACCCACTTCCTGGGCGAATTTCTTGCGCACGCCCTTGATGCGCGTGAGCAGGTCGCCCTGGCGGCTCTTGTCGACCATGGCGATCAGGCGGTAGCCGAGTTCCAGGCCCAGCAGGTCGACCGGCTGCAGGTCGTCCCAGGTGGCTTCGCCATCGTTGGCGGCGGGTGCCTCTTCGGCCACCGGTGCGGGCTTGCTTTCCTCCTTGAAACGCCACCAGGCGATGCCGCCGAAGATGAGCGCGAAGCTCAGGAACACCGCGTGCGGCATGCCGGGCACGATGCCCAGCATGAACAACACGGCGGCGGTGATGCCCACGACTTTGCTGGAAAGGAACATCTGGCCGACGATCTGGCCGCCCAGGTCGGCGTCCTTGCCCACGCGCGAAACCACCATGGCCGCAGCGACCGAGATCAGCAGCGAGGGAATCTGCGCGACCAGCGCGTCACCGACGGCGAGCAGGATGTAGCTGTCGGCGGCTTCACCGGCGCCCAGGCCGTGCTGCACCATGCCGATGATCAGGCCGCCGATGATGTTGATGAACAGGATGATGATGCCGGCGATGGCGTCGCCGCGCACGAACTTGGAAGCACCGTCCATGGAGCCGAAGAACTCGGCCTCTTCGCCCACTTCGAGGCGGCGGCGCTTGGCTTCCTTTTCGTCGATCAGGCCCGCGCCCAGGTCGGCGTCGATCGCCATCTGCTTGCCGGGCATGGCGTCCAGGGTGAAGCGCGCCGAGACCTCGGCGATGCGCTCCGAGCCCTTGGTGATCACCACGAAGTTGATCACCACCAGGATCGCGAAGACGATGAAGCCGACGGCGAAATTGCCGCCGATCAGGAAGTGGCCGAAGGCCTCGATCACGGCACCGGCCGCGCCCGGGCCGGTGTGGCCTTCGAGCAGCACGACGCGGGTGGACGCCACGTTGAGCGACAGGCGCAGCAGCGTGGTGAGCAGCAGCACCGTGGGGAAGACCGAGAAGTCGAGCGGTCGGCGCATGTAGGCCGAGACCATCATGACCACCAGCGCGAGCGCGATGTTGAGCGTGAAGAAGGTGTCGAGCAGCCAGGGCGGCAGCGGCAGCACCATCATCGACAGCACGGTGATCACCAGCATCGGCGCGGCCAGGCCGTTGAGCCAGGCCGCATGCCGGGCGGACCACTGCTGCAGGAACTTCAGTTGGGCGTTCATTCAGCAACCTCCGGGGCAGGCTTCTTCTTGAAGTGGGGATCGAGCTCGGGCGGCACCTGCGGCGTGGGCATGTCGCCGGGCATGGCACCGCGTCCGGCCATGGCGGCCTTGAGCTGGTACACGTAGGCCAGCACCTGCGCCACCGCGGTGTACAGGGCCGAGGGAATCTCGTCGTCGATCTCGGCGTGGGCGTAGAGAGCGCGCGCCAGCATGGGCGCCTGCAGCACCGGGATCTTGTGCGCCTTGGCGACGTCGCGGATCTTCAGCGCCAGCAGGTCGGCGCCCTTGGCGATGACGCGCGGTGCGCTCATGGAGGCGTCGTCGTACTGGATGGCGACGGCGTAGTGGGTCGGGTTCATCACCACCAGGTCGGCCTTGGGCACGGCGCCGATGCTGTTGCGCTGGGCCATCTCGCGCTGGCGCTGGCGGCGCTTGCCCTTCATGTGCGGGTCGCCTTCGCTTTCCTTGTGCTCGCGCTTGACCTCTTCGAGCGACATGCGCAGGCGGTGACCGTGCAGGAACTTCTGGAGCGGCACGTCCACCAGCGCCACGGCCGTGACCACCAGCAGCAGAAACCCCACACCCACGGTCATCCAGGTGCCGAGCTGTCCGAGAGCGCCTTCCAGCGGACGCAGCAGCAGGGTGCCAAAGGGCTGCACATGGGAGGCGATGAATTGCCAGGCGACCACGCCCAGCACAGCGGTGATGGCGGTGAGCTTGACCGTCTCGACCAGCTGCTGACGCGAGAACAGCCGGCCAAAACCCGCCAGCGGGCTGAGACGCGTCAGGTCGGGCGTGATGGGCTTGGTGCTCAGGGCCCAGCTGCCCGAAGCAAACGCCACACCGATGGCCAGCGCGATCATCAGCAGGCCCATGGGCAGGTAGAGCATGAGTCCCTGGCCAAAGACCCCCGTCAACCGCTCGACCACCATCTGCGGCTGTTGCAGCGCCTGGTGGTCAAAGTGCAGCTGCTGCTGCAGGTTGGTCCGCAGCTGGTCGAAACCCATGGGCAGCAGCACCATCAGCAACACCGCGCCACCACCGAGCACCGACAGATTCGACAGGTCCTTGGAACGCGCCACCTGGCCATCGTCGCGGGCCTTCTTCAGGCGCTGCGCGGTGGCGGGTAGGTTCTTGTCCTGACTGGAAGAGTCCATGGTGCTGACACATCGGGTTGATGGGTCAGATTGTGGAAGTCAGGGGGAAAAACTAAAGGGCGATAAAGCCCCCTTGGGTCCCGCTTTTCCGGGAGCGGCAGCTCAAAAGCAGGGAGACATCAAGCACCAAAACCGCCCGGAGGGTTGGCCGGAGAGAAATGCCGGAACCCAGAACACCGCGGAACCGGCTTTGCCGGGCCGCAGGTGTTGCCCCTTGAGGGGCGGAGCTGGCTACACGTAGTGAGCCAGCGATGGGGGTGGGCCCATCCTCAGAGTTTGGGCTAAAAGCCCAAACTCGCCAGCAGGTCGTCCACCTGCGCCTGGTCGCTCACCACATCGGTCCGTCCCTCGGGGGCGACCACCGGGCCGTCGAGCTCCAGCACCTTGTCCTGACCCGGCACACCACACGGCGCGGATTGCAGCAACAGCGCCAGCAACTGCTCCTCGATGGTGGACGCGAGCTGGACCACGCGGGCGATCACCTGGCCGGTGAGGTCGTGAAAGTCCTGTGCCATCATGATCTCGGTCAGCCGGGCGTCGGACTTTTCGCTGTTCTGCACCACCTCGTTGGACCACTTGAGCAACTCGGGCATGGCCGTGGAAAGCCCCGGCACGGTGCTGATCGAGTCCACCAGCTGGCGCCCCCGGCGCGTGATCTGGGCCTGCTCGGCCTTGGCGCCCTCCACGTGGTTGAGCACCTTGTCGGCGGCCTCGCCGGTGAGGCGGGCGATGTAGGACAGGCGGCTCTGTGCATCGGGCAACTGGTCGACCGTGCCCTTGAGCTTGTCGGTGTAGCCGAGCTCTTTGAGCGCGTCGTGCAACTGGCGCGTGATGCTGCCGAGCTGCTGGAACATTTCGGGGCTGCCTTGGCTGTCTTGAACGTTGTCGCTGCTCATGCTGAACTCCCTGACAGGCTCAAAGGCCCAGTTTCTTGAAGATGTTGGCAAGCTTGTCTTCCAGCGTGGCCTTGGTGAAGGGCTTCACGATGTAGCCGGCCGCCCCGCCCTGGGCCGCCATCACGATGTCTTCCTTGCGAGCCTCGGCTGTCACCATCAGCACCGGCAGGTGCTTGAGGGCTTCGTCCTTCTTGATCTCGGTCAGCAACTGGAACCCGTTCATGTTGGGCATGTTGATGTCGCTGACGACAAAGTTGAAGGTGCCATTGCGCAGCTTGGCGAGGGCAATGACGCCGTCTTCCGCTTCGTCGGCATCGGCGTGACCGATTTCCTTGAGCAGGTTGCGCACGATGCGGCGCATGGTGGAGAAGTCGTCAACGATCAGGAATTTCATGGGGCTGGACATGGTGGGCCTCCGGGGGCGGGAACTTGAGGAAGGTCAACGGGGTTTCGGGACACCAAACTCTTCCCGAGGTTTCGGCACTTCGGCCAGTTTCTGTAGATCGGGAAGACCAAAAGGTCGCGGCGACACTGTGGCCACCGGGGGCGCTGCGGCCGGCGCGGGTGCTTCGGTGGTGTCGGCCGGCAACGCCGCCGGGGGTGTGGCGCCGGGCTCCAGCGGCAGGGCGGCGCCCTCACCGGGTGCCTCGGGGGCGTCACCCGCCGGCATCATGCGTTGCTCCGCTTCGCGGGTCATCACCAGGATGCTGATGCGCCGGTTCATCGCCGCAACAGGTTGCGCGGGATCGAGCAGTCGGCTCGACGCCAGGCCTTCCACCCGGGCCAGCTTGCTGTCGGGCAGGCCACCCAGGACCAGCTCGCGGCGCGAGGCATTGGCCCGGTCGCTGGAGAGCTCCCAGTTGCTGTAGCCGCGGTCGCCACTGCCGTAGGGTGTGGCATCGGTGTGGCCGGCCAGCGCAATGCGGTTGTCCACGTCCACCAGCGTGGCGCCGATGGCGCGCAGGATGTCGCGCATATAGGGTTTGACGAGTGCGCTGCCCACGTCGAACATGGGGCGGTTCTGGTCGTCCACGATCTGGATCTGCAGGCCGTCGCCCGTGCGTTCGAGCTTGATCTGCGAACCGAAATCCTGCAAGGCGGCGTTGTTGGCCACCATGTCCTTGATCTTGTCGTGCAGCGCGTCGATGCGTTGTGCGTCCTTGCGCGCCAGTTCGGCACGCGCCATCTGTGCACCGATGAGTTTGGCCGCCCGTTCGGCGTCGCCACCGTCCACCTGACCCGCCGACTTGGCCAGGTCACGGCCACCACCGGGCAAGATGCTGTCACTGTTGCCGGTACCGTCGCCGCCCAGGAGCGAGACCTTGACCGGTGCGGCGAAGTAGCTGGCGATGCCCTCGAGGTCGCCTTTGGAGGTCGAACCCAGCAGCCACATGAGCAGAAAGAAAGCCATCATGGCCGTCACGAAGTCGGCGTAGGCGATCTTCCACGCGCCCCCGTGCGCTACATGCCCGCCCTTCTTGATGCGCTTGACGATGATGGGCTGGAGCTTTTTTCCATCAGCCACGGTGTGCCCCCCCCTGCGCCGCTGCGCGGCTTCCCCCCAGGGGGACGGCACTGGCGGCCCGGCAAAGCCGGTTCCGCGGTGCCCTGGGATCGGTCACGCGCTCCGGAGCAGCAAAACGATTCACAGCAAGACACGCTGGCCTCTTCCGGAGCGCGTGCCTCCAACCCAGGGCACCCGTGGAACTGGCTTTGCCAGGCCACTGGGTGCGCCCCCCTCCGGGGGGGGACGCGAAGCGGCGCGGGGGGGTGATCATTTCTTGCCTTTCACGTGCCCTTCGAGCTCCGCGAAGTTGGGGCGCACGTCGGAGAACAGCACCTTGCGGCCGAACTCGATCGCCGTGCTGGGCGCATAGCCCTGCATGCTGGCCAGCAAGGTGGTCTTGATGCACAGGAATTCCTTGCCGCTCTCTTCCATCTTCTGCTCCATGAGGCCACCCATGGGCTCGACCACGCCGTAGGCCAGCAGGATGCCGAGGAAAGTGCCCACCAGGGCCGAGCCGATCATGCCGCCCAGCACCGCCGGCGGCTGGCCCACCGAGCCCATGGTGTTCACCACACCGAGCACGGCGGCAATGATGCCGAAAGCGGGCAGGCCGCCGGCCAGACGCGCGATGGCGGCCACCGGTGCATGCGCCTCCTGGTGGTGGGTCTCGATCTCGGCGTCCATCAGCGACTCGATCTCGTGCGCGTTGAGGTTGCCCGAGACCATCATGCGCAGGTAGTCCGTGATGAACTCGACCACGTGGTGGTCGCTGCCCACGGTGGGGTATTTCTTGAACACGGGCGACTCGTGGGGATTCTCCACATCCTGCTCGATGGCCATCAGGCCTTCTTTGCGGGCTTTTTGCAGGATGTCGTATTGCAGCGCCAGCAACTCCATGTAACGCGACTTGGTGTACTTGCTGCCCTTGAAACAAGCGCCCAGGCCCTTCGCTGAAGCCTTCACGACCTTCATCTGGTTGTTCATGAAGAAGGCCCCCATGGCCGCACCCAGGATGGTGATCAGCTCGAACGGCAACGCGGTGAGGATCACACCGATGTTGCCGCCGTGGAAGATGTACACCCCGAAGATGCAGGCCATCGAGACGAGAAAACCAATGATGACAAACATGTTCCAGACCTTTGAAAGGATCACCCCTGCGCCGCCTTCGGCACCACCCCCTCAAGGGGGCGCCAGCAGCGGCCCTGCAAAGCCGGTTCCAAGCAGGCCTGGCTCGCAGCTTCACCGCGATCGGCACACATCAGGGAATTCCAGCAACTGAGATTTCTATCGGTCAACTTTAGGGCCGAGTGAAGGAGGCCATGAACGCGAAAAGGACCCTGATGAGGGTCCTTTTCAAACTTTGAGCAGATAGCGAAGGAAGTCTCTACCAAACTTCCGGAGCGAAGTGTCCAAGCCCAGAACACCGCGGAACTGGCTTTGCCAGGCCGCAGGTGTTGCCCCTTGAGGGGCGGAGCTGGCTACACGCAGTGAGCCAGCGATGGGGGTGGGCCCATCCTCAATGGAGGCGCAAGCCTCCATTGGCCACACCCTTGCCCGCCCGCGCCGGTGGCTTGCACAGGCCGCAGACGAAGTTGCGGGCGTTTTCATACGGCTCGGTGACGAAGTGGCCACCGCAGCAGGAGCATTTGGTCAGCGTGAGCATGCCGTTGTCGACAAACTTCACCAGGCGCCAGGCGCGGGTGATCGACAGCAGGGGTTCGATGGCGCTGGCCGTCATCTGCTCGCTGTACAGGCGGAAGGCCTTGATCACGGTGTCGATCTCTTCGAGTTCGCTGGTCTTGGACAGGTACTCGTGGATGTTCAGGAACAGCGACGAATGCACATTCGGCTGCCAGGTCAGGAACCAGTCGGTCGAAAAGGGCAACTGGCCTTTCGAAGGCGACTTGCCCGCCACTTCCTTGTACAGGCGCAGCAGGCGCTCATACGACAGGCTGGTTTCGTATTCCAGCACCTGCAGGCGCGCACCCAGCTGGATCAGGGCCACAGCGCGCTCGATGTCACGCGACTCGTTCAAGATGCTTTTTGCGGTGGCCATGATGAATCCAGTATGAGAGAAGAGGTGTCTACAAACCCAGGGCGCCGAGGAACCGGCTTCGCCGGGCCTCCAGCGCCGCCCCCTGGGGGGTGACGCCGCAGGCGGCGCGGGGGGAGAGTCAGTGTGCAGGGGTCATCGACTCGGCAAACCGGCCGGCCATCAGGATGGACGCGTGCAGCTGGGTCGTCGTGGTGTTGTCGACCTTCTTCACGTTGTGGTTCGTCAAGAGGTTCCACACCAGGTCGTCGTCCACCCGGAAGCGGCACAGCAGCATGTTGCTCGAAGCGATCTTCAGGAGCTGGGCGGTGGAGAGCATGCCCAGCAGGTCAGCGGCTTCCTCCGTGATGCCCAGGCGGTACAGGGCTTCGGCGCGGTCCTTGCGGATCAGGTTCTGCGCCAGCATCAGGTAGGTCAGGTTGGCTTCGCGGATTTCGGCCAAGAGTTGTTCGCTGTCCATGAAATTCTCCTTGAGATTCCGGGCTGGCTTGGTGAGCGACTTGCTTACATCTGCTTGCCCGATGTATGTAATTGTGTCGACCGTAAAAATTTCTTGAATCGGCGAATGGCTGTTTGGGCTGTCAGGCACCGCCCTGTGCCGTGTCAGGTTTTTTCCTACATCGTTGGTACACGTGGCGGGGTTGGCGGCGGGCACGGGTGGCGGGTGCGACCGAGGTGGGCCGGGGCGTCGCGGTGGTTTGGTGCCCCGCCATCCCGCGGCCATCAAGACATGGCGCGGCGTGCCGATGCCACACCAACGGTACCCCGGCGCCAGACCCTGCGCACACCGTGCGGCAGCGGTAACGCGAGAAATGGCACACGCATCCCGCGCTTATCCAGAGAAATCTTTGTATCAAGGCGCTAAAGAATAGGCCCGGACCACCGAAATTGAACTCAACGAACTTCTAAAAAGGTTCGTCGTCCGGCAAGCAGAAGCGGCGAGACGGTCGGAGGCCCAGGGCCCAGCCGGCTTGGCGCTTCGGAAGCTCCGGTCATGGCGGCCAGCCAGATGGCTGTCGTTGGGACTGGCAGAGATGCCGGACTACTTTGTCAAATTTTTAGGAGTTAAACATGAGCTCGATCAACACCAACGTGATGTCCCTGAATGCCCAGCGCAACCTGAATGCGTCTTCGGGAGCCCTCGCCACCTCCATGCAGCGCCTGTCTTCGGGTCTGCGTGTCAACAGCGCCAAAGACGACGCCGCCGGCCTCGCCATTGCAGAGCGCATGAACGCCCAGGTCAAGGGCATGAACGTCGCCATCCGCAACGCCAACGACGGCATCTCCATGGCGCAGACCGCTGAAGGCGCGCTGGGCAAGGTGGGTGACTCGCTGCAGCGCATGCGTGAACTGGCCGTGCAGTCGGCCAACGCCTCGAACTCTGCGTCGGACCGCACCAACCTCAACGCCGAATACCAGCAGCTCAACGACGAAGTCACCCGCGTGCTCACCGGCACCAAGTTCAACGGCGTGGATCTGTTGAACACGGCCGCCAGCCTCTCCTTCCAGGTGGGCGCGAACAACGTGACCACCGATCAGATCGCCGTGTCCACCACCGTTTTGACCACGGGCACGGGTGTGGCCGCCGTGACGGCCGGTGACATCACCTCCGACACCACCGCCCTAGCCGCCATGGACGACCTTGACGATGCCATCGACGAGATCACCACCGCCCGTGCCACCTTCGGTGCCGTGCAGAACCGTTTCGACGCCGTGATCTCCAACCTTCAGGTCGCATCCGAGAACCAGGCTGCTTCGCGCGGCCGCATCATGGACGCCGACTTCGCCACGGAAACCTCCAACCTGTCGCGCGGCCAGATCCTGCAACAGGCCGGCACCGCCATGGTGGCCCAGGCGAACCAGCTGCCCCAGGGCGTGCTGTCCCTGCTGCGCTGATCGGCACAGAACGCTGCGCACCACCCGCGGGTGGTGCGAGCCAGCGGCGGCGGCAGCCCCCTGCCCCGCCGCGCTCCCATTCGTGGGATGCACAGACCGCATGCCTTCGCGTGCGGTGCGTCCATCCTGAGGAAGGCACAACATGGCCACCATCTCTTCGCCCGGCATCGGCAGCGGGCTCGACGTGCAAAGCATCGTCTCGCAACTGGTGGCGCTGGAAAAGGCACCGCTCAAGCAGCTGCAGACCCAGGCCACCTCGTTCCAGACCAAGCTCTCCACCTACGGCACCATCAAGTCGCAGTTCTCGGCCTTGGGGGACGCCGCCGCCAAGCTCGCATCCCCCAATGGCTGGAGCTCGGTCACCGGCACCTCGTCGAACAGCGCGGCCATCGGCGTGACCGCCGCCGCCGGCGCGCCCGCCACCTCGATCACCATGACCGTGCAGCAACTGGCCAAGGCGCAGTCCACCGCATCCAGCGCTGTGGCCACGGGCAGTGGCGCCGGCTCGGGCAGCATGACGATCGAACTCGGCGCCTGGAGCGGCAGCAGCTTCACCGCTGGCAGTGGCACACCGGTCTCCGTGACGATCAACCCCGGCGAAGACACGCTCGCCGAGATCGCGGCCAAGATCAACGACGCCGACGCGGGCGTGAGCGCCACCGTGCTCAAGGACGCCTCGGGTGAACGCCTGCTGGTGCGCTCGAAAGAGACCGGCCTGGAAAACGGTTTTCGTATCACAGTCGCTGACGACGACGGCAACGACACCGATGCCAGCGGCCTGTCGCGCCTGGCGTTCGCCGTTGGCAGCGCCAACGGCATGACGCAGTCGCAGGCGGGGCAAAACGCCACGGCCACGATCAACGGCGTGTCCATTTCTTCCGCCAGCAACCGGCTCGCAGACACCCTGCCCGGCATGACCATCCAGCTCAGCCAGGTCACCACCGCGCCGGTGGAGATCGACGTCAGCGCCGACACCGAAGCCGTGCGCGCCAATGTGCAGGCCTTCGTCGACGCCTACAACACGCTCAACAGCACACTGTCCAATGCGACACGCTACGACGCTGGCACCAAGAAGGCGGGCGCGCTGCAAGGCGATTCCACCGCCACCGGGCTGCAAAACGCCTTGCGCGGCATGATGCGCTCGGTCACCGGCGGCACGCCCTACACGCGCCTGGCCGACGTCGGCATCGAGCTGAAAACGGGTGGTGCCCTGGCCCTCGACGCCGAGAAGTTCGACGCCTCGCTGTCCAACCTCGAAGGCCTCAAAAGCCTGTTCACGGTCGACACCGGCAGTGCCACAACGGAAGGCTTCGGTCGCAAGATCAAAACCTTCGCCGAGGGCCTGATCGACGCCGATGGCCTGGTCAGCACCAAGGCCAGCGCGCTGCAGAAATCGATCGATCGAAATGGCCTGGAGCAGGAGCGCGTCAACGACCGGGCTGCCCGCGCTGAAACCCGCTACCTGGCGCAATACAACGCCATGGACGCGGCCGTGGCCAAGCTCAGCGGCCTCAACGCCTTCGTCAGCCAGCAGATCACGCTGTGGAACAAGGGCTAGACCAACGCCCGGGCATGGCCGTTTGACCGGCCGATCAGGCCATTTGCCGTGGGTTGGTCGCGCCCCTTCAAGTCCTTGAACACCCATAACAATTCGTCGCAATTGAACATGTCAGAAACTACAGTCCCGGGCGCAGATGCCGATAAAAAAAGGCATCAGACACAAGGAAATGACACCATGTTCACCTCTGTCAATTCACGCGCCGCCTCCGCCTACAAGCGGGTCGCCGTCGAGACCAGCGTTCAGGGTGCCGACCCGCACACGCTCGTTGGCCTGCTGTACGACGCCCTGCTGCAATCGATCGCCCAGGCGCGTGGCGCCATGTCGCGCGGTGACATCGAGACCAAGGGCGCCGCACTGGGCAAAGCGGTGCGCATCACCGAAGAAGGCCTCAAGGCCGGCCTGAACCTGCAACAAGGGGGCGACCTCGCTGCGAACCTGCAGCAGCTCTACAGCTACTGCGTGGTGCGCCTGACCCAGGCGAACCTGCGCAACGACCCCAAGCCGCTCGAAGAGGTGACCCAGCTCATCGAGCCACTGGCGCAGTCGTGGCAACAAATCAAGGGCTCCGTGCCCACCCCCCTTCAGCCCCTCACGGGCCGTGGAGCCTGATCATGGAGCACAGCTTGTTGGACTACTACAAAGCGATCGAGAACGCCAGCCAGAAGATGCTGGAAGCCGCCCAGACTGAAAACTGGGACCAGGTGGTGCGACTGGAAGGCGCGTGCACGGTGCTCATCGCCCAGCTGCGCAGCAAGTCCCGCAGCGTCCGCCTGGCGCCCGAAGAGCGCACCGAAAAGACCCGGATCATGAAACGCATCTTGCGCACCGACGCCGAGATCCGCAACCTGGCCGAGCCGTGGTTGAACGACCTGGCGCTGATGATGGACACACGGGTGCACTGAGACCCCCCGCGCCGCCTGCGGCGTCACCCCCCAGGGGGCAACGCTGGCGGCCCGGCAAAGCCGGTTCCGCGGCGTTCTGGGTCAAGACATCTCACGCCGGATGACAGCGCGGTCAGTTGAAGAAACAGAAAAGGAAACGAGAGAAGAGAAACCGAACCGCAAGGGGCTGGCCGGAGAACGTGCCCCAACCCAGAATGCGGCGGAACCGGCTTTGCCGGGCCGCTCGCATTGCCCCCTTGAGGGGGTCGCGCGCAGCGCGGCGGGGGTGGGTCAGTCAGACACTCATGTTCATGATGTCCGTGTACGCCTGAACCATGCGGTTGCGCACATGCAGCGTGGCCTGGAAGCCGATCTGGGCTTTCTGCATGGCGAGCATGGTTTCTTCCAGGCTGACGTTGGGGTTGCCGAGCTGGACTTCTTTCTGCAGGCGCGTGGCTTCGTTCTGTGCCGCGCTGACGTCCTTGAGTGCGGTCTTGAAGTTGTCGGCAAAACCGCCGCCCACACCACCGGCCGCGCCGGGGCGCTTGGTCTGGCCAGCGGGGTTGAGTGCCTGGCTGGACAAGGGGGAAATTCGCAGGTCCATGGCGGTGTCCTTCTACACAAAGTGAGCAGGCTTTGATGCTATTGAAGGGCGCCAGGCCGCGCTCCGGGAATAGGGGGTCAAACCGGGGCCTTTTCCCCGCTATGGCACCGGGCCGGGGGCCGAATAATCGGTCGCAACAGGGGTGATTCCCCCCGACATTGACCGAACTCCCGAGCCCTGCCATGAGCAACACCGTCGCTGAACTGGATATCCGCCCCATGAGCCGCAGCGCTCTGGGCGAGGGTCTTTCGCGCATGGACAGGACCCAGAAGACCCGCCTCGGCCTGGGTGCGCTGGCGCTGGTGGCGATCGCGCTGGCGCTGTTCTTCATGGGCCAGCAACCCGACTGGCGCGTGCTCTACACCAACCTGGGCGACAAGGACGGCGGCGCCATCGTCGCCCAGCTCACCCAGATGAACGTGCCCTACAAACATTCCGAGGGCGGTGGCTCGATCATGGTGCCGGCCGACAAGGTGCACGACACGCGCCTGCGCCTGGCTTCGCTGGGCCTGCCCAAGGGCACGGTCAACGGTTTCGAGCTGATGGAAGCCAACCGCTTCGGCATGACCCAGTTCCAGGAACGCCTGACCTTCCAGCGCGGGCTCGAAGGCGAGCTCACCCGCTCGATCCAGTCGCTCTCTTCCGTGCAGACCGCGCGCATCCACCTCGCGTTGCCGAACCAGAACGGCTTTTTCCGCGAACAGCAGAAGCCCTCGGCCTCGGTGCTGTTGACCCTGCACCCCGGGCGCACGCTGGACAAGGCCCAGGTGGCCGGCATCGTGCACCTGGTGGCGTCGAGCGTGCCGGAGATGAACCCCAAGGCGGTCAGCATCGTGGACGATGCGGGCAACCTGCTGTCGTCCACGCCCGAAGGCCAGTCCCAGGGCGCCGACACCCAGAAGCTGCAGTACACCCAGCAGATCGAACAGATGTACACCCGCCGCATCCTCGACATGATCGAGCCGCTGGTGGGCGAGGGCAATGTGAAGGCGCAGGTCAGCGCCGACGTCGACTTCTCGCTGGTCGAGTCGACCTCGGAACTGCACAAGCCCAACCAGTCCACCGAAGCGGGCGCCGTGCGCAGCCAGCAGATCGTCGAAGACGGCAGCCCCGCCGCCGCCCTGCCCGCCGGCGTGCCCGGCGCCACCACCAACCAGCCCCCCACCACCGGCACCGCCCCGATCAACGGCGAAGCCGCGGCCCTGGGCGCTGCCGGTGCGGCCGACAAGGCAGCCAGCACCCGTCGCCAGTCGCTGATCAACTACGAAGTGGACAAGACCGTGAAGGTGGTGCGCGAAGCCAGCGGCACCGTGCGCCGCCTGAGCGCCGCCGTCGTGGTCAACCACCGCAGCAGCACCGACAAGGGCGGCAAGGAAACCACGGCGGCCATCCCCCCGGAGCAGCTCGAACAGATGACCGCCCTGGTGCGCGAGACCATCGGTTTCAACAAGGAGCGGGGTGACTCGGTCAACGTGGTCAACGCGGTCTTCAATGTCAGCAAAGCCCCCGAAGAGGTGGCTGTCGCCTGGTGGCGCCAGCCCGAGAACATGGAACTGGCGCGTGGCCTGGCCTGGCCGCTGGGCATGGTGGGCATGGGCCTGCTGGTGCTGCTGGGCATGGTGCGCCCCGGCCTCAAGCTGATGAAGGCGCCCGCCCTGCCGCCCGCCGAGGCCAAGCTCAACGCCATGGTCAACGACCAGCCCGAACGCCCCGGCCTGCCGATGCCCTCCAACACCAGCAACGAGGCGACGCCGGAAACGCGGCGCCTCACCGATGCCAAGCGCCTGGCGCTGGAAAACCCGATGGCGGTGGCCAACATCGTCAAGGGCTGGGTCAACGGCGAGGCGCCGGCTTGAATATGAAACACCCCCGCCTCGCTTCGCTCGACCCCCTCAAGGGGGCAACGCGATGCGGCCTGGCAAAGCCAGTTCCGCCGCGTTCTCGGCTGGGGCAGTTCGCTCCGGATGCGCTGGGTTCGACCCCGGCGTGCATGCGTTCTTCGCATAGCTAAGGAAACACGATCATGGAAGACCAGGGAATCCAGGACGCCGCGATCTTTCTCATGTCGCTGGGCGAGGAAGAGGCGGCCGAGGTGTTCAAGCACCTGAGCCCGAAGGAAGTGCAAAAGCTCGGCGAGACCATCGCCAAGACCCGCGCCGTGTCACACGACCGGGTTGCCCAGGTGATGCAGAAGTTCACCGACGAGGCCGCTTCGCACAGCCTGCTGGTGTCCGACACCGACAACTACGTGCGTGCGGTGCTCAAGCGCGCCCTCGGTGACGACAAGGCCTCGCTGCTGATCGACCGCATCCTGCAGGGCGGCGATGTCTCGGGCATCGAGAGCCTGAAGTGGATGGATCCGTTGTCGATTGCGGAACTGCTGCGCAACGAGCACCCGCAGATCGTGGCGGCCATCCTGGTGCACCTGGAGGCGGACCAGACCGCCGACGTGCTGAAGAACTTCACCGAACGCACGCGCAACGAGGTGATGCTGCGCATCGCCACGCTCGAAGGCATCCAGCCCACGGCGCTGAAGGACCTCAACGAGGTGCTCTACAAGGTGCTGGCGGGTGGCGACAAGATCCGCAAGACCTCCATGGGCGGCGTCAAGACCGCGGCCGAGATCATCAACATGATGGGCACGCAGATCGAAAACTCCGTGATCGAGTCGATCCGCGTCTTCGACGCCGACCTGGCACAGAAGATCATGGACAAGATGTTCACCTTCGAAGACCTGCTCAAGCTCGACGGCAAGTCGATCCAGATGGTGCTCAAGGAAGTGCCTTCCGAATCGCTGGTGATCGCGCTCAAGGGCGCCACCTCGGAACTGCGCGAACTGGTCTTCGCCAACATGTCCACGCGCGCCGCCGAAGGTCTGCGCGAGGACCTCGAATCGCGCGGCCCGGTGCGGCTGTCCGAAGTGGAAGCCCAGCAGAAGGAAATCCTGAAGGTCGTGCGGCGCCTGTCGGACGAAGGCCAGATCGTGCTGGGAGGAGGCGACGATGAAGGCTTCGTCTAAATCCAGCGCTCACACCCGTTTCATTCCGCGGGAGGAGATCGACGGCTGCTCGGCCTGGCGCTTCTCGGCCATGGACGGCAGCGAAGACGCCCCGGCCGTGGTGACGGAGACCAGCGAGCCCGTGATCGACGGCCCGTCCGCCGAGGCCTTGCACGAAATCCGCGAACGGGCCCATGCCGAAGGTTATGCGCTGGGCCACGCCGCCGGTGGCCAGGAAGTGCGCGACGCGCTGGAAGCCACCGTGCGCAAGACCGCCGAAGAAACCGCGGTGCGCATGGCCCAGCTGCTGCACAACACCAAAGAGCACCTGCAAAAAAGCGAAGAACAGATCTCGCGCCACATTCTGGAACTCGCCTGCGACCTCGCGCGCCAGGTGGTGCGCCAGGAGCTGCAGTGCAACACCCAGCACCTCAGACCCGTGATCACCGAGGCGTTGGCGCAGCTGGTCGACGACGGCCTGCCCGCCACGGTGCGCATGAACCCGGGCGACCTCGCGCTCATGAAAGGCGCGCTGCTGGAGAACCTCGGTCCGTCCGCACCCGATTTCGTGGCCGACAACAACATCAGCGCGGGCGGCTGCCTGGTCGAGTCGGCCAGCACCGGCGTGGACGCCTCCATCGAAAAACGCTGGCTGCGCGCCATCGCCAACCTGGGCCTGAGCAGCCCCTGGAACCCGGAGAATGCCGATGTCTGACAGCACACTGGGCGCGGAGAGCCGCTGGGGCCATTTCATGGACGACGTGCGCAGCAACGCCAGCGTGCACACGCCGCTGGAAGTGCGCGGCACGCTCACGCGCCTGGCTGGCCTCGTGCTCGAAGCCGTGGGCCTGAAGGTGCCGGTGGGCTCGCAATGCCTGATCGGCAACGGCGCGCGCGAACCGGTGCTGGCCGAAGTCGTCGGCTTTTCCAGCGACCGCGCTTTCCTCATGCCCGCTGGCGACACGCACGGCCTGTCCAGCGGCGCCACCGTCACACCGCTCGCCCCCTACCGGCCCGTGCCGCGTGTGGGCCAGATCAACAAACCGCCCTCCCCCAACGACCGCGGCGCCCTGCGCCTGCCGCTGGGCCGGGGTCTGCTGGGCCGCGTGGTGGACTCGCACGGTAACCCGCTCGACCACCTTGGTCCGATCACCCACGTGGACATCGAGGCGCTGGACCGCCAGCCGCTGAACTCGATGGACCGCGACCCGGTGCGCGAGCCGCTGGACACCGGCGTGCGCGCCATCAACGCCCTGCTCACCGTCGGCCGTGGCCAGCGCCTGGGCCTGTTCGCCGGCTCCGGCGTGGGCAAGAGCGTGCTGTTGGGCATGATGGCCCGCTACACCAAGGCCGACGTCATCGTGGTCGGCCTGATCGGCGAACGCGGCCGCGAGGTCAAGGAATTCATCGAGGACATCCTGGGCGTGGAAGGCCGCAAACGCTCGGTGGTGGTGGCCGCACCGGCCGACGCACCGCCGCTGGTGCGCATGCAGGGCGCCACCTACGCCACCGCGATCGCCGAACGTTTCCGCGACGACGGTCTGCACGTGCTGCTGCTCATGGACTCGCTCACCCGCTACGCCATGGCGCAGCGCGAGATCGCGCTGGCCATCGGCGAGCCGCCGGCCACCAAGGGCTACCCGCCGAGCTGCTTTGCCAAGCTGCCGCAGCTGGTGGAGCGCAGCGGCAACGGCCTCAACGGCAAGGGTTCGATCACCGCCTTCTACACCGTGCTCAGCGAGGGCGACGACCAGCAGGACCCGATCGCCGACGCCGCACGCGCCATCCTCGACGGCCACATCGTGCTCTCGCGTTCGCTCGCCGAATCGGGCCACTACCCGGCCATCGACGTCGAAGCCTCGGCCTCGCGCGTGATGCACAACGTGGCCGGTGCGGTGCACCTGGAGCTGGCGCGCAAGTTCCGCAGCCTGTATTCGCGCTACATGAAGAGCCGCGACCTGATCCAGCTCGGCGCCTACGCCGCCGGCAGCGACCCGGAAACCGACCGCGCCATCCTGCTCTACCCCGCGCTGCAACGTTTCCTGATGCAGGACATGAACGAAGCCGCCGGCATGGACGACTGCCTGGTGCAGCTCGCGGGCGCACTGCAGGAAGACAAGGCCGGCCAAGCCCCGAACCGCCAGGCCCGACCCAACCACAACCCCTACAGATCATGAGCAACATCCAGACGCTGAACAAGGTGGTGGAACTCGCGGAAAAGCGCCGCGACGAAGCGCTCAGCGCGCTGGGCCAGCTCCAGCGCGAACGGCAGGTCGCAAGCGAACAGATGCAGCAGCTGCAGACCTACGCCAACGAAGCCCAGCAGCGCTGGAACGCCCGCTGCACCAGCACCGGCGTGGACGCCGCGCTGCTGCACCACCACCGCCAGTTCATGCAGAAGATCGACCACGCCATGGAGTTCCAGCGCGGCGTGCTGGCCCAGCGCGACGAACTGATCGAACGCGGCCAGGCCCAGGTCTATGCGGCCGAACGCGACGTGGCCGGCCTGCGCAAATACACCGAACGCAAACTGGATGCCCTGAACCTGCGTGCCCTGCGCCAGGAGCAGAAAAGCACCGACGAAATGGCCCTCACCATCCACCTGCGCCACCGCCTGGCGCAGTCCCAGGGACTTCGATCATGAGCACACCCGCCACCGCCTCCAGCGGCGCCAGCCAGGCCGCCGCCCCGACCACCCGCATCAACGCGACCGCCAACGGCCAGCGCGCCGGCACACCCGCCGCGGGCGACAACAGCCTGTTCGCCAGCCTGCTCGGTCTGCTGAGCGCCACCCGCGACCTGCCGGCCGATGGCGCTGGTCTGGGGGTTGACGACCCGCCGGCCCCTGGCCGCAGGACCCTGGGCCAGGGCAGTGACGAGCTGGGCGAGGACCCGGCCCTGGCCTTGTTGCCCGAGGCCTCGGACAACCCCCTGGCCGCGCTGCTGGCCTGGCCCGGCGCGCCTGTGGCGATGGATGCTGCGGCCGAACTCCCTGGCGCGAACCCGGCTGGCACCGGCGCGGCCAGCCTGCCCGCAGCCGCCTCTGCAGGGAACGAAAACCTCACCGGACAAGCCGGCCAGGCCCTGGCGACGAACGCCGAAGGCGCCACCGGCGCCACACCGCTGCCGGCCGACATGACCGTGCTCGACCAGCCCACCGAGCCCGATGCGCAGACCCTGGCCGCCCTGTCGCGTGGCAACGCCGGCGCCGAGGCCTTGCGCAACGCCCAGGGCCAGCCGGCAACCGATGCCACCCGCAACGCCAGCGGGAAAGGCGCGGCCCACCCGGCCACCTGGCACAGCACCACAGCCATCGGCAACGCCGCTGCGCAGTCGGTGTCGACCACCCGGCAAGCCTTCAACATCAGCGTGACGGGCCACACCGACAGCCTGGCCGCCCAGGTGCGCAGCACCGTGACGCTGGACGACCGCTTCAACGCAGCCGCCACCACCGCCCCGCTGGCGGCGGGCGCCGCGGGCGCGGGCCTGGTGTCGGCCGCCATGCCGGGGGCCGATGCCGGCTCGGGCCAGCCCGGCCAGAGCAGCGAACAGGCTTCGCCGGAAGGGGCGGAATACCCACTGGAGGAGGCCGATGCTTCGGCCCCCTTCGAGACCCTGGCCGAAGAAGACGCCGCAGGGCTCGGGGCCTGGAACCCGCAGAACCTGCGCCAGGCCAGCCTGCGCGTGGGCGAAGGCAGCGAAGAAGCCATCGACATCCGGCTCTCGCTCGCCGGCGAAGAGCTGAACGTGGACTTCCGCAGCGACAACGCCGAAACCCGGGCCAGCCTGCAGCAGAGCGCCGGCGCCCAGCTCTCGGACCTGCTGGCGCGCAGCGGCATCCAGCTCGGCGGTGTCTCGGTCGGCGCACAGCAACAAGGCCAGGGGCAGCCTGGCCAGCCGGGTGAACCCGGCTCACAGGCCGGCACCCGCGGCGCGCGCGCGCCTGCAGCCTCCGACGCCGCCGCGGCGGCGTCGGTCCAGGCGCCGGCGCAGCCCCGTCCGCGCAGCGACGGCAGCCAGCCGCTGGACATGTTCGTGTAGCGGCGGAGCGGTCCGGGTGGCTGAGGCCGTCGAATAACGGGCTTTTCCCGCTCTTTTCCGTGCTACGCGAGCGACAGGGGCGCTCAATAATTCTTCCGTACCCCACACGTTTTCGAGCGTGTGCCGCCCCCAACAGGGCGCCCACTGGAGGAACCCGATGTCTGCCGCTGCCGCCCCCGCCAACCCCGCCGCTGATGCCACAGCCGCCAAGCCGAAGAGCAAAAAACTGCTGTTCATCATCGTTGGCGTGGTCGTGCTGGCGCTGCTGGCCGCCGGTGCGGCCCTCTTCGTCCTGAAGAAGAACACCGCCGACCACGAGGAGGATGAGGACGGCGTGGTGGCCGAACAGAACAGCCACGACCCCAAGACACCGCCCACCTTCCTGCCGCTGGACAGCATGGTGGTCAACCTCGCCGATCCGGGCGGCAACCGCTTCATCCAGACCTCGATCACCCTGCAGTTGAAGGACGCCCAGACCGGTGAAGACCTCAAGGTCTACATGCCCACCATCCGCAACGGCATCCTGATCCAGATCTCCCAGCGCACCGCCGACGAGATCCTGACGATCCAGGGCAAGGAAAAACTGGCCACGGACATCATGGGCGAGATCGCCACGGTCATGGGCTACGAAACCGCCCAGCCCGGGGCCGAAGGCGCCGCGGGCAAGAAAAAGCGCAACAAGGCAGCGGCGAACCCGGTACAGGGTGTGCTGTTCTCCAGCTTCATCGTCCAGTAAACCGGCAGTCCACCATGTCCGACTCGTTTCTGTCCCAGGAAGAAGTCGACGCCTTGCTGGAAGGCGTCACCGGCGAGAGCCAGAAGCTGGAGCAAGACGCTGCCCCCACCGACGGGGTGCGCAGCTACAACCTCTCCAGCCAGGAGCGCATCGTGCGGGGGCGCATGCCCACCATGGAGATCGTCAACGAACGCTTCTCGCGCAACCTGCGGCTGGGCCTGTTCAACTTCATCCGCCGCAGCCCCGAGATCTCGGTCGGTGCGGTGCAGGTGCAGAAATACAGCGCCTTCCTGCGTGAGCTGGTGGTGCCCACCAACTTCAACATCATGGCGGTGCGCCCGCTGCGCGGCAACGGACTGGTCGTCTGCGAGCCGACCCTGCTGTTCGGCGTGATCGACAGCCTGTTTGGCGGCAACGGCAAGTTCCACACCCGCATCGAAGGGCGCGACTTCTCGCCCACCGAGCAGCGCGTGATCGACCGGCTGGTCGAGGTGGTGGCCGAGGAATACAAGAAGGCCTGGCGCGGCGTGTACCCGCTGGAGCTGTCTTACCAGCGCTCGGAAATGCAGCCCCAGTTCGCCACCATCGCCACCCCGAGCGAGATCGTGGTCTCCACCAGCTTCACGCTGGAGATCGGTGACATCACGGGCTCGCTGCACATCTGCATTCCCTACGCCACGCTGGAACCGATCCGCGATGTCCTGTACTCCAGCGTGCAGGGCGACGCGATCGAAGTCGACCGCCGCTGGGTCAAGCTGCTGAGCCACGAGATCCAGGCGGCCGAGGTGACCATGGTGGCCGAACTGGCTCAGACCGATGCCACGGTGGAGCAGTTGCTGGCGATGCAGGTGGGCGACTTCCTCGAACTCGACCGCCTCCCTGCGATCCGGGCCCATGTGGACGGGGTGCCGCTCTTCGAATGCCAGTACGGCACACACAAAGGCAAGTACGCCCTGCGTATCGAGCGCAATCTGCGCGGACCCGATTTGACCTGGCTGGGAGATTCCTATGTCAACTGAGACCACCGAAACCATGACCCAAGACAGCATTGCCGACGACTGGGCCCAGGCCCTCGAAGAACAGGCCAGTGCGCCTTCTGGAGCGGCCGACAGCGCGCCCGCCTTCGAGAGCCACGCCCAGCCCGTCGCGGCCCATGGCAATCCGATGCAGGACATCCAGATGGTGCTGGACATTCCGGTGCAGCTGACGGTGGAACTGGGTCGCACCAAGGTGCCGATCAAGTACATCCTGCAGCTCGCGCAAGGTTCCATCGTCGAACTCGATGCACTGGCCGGCGAGCCGATGGACGTGCTCATCAACGGCTACCTGATCGCCCAGGGCGAGGTGGTGGTGGTGAACGACAAGTTCGGCATCCGGTTGACGGACATCGTCACGCCCTCCGAGCGCATGCGCCGGGTCTCGAAAAACTAACATGTTCCAAAACGCCGCTCCTGCGCTGGTGCTGCTGCTGTTGATGGTGGCTGCGGCCTGGTTTCTCCAGCGCTACCGCCGCCACCTGCCCGGCATATCAAGCCAGAAGGGCCCGGCGCTGCAGCTCATGAACACGCTCTCGCTGGGGCCGCAGCAACGCGTGGTCACGGTGCAGCTGGGCGAAGGCGCCGACCGCGTCTGCCTGGTGCTCGGCGTGGCGCCCGGCAGCATCACGGCGCTGCACCAGATGCCGCTGCCCCCCGAGGTGGTCGACCCCGTGTCGCCAGGCGCTGCGCCGGCCAGTGGCTTCGCGGCCCGGCTGGCCCAGTTCACGAAAGGCCCCCATGGCCCCCGCTGACCTCCGCTGGCGCCTGCCCCTGGCCCTGGCCCTGCTGCTCGGCCTGTCCGGCGCGGCCATGGCCCAGACCGCACCGGTCCCCGGCGCTGGGGCTTCGCTGCCGCTGGTGATCGGCCAGGGCGCGGGCGGCGCCAGCTACTCGGTGCCGATCCAGACCCTGCTGTTTTTCACCGCGCTCTCCTTCCTGCCCGCGGTGCTGCTGCTGATGACGGGTTTCACCCGCATCGTCATCGTGCTCTCGCTGCTGCGCCAGGCGCTGGGCACGCAGTCCGCACCGCCCAACCAGGTGGTGGTCGGCCTGTCGCTGTTCCTCACGCTGTTCGTCATGGGCCCCACGCTCGACAAGGTCTACCAGGACGCCTACGCGCCCTACACCGCCAACCAGATCAGCTTCGAGCAGGCGCTCGAACGCGGCCAGGAGCCCATGCGCGCCTTCATGCTCAAGCAGACGCGCCAGAGCGACTTCGAACTTTTCGCCAAGCTCGCCAAACTGCCCGCCGACGTGACCGCGCAGAACGCGCCCTTTCGCGTCATCGTGCCGGCCTTCGTCACCAGCGAACTCAAGACCGCGTTCCAGATCGGCTTCATGATTTTCATCCCCTTCCTGGTGATCGACCTCGTGGTCGCCAGCGTGCTGATGTCGCTCGGCATGATGATGCTGTCGCCGGTGCTGGTGGCGCTGCCGTTCAAGCTGATGCTGTTCGTGCTGGCGGACGGCTGGAACCTGCTGCTGGGTTCGCTGGCCGCCAGTTTCGCGACATGAGCACCCCCACGCTCCACCGCTCCGCGGGTCGCTGCCCCCCGAGGGGGCTGGTCCGCCTTGGGAGCGGCCCGGCGGCGACCCGATATCTCTTCGACAAGGAATACTGATGGACCCGCAAGCCGCCCTCACCCTCGGTCAAAACGCCCTCTTCCTGATCCTCATGGTGTCCGCGCCGGTGCTCGCCACGGTGCTGGGTGTCGGTCTGCTGGTGAGCCTGTTCCAGGCCATCACCCAGATCCACGAAGCCACGCTGTCTTTCGTGCCCAAGCTGATCGCCGCCATCGCGGTGTTCGCCATCGCCGGGCCCTGGATGATGACCACGCTGGTGGACTTCCTGCGCACCACCATCCTGTCGATCCCCGATTACGCGGTCTAGATGGCCCCCCCTGCGCCGCTTCGCGTCACCCCCCCCAGGGGGGCGGCACTGGCCGTCCGGCAAAGCCGGCCCGGCGGTGCCCTGGGGCTGGGACATTTCGCGCCGGAGGTGCTGCCCACCCCCGCTGCGCTGTGAGGCACTGACATGCCCACCTTCAGCGAAGCCGACATCATGGCGCTGGTGTCGCCGGTGTTCTGGCCGTTCCTGCGCATCCTGGCGGTGTTCTCCAGCGCCCCCATTTTCTCGGCCCGCTCGGTGCCGATGCGCACGCGGGTGGCGCTGGCTATGCTGATCGCGCTGTGTGCCCAGGCGGTCCTGCCCGAGCAACCCGTCATCGGCCTCACCGATCCCGACGCGTTTGCCGTGGTGCTGCAGCAGGTGGTGGTGGGTGTGGCCATCGGGCTGGCGGTGCGCATCGTGTTCTCTTCGGTCGAGCTCGCGGGCGAGGTCATCGGTCTGCAGATGGGCCTGAACTACGCCGGCTTCTTCGACCCCTCCACCAACTCGCAAACCAGCGCCGTGGGCCGCTATTTCGGCAACATCACCATGCTGCTGTTCGTGGTGCTGGGCGGCCACCTCATGGTGTTGCAGGCGGTGGTGTCCAGCTTCGAGACCTTTCCGCTCGGCGGCAGCGCCTTCGAATCGATCAACCGCCTGCGCCTGCACGAACTCGGCGCCGTGGTGTTCCGCTACGGCCTGTGGATCGCGCTGCCCATGATCGGCCTGCTGCTGTTCATCAACATCGTGCTCGGCTTCGTCTCGCGCATCGCACCGCAGATGAACGCCTTCGCGATCGGTTTCCCGCTCACCATCACGGCCGGCCTGATCGGCATCTCCGCCACGCTGCCCATGCTCGACGGCCCGGTGGTCGCGCTGCTGAAACTGGCGACGGACATTTTCACCGGCGGGTAGCTAGAAGCACCCCCGCAGCGCTTCGCGCTACCCCCTCAAGGGGGCTGAGGGCCGCGGCTCCAAGCCTGCCTGCGCAGGCTTGGACGGCCCGAAGAAGCCTTGCCTCTGGCAAGGCTGCGGCCTGCAAGGCGCACTGGCCGTCCGGCAAAGCCGGCCCGGCGGTGCCCCCGGCTGGACCGCTGCCTGCATTGCGGCATCACTCCCAGCGCAGATCGCGCAGCTTCCAGTCCGTGCCCTCAAGGCGCCATTCCAGGGTGACCGCATACGGCGTCACCCGCTCCGGGATCAAGCCCTGGGCACCCGTCACCACCACCTGGGCCTCGGTCAGACCGATGGGCGAACCCGGTGGATCGATGCGGCTGTTGCGCGACACCGCGATCACCTTCACCTGCGCATAGCGCAGGAACATCAGCGTCATGGTCTTGCGCGCCCAGTCGGCGTCGTACTCGTCCTGCGCGCGGAACTTCGCATCGAGCAGATCCATCACCGCCCCGGTGTCGCGGGCTTCGATCTGGTCCTGCAACTGCTGCACGGCGGCTTCGAGCGAGACCTGGGGATCGTCCTTGCTGCAGGCTGTGAGCCCGACGGTCAGGCAGAACAGCACGCCCATGAAAATCCGCCGCTTCATTTCTGAACCCCCGCCCCTGTTCGATGCCGTTGTCGAGAAGGATGGCACGTGTGCGTTCACGTGGTCTGCGGCTGGCTGTGCCACCAGATCTGGCAGCGCTGGCACACGTCACCCTCAAATTCAGCTTTCAACACCCCATCCAGCGCCATCCGCGGCAAGGGGTCGCCGGGGTTTCGGGCCACGAGGTGGGTGCCTGTGGACTGGGCCCAGATCTGGAACAGTTCTTCGGAGGCCACCTGGTAGGTGACGTGCCAGTGCGCGATGCCACCGGTCGCGGTGGAAGCCAGCACTTCATACGCCACGTGCACGTCTTCCTGCAGCTTCACGCGCTGCCAGTAGGCGGCCAGTTCGGTGGAGCCACGCTGAACGGCAAACGGGGTGTTGTGGTATTCGCCGTCTTTGGCGAACAGGGCCACGAACAGGGACTCATCGCGTTGTTCCCACGCCGCCTTGTAGCCTTGCATGAATTGTTCGATGTTCACGATGCACCTCTTGAGTGGTTGGGCCTCTGGTCAAGTCACGGACCCCGGCGGCCCGTTGGGTTCACACCAGGCTGTTGCGGATCGCGTAAACCGTCAGTTCGGCGTTGTTGCTCAGGTGCAGTTTCTCCAGCACCCGCGCGCGGTAGACGCTGACCGTCTTGGGGCTGAGCATGAGTTCTTCGGCGATTTCCGAGAGCTTCTTGCCGCTGGCGATCTTCTGCAGGGTCTGCAGTTCGCGCTCGGACAGGCTGGCGTGCAGTTCCTGGTCCTCCGGCGCGTTGAGGTTGTCCACCAGCATCTGCGCCACTTCGGGCGTGACGAACTTGCGGCCCTGCTGCACCGTGCGGATGGCGTTGACGAGTTCGGCAGGGTCGCCGGCCTTGTTGAGGTAGCCACGGGCGCCGGCGCGCAGGCAGCGGATGGCGTACTGGTCTTCCGGGTACATGGAGACCACCAGGGTCTTGACGGGGGAGCCCTCTTCCCTCAGCGCCGCCAGCACCTCCAGGCCGCCGCGCCCGGGCATGTTGAGGTCGAGCACGAGCACGTCACAGGGGCTCTTGCGCAACTGCTCGCGCAGCTCGGGGTAACTGCCGGCCTCGCCCACCACCTGGATGTCGACCGCCTCCGAGATGGTGTCGCGGATGCCGCGGCGCACCATGGCGTGGTCGTCACACAAAATCACCTTGATCATGGGGGTCTTCCTGGTTGTTGTTGGGGCTGCCTGAGCCGCCGAGCGGCACCGACAAGATGACCGAGGTGCCGCGGCCGGAGGAACTGACGTCGAGCCAGCCGTTCACCTTCTCGGCGCGCTCCTTGAGTCCGAGCAGGCCAAACGATTTGGCCTTGCGCAGGGCGTCGGCGCTCATGCCGCGGCCGTTGTCGCTGACCTCCAGCGTGAGCACGCCCTCGCGGTCGCTGAGGTCGATCTCCACCGCGCTGGCCTGGGCGTGTTTGGCGACGTTGGTGAGCGCTTCCTGCGCCGTGCGGTAGGCCACCAGCTGCAGCTCGCGCGGCACATCGATCTGCTCGGAAGAGCGCCGCACGTGCACGCGCAGGCCGGTGCGCTGCTCGAAGCTGGTGCCGAGCCACTGCACCGCTGCCACCAGGCCCTGGTCCAGGATGGGCGGGCGCAGGTTCATCATGATGCGCTGGCTGGCGCCCAGGGCGTGCTGCAACATCTCCAGCGCGGTGTCCATGTGCTGGCGCATGTCGGCTTCGACCGTGCGGCGCGCGACCCACGACAGGTCGAGCTTGACCGCCGCCAGTGCTCCGCCGATGTCGTCGTGGATTTCGCGCGCGATGTCGGCGCGCTCCTGTTCGATGCTGGTCTGCAGGTGTTCGGCCAGCTCGGCCAGGCGGCGGCGCGAATCGGCCAGTTCGGCATCGGCGCGCGCCTTGGCGCGCCGGGTCTCGCTCACCTCCAGCGCCCGCTCGATGACGTGCGAGAGCCGGTTCATGCTGTCCTTGAGCAGGTAGTCGCTCACGCCGCGGTGCATGGCGTCGACCGCAGCGGTCTCGCCGATGGCGCCCGAGAGGATGACAAAGGGGACGTCGATGCCGTTCTGTTGGGCCTGTTCCCAGGCGTCCATGCCGGTGAAGCCGGGCAGGTGGTAGTCGGCCAGCACGAGGTCGTGTTGCCCGGACGCCAGTTCGCGCCGGAAGTCGTCCAGGGTGTCGACCAGGGTGAGCTGGCAGTTCATCTGGCTGCGCTGCAGCGCGAACTTGACCAGTGCGTGGTCGACCCGGGAATCCTCCAGGTGGAGGATGCGCACCAGGCGCTTGTCGGTGTGTTCTGGCATGCCGCTATTTGGTGAATGGGTCGGACGGGTGGCCAGACTCCCGGGGACAAGGCGGCGAAATGCTGCTGAATTTGACCCGTTATCTGCCGATACAGGATGTCTATGGTCGGGAAAATTGTAATGCCCGACAGCCCGAGACCTGTCTCACCCACAGCCCGATAGACCCACCGCACCGCACACCATGGACCACCCGATGATGCAGCAGACGACACCGTCTGTGTCCCTGCCCGTGAACCTGGTGGCCGACCTCCAGGACTCGCTGCTGATGGCCATGACCGATCTGAAGCGGCTCGAAGGCCTGCTCGATCACGCCACGGGCAACCTGCTGGAGCGCTTCAGCACGGCCAACCACGCGCTGGGCAACCTGGCAGCGCAGAAAGACACCGACGATCTGCTGAGCATCCGCCACAGCCTGCACCAGGCCGTGACCGAGCTGCAGTTCCACGACATGGCGACCCAGCTCATCGTGCACACCGGCAAGGTGCTGCAGGGCTGCGCCTGGAAACTCGCCGACGAGACCATGGAGCCCGAAGAAGACGAGATGCCTGTGTACATCGACCCCACGCCCGACCGGCCCAGCCCCGTCACCCAGAACGAGATGGACGCCGGTTCCATCGACCTGTTCTAAAGCAGCCGCCCCTTTTTGCCGATATGTGTTCGAAACACGGAGTACTCCATGCAATCGATTCTTGCCGTTGACGACTCGGCGTCCATGCGAAAAATGGTGTCGTTCACACTGACCGGCGCCGGTTTTCACGTGGTGGAAGCGGTGGATGGCCAGGACGCCCTTGAAAAGGCCCAGAACCACGCCATCGATCTGGTGCTGACCGACCAGAACATGCCCCGGCTTGACGGCCTGGGCCTGACCAAGAAGCTGCGCGAGCACCCCAAATTCAAGACCACGCCGATCCTGATCCTGACCACCGAGTCGAGCGATCTGATGAAGCAGGCCGGCCGTGCCGCCGGTGCCACGGGCTGGCTGGTCAAACCGTTTGATCCGGGTCGCCTGATCGAGGTCATACAGAAGGTCATCCGCTGAAGACCGCCAAGGCACGTCCCCGATCCAGGAGCCATACATGGGTGAAATGATGAATGAAGGCCAGAACCTCGGTGGCAACATCGACCTGAGCCAGTTCTACGAAATCTTCTTTGAGGAAGCCGGTGAAAACCTGGACCAGATGGAGCAGATGCTGCTGCAGCTGGACCTGGAGCAGGCCGACGACGAAGAACTCAACGCCATCTTCCGCTGCGCGCACTCCATCAAGGGCGGCGCGGCCACTTTCGGCTTTGCCGACGTGGCCGAGCTCACGCACCAGATGGAGTCGCTGCTGGACAAGCTGCGCCGCCACGAGCTGCAGCCCACGCCGCCGATGGTGGACGTGCTGCTGGAATCGTCCGACGCGCTGCGCCTGCTGCTGGCGCGCCACCAGGGCCGCAACGTGGATGCGCCGGCCACGTCCGATCTGGTCAGCCGCATCAGCCGGCTGGCCCACGGGGTGCCTGTGGCCGCGCCCGTGGTGAGCACGCCGGCACCGGTCAACACGCCGCAGGCCGCACCCGTCAGCGCGCCCGCGCCCGTCGCCAGCGGCGAACGCGAGCTGGAGATCCATATCGGTCCGATGGACAACCCGGCCGAGGCCGACTGCATCGCCGAACTGTTCCGCGACATCACCGGCCTGGGCCGCATCGAAGCGCTGCCCTGCGACGAGGCGGACCGGCGCGTCTACCGCGTGCACACCACGTCCAGCGACACCGACCTGATGGACCTGTTCACGTTCCACGTGAGCAAGGAACAGATCCAGATCGTGGACAAGTCCGCCCAGTCCGCCGAGGCGCCAGGCCCGACACCCGGCGCCGACTTCGGCTTCTTCGACGGCGCCCCGGGGGTTCCCGTGGCGGCGCCCACCGCCACCGCACCGAGTGTGGCGGCGCCAGCGCCCGCAGCGCCGGTGGCGGCCGCTGCCCCCAAAGTGGAGGCGCGCGCACCCAGCCCGGCCTCACCCGAATCGAGCACGCTGCGCGTCTCGGTGAGCAAGGTCGACCAGCTGATCAACCTGGTCGGCGAACTCGTCATCACCCAGGCCATGCTGGCGCAGAAGAGCCGCGAGCTCGACAGCACCGCCAACCAGCCGCTGCTGGCCGGCCTGGCCGACCTCGATCGCAACACCCGCGACCTGCAGGAAGCGGTGATGTCGATCCGCATGATCCCGATGTCTGTGGTGTTCAACCGCTTCCCTCGCATGCTGCGCGACCTGGCCGGCAAGCTGGGCAAGAAGGTGGAGCTGATCACCCACGGCGAGGCCACCGAACTCGACAAGGGCCTGATCGAAAAGATCACCGACCCGCTGACCCACCTGATCCGCAACAGCTGCGACCACGGCCTGGAGCTGCCTGAAGAGCGACTCGCCAAAGGCAAGACCGAAAGCGGCAACATCACGCTCTCGGCCAGCCACCAGGGCGGCAGCATCCTGATTGAAGTGCGAGACGACGGCAAGGGTCTGTCGCGCGAAAAGCTGCTGAAGAAAGCGCGCGAAAAAGGCATGGATGCGCCCGACTCGCTGAGCGACGCCGAGGTGTGGAACCTGATCATGGCGCCCGGCTTCTCCACCGCCGAGGTGGTGACCGACGTGTCCGGCCGCGGCGTGGGCATGGACGTGGTCAAGAAGAACATCGCCTCGCTCGGCGGCACGGTGGAGATCGACTCCGCCGAAGGCTATGGCATGAGCGTCAAGGTGCGCCTGCCGCTCACGCTGGCCATCATGGACGGCATGAGCGTGCGCGTCAGCGACGAGGTCTACATCCTGCCGCTGTCGTCGGTGATCGAGTCGTTCCAGATCCGGCCGAGCGACATCAACACCGTGGCGCAGGGTGCCCAGCTGGTGAAGGTGCGTGACGAATACATGCCGGTGATCGAACTGGAGCGGGTGTTCCAGGTGCCGCGTTTTGAATACAACCCGGCCAGCCCGATCATGGTGGTGGTGGAGTCCGACGGCGCCCGCGTGGCGCTCATGGTGGACGAACTGCTGGGACAACAACAGGTGGTGATCAAGAACCTGGAGTCGAACTACCGCAAGGTGCCCAACATCTCGGGCGCCACCATCCTGGGCGACGGCAAGGTGGCCCTGATCCTGGACACCTCGGGCCTGGTGCGCCGTTCAAGGCACTGATTCCGCGTTCCAAGCCCGCCGTCCACCTGGTGTCTCCATGCTGCAATCGACCCGCCCTCCGCTTCGCGCCACCCAGCCTCCGCAGGATCTGGCGTGCCTGGACGACGGCCCCCTGGCCCAGGGCCGCGAGTTCCTCTGGTCCAACGCCGACTTCACGCGCATCAAGGCGCTGATCTACAAGAAGGCGGGCATCAGCCTGCACGACGGCAAACACGCCATGGTCTACAGCCGCGTCTCACGCCGCCTGCGCGACACCGGCCACACCAGCTTCAAGAGCTATCTGGACGGGCTGGAGCAACACGACGGCCCCGAGTGGCAGGCGTTCATCAACGCGCTGACCACCAACCTCACGGCGTTTTTCCGTGAGCAGCACCACTTTGAAATCCTGCACGATCTGCTGGCCGCGAAACGCACCCAGCCCTGGCGCATCTGGTGCTCGGCCGCCTCCACCGGCGAAGAACCGTATTCGATCGCCATGACAGCCACCGAAGCGCTGGGCAGCAGCGGCAACTTCAGCCTGGTCAACAGCGACATCGACACCCAGGTGCTGGCCACCGCGGCGCGCGGGGTCTACAAGAGCGACGGCGTGAAAGGCCTGAGTCCCGAGCGGCTGCAGCGCTACTTCATGCGCGGCAAGGGCAGCAACGCCGGCCTCATGCGCGTCAAACCCGAGCTGCAGAAGCACATGGAGTTCATGAGCGTCAATCTGATCCAGGACCTGCCGTTTCGCGAACCCTTTGACGTGGTCTTCTGCCGCAACGTGATGATCTATTTCGACGCCGCCACCCAGCGCCAGGTGCTGGAGCGCATCCACCGGGTGATGAAACCCGGCGGCATGCTGTTCGTCGGTCACGCAGAAAACTTCAGCGACGCGCGCAGCCTGTTCACCCTGCACGGAAAGACGGTGTATGAGCGCATATGATGCCGCCTCCAGCCCGGTCCGCACCCCCATGCCCGCGTTCGCTGCGACGGGTCTCATGCGCAGCCCCAGCCTGGACGCCCTGAAGGCACAACCCCGCAAGCCGGGTGAGGCCTCGTTCCTGTACCACGACCACCACTTCAAGCACGACGCCGTGAAGGTGCTGCCGGGCGAGTACTACGTGACCACCGCGGACATGATGATCATGACCGTGCTCGGCTCCTGCATCGCCGCCTGCATCTGGGACCCGAAAGTCCGCGTCGGCGGCATGAACCATTTCATGCTGCCCGAGGGCAACGGTGACACCTCCGGGCGCTACGGCTCCTACGCGATGGAATTGCTGATCAACGAGATGATCAAGCTCGGCGCCCGGCGCGAGACCATGCAGGCCAAGGTGTTCGGTGGTGGCCAGGTGATGCACAGCTTCACCACCATGAACGTCGGCGAACGCAACACGGAATTCGTGCTCGACTACCTGCAGACCGAACGCATCGCCGTGATCGCCAAGGACGTGCTCGACATCCATCCGCGCAAGGTGTGCTATTTCCCGGCCACCGGCAAAGCGATGTGCAAGCGCCTGGCGCATTCGCACCCCGAGACGCTGGAAACGCAGGAGCGCAAGGGCAGCGCGGCGATGGTGGCCAAGACCACCTCCGGCGGCTCAGTGGACCTCTTCTAAGGGAAAAAAAGAATGGCCCAGATCAAAGTGGTGGTGGTCGATGATTCGGCGCTGGTGCGCAGCCTGCTGACCGAGATCATCAACCGCCAGCCGGACATGCGTTGCATCGGCGCGGCCAGCGATCCGCTGGTGGCGCGCGAGATGATCCGCGAACTCAACCCCGACGTCATCACGCTCGATGTGGAAATGCCGCGCATGGACGGGCTCGAATTCCTCTCGCGCCTGATGCGCCTGCGCCCGATGCCGGTGGTGATGGTCTCCACCCTCACCGAGCAGGGTGCCGAGATCACCCTGCGCGCGCTCGAAATGGGCGCCGTGGACTACGTGGCCAAACCGCGCATCGGCATCAGCAGCGGCCTGCAGGAACTCGCCACCGACATCGTGGACAAGATCCGCGTCGCCGCGGGCGCCCACGTCAAACGCCTGGGCCCCGCGCCTGCCACCACGCCGGCAGCGGGTGCAGCACCCAGCCACAGCGTGAGCGAGCCGCCCCGCGCGCCGCTGCCGCGCCTGTCGACCGAAAAAATCATCTGCATCGGCGCCTCCACCGGAGGCACCGAGGCCATCCGCGAGGTGCTGGTGCCGCTGCCGGCCGATTCGCCCGCCATCGTGATCACCCAGCACATGCCACCGGGTTTCACCACCAGCTTTGCGGCGCGGCTCAATTCGCTCTGCCGCATCAACGTGGAAGAAGCGCGCCACGGCCAGCGCATCCTGCCCGGCCACGCCTACATCGCGCCGGGTGGCCACCACCTGCGCATCGACCGCAGCGGCTCGAACTACGTCGCCGTGGTCGAAGACACCGAACCGGTCAACCGCCACCGCCCTTCGGTGGAGGTGCTGTTCAAGTCGGCCGCGCGCGTGCTCGGCCCCAACGCGCTGGGCATCATGCTCACCGGCATGGGCGCCGACGGCGCGCTGGCCATGCGCGAGATGAAGGACGCCGGCAGCTACAACTACGTGCAGGACGAAGCCAGCTGCGTCGTTTTCGGCATGCCGCGCATGGCCATCCAGGCCGGCGCGGCGCACGAGGTCCTGCCGCTCTCGCAGATCGCCCCCGCCCTGCTCAACCGCCTGGCCAGCAACCCGGCCCTGGTGCGCCACCGCATCTGAGCCCTCATCCCCCACTGCCTGACGTTGAACATGACAGCCACGACCACTCGCCGCAATTTCACCACCGGCCTGCTGCTCGCCGGCCTCTCGATTTCCGGTGCCGCGCTCGCGCTGGACGCGCCCAAGGAGCGCGCCATCCTGAGCATCACCGGCAAGATCGTCGAGAAAAACGCCGGCGACAAGGCGCGTTTCGACATGAGGATGATCGAGGCCCTGCCGCAGCACAGCTTCACCACCAGCACGCCCTGGTTTGACAAGCCGGTCAAGTTCACCGGTCCGTTGCTGTCGGATGTGCTCGCAGCGGTCAAGGCCAGCGGCAGTCAGATCAGCGCCGTGGCCATCAACGACTACAAGATCAGCATCCCAATGGGTGACGTCGGCAAGTACAAGGTAATCGTGGCGCGCCAGATCGACGACAAGTCGATTCCCGTGCGCGAAAAAGGCCCGCTGTTCGTGGTGTACCCGTTCGACAGCGCGGCTGAGCTGCGCACGTCCACCTACTACGAACGTTCGATCTGGCAACTCAAGGCACTGGACGTCCAATGACATTCGGATGGCCGAATCTGGCCCGCTGGCAAGGTCGGCAGTGGGCCCTGGCACTGTCGCTGCTCCTGGCCATCACGCTGGTGCCGCTGGGCTGGATCCAGTGGCGCCAGTACCGGATGCTGGAATACGTGTCGGTCAACCAAGTCGACTCGATCATGTGGCAGGCCTACCAGCTCGAACGTGAGATGGGTCGCCTGGAGCACTCGGTCATGGAGGCCATCCAGGCACCGGGCCCGGTGGACGGGTACGCCCTGCTGGAACGCTACGAGGTCTTTCTCAGCCGCATCGACCTGCTGACCAAGATCCCTCGGCGCGACCTGCTCGAGACCTCTTTTGAATACACCGCCACGATCACGAAGATCGAGGCGTTTGTCGCCCTGGCCGATCCCCTGTTTGCCGACCCGCTCGCGCTGGCGAGCAACCGCGAACAGCTGGGCCGCATCGACGCCGCGCTGGAGCCGCTCAAGCCCTTGCTCGGCGATCTCACGCGCGAGGCCAACCGGGCGGTGGCGCGTTTCGTGGACGAACGCAACGCGCAGCTGCAGCAGCAAGGCATGCTGGTGATCGGGCTGGCCGCGATGCAGATCGTGGTGATGCTGATTTTTGTCGGCCTGCTGGTGCAGCACATCCGCAAGCAGCAGCGCCAATACACCCGCTTGCAGAAGCTCAGCCACGAGCTCGCCGAAGCGCGCGACCAGGCCGAAGCGGCCAACCACGGCAAGAGCATCTTCCTGGCCAACATGAGCCACGAGATCCGCACGCCGTTCCAGGGCCTGCTGGGCATGCTCAACCTGCTCGACGACGCGTCGCTCTCCAGCCAGCAACGCGACTACCTCGGCACCGCGCGCGACTCTGCGCTGCACCTGCTCGGCGTGCTCAACGACATCCTCGACGTTTCAACCCTGGAGTCGGGCACGCTCAAGCTGTCGGTGGCGCCGGTTCACCTGCCGGGTGTGTTGCATGAGGTGGACGGTCTGATGCAGGTCGCTGCGCGCGACAAGGGCCTGACCCTGAACATGTACGCCGCAGCCGACCTGCCCGGATGGGTCACGGCCGACGCCACGCGCCTGCGCCAGATCCTGTTCAACCTGATCAGCAACGCCATCAAGTTCACGCCCGAAGGCAGC
>MERT01000018.1:0-118686 GCA_001770705.1 Burkholderiales bacterium GWF1_66_17 | reverse complement strand
GGCCTGACCCGCGTGACCGACAAGCGCCACGTGCGCCACGACCTGGCCGACATCTTCTGCACCACCAGCGAAGGCGTGCGCGGCACCAAGGCCGTGGACTGGCGCCTGGTGGACGCCGTGGCCAAGCCGCAGCAGTTCGCCGCCGCCGTGAGCGAGCGCGCCGCCAAGCTGGCCGCGCAGAGCGATCGCCCGGCGGGTGCCAAAGGCGTGAGCCTGCCCCGCGTGGAGCGCACCGACAGCGCCGACGGCATCGCCTACACCTACGTGAACGTGGTGATCGACCGCGCCAAACGCAACGCGACCCTCACGCTCAAGGCCCCGAGCGGCGCGCAGCCGACCGACATCGCCGGCATCGAAGCCGCCGGTGCCGCCTGGTACCCGCTGCAGATGGCGCGCGAGCTCGACGACGCCATCCTCAACCTGCGCACCAACGAACTCGACATCGGCACCTGGGTGCTCAAGACCGAGGGTGACGCCGCCGCCGTGCTGGCCAACGACGCGTTGATGCTGGCCCACAAAGACCACTGGTTCGTGCGCGAGACCATCGGCGCACTGCGCCGCACCTTCGCCCGTCTCGACGTGTCTTCGCGCAGCCTGTTCGCGCTGATCGAAGAAGGCTCCTGCTTCGCCGGCACGCTCGCCGAGCTGGCCTTCTGCGCCGACCGCACCTACATGCTGGCCCTGCCCGACGACGCCGACAAGGCCCCCAAGCTGCAACTGAGCGAATTCAACTTCGGCTTTCTGCCGATGGTGAACGACCAGTCGCGCCTGCAGCGCCGTTTCTACGAAGAGGTCGCTCCGATGGAAGCCGCGCGCGGCGCCATCGGCAAGGCACTCGACGCCGACGCCGCCTTCGCCCTGGGCCTGGTGACCGCCGCGCCCGACGACATCGACTGGGCCGACGAGGTGCGCATGGCGCTGGAAGAGCGTGCCGCCATGTCGCCCGACGCCCTGACCGGCCTGGAAGCCAACCTGCGTTTCGCGCAGAAAGAAAACATGGCCACCCGCGTCTTCGGCCGCTTGACCGCCTGGCAGAACTGGATCTTCCAGCGCCCCAACGCCGTGGGCGACAAGGGCGCGTTGAAGGTCTATGGCAAAGGCGACAAGGCCATCTTTGACATGAACAGAGTTTGACGCCCGTCTGATCTTTTTGAGTCTTGTTGTGCGGTGGGTTTCCCGGTGGAGCCAGCCGCAACCAAACGACAGTCCACCGAACGAAAAACCCGCAGGAGCACAACATGTCCACAGTTGATTACAGCGACAAGATCCCCAACAACGTCAACCTGAGCGAAGACCGCACGCTGCAGCGCGCGCTGGAGCAGTGGCAGCCCAACTACCTGAAGTGGTGGGACGACATGGGTCCGGACGGTTCGCAGAACTTCGATGTGTACCTGCGCACGGCGGTCAGCGTCGATCCGCAGGGCTGGGCGCAGTTCGGCCACGTGAAGATGCCCGACTACCGCTGGGGCATCTTCCTCAACCCAGCCGAACAGGACCGCAAGATCCACTTCGGTGACCACAAGGGTGAAGCCGCCTGGCAAGACATCCCCGGCGAATACCGCGCCAACCTGCGCCGCATCATCGTGACGCAAGGTGACACCGAGCCGGCGTCTGTCGAGCAGCAGCGCCACCTCGGCCTGACCTGCCCTAGCCAGTACGACCTGCGCAACCTCTTTCAAGTGAACGTGGAAGAAGGTCGCCACCTCTGGGCCATGGTCTACCTGCTGCACAAGTACTTTGGCAAGGACGGCCGAGAAGAAGGCGAAGCCCTGCTGGAGCGCAACAGCGGCAACGCCGACAACCCGCGCATCCTTGAGGCCTTCAACGAAGAGACGCCGGACTGGCTGAGCTTCTTCATGTTCACCTACTTCACCGACCGCGACGGCAAGTTCCAGCTCTGCGCCCTGGCCGAAAGCAGCTTCGACCCGCTGGCCCGCACCACCAAGTTCATGCTGACCGAAGAAGCGCACCACATGTTCGTGGGCGAGTCGGGCGTCAGCCGCGTGATCAACCGCACCTGCCAGGTGATGAACGAGCTCAAGACCGACGACCCGGCCAAGCTGCGCGCCGCCGGCGTGATCGACCTGCCGACGCTCCAGCGCTACCTGAACTTCCACTTCTCGGTGACCATCGACCTGTTCGGCGCCGACG
Organism: Burkholderiales bacterium GWF1_66_17; assembly: GCA_001770705.1. Taxonomy (GTDB): domain Bacteria; phylum Pseudomonadota; class Gammaproteobacteria; order Burkholderiales; family Burkholderiaceae_C; genus Hydrogenophaga. The sequence goes on along the minus strand of MERT01000018.1, from coordinate 116,535 downwards.
AGTCGAGCAACGCCGCCACCTTCTACAGCACCGGCCTCAAAGGCCGCTACGAAGAAGGCAAACGCGTCGATGACCACGTGCTCAAGGGCCAGTTCTACAAGGTTCTCAACGTGCAGAACGGCCAGCTGGTCGAAAAAGAAGTGCCGATGCTCAACGCGCTGAACGAGGTGCTGCGCGACGACTACATCAAGGACAGCGTGGGTGGCGTGGAGCGCTGGAACAAGGTGATCGAGAAGGCTGGTATCCCCGTTCGCCTGACCGTGCCGCACAAGGCCTTCCACCGCAACATCGGCATGCTCAAGGGCGTGAAGGTCGCGCCCGATGGCCGCGTGATCTCCGAGTCCGAATGGGCCGCCAATCGCGACAACTGGTTGCCCAGCGAAGGCGACCGCGCCTTTGTGGCCAGCCTGATGGGCCGTGTGGTGGACCCAGGCAAGTTCGCCAACTGGATCGCGCCGCCGGTGATGGGCGTCAACCGCCAGCCGGTGGACTTTGAGTACGTGCGTTTCAGCTGATTGCCTGAGCAACCTGGAGAACACCTATCAGGGGCCTGGCTGGAGACGGCCGGCCTCTTTTTTTGCTCACAAGGCGACTCAGCAGACATCCCTGACATGACACAAACCGCCCTGATCAAGCAGCACCTGATCGACCCCGAGATCTGCATCCGCTGCAACACCTGCGAAGCCATCTGCCCGGTGCAGGCCATCACGCACGATTCGCGCAACTACGTGGTCGATGCGGAAAAGTGCAACTGGTGCAACGACTGCATCTCGCCGTGCCCCACCGGCTCGATCGACAACTACCGCACCATGCCGCGCATCAAGGCCTACTCGCTGGCCGAGCAGCTCACCTGGGACAACCTGCCCGCCGAGCTGTCGGCGGCCGAGCGCGCGGCGCTGGCTGGTGATGCCACGGGCGAAGTGGCCGCCGCCGAGCCCGAACCCGCCGCCGAAGCCAGGCCCGAGCCGACCGGGCAGAGCGCCTTCAACTCCGCCCAGTACGGCGCCAGCATCCCGCCCTGGAGCGCCGCCCACGCCTACACCAACCTCTACGGCCCCAAGGCCGCACAGAAAACGGTCACTGCCACCGTCTCGGGCAACGTGCGCGTCACCGAGGTCGGCAAACAGGCCGGGCACGACTACGACACCCACCACATCGTGCTCGACTTCGGGTCCATGCCCTTCCCGGTGCTCGAAGGCCAGAGCATCGGCATCGTGCCGCCCGGAACCGATGAGAAGGGCAAACCGCACCACGCCCGCCAGTACTCCATCGCCAGCCCGCGCAACGGCGAGCGCCCGGGCTACAACAACCTCTCGCTCACCATCAAGCGCGTGCTCGAAGACCACGCGGGCAACCCGGTGCGCGGCGTGGCCAGCAACTTCATGTGCGACCTGAAGGTCGGCGACACGGTGCAGGTGATCGGCCCGTTCGGCACCAGCTTCCTGATGCCCAACCACCCCAAGTCCAGCATCGTCATGATCTGCACCGGCACCGGCAGCGCGCCCATGCGTGCCATGACCGAGTGGCGCCGTCGCCTGCGCGCCAGCGGCAAGTTCGAAGGCGGCAAGCTCATGCTGTTCTTCGGCGCCCGCACGCAGGAAGAGTTGCCGTACTTCGGCCCGCTGCAAAACCTGCCCAAAGACTTCATCGACATCGAGTTCACCTTCAGCCGCACGCCCGGCCAGCCCAAGCGCTACGTGCAGGACGCCCTGCGCGAACGCGCGGCCGACCTGGCCGCATTACTCCAGGACCCCAACACGTATTTCTACGTGTGTGGACTCAAAAGCATGGAGGAAGGCGTTGTTCTGGCCCTGCGCGACGCAGCACATCAGGCCGGTCTCAACTGGGACAGCGTAGGTGCAGCACTCAAGCGCGAAGGCCGCCTGCATCTGGAGACCTATTGAAATGACTCACTTTGAAACCTTGAAGCTTTCTATACGAGCCGCTGGCGTCGCACAAGTCACGATGTCGCGCCCGGCGGTGTTCAACGCCTTCGACGAAACCATGATTGGCGAGCTCGACGCTGCGTTCACCGAACTGGAGGCTGACCCTTCTGTGCGGGTAATCGTTCTCGCGGGGGAAGGCAAGCACTTCAGCGCAGGGGCCGACCTGCAATGGATGCAGCGCGCCAGTACCGCAGACCGGGAATGGAACCTTGCGGATGCACGCCGCTTTGCCAACATGCTCGCGCGCATCGAAGCCTGCACCAAGCCCACGGTGGCAAGGGTGCAAGGCGCAGCGCTGGGTGGAGGCGTCGGTCTGACCTGCGCCTGCGATGTCGCAGTGGCCGCCGACAACGCCAGCTTCTCCGTCAGCGAAGCCAAGTTCGGCATCCTGCCGGCGGTGATTGGCCCCTATGTGACCAATGCTGTGGGCAAACGCCAGGCCAAGTGACTGGCGCTGACCACCACGCGTATCCATGCGGAAAAAGCGCTGTCCATCGGACTGGTCCAGCAGGTGATTCCCTTGGAGGGGCTGGACACTGCTGTGGACACCACCGTCAATGAACTGCTCGCAGGCGGACCCAACGCGCAGTGCGAGATCAAGCAACTCTTCGCCCAACTGGACGTCGGGCTGATCACGCCCGAGGTGCGCGAACTGACCGCACAGACCATCAGCCGCGTGCGCGGCACAGACGAGGCACGCGAAGGCTTCGCCGCCTTCCTCTCCAAGAGACCTGCACACTGGATTCCGAGCCCAACATGATCCTTCCAAAAAACGCGCCGGTGCTGGTCGTCGGCGCCGGCATCATGGGCGCCGGCATTGCGCAGGTAGCGGCCCAGGCGGGCCACTCGGTGTATTTGTTCGATATGCGTGAGGGCGCTGCGGCGCAGGCCAAATTGAAACTGACCGCCACGCTGGAAAGCCTGGTGGCAAAAGGCAAGATTTCGGCTGATGTCGCGCAAGCCACGCTGGCGTGTATCGAGCCGGTCGAGTCCCTGAACGCGGCTGCGGACGCGATGCTGGTGATCGAGGCCATCGTCGAGAACCTGGATGCCAAGCGCAGTCTCTTCCGCCAACTGGAGTCGGTGGTCGGTGACAACGCGATCCTGGCGTCCAACACCTCCTCCATCTCGGTCACCGCGATCGCCAACGGTCTGCAACGGCCCGGGCGTTTCGTGGGCATGCACTTCTTCAACCCGGTGCCACAGATGAAGCTGGTCGAGGTAGTGTCCGGACTGCAAACCGATGCGGCGGTTGCCCAGGCCATTGACGTGCTGAGCGTGGCATGGGGCAAGGTGCCGGTGCACGCACGGAGCACGCCGGGGTTCATCGTCAACCGCATCGCGCGGCCCTACTACGCCGAGACCCTGGCACTGCTTCAGGAGCAAGCGGCAACGCCGCAGGCCCTGGACGCCTGCCTCAAGACCGCGGGTTTTCGCATGGGACCATGTGAACTGATGGACCTGATTGGTCACGACACCAACTTCGCGGTCACGAACTCGGTTTTTGAAGCCAACTTTGGCGACAAGCGCTTCGTGCCCTCGCTCGTTCAGCGCGAGCTGGTCGATGGAGGTCTTCTTGGCCGCAAGAGTGGACGCGGCTTTTACACCTACCCCGAGGGTGCTTCAGCGCAGCCTTCGACGACGCATGAGGCACCGATCGCGGTAGGACTGATCACCGTGCACGGCGTTGGCGAGATTGCCGACCAGTTGGAGCAGTTCGTGAGCCAGGGCCAACTGTGTGGCGATGACGCGCCCGCTCGTCGGCGCCAGAGCGCCTGGGTGGGACTGGAAATCGGAAGTGCCCGACTCGTGCTGACGGATGGCCGCACCGCAAGTGATATTGCAAAGCAAGAAGGCCTGTCCGATGTGGTGGTGTTCGACCGCCCGACGCTGTGGCCTGCGTCACGCGATGGGGCTCTCGCGTATGCGGTTGCACCACAGGTCAGTGGCGCCTGGCGTCAACAAGCACCGGCCTGGCTCGCTGCGCTGGGCTTTGTCCCCATCCCCTTGGCGGATGCCCCCGGACTGGTAGTGACGCGCACGATCGCGATGCTGATCAACGAGGCCGCAGACGCTGTGCTGCAGGGTGTGTGCACCACCGATGGTGCAGACGCCGCCATGAAGCTGGGCGTCAACTACCCGGCCGGTCCGTTCGAATGGCTGTCACGCTGGAGCGTCGCGGGCGTCATCCATGTGCTGGAGTCGCTGGATGAGCATTACCGAGGTGAGCGCTACCGTGTCAGCCCATGGCTCAGGAGGTATTCGGCATGAAATTCGATGAATTCCATTCTGGTCAGGTCATCGAAGCAGGCCCTTACGAGCTGGATGAATCCGAGTTGATTGACTTTGCAAAACGGTACGACCCTCAGTGGTTTCACACCGATCCAGAAGCGGCCACTGCAGGTATCCACGGCGGGCTGATCGCCAGCGGATGGCAGACCTGCAGCATTGCCATGCGGCTCGTCGCCGACAAGGCTTTGCACGGTTCCGAATCTTTTGCCTCCCCAGGGCTGGCATACGTGAAATGGCTGCATCCGGTGCGCGCTGGGGATCGTCTGAGCCTGCGTGCCACCGTGGTGGAAACGCGCCGGTCCGACAGCAAGCTAAATCTGGGCATCTTGCGTTGGCGCTGGCAACTCTTCAACGCGATGGGTCGCGAGGTGCTGGACCTAGAAGCCACCAGCCTGTTCAACCTTCCTCCCAGCAAGACGCCATGAACCAAGCCTTCATCTGCGACGCGATCCGCACCCCCTTTGGCCGCTACGGCGGAGCGCTCAGCTCGGTGCGTGCCGACGACCTCGGCGCCATTCCCCTTCGCGCCCTGATGGCCCGCAACCCCGGCGTGGACTGGGCCGCACTCACCGACGTGCTGTTCGGCTGCGCCAACCAGGCCGGTGAGGACAACCGCAACGTCGCCCGCATGAGCAGCCTGCTCGCCGGCCTGCCGCTGGAGGTGCCTGGAAGCACCATCAACCGCCTGTGCGGGTCCGGTCTGGACGCAGTGGGCACGGCGGCGCGGGCCATCAAGGCCGGCGAAGCGGGCCTGATGATCGCCGGCGGCGTGGAAAGCATGAGCCGCGCCCCCTTTGTCATGCCCAAGGCGGAAAGCGCCTTCAGCCGTGCCAACGCGGTCTACGACACCACCATCGGCTGGCGCTTCGTCAACAAGCTGATGAAGGCGCAGTATGGCGTCGACTCGATGCCCGAGACCGCCGAGAACGTGGCGACCGACTTCAAGATCGAGCGCGAAGCCCAGGACCTGATGGCCTTCAACAGCCAGCTGCGCGCCGTGGTCGCGATCAAGGCCGGCCATCTGGCCCGCGAAATCACGCCGGTCAGCATCCCGCAGAAAAAAGGCGATGCCGTGATGGTCGACACCGACGAACACCCGCGCGAAACCAGTCTGGAAGCACTCGCCAAACTCAAGGGTGTGGTGAGGCCGGACGGCACAGTGACCGCCGGCAACGCCAGTGGCGTGAACGACGGCGCCTGTGCCCTGCTGCTGGCCGACGAGGCTACGGCGGCCAAGAACGGCCTGACGCCGCGCGCACGCATCGTCGGCATGGCCACGGCCGGCGTGGCCCCGCGCATCATGGGCATCGGCCCCGCACCCGCGACACAGAAGGTGCTGGCACTCACCGGGCTGACGCTGGAGCAGTTGGACGTGATCGAACTCAACGAAGCTTTTGCAGCCCAAGGCCTGGCTGTGCTACGCGTGCTGGGTTTAAAAGACGACGACGAACGGGTCAACGCCTGGGGCGGCGCGATTGCGCTGGGCCACCCACTGGGCGCCAGCGGCGCGCGGCTGACCACCACGGCGGTCAACCGCCTACACACCACCGGCGGGCGCTACGCGCTGTGCACCATGTGCATCGGAGTGGGGCAAGGCATCGCGGTCATTCTGGAGAAAGTCTGAACAGGTGTCCGACCTGTTCTGCAGTCCGGCATGACACCTGAATCGACGTCCGTTTTCCTGACCGCCCTGCTTCCTGTTCTGACCACATTTGTCATCGGGTTCACGGCGGGACACCTGAAACACTTTTCAGTGGTCAATGCGACAGCCATCAACCGCATGGTTGCGTACTACACCCTGCCACTGGGTCTGTTCTCCGGGATGATGGCGACACCCAAGTCCGTTCTTCTGGGCATGGGGCCACAGGCCACGCTGCTGGCCCTCGCCCTGGTTATGTCTTGTGCCCTCCCCTTTCTATTCATGCGATACGTGATGGCACGGGACTTGGCCGAAAGCACCCTGCTTGCGTTGGTGATTGGCACACCCAGTGTGCTGTTTATCGGACTGCCAGTGCTGGGACCACTGGTGGGCCCACCGTCCACACTCCTCGTGGTCATCACGGGCCTGGTTCAAAACTTCGTCTTGATTCCGTTGAGCCTGTTTGTGCTGTCCGTGGCAACGAACCAGATGGCGCCCAACAAGACTTGGTACGTTCAAGCCCTTGGCGTCGCCAAACAACCCATGGTTCTGGCCCCGTTCCTGGCCATGCTGCTGGTCTTGTGCAACGTGCAACTTCCAGACTACGTCATACAGAGCTGTAAGCTGCTTGGCAACGCGACGGGAGGACTGGCGTTGTTTTCTGCCGGACTGGTACTGCAAACCCAGCGAATGACAGTGCGTTTGAAAACTGTTCTGCCCGTGCTCCTGCACAACGTGGCCATCCCGGGCACAGCCTTCGTGCTTCTGCAACGACACGGTCTGTCAGATGAGGTCGTCCGACAAATTGTGCTGACGCTAGCCATTCCGATTGGTTCCATCACGCTCATCATCGCCATGCAGTTCAAGCGCCTGGAGCGCGAAGTGGCATCTTCGGTGGCGATGAGCACAGCCTTGTCGCTCTTGACCATGGGCGGGTTCCTCGCGCTGTCGTCATGAACCTTGTTTCATCACTGCGCCCCGCCCGGCGAAGAATCCCTCACGCAACTGTCGCGATCACTGGCGCGCACTTTACGTCACCGACTAGAGCAGTTTCGCGGGTTATCACGGAGATCAAGCCCAGGACGCATGCACTATCCTGCATGCACACCATACCTTGCCAACTCTTACACACACGGAGACTTTCCATGAACGCTTCGACGAACCCGTGGGGCCCACGCGTTGCCATGTTGTCGGCTTTCGCCCTGCTGAGCGGATGTTCCAGCATCGATAAAGCGCCTACATCACAAGCGCTGATGGCCTGTGACATGCAGGGGATCGGTCAGCTCGCACTTGATACACAGACGCGCATCATCGCGGTGCAGAACTTCAAGGCGGGCGACGAGGTGCGACTGGCCAACTCCCCGACACCGCATGTGAAAACAACGGTCGATGTGTGCATGGTCAAGATGGTGGTGGGTCCTGGCAACCCAGGGCCTGCGGGGGCGCCCTCCACCTCCCCCGGGATCGGCATCGAGGTATGGCTGCCCGCACGTGATCAGTGGAATCAAACCATCCGTGCTTACGGAAGCGGTGGCTGGGCCGGTGGCTTTTATGCCGACCCGACACGCATCGGGCAAAGTGGTGGCGGCAATGCAATCTTCTTGGGGGCGGTGCAAAAAGGCTATGCCGTCAGCGGATCTGATCATGGTCACGGCGGCTCGGTCTCGGGTCGCAACGCGTCGTTCGCCATGAATCCGGACGGCTCGGTCAACACCGTGCTCTGGCAAGATTTTGCCGAACGCAGCCTGTTGGAGCAGGCACTCAAAACCAAGGCGGTGGTCAAAGCCTACTACAGCAAAGCCCAAGCCAAGGCCTATTTCGACGGCTTCTCCACCGGGGGCCGGCAAGGCTACAAGCTCGCGCAGAAATTCCACGCCCAGTACGACGGAATCCTGGCTGGTGCGCCCGCCTTCAACTGGACCCGCTTCATCACCTCGGAGCTGTATCCGCAAGTGGTGATGCAGAGGGACCTGGGTCGAACCATCCCCAACGCAAAACTCAATGCAGCCAGTGCCCTGGCACTGCGTTCTTGCGGCGGAGCTCAGGCAAACTGGGGCTTTCTGCTGGACCCTTTGGCATGTGCCTACAACCCGGCGCGTGATCCTGCAGCACTGTGTGCAGGTGAAGCTGGGGAAGCAGGCGTCCAAGGTACCAACGCACAAAGCACCTGCCTGGGCCTGAAAGAAGCACAAACCCTCAACAAGATCTGGTTCGGCATGACCCGTGACGGAAGTGCCCCAGACCCCGCGCAGGACAATGGCCGCACCGGCACCGCAGCGGCCCAACGTGGTCAGCTCTGGTGGGGATTGACCCGTGGCACGGATTTGACTGCGCTGGCTGGGGAGAAGGAACCGTTCCCGATCTCGTCGCAGGTGGTTGCGCTGTCGCTTCAGAACCCCCGCATCGCTCAGAAGGGCATGTTCAACAACGCCACAGGCAACGCTGAGGACGGATGGAAAGCGCTGAGCTACTCAGACCTGGTGTCCGCCTATGAGCGTGGCCTGGCCATGCAGGTGCCGTTCTCGAACATCAACACCGATTCAACCGACCTTTCCGGCCTTCGCGACCGAGGGGCCAAAGTGCTCTCGTACCACGGTCTATCCGACCAGTTGATCATGCCGCAGGGTTCGCTCAACTACTTTGAACGGCTGGTGCAAGAAATGGGGGGTGTAGACAAAGTCCAAGCCTTCAACCGTCTGTTTTTCATCCCGGGTCTCGGCCACACTGGCGCCTTCAACGGCACCGCGTCCATTGGTCTGGACGGTGCTACCACTCCCACCAGTGCGGTCCCGCTACCGCAGCCAGCCACTGGTCGGGACGAGTTGTTCAACGCCTTGCGCAACTGGGTTGAAAAAGGGGTCGCTCCCGATCGGATCGAACTGACGTCGGCTGCAGGCAACTTGAGCCTGCCCATCTGCTCACACCCCAAGAAGGCGGTTCTCACTGGAGCGTCCCCTAACGCTGCGTCGAGCTACACCTGCCGCTGAATCACAGACGTATCGGGCCGGTGCCGGGTGAGGTCCGGCCCCGGACATCATCTGCCAGCTTCTCGGCCAGCATGAACACACAGGCACTGAGGTTGCCGGTCACGGTGCGAGGCATGATGGAAGCATCGATCACCCGCAAGCCCTGTGCTCCGTGCACGCGGCCTGTCGAATCTACGACCGCATTGTCTGCCGTACCCATGCGGCAGGTGCCCGAGGGGTGGAAACTCGTACCAACATTGGCGGCCACCCAGGCTGCCAACTCGGTGCGCGATTTAATAGCAGCACCAGGCATCAACTCACCCTTGTTCACTGACGCCAACGCAGACTGTCGTGCCATCTCACGCACCATCTGCACACCGTTGACCAGCTCATCAACGTCAGACGGATCGGCCAGGTGGTTGAACACGATGGAGGGGGCTGCCAGCGGGTCAGCGCTGCGCAGCTGAAGTTTCCCACGACTGTGGGGGCGCGACAGGTCGATCCAGTAGTTGAAACCGGCCCTCGCCTCCAGCTTGCCGTTGTGGACATAGCGCACCAACGGCATGAACTCGACCTGGATGGTGGCGTAGTCCGCCTCGGGGCGCGTCTTCAGAAAAGCGCCTGTTTCAAAGAAGTTGGTGGAACCCAACCCCTTGCGAAGCAGAGCCCATTCCAGCGCCAGACGCACGCGCCCCACATGTCCGAGTGCGAAACCATCGAGTGCCTCACCTCGGTCTCGAACTGGATGTTGACGCCAGGATGGTTCTCCAGATTGGCGCCAACATGTGGCGATGCAATGCGCAAGCCGATGCCATGTTCACGTAGTTGTGCTGGATCCCCAACGCCCGAAAGCATCAGCAACTGAGGCGAGCCAAATGCGCCAGCAGCCAGGATCACTTCCCGCCCGCAATGGAAACGCTGCTTGCGACCACCCACCAGCACCTCCACGCCCACAGCGGTGGTGCCTTCCAGCAGCACCCGCATCACTTGAGCGTGTGTGATCACCTTCAGATTGGGACGCGCCATGGCTGGACGCAGATAGGCGCTTGAGGCACTCTGCCGCAGTCCGTTGTGGATGTAGGCCTGAGCCACGTGCAGGCCCTCTTGCTTCTGGCCATTGTGATCTGGTGTGAGTGAGTATCCAGCCTGTTCACCGGCGCGCAGAAACTGCTCGTAGAGCGGAAACGAGGCTGCGCTGCGGGTGATTTTCTTTGGCCCGGCATTGCCGCGCCAGGGAGCCTCCGGCTCGGCAAAGGTTTCCATCTTCTGGAAATGCGGCAGGCAGTGCTTCCAACTCCAGCCCGGCAATCCCATAGCCGCCCAACCGTCGTAATCACGCGGGTAGCCACGGTTGAAGATCATTGCATGCGAGCTCAGATCAATCACGGCTGACTCTTGCAGACTTCTATTTGTCCATCCATTCGTAGCCACAGTCTTGAAAGACAACCAGAACTTGGTACATGGGAATGGACGGCCAGGCACAGCGATGCCGTTCAATGAAGTCGTGCATCACGGTGGATGTGGGCAACTCTGGCAGTTCTTTTGCTGTCTAGGTGCACGAATGCATGCCCATTCCCCCAGAGCACGCTGTGGCGCTGCGCGCCATCGAAGCAGGCCTACCCGTGCTGGTGACAGGCGAAACAGACGCCGGTAAAGAAGTGGCAGCGCGCGCCCTGCACCAGGCCAGCCAGCGTGCGCAAGCGCCGTTCCTAGCCATCAACTGTGGCGCCCTAACTCCTGAACTGGTGGCGTCTGAGCTGTTCGGCCACGTGGAGGGCGCGTTCACCGGTGCTGTGCGCAGCGGTGGCATCGGCAAGTTCGAAGCGGCGCGGGGCGGAACGGTGTTCCTGGACGAAATCGGGGACATGCCGATGCCACTGCAGGTTGCCCTGCTGCGAGTGTTGGACCGCGGAGAGGTGCTGCCCGTGGGGGCAACGCAGCCTCGTTCGGTCGATGTGCGGGTGGTCTGCGCCACGCACCGCAACCTGCAAGCGATGTTGGCGGAGGGGCGCTTTCGCGAAGACCTGTATTACCGCATCAGCGGCTTCGTGCTGGCGGTGCCTCCATTGCGCGAACGCGACGATTTTGACGCCATCCTGGACAGCCTGTGCGATCAGATCGGCGCCGAGGCGTCCCGACTGCGCGAGCCGTTGCGGGCTCATCTTCGTCAGCGTCCTTGGCCCGGCACCGTGCGCCAACTGCGCCATGCCCTTACGCTGGCTTTTGCACCGGCCGAACCATCGCGTGCCCTGGCGCTGAGCGATTTTGATAAGGCTTCGCCTTCCGCTGCAGCATCCCCCGCACCGCCCAGCCCCTTTCAGTTTGGCGTCACCACAGCCGGGCCGTCAATCCATGACGCTCAATGCAACGCCATCACAAACGCCTTACAACAGACTCGGGGTAATGTCACCGCCGCAGCAGCTCTATTGGGTATGGGGCGCGCCACCCTGTACCGCAGACTCAAGTCAGACGCTGCTCTGGTCTCATGATCCATATCAGATGGTGTACATCACAAGTTCACACCTTCTGCGTCGTGCGCCGCCGTATCGATTTTCCCTTTCCCCGAGACGATGACCTCCTTCGCGGATTCGCCGTGCATCCAACAATCCAGCATGTCCGCCCACACTTGCATGAGAGCCCTCCGAGGCCCTGACAGCCGGGCATGGTTGTAGGCGGCAGCGACTTGATCCTTCTTCTTGTGGGCCAGGCTGGCTTCAACCAAGGCCTCCGGGAAGAGTGCGTCGTTGAGCCGTGACGAGAACGTGCGACGCAGGTCGTGAACGGAGACGGGCAAAAATACCCCCTGATCCGGTGTTCTCTCCTTGTTGATCCGGTCCACAGCGGCGGCGAGCGTCCGGTTCAGCGTGGCCTGGCTGATCGGTTCGGAGGAGTCGTAGCGGCCGGGATGGACAAAGCGGCTTGATGGGAAGCAGGTTCGCAGGGTTGTCAGGATGTCCAGGGCCTGTTCGGACAGGTACACCGTGTGCGGTTTGCCCGCTTTCATCCTCTCGGACGGGATCAGCCACTGTGCCCGTTCCCAGTCCACTTCCGCCCAGATGGCCCCGATGAATTCGCCTTTGCGAACCCCCGTCAGCAGCAAGAATCTGACAGCCAGACGCAGTGTCGGTCCAGTGGCTGTCGTTTCCAGGCCGTCGAGCAAGGTCTTGATTTCATGGCGGTTGAGGTTGCGCTCACGGGGGACAAACGTCGCGTAGGACTTCCGAGCAAGCGCTTCAGCCGGATTGGCCACTTCGATGCCCTTGCCCATCGCGAACCGGTAGACTTGCAGCACGAGTTCCCGCGCATGCACGGCTGGACCTGGGCCTCGTTCGGTCTTGACACAGTCGAGCAGCTCACCGAGCGCGACCGGCTTGATTTCATCGAGGTTCAGTTTCCCGAAAGGACGGGCCAGGATGCGGTTGTAGATCGAACGCCGCAGCGCCAGTGTGCTGTCCGCCAGACGCTCAGCACCGCTCTTGGCGTCGGACTTGAACTCAAAGTACCGCGTCGCCCACCGTCCAAAACTCATGGTGTCGGCAACCTCATTGCGCTGCTCGACCTTGGCCCGGGCTGGTGATCGTCCGGAGCTGACATCAACACGCGCCCGAGCCAGCAGCAGGCGAGCCTCTTCCAGCGTCACATCCATGCCGTAGGCCAGGTGAGATCGCTGGGCATACCGAGCCACCGGTTCATGGCGTCCGATGGTCAGTGTCTCGCGCCGGCCGCTCAGTCGGTAGTCATAGCGGAACGATCGGCTTCCGCTGGGCGAGACAACAACGTATAGCCCGTTGCCTCCGTCGCTGACCTTGTAGGCCCTCTCGCGAGGCAGTAGTTCTCGCAGTTTGGTTTCCGTCAATCCGTGGCGTGTTCTCGAGCTAGCCAGCCCAACCCGCGCCCGTTCCATCGAGGTGTCCATGGGGTCTCCGATCCGTTGCATGTGGCAGGACCAAAATACCGTCATTGGGTCTGACGGTATCGTTGCAGGCCTGCCAGCTTAGGTGGCCGGATACCGTCAGGTCAACCGTCAGAACGCCTGGGACGCCTTGGGATTCGATAGGACGCTGCGAGACGCTAAGTCCTTGTCCCCACAGCGAAATCGGGTTTTCCTGGGATTTTCCGAAACACCTTGGGACGATCTTGACTCATTCCCACTCGATGGTGGCCGGCGGCTTCGAGCTGACGTCGTAGGTCACGCGGTTGATGCCGCGCACCTCGTTGATGATGCGGCTGGACACCTTCTTGAGCAGCGCGTACGGGAGCTCGGCCCAGTCGGCGGTCATGAAATCGCTGGTCTGCACTGCGCGCAGCGCCACCACGTAGTCGTAGGTGCGGCCGTCGCCCATCACGCCCACGCTCTTGACCGGCAGGAACACGGTGAAGGCCTGGCTGGTCAGGTCGTACCAGCTCTTGCCGCTGATGGGATCGAGGGTGGAGCGCAGTTCCTCGATGAAAATCGCGTCGGCCCGGCGCAGCAGGTCGGCGTATTCTTTCTTCACCTCACCCAGGATGCGCACGCCCAGGCCGGGGCCGGGGAACGGGTGGCGGTACACCATGTCGTGCGGCAGGCCGAGCGCCACGCCGAGTTCGCGCACCTCGTCCTTGAACAGATCGCGCAGCGGCTCCAGCAGTTTCAGGCCCAGCTGCTCGGGCAGACCGCCCACGTTGTGGTGGCTCTTGATGGTGACGGCCTTCTTGCTCTTCGCCCCACCGGACTCGATCACGTCCGGGTAAATAGTGCCTTGTGCCAACCACTTGGCGCCTTTTGTTGATGCGCCACTTGAGATCAATTTGGCGGCTTCAGCCTTGAAGACTTCGACAAATTCGCGGCCGATGATCTTGCGTTTGGCTTCCGGGTCGCTCACACCGGCCAGGTGGCCGAGGAACTGATCGGCCGCATCGACACGGATGACCTTGGCGTGCAGCTTGCCAACGAACATGTCCATCACCATATCGCCCTCGTTCAGGCGCAGCAGGCCATGATCGACGAACACGCAGGTCAGCTGGTCGCCGATGGCGCGGTGGATCAGGGCCGCGGCCACCGAAGAATCCACGCCGCCGGACAGACCGAGAATGACCTCTTCGTCGCCCACCTGGTCACGGATCTTCTGCACCGCCTCTTCGATGTGGTCGCGCATCACCCAGTCGGCCCGCGTTTGGCAGATGTCGAGCACGAAGCGCTCCAGCAGCGCCCGTCCTTGCACCGTGTGCGTCACTTCAGGGTGGAACTGCACCGCGTAGTAGCCGCGATCCACGTCGGCCATGCCGGCGATGGGACAGCTGTCGGTGCTGGCCATGAGCTTGAACCCTGCTGGCATTTCGGTGACCTTGTCGCCATGGCTCATCCAGACCTTGAGCATGCCGTGGCCTTCCGGGGTGTGGAAGTCGGCGATGTCCTTCAGCAACGGGGTGTGGCCGCGCGCGCGCACTTCGGCGTAGCCAAACTCGCGCGTGGTGCCCGCCTCGACCTTGCCGCCCAGCTGCTGCGCCATGGTCTGCATGCCGTAGCAGATGCCCAGCACCGGCACACCCAACTCGAACACCGCGTCGGGGGCCTTGTCGTCCACCTCGTACACGCTGGCGTGGCTGCCCGAGAGGATCACGCCCTTGAGCTGGCCGTCGGCGGCGAACTCGCGCACCCATTCGCTGCTCACATCGCAAGGATGCACTTCGCAGTACACATGCGCCTCGCGCACGCGGCGGGCGATGAGCTGGGTGACCTGGGAACCAAAATCGAGAATGAGGATTTTCTGGTGTTGCATGGCGGTCAGTGGACTTCAGAAAAAGAAAAAGGCCGTCAAAACAGACAGCCCGAAGAGCGAAATGCCCCAAACCCAGGGCGCCGCGGAACTGGCTTTGCCAGGCCGCCAGCGCCGCCCCCTGGGGGGTGACGCCGCAGGCGGCGCGGGGGGAGATTCATTCTGCCCGGTAGTTGGGGGCTTCTTTGGTGATCTGCACGTCGTGCACATGGCTCTCGCGAATACCGGCCGAGGTGATCTCGACGAACTCCGCCTTGTGGCGCATGTGTTCAATGCTGGGGCAACCGCAGTAGCCCATGGAGGCCCGCAGGCCACCGGCCATCTGGAAGATGATGGAGACGACCGAGCCCTTGTAGGGCACGCGGCCTTCGATGCCCTCGGGCACCAGTTTGTCGGCGTTCGGGTTCCCGGTGCTGGACTCCTGGAAATAGCGGTCGGCGCTGCCCTGCTGCATGGCACCAATGGAGCCCATGCCGCGGTAGCTCTTGTAGCTGCGGCCCTGGTACAGCACGATCTCGCCCGGCGCTTCTTCGGTGCCGGCGAACATGCCGCCCATCATCACCGTGTTGGCGCCGGCCGCGATGGCCTTGGCGATATCGCCGCTGTAGCGGATGCCGCCGTCGGCGATCATCGGCACGCCCGTGCCCTGGAGGGCGGTCGCCACGTTGTCGATGGCCATGATCTGGGGCACGCCCACACCGGCCACTATGCGGGTGGTGCAGATCGAACCCGGGCCGATGCCGACCTTGACTCCGTCAGCGCCAGCTTCCACCAGCGCCATGGCCGCACCGCCGGTGGCGATGTTGCCGCCGATCACGTCCACCTGCGGGTAGTTCTGCTTGACCCAGCGCACGCGGTCGATCACACCCTTGCTGTGGCCGTGGGCCGTGTCCACCACGATGGCGTCCACACCGGCCTTCACCAGCGCTTCAACGCGTTCTTCGGTGCCTTCACCCACACCCACTGCCGCGCCCACGCGCAGCCTGCCCGACGCATCGCGCGCGGCATTGGGGAAGTTGAGCTGTTTGGTGATGTCCTTCACCGTGATCAGGCCCTTGAGCTCGAAGGCATCGTTGACCAGCAGCAGGCGCTCCAGCTTGTGCTTGTTGAGCAGGGTCTTGGCCTCGGCCGGCGTGGTGCCGTCGGGCATGGTGATCAGGCGCTCACGCGGCGTCATGATCTCGCTGACCGGCAGGTCGTAGCGGGTCTCGAAGCGAAGGTCACGGCCGGTGACGATGCCGACCACACGGCCCGCTTCAACCACCGGGAAGCCGGAAATGCCCAGGTCGTCGGACATCTTCATCACCTGACGGATCGTGGTCTGGGGCGTGATCACCACCGGATCGCGCAGCACGCCCGACTCGTAGCGCTTGACTTTGGCCACGTGGGCGGCCTGCTCCTGCGGCGTGAGGTTTTTGTGGATGATCCCGATGCCGCCTTCCTGGGCGATGGCAATCGCCAGCCGGGCCTCGGTCACGGTGTCCATCGCGGCCGAAACCAGAGGCAGGTTCAGCTTGATGTTGCGGGAAAACTGGGTGGCGAGGGAGGTGTCCTTGGGAAGGACCTGGGAGTAAGCTGGCACCAACAAGACATCGTCGAAGGTGAGCGCTTTGCCGAGTAGGCGCATGGGGTAAAGCTCCAAAAACACTATTGTATCCGGGCGCCCGACCCCACCGGGGAGCGCCGGCGTCTTCCCGCGCAGCCCTGAGCGTGGCAAAAATGCCTCTGCAGCATCAACTCGATCACTGGCGCAGCAGGCCAGACATGCTGCGCGCCGGCTGGGGAAGTAAACTGGTTGGATGGAACACTCAACCTCTTCCCTGTCCGGCGTCCTCAAGTTTGCGCTCACGGCTTTGACGGTTTTGGCTTGCAGCAGCGCGCCCGCGCAATGGCTGTGGATTGATGCCGCCGGCAACAAGGTGTTCAGCGACACCGCCCCGGCACCCGAGGTGCCTGAGAAAAACATTCTGAAGCGGCCGGGCATGCGCAGCGCCCCCGCTGCGGTTGAAGCCGACACCGCAGCCGCTGCGCCCCAGGCGGCCCCACCCTTGAGCCCGCCCAAACCCAGCGGACGGGACGCGGCGCTGGAAGCCAAGAAAAAGCAGGCCGAAGAAGCCGAACTGGCGAAGAAAAAAGCCGAAGCCGAAAAAATCGCCAAGGCGCGGGCAGAAAACTGCGATCGGGCCCAGCGTGCCAAAGCGACGCTGGATTCGGGCGTTCGTGTGGCAACCACCAACGCCAAGGGTGAACGGGAGATCATGGACGACAAGGCCAGGGCTTCCGAAACACAACGGCTCAACGAAATCATCCGCACCGATTGTGGCCCGGCTCCCCAGGCACAGGCCCAGTAAGATTGCCGTGGTGAGTGGACTCGGCCTTCCGGGGACGGGTCAGTAGCCCGCTTTGGAGCCCGGCCTGCGCCGCGCAAACAGCCCGGTACCCCGAGCGCCCTGCCCAACGAATCGTTCCCGGCGCGCGACCTTCGGGTCCACCCGGAGCGCGCGGTACACCTCCACCCGATCGCCCTCCCGGAGTGCCGTGGCCGGCGTGGCTTTGTGCCCCCAGATGCCGAGCGCCAGGGGCTCATTCCGAATATCCGGGAACTGGGGCAGCCAGCCGCTTTGCTCCAAGGCCTGGGCAATGCTGCAGCCGTCGGTCACCTGCAGCGCCAATTGATGCACCGTGCGGGGCGCACTGACGTAGACCAGCGTGATGTTCATGCGCCGTACACCTGGTCGGCGCGCTTGACGAAGGCGTCCACCAGATTGCCCGCGATCTTGTCGAACACAGGACCCACCAGCTTGGCCAGCGTCTGGCTGGAGAAACCGTAGGTGAGGCGAAACGCCACCTTGCAGGCCTTTTCGGTCCCGTCGCCCAGCGGCGTGAAATCCCAGCAACCTTCCAGGTGCGAAAACGGTCCGTCCACCAGCTCCATCAGCACCTGGCGGTCGTCCACATGGGTGTTGCGGGTCGTGAAACTGTGGCGCAGGCCGCTGATGGATATGCCCACTTTGGCCACCATGCCTTCTTCGCCGCGTTCAACCACTTCACCGTGGTCGCACCAGGGCAAAAACTGCGGATAGTGGTGCACATCGGTCACCAGCGCGAACATCTCGTGGGCGCTGTGCCAGAGCAAAACAGACTTTTGAATCGTTTTCATACAATCAGGCGGGCATTTCAGGCAAGCCGCCAACATTGACATGCCGCCCGGCAGCTTCTTCGCTGCCATTGTATTGGCCAGAAACGGCCGCAACTGACACTCCATGGCCACCAAACCCAGTAAAAGCGCGCCCACCAAGGGCGTCGACAGCCGCATTGCCGACAACAAAAAGGCGCTGTTCAACTACGCGATCGAGGAGCGTTTCGAGGCCGGCATGGTGCTCGAAGGCTGGGAGGTCAAAGCGCTGCGCGAGGGCAAGGTGCAGCTGACCGATGGCTATGTCGTCATCCGCGAAGGCGAGCTGTTCCTGATCGGGTGCCAGATCAATCCGCTCAACACGGCCTCGACCCACGTCAGCCCGGACTCGGTGCGCACCAAAAAACTGCTGCTGCACCGCGACCAGATCAGCCGCCTCATCGGCAAGATCGAACAGAAGGGCTACACCCTGGTGCCGCTCAACCTTCACTGGAAAAATGGCAAGGTGAAGTGTGAAATGGCACTGGCCAAAGGCAAGGCCGAACACGACAAGCGCGACACCATCAAGGAGCGCGAAGGCAAGCGCGAGGTCGAGCGGGCGATGAAGAGCCGCAGCCGCTGAGACCGGGCGGTCGATCAATGGCGTATGCCGATGAACTCAGGAGGAAGGCGCCTTTGAAATACCTGTTCATCCACCAGAACTTCCCTGGCCAGTTCCGTCACCTGGCGCCTGCGCTGGCCGCGCAACCAGGCAACCAGGTCGTGGCGCTGATGGTGCAACCCAAGGGCGAACCGCAGAACTGGCGCGGGGTGCGGGTGCTGCCTTACCCGCTTCAGGGCGCCAACACGCCGGGGCTGCACCCCTGGCTGGTCGATATCGAAACCAAGACGCTGCGGGCCACGGCCTGCTGGCAGGCGGCACGATCGCTGCGCAACCAGGGTTTTGTGCCCGACGTGATCGTGGCGCACCCGGGATGGGGTGAACCGCTGTTCGTGAAGCAGGTCTGGCCCCGGGCCCGGCTGGGTTTGTACGCCGAGTTTTTCTACCAGCTCGACGGCGCCGATGTGGGCTTCGACCCCGAGTTCGAACCGCCCGATCCGCAAGCCGATGCCTGTCGCCTGCAGATGAAGAACCTCAACAACCTGGCCCACCTGGACCTGGCCGACGGGGCACTGAGTCCGACGCACTGGCAGGCCAGCACCTTTCCCCAGGCCTGGCGGGATCGCATCTGCGTGGCGCACGACGGCATTGACACTGACGTGCTGTGCCCCGACCCCGACGTGCGTTTTCCGTTGCCGGGCGGAGCGAGGACGCTGACCCGGGACGACGAGGTGATCACCTATGTGGCGCGGAATCTGGAGCCCTACCGCGGCATTCATGTGCTCATGAGGGCCTTGCCCGCCTTGTTGCGCGAGCGGCCGAATGCGCAGGTGCTGCTGGTGGGCGGCGAAGAGACGGGCTACGGGGCGGCTGCCCCTGCCGGGCGCACCTGGCGCGAGGTGTTCTGCAGCGAAGTGAAAGACCAGATCCCTGACGCGGACTGGGCCCGGGTGCACTTTCTCGGCAGGCTGGAACGCGAGGCGTTCACCCGGCTGCTGCAGGTGTCGCGGGTGCATGTGTACCTGAGTTACCCTTTTGTGCTGAGCTGGAGCCTGTTGGAGGCCATGAGCGTGGGCGCTGCGATCGTGGCCAGCGACACCGCGCCGGTGCGCGAGGTGATCGCGCCAGGTGAAACCGGGCAACTGGTTGATTTTTTCGATGGAACGGGGCTGGTTCGATCCATTGGCTCGCTGCTGGACGATGCCGCCGAACGCCTGCGGCTGGGAACCGCCGCGCGCGCCTTCGCGCGATCCCACTACGATCTCAGCCGCGTGTGCCTGCCACAACAGCTGGCCTGGGTGCACAGCCTGTCCACCGGGCTCTGACGATTCGACCGGGCGGCCGGCCGCGTCCGAGTCATGCCTCCGATCAGCTCAGTGACCGCAGCGGATGTGCGTGCGCAGGCCAGGGGCTGACGAAGAACGGCGCAACCATCTCGGGCGTCACCTCGTCAACGCGGGCGGGGTTCCAGCGCGGGCTGTGGTCCTTGTCCACGGCCAGCGCACGGATGCCCTCCACCGTTTCACTCGCCGCGCCGGGACGCAGCTGGAAACAATGGCGCACCATGTCACGCTCCATGCGCAAGGCGTCGGCCAGGCCCATGCGACGGGCCCGGCGCACCTGCTCCAGCACCACGTGCAGCATCAGCGGCGAGCGCTTGTTCAACACCGCCAGTGTCTGTGCCGCCCAGTCGCCAGGGGTCGTGGCCAGCGCTGACACGATCGCCCCCACGCTGTCCAGCGAAAACACCCGGTCGATCTCGGCCAACGGCCAGACCACCCGGGTGAACACCTTTTGTTCGTGGTTGCGGCACCAGCGCTCGACGGCCTGTCCGCTTTCAAACGGCGTCTGGCCCAGCGTCTCCCACAAGCCGGTCAGGCGGCCGCTGTCCATCAAGGCATCGGCCAGGCCCATGCTCATGGCTTCGGTGCCACCCAGCACGTGTCCCGTGAGCCCGAGGTATTCACCCAGGCGACCGGGGCAACGGCTCAGGAAATAGCCACCACCCACGTCGGGGAACAGGCCGATACCGGTTTCGGGCATGGCCAGTTTGCTGCGCTCGGTGACGATGCGCAGGCTGGCGCCCTGGCTGATGCCCATGCCGCCCCCCATGACGATGCCGTCCATGAGGGCGATATAGGGCTTGGGATAGGTGTGGACCAGGTGGTTGAGCGCGTATTCTTCGGTGAAGAAGTCTTCCAGCTCGGGGTTGCCGGCCAGCGCTGCCTGATGGAAAAAACGGATGTCGCCGCCCGCACAGAAGGCCCCGAACGGGCCTTCCTTGCCCCTGCCGCGCACCACCACGGCCAGCACATGGGTGTCGTCGCGCCAGGCGATCAGGGCCGCCGTGATGTCGCGGATCATGCCCAGCGACAGCGCGTTGAGTGCCTTGGGCCGGTTCAGCGTGATGCAGCCGACGCGGCCACGAACCTCGGCCACGACAAGGGATTCTGAAGCAAGCGCGTTGGTCATGTGAGGGATCCTCGGTTCGGTCGGTTCAGGATTCGCGGGCGTCGGCGTTGAGGGTCTGTATGCGCAGCGTGCCAGCTCGCGACCGCCAGCCCAGCAGCTCGTTGATCACCAGGGCGGCGATCACCAGACTGCCCCCGGCGAGCACCTCGGTTCCCGGCACCTCGTTCGCCAGCCACCATGCAAGGACGATGCCGAAAATCACCTCCAGCAGGGCGAGCAGGGACACTTCAGGCGCCTTGAGCACGCGAGCACAAACAACTGAGAGCACGCAGGGAATGGCCAGCTGCACCAGACCCAGCAAGGCCAGCCAGCCGATGTCGGCGCGGGTGGCCGCAAACGGCAGCGCCAGCGCGAGCGTGTAGAGCGCGGACAGCACCGCCCCGAGCAAGACCGACGGCACGAGGTCGATGCGCTCGCCGTGCGACTGGCTGCGCTGTACCACTGTCCAGTTGACGGCAGCGGCCACCGGCACGCACAGCGCGATCAGGGAGCCCAGCAACAGGCCCGATGCGCTGGCCGTCGTGTCAGACATGGCGGTCAGCATCTGGCTCCCATACATATAGGCAATACCCGCACCGGCCGCCACAATGGCCAGCCAGGTGCGCAGCGGCAGACGCTGCCCGATGGCAAAGCGCGCCAGCAAGGCCGTCATCAAAGGGCCCAGCGCCATGATGACGAGAACGTTGGCCACACTGGTGAAGGTCAGCGCGAGCATGAAGGCTGTGAACATCACGCTCCAGCACACGCCGGACACCCAGAACGCACGCGACTCGGGCAACAGACCCCAATGTTGATGGAGGGTGCGGCCGATGACCGAGCGCGCCTGCTCACCCGGAGCCTGAAGGCCTCCCCGGCGGTCGGCCGAACGCCAGACCGGCAGGATGACCAGCAGAGACAACGCCGTGAACGCGCTGCGCCAGAAGGTCACTTCAAAGCGGGCCGCCGATTCGAGCTGGCGCGACACCACGCCGGCGATCGACCACATGAGGGTCACCGCGATCATCATGAACACCGCCTGGGTGTGGCTCAGGCGGCTGAGGGCGCGAAAAGGCATGGGCTGAAACCACAACACGGCGCCAGGCCGTGTTGAAGCGTCATCAGTCGCGGTTGCGCTTGCGGTCGCTTTCCTTCAGGAAGCGCTTGCGCAGACGAACCGACTTGGGCGTGATTTCGACCAGCTCGTCGTCTTCAATGAACTCGACACCGTATTCCAGGTTCAGGTCGATCGGCGGCGTGATCTTGATCGCGTCTTCCTTGCCGGAGACGCGGAAGTTGGTCAGCTGCTTGGTGCGCGTGGCGTTGACCACGAGGTCGTTGTCGCGGCTGTGGATGCCGACGATCATGCCTTCGTACACCGGGTCGCCTGCCTTCACGAACATGCGGCCGCGGTCGTCCAGCTTGCCCAGGGCGTAGGTGAAGATCTCACCATCGTCCATGGAGATCAGCACGCCGTTCTTGCGGCTGGCGATGTCACCCTTGTGCGGCTCGTAGCTGTCGAAGATGTTGGAGATCAGGCCGGAACCGCGGGTCAGGTTCAGGAATTCGTTGGTGAAACCGATCAGGCCACGAGCCGGGATGCGGTATTCGAGTCGCACTCGGCCACGGCCGTCCGGCTCCATGTTGACCAGCTCGCCCTTGCGTTCGCCCAAGGCCTGCATCACGCCACCCTGGTGCTGCTCTTCGATGTCGGCCGTCACCAGCTCGATGGGCTCATGTCGCACACCATCCACATCACGGAACACCACGCGTGGCTTGGACACAGCCAGCTCGTAGCCTTCACGGCGCATGTTCTCCAGCAGGATGGTCAGGTGCAATTCACCGCGGCCCATCACTTCAAAGATGCCGTCTTCGCTGGTTTCGCTGACGCGCAACGCCACGTTGGACTGAAGTTCCTTTTGCAGACGGTCCCAGATCTGGCGGCTGGTCACGAACTTGCCTTCGCGGCCGGCCAGAGGGCTGGTGTTCACGCAGAAGTTCATGGTCAGGGTCGGTTCGTCGACCTTGAGCATGGGCAGGGGTGCGGGGGTGAGGGGGTCGGTCACGGTCACGCCGATGCCGATGTCGGCAATGCCGTTGATCAGCACGATCTCGCCCGGGCCGGCTTCGGTGGCTTGCACGCGGTCCAGACCCTGGAAGGTCAGCACCTGGTTGATGCGGCCCTTGATGGTCTTGCCATCAGGGCCTTCCATCACCAGCACGTCCATGTTGGGCTTGATCGTGCCCTGGCTGATGCGGCCGACGCCGATACGGCCGACGAAGGTCGAGAAGTCCAGCGCGGAAATCTGCAGCTGCAGCGGCGCGGTCGGATCCCCTTCCTGGGCGGGCACGTGCTTGAGCACGGTTTCGAACAGGGCCGACATGTCGGGGCCCCACTGCTCACCGGGCGCGCCCTCTTCCAGCGAAGACCAGCCGTTGATGCCGGAGGCGTAGACCACCGGGAAGTCCAGCTGTTCGTCGTTGGCACCGAGCTTGTCGAACAGGTCGAAGGCGGCGTTGACCACCTTGTCGGGATTCGCACCGGGCTTGTCCACCTTGTTGACCACCACGATGGGCTTCAGACCCAGGGCCAGCGCCTTCTTGGTCACGAAGCGGGTCTGCGGCATCGGGCCTTCCTGGGCGTCGATCAGCAACACCACGCCGTCCACCATGGACAGGGCGCGCTCGACCTCACCGCCGAAGTCCGCGTGGCCGGGGGTGTCAACGATGTTGATGTGCGTGCCCTGCCAGCTCACGGCGCAGTTTTTGGCCAAGATGGTGATGCCACGCTCTTTTTCGATGGCGTTGTTGTCCATGACCGTGTCCACGACTTTTTCGTGTTCGGCGAAGGTGCCCGACTGGCGCAGCAGCTGGTCGACCATGGTTGTTTTGCCGTGGTCGACGTGGGCGATGATGGCGATGTTGCGGATCTGTTTGCTCATGTTGCGGTTTCCAGGATTTGCTGTATTTCAATGGGGCTCAGCAGCCGCCCCGGGATGAGTTCGCCGCCCTCGGTGTGGCCGCTGCCGAGCAGCACCGCCAAGGGGTTTGAGGTGTTGGTGGAGGTCGTCGGCGCCGGGCCGAACACCACCACCTGGTTCTGGTCAGGCCATTCGCCTCGCCGGCGCACACCACTGAGGTAGCGCCCAGCATTGTCGGCGTCCAGCGTGACCGGCACATGTCCTTCAAGCAAGACCTGGACCGGCGCCAGGTGCGCCAGCCGCTGGTCTTCCGTTTCCGAGGCCAGGGCATCCAGGGTGATGCACTGTGTGGCATCAAAAGGCCCGGTGGCGGTGCGGCGCAGCATGGTCAGATGCCCGCCACAGCCCAGCGCTTCGCCAATGTCTTCGCCCAGGGTGCGGATGTAGGTGCCCTTGCTGCAGCGCACGCGCAGTTGCAGGCTGGGCGCGTCGCCGTCCAGTTGCATGTCCAGCAGGTCCAGATCGTGAATCACCACCTGGCGCGCCTCGCGCTCGACCGTCTGGCCGTCTCGGGCGTATTCGTACAGTGGTTTCCCGTCTTTCTTCAGCGCACTGTGCATGGGTGGCACCTGCGCAATCGGGCCCATGAAGCGGTCGAGCACCTCGACCACCTGACCCGCGGTACAGGTCACAGGCCGGGTTTCGATCACGTCACCTTCGGCGTCACCTGTGCTGGTCTTCAGTCCCAGGCGCACGGTGGTTTCGTAGGTCTTGTCCGCGTCGAGGTGCAACTGGCTGAACTTGGTGGCAGCACCAAAACACAGGGGCAACACACCCGTGGCCAGTGGATCGAGTGTGCCGGTGTGGCCGGCTTTTTCCGCGCGCAGCAACCACTTGGCCTTCTGCAAGGCCTGGTTGCTGGAGAGACCCAGCGGTTTGTCTAACAACAGCACCCCATGCACAGGGCGCCGTTGCACCCTGGTGCTTTGGCGCTTCATGGTCATTCCTCGTCTTTGGAACGCGACGCCACCGCCTTGGAGATCAAGGCGTTCATGTCTGACGCGCGCTCGGTGGTGCGGTCAAAGATGAAGTGCAGAGTGGGCACGGTGTGGATGTGCAGCCGCTTGAAAAGCCCGCTGCGCAGGAAACCGGCAGCCGCGTTCAGGCCCTGCTGGGTTTCCTCGGGGTCGCCGGTCAACAGGCTGAAGAACACCTTGGCGTGCGCGTAGTCGGGCGTGACCTCGACCGCGTTGATCGTGATCATGCCCACCCGGCGGTCCTTCAGCTCGCGCGCGATCAGCTCGGCCAGATCGCGCTGGATCTGGTCGGCCACGCGGAAACCGCGGTTGGGAGTGGAAGACTTCTTGACAGCCATACAGTGTTCGAAACGTGCCCGATCAGAGGGTACGCGCCACTTCCTTGATCTCAAAGAACTCGAGCTGATCGCCCTCTTTGATGTCGTTGTAATTCTTGAGCTTGATACCGCACTCGAAGCCTTCCTTGACTTCGCGCACATCGTCTTTCAGGCGCTTCAAGGTGTCGATCTCGCCGGTGTAGACCACCACGTTTTCGCGCAGCAGACGGAAGTGTGCGTTGCGGGTGACCTGGCCCGAAGTAACCATACAACCCGCCACGGTACCGATCTTGGACGCCACAAACACGGTGCGGATCTCGGCCGAACCGATGATCTCTTCGCGCTTCTCGGGCGCCAGCATGCCGGACATCGCCGCTTTCAACTCATCGACGGCGTCGTAGATGATGTTGTAGTAGCGCAGATCCACGTCGTTGCCTTCGGCCAGCTTGCGCGCGCCCACATCGGCTCGCACGTTGAAGCCGATGATCACGGCCTTGGACGCGATGGCCAGGTTGACGTCGGACTCGCTGATGCCGCCCACGCCGGAGAACACCAGCTGCACCTTGACCTCGTCGGTCGACAGCTTGAGCAGCGAAGCGCCCAGGGCTTCCTGGGAACCCTGCACATCGGCCTTGACGATGATGGGCAAGACCTTGACCTCGCCCGCCGACATGTCGGTGAACATGTTCTCCAGCTTGGCGGCCTGTTGCCGGGCCAGCTTGGTGTTGCGGAACTTGCCGGCACGGTAGGTCGCGATTTCGCGCGCACGGCGCTCGTCGGTCATCACCATGAAGTCGTCACCGGCCTGCGGAACTTCCGACAGACCCTGGATTTCCACCGGAATGGAAGGACCAGCGGACTTGATGGTCTTGCCGTTCTCGTCCAGCATGGCGCGCACGCGGCCCGAGGTCTGACCCACGAGGATCACGTCGCCGGTCTTGAGCGTACCGCTCTGAACCAGCACCGTGGCCACGGCGCCGCGGCCTTTGTCCAGGCGCGCTTCAATTACCAGGCCCTTGGCCATTGCATCGACCGGCGCCTTGAGTTCCAGCACTTCGGCCTGCAGCAGCACCTGCTCGAGCAAAGCGTCCACGCCCTCGCCGGTCTTGGCCGACACGTTCACAAAGGGCACGTCGCCGCCAAACTCCTCGGGCACAACTTCTTCGGCCACCAGCTCGGAACGCACCTTTTCCAGGTTGACACCGGGTTTGTCGATCTTGGTGAGGGCGACCACCATGGGGACGCCTGCCGCTTTCGCGTGCTTGATGGCTTCCTTGGTCTGAGGCATGACGCCGTCATCGGCTGCACACACCAGGATCACGATGTCGGTCGCCTGCGCACCACGTGCCCGCATGGCGGTGAACGCCTCGTGACCCGGGGTATCGAGGAACGAGATCACGCCGCGCGGGGTTTCCACGTGGTAAGCACCAATGTGCTGCGTGATGCCGCCCGCTTCGCCCGCCGCCACCTTGGCGCGACGGATGTAGTCCAGCAACGACGTCTTGCCGTGGTCCACGTGGCCCATCACGGTCACGACCGGCGCACGCGGCAGCAGCTCGGCTTCCAGTTGTGCGGAGTCTTCGTCCGTGAAGGCTTCCGGGTCGTCCAGTGCGGCAATGATGGCCTTGTGACCCAGTTCTTCCACCAGAATCATGGCGGTGTCTTGGTCCAGCGGCTGGTTGATGGTGACCATCTGGCCCAGCTTCATCAACTGCTTGATGACCTCGGACGACTTCAGGCTCATCTTGTGCGCCAGTTCGGCGACCGTGATGGTCTCCGGCACGTGCACCTCGATGACCTTGAATTCGGTCGGCGCCACGAAACTGCTCTGGCCGGTGTCACGGCTGTCGCGGTCGTTGCGACGGCCACCACCACGCGGACCACCGCGCCAGTTGGAACGCCCGGCACTGGTGTCGCCGCGGGTCTTGATTTCCTTCTTCTTGGCCGCGTCGTCTTTCCATGTGGAAGACAGGTTTTCAGACTTGACTTCTTTCTTGCCCGCCGCACCCGCGACAGCCGCCACAGCGGCAGTCGTTCCCGCGGGTTTGGCACCGGGTGTGCCAGCAGGTTTGTGCAACGTGCCCTTGATGGCCTTGGGATCCGGCGTGGGCTCAGGCTTCTTGGCCACCATCGTCTTGGCCGGTGCAGCCATCATGGCGCGGATGTTGGCGGCTTCGGCTTCCGCCTTGCGGCGACGCTCGATCAGGTCCTGGGCGCGCAGGTCGTCGGCCTTCTGGACCTCGGCCTTCTTGTCGGCCAGCACACGGGCGGCAGATTCGCGCTCCAGCGAGGCGGCCTGGGCTTTTTCGTGCTCGACGATGCGGGCTGCGGCGCTGCCAGCGGCATCGACGGGGGTCGCTGCGGGTTGAACGGCTTCGCGTTCGGCGCGCGCCGCGGCCTCGGCCGCTTCGGCAGCCACCCGATCCTGTTCGGCTTTGGCCGCGCGGGCTTCTTCGGCTTCGCGCTGCTGGCGTTTCTGCAACAGCTCTTCTTCCTGGCGACGCAGCAGCTCGGCCTGGTGGCGTGCATCTTCTTCACGACGGGCCAATTCAGCCTCATCGATGACGGGGACTGCAGGCGCCTGTGGCTCGGGCACGACTTCCGGTGCAATCACATCGTCGTCGCGCTTCACGAAGGTGCGCTTCTTGCGCACCTCGACCTGGATCGTGCGGGCACGACCGGTGGCGTCGGCCTGCTTGATTTCGCTGGTCGATTTCTTGACCAGCGTGATCTTCTTGCGTTCACCGCCCGCGGTGCCATGGCTGGCCTTGAGGTGGCCCAACAGCTTCTGCTTGTCGGACTCGGTGACCGGGTCGGTTCCCGCATTTTTGGGCACCCCGGCCGCGGAGAGTTGCTCCAGCAGCGATGAGGTGGTCTTGTTCAGCTCGGCAGCCATTTCGGCGACAGTGGTACTGGTCATAGGTGTTTTTTCTCCGCTCTGGCCTGCTCGGTTCAGTTGGAAGCAGGCGTTTCGTCACTGTTGAACCAGTGAGCGCGGGCCAACATGATCATCGCCGTGGCCTCTTCAGGCGTCTGGCCGGTCAGGTCGGTCAATTCGTCGGTGGCCAGGTCGGCCAGTTCGTCACGGGTGTGCACGCCGCCATCGGCCAGCTTGGCCACCAGCTCGGGGGTCATGCCTTCGAGGTCGCGCAGATCCTGCGAGACTTCTTCGACACCTTCTTCGCGGGCGATTTCCATGGTCAGCAAGGCATCCTTGGCTCGGGTGCGCAGTTCGTTCACGGTGTCTTCGTCGAACGATTCGATCTCCAGCATTTCCTGCAGCGGCACATAGGCCACTTCTTCGAGGCTGGTGAAACCCTCCTCAATCAGGATGTCGGCGATTTCCTGGTCCACGTCCAGCTTGGCCATGAAGATCTTGCGGATGCCGTCGGCTTCTTCGGCCTGCTTCTGCGCCGACTCGTCGGCGGTCATGATGTTGATGCGCCAGCCGGTCAGCTCGGAGGCCAGACGCACGTTCTGTCCACCGCGGCCGATGGCGATGGCGAGGTTTTCCTCGTCCACCACCACGTCCATGGCGTGACGCTCTTCGTCCACAACGATGGAAACCACGTTGGCCGGCGCCAGGGCGCCGATGACGAACTGGGCCGGGTCCTCGGACCACAGCACGATGTCCACACGCTCGCCGGCGAGTTCGTTGGTCACACCGTTGACACGCGAACCGCGCACGCCGACACAGGTACCGATGGGGTCGATGCGTTTGTCGTGCGATTGCACGGCGATCTTGGCGCGCGAACCGGGATCGCGGGCGCAGGTCTTGATCTCCAGCAGGCCCTGTTCGATTTCGGGCACTTCCTGGCGGAAGAGTTCGATCATGAACGACGGTGCCGAACGCGACAGCAGGATGGGTGCGCCGCGCAGCGTCAGGTCCACATCCATGATCATGGCGCGCACACGGTCACCGGTCCGGAAGTTTTCCTTCGGGATCATCTCGCTGCGCTTCAAACGGCCTTCGACACGACCGCTTTCGATGATGAGATCGCCCTTGTCCATACGCTTGACGGTACCGACGAAAATCTTGTCGCCACGCGACATGAAGTCGTTGAGCAGCATCTCGCGCTCGGCGTCGCGAATCTTCTGCAGGATCACCTGCTTGGCGGCCATGGCGCCGATGCGGCCGATGGGCACGCTTTCAACCGGTTTCTCGATGAAGTCGCCTTCTTCGATGTCGGGAATTTCATCGCGCGCATCGGACAGCAGCTCTTCGGCATCGGGATTTTGCAGACCCGCTTCGTCGGGCACGACAAGCCAGCGGCGGAAGGTCTCGTAAGAACCATCGTCCGGACTCATGGCAACGCGGATGTCCACGTCGCCCTTGTAGAGTTTTTTGGTGGCCGAGGCCAGCGCCAGTTCCACAGCGCTCAGCACAATGTCACGTTCGACATTTTTCTCGCGCGAGATGGCATCGATCAGCATCAACATTTCGCGGTTCATATCACTCGCCCACCTTTCCGAAGCTCTTTTCCAGAGTCACAAACAATTTTTTGCATGAATGGATCGCACAACAACTTCAAACCGGATCCGATCCGTCTGAAGCCGCCTGACGACCCTTGAAATTCACAATGGGCGCCAACCGGGCCTGCTGGACATCGTCCAGAACAAAACCCAGCGCCTGCAGCGGCGGCGGCACACGTTTCTTGCTCACGCGCTGCCCCGGCTTGGGTTCGGGCGCATCGCTCCAGACCAATTGCCAAGACACCCCATCAGCGGCCCGCTCCAGCGTGCCGCGAAACTTTTTACGACTGGCCGAAATACCCGAATCCGTGGCGCCGATCGGCGCCTTCAGCGTGAGGTCAACCACGTGACCCTCAAAACGGATGTAATCCACTTCGTGACGGAGCGGACGGTCAATGCCCGGCGAACCCACTTCCAGCCGGCGGTACTCAAGACCTTCAACTTCCAGCAGATAGTGCAGCTGGCGAGTCACCTTCTCGCAATCTTCCACCGTCACGAACTGGGGCACCGGTGCGGGCTGGCCCGCTTCTGGCGGTTGCCAGGGCAGATCGATCGTGACACGCAACAAACCACCGGCGGAACGCTCCAGATCCACCAGGTCAAAACCCAGTCCAGTGACGGTTTGCGTGACGGTTTCTTGCCAGGCCATTGGTGCGGTATCTGCCTTGTTCGGTGTTGGTTGGAAAAGCGTTCGGCCAAAAAAAATGGGCCGGTAGTAACCCGCCCATTTGGTCGTGAAGCTCGTATTGTAACCTGTCTGAGACCCCTATTGCAATATCCGAGCCACCGACGCCATCAAATACCCAACACCCATTGAATGATGTTTTTGGCGACGAAACCCAGCATGCCCAGCGAGAGCACCAGAAACAGGATGAAGGAGCCGAATTTGCCCGCCTTGGACTCCAGCGCGAGGTTGAAAACGATGAAAAGCATGTAGAGGATGAACGCGCCGACGCCAAAGGTCAGCCCGAACTGGGCGATCTGGCCCTCGGTATAGCCGAAAAGGGTGGTTTCCATGAAAAGGTGCCGCGTTGCGGCTCAGGCGGCTGGCGCCGTGGGGCTAGAAATAGAAGTTTCGGGGCAGAGATCGCGGTAGGCGTGCCAGCTGGCATGGGCCACCAGGGGGATGACCACGATCAGGCCCAGCAAGGCGGTGATCAGGCCCATGCCGAAGAGCATGCCGATCAGCACCGCCCACCAGACCAGCGGCCCGGGATGATCGGCCACGGCGCGCCAGCTCGCGGTCACCGCCATGCTGACGGGCACGCTCTTGTCCACCAGCATCGGAATGGCGACCACGCTGGAGGCGAAAACGGGCGCTGCGAGCAGCGAACCCATCAGGAGCCAGACTTCAAACAGCCCCGGCTCCCTTACCAGCACCACGTGTTTCAGAAAATCCACCGGCTTGTTGATCGGCACTTCAGACCACAGGGTGATCAGGCCGGCCGAGGTCAAGACCCAGCCCGTGCCCGCCAGCCCCAGCAACAGGCCAAAGCGCACCAGGCGCCCGTCAAACGAACGCCAGAGCACCAGCACGTCGCCCAGACCCGCCATGCGCCCGGCGGCCCGTTCGCGGCTGACGTGGTACAGGCCGGTCGCCAGCACCGGGGCGACGATCAGGAAACCGGAAAAAGCGCCCGCGAGCAGCCAGAACTTTTCGCGCGCTGCCCACATCAGCAACCAGCCGAACAGGGTGATCAACGCACCGTGGACCAGACCGGGCACAGGGTTGGCCCGCAGATCGTCCCAGCCTTTTTCGATCCAGCGGACAGGCGAGATCATGTCCACGGGCACGGCGGCGTTTGGGGAAGGCGCTGGCGGTAGGGTCTGGGTCATGGAGGTGGAATGGGTTCGCGCTCAGACGCGCCACGGCGGCCTGGGACGGCGGGTGATGTTAATTCATACCCGGCCCGCAGCTCAGGCGGCCGCCCTTACCAGGGCCTGGGTGTAGGGATGCTGCGGGTGCTGCAGCACCCGGTCGACGTGACCCCGCTCCAGCAGGGCGCCGTCTTTCATCACCACGACCTCGTGCGCCATGGCGGCGATGACGTCAACATCGTGCGTGATCAGCAGGTAGCTCAGGCCGCGCTCGCGCTGCAGGCGCTGCAGCAAGGCGAGCACCTGTTTCTGCACGGTCACGTCCAGCGCGCTGGTGGGCTCATCGAGCACGAGCAGTTGAGGCCCCACGATGAGTGCGCGAGCGATCGCCAGGCGCTGGCGCTGGCCGCCGGAAAACTCATGCGGGTAGCGCTGCAGCCAGTCGCCGCCATGGCGGGGGTCGTCCACCAGCCCGACATCGGCGAGCGCAACCACCACGCGCTCCCGGCGCTGGGCGGCGGACAGTCCGGGTTCGTGGACCAACAGGCCTTCGCCCACGATCTGCTCCACCGTCATGCGCGGCGACAACGAAGAAAACGGGTCCTGAAAGACGACCTGGATGCGCTGGCGCAGGGCGCGGCTCTGGCCCGAATTCTGGGCTTCGTTCCAGTCGGTCCCGGTCACCCGCAGCCTGCCCCCGTGCGGCAACAAGCCCAGCGCGGCCAGCGCGAGCGTGGACTTGCCGGAGCCCGACTCGCCGATCACGCCCAGCGTGCGCCCGGGAGGAATGTCGAGATCAGCGCCCTGCACCGCCACGAACTCGCCCTTCTTGAACCAGCCGCGCAGACCCGGTAGCGGCACCGGGTAGCTCACGCGCAGGCCACGCGCCTGCAGCACCGGCTCACCCGCCTCAGCCGGCGCTTCCACCACGTCACGCCCGGGTTTGCTGGCCAGCAGCATGCGGGTGTAGGCGTGCTGCGGCGAGGCGAACACTTCCGCCACACCGCCCTGCTCCACCAGATGACCGCGTTCCATCACCGCCACGCGGTCGGCGAAACGCCGCACCAGGTTCAGGTCGTGCGTGATCAGCAACACCGCCATACCGTGCTGGCGCTGCAGATCGGCCAGCAGGTCGAGGATCTGGCCGCGCAGGCTCACGTCCAGCGCGGTGGTGGGCTCGTCGGCCAGCAGCAGCTTGGGGTTGCTGGCCAGCGCCATGGCGATCATGGCGCGCTGGCGCTGGCCCCCGCTGAGCTGGTGCGGGTAGGCGCCCGCGCGGCGGGCCGGTTCTGGAATACCGGTGGAGGCCAGGAGTTCCACGGTGGCGGAGCGGGCCTGGCCCGCCGTCAGCCCTTTTTTCAGTTGCAGCACTTCGGCGATCTGGTCACCCACCGTGTAGAGCGGGTTCAGCGCGGTCATGGGCTCCTGGAAGATGACGGCCACTTCGTCGCCGCGCACGCCGCGCAGCTGGTGTTCGGTCATCTGCAGCAGGTCGCGCCCCGCCAGCAGCGCCGAGCCAGTGACCTCGGCGTTGTGCACCAGGCGCAGCAGCGAGAGCGCCGAGACCGTCTTGCCCGAGCCGGACTCGCCCACCAGGGCCAGCTTTTCGCCCGCGGCGATCGAAAAATCGATGCCATGCACCACCGGCTGGCCGTTGAAGGCCACCTGCAGGTTCTGAACCTGGAGCAGCGGCGCCGTCATTTTTCAGCCTTCCGCGGGTCGAGCGCGTCGCGCAAGGCGTCGCCCATGAAGGTGAGCAGCAGCAGCGTGATCACCAGCACAGCGAAGGTGGACATGGAAATCCACCAGGCGTCGATGTTGTTCTTGCCCTGGCTGAGCAGTTCGCCGAGCGACGGCGTGCCGGGCGGCACGCCCAGACCGAGGAAGTCCAGCGAGGTCAGCGCCAGGATGGCCGCGCTCATGCGGAACGGCAGGAAGGTGACCACCGGCGTGAGGCTGTTGGGCAGCACATGGCGCCAGATGATCTGCGCGTTCGACAGGCCCAGCGCGCGCGCAGCGCGCACATAGTCCAGCTGCCGGTTGCGCAGGAACTCGGCACGCACGTAGTCGGACAGACCCATCCAGCCGAAGAGGCTGAGCAGGATCAGCAGCAGGCTGATGCTGGGCGCGAACACGGCAGAGAAGATGATGAGCAGGTAGAGCTCGGGCATCGAACCCCAGATCTCGATGAAGCGCTGGAAGACCAGATCGGTCTTGCCACCGAAAAAACCCTGGATGGCGCCGGTGATCACGCCGAGGACGACGCCGATGAAGGTGAGCGCGAGCGCAAACAGCACGCTGACCCGGAAGCCGTAGATCAGCTGGGCCAGCAGATCGCGGCCCCGGTCGTCGGTGCCTAGCCAGTTGTCCAGTGTGGGCGCCGAAGGATTGGGCTCTTTCGCGAAGTAGTTGAGCGTCTTCGGGCCATAGGGGTTGGGTGCATAGACCGCCCAGTTGTTTCCGCGGGTCAGCTGCTCACGGATGAACGGGTCGAGGTAATCGGTGGTGGTTTCAAAGTCGCCGCCGAACGTGGTTTCCGGGTAGTCCTGCACCATGGGGAAATAGGTGTTGCCCTCGTAGCGCACGATCAGCGGCCGATCGTTGGACAGCAGCTCGGCAAACAGGCTCGCGACCACCAGCACGCAGAAAATCACCAGGCTCCAGTAACCCAGGCGGTTGCGCTTGAAGCGCTGCCAGGCGCGGCGGGACGGAGAGAGCGAAGCAGCGGCCATCAATCGAACTTCACCCTGGGATCGACCCAGAGATAACAAAGGTCCGACACCAGCTTGGTCACCAGCCCGATCAGCGTGAAAAGGAACAAGGTGCCCAGCACGACGGGGTAGTCGCGCCGGATCACGCTTTCATAGCTCAGCAGGCCCAGGCCATCGAGCGAGAACAGCGTTTCGATGAGCAGCGAGCCTGCAAAAAAAGCACCGATGAAGGCCGATGGAAAGCCGGTGACGATGGGGATCAGCGCGTTGCGGAACACGTGTTTCCACAGCACCTGGCGCTCGCTCAGACCCTTGGCGCGCGCCGTCATCACGTACTGCTTGCGGATTTCTTCCAGGAACGCGTTCTTCGTGAGCATCGCCGTGACCGCAAAACTCCCGAGCACCATCGCCGTCAGCGGGAGGGTGATGTGCCAGAGGTAGTCCAGGATGCGCGCGCCCCAGCTCAGTTCGTCCCAGTTCGATGAGGTGAGTCCGCGCAGCGGAAACCACTGCAGCTGTCCGCCAAAGATCACCAGCAGCGCCACGCCCAGCACGAAGCCGGGGATGGCATAACCGACCAGCACCAGCAGCGTGGTCACCAGATCAAAACGGGAGCCGGCGCGAACCGCCTTGGCCACACCCAGCGGCACGGCCACGAGGTAGCTGATGAAAAAGGTCCACATGCCGAGACTGATGGACACCGGCAGCTTCTCGACGATGAGTTCGGACACCGCCTTGTTCTGGAAAAAACTGGTGCCCAGGTCGAAACGCGCGAACTGCCCGAGCATCTGGAAAAAACGCTCGTGGGCCGGCTTGTCAAAGCCGTACAGCGCCTTGATCTGCTCCAGCCGCTGCGGATCGACGCCCTGAGCACCGCGGTAAACCGAACCGCCCTCCGCACCACCGCCCTGCCCCGTGCGCGCCTCGGCCAGGTACTGGTCCACCGGCCCGCCCGGCACGAACTGGATCACGACAAAGGTCAGCAGCAAGACCCCGAACAGCGTCGGGATCATGAGCAGGAGGCGTTTGAGGATGTAGACCCACATGGTCAGTTTGTACCTGATCTCTTCGGGCAAGCGATGGCGGTGGTCACTGCTTGCTCCACCACGTGTCAATGGCCCATGCTTCGCCAGCCGCGTAAGGCGGCATCTTCGTCGGACGGTCCAGCCGCCAGGCGTTGTAGACCATGCGGTGGGTGGTCGCCGACCACTGCGGGATCAGGTAGTGGCTGTGGCTGATGACGCGGTCCAGCGCCCGGCAGGCTGCCAGGAAGTCGGGCTTGATGCGCGCATTGACCATACGGGCCAGCAGCGCATCCACCGCGGGGCTGCTGACGCCCGCGAAGTTGCCCGAGTCCTCGGTCTTGGCCGCCTGGCTGCCGAACAGGTCGGCGTATTCGGCGCCGGGGTTGGGCGTGCCGCCGTAGGCGATGGAAATGATGTCGAAGTCGAAGCCGCGCAGGCGCTGCTGGTACAGCGCGAAGTCCACCGGCCGGAACTTCAGTTCGATGCCCAGCTTTTCCAGATTGCGCGCCCACGGTGTGACGACCCTCGCCCCGGTTTCGGCACTGTCCAGGTATTCCAGCACCATGGCTAGTCCCTGGGCGTTGCGCAGTTGCCCGCCCTGCACCGTCCAGCCCGCCTCGCGCAACAGCGCCTGGGCCTTGCGCAAGTTGCCGCGCAGGGAGTCCTGGCCGTCGGTGCGCGGCGGTGCGTACATGGGGCCAAAGGCCGCGGCAGGCAACTGGCTGCGCCAGGGCTGCATCAGCGCCAGCTCGTCGGGGCCGGGCCCGTTCGTGGGTGAACAATCGGTGTTGCCGAACAGGCCCCGCACCCGCTGGTAGCCGCCGTAAAACATCTGGCGGTTCATCCACTCGTAGTCCATCGCCAGCCCCAGCGCCTCGCGCACCCGGATGTCGTCCAGCGGTTTGCGACGGGTGTTGAGCACATAGCTCTGGAAACCCATGGGCAGGCGGTGGCTGAACTCGGCCTTGACCAGCTCGCCGGTGTTGAAGCGTTTGCCGTTGACGCGGCGCGCCCAGTCACCGGCCGAAAAGAAGCGCATCAGGTCGAATTCGCCGGCCTTCAGTGCCTCCAGGCGCGCGGTGCTGTCCTTGTAGATCTTGACCGTGATGCGGTCGAAATTGGCGGTGCCCCGGCGCACCGGCAGGTCGCGGGCCCAGTAGGCCGGATCGCGCACGTAGGTGATGTCCTTGCCGAACTGCACGGGGCCGATCTTGTAGGGCCCGCTGCCAATGGGAAAGTCCATCACGACCTGGTCAAAGCTCTTGCGCTGTCCGGTCTTGGGATCCACCGCATCGCCCCAGGCGCGGCTGAACACGGGCAGGCCGCCCACCGTCAACGGCATTTCGCGGTTGGGCTTCTTGAAGCGGTAGCGCACCGTGCGCTCGTCGATCACGTCCAGTCCCGCCACGTCTTCCAGGATGGTCTTGTAGGCGGGCGAGGTGTGCGGCCCCATCAGGGTGTCAAAACTGTGTTTCACGTCAGCGGCCAGCACCGGCTGGCCATTGTGGAAGCGCGCCTGGCGCCGCAGCCGGAAGGTGACCGACAGGCCGTCGCTCGCGGCGTCCACGTCTTCGGCCAGCAGCCCGTAGCCGGCACCCGTTTCGTCCAGCGCCCCGGTGAGCAGCGAGTCGAACATCAGGTCAGACAGGTAGGCCGGTGCACTGCCACGCAGGGTGAACGGGTTGTATTTGTCGAAGGTGGAAACGCGCAGGTTGCTCACCAGCCGCAACTCGCCCCCTTTGGGCGCAGCAGGGTTCACATAGGCAAAATTCTCAAACCCCGGCGGGTACCGGAGTTCACCCCAGAGGGCATAACCATGCGCCGACCAAACCGGGGATGCAGACAGCGCCAGCACGGCCACCGAACACAGACCAGCCAGGCGTGAACGGAGTCGGTGAAGCGGTGGGTGCATGCGACAATTCTGCTGGAAATTTTATCGGAGGTCGCGACATGGGTTTTCTGACCGGCAAAAAATTGCTGATCACGGGGGTGTTGTCCAACCGATCCATCGCCTATGGCATCGCCAGTGCCTGCCACCAGCAGGGCGCCGAACTCGCTTTCAGCTATGTGGGGGAACGCTTCAAGGACCGCATCACCGAGTTTGCGGCCGAGTTCGGCTCGACGCTGATCTTCGACTGCGATGTCAGCGACGACGACCAGATTCACCAGATGTTTGCCGGTCTGTCGAAAACCTGGCCGAAGTTTGATGGCTTCGTGCACAGCATCGGCTTTGCGCCACGCGATGCGATTGCCGGTGACTTTCTGGATGGCCTGTCGCGCGAGGCCTTCCGCGTTGCCCACGACATCAGCGCCTACAGTTTCCCCGCCATGGCCAAGGCGGCCCTGCCCTACCTCAACGACCGCGCCGCCCTGCTCACGCTGAGCTACCTCGGTGCGCTGCGCATCATTCCCCACTACAACACCATGGGCCTGGCCAAGGCCAGCCTGGAAGCTTCGGTGCGCTACCTGGCCGAGTCGCTGGGTCCGCGCGGCATGCGCGTCAACGGCATCAGCGCCGGACCGATCAAGACGCTGGCCGCCAGCGGCATCAAGGACTTCGGCAAGCTGCTGGGCATGGTGGCTGCCGCATCCCCCCTGCGCCGCAACATCACGATCGAAGACGTGGGCAACGTGGCGGCGTTCCTGCTGTCCGATCTGGCTTCGGGTGTGACCGCCGAGATCACCTATGTGGACGGGGGCTTCAGCCAGACGGGGGGCGCCAGTCGCGACAGCGAACCGGCAGGTTCCTGACCGTGCAAGCGTCCGGCCAGCCTCTCGTTAGCCGGCGGGCATGGATGCTGGCGGCGCTCGGACTGCTGGCGTTCGGCGGCGCCGAGGCCGCCGCCCCCAACAACACCCCGGCCCTGATGCTGGCCAACGTCTACCGCCCGGGCATCGACCTGGGTGCCTACTGGCTCAGCGAAAAGTACGACGGTGTGCGCGGTTTCTGGGATGGCCGGCGCTTGTTGACCCGCGGCGGAACCGAGATCCAGGCACCGGCCTGGTTCACCCAGGGCTGGCCCGACGAACCCATGGACGGTGAACTCTGGGCCGGTCGTGGCCGGTTTGAAGAAACCGTCTCCACGGTGCGCCAGCAAACGCCCGACGACGCGGCCTGGCGACGCATCCGTTTCATGGTGTTTGATCTGCCGGCGCACGCAGGCGTTTTCCGTGAGCGCATTGAGGCCTACCGGTTGCTGGTGCGAGGCATGGGCCAGCCTTGGGTGATGGCCGTGCCGCAGGAACGGGTGTCCAGCCACGAGGCGCTGGGCCATCGGCTGGACCAGATGGTGCGCTCGGGCGGCGAAGGCTTGATGCTGCACCGGGGCGACTCGCTGTACCGCGCCGTGCGCAGCGACGACCTGCTCAAGGTGAAGACCCACGAAGACGCAGAAGCCCAGGTGCTGGGGGCTGTGCCCGGCCAGGGCAAATATGCGGGCGCCATGGGCGCCCTGCTGGTGCAGTCACCGGATGGACGCCGGTTCCGGATCGGGAGTGGCTTCAGCGATGCCCTGCGCCAGCAGCCACCCCAGGTGGGTACCTGGGTGACCTACCGCTACCGGGGCCTGCACGACAGTGGCCTGCCGCGCTTCGCCACCTTTTTGCGCATTCGCAGCGACGCCGACTTGTCGGCACCGGTCGAAACGCAGCCTACCGGCCTGCGCTGAACACGCGCCGCTCAGGCGCTGGCCTGCCGCAGGATGCCGTAGATCTGGTCCTTGAGCAGCAGTTTTTCTTTCTTCAACTGTTCAATCTCGGCCTGCGAACCGGGTTCAATGTGCGCTTCCTTGTTCTTGATCACCTGGTCCAGTTCGTTGTGCTTGTCAAACAGGCGCGTGAAGTGGACGTCATGGCCCTTGAGCTGGGTGATGAGATCGCGGTATTCAGGGAACATCGATAAGCCTCCGAGGGGATGGTGGGCATGCACGGTGCACGTTCCTTTGTGCTTCCCGCCATGAGCGGGTCACCGAAACATCTTACCGTGCAGCCCAAGGATCACCGTATCCGGCGGTCTCAGATACCCACACAGTCGGCAAAGTAGCGAAGCACGCCGTCTGTCCCGCGCTCCTGCACGAGCCCGTGGATGTCGGTCTCGAAGCCGGGGCACTCGCGCGCGAACTCGCGGTTGAACTTGAGGTAGTCCACGATTTTCTTGTTGAACACCTCGCCCGGGATCAGCAGCGGAATGCCCGGCGGGTACGGCGTCACCAGGCTAGTGGTGATGCGGCCTTCCAGATCGTCGATCGGCACGCGTTGTGTGGTGCGGTGGGCGATGTGCGCGAACGCGTCGCTCGGCTTCATGGCCGGCGTGTGGTCGCTCAGGTACATGTCGGTCGTGAGGCGCGCGATGTCGTACTTGGCGTAGAGCGTGTGCACGTGCTGGCAGAGGTCACGCAGGCCCATCTGTTCGTAACGGGGGTGCTTCTGGCAGAACTCCGGCAGGATGCGCCACATGGGCTGGTTCTTGGCGTAGTCGTCCTTGAACTGCTGCAGCGCGGTGAGCAGCGTGTTCCAGCGGCCTTTGGTGATGCCGATGGTGAACATGATGAAAAAGCTGTAGAGGCCGGTCTTCTCGACCACCACACCGTGCTCGGCCAGGAACTTGGTGACGATGGATGCCGGGATGCCGGTGGCGGCGAAGTCGCCGTTCATGTTCAGACCGGGCGTGACGATGGTCGCCTTGATCGGGTCCAGCATGTTGAAGCCCGGCGCCATGTCGCCAAAGCCGTGCCAGGCCTCTTCGCCATCAGAGGGCTGCACGCCATCGGCGTCGGTGCGCTTGAGCACCCAGTCGCTGGCGCGGCCGATGCCCTCTTCCACCAGGTTGTCGGGTCCCCAGACCTGGAACCACCAGTCGTCTTCACCGAATTCCGCCTCGACCTTGCGCATGGCGCGGCGGAAGTCCAGAGCTTCGGCGATGCTCTCTTCCACCAGTGCGGTGCCGCCGGGCGGCTCCATCATGGCCGCGGCCACATCGCAGCTGGCGATGATGCTGTACTGCGGGCTGGTGCTGGTGTGCATCAGGTAGGCCTCGTTGAAGAGGTGGCGGTCCAGCTTGGTGGTCTGCGAGTCCTGCACCAGCACATGGCTGGCCTGGCTGATGCCAGCCAGCAGCTTGTGGATGGACTGCGTGGCATACACCACCGAATGCTGCGGTCGCGCGCGCTTCTTGCCCATGGCGTGGAAGCTGCCGTAGAACGGGTGGAAGGCCGCATGCGGCAACCAGGCCTCATCGAAGTGCAGGTTGTCCACCCAGCCATCGAGCAGGTTCTTGATGGTCTCGGTGTTGTAGAGCACACCATCGTAGGTGGACTGTGTGAGCGTCAGGATGCGCGGCTTGACGGTGTCGGCATCCACGCCGGCCAGCAATGGGTTGGCGCGGATCTTGGCCTTGATGGCGTCGATCTCGAATTCGCTTTGCGGGATCGGGCCGATGATGCCGTAGTGGTTGCGCGTGGGCTTCAGGAAGACAGGGATCGCGCCCGTCATGATGATGCTGTGCAGGATGGACTTGTGGCAGTTGCGGTCCACCACCACCACGTCGCCCGGCGCCACCGTGTGGTGCCAGACCATCTTGTTGCTGGTGCTGGTGCCGTTGGTGACGAAGTAGCAGTGGTCGGCGTTGAAGATGCGCGCCGCGTTGCGTTCGCTGGCACCGATGGCACCGTTGTGATCCAGCAGCTGACCCAGCTCTTCCACCGCGTTGCACACGTCGGCGCGCAGCATGTTCTCGCCGTAGAACTGGTGGTACATCTGGCCCACCGGGCTCTTCAGGAACGCCACGCCGCCCGAGTGACCCGGGCAGTGCCACGAGTAGGAGCCGTCTTCGGCGTAATCAAGCAGCGCCTTGAAGAACGGCGGCTGGATGCCTTCGAGGTAGCTCTTGGCTTCGCGGATGATGTGGCGCGCCACGAACTCGGGCGTGTCCTCGAACATGTGGATGAAGCCGTGCAGCTCGCGCAGGATGTCGTTGGGCAGGTGGCGGCTGGTCTTGGTTTCGCCGTGCACATAGATCGGCACATCGGCGTTCTTGCGACGCACTTCCTGTATGAAATTGCGCAGGTTCAGCACCACCGGATCCAGGTCCGGCCCCGGGCTGAACTCTTCATCGTCGATGGACAGGATGAACGCGCTTGCGCGGCTCTGCTGTTGCGCAAACAGGCTGAGGTCGCCGTAGCTGGTGACACCGACCACTTCGAAACCCTCCGTTTCGATGGCCTGCGCCAGGGCGCGAATACCCAGACCGGAGGAGTTCTCCGAGCGGAAGTCCTCATCGATGATGACGATGGGAAAACGGAATTTCATGGCGGTCTCCAGCCGCGGACGCGGCCATCAGGGGCAAAAGGAATCGAAACAGGCGCGAAGTGTACGGAAATCGAGTGACCCTGCCCTTTTGATGCAGGGCATTTGTCGCAGAATGTGGCACGGGTCAGACATTCAGGGGAATGCCTGCCGAACTGGGGAGCTTACATGTCGGATTCCACCCTATGGTGGCTGCTGGTCGGCGCAGCCGTGGCGCTGGAGTTGTTCACCGGGACTTTCTACCTGCTCATGCTGGCCGTGGGCATGGTCGCCGCGGCGCTGGCCGCCCACGCCGGCGCCGGATTGAGTTCCCAGTTGATCGTGGCGGCTGTGGTCGGGTCTGCGGCCGTGTTCGGCTGGCACCTGATCAAACGGCGGCGCCCGTCGGACCCGTCGGTGCGCGCCATGCGCAGTGTGAATCTGGATGTGGGCGAGGTCATCCAGATCGAAGAGTGGCTGTCCGATGGCACCGCGAGCGTCAAATACCGGGGCGCGCAATGGACCGTGATCCAGCGGCCGGGCAACCCTCCCATACCCGGCGCCTACCGCGTGGCCGAACTCGTGGGCAACCGCCTGCTGGTCGAAAAGGCCTGACTGGCTGTCTGAAGTGCACAGTGCTACGGCATGATGCACACCCTGTTACCACAACCACGGAACACCACCCATGGAAATCGCCGTCGTCCTCTTTGTCATCGCCGCTATCTTCATCACGCGCGCCGTCAAGGTCGTGCCGCAACAAAACGCCTGGGTGGTTGAACGCCTGGGCAAATACCATGGCAGCCTGTCGCCGGGGCTCAACTTCCTCATGCCTTTCATCGACAAGGTGGCCTACAAGCACAGCCTCAAAGAAATCCCGCTCGACGTGCCCAGCCAGGTCTGCATCACGCGCGACAACACGCAACTGCAGGTCGACGGCATCCTGTACTTCCAGGTCACCGACCCGATGCGCGCGAGCTACGGCTCGTCCAACTACATCATGGCCGTGACCCAGCTCGCCCAGACCTCGCTGCGCTCGGTGATTGGCAAACTCGAACTGGACAAGACCTTCGAAGAACGCGACATCATCAACGCCCAGATCGTCCAGGCCATCGACGAAGCCGCCCTGAACTGGGGTGTGAAAGTGTTGCGCTACGAAATCAAGGACCTGACACCGCCCAAGGAAATCCTGCACGCCATGCAGGCCCAGATCACCGCCGAGCGCGAAAAGCGGGCCCTGATCGCCGCCTCGGAAGGCCGGCGCCAGGAGCAGATCAACATCGCCACCGGCGAGCGCGAAGCGTTCATCGCACGCTCCGAAGGCGAGAAGCAGGCCGCCATCAACCAGGCCCAGGGCGAGGCCGCGGCCATCACCGCCGTGGCCGATGCCACAGCCCAGGCCATCGAACGCATTGCAGCGGCCATCCAGCAACCGGGCGGCGAACAGGCCGTGCAGCTGAAGGTGGCCGAGCGCGCGGTTGACGCCTACGGCAAGGTCGCCGCAGACGCCACCACCACGCTCATCGTGCCCGGCAACATGACAGAAGTTTCCGCCCTGATCGCATCGGCCATGAAGATGATCGGCACCGGCAAGGCGTCCTGAGTTCCAGAACAGGGAACCCGGCCTGCTATACTGCGAGGCTGCGCGGAGAGGTGGATGAGTGGTTTAAGTCGCACGCCTGGAAAGCGTGTGTGGGCTAATCCCCACCGCGGGTTCGAATCCCGCCCTCTCCGCCAAAAATGAGTCCCAGAGCGTCCCAAGACGTCTCGCAAGACACCCTGAAAGCCCCGGTTTCCCTAGTGTTCCGGGGCTTTTTTGTTTCTGGGCGTCTCGTAACGGTTCTTGCCATCCAAGGGTTTCTGTTGGTATGGTTATGGGTATGCAGGAGGCACCGTGTTGGTATCTCCTCTACCAACGGGGGATGAACATGGCCCTGACTGACATCGCCATCAAGTCCAGTAAGTCAAGGGAGTCCACTTTCAAGCTTTCTGACGGACGTGGCCTGCAATTGCACGTGACGCCTCTGGGCTCGAAGTTATGGAGATTGGCCTACCGGTTCGACGGCAAACAGAAACTCATGGCCCTGGGCTCCTACCCCGATGTCTCTCTTGCCCAAGCCCGGGACAAGGCGGACTTGGCCAGAAAGCTGTTGGCGACGGGGACTGACCCGATGGCCGCCCGCAAGTTTGAGAAGATCGCCCGCCGCCTGGCCGTCGAAGACACCTTCGCGGCCGTGGCAAACAAGTGGTGGGAAAGCTGGAAGGCCGCACGCAGCGACAGCCACACTGTCTACGTGTGGCGCCGCCTGGAGGCGGATGTCTTCCCGGCCATCGGCTTGCGCCCTATTTCGGAAATCGAGGCCCCCGAGCTAGTCGCCATGATGAAGGCCATCGAAAAACGTGGCGCCCTCGATATTGCCAAACGCGCTCTGCAGACATGCTCCCAGATCTTTCGCTACGCCATCGCCCACGGGCTGGCGAAGCGCAACCCGGCTGTGGAGATTCGTCCGAGCGATGTGCTCGCCTCGCGCAAGAAAGAAAACTACGCGCGGCTGGACGGCAAGGAACTGCCCGAGTTGTTGCGAAAGATCGAGGTCTACAGCGGCAGTACCGTCACCCGCGTGGCCATCAAGCTCATGGCCATGACCTTCGTGCGCACCAGCGAGCTGATCGGTGCGCGCTGGGAAGAATTTGACCTCGACAGCGGACGCTGGGACATTCCTGCCTCGCGCATGAAGATGAAGACGCCGC
The DNA here is from genome assembly GCA_001770705.1 of Burkholderiales bacterium GWF1_66_17. GTDB lineage: Bacteria > Pseudomonadota > Gammaproteobacteria > Burkholderiales > Burkholderiaceae_C > Hydrogenophaga. The sequence continues at coordinate 72,419 of MERT01000018.1, read as the reverse complement.
ACATGGTGCCCCTCTCCACCCAGGCGGTGACCCTGCTTCGGAGCCTGCATACTCTGACAGGGCACAGCGCCCTGCTCTTCCCCGGTGAGCGCGACCATCAGAAGTCGATGAGCAACAACACCATCCTGGGCGCGCTGGATCGCATGGGTTACGCGGGGCGCATGACAGGCCACGGATTCCGGGGCATTGCCTCAACCTTACTGCACGAACAGGGCTGGCCGCATGAGCACATCGAGCTTCAACTGGCTCACCAAGAACGCAACCAGGTCAGCGCTTCTTACAACCATGCGATGTACCTGCAGCCGCGAGCCCAGATGATGCAGGCTTGGAGCAATTACCTGGATGCCTGTGTGGCAGGCAATGTGTTGCCATTCAGGGGGCAACGGGCTTAGCCATCCCTGCAAGCTGGCTTAAAGGCCCTTCCCAACCCGGCAGGGAGTTCAGCTTCCAATCACAACTGACAGGTGTGCAGCGATTGCTGTCGGTGGCGGCAGCCTCAAGGCGAATTCACACCACATACCGCCATGCCGACCAAAAGTACGGAAGAAAATGAACAGCTCCAGCAGCATTTTTCGGGGCACGATCGCTAATCCGCACGACTCCACAACAAGGCCAAGCGCTTGCCTACGTGGCGGCCGTGGGTCAGGGCGATGGTGTCCAGGCTCAATGTCAAACTCATCTGGCGGGCCCGCGCCAACGTCGCCCGAGCTGCTCCGGGCTGACCCTGGCGGTCCAGGATGGCTGCCTCCAAAACACGGGGCAGGGGAAATTGCGGATCTCGGCGGCTCGATGCGCTTGCTTCCAAAAGCGCCTCGTCCAATCGGTCAGCCCGCAGCAAAAAGGTGCCCAACGCCCAGCCCCAGAAGCCCAGGCGGCGGTCGCGTGGACTGATCTTCATGCCGTAGCGCAACTTCTCTATGCCAGCGTCAAGTTGGCCACTCAGTACCCACGATGCCCCCAGCGCCACATGCGCCTGGGCATTGCTGGGGTCGATCTCCAAAGCCCGGTGCAACACGTCTACACCCTGCTCGTGGTGACCCAGGTCGCACAGCGCACAACCGGCGTAACCCAGCACTTCGGAGCTGCCATCGTCCAGTGCCATGGCTTGCCGCGCGGCGCCCAATGCCTCTTGCACAACGTCTGGATCGTTGGGCAGCGCTCCAATGTTCATTGACAAACCGGTCAACAGCGCATAGTGCGCATGGCCGAGGCCAAACGCAGGGTCCAGCGCCACGCTGGTCTGCAGGCGCAGCCGGGCTTCGGCCATCGCGTCGCGGCTCCAGCCCTGCAGCGCCAGCGAACCCACAGCTTGGTGGTAGTGGGCCCAGGCGTCCTGGTTTTCCGGACGCTGGCGACGGATGTGGGCAATCTCGGCCCGGGTCAATTCAGGCTCCAACTCGGACATGACGCCGCGCGCAATGTCCTCCTGCAGATCGACGGCCTCGTCGCGGCAGCGATCGAAACGGCCGCTCCACAGCACAAGCCCAGTAGCTGCCTCGATCAGTTGGGTGGACACCCGCAGCGCGTCGCCCACGAGACGCACGCTGCCCTCCACCACAAAGCGCACACCCAGTTGCCGTGCCACCTCGGGCACCGTCACCTCATGGCCCCGGAAGGCGAATGACGATGCACGGGAAATGAGCATGAAGCCCGGCACGCGGGCCAGCAGCGCAATCACGTCCTCCACCAGGCCGTCGGCCAGAAAGGTCACCTGCGGGCTGTCCGACAGCACGCTGAACGGCAACACCGCAATGGTGGGGCGCGCTGCATTAGCGGCATGCGGGTCGAGTCCATCCTGCTGCGGCGATCCAGCGCATGGCACGAGATCAAGCGCAAATCGGTAGCCGCGTCCGGGGATGGTGGCAATGGCCTGCGACCCCAGCACTTTGCGAAGCGCAGACACCTGCACCGACAGGTTGTTCTCCTCCACCACCAGGCCAGGCCAGACCAAGTCCAGGATCTCGCCTTTGGACACCACCCGATCGCGGTGCTTCAGCAGGCACAGCAGCAGGTCGAATGCGCGCGCGCCCACTTCGGCCGCTTGTCCGTCGAGCAACAAAAGTCGCTCGGTCGGGCGCACCTCGAAGCGGTCAAACTGAATTCGATCCTGCATGTATTTTCCCCAAGGCTGGTGGCCTCGCTGCTTTTTAGCCGATTTTTAGGGACTTTAAAGGTCTTCTGAAGAGCAGGTCGATACCGTGGAGTCACCCCAACCACCTGAAGGAGATTCTCATGCCCAAGTTCGTGATCGAGCGCAGCATTCCCGGCATTAGCGGCCTCTGCGCAGGCTACCGGCAAGGCATTTCACAAAAATCGCGCAGCGTACTGCTCGATGGTTTGAAACCAGCACCTTGACACTGCCCTTCCATCTGGAGAACCGAAATGACACACAGCACCCATGAAGCTCAAGCCACTCTGCGCTCGCAGTACAAGGCAAACCCGGCTCAGGCCATGGTGACGGACCGAGCCAGCACTCGCAGCAGCACCAAAGTGGCCGATCCGTTCCATTCGCTGGTCATCCCCAAAGGCGGCGACAACCCCGCATGGCCCGTCGGCGTCCACAGCGCCGTGGGTGGCCCATACGACGCTCCCTGCCCTGGCGACCTACTGTGCGCCGCACTCGCCGCCTGCCAGGACTCGTCGATCCGCCTGGTCGCAGCCAATATGGGCATCGAGTTGACTGCGCTGGATGTGCACGTCCAGGGCAAGGTCGATGTGCGCGGTGCACTGGGCGTACAGAAAGACGTGCCAGTGGGTTTCCAGTCCATCACCTGTGATGTGCACCTGCAGGCCAAAGATGGCACGCCGCCCGAGATGCTGGAGAAACTGCGGATGGCGGCGGAACGCTGCTGCGTCGTCTTGAGCACGCTGCAGTCCCCTCCGCAGGTACAGACCAACTATCACATGTAAGGGGCTTGGACCGGTCCACCTTGTTCCTGACCGGTGAGTGCCTTATCGCTGAACCAGGCTGCTTGAATCCCGCAAACGCCTGCGAGGTTGTTGCGCAAAGCACGCAGCTGACGGATGAACAACATCCACTTCCATCGACCAGATCCAACCACTTTCATCCAACGAGGTTTCCTCATGAACGCACCTACCGACCTGAACGCCCTGAAGACCCGCCAGCAATCCGCTTGAGCCAGCGGCGACTACGCTGTGATTGGCACCACGCTGCAGCTCGTCGGCGAGCAGCTCGCCGAAGCCTGCGATTTACGCACCGACGAACGGGTGCTCGATGTCGCCGCGGGCAACGGCAATGCCACGCTCGCGGCGGCGCGCCGGGGCTGCAGCGTGACGTCCACCGACTATGTCGGGAGCCTTTTGGACCGCGGCGCCGAGCGGGCCCGCGCCGAAGGCCTGCAGGCAACGTTCCGTGTCGCCGACGCCGAAGCTCTGCCTTTTGACGACGCCAGTTTCGACGCCGTGCTGTCCACCTTCGGCGTGATGTTCTCGCCCGACCAGTCACAGGCTGCCGCCGAACTGGCGCGTGTGTGCCGTCCGGGCGGGCGCATCGGCCTGGCGAACTGGACGCCTGAGGGCTTCATCGGTCAGGTGTTCAAGACGCTGGGGCGCCACCTGTCGCCGCCGCCCGGCGTCCAACCGCCGTCGCGCTGGGGTGTCGAAGCCCATCTTCAGACGCTGTTTGCCGATACCGCCAACGCGATCACGGTGACGCCGAGGCTCTTCCACTTTCGCTACCGCTCGGCCGCGCACTTCATTGAGGTTTTCCGCAACTGGTATGGCCCCATCCACAAGGCATTTGCCGCACTGCCCGCCGATGGCGCACTGGCGCTTGAAAGCGACCTGACCGAGTTGCTGACGCGCATGAACCGCGCGGGCAGCGACTCGCTCGTCGTGCCCAGCGAGTACATTGAAGTGATCGTCCATCGCCGCTGAGAGCCATGCCCAACCAACCCATCGACAGCCAACCGGCCCTGCCTTACCACCGATCAACCGGCGCCGGGCCTGCTGTGGTCTGCATCCACTGCAACGCCAGCAGCTCGGCGCAATGGCGGCCGCTGATGGACCAGCTGGCGCCGCGCCACCTCGTGCTGGCGCCCGACACGCATGGCGCCGGCCGGGGGCCGGCCTGGCCGGCTGCCCGAAAGCTGAGCCTGAGCGACGAGGTCGATCTGCTCGAGCCGCTTTTCCGGCACGCTGGCGAACCGGTCGCCTTGGTCGGTCACTCGTATGGCGGTGCGGTTGCGCTTCTGGCCGCGCTGCGACGGCCTGACCGCGTCAGCGCGCTGGTGCTCTATGAACCCACGCTCTTCACATTGATCGATGCCGCATCGCCGCAGCCGAACTTGGCCGACGGCATCCGTGAAACCGTGGGTCGCGCAGCAGCAGCCTTGGCAGCTGGTGACCGGCGCGCTGCCGCCACGATGTTCATCGACTACTGGATGGGTGAAGGTGCCTATGTAGCCAAGCCCGAGGCGCAGCGGATCGCCATTGAAGACGCGATCGTTCACGTGCAGGGCTGGTTGCATGCGCTGCTCAAAGATCCCACCCCGCTGGTCGCATTCCGTACGCTGAAGATGCCGGTGCTGCTGATGCAGGGCAGCGAGACCACAGATTCGGCGCGCGCCGTGGCCGCGTTACTGGCGGAAACCTTGCCGCACGTGAAGACCCTCACCTTCAATGCCCTCGGTCACATGGGTCCGATCACCTACCCGGCGCCAGTAAATGCCGCCATCGAAGCCTTCCTGCTGCAGAACCATTCTCTCGGAAGCTGTGGCTGATGTCGCAGCTCGCTCCTGGCGTGCAATTAACCATCATGCTTTAGGCGCAGAGCCCAATACGTAACGCCCCGTTCGGCAAGATTCGCCAGGTGATCGCCCGACCAAAAATAGATGACTGACCCGCACCAATTTCGAGAGATTGACTCAAGAAAGATCGAGTCTCTTGGCCCATTTGAGCGACCGCTTTGGTCTGAAGCTGCTACCCAGCTCATCGGAGTCGAATGGCCGGTTCCAGCCTGAAGCGACCTTCGATTTTTCAAGTTCGGCTGTGCAGCGATGGACTAAACCGCTCGCGCGGTAATCGCTCCGGCGACGCCATGGTTATTCGTGTTTTCCGCTGGTTCTGCCAAGTTGACGGGTGAGGCAATCCGCCTCGCTCTTCGACAGGAGTTGAACCATGAACTCATTGACGCCCTCCGTCTCTCCGTTGCGCCAACGCATGATCGACGACATGCGGATGCGCAAGTTCAACGGCAAGACCCAGATCCACTACATCCGCGCCGTGCGAAGGCTCGCCGCCTATCTCAAGCGATCGCCGGACACCGCAACCGCCGAGGACCTTCGGGCTTTCCAGCTACACATGGTGGAGACCGGTACGGCACCGCCAACCATCAACTCCACGCTCAGTGGCCTGAAGTTCTTCTTCGATGTGACGCTGGGCCACGCCGAGCTGCTGGTCAAGGTGCAGCCTGTGCACCAGCCACGCCCGCTGCCCGTGGTGCTGAGCTGCGACGAAGTCGCCCGTCTGATCGCTGCTGCTCCGAACCCCAAGTACCAGGCGGCGCTGTCTGTGGCCTATGGGGCCGGACTGCGCGCCAGTGAAGTCTGCGCGTTGAAGGTCACCGACATCGACAGTGAGCGCATGACGCTGCGCGTAGAGCAAGGCAAAGGTGGCAAGGACCGCTACGCCTTGCTCTCACCCGTGCTGCTCAAGCGGTTGCGGGCTTGGTGGCGGGTGGGGCACGCGCAAGGCAAGATCCTGCCCAATGGCTGGCTGTTTCCGGGGCTCAACCCCATGGACTCTCTGTCCACCCGGCAACTCAACCGCGCAATTCACCTGGCCGCCGACGCCGCCCGCATCGACAAGCGCGTGTCGATGCACACGCTGCGCCACAGCTTCGCGACACACCTGCTGGAACAGAAGGTCGATATCCGCGTGATCCAGGTGCTGCTGGGCCACAAACGGCTGGAAACCACCGCGCTGTACACCCACGTGGCCACCGAAGTGCTGCGCGCGGTGATCAGCCCGCTGGAGACGCTGCCTTCGTCCTAAGTCTGCCGTCTCTGCGGTCATGGGGCACGCCGCCCTGGAAGTCGCCGACATCTTCCGTATTCATGGACCCGCCTGGCGTCAGGCTCAGCGTGGCCACCTGAGCCTGGCCCAACTCAAGGTCATGTCGGCCATCGAGCAGTGCCGCAGCGCGGCATTGGGTGGGCATGTCTTGCGCTGCGAGGGGTGCGGCACCGACCAGATCGCCTACAACTCCTGCCGCAACCGGCACTGTCCGAAGTGCCAGGCCAGCACGGCTCGGCGTTGGCTTCAGGCTCGCACCGCCGACCTGCTGCCGGTGGAGTACTTCCACGTGGTCTTCACGTTGCCGGCGCCCATCGCCGAGATCGCATACCGCAACAAGGCGGTGGTCTATGGCTTGCTGTTCGACATCGCCGCTGAGACTCTTCTGACCATCGGAGGTGATGCAAAGCACCTGGGCGCTCGACTGGGCGTCACGCTGGTGTTGCACACCTGGGGCTCGGCGTTGACGCACCACCCACACGTGCACGGCATCGTCCCCGGTGGTGGGTTTGCGAGCGACGGCGAACACTGGATCGCCTGTCGGCGCGGGTTCTTCCTGCCGGTGCGCGTGCTCTCCCGGTTGTTCCGCCGGCGCTTCCTTGAAGCGCTGCAACAGGCGCATCGCGATGGCCGGCTGCAGTTCTTCGGTGAACACGCGCCGCTGGCGGACGCTGCGGCGTTCGCCCACTGGCTGGCACCGCTGCGCCAATGCGAGTGGGTGGTCTACGCCAAGCGCCCGTTCGCCGGACCCGAGGCGGTGCTGGCGTACCTGTCGCGGTACACGCACCGGGTGGCAATCTCCAACAGCCGGCTCGTGGCACTTGATGAGCGTGGCGTGACCTTCCGGTGGAAGGACTATCGTGACAAGGGCAGCACGCGCCACAAGACGATGACGCTCGATGTGGGCGAGTTCATGCGTCGCTTTCTGTTGCACGTGCTGCCCAGTGGCTTCCACCGCATCCGCCACTATGGCCTGCTGGCCAACTGCAACCGAAGCGCCTGCCTGGCGCTCGCGCGTCAGCTGCTGCAAGTGCCCCTACAGGATCCACTGGACTCCCCACCCTGCGACGATCCGCAGGACGCGGTGCGACCAACCTTCTTCTGTCCGCACTGCGGCCACGCAATGGTCATCGTTCAGATCTTCACGCGCGGTGAGACGATCCGTGCGCCACCTCTTCGGGCTCCGCCATGAACGTCCCTCGCTGCCACAGCAACTCATGCGTCGTCGACGCTCACACGTCGGCAAGGTCAGCTCGTGTTCGGCGCTTTACACCCTCACATCCAGGTCCGCGCAAGGTCTCGTCGAGGACGACGTTGCGCCTACTTGGCAGCATGAATCCCGCCGTCGAGGGTCAGCGCGCCAGCCAAGCGCACCATCACTGCGCAACTGCACGCATGCAATCGCCATAGCGTGAACCGGTACCGTCGCGTTAGCCGCGGTTTCCTCCCTCGAGGCTTGTTCAACACCTGCCCTTCATCCAGGGGCATCGTGTCGTGGCGTAGCTCGCGGGCAGGTGTCGAACAAACCTAAACGCGTACTGCCGAGTCCCCAGGTGCGGAGACTCGTGCAACCTGCTTGGAAACAGGAAATCATCCGATTTCAACGCTGCCAGCTGGATCCATGCCTGCAGCGCGTCTCGGGTTGCTGCGGTGATTTCGAACTGCACCGGTCGCTGCGTTTTGTGTTGCATGAGGATGGCTCGCGTGGCCAATTGGTCTCCGTGACACACATCACGAACCTTGAGGGACACGAGGTCGCAACCACGTAGTTTGCTGTCGATGCCCAGATTGAAGAGCGCAAGCTCTCGGACGCGCCCTTGCATCTGTAGGCGCACCCGTAGCGCCCATATCTCCTTCAGCTTGAAGGGTGCCTTCTGCCCCACTATCTTTCCCTTATTCCAAGGCTCGTGATGAACAGAACTGCTCGGAGTTTCCATGATGGCCTCCCATCGAGTTGAGGGGCCGACAGCTTGCGCCTGATACCTTCCTTCGTCTTGTTCTGGGTCAAGTCGTCATCTGAAACCATGAGACCGGTTGGGTGCGAACGAGATCGACAGACCTGCGGAAGGGGACTCCTCACCCACTAAGCAAGCATTCCAGCTTCAGGAGTGCAGCATTGGAATGCGGAGTGTCAGCCAAGACGAACCTCTCGCCTGTGCTCCATGCTCCGATGCACGAGCTCCAGGATTGCAACGTTGCCGCTCAAGGCCTTCAAGCCATTGTGCGGGTATAGAATCAAAACTTGTTGGTGCTCGCGATGCTGTTCAGGCATTGCAGTTCAACGGGAAGCAGGGGGGCGAGTCCCACACGGACGAACCTAACCTGCGCTGCCCCCGCAACGGTAAGCAGACGGGTGGTCCAAGGCATTGCCAAGGCCCCCATTTCTCAAAAATATGCCACTGGGTCATCCTGGGAAGGCTTTGGGAAACGCTCTGTCAGCCCGGATACCGGCCAACAAGGAGGCTGCGCCCCAGGCGCGGCCGCATTACCCAAACACCGTCGGGGAAGACGGTGAGGGGTCTTCGCCGGTGTCCTCATGTCGTCCCTTCGCATGGTTTTGCGAGTCTGTGCCAGCGCCTGTACTTGCGCTCGCCGGGGGCTGCCCGTTGGCCGACGGAACCTGTCATCACCTCCCCCTTGGGTCTTTGCCGACTTTTCAACCGCGTTGTGTCCAACGCATCCAACCCAAGGAGTCACTTCATGCACATCGAACCAGGTCTGGTGGACGGGGCCAAGCTCGCCCTGAGCTACGCCACAGCGACCGCCTGTGGCGGCTACACGCTCAAGCTGTCGGCCGACATGCTCAAAAAGGACGGCGCGGCAGCCCTGCTGTTGCGGGCCCTGCTGGCCACGGCGCTGGTGTTCTGCTTTTTCGAGGTGCTGCCGCACCACCCGGTGGGCGTGTCCGAGGTCCACCTGATTCTGGGCACCACCCTCATGCTGCTGTTCGGCGCGGCGCCCGCGGCCATCGGGCTGGCGGGCGGGTTGCTGATCCAGGGCCTGTTCTTTGCACCCTTCGACCTGCCGCAGTACGGCATGAACGTGACCACGCTGCTGGTGCCGCTGTTCGCCACCGCGGCGCTGGCGCGGCGCGTCATTCCCGCCCACATGGCTTATGTGGATCTGCGCTACGGCCAGGCCCTGAAGCTGTCCCTGGCCTACCAGGGCGGCATCGTGCTGTGGGTGGGTTTCTGGGCGCTCTTCGGGCGTGGCATGGGCGCCGAGAACCTGGTGAGCATCGGCAGCTTTGGCGCCGCCTACATGATCGTGGTGCTGGCCGAGCCGCTGATCGACCTGGCTGTGCTCGCACTGGCCAAGACGCTGAGCGGCCTGCAGGGCAGCGCAGTGGTGGAGCGCCGTCTGCACCAGGCCGCCTGACCGGGGACGCACCATGGGCGTCGGAACGGTCTGGTTTGTGGGGGCGGGTCCAGGCGATCCGGACCTGATCACGGTCAAGGGGCGCGACCTGATCGCGCGCGCGGGGGCCATCCTTTTCGCCGGCTCGCTGGTGAACGTTGCGGCCACCGGCTGGGCGCCGCCGGGCTGCCTCATCGCCGACAGCAAAGACATGACGCTGGAGCAGATGTCGGCCTGGCTGATCGCGAACGCGGCGCGTTGCGACACCGTGGTGCGCCTGCAGACCGGCGACCCGGCGCTCTATGGCGCGCTCATCGAACTGGTGCAGCCGCTGGACGCGGCCGGTGTGCCGGTGGCGGTGGTGCCGGGCGTGTCCTCGGCCATGGCCTCGGCCGCGGCGGCGGTCGAGAGCTTCACCCTGCCCGAGGTCACGCAGACCACCATCTTCACCCGGGTGGAGGGCCGCACGCCCATGCCCGACGGCGAGGACCTCGCCAACCTTGCCGCCCACCGCTGCACCCTGTGCATCTTCCTGTCCATCACGTTGCTGCACAAGGTGGAGGCCGGTCTGCGCGAGGCCGGCTGGCCCGACGACGCGCCGATGCTGGTGGTGCACAAGGCCAGCTGGCCGGGCGAAGAGCGCATCGTGCGCGGAACGCTGGCCACCATCAAACAACAGTGCCGCGACGCCGGCATCGTCAGCCAGGCCATGGTGATCGCCAGCCCCACGCTGGGCGCGCGCCAGTGGCCTGAGCTGACCAAGTCCCGGCTTTACGACCCGGGCTTCACCCACCGTTTCAGGAAAGCCACGACATGAATCACACCACGATCCTGCTGGTGGGCCACGGCTCGCGCGAGGACGCCGGCAACCAGGAAATCCGCGACTTCGTCGACCAGTGGCGCGCCCGCCAACCGGCCTGGCGCATCGAGGTCTGCTTCATCGAATTCGCCGCGCCCTCGCTGCACGACGGCCTGCTGGCCGCGGCGCAGTCGTCGTGCCGCGTGCTGGTGCTGCCGCTGATCCTGAATGCCGCCGGTCACGCCAAGATGGAAATTCCCGAAGCCATCGAACACGCCCGCGAGCACGCACCCGGCGTCGAGTTCCTCTACGGCCCGCACCTGAGCGCCTGCGACCCCATCCTCGCCATCCTCAAACGCCGCCTGCGCCAGGCCATGGCCACACTGGACATGCCCGACCCCACCACCACCGGTGTGGTGCTACTGGGCCGGGGCTCGTCGGACCGCGGCGCCAACGGCGACATGGCCAAGATGGCGCGCTGGCTGCTGGAGGACAGTGACCACGAGCTGGTGGACCTGGCCTTCACCGGCATCACCTGGCCGCGGCTGGAGCGCGTGGTGCAGCGCCAGGCGCTGATCGGCCTGCGCCAGATGGTGGTGCTGCCCTACTACCTCTACACCGGCACGCTGATGCAGCGCATCCACCGCCAGGTGGACCACCTGCGGGCGCAGTACCCGCAGATCCGCTTTGCCTGCGGCACACACTTCGGTTTCGAGAAAGAAATCTTCGAACTGGTGGAGCAGCGCGTGCACGACCTGCTGGCCGGCGTGCCCGACAGCAAGCTGCCCTGCGACGGCTGCAGCTACCGCGAGCTCGCACACGACATGGGCCATGGGCATTCCCACGAGCACACGCACGCCCCGGTGCACGTGCACAGCCATGCGCACGAGGGTGCTGCCGCATGAGCACGGTCAACACCGTCACCGAGCAGCTCACCGCCGCCGGCCAGGCCATCGAACACGACAGCTTCGCCATCATCGACGCCGAGGCCGGGCCGCACGCCTACTCAGCCGAGCAGTGGCCCATCGTGCGGCGCATGATCCACGCCAACGCCGACTTCGAGTTCAATGGCCTGACCGACTTCCACCCCGACGCGGTGCGCGCGGGCGTGGCCGCGATGCTGCGCGGCGGCACGCCCGTGGTGGCCGATGTGGAAATGATCTGTTCGGGCCTGTCGAGGCCGCGCCTGGCGCACTTCGGCATGGCCACGCACCAGTTCATCAGCGACGCCGACGTGATTGGGCAGGCGCAGGCACAGAACACCACCCGCGCCGTGCAGGCCATGCGCAAGGCGCACCGCCTGGGCCTGCTGCAGGGCGCCATCGTCGGTATCGGCAACGCCCCCACCGCGCTGATCGAGCTCGTGCGGCTGATCGTGGAGGACGGCGTGCGCCCGGCCCTGGTGGTCGGCATGCCGGTGGGTTTCGTGTCGGCCGCAGAGTCGAAAGACCTGATGACGCAGATCGCCGATGTGCCCTGGATCGTCATCCGCGGGCGCAAGGGCGGCTCCACCCTGGTGGTCGCCGCCCTGCACGCGCTGCTGGCGCTGGCCGAGGCACAGCAGCGCGCCGAGGGCACCTGAATGGAGAGCACCAGCCCGCGCGGCACCCGCACCGGCTTCACCACCGGCGCCTGCGCTGCCGCGGCCGCTCGCGCCGCGGCGCAGGGGCTGGAAACCGGGCAGGTGCCCGACGCCATGGAGAGCCTGCTTCCCAACGGCCAGCGGGTGCGCTTTGACGTGCACGACGGGCGCTGCGATGCGCACAGCGCCCACGCCATGGTGGTCAAGTTCGCGGGCGACGACCCGGACTGCACCGACGGCGCTCACCTCACGGTAGACCTGCGCCTGCTGCCCGGCCAAGCGGGCGAGATCACGTTCGTGGCCGGCGACGGCGTGGGCACGGTGACGCTGCCTGGCCTCGGGCTGGCGGTGGGCGGTCCGGCCATCAATCCGGTGCCGCGCCAGAACATTGCCGACAACCTGCGCGAGGCCGCGCCGAGGCTGCTCACACAGCACGGGCTGGAGGTCACCGTGAGCGTGCCCGGCGGCCAGGAGATGGCGAAGAAGACCACCAACGCGCGGCTGGGCATCCTGGGCGGCATCAGCATCCTGGGCACCACCGGCATCGTCAAACCCTATTCCACCGCCGCCTGGCGGGCCAGCGTGGTGCAGGGCATCCAGGTGGCGGCCACGCTGGACCACGGTGTGGTGGCGCTGACCACCGGCGGCCGCACCGAGACCTTTGCCATGCAGACGCTGCGTGCGGAACGCCCTGGCCTGCCCGCCGCCTGCTTCGTGCAGATGGGCGACTTCCTGCGCTACGCGTTGGATGAGGTGGTGGCGCAGGGCCTGCCCGAGGTGGTGCTGGGCATGATGGTGGGCAAGCTCACCAAGATCGCCCAGGGCGAGACCATCACCCACGCCAACCGCAACGTGGTGGACACCGACCTGGTCGCCGAGATCGCCCGGCAGATCGGTGCCACAGCCGAGGACTGCGCGGCCATCGCCGCCGCCGAGACGGCGCGCTTCGGCGCCGAGCTGATGGTCGAACGCGGCCTGGGCCCGGCCTTCCACCAGGCGCTGGCGCAGCGCGCCATCGACACCCTGACCGCGCCCGAGCGCTACGGCCACGCGTTTGCGCTGCGCGTGCTGGTGTGCGACTTCAGCGGCCAGCCGGTGGCCGACGTGCGCTCGGCCCCCGCCGAGGCGCGCCCCCGCCCCGCCACCGCCGACCGCACCGGCATCGGCCACACCCACCACTCCGACTTCGACACCGAATGAACGACCTGCCCTCCCAAGATCCCAACCGCTGCCGCGTGATCGGCGTGCTCGACGACGGCGTGGCCAGCCTCCGCGCCACCGCACTGGCCCATCTGCGCACCGCCGACGTGGTGATCGGCGGCGCGCGCACGCTGGCGCTGCTGCGGCACGCGCTCAAACCCGGCGCCGTCACCCACGACCTGACAGGCCAGCTGAAGGCGGTGCCCGGCTGGGTGCGCGCCGCGCGCGAGGCCCACCAGGCCTGCGTGGTGCTGGCCACCGGCGACCCGCTGTGCCACGGCATCGCGCCCTACCTGGCCCAGCACCTGTGCCTGGACGCGCTGGAGATCCTGCCCAACCTCTCGACCCTGCAACTGGCCTGCGCCCGCGTGGGCCTGGCCTGGCAGGACGCACGCATCGTCTCCGTGCACGCCGCTGACGCGGGCGAGTGGCAGCGCGGCGCCCCGCCCTCGCACGGCCTATACGCCCTGGCCCAGGCGCTGCGCGCCGAGCAGCGCCTGCTGCTGCTGACCAGCCCGGCCAACAGCCCCGACCGCATCGCCCGCCTGCTGCTGGCCGAAGGCCTGGGCAGCGACTTCCACATGGCCGTGGCCGAAAACCTGCTGCAGGCCGACGAACAGGTGCATGCGCAGCTCAGTCCCACCGATGCGGCCAGCATGCGCTTTGCCGAGCTGAACGTGGTGCTTCTGTGGCGCACCCGGCCGCGACCGCACCCGGTGCGCTTCGGCCTGGCCGACAGCGCCTTCGAGCAGCGTCAGCCCGAGAAAGGCCTGATCACCAAGCAGGAGGTGCGCGCCGTCAGCCTGGCGCGGCTGCAGCTGCGCGCCGACAGCGTGGTCTGGGACATCGGTGCCGGCAGCGGCTCGGTGGGTCTGGAAGCCGCCCGCCTGTGCCCGCAGGGCCATGTGTTCGCCATCGAGAAGAACGAGGCCGACCACGCCATCGCCCGGCGCAACCATGCAGCTTTCGGCGTCAGCAACTACACTTTGCAGCACGGCAAGGCGCCCGAGGGCCTGGAGGACTGGCCCGACCCCGACTCGGTGTTCATCGGGGGCTCGGGCGGCGAGCTGGCCGGACTGATCGAGCAGGTGCTGCGGCGCCTGCGACCCGGCGGCTGGCTGGTGATGAACTTCGTGACACTGGAGAACCTGGCCACCGCCACCCAGGCGCTGCAGTCACTGAACGCCGACTGGGACGTGCTGCAGCTGCAGGCCGCGCGCAGCCGGCCCATCCTGCACATGCACCGCATGGCGGCCGAGAACCCGGTGTGGCTGGTGTGCGCTGGCGTGGGCCCCATGGGTCACGGCCAGACCGAACCACTGGTGGCAGAGGAGACCGCACATGGCTGAACCCGCCACCCCCATGGGCACGCTGCACGGCATCTCGCTGGGCCCGGGCGACCCTGGCCTGATCACCCGTGCGGCCTGGGCCGCGCTGCAGCGGCGCGACGCGGTCTGGGTCTACCCCGTGCGCAGCGGCAAGACGCCGAGCTACGCGCTGGACATCGTGCAGCGCGCCGGGCTGCCACTGCCAGAGACTCATACCTCGCTGGTGTTCCCGATGACGCACGACGGTGAGAAGCTGGTGCGCGCCTGGCTGAAGGCCGCGCACACGGTGTTGCCCTGGCTGCAGGCGGGGCGCGACGTGCTGTTCCTCGTCGAGGGCGATGCCTCCACCTACGCCACCTTCGGCCACCTGGCGCGCACCGTGCGCGGGCTCGATGAGCAGGTGCCGGTGCAGGTGACGGCGGGCGTCAATTCCTTCACCGCCGCCTGCGCCGACGTGGGCGAACCCTTCGCCGAACAGGACGACACCGTGGCCATCGTGCCGGCCGCCTACGGCGTGGGCGCGGTCGACCGGTTGCTGCCCGACTTCGACACCCTGGTGCTGATGAAGATCAAGCCACTGATCGAGGACCTGCTGGACTGGCTGCAGGCGCGCGAGCTGCTGGCCGGCGCGCATTTCGTAGAGCGTGTGGGCGCGCAGGACGAGCGCCGGCTGTCCGGCCACGAACTGCTCACGCTGCGCGGCAGCAAGGTCAGCTACCTCTCGCTGCTGATCGTGAAAAACCCCCATCGCGTGCGCGGCGAGCGCATCAAGGGCTGCCTCAAGAAAACCCCGGAACCTGTTGCATGAGCTCCGACCATCCCCCTTCGCTTCCCCGCACCGTCCTCGTCGCCATCACCAAACACGGCGCCGCGCAGGCCGCCACGCTGGCTCGGCAGCTGCCGCAGGCGTCGCTCTGTGTCGCCGCCAAGTTCGCCGAGGCCTGCGCCGGCCTGCCGAACCCGCTGAAGACCTACGACGGCGCATTCAAGGACCAGATCGGCGAGCTGTTCGCGCAGTTCGACCAGATCGTGTTCTTCGTCTCACTGGGCGCGGTGGTGCGCCTGATCGCGCCGCACCTGAAGAGCAAGGACGAGGACCCCGGCGTGCTGGTGGTGGACGACGCCGGCCAGTTCGCCATCCCGGTGCTCTCGGGCCATGTGGGCGGCGCCAACGCCATGGCAGAGACAGTGGCCACGCTGCTGGGCGCCACGGCGGTGCTCACCACCGCGTCGGACGTGGGCAAGACCATCCCGGTCGACATCCTGGGCCGTGAGCTGGGCTGGCAGGTCGAGGCGCCCAAACTCAACATCACCCGCGTCTCGGCCGCGGTGGTCAACGAGGAACCGGTGGCCGTGGTGCAGGAGGCCGGCAGCCCGCACTGGTGGACCCGCCCCACCCCGCTGCCGCCGAACATCCACCGCCACACGCGCCTGGAGGATGTGGATCTGGCCCGCTACCGCGCGGTGCTGTGGATCACCCACCGCCCGGTGGACGACACGCTCTGGCAAACACTGCACGAGCGGCTGGTGGTGTACCGCCCGCCGCTGCCGGCGGGCAACGACGCCACCACCGGGGCCGCGGCATGAAGGTGGCCCTGGGCATCGGCTGCGACCGCGGCACCCCGCTGGTCACGCTGGCGCGAGCGGTCGACGAAGCCCTGGCCGTGGCCGGCCTTCAACGCGGACAGGTGACCGGCGTGGGCAGCATCACGCTCAAGGCCGACGAGACCGGGCTGCTGGCGCTGGCGGCGCAGGCCGGCTGGCCGCTGCACTTCTACCCCGCCACCCAGCTGGCCGAGGTGGTGGTGCCCAACCCGTCGGAGACCGTGCGCCGCCACACCGGCAGCCCCTCGGTATCCGAAGCCGCCGCCTTGCTCGCCGCCGGCACCACCGAGGCCTCCGCCTTGTGCATCGAAAAGCACCGGCTGCGCGGCGACGATGGACGCAATGCCACCGTGTCCGTGGCGCGCGTGATGCCCCGCGCGGCCATCCCGCCCTGTGTCGCCAACACCGATCCGGCGCGTTGCTTCACGGCCGCCGAGCGAGAGGCGGTGCAGTCGCTGATGCAGGTGCGGCGCGACATGCGCCACTTCACTGCGGGTGCACAGGTCGCCGAAGATGTGCGTGCGCGTCTGCAGGCGGCCTTGCTGGCGGCGCCATCGGTGGGTCTGATGCAGCCGCTGCGCGTGCTGCGCATCACCGACCCTGCATTGCGCGAGCGGCTGGCCGCCACCGTGGACGAAGAGCGAATGCGCACCGCGCAGGCCATGGGGCCCCGTGCGGCCGAGTTCCTGGCACTGAAGGTGGAAGGCGTGCGCGAGTGCGCCGAGTTGTGGGCGCTGGTGCTGGCGCCAGACGACGGCACGCTATTCGGTCGCCGCACGCTGGCGAGCGAAATGGCGTGGTGCTCGGCGGGCGCCGCCGTCCAGAACCTCTGGCTGGCCGCGCGCGCCGAAAACCTCGGTCTCGGATGGGTGTCGTTGTTCGAACCCGGCGACCTGCGCAGGCTGCTGTCGCTGCCCGTGGGTGCAGCGCCGCTGGGCCTGTTGTGCATCGGTCCGGTGGATCGCTTCTACGAAACACCCATGCTCATCCAGCAACAGTGGCGCCAGGCGCGTCCGGTGTCGGCCGTGTTCACCGAGAACTCCTGGGAACCGTCCTGGAACACCGGGAGCTGCGCCACACCGGAACACCTGCCGCTGGGCTGATCGCTTTACCGTTGAACTCTCGCTTGTCACAAGGAACGAAATGACCATCGATACCCCCGTCACCACCCCGCGCAACGCAGGCACCACCGGCAGCATCAGCCTGGTGGGCATCGGCCCTGGCCACACCGACCACATGACCACGCGTGCGCGCGCTGCCATCGCCGAGGCCGATGTGGTGGTGGGCTATGTCACTTACATCAAGCTGGTGGCCGACCTGCTGGACGGCAAGGAAGTCGTGCGAAAGGGCATGACCGAAGAGCTGGACCGCGCCGTCCACGCGCTGGAAGCGGCCCGTGCGGGCAAGAAGGTGGCACTGATCTCGTCAGGCGATGCCGGCGTCTACGGCATGGCCGGCCCGACCTACGAGGTGCTGTTCCAGGCCGGCTGGACGCCGGAAGATGACGTGATGGTGGAGATCGTGCCTGGCGCCTCGGCGATCAACGCCTGCGCCGCCCTGGTCGGTGCGCCCCTCACGCACGACTTCTGTTCCGTCTCGCTGTCCGACCTGCTGACACCCTGGCCGGTGATTGCCCGGCGGCTCGACGCAGCGGCGGCGGCCGACTTCGTGGTGGCGCTCTACAACCCCAAGAGCGGGCGCCGCACCCAGCAGATCGTGCAGGCTCAGGCGCTGTTCCTGCGGCACCGCCGGCCCGACACGCCGGTGGCGATCGTCAAGAGCGCCTACCGACGCCGCCAGCAGATCGTGCACACCACCCTGGACCAGATGGCCGAACAGGAGATCGGCATGCTCAGCACCGTGCTGATCGGCAACAGCAGCACCTTCCTGCGCGCCGGGCTGATGGTCACCCCGCGCGGCTATGCCAACAAGTACGACGTGGACCAGGGCTTCGAGACCCGCGAGGGCGAGAAGGCTGGCCGCTCGCTTTCCAGCGGCCTGCTGGGCTGGATTGAAGGGGTGCGCGCCGAACATGCGTCCGGCCTGGGCCTGACCGAACTCGCACGCCGACACCGCCTGCCCGCCGACTACATCGAACAGGTGCTGGCGACACCCGACGAACACGAACCGACCGAGGCCGGGGCCGAGGAAACAGAAGCATGAGTACCCCGGAGAAGCCCCGCATCAGTGACTACCGCCGGCACCTGCTGGTCTGCACCGGCGCGCGATGCACGCAGGACGGCGCATCGCAGGCGCTGTTCGACAGCCTGGGCGAGAAATTCAAGGCCGCTGGGCTGAACGAAGGTGCGCTACGCGTGAAGCGCAGCCGCGTGAGCTGTTTTGCTGCCTGCAAGGGCGGCCCCATCCTGTGCGTACAGCCCGACGGCACCTGGTACCACGGCGTGACCCCCGACAACATGGACCGCATCATCGGGCAGCACCTCGTGGGCGGGCAGGTGGTCGCCGATCTGGTGTTCCACCAGGGACCGGGGGTCATCGATGGTGAGTGAGGTACCCGCCGCGGGCTCCGTCTGCATCGTTGGTGCCGGGCCGGGACCGGCCGACCTGATGACGCTGCGCGCGCTGAACCGGCTGGAACAGGCCCAGGTGGTGGTGCACGACCGGCTGATCGCCGAGGATGTGCTGGCGCTGATCCCGGCCACCGCCCTGCGGGTGTACGTGGGTAAGGCGCTGGGAAATCACGCCGTCCCCCAGGATGAGATCCATGACCTGCTGGTGGCGCATGCGCGCCAGGGCCGGCGCGTCGTTCGACTCAAAGGTGGTGACCCCTATGTCTTCGGGCGCGGTGGCGAGGAAGTGCTGGCGCTGCAGGCGGCCGGCATTGCGTTCGAGGTGGTGCCCGGTGTGACAGCAGCCAACGGCTGCTCGGCCGCCGCGGCCATTCCGCTGACGCACCGCCACCTTGCAGCCAGCTGCGTGTTTCTGCCAGGCCATTTGGCGGACGACCAAGCCAGCCACGATTGGCAAGCCCTGGCGCGCGCGGGGCAGACCCGGGTGTTCTACATGGGCGTTCAGCGTCTGGCGCAGATTGCCCAGGCCTTGATCGCCCATGGACTGCCGTCCGATACTCCCGCGGCCATCGTGCAGGACGGCACCCGGCCCACACAGACGGTGCTGGCCTGTCCCCTGAACCGGTTGGTCAAGATCGCCCCGGCGTATGGTCCACGACCGGGCTTACTGATCATTGGCGAAACGGTGCGGCTGAGCCCGTCATTTGAAGAAGATGCGCTTGGTTGAATTGACGGCAAGGGCGCTGGCCCTCCATGGAGTTGATCGCTACTGCCTGGCGCAATAAGCAGTTTGAGTATTCGGGCAATTTACGGCAGCCAAGGCAAGCGCTGCACTGCACTGCACTGCACTGCTACTCAAGTTTCGCGGCGACGTTTAGATCCCTCACTCATTGCTTGTCCGGCTGGAGGGCCCGGCGTTAAATCCGCAATGGGTTCAACGTCAGATATGTAGGTATCAGCGGTCATTGAGTCGCACACCGCAGGTGACGGCATCCAGCCTGGAGCGACCTTCGCAGTTCGGTGTGCGACCTCGCAGCGGTTGGAGCCGGTCGCCGACGGCGGGTGTACTGCCGGCGCGGCATGCCTATTCGCACACGAGGCATTGGGCGAACATTCATCAGGTCAGTCCCCATGCCGGGATTTGCTTCTCCGTTGCTCCAGCCCCAGTGCCACAAGATCTGCGGTCGCGTCGCCATAGCGGTTCGCAATGTCATCGAGTGCTTCAATGCGCTCAAGTGTCTTCGCGCTTTTCGGCTTGGTCAGTATGAAATGACGGTGACTCGATGCCGCTTCCGTCTCGACATGCAGTCCGCGACGGGACTGCACAATGCCGCTGGCACCTGTTGCGAATGCCTGTGACCGATATGTTCGAGACCAAGTGTCTGCCGCCATCGCCATGGAGATCTCGTCGAATCCGCCCTCGACCGGAATCTCCACCGTTTCATGCCGCCACCAGGCAAGCCAGTTGGTGACTGCAACTGTGACGTGCTTGGCTGTCCAGGAAAATGCGGACGTGTTGTGTTCGATGGTCCAGGCGTTCACCCCCAAGCCTTTGGCGGTGCGTTCGGCCGCTGGTCGCCCCGCGATGGACTCAATCAGTGCCAGGGATGCCGGGATCGAGGCGCTGACACCCGTGGTTGTCATGACATTTCCACTGACGACCCAACGGCTGTCGCGAACCCATGTCGTGCCAGGAAACCGCTTGGCGATGGACTCCAGCGCGAACCAATGGGTGGTTGCCGACTTCCCGTCAAGAAGACCTGCGTTCGCGATGACCCATGCGCCCTCGCAGATCGACACGAATACCGCCCCCTTTTCTGATTGGGCCCGAACCCAGTTGAGCACGTCCGGTCTGTCGTTGCGCTTCATTGCGGGAACAATCACGATATCCGCGCCGGCAGGCGCCTCGGCGTCGAATTGCGCCAATGTCATGTCGGCGCGTACCCGCAGCGCCGGAATGAGGGTGACCGTCCCAGGGTCGGTAGACACGGTCACAACGTCAGCAACCTCGGACTCTTTCAATACGCCATAAGGAACAATAAAGTCCGTGGTTTCCGTGCCGGTGTTTTCGGCCAGGACCACGACCAACGGACGGGCCCGGTCGTTCTTCGGCTCGGCGAGTTTGAGAGTCATCTCGCCCGGATCCAGCGGTTGCGTGCGGGCTATGTTGCTGCGCCCTGTGGGCCCACCACATCCGCTCGCGGTGAGCAACGCCACCAAGGTGACTCCTGCGAGTACCTTTCCAATTGACGATTGCATGGTCTTGGTGCTTCAAGTAATGGGTTGCTGGATCGACCGCGGGAGCGATCCCAGTCGGCCGATTGCGAGGCCTACTGTTTCCATGGGACTTCCACGATCGCACCGGACAAAGTGCCAAGGAACTGCGCCAATTCCTTGACCTCCTGCTCCGACAGGCGAATGGGTCTGCGCTCCGAATGGCCAGCTCCGGCGTTGGCGAGTTCTGTGTGCCCGACGACTGCAGTCGGTGCTTTCACGTAGTGCGCGATGACCTCCTCGATGGAGCTGAACTGACCGGCGTGCATGTAAGGGGGCCTCAATGCCACATTGCGCAGGCTCGGTGTCCTGAAGGCGCCCTCCATCGCATGGTCGCCCGTGACAATGAAACGCAGCTCCTGACATTGCGCTGGCTTCGCATCGCTGAACAGGCCGAGGCAGTTGAATTCGTCTTTCTGGACCTTGGCGATCGCGGCGGCCCGACCACGATCAGGGTTTCTCAGGTCGCGAGGTGGAACCCCCGTGTTGTGAAAGCTGTGATCGGTGAACAACGGCCCGTTGTGGCAGGTCACGCATTGCCCCTTGCCCATGAAGATCCGCAGGCCGTTGACTTCTTGCTGCGACAGGATTTGCTGCGCACTCGGATCACCGCTGACAGTTCCTTGCACATACCGATCGAAACGCGACTCTCCATGCGTCAGCTTCTTTTCGTATGCGGCGATCACCTTGCCCATGTTCGAGAAGATTCGGTTGACACCGGCCTGGGTCTTTGGGTCCATCGCTGCCCAGGCAGCTTTCTCGGCAGGTGTTCCCAATGGGCTCGCGCTTCGTGCTGACTGGCTGAGATCGGGCATTGGCCCAAAGATCGCTTCGTACTCTGACCGGTAGAAGGTTTGCATCAAATGGGCGTAGCGGGCGCGATTGCCGCCATGTTCCACCGCGTCCTCAAACGGACCCAGAGCCTGCGACCAGAGGCTGTCTTTGCGACCGTCCCAGAACAACCAAGGGCTGTGTCCACTACCGACGATGGGCATGGCGCGTCGGGACCCGACGCCAATACCCCGTGCCACTGCAAGCCCATCCTGAAACTGATTCCTGGCGTCATGGCATGTCGCGCACGACACCGTCTGATCTTTGCTCAGGCGCGCGTCGTTGAACAGGCGTTTGCCAAGTTCCGATGCAGCGCGCGAGCCTTCGACGGCGTTGGAAGGGTCTTGTGGCTGCTGTGGCAATTGACCCAAATGCATCGAGGCCAGAATGCCGATGTCGGCCGCGTTCCAACGGTCCCGGTGTGCGACAGTCTGGTCCGAGGGACCGCCAGCGAATGCGTTGGCGATCGGCATAGCAGCAAGCAGGATGGTTCCGAGACGGATCGCTATCGAAGTTGACTTGTTCATGGTTCACCCTTGTTCGTGTCGGCTGGCCATCACGGCACCATCGGACGCGTGCTGACGATGGTGTTGAACGTGACGGTGTCGGAACCTTCCGGTGCCTGGATGGCGAGCTTGATTTCCCACCAGCCGGTCATGCTGAACTTCATGCCTTCCAGCAAATAGGTCCCGTCGACGGACATTGGGGTGACCAAGGGGCGCGTGGGCAGCCCGTGGCCGTGCTGGGGCATGCCTCCATCAACCACAATCTGCGCGCGACTGACGGGCGCTCCCGTGGGCGAGGTCACCTTGATCTGCCAGGCATGGATATGGTTGATCGGCGCAGGCTTTGTAGGAGGTTGCAGCGCAACGACGAACCTTCGCTCCACCGTGGGACGCGTCAGCAGAAGGTTCAGTTCTTCCGGTGGGGCTGCACAACCGGCAATTGCGGTGAAGACCAGTAGCGAAATGCTTGAAACGGTGGCTCTGTACACGGTGCGATCTCCTGAGGTGGTGAGTGGAAATGGGGGTGGACGCATGTGGGCATCCGGCCTACGAAAAGTGGTGGCGCAGGTCATCTGGGAACGGCATCTTCGTCAAAGCGCCAACGCGTGAGCGTCCTGTGTTTCCTGGGGGAACCCACAGCCTTGAGAACAGAACCGAGGCGATCAAGCGTGGTACTTGCCCGGTAACTTCACGGAAGTCGCGCCGGCGCCACCCAGCGATCAGCATCAACAGGTGGACCCGGGTATGTCTGGCGGTCAGTCGCTGTGCCAGCACATGCGCCCGCTCGAGATGGTGAAAGCACCTATCAAAGTTCCGGCATCGCAGAGCCAGTACGGCGAAGAACACTTCGTTTTCATATGCTTTCAGCACGATCAATCCTTGAAGCTTTCGAAGGCGGAATGTCTTCGCTGGATTGAACTTTCGACGGTTTGGCGTAGAGGTGACAGTGCGTTGCGATGAACCGTCGGATTCGATCCGGCATCGGTCCAGAACAGAGATCGAATGGCCGAAGCACTTGGGCGAACGGCATGGATACCGCAAGGCAACGCACAGGTTGCCGTCCACAACCGCTCAGGCGAGGGCCTCGTCAACTACACCGGCAGATTCAGAGCAGTGCTGTTGCGCCACCACCGTTCGGTCGACGCCAGTGACCGTCCCAGCATCCAGCAGAACAGCCCGTCTCAAGCGGCTACCAAGGTGTTCCGGCATTGCCGATAGTTCATCCATCGAAGACATCCCGTCGTCGATCAACCCAAAGGAAACCGATCATGAATGAAGCGAAAAATGCCCTCTGCCGCTGCACCGCCTGTCCTGGCTCTGCTTGCACTTGCGGTTGCCAAGAGACCGTCAATCAACAGACGTGCCCGTGTGGCGCCGATTGCAAATGCAGTGGCGCGTGTGCCTGCAAGAAGTCCTGATTCGGGTCACCTCCGGCACCGCGACGCGTCGTTGTTCCGGAGGCATCCGCTGATAGAAAACCCGGAGATCTCTATGAAATATCTGATACGCATGTTGATGCGATGGACATATTCCCAAAGCAGGCCCAGTGTCGAAGAACGCTACCTGGCGCAGTCGGTGGATGCCAACGAGTTCGAGGTTCGTGCCCAGGCACTGGAGCGGCGCCGAGCCTGAGTCGACCGTCGCACAGATGAAAGAACTCCATGACCATCGGAACTCTGGGTTGGGCGCAGCGTGGTGGCGTTTTGACGCTACGTCGGAGTCGGCCCAGAATTCGCGCATGGCGCAGGGACTGGCTGGAAATCCGTGGCGTCGATTCTGGACACCAGCTCGCGAAGACTCATGCGAACCAACACCTCGCCCGCTGTGGTGACCACGTTCACATACTTCTCGGTGGCAACCACCTCCGCCACTTGAAGTCCGGTCTTTCGCGGCATCTTGCTGTCGAGAAACATGACGTCGGGCGCGTGCTCAAGTGCGGGCTCAATGGCGCCAAGGCTGTCCTCGGCGACTCCGACCACCCGGAGTTCGGGCCAGACCTCGCCAGCAAGCGCATCAAGGTCCTGGCGTGCACCGGATCGTCTTCGCGATCACTGCGGTGGGGCGTTGGGGGTGTTCATTGCGGGATGCTCACTCTGGCGCAGACGCCAGCAGGTGTCTGCGAAGTCAGCGTCAGCGCAGCCAGAGGTCCGTAGACAGCGCGCAGACGCTCGCGCACATGCAGCAAACCGTAGCTGCCGCCTGAGGCATGCACCGGTTCACTGGCCTCGCTTTGGGGCTGCAGCCCGCAGCCGGTGTCGGTCACGGAAATCTCGACACCCGCATCGGTTCGACGCGCAATGACATCGATGCGCCCTGCTCCCACCTGGGGCTCAAGCCCATGCTTGATGGCATTTTCGACCAGGGGCTGCAGCAGCATCGGCGGCACGGACACCTGCTCAAGATCTTGGGGCAGTTGGAGCCGATAGCTCAGGCGGGGGCCCATTCGCAATGACATGATTTCCAGGTAGGCGCGCAGTTGCGAAAACTCGTTGCTCAGTTGGGTGTCCTCCGTCCGGGATGCCGCCAGTGCACTGCGCAGGTAGGTGATGAGTTGATCAATCATGAGCTCGGCCCGCTGTGAGTCCTCTTGGACCAGCGACCGCAGAATCGCCAGCGTGTTGAACAACATGTGCGGTTCGAGTTGCGCGCTCAGCATTCGAAGTCTCGAATCAGCTGCCAGTCTCTGGGCTTCGGAACGTGTGGTCGCCTCGTTCGTGAGCTGCACTCGCATCGCGAAGCAGTGCACCTCGAATCCCCCGATCAACATGGTGAAAACGACCGGCACCATCCGATCGTTCCCGTGACTCAAGAGGTGAAACGGCTCGCCAAGAATCAGGGCTGCGATCATGTGGCCAAAGGCGCAGCCGACCGGGACAGCGATGACGCCTGCAAACAGCCACGCAACGGCAAGACTGACGCTTGAAAACCATCGAGAAGGCCTCATCAGCATCGCGATGGCGGTGATCGTCATGCCCGCGCACTCGCAGAAGACGAGCAGCCTGCCGTACGTTCCGGAGCCCGACATGGCAATGAAGAGCATGCCGGCTGCAAAGGCCCAAAACAAGGCCCATGCGGCGATCTGGCGCAGCGAGTCTTGGACTCCCTGGGGTGCCAGTCGGCTGGTGGCGTTGGGATAGGAAGGCATACACGAGCCACTCGTCAGGTGGAACGCTCCGAATGGTCATCAAGGCCGAGTGGGAACGGATGGCAATCTAAACAGGCGGTGACCTCGGGTCTGCCCAGCCGATTGCCAACGTTCATCAGCCGGCCGATGTCTATTCCGGGCGGATCCCAGCCTTGCGCACAACGTCTCCCCAGTGCTCGACCTCACTGCGCATGAAACCGCGCAAAGCTTCCGGAGTGGAGCCCTTGAGTTCAATGCCCAGCGAAGTAAGTCGCTCGCGTGTAGCGGGATACGTCAGCGCTGAAACCACCTCCTTGTTGAGTCGCTGAACAATCTCGATGGGTGTCGTCGCCGGTGCGACCAGAGCCCACCACTGGTTGAACTGCATGCCCGGGATTCCAGCTTCCGCAGCGGTTGGAACGTCAGGCAGGCCGGCAAAGCGGGATGAACCCGTCACCATCAGTGCCGAGATCTTCCCTGCCCCCAGCAGCGAAGACCCGCTGGCCAATGTCGAGAAGTGGCCGGCGACCAGGCCTGAGGCCACGTCGGTCAGGGCCGGTGCGGAGCCCCGGTAGGGAATGGCATTGATCTTGAGGTCCGTTGCATTTGCGAGCAACTCACCCGAGAGATGGCTGATGGAGCCATTGCCGCTGTTCGCAATGGGCAGTGGTGCAGTGCTGATCCGACCGTTCTTGAGAAAACCTTTGATGTCCCCCGTCTTGTAGTGCGATGCGCTGACAAACAGCATCAGCGGCGAGGTGCCGAGCATCGAGACAGGCGCGAAATCGCGCAAAAAATCGTAGGGCAGTTTGCTGAATACCGCCGGCGCTATCGCATGTGGCAGTTCGACGATACCAATCGTGTAGCCATCCGGCTGGGACTTGGCTACCGCATCGGTACCGATCTGCCCGGATGCCCCTGTGCGGTTGTCAACGACGACACTCTGACCCATGGTTTCTGTCATGCGCTGCGCGACCGCTCTGGCAACAGCATCAGTGCTGCCACCGGCAGCCCAGGGGACCACGAGACGGATGGGCTTGTCAGGGTACGCGGCATGGGCGCTGGCACCCAACAATGCGCATGCCAGGAACAGGTTCTTGAACGATTGAGCAGACATGAGAACTCCTTTTGGTAGGTGAGGAAAAAAGAATCAACCGATGAAATCGAAAGTGTCACGATCACCCTTGGCAGTCAGCAGCAGCAAGGCATGGTCTGAAGGCAATACCTGACCCTTCCTGCGAAGGGTCGAGAGGGCAGCAACACAAGATCCGGCACACAACTCGACCCACAGACCGTGGTCCGCCAACGCGGACAGGCCTTTGGACGCATCAAGGTCATTGACGGCAACGGCACCGCCACCGGAGTGCTCCACGGCAAGCTTCTGCTGCAGCGTGACAGTGCTGCCAGCGATCGAGAACTGCACCGTTTGCCCCGCAAATTCCGACTGGAGACGCGCGCCCGCCAGGACAAGGCTGAGACGCGGAAAAGGTTCAACCGCCCAGAGCCTGGGCATGTGCTGGATGAGACCGGCGGACAACAGATCGCGCAGACCGCTGTACACGCCCCAAAGCAGGTCACCTCGGGAAGTGGGAACCAGGATGTGATCGGGCAGATATCCCTCGGTTACGCACTCCAGCGCCACGGCACGATAGCCCTCCACGCCGAAGACAGGGCTGCCAACAGCGGGAACGCTGTAGTTGGTGAGTGCGAAAGCGCCCTCACGCTCGACCTTCTGGCGAACATGTTCCCACCGGTCCATGCTGCGCTCGAACACGACGCGCCTGGCCCCAAAGCGATGCAGGGCCCGTACATAGGGCTCGGGCATGTCGCGATAGGTCGCGACCTCACAGCGCAAGCCGGCGACCGCACAGTAGGCTGCAGCCGAAACCGCGGCGTTGCCGCTGGATGCCAGCACTATCGACGGCGCCCCGACATCCAGTGCCCGGCTGATGCCCTGCGCGGACATGCGGTCCTTGTGCGAACCGGTCGGGTTCATCCCTTCGTGCTTGGCTGTCAACCGGCGGACGCCCAGTTGCCTGGCCAGTCGCGAAAGGTCGATGCAAGGTGTGTTGCCCTCCGCCAGTGACACGCCTTGCGTATAGGGCAGCCAGGCCCCCCACCTATAACCTGAGCTTGCCCCGAAGAGGGATGTCGGCGACTTGCTGTAAACGACCTCCAGACTGGACGGTGTGCCCTGGTCCGCACACGACGGACAGCCTTGGCTAAGATCCTGAACCGGGTATTCACGCTTGCAGCTGATGCAACGCAGGCCGACCATCGCGGGATTACGCCGAATGGAGTAGGTGTGTGTGGTGCCTTCAACGTCCACGGAAGAAATTTGATTCATGCGCCGATGGTAGGCAGCAGCATCCAAGCGCGCGCACAGGCTTTCGCGCTTTAAGATAAGCAAAACTTAATTGGTGGGGTGCTTATGAACGATCTCAAAGCCGTCAGCGCGCGCCAGGTGGAAGTGTTTCGAATGGTGATGCGGCTCGGAACGGCCAACCGCGCTGCTGCCGCACTGCATGTGAGCCAACCCGCCGTGACCCAGATACTTCAGCAGTTCGAGGGGCGCTCCGGGCTCAAGCTGTTTGAACGTCCCAAAGGCAAGTTGGTGCCGACACCGGATGCGCACGCGTTGATGGAGGCCGTGGAGCGGGTCTATGACGGCCTGGATGCGGTCCAGCGCAAGATCGAGGCGCTTCAGTCGCACGAAGAAACCGTGTTGCGCATCGGCTCGATGCACGCACTGGCTGCAGGTGTCATTCCCTGGGCGTTGGCCGAGTTCCAGCGCAATTACCCGCGTATACGGTGTCAGTTGCTGGTTGACAGTTCCAAGCTGCTGCGAGAGGCCTTGATACAGGGCTTGGTGGACCTGGCCCTACTGGGTGATGAGGCCGATACGAGCGGGTTGATCTCATCGCCCTTCTACCAGGTGGCGGCTGTTTGCATCGTGCCCGCCACCCATCCGCTGGCGCGCAAGTCATCGCTGACGATCGAGGACCTGCGGGAGGTGCCGCTGGTGGGGCTCTCAGCCCTCGACCCTGCGCAACGGCGCCTGGAACAGGTGTTCGCGCAGGCGGACATCGATCCGCGCTTTGTGATTGAAACCCCTTACAGCGCGACACAGTGCGCGCTGGTGCTCGCGGGTGCCGGCCTGGCCGTGACCAACCCTCTCGTGGCGCGGGAGTATGTCGCGCTGGGTCTGCGCTGTGTTCCGCTGGCGTTCAACCTGCCATTTCGGGCATTGCTGGCTTTCAATCCCCGTCAGGCGCAAGCACGCGCGGCGCAGGAATTCGTGAGTCTTTGCCGCCGGCAGATTGCACGCAGTCTTCCCGACGGCGCGCCAATCGAAGGGTTGATCCGTTCCTGACAGTCCCTGGACACGAGGCCCATTGGCAACCTGTCGCTGACAGCTGCCGGCATCGGCCGGCGCCAGGCGTTGCCCGATCGACTCGGTCGACCTGTGCGACCGGTCCGGCACTCGCGCAGACGGCTCGTCGCAAACGACTGTCGAGAAGACGCCGTGGCGCACAGACTCTGTCCATCGATGGCATCCCGTCGTCGAGCCACCAAGGAAATCCACCATGAACGACACGAAGCAACCAACGGCCTGCAACTGCAAGACGTGCCCGGGACCGGCCTGTACCTGCGGGTGCCAAACGGCAGCGGCAAAAGCAACCTGCGCCTGCGGCCCGCAATGCAAATGCACCCCAAGCTGCGCCTGCCCCCAGTCCTGATGCAATTGCTCCAAAGGCCACGTCGGCGGCAGGGGTCTTACCTCCACCGGCATCCGATGGACACAAGCCGTCTTTCAAGCTCCAGAGGTACAGCATGAACATCTTTGTCTCGGCCTTCTTGGGCGGCATCGTCGGTGCCGCCCTGATGGACATCACCGAAACGGCAGCGGCCAGAATGGGCGTCACGAGCGGCGTCAACGTCGCACTGGTGGGCCGATGGTTCGCGGGCTTGACCCGCGGGCGCCTGGCCCATGCCGACATCCACGCTTCGTCGCCGCAGCCGGGCGAGAGGGGACTGGGATGGGCCTTCCACTTCATCGTTGGGGGTGGCGGTGTGGCGCTCATCTACCCAGCCGTTCTGATGTCTCTGGACATTGAGCCCCTCTCGCATCCATGGCTCGGTGGTCTGGTGTTCGGTCTGGCCACCTCCTTGTTGCCCTGGCTCGTCCTGCTGCCGGCGTTCGGCTGGGGTTGGTTCGGGCGCCGCGGACCTCAAGGCGCCAACGCGTTGCTGGCGAGCCCGCTCTCGCACATCCCATACGGCCTGGGGGTTGGTGCTGTGATGGCTCTGGGCAACCGTCTCTAGCCCTTCGGACGCGCATTGAATGCATTGCGCCGGGCGTGTGTACTTTGGGCGACGCCCCGCAACCATTCGGTCGACGAAATCGACAGCCCGTGGACATGACCGTCCACTCGCCCCCGTCGCCACTTGGCGGCAGACCACCTCCGCCCCTATATTCGGCTCGGTTCCTTCCCGTCCGCAGCAGAGATGCAAACAATGTCTTCCTCCACAACCCGCATCGCCAGCCCGTGGTCAGAAAGGCTGAAGGGTTCGTTGACGGTCATCGTCGCTTCCGCGGCTTTCTGGGCCTTGGCGTCAACGCTGCTGTACTTCCTGGTTCCCGGTCTCGAGACCTTTCCCCGCTTGCTGGTGTTCCATGAATGCGTGGGCCTGACGATGGTGGCCTGCGTGCTGTGGCTGCAGCGTACGGGCCGCTTTGCCCGACGCAAACCCGCGCTACGCTGGCTGCTCATCGGGCTTGTCGCCATTCCCACAGGTTACTTCGTGGGGCACCAGGTCGCCTTCCTCTTGCTCGGCGAGCCGATGCGCATGGTCGGCCACCAGCAGATCAGCCTGATTCCGATCCTCTTCACCGTGCTGGTGGGCGGCCTGGGCCTGCACCACTACGCCACCCGCGAGCAGCTCGCGAAGGAAGCCGCCGCGCGCTCCGAGGCGCAGCGCCTGGCGGTGGAGTCCCAGTTGCGACTGCTGCGCGCGCAGCTCGAACCACACATGCTCTTCAACACCCTGGCCAATGTGCGCTCCCTGGTGCGGGAGGACATTGATCGTGCGGAATTGATGATTGACCAGCTGATCGTTTACCTGCGCAGTGCGCTGGCCGCCTCGCAGACCGAATCCGTGGCCCTCAGCCGGGAGTTCGCACAGCTGCGCGCTTACCTGGACATCATGGCGCTGCGCATGGGGCCGCGTCTGTCCTATCGGCTCGAACTGCCAGCAACGCTGGAGCGAACCGAGGTCCCACCCATGCTATTGCAGCCGTTGGTGGAAAACGCGATCAAGCACGGGCTGGAGCCCAAGGTAGGCCGCGGCAGCATCGAAGTGGTGGCGCGCGCCATGCCGGAGGGCATCGAGATCCGCGTAAGCGACAGCGGTCTCGGACTGCCCGCAGAAGAGGACGATGGTCCGTCCGCCCGCCCTGCCAGCAACAGCTATGGCCTTCAGCACGTGCGTGATCGCCTGCAGGTGCTCTACGGCCCCGCGGCGCGACTCAGCCTGGAGCGTCGAGACCCCACTGGCGTCTGTGCCGTGGTGTTCATCCCGACCTGATTCGTCGCACACTGCGTCGCACGCCCAGCGCTTTCATCCATCCATCAAGGAGACCGGCATGACCCTGGCCACGCTACCCACTGCAGTCATCGCCGAAGACGAACCGGTTCTCGCGCGCACGTTGACCCGCCTGCTGGAGCAGGTGTGGCCCGAGCTCAGGATCGTCGGCGTGGCCGACGACGGCCTGCGGGCCACCGAACTCGCGCTGGCGCTGGTGCCCGACGTGGTGTTCCTCGACATCAAGATGCCCGGGCGCACCGGGATCGAGGTGGCCGAGGTGGTGGCCGACGACTGGCCCGACGACCGCGCCGAGCCGCTGTTCGTGTTCATCACGGCCTACGACAACTTCGCCGTCCCGGCATTCGAACGCGCTGCGGTCGACTACCTGCTCAAACCCGCAACGGCCGACCGCTTGCAGCAGAGCGTGGCCAGGCTCAAGGCGAGACTGGCCGGTCGAGCGGCCTCACCCGATGCGGGCAACATGGCAGCGTTGATGCAGCGCATGCAATCGTTGACCGCGCCCGACATCGCCGAAACCGATTCGCGCGAACGCCTCAAGGTCATTCGCGCCGGCGTCGGCAACACCGTCCGCATGATCCCGGTCGCCGACGTTGTCTGCTTCGAGGCAACCGAGAAGTACGTGAACGTCGTGACGCCCACGGGCGAAGCGCTGGTGCGCATGAGCCTGCGCGAGCTGATGGCGCGCATTGACTCGACCGACTTCATCCAGGTGCATCGCAGTGTCATGGTCAACTCCAACGCGATCATGAGCGCAACGCGCGACGAGAACGGCCACTACAGCCTGAGCGTTCGGGGGCTGCAACGGCCGCTGAAGGTCAGCCGCGCGTTCGGCCACCTCTTCCGCCCGATGTAGGCGGGGACACAGGCCGAGGTCTTCCAACTGGACAACCTGTGGGCCGGGAGGTCAACGCCGATCCCGGAATGAGGACGGCACCCAGGACCGGTTCGAACCTTTTCGTGTCCGCAGCCCGTCGCCTGTGACGACCGTTCGGTCGTGGGTCCGGGCCCTTGCCGGACTGATTGAGACGGCTGGTCGCAAGTCGCTGGCGTCCCGCACCAGGGTCAACGATCCTCAGGTCAGCGAAGGCATGGTGCCATCGCACAGGTTCGAAAGGCGCTGTCATGCTCAAGGTGTACGAGGACGAAATCTCAAAGGCTCGCGAGGCTCTGGAATCCGGCAATGTCGAGGGGTGCTTCGGTCACCTCGAGAGGGCGCATGTGCTGTCGCAGCGAATGACCGGATGGCACACCCATGTGCACTGGCTGATGCTGTTGGCCGGGTGGCGCCAGCGCGACTGGCGCGAGGTCATCGGCCAGGTTCCGCGAATGCTGGCCTCGATCTTGTTCTCCCGGCTGTGGGTTCCGCGCGGCAACAGCGGGCGGGCCCGCGTCAGCGCCTTCAAGCCGATGCCCGTGCCCGACGACCTGCGGCACCTCGTGCGTTGAGACCAGGAGATCCAGCCATGGAATACCTCGTCGGGATCACCCTCGCGCTGTTCTTCTGCGCAGCCGCCGCAGGACTGGGCATGGACCGCGAGCGCGCGTTCTACCCCGCCGTGCTCATCGCCGTCGCCTCCTACTACCTGGCCTTCGCCGTCGTTGATGGCCGCCACGAGGTCATGCTGTCCGAGATCGCGATCGCCGCCGTCTTCATCGCCGCTGCGGTGGCGGGCTTCAAGCGCAGCCCGTGGATCGCCGTCGTCGCACTGGGCGGACACGGCGTGATGGACGCCTTGCACCACCACCTCGTGCACAACGCCGGTGTGCCGCAGGTCTGGCCGGGGTTCTGCATGACCTTCGACGTGACTGCGGCTGCTTTCGTCGCCTGGGTCATGCTGGCTCGCGCCCGAGGCGAGCGAGTGCAGCAGAGCTTCGGTCCCGGCTGAGCGCGGGCACCATGCGGTCAAGTGCGCAGTTCCACCCAATCACTACGGGCACGGTTGTGCCCACACGAAGGAGAGTCGATATGAAAGCCGTCGTCCACTCGCAATATGGCAATCCCGAAGTGCTCCAGGTCGCGACGCTTGAACGTCCCGTGCCGCAGGGAAACGAGGTGTTGATCCGCGTGAAGGCCGCTGGCCTCGACTACGGCCAGTGGCATCTCATGGCCGGCAAGCCGTATGCGGTACGGCTCGCGACAGGCCTCACGAAGCCGAAGCAGTGCGTGCTCGGCACGGACGTGTGCGGCGTCGTGGAGGCGGTCGGCCCCAAGGTGACGCGCTTTGAGGTCGGTGACGCAGTGTTCGGAGCCGCGTCGCGGACGTTCGCGGAGTTCACCTGCGGGCGTGAAGATCAGTTCTGCCTCAAGCCCGAACGATTGAGCTTCGAGCAAGCGGCGGCGTCGGCGATTTCCGGTGTGACCGCGCTCATCGGTCTGCGCGACGTGGCAAAAGTGAAGCCTGGCCAGTCGGTGTGCGTGATCGGCGCGGGCGGCGGTGTCGGCTCGTGGGCTGTGCAGCTTGCACGGCACTTCGGCGCTCACGTCACCGCTGTGTGCAGCACCTCGAAGGTCGAGTTCGTGCGCACGCTCGGCGCCGCCTCGGTCATCGACTACACGACGATGTCTTTTCCCACGGATGGCCGCTTCGACGTGATCCTGGATCTCGCTGGAAACCGGCCGTTGAGTGTGCTGCGCATGGCGCTCGCGTCGCGGGGTACTTTGGTGATCGGCGGCGGCGAAGATGGTGACCGCTTCTTCGGTGGCATGGGCCGGACGCTGCGCGCGGCGCTGTGGTCGATGTTCCTGAAGCAACGGCTGGCGATGCTGGTGGGCTTTGTGAAGCCAGAACCGCTGCAGGCGCTGGCCAACATACTCGGGCAGCCAGGCGTGACGCCCGCGGTTGATCGCACCTTCCCGCTCGAGCAGGTAGCGGACGCCATGCGCACGCTGGTGGCGGGTCAGGTGCGCGGCAAGCTCGTGCTGAGCGTCGCCGCATGATGGCGACCGTGAGTTTCCCAGCTCCGATGAGGCCGAACATGATGCATGCGAGGCGCACGGAGAGTGCGCTGGAGGCGACGACGTGCCGCGACCACCGTTCTCCGCCGCGGGGCCTTCGCCCGGTACCGTCAGGGAATCCGATCGGCAGCTTTGCAGCTGTGAAAGCAGGAGGACGGATGTCGCTTCAGGGTCGGGCATAGCCGCTCACCTCGGGCGCGAGGAGTCTCTCGAAGCGCGACCAGGCTGGCGTGTGTTGAGTGACCGGGGATGGAGGTGTAGCGGTCGTACGACCCTTCCATCCTTGAAGGACAGGTGTCCTCGTCTACCGACATTCAAGAGTTTAAGGTCACCGGCAGCAACCAGCCTTCAAGCGACCTTCTATTTTTCAAGTTCGGCTGTGCAGCGAATTCTGAAGGTGGGTGGTGCCAGGCGATTTCACGCTGACTAACACGAAGCGGCTGTTGGCTACGACTGCAGGTGCTAGCCCGAATGGCGGCTGTATGGGATGCAGCCGCCATAAGCTGACGACAGCATGCCGCCCATCAACGCAATCCCTATCTTCGCTGCATGCGGGGCAGTCGTGACTGCTGAGTAAGAGCATCTTCGACTTCGTGAGGCAGACACAAGTCGCGCGGGCGAAGCAGCGCCACCGAGACACGCTGCTGCAGTCAGGACTTGAACTGCTAGGCATGCAATTGTTTCGGTGAGCAGCTTGCAGCCGGGACGACCAGAGCTGCGCCTCGGCCAGGACATGAGCCGGTAGCGGTGGCTAGCAAGGGCTGAAGTCTTTGCCGCTGGATGAGCTCGGGGGCAGACCACTGGAGCAGCCGCTACCCCAACGCCGCAGCGAGTGCGTGCCTCACGCGTGTCAAGGTTCTCTCAGTACGGCTCTATCCTGCATGTGTAGGACTTCAAATTTTTCCGTTTTTTTGGGTGGCGTCTCGTGTCTGCTGGCCCGCAGCCGCCCCTCGCAGGAACTCGACCAGTCTGGGGTCGGTGCCCACTTCGGCGGCCAACGCACTGGCGCGGATGGTGTCGCGTGTGAACCCCAAGGTGGCCTGCAGACACGCCGCTTGTTGGTGCCATCGCTCAGCACGCATTTTGGGCAAGAAGGTTTGCAAAGACTCAGTGCTATAGCGCATGCGCTTGGCCAGAATGCGAATTCGGTGCTGGCTTTCAAGATCGCCGATGTCTTTGGCGGCGGCCGTCAATTGCTTGTGAAGCCGGCCTACGCGGTGGCGAGCCCAGGGACGCAGCGCCACCAGCTTTTTACCCAAGGGCTCCTCGGCTTCTGTTGTGACCAACAAGCCTTCTATCCACCGCAGAGTCTCCAGCAACACGGTACCCACCTCAGGAGCCTGGAGCGCGTAACGTACAGACTTTCGTTGAAGATGGGCGGCCTGCTGCATGGCCTGCGTCATTGCTGCCCAGGTCTCTTCACGGCCGATGTCTCCTGCCGTGTAGGCTTCGTTCAATCGAGGCAGCGTCTCCGTCAATGCAACATCCAGATCGCGCAATGTACCCAGGAAACCCAGCAGCGGTTCGAGGGGCTCCCACGATGGGAGGGACTCAACCAGCAGCGCTGGCCTGAAGAGACGCACGGCGCTTTTGAACCGCCGCCAGCCAACGCGCGCCTGATGGACGACTTCCGGGTCTTCCGAGGTGCACAACGCATACAGGTTGGCGATGAATTGGCCCAGCATCTCGTTGAGCATGCAGCCGGCGGCAAACGCCAAAGAAACGTCCTTTTTGAGCGCTACGGGCAGCGCTTTCAGGGGCGCATCCAGGGTTCCCCGAGCCAAGGCGAGGCCCCGTTCGGCCGAACTCGTGGGGGTCGGCAGCACGGCCAGCGTTCGCGAAATCTTCTGAGCCACCTCAAACAGCGCGGCCGGATGGCCCGCCAACAGCACCAGCTCCAGTTCGAACACTGGGACCGTCTGACCGCCCGCCGAGAGGTGTCCGACGTTCAGCACCACATCGATCAGGCTGCCATCGCGTTGGTGGATCGACCAGCTTGTGCGTTCAGTACGGGTGGAAAAGCAAGGCGCCAGCGTGCGAAAAGCCGTTCCATCGGGGTCGATACGGGACCCGGTGCTTGACTGGAGGACACCCATTTCCGGGGTGCTTGAGCGGATTGGCGATGTCCATTCCTCATACCGGCGCAACGTGGCGTTCTCTCTTTTTTCCACATGGAGGAACTGCCGCCACTGCACCGGCTCGTCGCCATCCACCCGCTGGGTCCGCCAGGTGATGTGCTGCTGGTGCAAGCGCTGCTCCGGCGTGTCGTGGTACACCGCATCCAGTACCTGATAAGTGGGTTTGCGGCGCTGCAGCGGCGGCGTACGGGCCAACTGCCTAACCAGCTTCGCCGGGTCTGATGTGGGTATCGCCAGGAGCAGTGCAGCAGAGATCGGTTGGCGAATGGGTGCAATGGGTTTCATGGGATGCAGTCCCTGGATTCAAAAATTTAAAGGCAACAACATGTGGAAAATCAGGAGCAGAACAACCCAGTGTTTCAAACACGGGCAAGGATGATCGTCCAACGGCTGGGCAGCGCATCGCGAACAACACTGTGTCTGGCGCCGGACCGTTGCTGCTGCGCCCATCTTTAGCACGTACATGCGGCAACTTGATGACACCGTGGTGGTTGTCAGACTTTTTGGTGGGTAGCCTTCAAACGTCTGTCACAGGCATTCCATACGATGGCTTCATGCCAACTGAAACCAGCTCCCTCCGACTCCACCAGGCTGCTGACGCACTGGACCAGCTCGCCCACGCCGCGCTGGCCCGCGTCCATGTGGGTTTGTCTCCCGTCTCCCTGGCCCGCGCCTGGACCGACTGGGCGCTCAATCTGGCCGTGTCTCCGGGCACCCAGGCCCGTCTGGGTACCGAGGCACAGACCATCGGTCTGGCCTGGCTGAACGAGTCGCTGCGTGCGGCTGTGACACGACTGCAGCCAATGGCACCGATTGCCCATGGACCCGACGCCGACACCGACGTGCCACACAGGGCGCAGCCGCCCAAAGATCCTCGCTTTGACGATTCGGCCTGGAACCAGTGGCCCTGGAGCGCCATGGCCTCGGCCAACCAGGCGTGGGAGCGCTGGTGGCAAAGCGCAGCCGAGCTTCGAGGCATGGAACGCCACTCCCGCGAACAGCTGCGGTTCTTTTCCAGGCAATGGCTGGACATGGTCTCGCCTGGCAACGGTCTGCTGTCCAACCCACAGGCTCTGCAGAAGGCAGCTGACACCCGTGGCCAAAGCCTGGTCGTGGGCATGGGCCATGCGGTGGATGAATGGCGCCTGCGCCATGGACTCACGCCGTTGCAACCGAGCAGCGAGGTGCTGGCACCGGGACAAGGTCTGGCCATGTCCCCCGGGCAGGTCGTGCTGCGCAACGACCTGATCGAACTGATCCAGTACCAGCCGGTCACCATGCAGGTGAACGCCGAGCCGGTGCTGATCGTTCCGTCCTGCATCATGAAGTTCTACATCCTGGATCTTTCGCCACACAATTCCATGGTGCGCTGGCTGGTGGCGCAGGGGCATACCGTGTACATCGTGTCATGGCGAAATCCCGACGAGAACGATGCCCTGCTCTCGCTGGACGATTACGTGCGCATGGGTGTGCTCGATGCGCTGGACCATGTGCGCTCGGCCACGCAGCAGCAGGTGCATCTGGCCGGCTATTGCCTGGGCGGCACCTTCACTGCCATCGCGGCCGCGGCCCTCGCACCACCGGAGGCCTCGACCAGCTCCCCGTCCCCCTTGGCCAGTCTGACGCTGATGGCCGCCGAGACCGATTTTTCCGAACCGGGCGAGATGGGTGTTCTGATCGATGCGGCGCAGGTGGAGATGCTCGAAGACTTGATGGCCGAGCAGGGTTTCCTGAGCGGCCGGCAGATGGCCGGATCGTTCCAGTTCCTGCATTCTCGAGAGTTGGTGTGGTCGCAGCGCACCCGCTCAGTGCTGCTGGGTGAACCGCCGTACAGCAACGACCTGATGGTCTGGAACGCCGATGTGACGCGCCTGCCGGCTGTGATGCACAGCCAGTACCTGCGCCACATGTACCTGGGCAACGATCTGGCCGAAGGGCGCTACACCTTTGAGGGACAGGCGATCTCGCTGCGCGACATCACCGTGCCGCTGTTCGCGGTGGGCACCGCCAAAGACCATGTCTCGCCCTGGCGTTCGGTGTTCAAGGTCCACCAACTGGTGGACGCAGACGTGACCTTCGTGCTGACCAACGGTGGGCACAACGCAGGCATCGTGTCCGAGCCCGGCCACGCCGGACGGCATTACCAGATGCAGACCACCGCCCAGGTGGACAAGCAACCCAGCCCGGATCAATGGGTGGCCACGGCAGCGCACCGCCAGGGCAGCTGGTGGGAGGCCTGGAGCGGCTGGATGCAGGGCCATGGCAGCGGTGAGATGGTCGACGCCCGCCAGCCGCCCGTCGAACCCGCGCTGGGTGCGGCGCCCGGGCGCTACGTGATGCTGCGTCACGGCGATTGACACCATACCGACCGTGGCCAACCACCCCCTGCTGCTTACTCTGAATGCGGGGTCGTCGTCCGTGAAGTTCGCGGTTTTCGCGGTCACTGACGGGCTGCAGCTGCGGGCCACCGGGCAGATAGAAGGCCTGGGTGCCAGCGCCACGTTCTCGGTCACATCCGCCGAGGAAGGACTGTCCGACTACGGCTTCCACCTGAGCCGTGGCGATACGTGCCATGCGGAAGCGGTTCACGCGATCCTGCTGTGGCTGAAGCAGGCCGACGCGGACACGCGGTTGACCGCAGTGAGCCACCGGGTGGTGCATGGTGGCATCGACCATCTGGTTCCGGCGCTGATTGACGATGCATTGGTCGCCGATCTGGAACGCCTTGTGCCGCTGGCGCCTCTGCACCAGCCGCACAACCTCGCCGGCATACGGGCAGCGCGGATGGCGTTTCCTGGTGCGCCGCAGATCGCCTGCTTCGACACCTCTTTTCATCGCAATCACCCCTTCGTGGCCGATACGTTTGCACTGCCACGCAGCTACTACGACGAAGGCATCCGGCGCTACGGATTTCACGGCTTGTCCTACGAGTTCATTGCGCGTCGCCTGCGCGCTTACGACCCAGTGCTCGCCCACGGTCGCGTGATCGTCGCGCACCTGGGCAACGGGGCATCCATGTGCGCCATGCGCGACGGTCGCTCGGTGGCGTCCACGATGGGGTTCACGGCGCTCGACGGGCTGCCCATGGGCACGCGCTGCGGCCAGCTGGACCCAGGGGTGGTGCTGTACCTGATGACAGAAAAAGGCATGGACGCAGCGGCCATCACCCAACTGCTGTACCAGCACGCGGGCCTCAAGGGCCTGTCAGGCCTGTCGCACGACGTGCGCGCCCTGCAGGACTCGGACAGCCTCGCCGCGCGCGACGCGCTGGCCTACTTCGCGGATCGCGGCCGGCGCGAGATAGGGGGTCTGGCCGCCAGCCTGGGCGGACTCGATGCCCTGGTGCTCACCGGTGGCATCGGGGAAAACGCCGCGCCCGTGCGCGCGGCGATGCTGGCCGACTTGGACTGGATGGGCCTTCACATCGACCCCGAAGCCAACCAATCCAACGCCACCATCATCAGCCGGCCCACCTCGCGCGTGCAGGTGCTGGTGTTCAAGACCGACGAAGAACGCATGCTCGCCGAACACGCCGCCGAACTGGTGGCGCTGTGAATCTCGGCGCCTGTCACAGAAACCTCACAGAACACAAGGAACTGCCATGTTCACCGACCCGAACTCCATCGATCCCTTGCCCAAGGTCTGGGATGAAAACACCCGCATCGGCGACATGCTCAAAGGCAAACGCGGTCTGGTGGTGGGGGTGGCCAATGGCGACAGCATCGCCTTCGGCTGCGCGGCCAAGCTGCGCGCCTTCGGTGCCGATATCGCACTGACCTATCTCAACGACAAGGCCAGACCCCATGTCGAGCCGCTGGCACGACAAATCGACGCGACCCTGGTACTGCCACTGGACGTGACGCAGCCGGGGCAGATGCAAGCGGTGTTTGACCACATCCGGGCGGTCTGGGGCAGCCTCGACTTTGTCATCCACTCCATCGCGTATGCGCCGCGGGACGACCTTCACGGCCGCATCGTGGACTGCTCGCAGCCGGGCTTTCTGCAGGCGATGCAGGTGTCCTGCCACTCCTTCATCGAAATGGCCCACCACGCCGAAAACCTCATGAACCCTGGTGGTGCGTTGATCACCATGAGCTACTACGGCGCCGACAAGGTCGTGCACAACTACAACATGATGGGCCCGGTCAAGGCCGCTCTGCAGTCCACCGTGCGCTACATGGCGAAGGAGCTGGGTGAACGCAACATCCGCGTCTATGCCGTGTCGCCGGGTCCGTTGCGCACACGGGCGGCGTCGGGCATCGCGCATTTTGACGAGCTGATCGACATGGCTGTCACCCGAACACCCGGACACCGCCTGGTGGACATCGCCGAGGTGGGCCGTGCGGTGGCGTTTCTGGTGGGGGGTGGCGCCTCGGGCATGACCGGGGACGTGATCTATGTCGACGCCGGACTGCACAACATGGCATGAAATGAATGCCCCCGCAGCACTTCGCGTTACCGTCCGGAAAAGCTGGCCCGGCGGTGCCCCCAGTGGACCGTCTCAGGGGGCGTCGAGGGTCGCGCTCCGACGACGCGCCCGGTTCAATCTGCGCGACCGTGGTGCGCCACCAATTGCGCCAGCAGGGCCGATGAGACGCGCGCCCGCGGGCCGTCGGCGCGGCTGGTCAATGCAATCGGCACGCGCGCGCCAAGCACGATGCCCGAGCCGGTCGCGCCGGCCAAGTATTCAAGCTGCTTGGCCAGCATGTTGCCGCTCTCCAGATCGGGAACGGCCAGGATATCTGCCTGGCCAGCCACCGGCGATTCGATTTTCTTGATGAGTGCCGCCTCGGCGGAAATGGCGTTGTCAAAGGCCAGTGGGCCATCCAGCAGGCCACCCCGGATCTGGCCACGGTCGGCCATCTTGCACAGGGCTGCGGCGTCCAGTGTGGAAGGCATGTTGCCGCTCACGTTTTCCACCGCAGACAGCAAGGCCACCCGCGGAAGTTCCAAGCCCAGCATGCGCGCGAAATCGATCGCGTTCTGCACGATGTCCACTTTTTCCTCCAGCGTAGGACGGATGTTGAGCGCGGCGTCGGTGATGAGCAGGGGCTTGCTGTAAAGCGGTACATCAAAACGGAAAACATGCGACATGCGCCGCCCTGTTCGCAGCTCCTTGCGCGCCAGCACGGCATGGATCAGTTCGTCGGTGTGCAGGCTGCCCTTCATCAGGCTCTGCACCTCGCCTGATGCCGCCATGGCTGCGGCATGTTCGGCGGCGGCGTGGCTGTGCGGCGTGTTCACGATCACCATGCCATTCAGATCCAGACCCAATGCTTCGGCGATCGCGCGGATGCGCGTTTCGGGTCCAATCAACACGGGCTCCAGCAGTCCATAGCCCGCAGCGTCCACCGCACCCCTGAGCGAACCCTCGTCACACGGGTGCGCCACGGCGCAACGAACCGCGGGCAGGGTCTGGACCATGGCGAGCAGGTCGTTGAACCGGGCCTCGGGATCAAACACCTGAATCTGCGGCAAGCTGCCCCGAGGCATGCGAACCTTGTGCGGCGGCGCGAGCACGCGGGCGACGCCCCTGACCACCTGTTCGCCTTTCTGGTTGACCGCCTCGCAGGCGAGTTCGACGATCTTTTTGTGCTCGTCCTTGGCGGTGACGGTGGCGCTCACCGTCAGTGTGTCGCCGATGCGAACCGGCCGTGAAAAATGAAGTGCTTGGTCCAGATAGATGGTCCCGGTGCCAGGGAACTGCGTGCCCAGCAAAGCAGAAATCAGCGCGCCACTCCACATCCCGTGGCCGATCACGCCGTGGAACAGGGTGTCGTTGGCATATTCGGCGTTCAGGTGCGCCGGGTTGGTGTCGCCGGACACCGCTGCGAATGCCTGGATGTCCTGCGGCGTCAGGGTGCGCAGCAGGCGGGCACTCTGGCCGATCTGCAATTCGTCAAAGGTGTGGTTCTCGACAAAGTCGTTGGAGATGTTCATGGTGACCGCTTTCTATGAAGGGGATCGGGTGCAGGCTGGTGCGGCGGCGGTTCAGGCGGGGTGTTGATGCTTGTCCGTCTTGTGGGCCGAACGGCTGGCCGCCTTGCGCAGCGTGCGCAGTCGAGCGAGCAATGCCTCATCGCTCACACTCACGGTCGCCACCTGACCCGCGTACACCAGGCCTTCGTTGCCATCGAGCGTGATCACCTCGCCCTCGGCCAACTCGTGCTCGCCGATCCGCACGCTGCGGCGGGCCTCGTCGATGTGCAAGGCGCTGCAAGCCACCAAGCAGACCTTGTTCATCTGCCGCGCCACCACCGCAGCGTGTGAGGTGCGCGCGCCGCGCTGGGTCAGCAAGCCAGCGGCGGCGTCCAGCGCGGCGATGTCATTGGTCTGGGCGTCCTGACGGACCAGCACCACGGCCACACCGGCGGCGGCACGCTCCTGCGCACGCAGGGCATCCAGCGCAATCTCGCCGCTGACCACGCCGTTGCAGGCAGACATGGCCTCGGCAAGTGATGTGGCCGGTCCCGTGCCGGGCTTGTGTGCGTCCTGCGTCACCAGACGCAGCGTGGCAAGGTCGTCGTCCCGCAGCGCGTGGGTGCGCTCCCGCGCTGTCTCGGCGTCTATCAGGCCTTCGTCGAGCAGGTCGAGCGCGATGCGGGCCGCGGCCAGGGGCGTGCGCTTGCCCGAGCGGGTCTGCAGCATGTAGAGCGCGCCGTCCTGTACCGTGAACTCGAAGTCCTGCATGTCTTGGAACGTCTGCTCCAGCTGGACGGCGGTGGCCTGCAGTTCGTTCCAGGCGTCAGGCGCGGTCTGGGCCAGCACCTCGTGCCCGTGCGCATTGCGCTGACCCGCGACGACGTCCTCGCCCTGGGCATTGGCCAGGAAATCGACCCAGATCCGGTTCTCACCATCAGTCGGGTCGCGCGTGAAGCCCACGCCCGCGCCCGAGTGACAACCGGCGTTTCCGAACACCATGCGTTGGATGGTCACGGCGGTTCCCATGGCCTCGTCGATACCGTGCAACTCGCGGTAGGTCTGTGCCTTGTGCAACTGCCAGGAGGCAAACACGGCTTGCACCGCGCCGCCGAGTTGGGCGCGCACGTCCTGAGGAAACGGTTCGCCGGCGTGCTCCAGATAGAGGGCGAGAAAGCGCTGGCTCAGCTCGCGCAGCTCGCTGAAGTCCAGCAGGCGTTCGTCCCGGCCCAGCGTGGTACGGCTGATTTCGTCTTCGAACAGGGCGCCCGGCAGACCAGCCACCACCTCGCCATAGGTGGCGATCAGGCGGCGGTAAGCGTCCCACACCAGGCGCGGGTTGCCTGTCTGGCGCAACAGGCCGGGCAGCGTTGCCTCGCACAGGCCCACGTTGAGCAGCGTCTCCATCATGCCGGGCATGGACACGGGCGCACCCGAACGCACTGAGACGATCAATGGCCGGCGCGGAT
The DNA here is from genome assembly GCA_001770705.1 of Burkholderiales bacterium GWF1_66_17. GTDB lineage: Bacteria > Pseudomonadota > Gammaproteobacteria > Burkholderiales > Burkholderiaceae_C > Hydrogenophaga. Next base: position 29,154 of record MERT01000018.1, on the reverse strand, counting down.
CGCCGAACAGCATGTCGGTCGCCGACTCCAGGGCCGGCAGGCCGACGCTGAACAGCGGCAGCATGCAGTCTTCAGGCGAGTGCGTAAAGTGCGTGCCGATCACCAGCGCGGGCGGCACCGGCAAGCCGATGGCGGCCATGCGCAGCAGGTTGTGGGCCTTGGAGCCCATGTTCTCGCGTGTGGGTTTGTGGTGTGGCGGCGTCTGGCCACTTGCGACCAGGTAGAAGTGCTTGGGCCAATGGTGCGTGAAGTTCATGCAGACATCCCCGATTTGTTGAAGACCTGCTTGCGCAGCGCGTAGCCGGCCGTGAGCAGACTGTCCGTGGCGTTCTCGATGGTGGCGGCCAGTTCGTTGGCGAGCGAGAACACCGCGGGGCTCGTGTGCAGGGTCTGCACGATGCGCGCGCGGGCGTTGCGCAACAGGTCGTCGCAGATGCGCTCGGCGCGCAGCATGCGCCAAAGCGCCTGCAGGAAGGCCTCGCTGTCGGCGGGCTCTGTGTGCTCGCTCATGTGGCGTGCGATCTCGATCGCCTTGATCTGGTCCTGTATGGCGGCCAGCGTGGTGTCGGCCAGCTCACCCAGCACCGCATTCACGGCTGGCGGCAACCCGGCCAAGTGCGGCGCCAACGTCATGCTGTGGATGAAGGTGGCTTCTTCCAGCGCATCGGCGATGTCGTCCATGTTGTCGAGCAGCTGCACCATGGGCAGCCAGCGAGGCTGGCGCTCGGCCCGGCGCCGCGCTTCCATCAGCAGGTGATCGGCTTTGCGCTCCCATATCTTGGCGCGTTGCACGCCCTCCTCCGTGGTGTGGGCGAACTCCAGTGCCTCGCTCAACGCAAGCGCCAGCGCGTGGCAGAAGGCCGCATGCTCGGCCAGCAGGTCGAATTCAAACGTGCGGCGCTGCAGCACGCGCGCCAGCAGCAACCGGGCTTCGTCGGCGATCAGCGCCACCGGCTGCTGCTCGCGCAGCTTTATGCTGGCCACGCGCAGCAAGTCCTGCAGAAAGGCTTGCGCCGCGGCTTCGCCCAGCACCTGGTCGAGCCGGTCGCCGATGCGAAAGGCGTCGCCGTCCACCGCCTGCATGGCCTCATAGATGAGCTGTTCACCGCCCGCCAGCAGCCAGGCCATGTGGCCCACATCCTGTTCGGCCGCAAACCGCAGCACAGCCACAGCCACCGGCTTGCGCACAAACTCCTGCAGCCGCTTGCGAGCGCGGTTCCAGTCGATCACGAAGACGATGCGCGAGGCCACCGCCTCCAGCGCCTGCTGCAAGGCCTCATCGTCGGCCGCTGAAAAGATCGCGTTGCCCACCTGGTACGGCTTGCCCTGGTTCAGACCTTCCGTCGTTCGCGGGTCGAACACGGTCCACTCGAAACCGATGCCCTCGAGCATTTGCTGGAAGAAACCAAACCGGGCTGCGTGCAGGTCCGAATAGGTGAGGTGAATCGCTTGCTTCTCCACCTCGATCACCAGCACATGTGCGTCGTTGGTGCCTATGTCGTTCTGGATCAGCAGACGCTTACCATCCCGGGTCACGGCGGTGTCCAGGCCGGGGTGGCTGAACTTCAGCGCCGCGGTGCGAGCCAGTCCGCGCATGAAGGCTCGGATCAGTGGCCGGTCTCCGTCCTCCACCTGCCAGACGTGTGCGCCGTCCACGTCTTCGGTGGCCACGGCCACGGCCATGGCATTGAGCTGTTTGTGCAGGTCCATCACCAGCAGATGAAAGCTATCGCTGCCGTGGCGGTTGCCGTGCGTCAGGTCGTTCAGCATCTGAGGGTTCAAGCCTTCCTCGTCGTTGAGCTCTTCAATTTTCATGAGCCAGAGGTCACGTCGGGCTGCGAGTGCCTCGTCTTTGTGTTCGGCGATGTCACACAGCGGCCGGGCCATGATGCTCAAGTCGGAGGCCAGCGCCTCCAGCCAGAGCGAGAGCTCGGGCACGATCAGCGTCTGGTCCTGTAGGTAGGCGGTCGTGGCCACGTCTTTGAGCCAGGTGGCGTCGCGCAAGCCCAGGTGAGCGATTTCGCGCGTCCAGTCGGGTGAGGTGGCCGCGGGGTTGGCGGCACGCTGCGCCGCCGACTGCAACACCGACAGGTAAAGCTTGAGGCGGTCGTTGGCCTGCAGGGCGGCCTTTATCCAGGCGGGTAGCAGCAACGTAGACTGGCCGAGTGAGGCCACGGCGCTTTCTTTTTCCACGCAATCCCCTGTGTGAGTTGGTACCCACCCGATCATCCAGACCGCTTGTGGCGACACAGTGACACGGTGACATTGCCACCAACAGGTATCGGCACCGGGGGGGACGATGTGGGAAGAATGCTGTCATCCGTCATGCAGACGTCACAATTTTGTCGTGAACGGTTGCACTTTGGCCGCTATGCTGAGAGAGGGTCCGAAGCGATCTTGGATTGCGCAAATCCAAACCCCTGGTTCATCCCGGCTGTAATTGATCGCGTGAGGACTCACCATGCAAGCCCTGAACGATGCTCGGAAGTTGATTGAACGACAGCCTGACGGCGAGACGGCCAGGATCCTCTCGGCCTTGGTGCTGGCACTGGAGTCCGAAGAGATCTACCCGATTTCCGATCTGTACAAACTGAACTACGATGACTTCGGCCTGGCTTTGGCGTTGCTGATTGAGTGGCGGCTGGACCGGTACTACACCAAGAAAGCGGTCTTGCTGAATCTGTCTTCTCAGGTGGTTCAAATGGGCGCGGCATCCACAAAATCGCCTGCGCTGGCTGAAACAGGATCCTGAGCTGGCATGCTGCTGACAGTCGCCTCTCAGAGGCATCAGGCTGTTGCCTTTTGATGGGTTTTTCTTTGGTATAAACTGTTTATATAGTTTATAGAAAAGATTGAATCCATGAGCAGCAACGCACCCACCCAAGCGGCAGTCACCGCCACTGAACCGTCGGCTCAACCCGCCCAGGTTGTGCCCAAGACTGTGACCAAGAGCCCGGTGAAAAAGACCCCCGGAACCCCTGTGAAGGCCCCCGAGAAAATCGCGGCCAGGCGGGCTGGTCCAACCGTGACCAAGAAAGCCGTTGCGACCCCGGCCAAGCCGAAAGCGGTCAAGGCCGTGGCGCCCAACAAGGCGACGCTCAAGCCCAAGGCCAAGGCCACCAAGGTCGCGCCGGCACGGCCCCAGAAAATCAAGATGGTGCGGGACAGTTTCACCTTCCCTGAGACCGAGCACAAACGCCTGGTTGAGATGAAGAAGCGGCTCATTGCCTTGGGCATGGAAGTGAAAAAGGGTGAACTGGTTAGAGCCGGTCTTGAGATGTTGGCCTCTTTGGACAACCTACAACTGGCCAAAGCAGTGGCAGATGTCGAAAAACTGAAGACCGGACGCCCCAAGAAGTGAACCTCCGCAGCACCGATCGGTTCAGAGGTGTTGCAGGGCTATGAAGGCGATCAGCGTCATCAACCCGAAAGGTGGCTCAGGAAAGTCGACACTGGCCACCAATCTGGCGGGTTTTCTTGCGCAGCGCAGTCCGGCTGTCTTGCTGGGCGACATCGACCAGCAGCAGTCCTGCAGGCACTGGCTCCAGAGTCGCCCCAAGGAACTGGCATCCATTGAGACCTGGCGGATCGGGGCAGACAATGTGGCGCGCCCTCCCAAAGGCATCACGCACGCCATTCTGGACACGCCAGCGGGCTTGTCGGGCAAGGCACTTGAGAAGGTCGTCAGGGTCTCGTCCCGGATCATCGTTCCTGTGCAGGCGTCACCTTTTGACCTGTGGGCTACCAAGCTGTTCCTGGACCACCTGGCGGAGATCAAGGCAGTTACGCATGGGAAGGCAGAAGTTGTCCTGGTGGGGATGCGAGTGAATTCCCGCACCCTGGCGGCGTCTCAGCTGAGTGAGTTCCTGGCTCGGCAAGGGTTTCAGACCCTGACGCTGATTCGCCCCACACAACTGTATTCACACGTGGCTGCCACTGGAGCCACGATCTTCGATGTCCCATCACCTCTCGCTGTTCGCGAAAGAGAGGACTGGCAACCTTTGCTGGACTGGGTGGAGGCTTCGTAACGCCTTGATGGGACTGGGCGCAGTCAGTGCGTTCAGCCGACTTCGGACCCAGGCGTCGGACCACCCAAATCAAGCCAGCCTGAAGACTGCGACCTGCCCTTCAAGTTTTACGGCCTGATCAAGCATACTTTTGGCCGCAACGGAGCTTTGTTCCACCAGCGCCGAGTTTTGCTGCGTCATTTGGTCGAGCTGGTTGATGGCGTTGTGGACCTGCTGAACGCCAATGTTCTGCTCTCCGGCAGAGCTTGCGATGTCATTGATGATCTCAGTGACATGACCGACCGACATCACGATTTCGTTCATGGTGACGCCTGCTTGCTCGACCAAACGTGAACCTGATTCAACCCGGTCAACACTTTCGCTTATCAGGGCTTTGATCTCCTTGGCCGCCTCGGCGCTGCGCTTGGCCAGCGTCCGAACCTCGCTCGCCACCACAGCAAAACCCCGGCCATGTTCGCCGGCGCGAGCCGACTCGACAGCGGCATTCAAGGCGAGAATGTTGGTCTGGAAAGCAATTCCGTCGATCACGGAAATGATGTCGCTGATGCGTTGGCTGCTGGCGTTGATCTCATGCATGGTGACAACCACCCGCGCCATCACCTGGCCCCCTCGGGTCGCGGTCTCAGTGGCTGTCACCACCATGTGACGTGCCTGCCCCGCCGCCGAGCAACTGTGCTGCATCGCGCCGGCAATTTCATCCATAGAAGCGGCGGTTTCCTCCAGGCTAGCGGCCGCACTTTCCGTGCGCCTGGACAAGTCTGAATTCCCCGACGCAATCTCTGTGCTGCCCTCCGCAATTGACACGACACCTTGGCGGATTTCTCCGACAATCGATCTGAGTGAACCCTGCATTTGGGAGATACCCGCAAGCACGCGAGCAGTTTCATCTGCTCCTGTGTGTACCACGCGGTGGCTGAGATCCCCCTGGCTGACGCGCTCAATGGCCTCCACCGCCGCTTGGAGCGGGACAGTAATGCGACGGGAAATCACGTACCCAAACCCGATGGCGATGAGCACCACACCCAATGCGACCAACGCCATCAAGATCGATGCCTCGTTCTGCAAGTTGGCCAATTCATCCACTGCACTGTTGACGCGCTCCTCGACGCCATCGCCAATTTCAGTGAGCGCACTGTCAGCGGCCCTGATGTCAGCCTTGGACGGCTCCATCAGTTGATTGGCTCGCCATGGGTCATTGACTTCACCACGCTGGATGCCCATGACGATCTTTTCTACCGCCTCCGCATAGCCGTTGATGCCGGCCTGCATGCGTTCCAGCGCCGCTTGTTCTTCTGCTCGCAGCAGCGAATGAATGGAGTCCATGAGCTTGCGCGTCTCGACCACTTGTCCTTTCCATGATTGCTCGTACTTTGCGAGCACCTCCTCATTGGCCAGGTTGAGGAACAGGTCTTTTTCGTATCGTCTCATGTTCCCTATCGAGGCGCGGACGTTGCCGAGGGTGCGAACGGCCTTGACCTCGTTTTCGACGAGGGTTTGGCTGGTCTGGACCGCATGATCCAAGCTGTACCAGCCTGCACCCGCAACACCCAGAATGCCGCAAGCACAGATTGCCAGCAGCAGCAACAGCTTGGCTCGAACAGAAATTACGGTCAACCAATGCATGAGACTCCCCGGGAAATTGGCCGCGCAAATGCGCTAAATTGTGCAGTGCACAACCGGGGTTATCGGGTGCCGGCCCGGCGACTTGAGGGTGAATCTCAACGTGACGAATAGCTCGGTCCAGTTGATGACAGAAGTTGGATTGGTTTGAACCTTGAGCCCTCGGAGGTTTTGGCTGGGTCGGCACGCACCGCGGGGGTTTCTTTCCGACAAGCCCGAAAGGGCGTAAGAAGAAGCAATGAAGAGGACAGTTGAAAACTCTTCCAGCACAGCTGTGCATACGGTTTAGAAAAAGTCGACCTCTCAGATTGACCCAGGATCGACGACCCCAGGCTCGCTACGGGTTCAAGCACTCAAAAAAAGTGCTCTGCATGACTGTCGACGAGTTTTTCAACAGAATAGGTCGGGCCCAGCCACTCGCCTCTGGCGCGAGGGGGCGATCTCGAAGCACAACCAGGCAGGCATGTGTTGAGAATCCGGTGAATGATGTGCAGCGGTCGTTCGACCTTTCCATCCGCGAAGGACAGGTGAGCTCTGCTGCCGACATTCAGTCGTGCTAGGTCACTGACAGCAAGCAGCCTCAAACTGCCAACGGAAGAACGGGCCGGAAAAGGGGCAAACCCGTTCAAGCGAGCGACAAAGACGTATCCGGGACCAATCGACGTGCATTGGGCCATGCCCCACTGGCCAGTAGCCGTTCAAGCTCCTGCTCCACTATTTGCAGGACACGTTTGATGGCCAGCGCACCGCTGTCGCGGCGCGTACGCGCCAGGTACATTTTCCAGTTCACCAGCGGTGACGAAAATGGAACCGCGATGAGCTGTCCGGTCTCAACCGCGTAGCTCCATGACGTGCTCAAGCTGAATACGGTCACGCCCATACCCTGTTCGACCATGCCTCGGATAGTGGTCGGCCCATCTGTTTCAAATTCCAGTCGTGGACGAATGCCGTGACCGGCGCACAGTCGGTCAATGAGGAGGCGCACCACGTTGGGCTTGCGCGGCAATATGAGAGGCAGCTCGGCCAAGTCGGTGATTGCACAATGCTCTGGTACCGCTCCACCAAACTGAACCGAGGCGACTTGGGCGGAGGCAAACAGGAACAGCGGCTCGACAAGAAAGGGCCTGACGACAAAGCCGGACCCCAAGTCTGCGTTGTACGTCATGGCGATGTCGGTTTCCCCGCGCATGAGCCAACCATGCACGTTCGATGGTGTGCCTTCCAAGACCTGCAGCTCGACCAGCGGCAATTCCTCCCGCACGCGGGCAAAGACAGGAGGCGCCAACAAGCCACAAGTGCGTTGGGGCAATGCAATGCGGACTTCGCCGGAAGGAGTCTGCGCAAACGACGACAGGTTGCGTTCCATGTCGTCCACTTCTTCCACGACTCGCTGTGCGCGTGCTAGAAAAGCATGCCCGGCCTGAGTGAGCGAGACACCGCGTGCATGGCGTTCCAGCAAGGCTGTTCCCATGCGTTGTTCAAGCCTCTGAACCCGCTTGCTCAGTGCGGATTGCGCGATACAGAGATCGGCTGCGGCTTGGGAAAAACTCCCGTGCTGAGCCACAGCCACGAAGGCACGGAAGTCTTCAAAAATCACGGGCAGGCCTGTCAGTACATGCTAGAGGGAGCCGACACCGTGAACGGGCTCCGATCAGGTCGGGACACGTATTCGTCGGTTCGGGAACAGGCTTCAATTATCGATGTCGAGACGCCCTGGTGATCAACTCCCGGCTGCGCAATGAGCCAGGTGCTCAAGTACTCGGCGGGTGGTGCTCACCTCTTCGGCAGGCAGATTGCGCTCCAGCCCGGCCTCAAAGGCCGCTACCCGGCGAGCGCTCGCGTCAGCACGATCGCGACCGAGGTCCGTAAGTCTGTACAGACCCATCGGTTCTTGCTGTACGTGACCGAAAGCTTCCAGCTCATTCAACGTGTCCTTCGCATCGCGCTCACCCAAGTGAGTCAGACGCTGAATCTGCTCCAGACTGTGAGGACCGGCCCGCAGCCAGCTGTAGATGCGAAACGCGGCAACGCTCAAGCCCTCGGCCTGACGATGTTCATCGAAGCAGGCCGACAGTTCGTGGCTGGTGTAGTGCAGCAAACGTAGCCACGAGGCTTGCCCGAACTCGGGCACGGGCTGCTGAGCGCTGCCTTCGACATGGGATCCGTTCACAGGTGCCGTACCGGGCAAGTCCTGTGTGATCGCATATCGGCCTTGGGTGAACAGCAGCGGATCCCCCTCATATCTGGCATGGCGCTCGACTCGGCCGACCACAATCAGATGGTCTCCGCCTTCAATGAGTTGTTCACGTCGGCATTCAAAAGTCGCAATGCCATCCCGCAGCAACGGTGAGCCGCCCAGACCCGCAACCCAGACTGTCTGAGAATACTTGTCCGGCTCTGCAGAACCGAACAACGTTGACAGCTGGGACTGCTCAGCCGAAAGGACGTTGACAGCAAAATGGCTGGCTTGAGCAAAAACCGGCAGGCTACCCGACTGCTGTCGGATGGACCACAGCACGAGTGGTGGATCGAGAGAAAGGGCGGCAAACGAGTTGACCGCCATGCCTGCCAGACGACCTTCATGGCAGGCCGTCAGCACAGTGACCCCCGTAGCGAACTGCCCGAGGCTGCGTCTAAAAGCACGTGGGTCATCAACGGGGTTGCCAGCCTCGATCGGCAGCTTGAGGTTTTCCATGGGATGGCTTTCTGGAATCAAACGATGGACTGGGCCGAGCGCTCACCGATGCAGGCAAAGAGATCACACTGCAGCGACATGGAGGCCGGAAGCCGGTCCGAAACAATGACATGGCGCGCAGGGCGCGAGGCGGGGTCTGGAAAGACCCGTATCCACTGCTGGTTGATGAGTTCGCGAGGGACCTCGGCACGCGAGTAGAAGGTCATTTTCAGAACGTCGTCAAACGTTCCTCCGGCTGCTGAGAGGATCCGTTCAGCGTTCTGAAACATGAGACGGCATTGTTCGCCTACGTTTTCAACAACCTTTCCCGTCGCCGGATCGGCCCCAAAGATGGCACCTGTCATCAGCAGATTGCCAATAACACTGGCCGCTGGTACTGGGTTCTGGCCGTGGGAAAAACCTTCAATGTAGATGCTGCGCCGCATGGTTGCTTCTTTCATGTCATTCGGTCCGGGTGGTCTCTGAACACCCCAGTGCCAGCAGGCCGTAACCCGTCAGCATCGGAGCCCAGTAGTGGCGTTGAATCCGGCGAAGTGCGCCGGCTTCACAGAGTGCTCCACGCATGCACAGCCAGAGCATCATCTCCACGGATTCGACGCCACCGCGGAACATGTAGTCCTCATGCGTGGCCGAAGCGAGTGCGCCCGGGTTCGTTTCGATCAAATCCAGGAACCTGTTGTCCCATTCAGGGTTGGTGACGCCAAAATCGGGGCCATGCAACTGATGTGAGAGCCCTCCTGTGGCGGCAACCACCACACGGGCAGATCCCGGACAGGACGCAATGGCCCGACCTACGGCCTGCCCAATCCTGTAGCAACGTGCCGGCGTCGGCAGAGGCTCCCGCAGCACGTTGACATTGATCGGCACCACGCGGATGGGCCAGGGCGGCGAGCACAGCAGCGGAAGCACGGACATCACACCGTGATCAAGGACCATTTCCTGGCAGATGGTGAGATCGAACTCGTCACGCACGAGCGATTCCGCCAGATGCCAACCCAGACCAATATCGCCCGGTACATCGGGGAACATGCGTGCCCCCGCACCTTCGTCAGCGACAGGCATCCACTCGCTGACACCCAATGCAAATGTCGGGTACGCAGAGAACTGGAAATGGTTGAGGTGGTCGTTGTAGAAAACCACCATCACATCAGCCCGCTCGGTCTGCAGCCAGCGACGCACCGGTTCATAGGCTGCGAAGAAGGGCTTCCACTCTGGACGCTCCTGATGCCCCGCATCGTAGGCGTGGGCAATGGATGGGGCGTGAGACGTACCGATGCCGCCGATCAGAACTGCCATGGCGTTCCCCGATTGGCGACCTTGCGATCGGCAATGAACGCCGCCACCGACTGACCTCTACCAAGAGCACCCCGCTCCATCAGCGTCGTTCCCAGCGCAGGGCTGGCCTTGCCCAGGGCCACGTTGGAAGCACCATAGTCGAGCATCGCCGCATAGTCACGCTGGCGGACCATGTCGCGTTCTGCATCAGTCAGTGCCTGGCTTGCCATGTAGGACTCGGGATCCGCAGCGAAAGCGTCCCTATTCTCTGGTTGACGCATGCTTGTGAGGAAGCGGTTCAGGCGAAATCCCCGCTGTGCCCGCTCGGCCGTGAAACGACAGACGCCCCGAATCTCGACACGTGGACCGAGCTCTGAGTCCTCCCGCATAGGTGTCAGGGTCGTCATGAGTGAAGCTCCTGGGCCAGCGCTGCGGCTGCCTTGGCGAAGATAGAGGCATCGTTGCTGACCATCACGAAGCTGAAACCGCGGTCCCGCGCCTGACGAGCTGCCGCTGCGTCGCCCACAGCAGTTCCGCAGGGAATAGCCCTTTGCCGACACAGCTCAAGCAGCCTGTCGATCAGCAGCACATTGTCCGGGTGGGAGGCCGGCTTCCCGGACGAAAGCGCCAAGTCGCCTGGCCCTACAAACGCGGCATTGACGCCGTCAACGGACAGGATCTGGGCGGCTTGCTCCAACGCATCGACGTCCTCAAGCTGGACGCCTCGAAAGACCATGGTGTTTCCGTGTCGAACATAGTCCGGTGTGGATTTCAGACCCCAGTGGCCGGCACGCGACGTGATGCCCAAGCCGCGCGAGCCCAAAGGACTGAAGCGCATGCCATCGATACAGGCTCGCGCATCTTCGGCATGGCGTACTCGCGGAATGAGGACGCCGTCGGCGCCGCTGTCCAGAATACGCTGGACGTAGGCACCCTGATCATCGGGAAGGCGCACGAGCGCCTTCATGCCCAGCCCCTGTGCCTGCACGATGCACCGGTACGCGGTTTCAAATGTGTGGGGTGCGTGCTCCATGTCGACCACAATGAAGTCGAAGCCGACCCGAGCCAACATCTCCATCGTCTCAGGCGTTGTCAGCTTTACCCATGTGCCGAAACGGCAGGTACCCGGCTCACCCAGCTGTTCCAGAAAGCTCTTCATGATCGGTTTCCTCAAGCCAATTGCGAGGGTGCAGAGATGCCCTTCAGACGCTCAGGAAGCGGGTACTCCGCTTCATTGCACACGAGTCCGGGGCGCAATGAAAAGTCATCGCGAGGCGGCGCAAAGATGTCCACCAGCCGCATGCCCGACTCGCCAATCGACTGCGAGGTGTGAATGACCTTGGGCGGTATCACCAACAGGGATGGCGATCCCACTTCCGTGTGTTCGTCTTCACGCCAGCTTGTCTTGTCGGGTGTCCATGGGTACCGCATGTGATGGATGTAGTGCCCCCGGATGGCCAGCGACCCCTGTTCGAAGTCCGCGTGCGAGTGAGGCGTCATCTTGCGGATGTCACGAGACGCCTTGTTGGGCAGGAAGACGTTGATCATGAGATGGCAGGTGCGGAACAAGCGCATCGTGGTGTCGCTACGAACGTGCTCTGCAAGCGGGTAGTGGCGCAAGCGCCAGCCGCCTACTGGCTCAGGCCAGCTTTCAAACGCGGCGACGTCCGGCGCACCATCGGCGTAGTCAGCTGCATTTCGCGCGCTTGTCAGCACATCCACGGCGCACTTGCTGAACACCCGATAGACCCAGCCGCCGTCGGGCAAGCTCACACAACTGTCTCCTGGTGGGACGATAGTCAGCGCATCACCATCTGACATCGCAGTTTCCCCGCCTGCAGTGAGAAACGCCCGCACATCCTCAGGCAGCAGCACCATGTATTCGTCGGTTTGGTCCGACCCTTGGCGAACGAGTTCGGCCCCAGGCCTTGCGAGGGTCACAGCGACGACGAAGTTGGCACCCCGCGTGTACCAATGCTGGGAGCCATCGGTGTCCTGTTGATCGGCCATGCGCGCTTCATAGCAGTCGGTATGGGCAGGTTTTGACATGTGTTTCTTGCGTTGGATAGGGTGATTCGGGGGCGGTGAGTCCCCCGTTGAAACTTCAGTCCAGAGAGAGACCAATGGTTTTGACCAGTTCGCCCGAGTTCTTGAGCTCCTGGGCCATATGCGCCTGCATCTCCACAGGCGTGCTGCCCGTCCATTCGGCTCCTGAACCGGCGTTGTTGATCCAGCTCACCAGGTCAGGCGATGCCATGGCCTTGACAAAGGCCGCGTTGAGTTTGGCGACCACTGCAGGCGAGGTCTTGGCTGGTGCTACAACGCCATGCCAGTATTCAGAGACATACCCCTTCAGACCGGCTTCACTCACGGTGGGTACGTCGGGCATGGCCGTGTTGCGCTTGCTACCCGAAACGGCGAGTGCCACTGCGCGGCCACTCTCGGTCTGCGGCTTGGCCACCCGTGCGCCGGCAAACATCAGATCCAGGCTGCCGCCGATGAGGTCCTGTACCGCTGGCGCCTCGCCACGGTAGGGCACGTGCTGGATCTGGAGGTTGCCCGCACGCAGCTTGAATGCCTCCATCGCCAAGTGATGCGGCGTGCCGTTGCCCGGGGTCCCGTAGGTGAGCTTGCCCGCCTGGTTCTTGGACAAGGCGATCAGGTCATTGACATTCTTGACCCCGAGTCGATCGGCTGTCAGCAGCACCAGGGCTCCCCGAACCGTGAGAGTGACCGGCGTGAAACTGGTCAGTGGGTCGTAGGCCAGCTTCTTGTACACATGTGGATTGAGCGCGAAGGTGGCGTTGTCACCCCACAGCAAGGTGTAGCCATCAGGGTTCGCCTTGGCCACCTCGGCCGCTCCGATTGAAGTGCCAGCACCGGGCTTGTTATCGACAATGATGGGCTGCCCCAACAGCTCGCCGACCTTTTTTGTGAGCTGGCGCGCCAGGATGTCGGTGCCGCCTCCTGCGGCATAGGGCACCACAAGACGAATTGGCCGGCTCGGATAATCGTCCTGAGCCCATCCCGTGCTGATGGTCAGCATGGACAGGATCGTTGCGCCCAGCAGGGTGGTGGTCTTGCGCTTCAATTGGTTCATGGTTGTCTCCTTCTGTGGTTATGAAACGGGATCGATTTGGTGCCTTTAGGCGTGGTAGTTCCTGGCGGCCTCTTCATAGCCCAGCAGCGTGCCAGCCCACGCGTTGGCGTGCAGTTGGTAGTTGCAGAGCTGATGCGTCTGAATGGCCATGAGGTCATTCAGGAAGCGGCCGAAGGCCTGGTCTTCGTAGATGGCATTGCCCCCGGTAATCCGGTACAGCTCGTTGGCGTACTTGGCACAGCGCGGACCGATCTGTGAGGCCTGGAAGCGGAACTGCCGGCGATCATCCATGGGGACCGATGTGCCACCTTCGACTTCCGCGATCACTCTGGCGTAGTTCTTGTAGACCTGACTTTTCATTTCTTCGACGCGGGATAGGCTCTCGGCGACGACCAATGTCGCCTGCGGATTCTGTCCAATGTGAACCCCGTGGCGCGAAACCTTGCCGGCATTGAAGTCAATGAAAGACTGCACCATGCCCTTGAGTGCGCCCAGCGCGGCCGGTGGCTGGGTGGCCCGCGAGAAGATCTGGAAGAACGGCAGCTTGTACAGCAGTCCGTTGTTCTTGTGCTGTCCAGGTGCAGAGTTGGTTAGCACCTGCTCCCAGAGCAGCGCACGGTGCTCCGGGATAAACACATCCTTGACGATCAGATCGTTGCTGCCCGTGGAGCGAAGGCCGTGCACGTTCCAGTTGTGCACAACTTCGTAGTCTGAACGGGGCAGCAGGAAAGTGAACGCTGGCAGGCCCGACATCTTGGCTGTGCTGCCGTGCTCCTCGCCTTCCACGTTGCCACCCAGAAAGGTCCAGTCGCAGTGGTCGCTGCCACTGGAGAAGGACCACCGGCCCGAGAGACGGTAGCCACCGTCTACGCGAACCGCCTTGCCGGGTGCGTAAGGGGAGCTGATCAGGGTCTTGGTGTTACGGCCCCAGACCTCCTCCTGTGCACGTTCACTGAAGAACGCGAGGTGGTAAGCATGGATGCCAACGACGCCCAGCACCCAACCCACGGAGGGCTCGCCTTCGGACAGGATGGAGGCTACTTCGAATGATTCGATGGGCGTGGTTTCACCGCCCCCCCAACGTCGCGGTTGCAGCATCTGAAAGAAGCCTGCCTCCTGCATGTCGGCGATCGTTTCATCCAGCACGCGCGGGTGATGCCATTGCTTCTCCGAGCGCTTGCGCAACTCCGGCACGAGGTCCCGGGCTCGCTGCACATAGACCGACTTGCTGAAGTCACCGTTGAGAAAGTCCGAAATCTGATGGGCCATGTTCTGTTGTCTCTTCTGATGTCTTGCTTGTGAGAGTTGCCACCTTGATGCCTGACCAGCCACGCTGGCTGCTCAGCAAGACGACTTGGTGGTGCCGTTTCGGCAGATCCTGAAGATCACTGCAAGGCTCTATTGAAGCCAGATTGCCGCCAATGAGATAGGCCATATCGGTCATCTGACTCATCTCGAAATGAGATACCAGCAACGATCAGAATCCACCTCAACCGCAAATCGACCCTCAATATGCAGGGAAAACCCGAAGTGCAATCTTCTTTGGAGATGGTTTGTGCAACTCCGCTTTCGTACCAAAGATCCTGAACCTTGGCCTGCACTACCCCATGAAACACCTGAATGAAACCCATGACCAAGCGCTGCGCAGCTGGGTGTCCTCGGCCAATGTTCCAGGCAACGACTTTCCAATACAGAACCTGCCATTCGCCAGTTTCAAACGCCGCGGCAGCCAGGAATCTTTCCGGGTGGGGGTGGCGATCGGCGACATGGTTCTCGACATGGCAGCGGTTGACACGTCCGGTGCCCTGTCAGGGGAAGTATCTAAGGCCGTGCAAGCTTGCGCCGAGGACAAGCTCAATGCTTTGATGTCGCTGGGACCCGATGCCTGGAGCGCATTGCGGCTGGCACTCTCCAGATCACTGCGGGAAGGCGCGCCCGAGTGTTCATCGCTTCAGGCCTGTCTGGTGCAACAGGCAGAAGTCGAATACGAGCTGCCAGCCCGGATCGGGGACTACACAGACTTCTACACATCCATCCATCACGCAGCCAACGTCGGCAAGCAGTTCAGAGCAGACAATCCACTGCTGCCCAACTACAAGTGGATACCCATCGGATACCACGGTCGCGCATCCAGTATTGGGGTATCAGGGTACGGCATTCACCGACCCTCTGGACAGACGATGGCGCCCGGCGCCGAAAAGCCAGACTTCGGCCCCAGCAAGAGGCTGGATTTCGAGCTGGAACTGGGTGCATTCATTGGCCAAGGCAATCGACAAGGCGAGCCTGTACGCATCGATGTAGCGGACCACCATCTGTTTGGTGTGTGTCTTCTCAACGATTGGTCGGCTCGCGACATTCAGTCCTGGGAATACCAGCCGCTGGGACCCTTTCTGTCCAAGAACTTTGCCACCTCCATTTCGCCATGGGTAGTGACACTGGAAGCGCTGGCCCCCTACCGATGTGCCCTTGTCCGGCCTGAAGGGGATCCATCGCCACTGTCCTATCTGGATGATGCGACGAATCGCCAGGACGGCGCATTCGATATCCAACTGGAGGTGGGTCTGCTGACACTCAGGATGCGCAACGAAGGTAGGCCTGCCGCACGTATCTGCCGCACCAGCTACCGCTACGCTTATTGGACGCTGGCGCAATTGATCGCACACCACACCGTCAACGGCTG
Organism: Burkholderiales bacterium GWF1_66_17; assembly: GCA_001770705.1. Lineage (GTDB taxonomy): Bacteria > Pseudomonadota > Gammaproteobacteria > Burkholderiales > Burkholderiaceae_C > Hydrogenophaga. Next base: position 13,756 of record MERT01000018.1, on the reverse strand, counting down.
TAACCTCAACCCTGGTGATCTTCTGGGCACTGGAACCCTGTCGGGACCAACAGCAGACCAGGCGGGCGCACTGATCGAGTTAACCAACGGAGGAAGGGATCCATTGCAGCTGCCAAATGGTGAAACCCTCACTTACTTGGAAGATGGTGACGCCGTGGTCCTCCGTGGTTGGTGTGCAGCAGAAGGTGCCGCGAGAATAGGACTGGGGGAGTGTTGGGGGCGAATTATCTGACGGCGATAGCCGGAATCTCCGGTCACGATGCCGGATCACTGGCCGCAGTCTCCTGGACACAGGAGCCTCTATTTCGAGTTTCACGAACTCACCGCCTAAATTGCGACCTTATTGTTCAAGTAGCGACTTGATGATGAGTTGCCACCTCCAAACAAAGATGCCCGTCGATGAGTCAGATGGCCGTTGGATAAGCCCCAACGGGCACATAGTGAGTTCAAGGTGGGTAGCCAATTTCAGAAAGGATGTGGTCGGTGTCCGCGCCCACATCGCGGACTGCATGGCATGCATCCACAGGAGTCCGACTGAACCTTGGAGCCGGTGCAGGTTGCGTGATGCCATCGACCTGCACAAAAGTCCCTCTTGCGCGATTGTGGGGATGTTTTGGCGCTTCATCCAGACTTAAAACGGGGGCAAAACAGACGTCCGTGCCTTCCAGCAAATCGCACCACTGCTGCCTGGTTTTTTGCAGGAACACATCGGCCACACGTTCTTTCAATGCAGGCCATTGCGCCGCGTTCCACTGCGCATCGAATTCGGGCTCGTAGAGTCCACACTTCTCCCGCAGCAAGACATAGAACTGCGGCTCCATCGATCCAATAGAGATGTACTTGCCGTCAGCGCAAACGTAGGCATCGTAAAAATGAGCGCCGCCGTCCCCGTTGTTGGTGCCGGCTTCGGCGTTCCATAGACCCGAAGAGTGCCAACCGTGGATCAAGGCGCCCAGCAAGGCCGAACCATCGGTGATGGCCGCATCCACCACCTGTCCCTGCCCGGTGCTCTGGGCATGCGATACAGCCGCCAACACACCAAAGGCCAGCAGCATGCCACCGCCACCAAAGTCACCGATCAGTCCAGGCGTGGGCGTCGGGGGGCCGCCGCGGCGCGCAGTGGAATGCAAGGCACCGCTAAGGGCGATGTAGTTGATGTCGTGTCCAGCCGCTTGCGACAGTGGCCCCGTCTGACCCCAGCCTGTGATCCGACCGTAGACCAGCGAGGGACGCCGGAGCAGGCACACGTCAGGCCCAAGGCCCAATGACTCCATAACCCCTGGACGAAAGCCTTCGATCAGCACGTCGGCCCTTTCGATGAGCCGCAGTGCCACCTCAATCGACTCGGTCCGCTTGAGATCCAGCGCGATGGACTCACGACCGCGGGATAGAACATCACTGCGCCGGGCCGTCAATGCATCCATGCCCTCCCCCTTCCCTATGCGCTTGCTTGGACGATCGATTCGGATGACACGGGCGCCCTGGTCGGCCAGCATCATGCCCGCGAACGGTGCAGGCCCGAGTCCAGCAAACTCCACAACTGTCAGGTGGGACAACGGGCCTGCGCGCTCCTTCACAGGGCCACCACCCTTCCGACCTTGTCCGCCGTTTTGTTGCTCACCAGGAATGCCTCGTTGAGGTCTATACCGAAGCCCAGTCCTTCATTGGGGTAACACAGGCCGGCTTCGAAGCGGGGAATGTTCAAGGCAATGTCGGTGCCAGGCTCGATGTTTTTGCTTTCCATCGTGCCGTGGATCATCAACGGGCCAATGGACTCATTCAGTCCCTGGGTGGCCCATTCGTTCGCGGTCCAGAGATGGGCCGAAGGACTGTGTTCCAGGCCCGAGCCAATCATGCAGCCGCAGTGCACCGGAAGCCCTCCCAACCGGGCCATCGTCAGCCAGCGCTGCGACTTGACGAGACCCCCAGCCTTCTGCAGTTTGATGAAAAGTCCATCCGCCGCACGGCGGTCGATGATCTCCTTCAGGTTGTGCAGTTCCTGTGCGGATTCATCGGCATAGATGGGTGTCCTCACCTGCGCGCGCAGGCGGGCCATGCCTTCGATATCCCAGTGCGCGAGCGGTTGTTCGATCAGGTCCAGGCCCGCGGAGTCGATCTTGCGGATGATGTGCAGGGCCTTCTCGTAGCTCCAGAAGCCATTCGCATCGATCGTGAGGTACGCATCCGAGCCCACCGTGTCCCGCACCGCGTGCACCATGTCGATGTCGTCCTGCAGGGTGCCGTAGCCAATTTTCATCTTGAACAGGGCGAAGCCAGTGGCCTTGGCACGCGCGGCCTCGGCCGCCACGTCTTCAGGTTTTCCAGCGGACAGCACCCAGCCCTGGCGGGCAGCTTCAATGGTGCGGCCACCCAACAGTTCGTACACCGGCACACCGAGCAACTTGCCCTTGAGATCGTGCAGCGCAAAATCCACAGTGGCCTTGGCCTGGTTGTTGTCCCGCACGAGCAGGTCCATCTTGCCGACGATCTTCTCGATACAGCAGGGATCTTCACCCAGCAGGATGCGTGGAGCGATCACGTTGGCAACCATGGCGATGATCGATTCCTGCAACTCGCCGCGGTACCAGGACGAGGTATCACCGGAGTCCGAGAAACCGACGGTACCGTCGTCTGTGGTGATCTTCAGCACCACGCTGTCGATGGACGTGATGCGTGTGTTGGGCATGATCACCGGCTTCTTCAGCGGCGTCGAGACCGGTAGGCACTCTACTTTGACGATTTTGCTCATGGTGATGTTCTGACCTTATTGGGCCTGGAAGTTGGATTTGCGTACCTGCTCCCCCCAGAACTCGGTGTTCTTCTCGACGATGTGACGCAGTTCATCCGACCCTGCATAGGCAGGTTCCATCAAGGTACTGGCAAACTTCTCAACCGTCTTGGGCGAGTCAAACATCTTGCGCGTGGCCTCCGTGATCTGGCGCAACAACTCAGGCTTCATGCTGGCCGCGGCGTATACCCCCAGGAAGCTGTCCGCGGGCATCTTGAAACCCAGTTCGCTGAAGGTCGGCACATCGGACATGGGCTTGTAGCGCTTGTCCGAAGCGATGGCCAGAATGCGCACCTTGCCAGCGGTGCGGTGCTGCACCAATGCGTCGCAAGGCACGATGGCCGAGGCGATCTGGCCACCGACCAAGTCTGTGATGGCTGGTGCTGCACCACGGTAGGGAATGGCTTTGAGATCGACCTGGTACTTCTGCGCCAGCACATAGGTCAGGAAGTGCGGTTGCGAACCCGGGGCGGGGATACCCACATTGCCCATCTCGGGCGTCTTTTTGGCGGCCTCGATGTAGCCCTCCAGATTTTTGACGGGTGAACTCGCCGGTACGGCCAGACAGGTATAGAAGTTCACGATCCGTGCAACCGGGATCATGTCTTTTTTGACGTCGAAACCGGGGGTCTTCATGATCAGGGGCAACATCACCACCTGATGATCGACCGCGAACATGAGGGAGTTGCTTTCCGGGGACGCCTGCTTGAGCGCTTGAGCGGCCAACTGCCCACCGGCACCGGGCCTGTTGTCCACAACCGTGTTGACCCCGATCGCCTCGGACAGCGCTTCCGCGTACATGCGGGCCAGGTTGTCGGTACCCACACCCGGCGGGAACCCGACCAGTACTTTCACCAGGGGCTTGTCCTGCGCCATGGCGTTACTCGCGACCACCAGGCCGGTGGCCAAGGCCACGGCGGTTGCGCGGATCAGGTGTGCAATGGGGGATGTCTTTTTCATGTTTGTCTCCAGAATTGTTGAAAGGGGTCAACTGAAAGCTCTCGGGTCAAAGGGGATATGCCGGGGCGGTGTTGCGCACCGTGATCCATTGCCACTGGGTGAATTCGTCCCAGTTGGCAGGGCCGCCGTGGCGCGAGCCGTTGCCTGAGGCACCCCGCCCACCCATGGGCATGGTGCCGTCGTCGTTCACGGTCTGGTCGTTCACGTGAGCCAACCCGACCTGCAACTGTTCGACGATGGCCATGCCGCGGCCGATGTCGCGGGTGTGCACGCCGGCAGACAGGCCGTATTCGCTGTCGTTGGCCAGGGCAATCGCTTCTGCGTCGGTGCCAAACGTGGTGATGGAGACCACTGGGCCAAAGATCTCTTCACGAAACACCGGCATTTCGGGCGTCACGTCAGCCAGCACCGTGGCTGCGTAGAACGGACCGTTGTGGGTACCGCCCGCAAGCAATCTGGCGCCCATGTTGACCGACGCCTGCACGATGCGATCGACGCGCTCAACTTGTTTGGCTGTGATCAGCGGACCCAGAGCCACCGCTTGGGTGTGCGGGTCGCCCACCGGCAGCGCCTTGGCTTTTTCCGCCATGCGCTGCGTGTAGGCCTCGGCGATGTCCTTGTGCACCAAGTGCCGGCCAGCGCTCATGCAAATCTGGCCCTGATGCAGCCATGAAGCCCATGAGCCGCCACAAATGGCCAATTCAAGATCGGCATCGTCCAGAATGATCAGCGCGTTCTTGCCGCCCAGCTCCAGCGCCACCTTCTTCAGGTGTCGTCCTGCCAGTTCACCCACGCGGCGGCCGACAGCGGTGGATCCAGTGAAGGACACCATCGTCACATCGGGATCGATCACCAACGCTTCGCCAGCATCCGCTTCGCCCGGCAGCATGTGGAACACCCCTTTGGGCAACCCTGCCGCTTCCAGCAACAGTGCCAGCAGCACACCACCACTGACCGGCGTGCGCGGATCGGGCTTGAGCACCACGGCGTTGCCGGTGGCCAGGGCCGGCAGCGCTGCGCGGCTGGTCAACAGGAACGGGAAATTGAATGGGGAGATCACGCCCACAACCCCGTGTGGCACGCGGCGAGCTAGGCTGGTGACGCCATCGGCGCTGGGCAGCACCAGACCTTTGGGCTGGGTCAGCATCGCCGCGGCTTCGTGGCAGTGGTGCAGCACCGAGTCGATCTCGAACATGGCCTTGGGCAAGATGCCACCGGTTTCGCGCACGATCCAGGCGACGTACTCGGCGCGATTGGCCTCCAGCAATTCGGCCGCCTTGCGGAACACCTTGGCGCGCTCGCCATAGGGCAAGACCGCCCAGCCCTTTTGGGCCTGTTTGGCTTGGGCACAACTGGCTCGCACATCCTGCGCATTGGCCAGTGCGACCCTACCGAGCGGTTGACCCGTAGCGGGCTCGATCACATCCAGGATTCCTCCTGCAAGGGCCTTCCATTCGCTGGCCAGGGCCTTTCCGGTCCAGTCGGTTGCTGTCAGCAAGCTGCTCGTCATCTCATCTCCTGTTTGGTGGTGTGGTGTTCTTTCGCCCCCGTTTCGCTTGGTGCACCTGCGAAACCGGGCCTGCGTTGAAGCGGAGTGGACTGTAGGTTCGTTTTTTCACTTTGTCAACCAACCGGTTGGTTGACAAAGTGATCAAGGCTCTCCAGAATTCACGCCTGTCAGCGCTGCGACCTGCTTCGGGTCGTGCCGACGCTGCGACTTACAACACTGGAGATACACGTGACAGCCCCCTACCGATCACCCTGGATGACCGACGAGCTCGACATGCTGCGAGCCACAGCTCGCCGGTTCTTTGAAGAAGAAATCGCCCCGAAAGCCGAGAAGTTCCGCACCCAACACCACATCGACCGAGACGTGTGGGAGAAAGCCGGCGAACTGGGCCTGCTGTGCATGAGCATTCCCGAGGCGTACGGCGGTCAAGGTGCCACTTTCGCTCACGAAGTGGTGGTGATGGAAGAGCAGGCACGCATCTGCGACACCACCTTCGGGTTCATTCCGGGCGCGGTCAACGGTCCGGCTTTTTTTCACGGCACGGCTTCGCACGAACAGCTGCTGCGCTGGATGCCCGACATCGCAGCCGGTAAAAAAATGCTGTCGGTCTGCATCACCGAACCAGATGCCGGAACCGACGTGAAAGCCCTTCGCACCACGGCCCGCCGTGATGGTGATGAGTACGTGCTCAACGGAAACAAGATCTTCATCACACACGGTAAACAGGCCGAACTGTCCCTGGTTGCGGCACGTACCGGTGGTGCTGGTGCAAAAGGCATTTCGCTCTTCATGGTCGAGACCGACAAGACCCCCGGCTTCAAAGTCAGCAAAGTACTGGAGAAGATTGGCCAGAACGGCCTGGACACCTGCGAAATCTTTCTGGACGACGTGCGTGTGCCGGCCGAGAACCTGATCGGTGGCGTTGAGGGGAAAGGGTTCGGCCAGCTGATGGACGTGTTCGTGCGTGAACGCCTCTCCATCGGCGTCGTGGGTATCACCTGTGCCGAGCGCGCCATTGAACTGACCGTGGAGCATGCGAAGAACCGCAAGATGCTGGGTCAGACACTGTGGGATTTCCAGAACACCAAGTTCACCCTGGCCGAGTGCGCCACCGAGGCCCGCATTGGACGGGTGTTCATCGACAGCATCGTCAGGGATCTGGTGGAGGGAAAGCCCTTGCAGCCCAATGACGGCATGATGGCCAAGTGGTGGGGCTCGGACAAGCAGTGCCAGATCATTGACCGCTGCTTGCAGCTGTTTGGCGGCTACGGCTACATGTGCGAATACCCGATCGCCCAGCTTTACATGGATGCGCGCGTGGCTCGCATCTACGGTGGGTCCAACGAAACCCTCAAGGATCTGATCGCGCGGTCTCTGTAAGACAAGGGCCCGGAGCCAGCTCCGGGCCTTTAGCTGATGGAGGGGGGAACCTCAGCGTTGAGGGGTCGCAATGCCTTGGGTGAGCATGTCCATGAAGTGGTCAACCACCTCAGTGACATCCAGCTTGCCGGTCTCGCTGTACCAGCGGGGAACCCAGTTCAAGGCCCCAAACAGCAGTGCCGAGAACAGGCCAGGATGACAGGGCTTGATCGAACCGTCGGCGATGCCTTCGGTGATCAGGGCCCGCACGGTGTTGTCCAGGCGCCGCTGGAATTGGCGGATTTCGCCGCCCGGCACCATGTCCAACGGACGAGAGCCCACCAACAGCTGGACACGGCCAAAATCGTTGTTCTGCGCTATCGCAAGGCTGCGCACAAACAGACGCAAGCGTTGAAGCACCGGGATGCTGCGGTCTTCCATGCTCTTCATGACGGCGTCCAAATCGCCGAACGACTTCACCAGACACTGGTACAGGATGCTTTCCTTGTTGTCCACGTAGTGGTACAGCGTGGCCTTGTGCATGCCAAGCTGGTCAGCGATCATGTCCAGGGAAGTGGACTCGTAACCGTTGGCTGCAAACAACTGAGCAGCGGTGCGCAGGATGGCGGTTCGCTTGTCTTCGTGGCGGGTGCCCACCGAATTTTTGCGACGTGCCACCGCAGTTCGCGCCGCCGGCCGCTTTCGGGGAAGGGAAGCCGGGATGTCGTCGGTCGGGATCGGATCGCTCATGGTTGATTATTGTGCCGAAACCGCACCCGCCTCGATCAGGCCCGCGATCTGGGCTTCAGACCGCCCCAGAGACTTCAACACCTCACGGGTGTGTTCACCCAGCATTGGCGCCCGGTGTCGAACCTGGCCCGGCGTCTGCGACAGCTTCACCGGCACGCCAGGCACCGACACCGGGCGCTCGCTTCCTGGGTGCTCAACCTCAGGCAACATGTTGCGCACGGCAAAGTGCGGATCTTCAAAAATTTCCTGTGCGTTGTAGATCGGGCTGAACGGCACCTTGCCACCAAAGAGTTCGCGCAACTCCAGCTTGGTACGCGTTGTTGTGAAGGATTCAATGGTTGCAATCAGCGCCGCATTGTTCTCCCATCGCAGACCTTCGTCTGCAAAGCGCGGATCGTTGATCAGTTCCGGCATGCCGATGATGAGACTCAACTCGCGGAACTGAGGGTTGTGGGGGGCCGCCAGCGCGATCACGCCGTCCTTCACACGCACGGTGCCGAATGGCGCCAAGCCCGGAATTCCGTTGCCCACTGGAACTGGCGAGACACCACGGTAGCTGTATTGGCTCACCACCATTTCCGACAAGGCAAGGATGCTGTCGGTCATGGCCACGTCGACATACTGACCGACTCCCGTACTGCGTGCGTGCCACAACGCTGTCATGGTTCCAAAGGCCGCAAACAGTCCTGCGACCGTGTCGCCCGCGCCACCACCAACCTTCACAGGATGCTGAGCGTCCTCGCCCGTGATGCCCATCCATCCACCCATGGCCTGGGCCACGATGTCAAAAGACGGCCACTGCATGTAGGGACTCTCGCCACCGGCCTTGTCGCCGAATCCACGCACAGAGGTGTAGACAAGTGAAGGTTTGATGGCCTTGAGTGCGTCGTAGCCCAGTCCCATTTTGTCGAGTACCCCTGCGCGGTAGTTCTCCACCAACGCATCCGCATCTTTGACCAGATCCATCAACAGGGCTTTTCCCTCCGGATGCTTGAGGTTGAGCGCCATCGAGCGTTTGTTGCGGTTGCAGGACTGGAACAATCCTCCAAAGTGCCTCATCTGGTCATCGTCGCGAAACGGCCCCATACGGCGAAAGAAGTCGCCTTCAAGTGGCTCGATCTTCAAAACGTCTGCACCATGATCGGCCAGAATTTGCGAGCAAAAGGGACCTGCCAAAGCATGGGTCAAGTCAAGAATCCGCAAGCCCTTGAGGGCTCCTGTTGCTGCCTGCATGGCATCTCCATAATATCAACCAAACGGTTGGTTGATATTATGGATCAATCCCTCTGATCTGTAAATTTCTCGAAAAAATACATTGAACGCTCAGTCTTCTCTCTCGAACCCTCGGACCTAAGCCCAACTCACGACGATCCGACGAGGGGCAGCAACTGGTAGGAGCTCCAGCGCTCCCCTGGTGTGAGCAGACGCTCCCAGGAATTGGTCTAACTGGCCTCGATCAAGCGACCGGTATAGCTGACCGAGCGGTCGCTTGAAGTCTTGCTCTGCATCTGGCCGGTTGGGACACCCTCGAAAGTTCAGGCGTCAATTTCAAAATGTCCGTGCCCAGCCTGGAACGGGCATATATCTTGGTGCCGGTGAACCCTCGTTTCAGGTCAACATCAAAGTGCAACCCCCTTCATCGCCTGACCTCATGATCTACAACCGCCCCCGTTCGCGTCGGTTGTGTACGGTCTGGCGGAATCCTGGACAGCCCGACCGGAAGGGATGATCCCTGCAGGAACAATGCGATCGATCCGGCCAGCTTCACGTCTCTGGCATCCGGCGACTTGGCCAGGGTCTGGCCGATGTGCAACCAGGCACGCAACGCCTCTGTACGGGTGGTCCGCGATTTCGGGCTGCTCTTGTCCTCTGGTCTTGCTTTCCTCAACCGCCCGTCCTCCCTGGCCTTCAGCCGCCAAAGATGTTCCGAGTTCCTGGTCTGAAACCGCGTGGCCTGCCGGGTGGCTTCGGCCTCCAGCCCGTAACCACGCAGTTTCTCGGCAAAGGTCTCACGCCACCGTTGCAGGTCGGCCTTGCGCGGGTTGAGTCGTTTTCCGTAGATCGACTCTGCCCGCACGCTGAGGTGCACGTGCGGGTTCGCCTGGTGATCGTGCAGGACCATCACGTACTTGTGGTTGGCCAGCTCGGTCTTTGCAAATTCGCTCGCCGCCCGCTGGACGATCCGCGGGTCCGTGCCGCGTGGCATGGACAGCATGATGTTGAACGCCTCGCGCCGGTGTCCTTCGTCCCCGATCAGGCTGCCGCCACAGCGCCACTCGTCACTCAGCTCGTAGACAGCGGACCGACCTTGCAGGACCTCGCCCTGTTCGTTCTCCATGCCGAGACGGCCGTTCTTGCTGATGTATCGGAAGTGCGCCGCAATGGCCAGCATGCCCCGCCCTCCCCCGGTGACCTTGACCATGACCTGAGGCGCCCTTTTCACCACGGTGGATTCAATGCGCTTGCGGATGGCGTCTGCGCGCTGGTGCATGCTCCCATCGCCCAGCTTGGGTTGCGGCCTGACCTTGACCACCCGGTTGCCTGGGTAGAACAGGCGATCACCCCACTGGACGAGTACCCCGTCGATGTTCGGCGCTTGACTCATGGCGTTCTCCTTGAAGTCACCGGTTGGACCGGTGGGTGGTCTCGGTGGATGACCCACGCGGGCACAGATCTGCCATCAGGGACGCCGCCTGGGCGAGGTGACGCCGGACGTCTCCGTCCAGCGTGTCGAGCATGTCGCGGTAGGCCACTGCTTTTTGCACGTTGCTCTGGGCCAGCAGACGCGAGAGGGTGTGGATGTTCCGGTTGAGGCTGGAGAGCTTCGCGTTGGACTTGATGAGTTCAACGATTTCCGCGGTGCGGCTTGCTCCTGTGGTCAAGGCAGGAACACCCGTGATCAAGCCTGCCAGGTAGGCATCACGCGACATCTGCGCGATGTGCGCACCGACAGCCAGTCGCTTGGCCTCTGGGGTTGTCAATCTGATTGACAACTTGACCCGGGGCACATGCGACGCGCCAAGGCACCCGGTATCGAAGACCAACTGAGGGACGGACTCGGACTGTCCGAGTTCACGGGCCACAGCCCGACGAACCAGCACCGACACGCTCTCCCGGCGGGCCTGAGCGCAGCTCACCAGCGCGGCCTTGAGGCCGCGCAGATCGACCGTGATGAAGTCAGGGTTGCGGGTGTTCATGGGTCCCCCAAAGTTCAAACGAGAGCGAAGCGAGTCGTTTGTGAAATCGGCGGCGGGCCGCCTATCTCTGCACTCACCCATGCAGACAGTCTGTCCCCGGATCGAGCACACTGACGTGCTGGATTCGGGCGTAAATCCAGTGCGGAACTTGGGCGCAGAGGCATCTAAGATCGCCTCAATCCCTCGATACGGTCGACTCAGCAGCACGACGACTGAACAAACTGAACCACCAGCGAACCGCCCGTGCACAAACTGAACAGGGAGTGAATCGCCACTGCATAGGCACTGAACCGGGACGCTTGACCGAATCGCGGCGCTTGTTTATTTCTCTAGTTATTTATTGACAAGTAACTAGCATTTACAACGTGCACTCAGTGAACACCGGTCCCTGGCCGAAGTGGCCCTGCGGGCACCGCGTGGTGTCGTGTGCCTGCTGTCGGCACTGCGCGTCCATGGCATCGGTACCCAGGCGCCGTTCGAGGTCTGGCTGGCGATTCCTCCGCAAACACCCAGACTGGAGCAACCGGCGCTGCGTGTGGTGCGCATGTCGGGCCCGGCCCTCTCCGAAGGTGTTGAACCCATCGGCATCGATGGCGTGGCAGTCCCGGTGTTCAACGCCAACAAGACGGGGGCCGACTGCTTCAAGTTCCGCAACAAGATCGGCCTGGACGTGGGGATGGAGGCACTGCGCGATGGCTGGGCGCAGCGTAAGCTGACCATGGATGCACTGTGGCACTACGCTGCGGTCAACCGCGTGGCCAATGTGATGCGGCCGTACCTGGAGAGCGTTCCAGTGTGATGTTTCATCGCAACATGCTCCGTGCTTACTTGCACACACTTGAACTGACCGGGCAGCTTGTGAAGGCTAGACCGTTTGGCCTGGTGGTATTTTCGGTGGTATCTCGAAACTCAAACCACAGAAAACCGAGGATTCATCAGGCCTGTAGCCCATGATGTGAACGACGCCCTCGTCCCAGAGCGTTCCAAAACGTCTCGCAAGACACCCTGAAAGCCCCGGTTTACCTAGTGTTCCGGGGCTTTTTTGTTTCCGGGCGTCTCGTAACGGTTCTTGCCATCCCAGATTTTTCCTCGCAAGCGGGTTGGCACCCTCGATCGCTCAGGAGGACCCCGTCGTCGTTTCCATCAGGCTGCGGGTGACGCGCGGCGGCTCCTCACCGAGGTGAAAGGCCAGCTTGCGGTCGCGCAGCGCCACGTCGGCGGCGGTGACGCGGTCAAAGCGCCGCAGGTGATCGGTCCAGGACTCGTCGATGATGACCTCGACAAAACGGCTGGGGTCGTGGATGTCGTGCAGCAACTCCCACGACAAGGCCCCGTGGCGCAAACGGCTGCGGCGCCCCTCGCCCAGCATCAGGTCGCGGAAGTCGGCCGAGCGTGCCGGATCGATGCGGTACTCGACCATCACCATCACATGACCCCGGGGCGGTGGTGCTGTGATCTGTGGCGCCGGAAAAATGCGCTTGGGCGTGAGGTCGTCTTCCAGCCCGGAGTCCGGCATCAGGCGGTTGGCCAGAAACATGGAGAGCAGCCCAGTCACGGAAGCGATGCCCAGGCTGACCGGCACGCTGGTCCAGGTGGCCACCTGGCCCCAGATCGCGGCACCCAGGGCGCTGGAGCCCATGATCGCCATCTGGTACATGGACATGCCGCGCGCGCGCACCCAGTCGGGCAGGCCCATCTGGATCGAGACGCTGAGCGTGTTGGCGGAGGTGATCCAGGCCGCGCCGCCCAGAAACATCGCGGGAACCGCCACCCAGACCTGGTCGGTCAACGCCATGGTCGCCATGGCACCCGCCTGCAGAGCCGTGCCGCGCAGGACGAGACCGTCGCGCGGATAACGGCGGCGCAAGGCCGGCAGGAACGCCGCCGAAGCGATGGCGCCCGCGCCCATGGCCGCCAGAAACAGCGTGAAAGTGCCGGCACCGCCGCCCTGCATGCCGCGCGCCAGCAGGGCCAACAGCGCCAGCAGCGCAGTCGAGTGAAAGAAGAAGATCGAGATGCGCAGCAGCACGCCCTTCAGGTGGTAGGACTGGGCCACGTACTGCAGGCCCACGCGCATCGCGGTGCCCAGGCGCTCGCGCCCCAGCGGATGCGGCTTGTGCTCGTGCTTCCAGCGGCTGATGATGACCGCGGCCACCACGGACAACACCGCGTTGAGCAGAAACACCCAGGCGCTGCCGGCGCTGGCAATCAGCGCGCCGGCCACCAGCGGACCGATGATGCGCGAGGCGTTCATCGACACGCCGTTGAGCGCCAGCGCTGCCGGCAACTGGTTCCGGGGCACGATCGTGGGCACGATGGCCGAGAACACCGGCCAGCGCATCGCCATGCCGATGCCGTTGACAAACGTCAGCGCCAGCAGCAGGGCCGGGGTTATCGCGTCCAGAAAGATGAAGGCGCTCAGGATCGACGCCACCACCGCCACCCACAGCTGCGTGAAGAGGAAGAAGCGCTTGCGGTCCAGGCTGTCGGCCAGCGCGCCGCTGGGCAGGCCCAGCAGGAACACCGGCAGGGTGGACGCTGTCTGCACCAGCGCGACCCAGAGCGGCGTCGTGGTGAGCGAGGTCATCATCCAGGCCGCCGCCACATCGCTCATCCACATGCACACGTTGGCCATGAGCCAGGTGATCCACAACATGCGGAAGACCGGCTGGCGAAGCGGCGCGATGGGAGACAGGTCGTCGTCGGTGCGTGGCATAGGGGCACTACTGTAGAGGGCGCGATCCCTTCACGCTGAAATGGTTTGAATCACCCTTGAAGCGGCCAGTGCGTCAAACCGTTGGACGCAGCGGCCCGCCGCCGGGTGAAGCCTTTGGCGTTGTGATGCCTCCCCCGGATCCGATCACTTCCCAATTGGCGTTGGGCAGCTCCCGGCTTGTTGATCCAACGTCTCTTTAAGCCTTCTCAGGGTCGCGGGTTCAGACGCGCTCGATGATCAAGGCAATGCCCTGCCCCACCCCGATGCACATGGTGCACAGCGCGTAGCGCCCGCCGGTGGCGTGCAGGCGGTTGACCGCCGTGGTGGCCAGGCGCGCGCCGCTGGCGCCCAGCGGGTGGCCCAGCGCGATGGCGCCGCCCCAGGCGTTGACGCGTTCATCGTCGTCTTTCAGACCCAGGGTGCGCAGCACGGCCAGGCCTTGGGCGGCAAAGGCTTCGTTGAGTTCGATCACGTCG
>MERT01000017.1:32254-53625 GCA_001770705.1 Burkholderiales bacterium GWF1_66_17 | reverse complement strand
CACCAGCGGGCTGGACGCCACCACGGTGTGGCCCTTGGAGGCGAAGAAGTCCAGGAAGGTCTTGCGGATGTCGGCAACGGAGGCGGGGCGGGTCATGTCGGTGGTGCTTCGTGCAGGTTCTGAACAGCTTTACATTATCGCCCGACCGGGCGTCCGGGGCGCTGAGCGCGCCTGCGGGCAGGCAGCTAGCGGACGTGGCCAACGCCGCCCGGCGCATGCCCTTCGAGCGTGGGGCGCACCGCCGTCAGGAAATTGCTCAGAGACTCCGGCAACACGGCGCCTTTGCGCCAGGCCAGACCCACCTCCAGATGCGGCAAGGTGTGGGCCAGCGGTCGGGCTTCGATGCGGTCACCCTCCAGTGACCACGGCCGGTACAGCATGTCCGGCAACACCGAGCAGCCGGCGCCGGTGGCCACCAGGCTGCGCACGGCTTCCACCGACGAGGTGCGGATCAGCACCGTGGTGTCCGCACCGCCGGCGTTCCACAAGGCGGTGGTGGCGTCACCCAACTCATCCACCTGCAACAACACGAGCGACTGCCGGGCCAGCTCGGTGGCCTCGATTTTTTCCTCGCCGGCCAGGCGGTGATTGACCGGGAGCCACACCCGCCAGCCCGAACGCAGGATGGTTTCGGTTTCCAGCGCCTGGCGGTTCTGCAACTGCGACACCACGATCAGCGCCACGTCGAGCTCGCCGCTGATCAGCAGGTGCTCCAGGTAGTCGCGCCGGTCTTCGGTGATCTGCACCTGGATGCGCGGGAACACGCGGCGAAACCGGTCGAGCAGGAACGGCAGGTAGTAACCCACCATCAGGCTGGTCACGCCCACGTTGAGGCTGCCGGTGACGGTGTGCGGCCGTGAGGCCAGTGCGTCGCGCGCATTGCGCATGGCCACGTCGATCTGGTGCGCATGGCGCAGGAACTGGTGACCGGCGTGGGTGAGCGACATGCCGCGGGCCCGGCGTTCAAACAGCAAGGTGCCCAGATCGGCCTCCATCTGCGCAATGGCCTGCGACACGACCGATTGCGAAACCCCCAGCTCGTGGATGGCGGCCGAGATGGAGCCCGATTCCGCGACCGCTATGAAATACCGAATGCTCTTGAACGAGGTGCTCATCGGGTCATTTCGCCATTTCAGGCACTCTTTTGGACCAACTAAAGGGTAAACCCGCAAATGCACCGCTTTGAGGCACAGGGTAACTCCCTAAAAAAGCGCTTCCTGGTGCGAGGTTTCTGTTTTACCGATGGATTCTATTGTTTGCCCGGTATGGTTCTGCACAGGGGCAATACCTAAGATGCCTCTCAGGCTCGCACCAGCGCGCCCCAACCACCCCTGTCAGGAGTTCCTATGTCCCAAACCCGCACACTTCTAATTGGTTTGCTGGCGGCTGCCTCCGCCACCGCCAGCCTCGCAGCCCCGCCCAAGGCCATTGGCAAGGGTGAGGGACAGCTCAACATCATTGCCTGGGCAGGCTACATCGAACGCGGCGAAACCGACAAAGCCTACGACTGGACCACCAGCTTTGAAAAAGCATCGGGTTGCAAGGTCAACGTCAAGACCGCCGCCACCTCCGACGAAATGGTGTCCCTGATGAAAGCGGGTGGCCACGACATCGTGACCGCCTCGGGCGACGCCAGCGGACGCCTGATCGCCTCCAAGCTGGTGCAGGAAGTGAACGTGGGCCTGGTGCCCAGCTACAAGAACATCGACCCCCGCCTGCAGAACGCGGCCTGGCACACCGTCGACGGCAAACACTACGGCGTGCCTTACCAGTCGGGCCCCAACGTGCTGATGTACAACACCGACGTCTTCAAGAAAGCACCCGACTCCTGGTCGGTGGTGTTCGAAGAACAGAAGCTGCCCGACGGCAAGTCCAACAAGGGCCGCGTGCAGGCCTACGACGGCGCCATCTACATCGCCGACGCCGCGCTGTACCTGATGTCCAAGAAGCCCGAACTGGGCATCAAGGACCCGTACGAACTCAATGAAAAACAGTACGCCGCCGTGCTGGAGCTGCTGCGTGGCCAGAAGAAACTGACCCACCGCTACTGGCACGATGCCACGGTGCAGATGAACGACTTCAAGAGCGAAGGCGTGGTCGCTTCGGGCTCCTGGGGCTTCATGGTGAATTCGCTCAAGGGCGAGAAGAAGCCGATTGCCTCCGTGGTGCCCAAGGAAGGCGCCACCGGCTGGGCCGACACCACGATGCTGCATGTGAACGCCAAGAACGTGAACTGTGCCTACCAGTGGATGGAGCACCAGCTCAGCGACCAGCTGCAGGCCCCGCTGGCCGAATGGTTCGGCACCGTGCCGGTGACGCCAGGCGCCTGCAAGGCCAAGGCCCCCGGCGGCAGCGACTTCTGCAAGGTCAACGGCTTCGACGACCTGAACAAGATCAAGTTCTGGAAGACCCCGCAGGCCAAGTGCGCCAGCCAGGGCACCTGCGTGCCCTATTCCAAGTGGGCGATGGACTACATCGCGATCATGGGCGGAAGGTAGAAGGAATCACCCCCCGCGCCGCTTCGCGTCACCCCCCTCTCTCGCCTTCGGCGGGAGGGGGACGGCACCAGAGGCCCGGCGAAGCCGGTTCCTCGGTGCCCCTGGGTGGGGTTGGTTCGTGCGGTGCGGGTCGTGCTCCGACGCCATGGACCACTGAACCGAACCGCACCCCTGACTGAAGATTTCTGCATGACCGACGCCATCGAGTTCAAAGACGTTTCCAGGCACTACGGCCACGTGAAGGCGCTGGATGGCGTCAGCTTCACCGTGCAGGAAGGCGAGTTCTTTTCCATGCTGGGGCCGTCGGGCTCCGGCAAGACCACCTCGCTGCGGCTGATGGCCGGCTTTGAGCAACCGAGCCGGGGCAGCCTGACCCTGATGGGCCAGGAAGCTTCGGGTACACCGCCTTACGAGCGCGACGTGAACACCGTGTTCCAGGACTACGCGCTGTTCCCGCACATGAACGTGCTGGACAACGTGGCCTACGGTCTGATGGTGCGCAAGGTGCCCAGGGCCGAGCGCCATGCCCAGGCCCGCGAGGCCCTGGCCATGGTGGCCCTGCCCGACCACGCCGAACGCACGCCGGCCCAGCTCTCGGGCGGCCAGCGCCAGCGCGTGGCGCTGGCGCGGGCCCTCGTCAACCGGCCGCGCATCCTGCTGCTGGACGAGCCGCTGGGCGCGCTGGACATGAAGCTGCGCGAGCAGATGCAGGTCGAGCTCAAGGTGCTGCACCGCAAGCTGGGCATCACCTTCGTCTATGTGACGCACGACCAGGGCGAAGCGCTCTCCATGTCGGACCGCATCGCCGTGTTCAACCAGGGCCGGATCGAACAGATCGCCAGCCCTCGCGAGCTCTACCACCAGCCGCGCACGCGCTTTGTGGCGGACTTTGTCGGCAGCGCCAACGTGATCGACACCGCGCTGGCGCAAACGCTCACGGGCCGGCCGCAGGCGTTTGCCGTGCGTCAGGAAAACATTGCCATGCACCCGGCGGGCAACGTCCCCGCAACGGGGCGACTGCAGGTCGAGGGCGAGGTGCTGGCCATCCAGTTCCTGGGTGCGAGCCAGCGGCTGGAAGTGCAGGTGGGTGGGCAGGTGATCACCGCCCTGCAGGCGGAAAGTGAAGCCGCGTCGGCGCTGGCCGCCCACACCCGAGCGGGCCAGCGGGTAGCCCTCAGCTGGGCACCGCAGCACATGGTGATGCTGGGCGCCTGAGGCCCCCATGCGTGCCCTCTCCAACTTCTTCTACCAGCGGCGCACGCTCACGCTGCTGCTGATGCTCACGCCGCCGCTGCTGTGGTTCGGCGTGGTGTACCTGGGCTCGCTGCTGACGCTGCTGAGCCAGAGCGTCTTCGTGTTCGACGACATGAGCATGTCGGTGGTGGCCGAGTTCACCACCGACAACTTTGCCAACCTGCTGGTGCCGGCCAACCTGGACATCGTGCTGCGCACGCTGGGCATGGCCGTCGCCGTGACGCTGGCCACCGCGCTCATCGGCTTTCCCATGGCCTGGTACATGGCCCACCACGCCAGCCCGGCCGAAAAGGGTTTCTTCTATGTCGGCGTGATGCTGCCCATGTGGGCCAGCTACATCGTCAAGGCCTACGCCTGGACCGTGCTGCTGGCTCAGGGCGGCGTGATTTACTGGGTGATCAATGCACTCGGCCTGCAAGGCGTTCTGCAGGCGGTGCTGGCGATTCCGGTGATCGGCGGCGACACCCTGGCCACGTCCAACCTCGGCCGCTTCCTGGTGTTCACCTACATCTGGCTGCCCTTCATGGTGCTGCCCATCCAGGCCGCCATCGAACGCGTGCCGGCCAACCTGCTGCTGGCCTCGGGCGATCTCGGTGCCCGCCCGTTCCAGACCTTCCGCACCGTGCTGTGGCCCCTCGCCTTCCCGGGCGTGGTGGCGGGCTCCATCTTTACCTTCTCGCTCACGCTGGGCGACTACATCATTCCCCAGCTGGTCGGCCCTTCGGGCCTGTACATCGGCAACATGGTCTACACCATGCAGGGCACCATCGGCAACATCCCGATGGCGGCGGCCTTCACCTGCGTGCCCATCGTGCTGATCACCATCTACCTGGCCATGGCGCGCCGACTGGGGGCCTTCAATGCGCTCTAAACCCACCCTGCTGCGCATCGCCGCCTACGCGGGCCTGGCCTTCCTGCACCTGCCCCTGCTGTTCATCGCGCTGTACGCCTTCAACAGCGCCGACAGCAACTACAGCTTTCCCATGGAGGGTGTGACCCTGCGCTGGTTCGCCCGCGCCCTCGAACGCACCGACATCCACGAGGCCATCTACCTCTCGCTGGCGGTGGCCGCGATGGCCACCATCATCGCGATGGTGCTGGGCACGCTCACCGCCGCGGCCCTGAACCGCGACCGCTTCTTCGGCAAGGACGCGTTCACCACCCTGCTGATCCTGCCGATCGCCCTGCCCGGCATCGTCACCGGCATCGCCCTGCTCTCGGCCTTCCGGCTCATGGAGGTCAACCCGGGTTTCTGGACCATCGTGGTCGGCCATGCCACCTTCTGCGTGGTCATCGTGCACAACAACGTGGTGGCCCGCCTGCGGCGTCTGCCCAACCGCTTGTGGGAGGCGTCGATGGACCTCGGTGCCGACACCCTGACCACGCTGCGCCACATCATCCTGCCGCAGCTCGGCACCGCCCTGCTGGCCGGCGGCATCCTCGCCTTTGCCCTCTCGGTCGACGAGCTGATCGTGACCACCTTCACCGCTGGCACCGACAAGACACTGCCCATCTGGCTCATGGGCCAGCTCGGGCGCCCTCGCGAAGCGGCCATCACCAACGTGGTGGCGCTGGTCATCATGGTCATCACCATGCCGCTGATCCTGCTGGCCTGGCGCCTCACCCGCGAGGGCGACGCCAGCCCGAACGCCCGCTGAACACCCCGCTCCCGTCCGCTCTGTTTCAACCCAACCTCTGGAACCCGACATGGCTGCCACCCGCTTCACCACCCAGCTCCTGATCAATGGCCATAGCGTGGCCGGCGAAGGGCGCGTCGAACCCATCCTCAACCCCAGCACGGGCGAACTGCTGTGCGAAGTGCGCGAGGCCAGCGCCGACCAGCTGCGCCTGGCGGTGGACGCGGCCAGCGCCGCCTTCCCCGCCTGGGCCGCGCTCACGCCGCGCGACCGCAGCGGCTACCTGTTCAAGATCGCCGATGCCATCGAAGCCCATGGCGACGAGCTCGCCATGCTGGAGTCGCTGAACTGCGGCAAGCCCCTGGCGGCCGCGCGCAACGACGAGATCCCCGCCATCGCCGATGTCTACCGCTTCTTTGGCGGCGCCATCCGCAACCTGTCGGGACCGCTGGCGGGCGAATACCTGGCGGGCCACACCAGCATGATCCGGCGCGACCCGCTGGGCGTGGTGGCCTCCATCGCCCCCTGGAACTACCCGCTCATGATGGCCGCCTGGAAGCTCGGACCGGCCATCGCCATGGGCAACACCGTGGTGCTCAAACCCTCGGAAAACACACCGCTGACCACGCTGCGTTTCGGTGAACTGCTGGCCGGCATCCTGCCGCCGGGTGTGGTCAACATCGTCTGCGGCCGTGGCGACACCGTTGGCGCGCCGCTGATCCGCGACCCGCGCATCCGCGTGGCCTCGCTCACGGGCGACGTCTCGACCGGCAGCAAGATCATGGAAGCCGCCGCGCGTGGCATCAAACGCACCCACCTTGAGCTGGGCGGCAAGGCACCGGTGATCGTGCTCGACGACGCCGACCTGGGGCAGGTGGTCGAAGGCCTGCGCACCTTCGGCTACTACAACGCGGGCCAGGACTGCACCGCCGCCTGCCGCGTCTACGCCACGGAAGGCATCTACGAGAAGCTGGTGGCCGACCTGAGCAGCGCGGTCTCGTCCATCAAGGTGGGCAGCCAGCAGGAACCCGGCGTCGAGATGGGCCCGCTGATCTCGGCCCGCCAGCGCGACCGCGTGGCCAGCTTCGTCGACCGCGCGGCCCAACTGGCCCACACCGAGGTCACGGCCGGCGGCGGCACCGTCGGCAACAAGGGCTTCTTCTACAAACCCACGGTCATCGCCGGCGCGCTGCAGGAAGACGAGATCGTGCGCAGCGAGGTGTTCGGGCCGGTGGTGTCCATCACCCGCGTGAAAGACGCGGAACAGGCCGTCGCCTGGGCGAACGACTCCGAGTACGGCCTGTCCAGCTCGGTCTGGTCGAGCAACGTCGGCACCGCCATGAACATCGCATCCCGCCTGCAGTACGGCTGCACCTGGGTCAACACCCACTTCATGCTGGTGTCGGAAATGCCGCACGGCGGCATGAAACACTCGGGCTACGGCAAGGACATGTCGGTCTACGCGCTGGAGGACTACAGCTGCGTGCGGCACATCATGATTAAACACTGAGGCACCCCCCGCGACACTAGGAGGCACCCCCTGCGCCGCTTCGCGGCTTCCCCCTCTCTCTCGCCTTCGGCGGGAGGGGGACGGCACCAGAGGCCCGGCAAAGCCGGTTCCTCGGTGCCCTGGGTGGCGTTGCTGCGCGCGGTGCGGGTCGCACTCCGGCGCTGTGCAACCTGAGACTTCATGGGTTGGGCCTCTGCCCGACACCACGCACGAAACTCAGCCCTTGCTCTGCGCCTTCAAAAAAGCCAGCACCTGCGGCTCTTCGGTGAACGCCACGTTGAAACGGAACCAGGGGCTGGGCTGGAGGTCGGGCGCGAACAAATGACCGGGGCCGAGCAGGATGTCCTGTTCCGCCGCCTTGTAGGCCAGCTCGGTCGCGTTGGCGATGTCGGGGTGGCGCGTCCAGAGGAACATGCCGGCCTTGGGCTCGCAGAACAGCTCGAACCCCAGATTCTCCAGCTGCTGGGCCACGCGCTGGTGCGCCTGCGCCAGGCGCTCGCGCAGGCTGCGCAGGTGTTTGCGCCAGCGCCCGTCCACCAGCGCGCCATAGGCCAGACGCTCATTGAACTCGGACGAGGTCAGACCCGAGATCATCTTGAGCTGGGCAAAGTCTTCCAGCAGATCGGGCGGCGCAGCCAGGAAACCGACGCGAATGTTGGGCGAGATGGTCTTGGAAAAACTGCTGATGTAGACCACGCGCTGCAGCTGGTCCAGGCTGGCGAGCGAGGGCCGCGGCTCGGGGTCGAGGTCGGCGTAGATGTCGTTTTCGACCACGGTGAACTGGTGCTGCTCGGCCAGCTGTACCACGCGGTGCAGGTGCGCGAGGTTGGCCACCGAGCCGGTGGGGCTTTGCAGCCGCGGCTGGGTGAAAAACACCTTGGGTTTGTGCTCCAGCACCAGGGCTTCGAGCGCGGCCAGGTCGTAGCCGGCCGGCGTGCGCGGCACGCCGATCAGTCGGGCACCCAGGAAGCGCAGCGAAAACAGCAGGTTGGGGTAACCCGGGTCGTCCACCAGCACGGCGTCGCCCGGGCGCACCAGGCGGCGCGCCACCAGGTCCATGGCCTGGCTGGAGCCTTGCGTCAGCAGCACCTGGTCGGCGCTGACGGCGATCTCCTGCTCGGCCAACAGGTCGCGCACCAGCTGGCGCAGCGGCGCAAAACCCTTGGGTTCGCCGTAACCGCCCAGGTCCACGTTTTCTGCCGCCAGCGTGCGCAGGCTGCGGCGCAGGCCTTCCTCAAAAAGCCAGTTGCCCGGCAACCAGCCACAGCCCGGCTTCATGCGCAGCGCGCGGGCTTCGAACACCCGGCGCAGGTACCACATGGAGTCGAAGTTGTAGTTCGCCGTCTCGGCGGGCACGGTGCCGGGCGCCTGCGGCGCCACACCTTCGCGCTTGCGCACGAAAAAGCCCGAATGCGGGCGCGAGACGAAATAGCCCAGCGCCACCAGCCGGTCGTAGGCATCGACCACGGTGTACACGCTCACGCCGTGGGCGTGAGCGAACTGGCGGATGGAGGGGGCCTTGGAGCCCGGACGCAGGTTGCCGCTCTGGATCAGGTCGCGAAACCCCTCGACGATCTGCACCACGAGCGGGCTGGTGCTTTTGGGGTTCAAGGTAAACATCGGCGGCTATCAGGGTAATTCTGTATAGGTCTGTGGGGCTGCACAGTGCATCGCTGTGCAGGCACTGTCTGTATATGTTAGCGGCGGCCCGCGAGCCCTACAGTCCGCCCCAGTCTGAAATTTCTTCATGATCGGAGCCCTCTGTATGCAACGCGAATCCCAAGCCACCAACGCCATGCTCATGGCCCGCCGCCAGGCCGCCATCCCCCGCGGCGTCGGCCACAGCCACCAGATTTTCATCGCCAAGGGCGAAAACGCCGAGATCTGGGACGTGGAAGGCCGCCGCTACATCGACTTCGCCGGTGGCATCGCCGTGCTCAACACCGGCCACCGCAACCCGGCCGTGATCGAGGCCGTGAAGGCCCAGCTCGACCAGTACACCCACACCTGCTTCCAGGTGCTGGCCTACGAACCCTACGTGGAACTGGCCGAGCGCCTGAACGCCAAGGCCCCGGGCGACTTCGCCAAGAAGACCCTTTTCCTGACCACCGGTGCGGAAGCGGTGGAAAACGCCATCAAGATCGCCCGCGCCCACACCGGCCGCTCGGGCGTGATCGCCTTCACCGGCGGCTACCACGGCCGCACCCTGCTGACCCTGGGCATGACCGGCAAGGTTGCGCCCTACAAGACCGGTTTCGGCCCCTTCCCCGGCGAGATCTTCCACGCCCGCTTCCCGAACGCGCTGCACGGCGTGAGCGTGGACGATGCGATCGCCTCGGTCGAATCCATCCTCAAGAACGACATCGAAGCCAGCCGCGTGGCGGCCATCATCATCGAGCCGGTGCAGGGCGAAGGCGGCTTCAACGTGGCGCCGCCCGAACTGATGCAGCGCCTGCGCGCGCTGTGTGACCAGCACGGCATCCTGATGATCTGCGACGAGGTGCAGACCGGCGCCGGCCGCACCGGCACCTGGTTCGCCTGCGAACAAAGCGGCATCGCGCCCGACCTGATCACCCTGGCCAAGTCCATGGCCGGCGGCTTCCCGATCTCGGCCGTGGTCGGTCGTGCCGAGGTGATGGACGCACCCGCCGCTGGCGGCCTGGGCGGCACCTACGCCGGCAGCCCGATGGCCTGCGCCGCGGCCCTGGCCGTGCTCGACGAGTTTGAAAAACACGACCTGCTGCAGCGCAGCCGCGACGTCGGCGCGCGCATCACCGCCAGCCTGCAGACGCTGGCCAAAAAGCACAACTGCATCGCCGACGTGCGCGGCCTGGGCGCCATGGTCGCCATGGAAATGTGCAAGAACGGCGACGTGCACCAGCCCGATGCCGACCTCACCAAGGCCCTCGCCGCCGAAGCCACGAAACGCGGCCTGATCATCCTGACCTGCGGCACCTACGGCAACGTGGTGCGCATCCTGGTGCCGCTGACCGCCAGCGACGCCTTGCTGGACGAAGGCCTGGCGATCATTGCTGCCTCGCTCGACGCGCTGCAAGGCGCATGAGCGCCGCGCCGGGCCGCCCCAAGCAAGCTCGCACCGCAGCCCGCAGGGCGAAGGTATCCCAATGAGCAACGATCAGCCCCCCGACGGCGCAAGCAGCGCAGCACCCCGCCCGCTCGCGGGCGTGCGCGTGCTCGACCTCTCGCGTGTGCTCGCCGGTCCCTGGGCCGGTCAGCTGCTGGCCGACTACGGCGCCGAAGTCCTGAAGGTGGAACGCCCGGGCGCTGGTGACGACACGCGCAGCTGGGGTCCGCCCTGGTGGGGCGAAGGCGCCGGGCGCGTGGCCGCGTATTTCGTCTGTGCCAACCGCGGCAAGCGCTCGGTGGCGATCGACATCGCCAGCGCCGAAGGCATCCAGCAGGTGCGCGAACTGGCGCGCGAAGCGGACGTGCTGATCGAGAACTACAAGGTCGGCCAGCTCGCCAAGTACGGGCTCGACGCCACCAGCCTGCAGGCCATCAACCCGCGCCTGATCTACTGCTCGATCACCGGCTACGGCCAGACCGGCCCGCTGTCGCACAAGGCCGGTTACGACTTCGCGATCCAGGCCGAAGCGGGGCTCATGAGCATCACGGGCAACCAGGGTGAAGAGCCGCAGAAGGTCGGCGTCGCCGTGACCGACCTGATGACCGGGGTCTACGCCACCACCGCCATCCTCGCCGCGCTGCACGAACGCGCGCGCACCGGCAAGGGACGCCACATCGACGCCGCGCTGTTCGACGTGCAGGTGGCCATGCTGGCCAACCAGGCCAGCAACCAGCTGATCGGGAACAAAACGCCCACGCGCATGGGCAACGCGCACCCGAACATCGTGCCCTACCAGGTGTTCCCCACACGCGACGGCCACATGGTGCTCGCCGTGGGCAACGACGGCCAGTTCGCCCGCTTCTGCGAAGCCTGCGACCACCCGGAAGTCTCGCGCGACGCGCGCTTCTCGACCAACCCGGCGCGCGTGGAGCACCGCGCCACGCTGGTGCCACTGCTCACCGGCTGGACACTGCAGCGCGACACCGCCGACTGGGTACAGCGGCTGGATGTGGCCGGCGTGCCCTGCTCGCCGATTCTTGACATTGCTCAAGTCATGGCGCACCCGCATGTGGCGGCGCGCGGTTTGCGCACAAGGCCCGAAAGTGCCACAGTGCCACCCATGATCGCCAATCCGATGGTGCTGGACGGGCAACGCCCCGTCGCCGACCTGCCGCCACCCGTCCTCGGCGCCCACCAGGCACGATGGTTGCATGACCAGTCCTGAATCTCTTTCAGTCCACTTTTCCGACCCGATCGCGCCCATGACCACCAGCAACGCACTCGTCACCTTCACCGGTGTGCAGAAAACCTACGATGGCCACACCCTGGTGGTCCGCGACCTGAACCTGGAGATCCAGAAGGGTGAGTTCCTCTCGCTGCTCGGCCCCTCGGGCTCGGGCAAGACCACCACGCTGATGATGCTGGCGGGCTTCGAGTCGCCGACCTCGGGTGAGATCAGCCTGAACGGCGTGCCCATCACGCGCACGCCGCCGCACAAGCGCAACTTCGGCATGGTGTTCCAGAACTACGCCCTGTTCCCGCACATGACGGTGGCCGACAACATCGCCTACCCGCTCACCGTGCGCAAGCTCGGCAAGGCCGACGTCGAAGCCAAGGTCAAGCGCGCGCTCGACATGGTGCAGATGGGTCACATGGGCAGCCGCTTTCCCGGCCAGCTCTCGGGCGGCCAGCAGCAGCGCGTGGCGCTGGCCCGCGCGCTGGTGTTCGACCCGCAGCTGGTGCTGATGGACGAGCCGCTGGGCGCGCTCGACAAGCAACTGCGCGAACACATGCAGCTGGAGCTCAAGGCACTGCACCGCCGCCTGGGCGTGACCTTCGTCTACGTGACACACGACCAGTCGGAAGCGCTCACCATGTCGGACCGCGTGGCGGTGTTCAGCGAAGGCGTGATCCAGCAGATCGACCAGGTCGACCGGCTCTACGAAACACCGTCCAACCGCTTTGTCGCCAGCTTCGTGGGCGACAACTCGGTGCTCGACGCCCAAGTGGTGCAGACCACGGGCGAACACTGCGAAGTGGCGCTCGCCGACGGCACGCGACTGACTGGCGTCAACGTCAACCAGGCGCAGGCCGGCGAGACGGTGCAGTGCAGCGTGCGGCCCGAACGCATCACCGTGGTGAACGGCAGCGGCCCCACCGTCAACCGCCTCGGCGCGGCCATCGGCGACGTGATCTATTTCGGCGACCACCTGCGCCTGCGCTGCCAGGTCAGCGGCCAACCCGAGATCAGCGTCAAGGTGCCGTTGCAGCACCTGGGCCAAATGGACGCAGGCCAGGCCGTCCACCTGCACATCCCGCCGGAGCACCTCCGTATTTACCGCTGAACCCGATTTCCCGTTCCCCGTTCCTCAACCCTGGAGTTCAATCCGATGAAACTGAAACCCGTTTTCCTGGCCGCGGCCATGATGGTCGCCCTGCCGGTGATGGCCCAGAGCCAGCTCACCGTCGTCAACTTCGGTGGCGCCAACGGTGCCGCCCAGAAAAAGGCCTACTTCGAGGCCTACGAAAAGGCCGGTGGCGGCAAGATCACCGCCGTGGAATACAACGGCGAACAGGCCAAGATCAAGGCCATGGTCGAAGCCAAGAAAGTCACCTGGGACGTGGTCGAAGTCGAGAGCCCGGACCTGAGCCGCGGCTGTGACGAAGGCCTGTTCGAGAAGATGGACTGGGCCAAGGTCGGCAACAAGGCCGACTTCCAGAAAGCCGCCGTGCACGAATGCGGCGTCGGCACCTTCGTGTGGTCCACCGTGATGGCCTACGACGGCGACAAGCTCAAGACCGCGCCCACCGCCTGGGCCGATTTCTGGGACGTGAAGAAATTTCCCGGCAAGCGCGGCATGCGCAAGGGCGCCCGCTACAACCTCGAATTCGCCCTGATGGCCGACGGCGTCAAGACCGCCGACGTCTACAAGGTGCTGGCCACCAAGGACGGTGCCGAGCGCGCGTTCAAGAAGCTGACCGAACTCAAGCCCAACATCCAGTGGTGGGAAGCCGGCGCACAGCCGCCCCAGTTCCTGGTCGCCGGTGACGTGGTCATGACCACCGCCTACAACGGCCGCATCGACGCCGCCCAGCGCGAAGGCAAGAACCTCAAGATCACCTGGACCGGCGGCATCTACGACCTGGACTACTGGGTCATGCCCAAGGGCACGCCCAACAAGGACGCCGCCCTGAAGTTCATCGCCATGTCCAGCTCGCCCGACGCGCAGGCCGAATACGCCAAGAACATCAGCTACGGCCCGACCAACAACAAGGCCCTGACCAAGCTCGACGCCAAGGTGCTGGGCATGCTGCCCACCTCGCCGGCCAACAGCAAGGACGCGCTGCAGTTCGGCATCGGCTTCTGGGCCGACCAGGGTGAAGCCCTGGAGAAGCGCTTCTCCGCCTGGGCAGCGCAGTGATGAGCGCCAGCGGAACCGAACTCCAGCCGTTCGCAGGGGCCACCCTGGAACGAATCGCCCCTGCAGGGGGCACTCCCCAGGCCTTGGCGGGGGGAACCCTCGCCGCGCAGCTGCACCGCGCCGAACGGCGCAGGAAGCTGCGTGCCCTGGCGCTGACCATGCCCCTGCTGGTCTTTTTGCTGGTGTTTTTTCTGGTTCCGCTGGGTTCCCTGCTGGTGCGGGCGGTTGAAAACCCCGAAGTGGCCGACGTCCTGCCCAACACCGGGCAGGCGCTGGCCGACTGGGACCGCAACAGCCCGCCGCCGGCCGCCGCCTACGCCGCCATGCTGGCGGACCTGGGCGGCATCGAAGAAACCGCCCAGGCCGGCGTGCTGGCCCGCCGCCTCAACAGCGAGGTGGCTGGCGCCCGCTCGCTGGTCATGGGCACCTACCGCGCCCTGCCGCTGGGCGACAACCTGAGTGCCGACGAAGCACGCAGCAAACTCATCGAACACGACGCGCGCTGGGAAGAACTGCCCTACTGGCAGACCATCGCCAAAAACAGCTCGCGCTGGACGCCCGACTACCTGCTCGCCGCGCTCGATTTCAAGCGCAACGCCCAGGGCGACATCGAGCGCGTGGGCGCCGAAGAAGCCGCCTTCAGCGACATCCTCGGCCGCACCTTCCAGATGAGCGCCGTGGTGACCTTCTTCTGCCTGCTGCTGGGCTACCCGCTGGCCTACTGGCTCAGCACACTCTCCGAGCGCAAGGCCAACGTGCTGCTGATCCTCGTGCTGCTGCCCTTCTGGACCTCGGTGCTGGTGCGCATCGCCGCCTGGATCGTGCTGCTGCAGAACAACGGCCTGGTCAACCGCTTCCTGATCTGGATCGGCGCCACCGACGCGCCGATTCCCCTGCTGTTCAACCGTCTGGGCGTGATCATCGCCATGGTGCACATCCTGCTGCCCTTTGCCATCCTGCCGCTGTACAGCGTCATGAAGTCGGTGCCGCCCAACTACCTGCGCGCCGCCATCTCGCTGGGCAGCACGCCGCTGGCCGGTTTCTTCCGCGTCTACCTGCCGCAGACCTACCCCGGCGTGGCTGCGGGCGGCCTGCTGGTCTTCATCACCTGCATCGGCTACTACGTGACGCCCGCCCTGCTCGGCGGCCCGGCCGACCAGATGCTGAGCTACTACGTGGCACAGTACACCAACGTCGAAGTCAACTGGGGCATGGCCTGCGCGCTCGGTGGCGTGCTGCTGACCGCCACCATGGTGCTCTACGCGCTGTACCGCAAGGTCGCCAAGGCCGAGCTGAGCCTCGGGTAACAGGAATCCGTTATGAAGTTGTTGCCCGTTTTCCCCGCCTACTACAACCTGCTCGACAAGCTGGGCTGGTTCGCCCTGCGCGGCGCCGGCATCGGTGTGATCGTCTACCTGCTGCTGCCGGTGGTGGTGATCATCCCGCTGTCGTTCAGCGACAGTTCGTTCCTCGCCTACCCGATCGAAGGCTGGTCCCTTCAGTGGTACCGCGAGATGTTCCATTCCGACGACTGGATCCGTGCCGCGAAAAACAGCTTCATCGTCGCACCACTCGCCACCCTGCTGGCCACCGTGCTCGGCACGCTGGCGGCCATGGGCCTGGCCAACACCAAATTCTTCGGCAAGGGCTTCATCACCAGCCTGCTGATCGCGCCGATGGTGGTGCCCATCGTGGTGGTGGGTGTGAGCAGCTACCTGTACTTCGCCAAGTGGGGGCTGAACGACACCTACCTGGGCCTCGTGATCGTGCACGCCGCGCTGGGCGCACCGTTTGTCGTCACCACCGTGCTGGCCACGCTGCAGAGCTTCAACCACAACCTGGTGAAAGCCAGCCTGAGCCTGGGCGCGAGTCCGCTGGAGACCTTTTTCCGCGTCACGCTGCCGGTCATTGCCCCCGGCGTGATCTCGGGCGCGCTGTTCGCCTTCGCCACCTCGTTCGACGAGGTCGTCGTGACCCTGTTCCTGGCAGGCCCCGAGCAGGTCACGTTGCCGCGCCAGATGTTCACCGGCATCCGCGAAAACATCTCGCCCACCATCGCCGCCGTGGCCA
The DNA here is from genome assembly GCA_001770705.1 of Burkholderiales bacterium GWF1_66_17. GTDB lineage: Bacteria > Pseudomonadota > Gammaproteobacteria > Burkholderiales > Burkholderiaceae_C > Hydrogenophaga. Next base: position 38,146 of record MERT01000017.1, on the reverse strand, counting down.
CGCTGCTGATCCTGTTCACGACCGCGCTGATGCTGACGCTGGAGTGGCTGCGCGGCAGAAGAAAATAGGTCATGCCCTTCACCACCGACACCACCCTGACGGGCCAGCACGCCAGCCTGGTTCCCCTGACCACCGCACACCACGACAACCTGGTCGAGGCCGTGCGCGACGGCGAACTCTGGAAGCTCTGGTACACCGCCATCCCCACACCCGAGGGCATGGCTGTGGAAATCGAACGCCGCCTGTGCCTGCAGAAGACCGGCAGCATGTTGCCCTTCGCCGTGCTGGATGCCAACGGCAAGGCGGTGGGCATGACGACCTACATGAACATCGACGCCGCCAACCGCCGCGTCGAGATCGGCTCCACCTGGTACCGCACCGCCGTGCAGCGCAGCCCGCTCAACACCGAGTGCAAACGCCTGCTGCTGGCGCACGCCTTCGAGGCGCTGGACTGCATCGCGGTGGAATTCCGCACGCACTTCTTCAACCACCAGAGCCGTCGCGGCATCGAGCGCCTGGGCGCCAAGCTCGACGGCGTGCTGCGCTCGCACCAGATCAACCGCCACCCCGACGCACATGGCGCGCTGCGCGACACATGCGTCTACAGCATCGTGGCCAGCGAATGGCCGACGGTGAAGGCCCACCTGGATTACCAGCTCAGCCGTCCGCGAGCCTGAATTCATGAGCGACCCCACTGCTTTCAACCAGCCTATGGGCGGCAACACCATGCCGCGCTTCGGCGGCCTGGCCAGCATGATGCGGCTGCCCGTCGCCACCAGTGCCAAAGGTCTGAACGCCGGCTTCATCGGCGTGCCACTCGACACCGGCACCAGCCACCGCCCGGGCGCACGCTTTGGCCCGCGCCAGATCCGCGCCGAGTCCTGCCTGATCCGGCCCTACAACATGGCGACCGGCGCCGCGCCCTTCGACGCGCTGCAGGTGGCCGACCTGGGCGACGTGGCGATCAACACCTACAACCTGCTGAAGTCGGTGGACCTCATCGAGCAGCACTACCGCCCCATCATCGAGGCCGGCTGCATCCCCCTCACGCTGGGCGGCGAACACACCATCGCCCTGCCGATCCTGCGCGCGATGAAGGCAACACACGGCCCGGTGGCGCTGATCCATGTGGACGCGCACGCGGATGTGAACCCCGACATGTTTGGCGAGGCCATCGCGCACGGCACACCGTTCCGCCGCGCGGTGGAAGAAGGCCTGCTGCAGGGCGACAAGGTCTGGCAGATCGGCCTGCGTGGCAGTGGCTACTCGGCCGAAGACTTCGACTGGCCGCGCCAACAGGGCTTCACCGTGGTGCCGGCGCACGAGGTCTGGTGGCAATCGCTCGCGCCATTGATGGCGCAGATCCGCGAAAAGATCGGCCCCGACACGCCCACCTACCTCAGCTTCGACATCGACGGCATCGACCCCGCCTACGCCGGCGGCACAGGCACGCCCGAGATCGGTGGCCTGACCGTGCCGCAGGCACTGGAGATCGTGCGCGGCTGCCGCGGGCTGAACCTCGTGGGCTGCGACCTGGTCGAAGTGTCCCCGGCCTACGACACCAGCGGCAACACCGCCCTGCTCGGCGCCAACCTGCTGTTTGAAATGCTGTGCGTGCTGCCGGGTGTGCAATACCGGTGACGGCGCCGCAGCGCGTTTGGCGCTAACCTCTTCTTTTTACCGAACCGAGCGAGACACCCATGGACATGAAAATCGAAGATTTTGATAAAACCTCCCCCCTGGCCCTGCTGAAGGACCCGACCCTGCTCAAGACCGACGCGTTGATCAACGGCGAGTGGGTGAAAGGCAGCAGCCGCTTTGACGTGCTGGACCCGGCCACCGGCCAGAAGCTCGCCGACGTGGCCAACCTCGGCCCGGCCGATGCCGAGAAAGCCATCGCTGCCGCCAACGCCGCCTGGGCCGGCTGGAAGGGCAAGACCGCCAAGGAGCGCAGCATCATCCTGCGCAAGTGGTACGACCTGCTCATGGCCAACCAGGACGACCTGGGCCGCATCATGACCGCCGAACAGGGCAAGCCGCTGGCCGAAGCCAAGGGTGAAGTGGCCTACGGCGCAAGCTTCGTCGAGTGGTTCGCCGAAGAGGCCAAGCGCGTCAACGGCGAGACCCTGCCGCAGTTCGACAACAACCGCCGCCTGATGGTGCTCAAGCAGCCCATCGGCGTCTGCGCGGCCATCACGCCCTGGAATTTCCCGCTGGCGATGATCACGCGCAAGGTCGCGCCCGCGCTGGCCGCCGGCTGCCCCGTCATCATCAAGCCCGCCGAACTCACGCCGCTGACGGCGCTGGCCGCGGCCGAGCTGGCGATCCGCGCCGGCATCCCGGCCGGTGTGCTCAACATGATCACGGCCGACGACCAGAACTCCATCGCCGTGGGCAAGGTCATCTGCGCCAGCGACGTGGTGCGCCACATCAGCTTCACCGGCTCCACCGAAGTGGGCCGCATCCTGATGGCGCAGAGCGCGCCCACGGTGAAGAAGATGTCGCTCGAACTCGGCGGCAACGCACCCTTCATCGTGTTCAACGACGCCGACATCGACTCGGCGGTCGAAGGCGCCTTCGCCAGCAAATACCGCAATGCCGGCCAGACCTGCGTCTGCTCCAACCGCCTGTACGTGCAGGAAGGCGTGTACGACGAGTTCGTCGCCAAGTTCGCCGCCAAGGTGAAGACCGCCAAGGTCGGCAACGGCTTTGAAGACGGCGTGAACCAGGGCCCGCTGATCGAGGAAGCCGCACTGGTGAAGGTGCAGCGCCACGTGGACGACGCCGTGGCCAAGGGCGGGCGTGTGGTGGCCGGTGGCAAGCGCCTGGCGGGACAGTTCTTCGAACCCACCGTGGTGGCCGACGCCACCGCCGACATGCTGTGCGCGAAAGAAGAAACCTTCGGCCCCTTCGCCCCGGTGTTCAAGTTCAGCACCGAACAGGAAGCCATCGACGCGGCGAACAACACCGAGTTCGGCCTCGCCAGCTACTTCTACAGCCGCGACATCGGCCGCATCTACCGCGTGGCCGAAGCGCTGGAGTACGGCATGGTCGGCATCAACGTCGGCATCCTGGCCACCGAGCACGTGCCCTTCGGTGGCGTGAAGCAGTCCGGCCTGGGCCGCGAGGGCTCGCACCACGGCATGGACGATTACGTCGAGATCAAGTACCTCTGCCTCGGCGACATCCTGAAGTGAAGCAGTAAAGCACCCCCTGCGCCGCTGACGCGGCTTCCCCCTCTCTTGCGCCTTCGGCTTGGAGGGGGACAGCGCCTTGGGCCGGCGGAGCCGGACCCTTGGCGCTTCTGGGACGGAGGCGCTTGCGTTCGTGGCGAAGCGCGCCGAAGTCGACCGGTCACATGGAAAAGATCGGCGCTCGATCCGGCGCCGATCAGTTCACCACCTGCCAGCTGCCATCGGGCTGCCGGCAGGCCCGGCCGTAGACGTCGTCGGGTCGGCCGCCCACGATCGCCCGCATGGTGTATTCGCGGCAGGGCGCGCCGGCCGACTCATAGGTGCGCGTGGGCGTCACGGTGTACTGGTTGCGCGTGTCGGGGTTGACCCACTGGGTCGGCTGCCCGGTCTGCGATGTTTCCAGCACCTGCGCGGTGCGCATGCGGTCGGTGCTGTCCATGGAGCGGCCCACGTTGGCGCCGATGTTGGCGCCAATCAGCGCGCCCACGATGGTGGCCGCCGTGCGGCCTGTGCCTCCGCCCACCTGCGAGCCCAGGGCACCACCGAGCACACCACCGACGACCATGCCGCCGGCTTCGTTCGGACCACCCGGTGCAGCACAACCAGCCAGCGCCGCAGCGAGCGCGCCAACGAGGACCATACGTGCCGGAAAACGTGCGGGAAAACGCATATGCAACTCCTTGAAAAATGTGTCAGAAAGACGCTGGATCGGTCATGACGTTGGTCTGTCTGGGCGTTTCCGGAACCCGGAACAGCCGCAGCGAGAGGCGCCACGCCCGTGCGTTATCATTCGAAGCGTTTTTGCGGGTGTAGTTCAATGGTAGAACGGCAGCTTCCCAAGCTTCATACGAGGGTTCGATTCCCTTCACCCGCTCCAATTTAGGCTTTCATGAGCTGTCATGAACAGTCAAAATATCAAATAAATCAACAACTTACAGCACATCAAGCTGTCAAGTGCGATCATAAGCCGTCATTGCAGCGCGGCTTATTTGGGGGTACAAACTAGGGGAACAGGGCAAATTTGCCCCACTTCCACAAGGCTTGTTCCCCCATGTTGACCGAAATTGCCTGTAAAGCCGCCACCTGTCCAGACGACCGGCCGCGCGTGCGCTTCACCGATGCCGGCGGCCTGTATCTGGAGGTGACGCCCAACGGCGCAAAGCGATGGTTCTGGAAGTACCGGTTCGACGCGAAGGAAAAACGGCTGTCGCTGGGCAGCTATCCCGCCGTCAAGCTCAAGGCGGCGCGCCTGGCCAGGGATGACGCCCGCCGGCTCCAGTCGCAGGGCAGCGATCCGGTGCAGCGCCGCAAGATCGACAAGGCAACCGCCCGTATCAACTCGGGAACCACCTATCAAAAGGTCGCCATCGAGTTCCACGCGATCAAGGTCAAGGAATGGAGCGCGGCGCACTTCACGAAGTGGATCAGGCTGCAGGAGGCAAATCTTTTCCCATGGATTGGCCCGCTCCCCATTGCCGACATCACCGCGCCCCTGCTGCTGGAAACCCTGCGCCGCGTGGAGGCCCGGGGCCGAAATGAAACCGCCCACTCCCTGCGCCAGTACGCCGGCCAGGTGTTCCGCTACGGCATGGCAACAGGGCGATGCACCCAAGACCCTGCCCATGCGCTGCGCGGCGCCCTGCAGGCCGTTATCGTCAAGCACATGGCCGCCGTGCTGGAGCCCAAGCAAGCCGGCGAACTGTTGCGCGCCATCGACGCCTATCAGGGGCACCCAACGACGCGGGAAGCCCTGATTCTGAGCGCCCTGCTCTTTCAGCGCCCGGGCAACATTCGGCAGATGGAATGGGCCTGGGTGGATCTGGACGGCGCCATGCTGACCATCCCGGCCGCGGCCATGAAGCGCACCGTGCAAGGCAAGCGCACAGGAAAGCCGCACCTCGTGCCACTGGCGCCGCAAGCCGTGGCGAGCCTCCAGCGAATGCACACTCTATCGGGGTCTGGCCGCTACGTGTTCCCCAGCCTGCTGACCGGCGAACGCCCCATGAGCGACAACACCGTGAACGCCGCGCTGCGCCGCATGGGCTACACCAACAGCGAGATGACGGCGCACGGCTTCCGGGCGATGGCGCGCACGATCTTGGGGGAGCATCTGGAGACCGACCCCGAAGTGATAGAAGCCCAGCTCGCGCACGGCAAGTCCGGGCCGCTGGGCATGGCCTACGACCGAACCACCTACATGGCGCAGCGGCGAAAGATGATGAATGAGTGGGCTGACTACCTGGACAAACTGCGCAAAGGCGCGGACGTGATCGCCCTTCGCGCATGAACACCGCCATGCCCAGCGGCGGCCTTGAGCTGGGCACAAAAAGCGGCGGGGCACGGTGTTGGACCACCGGCCCCGCCTGACCACTACCGAAACGGAGCTTCGACAATGGCTGAACAGACTGTAAACACAATCAATCCTGAACCCTGCGATGTCTACTTGGAGCCGCGCCGGGTCGCCATGCTGACCAGTGCGTGCGAGGAAATCGAACAGTTGACCCGTGTGTTGAGCACGTTGGGCCATTCAATTGATACGGAACTGGTGCGCAGAAGCGTTGCGGTGCGCGTCCACGACTTGAACCGAGTTGTTCACAGTGCGCTGATCGAGTCTGAGAGCAACCCCTTTGACATGAAGAAAGCAGGCGCAACCGTGTACGGCCCGACCTGGTGGGGTGCTACTGCGTGATCGCCCTTC
>MERT01000017.1:0-32245 GCA_001770705.1 Burkholderiales bacterium GWF1_66_17 | reverse complement strand
CCCGCGCCCCGCCTGAACACCTTCAAAACGGAGCTTTGAAAATGTCTGATCAAACTGTAACCGAGAGCATTGACACATACGGATACGACGACGCACTGGAAGCCCTTCGACAAACCGCCCAGGCGATGGCCATCATGCAGGCCGTCTCCCTGGCCGTGGCCGCTCAAGAGGACGGGTCGGTGCGCTACGACAACAACAATTTCTCGCGCTGGCAACCTGCGGTTGACGCGGCCTGCGCCCGTGTGCGCGTGGTGCGCGATGCGCTGCTGAACAAGGCGAACATCCCCGACGGTGTGGACTGGGTTACTTCGCTGACGATACTGGAGGCCGCGGGCGCGGCGCTGTGGCACACGGTTGGCGATCTTCACGGGGACACCGCATTGGAGTCGGAACAGTTGCAGTCCCTCGCTGAAGCGGCCATGGATAGCCTGGGTGTGATGTACGAGGAGTTGTCCAATGTGGCCGGTGATCTTTCTCGGGGGGCAGTATGAGCATGTCCACCACCAACCAAGCCGCCGAGCGCGAGTTGATCATCAGAGTGATTGATGACGGCTGGGCAAATTACCAGGGCACCGCCGCGCAGCTTAAGTCCGAAGGACTCATCCCTGATGGTTTCGTGTGGCCGCGCGCCACTGCAAAAAAATGTTGGAAAGTGAACGGCCTCGAATACCGGCTGTGCCGCAATCGCCCTGATGGGCATCGGGGGCCGATGAGTTCATGGATCGAGTTGGACAATTGGTCCCTCTGCACCGTGGTGGCTGGTCGCGGCTGGGAGTGGGTGAAACGCCGCGCCATTGAACGTAAGGCCGAAGAGTTGCGCGACGAAATCTACAGCCTGTCCCCTGCTGGCCAGCGCGAAGAGGAGGCCCACAGAAGCCGATACTGGGCCGTGATCCAGGACAAGGCATTCCAGGACTTCAAGGCCCTGTTTGCTCCCGAACGCAAGAGGCCGGGTCGCAAGCTCAGAACTGGAACGTGAAGGGGTGCCGAGTGTCAAACGAAAAGTTCTACGAAGCCGTCCTGCGCGGCGTACTACCCATATCTCGTGACTTTGCCGACAATGGATGGCCTCTGCTGCTGTATCCGTGGTTTCTTGCAACGGTGCAATTGCCCGAAGGTGACGCGCCCGCGAGAAAAGCCCTCACCTTGCACATGGGCGATTGCATCCGGGCCGGTGTGCTGCCCGCAGTGCAGAAGCGCATACCATGGTTCATAGAGAATGAAATTGTCGAACCGCATGTCTCCGCGCGGGATTTTTCCGCCTGGCTTGCGGCGGAAGGGAAAGAGCCCAGCCCGCTGGTCAGAGAGTGGTTCGAGGCGCAAAGGGTGGGTGGAGTGCCAAAGGCGGAGAGCATCAAAGAACGCAACGCCCGATGGCTTGGCGTGAGAGATGAAGAAATGCGCAAGGGCCCCGCGCGTGGAGCCCAGTCCCGAGCCGTTCGCCTCATCGCGATCAGAGAGGGAGTGACGGAATCCGCGGCCAAGAGTGGTATTCAGAACGCTGAAAATGCCCGCGCCGAGGCTTACCGAGCGGGTCAAGGGCACCCCATCAACGTGCGCAAAATCGACGCCCACAACGTTTTCGGCGCAGCCAATCCCAAGGGCCGCACCGTCCGCTGATTCCCCGACTGGCCCGCCCGCCCTATGGGGTGGGCCGGGGAAATTTCCCCGTTGGACGGGGAACACTCCCAGGCTCGACATTGCACCCGTGTTCAAACGAGGTGCCAAATGCAATCACAGACATCCAGAAGCGGCCGAGAGCATCGGCAAACAGTAGCAGCAGCGGCAGACCCCAGACGCTCGGCTGAGTGCGCAAGACCTACCATAAAAGTAGGCAACTCTGGGGAGCGTGGTTGTACATGCATGCAAGATGCATCTACAACCAACGCCCTAGATATTGATGTCAATAGCTGTGATATTTCCGCATCTCACACGAGGTGCCAAATGCAATCACAGACATCCAGAAGCGGCCGAGAGCATCGGCAAACAGTAGCAGCAGCGCAGATCCCAGACGCTCGGCTGAAAATTCAAACCGTCATTGAGCTGACGGGGCTATCCGCGTCTTCCATTCGACGAAGGGTGTCCGCCGGGCTCTTTCCTGCCCCCATCAAGGATGGCCCGCGATGCACCCGTTGGGTGGCCTCCAGCGTCATGGATCACCTCCGCAAGCGGGGCGCCGCATGACCCCCAAAGAACGTGCTCTCTCTGCTGCGCAGACCGCGCTTCAAACAGGGGCTGCAGCTCTGCGGACCTCCCTGGGTGAAACGCCCCAAGTGCAACTTGACATCCCCCCGCTGGTGGCCGGCGGAAGCCGTTGGAGTTTCAAACTCCTTTGGCCCGGCACTCTGCTGGAGTCCGATGAAGTCGGGGTGAGGGTGGAAACACTGGTCAGTGAGTTGCTGCGGCTCCGCTGGCAGTCAGGGTTGCACCTCATTCTCCACGCGCGCGGCAATCCGTTGCTCAGACAGCAGGTGACGTTGACATCTGGTCGCGCCGTCACGGCGGCATTCATGGCGACGGGCCGCGTGCTGGTGTTCGATGAACAAACGGGCCGCACGCTGGCCCGTAGCGTGCCCTGCAAGCCGTTTGAGCTGGATCCGCAGTTCATCCCGCCGGTATGCGAAGTTGGGGAGGTGTTGCCATGAAACCCATTCAGATCCTGATTGAAACAGGCATCACTGGCGAGCGGGACCTTGAAAAACTCGCCAGCACACTGGACGATCTGGCGAACACGCTGGAAGGTGAACTCAAGGTTCAAGCGCAGCAGGCGGCCCATGCCATTCGCGAACTCGGCTCCAAGCAAGAGGCCATCACCAACTTCGCCCGCCTCAAGACCGAGGCGGGCGGTGCTGCTGAGCGGCTGCGCGAGGCGCAGGCCGCGGCCCAGAAGCTGGGGCAGTCGTTGTCAACTGGCGCGGCATCCACTCGCGCCCAGTCCGGGCAGATGGAAAAGCTTCGCGAGGCGGTCCGCGTTGCCAAGACCGAGTTGCAAGAAAAGACCCGCGCCCTCGACAAGGGGCGCGACACCCTGCGAAGCTACGGCATCGCCAGCACCAACCTGGCAGAGGCCGAGCGCTCAGTCCGCCAGGCCATTGCTGCCACGCGCAGCGAAGTCGCAAAGATGGCGCCGGCCTACAGCGCGGCGGCAGCTGCGGCAGAACAGGCGGGGAATCGCCAGGCCGCTGCGGTCGAAAAAACTGAAGGCCTGCTGGCAGGCCTGAACAAACAGCTGACCACGCTGCGCAACGTCGCCGGTGTGGCCCTGGGTGGCACGCTGGTGGGCTCGCTCGCCAAAGACCTCGGAGAGACAGCCGACCAGTACAGCAACCTGGCCGCCCGTGTGAAGCTGGCCACTGGCGAGGGCGAAGCCTTCGCGCAGGGCATGGCCGATGTGCAGCGCATCGCGGAGTCCACCAACAGCGAGTTGGACGCCACGGCCACGCTGTACACACGCCTGGTGCAATCTGGCCGCGATGCGGGCCTGAGCGCCAAGGATGCGCAGACCGAGGCGGCCAGTCTGACCGAGGTCATCAACCAATCGATCCAGCTGAGCGGTGCCCGCTCGCAAGCGGCGCAAGCGGCCGTCACGCAGCTGATTCAGGGGCTTCAGTCGGGCGTGTTGCGCGGTGAAGAGTTCAACAGCGTGGTGGAACAGTCGCCACGCCTGGCACGCGCCCTGGCCGATGGCCTGGGTGTGACCATCGGCCGGTTGCGTGAGATGGCCCAACAAGGGCAGATCACCACCGAGGTACTGAAGGGCGCCCTTGGCGGCCAGGCACAGAAGATCAAGAGCGAGTTCGAACAGATTCCCCCCACCATCGGGCGGGCCATGCAGAGTCTTAGCAACGCTTGGACCGTGTACGTGGGTGAGACCGACAAGGCCACCAGCTCAAGCCGGGCGGTGGCCGAAGCCATCGCGGCAGTCTCGCGCAACCTGGACACGATCATTGGCCTGTTGATCGATGCGGGGCAGGCCGCTGCAGCGTTCACGGCGCTGCGCCTGGCTCAGAGCTTCCTGGCCATCGGCGCGGCAGGCAACACGGCAGCGGCAGGCATCGGCGCGGCTACGGTTGCGATGAATGCCGCAGGCGCCAGCGCAGCCACGTCCGGGGCCGCTGTGGCCGCCACGGCGGGCCGCATCGCGACCGTGCTCAAGACGTTGCGCACGTTCACCCTGGTGGGCTTGTTGGTCAACATCAAAGACATTGGCGAATGGTTGGGTGTGACGGCCGCCAAGATGATGGGCTACAAGGACGCCACCGACCAGATGGCCGAAGCGGAAAAACGTGCGGCCGTGGTCTCCCAAGAGTCGGCACGAATGAAGGCCGCATTGGCGCAGGAAATGGCGAAGGTTGCCGATGCGGCCCGGGGCCTGACGCCGGCCGCTCGCGACATGGTGACCGAGTTCGACAAGGCCCGCGCCAGCGGCAAGGGCCTGGCCGAAAGCCTGGCCGAAGTCGCGAAGAACGCCGACCTCTCGGAGCCCAAGGGCATCAACGATTTTGCCGTTGCGCTGCGCGACCTGCAGCGCCAGGGCAAGGCCACGGGCGACGAAGTGAAGGCGGCCATGGCCGGGGCACTCAAGGGAGAAGACCTCGAACGCTTCGAAGCCCGCGCACGCGCCGCGTTCTTCGGGGTGGGTGACGGTGCCGAGCTGCTGGCCATCGTCATGGATGCGAAGTTGACGGCGGCCGTTGAACGGTCAGGCCTGAGTTTTGGCCTCCTGACCACGGGTATGTCAGGCGCGGCCCGCAGCGCCCTGGCCGATACGCAGGCCATCATCGATGGTATGGACCGCCTGAGAGATCAAGGCGCCGATGTGGCGCAGGCCCTGACGGCCAGCCTTGGGAAGGGCATCAACACAGCCGACAGTCAAAAGGCCTTCGAAGCGCTGCGCCTGCAGGTCGAGGACGTGCGCAAGGTCCTGGGTGACCAGGTGGCCGATGCCTTCCTGCAGCAGATCGAAACCAAGGCACGCGAGGCCGCCAAAGAGGTGGGCGGCCTGACTGACGCCCTCAAGAAGTTGGGCATCACGAGCGACGTTGACCTGAAACGCGCGGCAGATTCCACGCGCAAGCTGTATGAAGAGGTGCGCAACGCAGGCGGCAGCGCCCGCGAACAGGCGGAGGCCTTCCGCAAGATGGCAGAGGCGGCCATTGCATCGGGCGATGAAGCGGCGCTGTCCTACGCCAAGTCTCAGGCCGCTGTGCAGGGCTTTGAGATTGCCACCGACAGCGCAGGCCGCACGGTGGTGCGCACGATGGCAGAGGCCGAAGCAGCGGCAGAGCGCTACCGCAAAGGCATGAAGGATGCCACCGGGGCAGTTCAGGAACACGTCGGCTGGCTGGAGCGCATGGCGAAGCGCAACGCCGAAGTGAAAAGCTCGATTGAGCGCGACTGGGAGGGCTTCGCGATTGATGAAAAGGGCAATCGCATTGTTCAGTCCATCGAAAACCCGCAGTCCGTCGCTGGCCGTCTGGAAGGCATGGGCGTTGATCCCGAGCAGGCGCGTCGCGTTGCCGCCTCGATGTTCGACGCCAAGGGGAACTACGCGCCGCGCAGCTCCGGCGCCTGGCAGGAAGGCGACACCATGGACGCCACGCTGAGCCGCCTGGCCCAACGCGGTGCCGGAGCCGCGACCGTAGGCCGCCAAGTTACCCACAGAGTCTGGGTCAACAACGAACAGTTTCCTCCTGTCACCACGGCAGACGAACAAAGCTCCGACAACCTTGAGTCCATCATCGCCCGCATTGCACGGGACAAACGGAGGGCAATGTAAGCATGACAACACCGCCCGATCCCCGCGCCGAGCGCCGAGTCACGACTGATGTGGACATACTGCTGGAAATTCCGATTGAGCTCTTGGATGAGGCCTTGCGTGAGTTCTATGTGCCTGGCACCACCAGCGCCGCCTATATGTCCAAGGTCCTGGCGATGCTCGCTGGTGTGCTTATGTATCGCAAGAACGATCCTGGCGGCGTGCGCACGAAGGATGGCTTCCTCACCCACGCTCAGGCCGCGCGTCGCGCAGTGGAGCTTCTCGAAATTGCCGAGTGGCTTGATGGGCTTGGGCCGCACGGACGGGGTGGCGATTGAACTACTACGAACACCACATCGGTGACTATGACCGGGCCACAGCGCACCTGAGTGCGGTGGAGGATGGCATTTACTGCCGTCTGATCCGTTGGTACATGGCCAGCGAGACGCCATTGCCGGCCGACATCAAAACCATACAGCGCAGGGTCCGGGCTCGCACGTCAGGCGAGAGGGCCGCGGTGCAGACCATCCTGGATGAGTTCTTCGAGCTGCATGCAGACGGATACCACCAGCAGCGCTGTGATGAAGAGGTTGCGCGCTACAAAGACAAGCAGAGCAAGGCCAAGCGCAGTGCGAACGCACGCTGGAACCGTCCCAATAGCACATGCTCGGACGATGCGGACGCAATGCGAACGCATGGCGCAAGCATGTGCTCCGGAGATGCGGACGGTATGCACCGCGCGCGCGTCCCCAAACACCAGACACCAGACACCAAACAATCGAGCGCGGTTGTAGGACGCCAACAGGCTGCGGTCCATGTCGGGCCTGACGACCCGGCGCTCGCTGGTTTTGCAGAGCAGGCAGCGAAAGCCATGGAGTCCGCCGGGCTGGTTGACGTGAGCGCGAACCACCCGAAGTTGCGTGCGCTGGTGTCGGCGGGTCTGACGGTGGCGGAGCTGGCCGATGCAGCCCGTGCGGCTGCAGCAGGCGGCAAGGGCTTCCCGTGGGCACTGGCCAAGGCAGAGGGCCAGCGTCGTGATGCCGCGCGGGTAGGCGTACTGCCCGACGCTGCGCCGGCCGTTGACCCCGACAGCCGGGTCGCCATCGAGGCAGACGGGGAGCGCTTCGGCCTGGGCTGTTGGCAGCAGCTGGACGCACAGGGCAACACGGTGCCGTGGGCAGCGTATGCGGAGCGCGTGAAGCGTGAGCGGGCCAGTCGGCAAGGGGTGTCCGCGTGATGCGCCGGCCAGCCAGTGGGTCCCTCCCGGCGCCCCCCGGTGCGGGTAATTCGCGCCCCGCTCGCGGACTGTTGCGCGGTGCTCCTAAGGGGGTTGTATGGTGAGCCAGTCCGATGATCAATCCAAGCCCTCCGGCATTGACCTGGACGAGCCATGCACGCAGGCGCAATTTGGGTGGTTGGTGGGCATCAGCCAACAGGCGGTGAGCAAACTCGCGGCGAGTGGCGTGCTGAAGCCTGGGCAAACTACGCAGCACTGGCTCGACCGGTACTTGTCGCACCTGCGTGCGGTGATCATCGACCGACGCGAGGGGCGGTTGTGAGCGCCTCCCTTCTTCGCAGGTCAACACCGCACGTGGACTCTGCAGCGATGACCAGCTTTGACGCGGTGCTGCGTCTGGCCTCGGGTGAGGCCGTTGCGCAGCAAGTGAACGCTGCAGAAAAAGGGTGAGCGGCGTATGTCTCAAGGACCCAAACTCAGTGACGACCCGATTGACCGGCTCAGGTGGGCCGCCAGCCTGGCGCGCGCGGTGTCCCACATCCATGAGGGAGTTGCCGACCAGGCGGCCAGCTGTGCGGACTGGTTGGAGGCTGCGGTGCGTGCTCACGTGTACGACGGTGTACCCATTGATCGCGCCATGGGGTTGGCGGGTGCACAGGGCCGCCAGCCGCGTTTCTATGCCCTCCTGAGGGAGCGAAATGCCCACCTGACTCGGGCTCTTTGTTCGGTGGACGGCGATGTGCAAGAGCTTCTCAGTGAGATTGACCGCTACGAGAGCCGCGTGTCTGCGCTGCAGCGAGACCGGCGCGCACCAGACCCTCTGTGGAGCGACACGCGCAAACACATTCACGCGGCGGCGCTGCTGGGAACGGAGTTGCCGCGGACCGTGAAAGGGCTGCAAAAAACTTTGAACATCACATCGACAAGGAACTGAAGGGGGTGTTGTCAGTTCCACGCTCGACTCGCATGCTCCATCTATCGAAACCCACTCACGAAAGGAACGCCATGGCCAGCTACAACAAGGGCAAGCTGATCGGTTTGCTGGAACGCAAGCGCGCTGCCTACATCACGTTGCGGGACTACAGCACCCGCGCTTCATCCGCGCAAGATGCGCTCAATCGACACATCAGCCACATGAGATCGAACGCCTCCGAGATGACGGCAGGTGACGCGATTGATCGACTTCTGCTGTTGCCGCTGTCCGAGGCCGCGGCCTTGAAACGGGCCGACGTCGAGGAGTACCAAATTCAACGGGGTTCTCTGACCGATGCGCGGCGCACTGGCGTGCCGTTCGGCATGTGGGAAAAGTACCTCTCCATGCGCGCCAGTGCTGAACGCCTTCGCGCTGATCAGGCCATGGTGCAGGGCCGCATCGACAGCCAGTTTGCTGTGATCACTCATCTGGTGGCTGCGGTGAAAAAATGGGGCTTCGCAGACCCCGAACTGGAGGTCATCTGATCATGAGCACGAACAATCCAATCGCCCAAGTGGACGCGCTTCGAACGGATATCGATCGCGTCCGCGAAGAGCTTCAATGGGTGAATGATTCGCCGCTGCCGAAAGACGATTGGAAGGCCAGCGTGACGCGGTGGTTTGAAGGCATGTCTGCAGCCGGCGGCAACCAGACCACCGCGCTTCGCGACCTCCGAAAACCGAAGCCGAGCAGCGGCGGCGGCTTTGTCAAGGATACATTTCTGGCTGCGAACTCCACCGTGCATCAGAAGGGCGCCGCGCCTGACGTCTTGCCCGTGAATGTGCGCCTGGCCCCCATGCTTTGTTGGCTGCTGGGCGATCAGTTGGAGCAGCGTTTGCACGCCATGATCGATGCCGACGAGTACGTGCCAGGCCCCACCCTGGCCGACAGACCGAAACTCCAGAAGGCGCTGTTGGGTGAGCTGCGCGAACTGGAAACGCGCGAAGAAGCCATCATCACCGCAGCCGAGGGTGAGAGCGTCTTCATTGGGCGGCGTGCTGATGCTGATCCTGCTGTGGTGCTGGGGTATGACCCCGAGGGCGATTTTCTGCTGCCGGAAACCAGGGGTTGGAGCAGTGGCCCGCGTGTGGTAGCCCGAGATCCTGCCTTGGGGTCTTCTGGCTCCTTTGAAGGCTCCATTTAAGTTCGTGCGCGGCTTGCCTGCGGGGGTGGGTGTGGCTGCGCATTTCCGGTTTTGGTTGACGGTCGTATGGCGATCAAAAAGACGGGTGGCCGGACATGGTTTGTTTTCTCCTTGCCATGCCAAGCCCGTCACCTATTCACTCACTCTTTGGAGGTTCCCATGCAAGACGTATCAAGCAGCCTGATCCGGCCTGATCAGGCAAAGCCGGAAGATGAGGCTGTTCTTCAATCCTGGGACCGGGCATTCACCGCAGCCACCCCAACCCCTGCCAGTGCGGACCTGGGCTCCAAGGGTCTCAGCAGCCAAGCGGGCATCGATGCATCCTGGGATCAGGCCTTTGAGGCGGTTCCGAATTCTTGATCATGCTGGCCGTGGACTTCATGCAGGCAGGCAACAACACGCTGGGCGTGAGCATGGAGCGCATCGCCCAGCAGCCAGGTGCCAATGAGACCCTGGCGCGCCGCCTGTGCTGTCGAGTTCGAGAGGCGGCAGGCATATGAGCTCGCGATGTCTCGCGGCCGTGTTCGAGCGCTACCCTCGCGCATCATCAGGCGAGTTTGTGTTGGCCTTGGTACTGGCCGACAACGCGCAACACGACGGGGTGCTGATCTTCTCCAGTGGCGATGCGATGGCTCACAAAAGCCGCCAGTCAGTCCATGACGTTCAGCGGCATCTCCGCAAGATGCAGGCCGCAGGATGGCTGATCAAAGTTTGCAGTGGGGGCGAACGTGGGCGGCACACGAAATACCGAATCGACCCCGACTGGCTCGGTGCAGCAGCACCAGCCGAGCCCGCGCTCAGTGGCCGGCCAGCGGGCCAGCGGGTCCCTCCCGGCGACCTCCATCAAGGGTAATTCGCGCCCTGTCGGCGCTCTAGTCACGCGCCCTCTTAAGGGGGGTTCCGGTTCTAGCCTAGTACCAAAAACACCATGATCCACCTGCTCACCACTGTCAAAACCCGCCTGCAGCCGCTCGCAGCGCTCACCGGCTGGACGCTGTTCACCGCCGCCGAACTGGGTCCCCGCCAAGCCGTTCCCCGCGCTGCCATCGGCTTCAGCTCGGCTGGAGTGGCCACCGTCAAGACCACCGCCGCCCAGGTCGAGCCCAGCCTCGCCATCACCCTCGTTGTCAAACACGGCGACGGTGCTGATGTTGCGCTTGACAGTGCCATGAGCGCCGTCATCGAGCAGCTGCACAACTGGGTCCCAGGCGAGCACGGCGGGCGCGGCTGGGAAACCATGCAGCTGGCCCAGATCACCGCTCCTCCGGACTTCGAGTCCGAAGAAGGCCTTGTCGGCCTGACCATCGCCTTCACCACCCAGACTCTCTACCGCGGCCAGCCATAAGAGTTCACACTTGCCCACAGCCCTTGGGCAGCCCTCCGACTTGGTGCGCCTGCGGCCTGACGGTGGACGCCAGCACCCTGCTGCAGTCCGTGAAGGAATAGAACCAATGGCGATGGGGAAAAGGCGGGGGTAAAAAATAAACCGAACTGCTGAAAACAAGCGTCTATGCGGCTTTCAAGCAACAGTTTCATTCCCTTCACCTCCAAGATACACAAAAGGCCCCTCGGGGCCTTTTGGCTTTTCTGCGGCCGGTGTGCACCGGGCGCCAGTGGCTCAGCGTGCGCCCAGGCCCATGCTGCGCGAGATCACCTCTTTCATGATCTCGTTGGTGCCGCCATAGATGCGCTGCACGCGCGCGTCGGCGTAGGCCCGGGTGATCGGGTACTCCCACATGTAGCCGTAGCCGCCGTGCAGCTGCACGCACTCGTCCATCACCTTGCACTGCAGGTCTGAGCACCAGTACTTGGCCATGCTGGCGGTGGCGGTGTCGAGCTTGTCAACCGCCACCAGCTCGCAGCACTTGTCCACGAACACGCGCGCCACCTGCACCTCGGTCTGCAGTTCGGCCAGCGTGTAGCGCGTGTTCTGGTAGCTCGCGACGGGCTGGCCGAAGACCTTGCGGTCCTTCACGTACTGCACCGTCCAGTCGATCGCGGCCTGCGCCGCGGCCACCGCGCCGATGGCGATCTGCAGGCGCTCCCAGGGCAACTGTTCCATGAGGCAGATGAACCCCCTGCCTTCGCCACCCAGCAGGTTGTCGGCCGGCACCTTGACGTTGTCGAAGAACAGCTCCGACGTGTCCTGCGCCTTCATGCCCAGCTTCTTCAGGCGCTTTCCCTTGCTGAAGCCCGCCATGCCCTGCTCCACCAGCAGCAGGCTGGTGCCCTTGGCGCCAGCAGAAGGATCGGTCTTGGCGACCACGATCACCAGGTCGGCGTGCCAGCCGTTGGTGATGAAGGTCTTGCTGCCGTTGACCAGGTAGCTGCCATCGGCCTGCTGGATGGCGGTGGTCTTCACGCCCTGCAGGTCGCTGCCCGCGGCGGGCTCGCTCATGGCGATGGCGCCCACCAGGTCACCCGTAGCCAGCAGCGGCAGGTATTTCTGCTTCTGTGCCTCGGTGCCATAGTGCAGGAGGTACGGCGCCACGATCTCGCTGTGCAGGCCGAAACCGATGCCGCTCACGCCCGCATGGGCGATCTCTTCCATCTGCGCCACCGAATACAGCTTGTCGGCGCCGGCGCCGCCATAGGCCTCGGGCATGGTCATGCAGAGGAAGCCGTTTTCGCCGGCCTTGCGCCAGACTTCGCGGTCCACATAACCCTGCTCTTCCCAGCCTTCGTGGAAGGGCGTGATTTCCTTGTCCACGAAACGGCGAAAGCTGTCGCGGAAGGCTTCGTGGTCGGCGTTGAAGAGGCTGCGTTCGATCATGGGAGTTCCCCTGGTTTTGGTTTGGAAGGGTTGTTTCAGGCGAGGCCGGTGGCAAGCCAGCGCGCCCAGTCGGCGGCGCCATTGCGAGCGGCCTGCGCGGCAGCGGCTGACCAGTCGTAGGCCACGGCGATCTGCGCCACGCTCCAGCGGCCCTGTGCATCGGATTCGCAGAGGGCGTAGCGCGCGTGTGGGCTGCCGGTCTGGTGCACGTGAAAGGCGATGTGGTCGTCGTCGAAGGCGGGCAGGCCCACGCTGCCAGGGTTCACGCACAGGGTGTGGGGTGCCTCGGGCAGTTGCAGCACCCGCGGCAGGTGGCTGTGGCCGCAGAGCAGCAGGCCCGCGCCTTTCCCCGCTGTGCCGGCCAGGCGCTGCGTGACCTCGGCCGCACTGGCCGCACGCGAGCCCGCGGGCTCGACCGTTTCGAGCAGGTATTCGTGGTCGTTGTCGGGCCGGCCGTGGCAGACGAACACGCCGCCGTCCAGCGCCAGCGTGGCGGGCAAGCTGGCCAGCCAGGCCCGCTGTGCGGCACTGGTCTGCCGAAAGCCGTACACATCGCTCGCGCCGCCGGGGCCGCTGGCGCAGCGCAGCAGCAGGCTCTCATGGTTGCCGGCGATCGTGGGCAGGTCCAGCGCCATCAGGCGTTCGGCGGTTTCGGCGGGCCAGAGCGGGCCGGACAGGATGTCGCCGCAGTTGACGATCAGGTCCGCTCCGCGGCGTGCCACGTCGGCCAGCACGGCGTTCAGTGCGGGCAGGTTGCCGTGGATGTCGGAAAGGGCGACGATGCGCATCGGAATGTTCAGAAAGTGGGTCTGTCGCGGGTTTGACGGTTCGCCCGCATTTTCACAAAGCAAACGCTTGGCAAAAGTCTATACTGATCCGGCTGATTCGGCCACCGGGTCGGCCCGGCGAAGCGAGACACAGGAGACAACATGCAAGCTCGATTTCACATGCGTTGTTTGCCCACGGCGGCAGCGCTGGTTTTTTCAGACCCTTTCTGCGGAGGCCGGCCATGAGCGAAGCCTTCGTTTACGACGCCATCCGCACCCCGCGCGGCAAGGGCAAGAAAGACGGCAGCCTGCATGAGGTCAAGCCGGTCAACCTGCTGGCCGGCCTGCTGCGCGAACTGCAACACCGCAACCACCTCGACACCTCGGCGGTGGACGACGTGGTGATGGGTGTGGTGTCGCCCATCGGCGAGCAGGGCTCGGTGCTGCCCAAGGTGGCCGCGCTCAAGGCCGGCTGGGACTGGCGCTGCTCGGGCGTGCAGCTCAACCGCTTCTGCGCCTCGGGCCTGGAGGCGGTGAACATGGCCGCCATGAAGGTCAAGAGCGGCTGGGAAGACCTGGTCGTGGCCGGCGGCGTGGAGAGCATGAGCCGCGTGCCGATCGGCTCTGACGGCGGCGCCTGGGCACAGGACCCGGAGACCAACAGCGCCACGCTGTTCGTGCCGCAGGGCATCGGCGCTGATTTGATCGCCACGCTCGACGGCTTCACGCGCGAAGACGTGGATGCCTTCGCGCTCGAATCGCAGAAGCGCGCTGCCGCTGCGCGCGCGGCCGGGCATTTCCAGCACTCGGTGGTGCCGGTGAAAGATCCGCTGGGTCAGATCATCCTGGCGGTGGACGAGTTCATCAAACCGCACAGCACGATGGCGGGCCTGGCTGGTCTCAAGCCCGCCTTCGAGCAGCTTGGCGCCATGGGCTTCGACGCGGTGGCGCTGCAGCGCTACCCGCAGGTGGAGCGCATCCACCACGTGCACCACGCGGGCAATTCGTCGGGCATCGTGGACGGCGCGGCCGCCATGCTGATCGGCAGCGAAGCCGCGGGCAAGACCCACGGCTTCACGCCGCGCGCGCGCATCGTGTCGGTCGCGCTCTCGGGCGCGGACCCGACCATCATGCTCACCGGCCCGATGCCGGCCGCGCGCAAGGCGCTGGCCAAGGCGGGCCTCTCCATTCACCAGATCGACCTGTTCGAGGTGAACGAAGCCTTTGCTGCCGTGCCCATGCGCTTCATGCGCGAGATGGGCGTACCGCAGGAGAAGGTGAACGTGAACGGCGGCGCCATCGCGCTGGGTCACCCCTTGGGCGCCACGGGCGCGATGATCCTGAACACGTTGATCGATGAGCTGCACCGGACGAAAAAACGCTACGGCCTCGCCACGCTGTGTGTCGGCGGCGGCATGGGCATTGCGACGATCGTTGAACGCATCTGAACCGAGCGGGGACACCAACATGATCACCAAAACCATCCGCTACGAACTTGCCGACGGCATCGCAACGATCACCTTCGATGAGCAGGATTCCCCCGTCAATACCATGTGCCTGCAATGGCAGGACGACCTGGACGCCGTGACCGCCCAGGTACTCAAGGACCGCGAGCAGATCAAAGGCATCGTGCTGGCCTCGGCCAAGAGCACCTTCTTCGCCGGTGCCGACCTCAAGGGCGTGATGCGCTCGACCGCCGCCGACGGCCATCGCGTGTTCACCGAGATCGAACGCATCAAGCGAAACTTCCGCAGCCTGGAGACGCTGGGCGTGCCGGTGGTGAGCTGCCTCAATGGCGCCGCGCTCGGCGGCGGCTGGGAGGTGGCGCTGGTCGGCCACCACCGCATCGCAGTGAACAACCCCAAGGTCCAGTTCGGCCTGCCCGAGATCACGCTGGGGCTGATCCCCGGCGGCGGCGGCATCACCAAGATGACGCGGCTGCTGGGCCTGGTGGCCGCGCAGCCCTACATCCTGGAGAGCAAGCTCTTCGGGCCCGAGGAGGGCCAGAAGATCGGCGTGGTGCACGAACTGGTGGCCACACCCGAAGAGCTGATGCCGCGCGCGCTGGCCCACATCGAAGCCTCGCAGGGCAAGCCCGAGGCCTGCCAGCACCCGTGGGACCGCAAGGACTACAAGATGCACGGTGGCACGCCAAGCAACCCCAAGATCGCGGCCATGCTGAGTGTGGCGCCAGCGGTGCTCAAGCAGAAGACGCGCGGCCTCTACCCCGCGCCCGAGGCCGCGCTGGCCGCGATGGTGGAAGGCGCCATGGTGGACTTCGACACCGCCATGCGCATCGAGAGCCGCTACCTCGCAGGCTTGATGGTCAGCCCGGTGGCGAAGAACATGATCAACACCTTCTTCTTCAACATGAACGCCATCAAGGCCGGCCAGAGCCGCCCGAAGGATGTGCCGCGCTACAAGCCGCAGAAGGTGGGGCTGCTGGGCGCCGGCATGATGGGCTCGGGCATCGCCTACGCCCAGGCCAGCCGCGGCATCACCACGGTGCTGAAAGACGTGAGCCTGGAAGCGGCCAACAAGGGCAAGGCCAACAGCCTGAAGGTGACGCAACCGCGCGTGGACAAGGGCCGCATGAGCGCGACCGAGCAACAGGCATTGCTGGCGCGCATCACGCCGACCGCGAGCACCGCCGACCTGCAAGGCTGCGATCTGATCATCGAGGCGGTGTTCGAGCACCGCGAGCTCAAGGCCGCGGTCACGCACGAGTCCGAACCGATGTTGGCCGAAGGCGGCTTCTTCGCCAGCAACACCTCCACCCTGCCCATCACCAGTCTGGCCAAGGCGAGCGCGCGGCCGCAGAAGTTCGTCGGCATCCATTTCTTCAGCCCGGTCGACAAGATGAAGCTGGTCGAGATCATCCGTGGCAAGGAGACCGACGACGAAACCATCGCCCGCGCCTACGACTACGTGCAGGCGCTGGGCAAGCTGCCCATCGTGGTGAACGACGCGCGCGGCTTCTACACCAGCCGCACCTTCGGCACCTTCGTGATGGAAGGCGCAGCGATGCTGGGCGAAGGCATTCCGGCGCCGGTGATCGAAAACGCCGCCATGCAGGCCGGCATGCCCGTGGGTCCATTGGCCGTGCTGGACGAAACCGCGCTGTCGCTCTCGGTGCACGTGCTGGAGCAGACCCGCGCCGACTACGCCGAAGAAGGCCGCCACTACGACACCACGCCGGGCGAAGCGCTGGTGGAACAGATGGTGAAGCAGCACCACCGCGGTGGCCGCGCGGCCGGTGGCGGGTTTTACGACTACCCCGCCGGACAGAAGAAGACCCTCTGGCCCCAGCTCAAGACCCTGTTCGAAAAACCTGAGGTGGCTTGGGACCTGCAGGCCGTGAAAGACCGCCTGCTCTACCGCCAGTCGGTGGAGACGGCGCGCTGTCTGGCCGAAGGCGTGCTCACCAGCGTGCACGACGGCAACATCGGCTCGATCTTCGGCATCGGCTTCCCGGCCTGGACCGGCGGCGCGCTGCAGTTCATCTACGGCATGGGCATCGATGCGTTCGAGAAACGCTGCGCCGAACTGGCGGCAAAATTCGGCCCCGGCTTTGCGCTGAACGACGCCACACGCGCTGCGATCCGCCAGCACCAGCCGGTGTACTGAATGCCCGCCTGACCGGTGTCAAAGCGCTGCAAGCCAGCGCGCTTACACTTTTCGCACCAACCGGAAGGCACCCTGCCCGCCGGCTTTTTTTACGACCTCACCACCACCCTGCCCATGAAACGACTCGACGGAAAAATCAGCCTCATCACCGGCGCCGCGCAAGGCATTGGCCTGGCCACCGCGCTCAAGTTCGCGCGCGAAGGCGCGACAGTCATCGTCTGCGACATGAAGCAGGCCGCGGTGGACGAAGCGGTGCAGCAGTGCCAGGCGCTCGGCGCCCAGGCAGCCGGCTTCGTGATGGACGTGACGCAGCGCGAGATGGTCGACGCGGTGGTGGGCCAGGTGCTGACGCGTTTTGGCCGCATCGACGTGCTGGTGAACAACGCCGGCATCACGCAGGACGCTCGGCTGCAGAAGATGACACTGGAGCAGTTCGACCGCGTGATCGACGTCAACCTGCGCGGCGTCTTCCACTGTGCGCAGGCCGTGGCCGACATCATGGTTGAACAGGGCGCCGGCGTGATCCTCAACGCCAGCTCGGTGGTGGGTATCTACGGCAACTTCGGCCAGACCAACTACGCGGCCACCAAGTTCGGCGTGATCGGCTTCACCAAAACCTGGAGCCGCGAGCTTGGCCCCAAGGGCGTGCGCGTCAACGCCGTGGCACCGGGCTTCATCGCCACCCCCATCCTCAGCACCATCCCCGAGAAGGTGATCAAGGAAATGGAGCACCGCGTACCGCTGCGCCGTCTGGGTCAGCCGGAGGAGATCGCCAACGTCTACGCCTTCCTGGCGAGCGACGAAGCGAGCTACATCAACGGCGCGGTGATCGAGGTTTCTGGCGGCATGTCCGTGTAAATGGAGCACCCCCCGCGCCGCTTCGCGTCACCCCCCTCCAGGGGGGCGGAACTGGCCGTCCGGCGAAGCCGGCCCGGCGGTGCCTCTGAGTTGGGCTGTGGCGTTCGATGCGGGTCGCGCTCTGCCCTGAGTTACTGAAATGACCACCCCTTTGCCGCCCGGTGTGACCCTGCGCGACCCGCGACCTGGCGACATGGGCTGGGTGATCCAGCAGCACGGCGAGGTCTACTGGCGCGAGTACGGCTGGAACGCCGAGTTCGAGGCGCTGGTGGCCAGCATCGTGGCCGGCATGATGGCGCGGCACGACCCGGCCTGGGAACGCGGCTGGATCGCCGAGCTCGACGGCGAACGCGTGGGCTCGGCCTTCGTGGTGCGCAAGAGCAAGACCGTGGCCCAGCTGCGCCTGCTGATCCTCACGCCCGCGGCGCGTGGCCTCGGCCTGGGCGGGCGGCTGACCGACGAATGCATCGCCTTCACGCGCGGCCAGGGCTACCGCAGGCTGGTGCTCTGGACCTACCGCAACCTCGACGCCGCACGCGCCATCTACGCGAAGCGAGGCTTCACCCTGGTGAACAGCGAAGCCCAACACGGCTATGGGCACGACCTGGTGAGTGAACACTGGGAACTCGCCCTGTGAACCGGCCATGGACATCCCGGCGCTTAGCCTCGCGCGGCGGGCGCAGCGAGCATAGGCTGGCGCCCCGTGTGACCAAGCTCGGCGTCCGATAATCAGGGCATGCCCGACCGCGCCAACCCGCTCACCCCGGCCCACGAAGCCGCCCCCCAACAGCCCCACTCCAAGACCGATCTTTTCCTGTCCTTCACCTGGCTGGCCCTGCAGGGTTTTGGCGGCGTGCTGGCGGTGGTGCAGCGCGAGCTGGTGGAGAAAAAGCAATGGATGACGCGCGAGCAGTTCTTGGAGGACTGGGCCGTGGCGCAGATCATGCCGGGGCCCAACGTGGTGAACCTTTCGATGATGATCGGCGGGCGCTACTTCGGCCTGCCCGGCGCGCTGGCCGCGCTCACCGGCATGCTGGCCGCGCCGCTGGTGATCGTGCTGCTGCTGGCCGCGCTCTACGGCAGCGTGGCCGACAGCGCCACCGCACAAGGCGCGTTGCGCGGCATGGGCGCGGTGGCCGCCGGGCTCATCACCGCCACCGGCATCAAGCTGATCGCCGCGCTCGGCAAGAACGCCATGGGGATCGGGGTGTGCATCGGCCTGGCGGTGCTCACCTTCGGGGCGATCGCCCTGCTGCGCTGGCCGCTGGCCTGGGTGCTGCTGGGCCTGGGCGGTGCGGCCTGCCTGTGGGCGTATCGGGTGCTGGGGCGGTCGGGCAACGGGAGCGAGGCATGAACATGGCGTCCACACTGGCGAACTGGACCGACCTGTTCCTGCACTTCGCCTCGCTCTCGCTGCTGGCGGTGGGCGGCGCCATCACCACCGCGCCCGACATGCACCGCTACCTGGTGAGCGAACAGGGCTGGCTGAGCGACGCGCAGTTCACCTCGTCGATTGCGCTGTCGCAGGCCGCGCCCGGCCCGAACGTGCTGTTCGTGGCGCTGCTGGGCTGGAACGTGGGACTCAACGCGGGCGGCGGCCCATCGGCCGGCTGGCTGGCCTGGGCGCTCGCGCTGCTGGGCGTGGGCGTGACATTGGTGGCCATCATGCTTCCCTCGTCCATCCTCACCTACACCGCCACGCAATGGGGCCACCGCAACCGCGAACTGCGCGCCGTGCGCGCCTTCAAGGCCGGCATGGCGCCCATCGTGATCGCGCTGCTGATCGCCACCGGCTGGCTGCTGAGCGCGGCCCACGACCAGCCCGCGCGCGACTGGCCACTTTGGATGCTGACCGCGGGCGCCACCGTGCTGGTGTGGCGCACGAAGATCCACCTGCTGTGGCTGATCGGCGCCGGCGCGGTGCTGGGCGCGTTCGGTCTGGTCTGAGGGGCCGAAGCCCCACCGGTCATTTTTCCCGTTTCAGGCCTGCCAGACCCTTGACGTCCAGCGCAGCCAGCGCGCCGCGAAGGCCGTCCATGTCGACGTTGTCACCCGTGAGTTCGACCATCACGCCGTTGGCCAGCATGACCGACATCTCCGCGCTGCTGCCGTCCTTGCGGTATTCCTCCTTGAAAGAAACACCGTCTTTCTGGTAGATGCGCTCGACCTCGTCCTGGGTCTCGCGGTTGACGGTGCTCTGGGCCCAGGCGCCCATGGCCATGCCGAGCGCGGGCACGGCACCGAGGTCCTGCACCTTGACTTCCACGCGGCCGTTGTCCCGGGTGTATTCGGCGGTGACGCTGGAGAAGCTCATGCCCATGGCGCTGTCGGATCGGGCCTCGATCGCGGTGCGCTCCATACCGGCCAGCTTGTCCGGCACATGGGTCTGCAGCAGATCGGGCGCAAAGGGTTTGCCACCCTGCCCGCCCATGGCCGCGCCCATCATGTCGGCCATGGCCTTGCCGGCCGCGGCGGAGTCACCCTTGGCCTGAGCCTCTTCCATGCGCTTGCTCGCCTCCTCGACTTTCTTGCCCGCTTCTTCGATCTTGGCGGTGTCGAGGGTGATCTCGGTCCCCGGCACTTTGATGCTCACCTGGTCGGATGAGGACGCGGCGCCACCCATCATCATGCCCGGGCCGCCGCCGGTGAACAGCGCGCTGACCGCGCCCACCACCAGGCTCGCCACGAAGCCGCACACGATCAGCACCGCGGTGTAGCCCACCGCCTTCTCCTCGGGCGCCTTCATCAGCACCGGAATACCGGTGTAGATCAGGTAGATCGAATACAGCGCGGCGATCACCCCGAGCATGGACAGGGCGGGCAGCAGGCTGAAGATGCCGCCCACGAAACCCGCCGTGGAGCCATAGGCCACCAGCTTGAAGGCGTTGAGCAGGTTCTTTTCGCCCTTGAACGTGGGCGCCAGCGCATTCGCGATCAGGGCCAGCACATAGACCATCACCAGCGACAGCACGAAGCCCACCACCATGTTGACCAGGCCGCTGACGATGGGCACCCGGAACGAGATACCAAAGGCGCCCGCGCCGATCAGGCTGAGCCCGATGAAGGTCGCGATGGCCGGTATGGCGGCCAGATAGATCAGGTAATTGGTGTAAATCGCCTTGGGATCGGTGGCTTCCTGTTCAATGACAGGCCATGTTTCCTTGGGTTTGAGAAGAATGGCTTGTACGCGGTCAACGATCGTCATGATTCCCTCCGGTTGAAAAACCTTGCGCGGCCTGGCGCCGCCTGTGTCCCTGGTCCCGCCACCTCCGGCAAGGCCAGGTTCTGAAATGGGTCAGCGCGGATTCTCGAAGAACACCGCGTTGGTGTAGTCGCTGATCTCGAAATACACCTTCTTCTCGCCCGGGTCCACCTGCATGTTGAGGTTTTCGTCCAGGGTTCCGTAGCCATAGCGGTAGGCACGCGGCTTGCCATCGTCGGTGCCCAGCGCGGTGCTGACCTTGTCGATCTTGAGGAAGCGGCGCACCACCTTGTCGCCCGCGTACACCTCCAGCACGCCGTTGGTGCCGGTCCAGTTCTGGATTTCGCGGCTGAGCTTGTTCTGCTGCTCCTGGGTGCAAGCCGCGGCGAACAAGGCGACGCTCAAGGCAGCGATCAACCCCGCGCGTTGTGCAGATGGGCTCGTCATTCAATCCTCCAGCAGTGTTGGCAGGCATTGTGCCGCAGGTTCGTGCAGGCACAAGTCGGCCACCACGTCCAGTTCGGTCGCCTCGGGGTTGATCACCACCACCCGGGCGCCGCGCCGGTGCGCGGTGTGCGCCAGGCCCGCGGCCGGGTAGACCAGGCCCGAGGTGCCGACGACCAGCATCAGGTCGCAGCCGTTCGCGGCGTTCTGCGCCGCGTCCAGCACGGGCAGCGGCAGCCTCTCTCCAAACCAGACCACGGCCGGGCGCCGCAGGTTGCCACAGGTCGGGCAATGGGGCGGATGACCGGCTTCCACGAAATCGGGGTCGCAACAGTCGCGCGGCATGTCCAGCCAACGGTCTTCGGCCAGGTTGCCGTGCAGGGCGATCGCGTCGGTGCTGCCCGCGCGCTGGTGCAGGCCATCCACGTTTTGCGTGATGAGCATGAGCCGGCCCGGGTGGCGCTGCTGGAAGGCCGCGAGGGCTAGGTGCCCGGCGTTGGGCGCCACCTGGGCGATCATGTCGCGGCGGAACTGGTACCAGTCCCACACGCGGCGCGGGTGGGCGCGAAACGCGTCCTCGGTGGCCAGATCTTCGGGTTTGAACTGCGCCCACAAGCCGGTCTGGGCATCGCGAAACGTGGGCACGCCGGATTCGGCACTCATGCCCGCGCCGGTGAGCACGGCGATGTGGTGCGCGCTCCCGATCCAGTCGCGCACCGTGGACATGTTCAGCTGCGTTGACGCAGCGCTTCGTAGAGGCAGACTCCGCTGGCCACCGACACGTTCAGGCTCTCCACCGCACCGGCCATGGGGATGCTGACCAGCTCGTCGCAGGTCTTGCGCGTGAGCTGGCGCATGCCGTCGCCCTCGGCACCCAGCACCAGCGCCACCGGGCCTTTCAGGTCCACCTGGTACAGCGTTTTCGGTGCGTCGTCGCTGGTGCCAATGATCCAGATGTTGCGCTCCTTCAACTCACCCAGGGTGCGCGCCAGGTTGGTCACCATGAAGTAGGGCATGGTCTCGGCCGCACCGCTGGCCACCTTGGCCACCGTGGCGTTGATGCCGGCCGCGTGGTCCTTGGGCGCGATCACGGCGTGAGCGCCCGCGCCATCGGCCACGCGCAGGCAGGCGCCCAGGTTGTGGGGATCGGTGATGCCATCGAGCACCAGCAGCAGCGGCACGGTGCCGGCGGCTTCGAGGCCTTCCAGCAGCTCATCCAGCGAGTGCACCTGCGGCAGCTCCTGCACCCGCGCAGCCACACCTTGGTGGCCGTGGCTGCCGGCAAGTTTGGCGATGCGCAGGCTGTCGGCCTCGATCAGGCGCACGCCCGACTCTCGGGCACGCTCCAGAAACTGGCGCATGCGCGCGTCGCGGCGCGTGGACTCGAAATAAACCTCGACGACGGATTGCGGCGCGGTTTTCAGGCGCACGCCGACGGCGTGAAAGCCGAAAAGCACTTTGGGGGAAGACATCCCCTGATTATCAGCGCCCTCCGGGCGTCCCGCGTCTCCTTCGGCTCGGGTGATCCCCTCCGGCGCGCAATGACTTCCCCAGGATGCGGCGGAACTGGCTCCGCCAGGCCGCATCGCATCGCCCCCTCGAGGGGGTCGCGCGCAGCGCGGCGGGGGTGTTCACGTCAAGCCGCCACTTCCGCGGTCTCCACCACCTGCCCGGCCTCGATCGTGATGCGGCGCTCGCAGCGCTGGGCGATGGCGCGGTCGTGGGTCACCAGCACCAGCGTCGTGCCCTGCTCGCGGTTGAGCTCGAACATGAGTTCCATCACTTTTTCGCCGGTGGCAAAGTCCAGGCTGCCCGTGGGCTCGTCGGCCAGCAACACGGCAGGCTGCACCACAAACGCCCGCGCCAGCGCCACGCGCTGCTGCTCACCGCCCGAAAGCACCTTGGGGTAGTGGCCCAGTCGTTCGCCCAGGCCCACACGGTGCAGCATGCGCGTGGCGGTCGCCCGCGCATCGCGCCGGCCGGACAGCTCCAGCGGCAGCATCACGTTTTCCAGCGCGTTCAGGTTGCCCAGCAGCTGAAAGCTCTGGAACACGAAGCCGACCTTCTGGGCGCGCAGTGCGGCCCGCTGGTCCTCGTTGATCACAAACAGGTCCACGCCGTCAACCAGCACGGTGCCGCTGGTGGGCGTGTCCAGCCCGGCCACGATCGACAGCAGGGTGCTCTTGCCCGAACCCGAGGCGCCCACGATCGCCGCAGTCTCCCCTTTGTTCAGTGAGAAATCGATATCGCGCAAAATGGTCAGGGTGCCCGTGGAGTCGGTCACCGACTTGAACACATGCTGCACGGCAATCATCACATCGGACATGGAAAGGCCTCAGGTTGAAACGACGTCACTTTAACGCCCTGCTCGTCGGGGCAGCCTGCCTGGGGTCTATCGGTGCGGCGATGGCACAGACCGCCTCGGCGGCCACAGTGCCCACGGTGCTGGTGGTGGGTGACTCGCTGACCGCCGAATACGGCCTCCGGCGCGGCAGCGGCTGGGTGGCGCTGCTGCAGCAGCGGCTGGACAGCGAAAAAGTCCCGGGCCGCATGGTGAACGCTGGCATCAGCGCCGACACCACGTCGGGTGGCCGCTCGCGCCTGCCGGCCCTGCTGCGCCAGCACAAACCCGCCGTGGTGATCATCGAACTCGGCGGCAACGATGCCCTGCGCGGCATGCCGCTCAGCATGACGCGCGACAACCTGGCTTCCATGGCCCGGCTTTCCCGCGAGGCCGGTGCCCGCGTGCTGCTGGTGGGCATGGAGGTGCCGCCCAACTACGGCGCGAAGTACACGCAGGAGTTCCGCCAGGTGTTCAAGACCGTGGCGCAGGCCGAGAAGATCGGTCTGGTGCCCTTTCTGCTGGCGGGTGTGGCCGATCTGCCCGATGCGACCGCCACGCTGTTCCAGAGCGACCGCATCCACCCGAACGAAATGGCACAACCCACGCTGGCCGCCAACGTGTGGCCCGCGCTGCGCGCGCTGCTCGTGAAACGATAATCCTGCATGCCCGTTCACACCCTGCCCGCCAGCGAAGCGCTGAGCCAGATCGACCGTTTTGACGCCATCATCGACGCCCGCACCGAAGACGAACACGCGCTCGACCACGTGCCCGGCGCGCTCAACTGGCCCACGCTCAACAACGCCGAGCGCATCACCATCGGCACGATGTACAAGCAGGTCAACGCGTTCGAGGCCAAGAAACGCGGCGCCGCGCTGTCCGCGCGCAACATCGCGGCCCACATCGAACGAGACGTGCTCGACAAGCCCAGGGACTGGAAGCCGCTGGTGTATTGCTGGCGCGGCGGCAACCGCAGCGGTGCGCTGGCCACCATCCTCGGCGCGATCGGCTTTCAGGTCACGCTGATCGAAGGCGGCTACAAGGCTTGGCGCGCGGCGCTGGTCGAGTCCCTGCCCGGGCTGGCCAACCGCCTGCACTACCGGGTGGTCTGCGGCCCCACCGGCAGCGGCAAGACACGGCTGCTGCAGGCGCTCGCTGACCAGGGCGCGCAGGTGCTGGACCTGGAAGCCCTGGCCAACCACCGCAGTTCGGTGCTGGGCCACATTCCGGGTGTGCCGCAACCGAGTCAGAAACATTTTGACAGCCTGATCTGGGACGCCCTGCGCCGCTTCGACCCGGCGCGGCCGGTCTACATCGAAAGCGAGAGCAAGAAGGTGGGCAATGTGCGCGTGCCCGATGCACTGATCGACGCCATGCGCGCGAGCCCCTGCATCGACCTGCAGCTGTCGGACGGGGAGCGTGTGGCGCTGCTGCTGGAGGACTACGATTTTTTCGTCCAGGACAGCGCTCATTTCTGCCAGCGTCTGCAAGCGCTGTCCGAGTTGCGCGGCAAGGCCGTGGTGGAAGGCTGGATCGCCCAGGTGCAGGCGGGGCAGACGCCAGCGGTGGTGCTGGAGCTGCTGAAGCTGCACTACGACCCGACCTACGCCCAGTCCATCGCACGCAATTTCAGCCAATACGGCCAGGCGCTGCCCTGCGTGCTGCGCGACCGCTCGCCAGCCGCGCTCAACGAAGCGGCAGCGTCATTGATCGCGGGTGAAGCCGCTGCGCCGGCCACCTGAGCCGGTGCGGGTTCAGGCTCCCAACCAGAGCACACCCACGCCCAAGGCCAGAAAGATCACCGCGGCCACCACGTGCACCGCCTTGATAGGCACCCGCCGCGTGAGGGCCTCACCAAAGAACACCACCGGCGCGTTGGCCAGCATCATGCCCAGGGTGGTGCCTGCGACCACGGCCACCAGAGGCGCGTACTGGGCCCCCAGCGCGACGGTGGCGATCTGCGTCTTGTCGCCCATCTCGGCCAGAAAAAACACCCAGGTCGTGGTGGCGAACACGCCGAGCCGCCCCTTGGGTGCGGCGTCGACGTCGTCCAGCTTGTCGGGGATCAGCATCCAGCCCGCCATGGCGATGAACGAGACGCCAAGCACCCAGCGCATCACATCCGGTCCCACGGTGGCCATGACCCAGGCACCCACAGCACCGGCCAGGGCGTGGTTGAGCAGCGTGGCCACCAGGATGCCCCAGATGATCGGCCAGGGTTTGCGGAAACGGGCCGCCAGCACCAGCGAAAGCAGCTGGGTCTTGTCGCCCATTTCGGCGAGGGCAACGATGCCGGTGGAGAGGAGAAAGGCTTCCAAAACTGTGCTCCAGGGGCCGGAAAAAACCAGAAGACCGCACAGCAGCCCCGGCCCTTCCGGCGGCTGTGCGGTCAAAGGTCTTGCCAGGCTTGAAGCTGTCGGCGCCATGGCCATGAGGGCCAAGTGTGTTGACGCGAACCTCTGCGTGGTGCAGAGCGGCTACTCCCCAATGACGGGTGAGGCGCGAGTATAGACGACGGGTGGCGGGTGACCGGGCGCCAGGCAGCGCGCGGCCACCACCCGCGTCAGATCAGGGGCACACCGGTCTTGCTCTGGATGAACTCGCGCGTCACGCCGTCGGCCAGTTCCACCAGTTTCAGGCCCTCGGGTGTCACGTCCATCACGCCCAGGTCGGTGATGATGCGGTCGACCACGCCCTTGCCGGTCAGTGGCAGGGTGCACTGGGGCAGGATCTTCAGGTCTTCGGTGCCGTCTTTTTTCTTCGCGACGTGTTCCATGAGCACGATCACGCGCTTGACGCCAGCCACCAGGTCCATGGCCCCGCCCATGCCCTTGACCATCTTGCCCGGGATCATCCAGTTGGCCAGGTCGCCCTCGGCCGTCACCTGCATGGCGCCGAGGATGGACAGGTTGATCTTGCCGCCGCGGATCATGGCAAAACTCTCGTGGCTGCCGAAGATGGCCGAACCCTTCATGGTGGTCACGGTCTGCTTGCCAGCGTTGATCAGGTCGGCGTCCACCTCGTCTTCGTACGGGAAGGGGCCGATGCCCAGCATGCCGTTTTCGCTCTGCAGCCACACCTCGACGTGGTCGGGCACGTGGTTGGCCACCAGCGTCGGGATGCCGATGCCGAGGTTCACATAAAAGCCGTCTTGCAGTTCCTGGGCCGCGCGCGCGGCCATCTGGTCTTGGGTCCAAGGCATGTTGTGCTCCTTACTTGCGGTCGCGGGTGGTGCGCTTTTCGATGCGCTTTTCCGGGGTGGGGTTGTGCACGATGCGGTGCACGTAGATGCCCGGCAGGTGCACGTCGTCCGGGGCGATCTCGCCGGTGGCGACGATGCGTTCGACTTCGACGATGCAGATCTTGCCGGCCATGGCGGCGGCCGGGTTGAAGTTGCGCGCGGTCAGGTTGAAGCGCAGGTTGCCCGACTTGTCGGCCACGTCGGCCTTGACCAGCGCCACCTCGGGGAACAGCGCGTGCTCCATCACATAGGTCTCGCCGCCGAACTCGCGCAGTTCCTTGCCTTCGGCCACCAGGGTGCCGACACCGGTCTTGGTGAAGAAAGCCGGGATGCCTGCGCCGCCGGCCCGCAGCTTCTCGGCCAGCGTGCCCTGGGGCGTGAATTCGAGTTCGAGTTCACCGGCCAGGTACTGGCGCTCGAACTCCTTGTTTTCGCCCACGTAGGACGAAATCATCTTCTTGATCTGGCGGGTTTCGAGCAGCTTGCCCAGGCCGAAGCCGTCCACGCCGGCGTTGTTGGAGATGGCGGTCAGGTTCTTGACGCCAGAATCACGCAGGGCGTCGATCAGCGCTTCGGGAATGCCGCAGAGGCCAAAACCGCCCACGGCGATGAGCTGGCCGTCAGCGACCACGCCCTTGAGGGCTTCGGCTGCGCTCGGGTAAATCTTGTTCACGTCGGTTGCTCCAGTGGTTGAACAGGGGTGAATGCAACGATACTACGTAACAGAATACGTAGTTTGACCTAATGGCTAACCCGAATACCGATCTCTCCGGCATCGACTACCGGCTCGCGTTCGACCTGGCGCCACTCGGGCTGGCGCTCTCGCGCCAGCGCACGATTGTGGACTGCAACCAGGCCTTGTGCGAGATGTTCGGGGCTGCGCGCGAGCAGCTCGTGGGCCAGAGTTTTCAGGTGCTCTACCCGAGTGCCGATGAGTACGAGCGCACCGGTGCACGCATCACCCCCATCCTCGGGCGCAGCGGCACCTACGCCGACGACCGCGTCATGAAACGCGTGGACGGCCGCTTCAAGGGCGAAACCTTCTGGTGCCACGTGACCGGCCGGGCCCTGCACCGGGAGGCGCCGCACGAGGCCGGCATCTGGAGTTTCGAAGACCTGAGCTCACGCCGCGCCGTCAAGGCCGAGCTGACCGGGCGCGAACGCGAAGTGGCGGCCTTCCTGATGAATGGCCTGACCAGCAAGGAAATCGGCAAGGCGCTGGGCATCAGCCACCGCACGGTCGAGATCTACCGCGCGCGGCTGATGCGCAAGTACCAGGCGCACAGCACGCCGGACCTGGTGCACCGGTTGCTGGCTGGATGATTTACTGTGGCTGGTAACCAGAGTCCTTGATGATCTTCGCCCAGACCTCGCGGTAGGCCACTTCGCGCTTGCCGAGTTCGGCGCCACTCATGAAGCCCACGGTCAGGCCCATGGCGGTCAGCTTGTCCTTCACATCGGGCATGACGATCACCTTCTGCAGGGCCGCACCGAGCTTGTCCAGCGCGGCTTTGGGTGTGCCCGCCGGCGCAAAGAGGCCGTAGTACGGCACCTCTTCGAAGCCCTTGATGCCGAGCTCGGTGAAGGTCGGCACATCGGGCAGCGCGGCCTGGCGTTGTGTGCCCATCACGGCGACCACGCGCAGCTTGCCGGCCTTGTGGTTCTCGATGAAGTCGGGCACCGAGCCCACGCCCGCGGGAATGATGTTGCCCAGCATGTCGCCCATCATGGGCGCGCTGCCGCGGTAGGGCGCGGCCACCAGGTCCAGGCCGAACTGCTTGCCGATCACCTGCACGGCGAACTGCGGCGTGGACGCGGGCGCGGGGATGCCCATGGTGGCCTTGCCGCCGCTGCCCTTGACGCTGTCGATCCAGGCCTTGAAGTCGCGCGCGGGCGTGCCGCCCGACAGCGCCACGGCGTTCACGAAGGTGGCGAACCCGGCCACGGGCACGAAGTCCTTGGCAGGATCGAAGCCCGGGTTTTTCATGGTCAGCGGCAGGATGGACACGCTGTGGTCGTGACTCAGGAACACGGTGTGGCCATCGGCCGGCGCGACCTTGAGCGCATGCGCGGCGAGCTGGCCGCCGGCACCGGGTTTGTTGTCCACCAGCACGTTGTCTCCGAGCTCGGCCTGCAGGCGCTCGGCGAGGATGCGCGCAACGGCATCGGAACCGCCACCGGCGGGGAAGCCGACGAGGATTTTGGTGGGGGTCTGCGCCTGGGCCAGACCGAAGCCGGCCACGGCAGACTAAGCCAGCGCGAGGCGGCCGGCACGGGTGATGAAGGAACGGCGGGGCGATGTCATGGGTTCAACTCCTGAAGGAAAAAACGGGGGTGTTCGGGGTGGCGCTGTCAGGCTTTGGGCGGCTCCACCACCTCGGCCGCGGTGCGGAACGCTTCCACCGAGGTGGGAATGCCGCAGTAGATGGCCGCGTGCAGCAGCACCTCCTGGATCTCCTGCACGCTGGCGCCGTTGTTCAGCGCGCCGCGCACATGGCCTTTGAGTTCGTGCTGCTTGCCCAGTGCGGTCAGCATGGCCACGGTGACCAGGCTGCGCGTCTTGCGGTCCAGGCCGGGCCGCTGCCAGACATCGCCCCAGGCGGCGCGCGAGATGTGGTCCTGGATGGGCTGGGTGAACGGCGTGGTGCCGGCCAGGGCCCGGTCCACGAACGCATCACCCATGACCTCTCGGCGCGTGGCCAGGCCTTTGTCGTACTGCTCGTCCTGCATGCTGTGCTCCATGTGTCTGTTCAACGGTTTCCTCAAGGATAAACTTTCAGACCAAGCAAGAAACTGACCGGAGACAAACCATGAGCGATGCCCGCTACCCCCTGCCCGACCTCAACACCCTGCCTGAGGACCTCAAGGCCAAGATCCTGGAGGTGCAGGAGAAAGCCGGCTTCGTGCCCAACGTGTTCCTGGCACTGGCGCGCCGCCCAGCCGAGTGGCGTGCCTTCTTCGCCTACCACGATGCGTTGATGACGCCCGAAACCGCAGGTCGAGAAAGCGGCCTCACCAAGGGCGACCGCGAGATGATCGTCACCACCACCAGCGCCGCCAACCACTGTCTCTACTGCGTGGTGGCGCACGGCGCGATCCTGCGCATCTATGAGAAAAAGCCCCTGGTGGCCGACCAGGTGGCGGTGAACCACCGCAAGGCCGACATCAGCCCGCGCCAGCGCGCCATGCTCGACTTCGCAATGAAGGTCTGCCTGGCCTCGCACCAGATCGACGACGCCGATTTCGCCGCCCTGCATGCCCACGGTTTCAGCGACGAAGACGCCTGGGACATCGCCGCCATCACCGCGTTCTTCGGCCTGTCCAACCGCATGGCCAGCTTCAGTGGCATGACGCCCAACCCCGAGTTCTACCTGATGGGGCGGGTGCCCAAGGCGAAGTGAACGGCCGTCGGCTGTCGGCTGTCGAGAATCAGCCCGGCAGCCGCGGCAGGCCACCCGCGGTTTCGATCAGCGCGCGGGCATGCGCCGACATCGCCACCGACTTCTGCTTCGGAAAATCGACCCAGACGATGGTCGCACCGCCGTTGGCGTAAACCGTGTCCGGCTCGTCGGTGCGCAGCATCTCGTGGTAGGTGTCGAACGAGGTCCGGCCCATGGCGCCCAGGTAGGTGCGGACCAGCACGTCGCCCGGAAACTCAAGCTGCCGGATGAAGTTGCAGAAAGCATTGACGATCACCGGCCCTTCGCCCTTCGGATCGGCAGGCAGGCCCATGCCGAAGAACCAGTCCAGGCGCGCGATCTCCATGTAGCGGAAGTACAGCGTGTTGTTGACGTGGCCCATGGCGTCCATGTCGCCCCAGCGGATGGGAACGACCACGCTGTGCACCAGCGTCTTGTCTTCGGGAAGGTCCAGTTTCATCGGTGTGCCTTGAT
Organism: Burkholderiales bacterium GWF1_66_17; assembly: GCA_001770705.1. Classification (GTDB taxonomy): domain Bacteria; phylum Pseudomonadota; class Gammaproteobacteria; order Burkholderiales; family Burkholderiaceae_C; genus Hydrogenophaga. Next base: position 1,987 of record MERT01000017.1, on the reverse strand, counting down.
GGATGCGAGGATGCCCAGCACGAACAGCACGCAGGCAGCCCATTGCAGGGCGACCGGCCACTGTCCGCTCCAGGCGAAGGTGTAGACCAGTCCGAACACGGTTTCGCTCACGATGAGCTGGCCCGCCAGGCTCGGGCTCAGGCGCCGGCTGGCCATGTTCCACAGCACGGCGGCCACCCAGGCTGAGCCGATGCCGGTGACCGCGCACACGGTCAAAAAACCCCAGAAACCGGGGCGCTCCGCCATCTCGCCCCATGGCGAGCCCCACAGCGCCCACAGCAGCATAGCGCCCACACCGGCGGCCACGCCGAGCCAGTTGGCCCACTCTGTGGAATTCACCTCCGGGTGGCGGCCCAGCCACGCGGCGTTGAGCAGGCCGAAGGCGGTCCAGCTCGCCATCGCCGCCACGGCGTAAAGAATGCCGCGCCACAGGTGCCCGCCGCCGGCCTCGCCCGCGGCCTCGCCGGTGGTCTGCATCATGAGCAGCATGCCCAGAACCGTGAGCAGCAGACCCGGCACCAGCGCCACCCAGCGCATGGCCTGCGGTTTGCCCAGCACCATGACCCACAGGGGAATCGTGCCGATGATGAGCACCGGCAAGGCCGCGCCCGCGTCGGCGATGGCCAGCACGAGCAGCAGGTAATAACCGGTGTAGCCGAGCACGCTCAAACCCAGCGCGGCACCGGCCTGCCGCAGCGTCGGCACACGCGGAACCGGCCCGCCCGCTGCGCGGTGCGCGTGGCCCAGCAACAGCAACAAGGCCGAGAACAGACCACAGGCCACGAACCGGCCCACGGTGTAGTCCACCGAGCTGAACCCCTCGACAATCAGCGGAGCGACGAAGGTCATGCCCCAGAAAGCCCCCGCGCCAAGCCCCGCCAGGATGCCCGTCACCATGCCGGGCGGCCAGGACAGCGGCCGTCCCGCTTCAACCGACATCAAGCGTCACACCCCAAAACCGTCGTCCGCAGCGATCACCGCGCCGTTGATGAAATGGCTCTCGTTGGCGCACAGCATCATCAGCACCGCGTCCAGGTCGGCGGGCTGGCCCACGCGTTTGCGCGGCAACATGTTGATGAGCTTCTGGCCCTGTTCGGTCTGCCAGTGGTGGTGGTTGATCTCGGTGTCGATGTAGCCCGGGCAGATGGCGTTGACGTTGATGCCGAAGCGCCCCCACTCCATCGCCATCGCCTTGGTCATCTGCACCACCGCGGCCTTGCTCATGCAGTACACGCCGATCTGCGGCAGCACCTTGAGCCCGGCCATCGAAGCGATGTTCACGATGCGTCCGCCCACATAGGTGCCTGGCGCCGCGCCCTTGGCCCGCGCCAGCATGCGCTTGGCCACTTCTTGCGCCACGAAGAAGGCCCCCTTGGTGTTGGTGTCGAAGATGAAGTCGTAGTCTTCCTCGCCCACATCCTGCAGGCGCTGCGTGGTGCTCACGCCCGAGTTGTTGATCAGGATGTCGATGGCGCCCACTTCGGTCTCGGCGTGCGCAATCGCGGCCTTGATCGACGCCAGATCGGTCACATCGAGCGCGACCACATGGGCATCGCCGCCTTCGGCTTCGATGTGGGCGCGCAGCGCCATCAGGCGGTCGGTGCGCCGGCTGGCCAGCACCACGGCAGCCCCTGCATTGGCCAGCGTCTTGGCGAACTGCTCACCCAGTCCGCCCGAAGCGCCGGTGATGAGAGCCACGCGGCCCGAAAGATCCAGGGTGTAAGCCATTTGGAATTGCTCCTCGAATGAGACCATCGCGAACACACTCGCGCCGGCCGTGACACCGATTGTGGCGCATCGCCCACTAGAATCCGTCTCCATCACGACAATGACTGCCCCATGTTCCTGACGATGGGCTTGCGCTGTCAGACGAAACATCCACCAGAGACTGCACCCCATGAGCCCCCAAGAAATCCTCAGCACCTACGGCCCGCGCGAAGCGATGGAATACGACGTGGTGATCGTCGGTGGCGGTCCCGCCGGCCTG
>MERT01000016.1:0-36704 GCA_001770705.1 Burkholderiales bacterium GWF1_66_17 | reverse complement strand
TGCCATATTCCTCGGCGCCCAGGCGGAAGGTCAGGAATTCGGCTTTCTTCGCCGCTGCGGCAGCGGCTGCGCGGTCATTGGTCTGGCGCGCGATGTGGCTGCCTTCGTGGTGCATGTCCATGGTGGGGTTCTTTCGGTTCGGCGGATCAGAAACTTTCCCAGTCGTCGCTCGCACCGCCAGCGGGCACGGCCACGGGTTTGAGCGCGCTGGCTGGCAAGGGAGCGGCGGCAGGAGCCTTGGCCTTGATGGCCGGACGGGTCGCGGTGGGCACCGGGGCGGGCCGGGCTTTGGCGCGCGCCGGCTGGGTCGCCACCGACATCGGCGCAGGGCGGACCGTTGTCACGTGGCCCGAGAGCCGGAACACACCCACCGCCTGCACCAGTTGCTGCGCCTGCTGCTGCAGGCTGGAAGCCGCAGCAGCACTTTCTTCCACCAGCGCGGCGTTCTGCTGGGTGGCCTGGTCCATCTGGCTCACGGCTTCGCTGACCTGGTTCACACCCGCGTTTTGCTCCTGGCTGGCGCTGCTGATCTCGCCCACGATGTCGGTCACGCGCCGGATCGAGGTCACGACTTCCTGCATCGTGCTGCCGGCGCGGTCCACCAGGACCGTACCCTGATCCACTCGTTCCACACTGGCGCTGATCAGCCCCTTGATTTCTTTCGCCGCCTCGGCGCTGCGTTGCGCCAGGTTGCGCACCTCGCCCGCCACCACGGCAAAGCCCCGGCCCTGTTCACCGGCGCGGGCCGCTTCCACGGCGGCGTTCAGCGCCAGGATGTTGGTCTGGAACGCAATACCGTCGATCACGCCGATGATGTCGCTGATCTTCTTGCTGCTGTCGTTGATGTCTTTCATGGTCTGCACGACCTGATTCACCACCTCGCCACCCTGCACCGCCACCGTGCTGGCGCTGGCCGCGAGCTGGCTGGCCTGGCGCGCGTTGTCGGCGTTCTGGCTGGCGGTCGATCCCATTTGCTCCATCGAAGCCGAGGTTTCTTCCAGCGCCGAGGCCTGCTGCTCGGTGCGGCTGGACAAGTCTGAATTGCCCTGGGCGATCTGGGCGCTGGCCGTGGCCACGCTGTCGGCCCCCTGGCGCACCTCGGACACCACACGGGTGAGCGAAGCCTGCATGTCTTTCATCGCGGCCAGCAGGGGCGTGAATTCATCGCGTGCGTCATCGTTCACCGATGTGGTCAGGTCGCCATCGCGCACCCGCTCGGCAACGGCCTGGGTGAGAGCCACACGGCGGCGCAACAGCGCGGCCACATACGCCGAGAACACCATCAGCACGACCAACAGGACCGCTGCCAGAATGGCAATCAGGTTCGCGGTTCTCAGCGCGTCTTTCTGAATCTGCTGAATGTCGCTGCCCAATCCTTGGGTCTGGATCTCGACACCGCCTTTGAAGGCCTTGAGCAACTGGTTGCGCGCGGGAATCGTCACGTCCACCAGGTAGGCAAAGGCTTCTTCCTTTTTGCCCTCCTGGATCAGGGCGATGTTGGCCTCACCCTCCTTCCAGAACGCCGCCAGCAGGGGCGGCAAGGTGGCGAAATGAGCCTTGCCTTCTTCTGAAAACAGACGCTTCTCGTATGCCAAGAAAGCCTCGTCCATGTGCTTGCGCTTGTTGGTGATGTACGCCAAGGTCTCCTGCAGCTCCTGGGGATTGCGCGCCAGAATGGCATGGCGGATCTGCAGCGAGACCTGAGTCACATTGAGCTCCATCTCCGCCATGGTGCTGAGCTGCGGCACGCGGGTGCTTCCGGTGGAGCCGGCCAGGTCGGCGGCCTGGTTCAGGCTGGTGTAGGCGTACACGCCCAAAGCGGCCAGTGCCAACGAAATGGCGATGCTGACCGCGTAAAGCCGCCGGGCAATGCCGAACGTGAATCCTGGATTCATGATGTCTTGACCTTCTTAGATTTAATGAGCGCATGAAGCCGTGGCCCCTTCGGGTTTGCGCAAAGCCCGAAATGGTGAGAGCAGAAAACTTTTTGCCCCCACCAACGTGGGGAGAAACAGCGCTCGTTGGTGCTATATCGACGCCAACGCGCATCAATGAAGTGCGAAATAGGCGTGCGTGTGCCAACCTGTTCACACTATTTGGTTTTAGAAGGGGCGTCTCGCAGATGTCGCGCAGCCGGTGGGCGCTCTGGTAATTTCGCACCATGAACGCGCACAACCCCCATCTGACCGCCACCCCCTGCATCGACAGCGACCACCCCGTGGTGGTCGCCTTCGCGAGCACGCACGCGCAGGGCAGCAACGACCGCGACCGCGCGGTGGCGCTGTACCTGGCCGTGCGCGACGGCCTGCGCTACGACCCGTACCGCATCGACCTGTCCGAACACGGCATGAAAGCCAGCACCGCGCTGGCCCAGGGCAGTGGCTGGTGTGTGCCCAAGGCGGTGGCCCTGGCGGCGGTGGCGCGCGCGGCCGGCATCCCGGCGCGGCTGGGTTTTGCCGATGTGCGCAACCACCTGTCCACCGAACGCCTGCGCCGGACCATGCAGACCGATGTGTTCGCCTGGCACGGCTACACCGAGCTCTGGATCGACGGCGGCTGGCGCAAGGCGACACCGGCGTTCAACCTGTCACTGTGCGAGAAGTTCGGTCTGCTGCCGCTGGAGTTCGACGGCGTGAAGGATTCGCTCTACCACCCGTTCGACCGCGCGGGCCAGCGGCACATGGAGTACGTGGCCGAGCGCGGCAGCTTTGACGACCTGCCGCTGGGCGAGATCACAGCGACATTCGCCGCGATCTACCCTGGCCTGCTCGCCGCCAGCGCGGCAACGCCTGGCGACTTCGCGGCCGACGCCGCGCGCGAAGCGGGCAGCGCCTCAGCTTGAGAAGCGGAACACCGCCGTGCTGGCCAGCAGGTTGGGCAGGGTCCGGACCTCGTGGCCTTCGTGCAGGCCGAAGCTGTCTTCGATGGTGAGGCCGTTGCGCCGCGCGAGCACCTCGAAGTCGCGGTAGGTACCGACGCGGATGTTGGGCGTGTCGTACCACTGGTAGGGCAGGCGCTTGGTCACCGGCATGTGGCCCTGCAACACCGCCAGCCGGTTGGGCCAGTGGGCGAAGTTGGGGAAGGCCACGATGCCCAGGCGCCCCACACGTGCGGTCTCCAGCAGCATGGTCTGGGCGTTGCGCAGGTGTTGCAGCGTGTCGATCTGCAGCACCACGTCGAAGGCGTCGTCGTTGAACATGGTGAGCCCGCCTTCGAGGTTGAGCTGCAACACGTTGACACCGCGCTTCACGCAGGCCAGCACCTTGGCATCGTCGATCTCCACGCCGTAGCCGCTGCAGCCGCGAGTGGCTTGCAGGTGCGCCAGCAAAGCGCCGTCGCCGCAACCCAGGTCGAGCACGCGCGAGCCCGGTGGCACGAGCCGGGCGATGGATTCCAGAATGGCTTTTTCGCTCATTTTGTGACCTCCGTGCCGGCCACGGTGTGCTCGAAGTAAGCCCGCACCGCCTGGTGGTAACGAGGGTCGTCGAGCAGGAAAGCGTCGTGGCCGTGCGGCGCGTCGATCTCGGCGTAGCTCACGTCGCGCCCGTTTTCCAGCAGGGCCTTGACCATCTCGCGGCTGCGTGCGGGCGAAAAGCGCCAGTCGGTGGTGAAGCTCACCAGCAAGAACCGGGCTTTCGCGCGCGCCAGCGCGGCGCTCAGGCTGCCACCGTGTTCGCGCGCGGGGTCGAAATAATCGAGCGCACGGGTGATCAGCAGGTAGGTGTTGGCGTCGAAATACTCGCTGAACTTGTCGCCCTGGTAGCGCAGGTAGCTCTCGATCTGGAACTCCACATCTTGGGTTGTGTAGCGGTAGGCCAGCTCGGCGGTCTCGGTCGGGTCTTCCCCGTTGGCGGTGCGCAGCGAACGACCAAATTTTTCGTTCATCACGTCGTCGCTCAGGTAGGTGATGTGGCCGATCATGCGGGCGATGCGCAAGCCACGCCGGGGCAGCGTGCCTTCGCGCAGGTAGTGGCCGCCATGGAAATCGGGGTCGGTGACGATGGCGCGGCGCGCCACCTCGTTGAAGGCGATGTTCTCGGCTGTGAGGTTGGGCGCGCTGGCGACCACGATGGCGTGGCGCACGCGCTCGGGGTGCTGCAGCGTCCAGCTCAGTGTCTGCATGCCGCCCAGGCTGCCGCCCATGACGGCGGCCAGTTGCTCGATACCCATGACGTCGAGCAGGCGCGCCTGCGCGTTCACCCAGTCTTCCACCGTGATCACGGGGAAGTCCGCACCCCAGGGCTGACCGGTGGCGGGGTTGGTGTGGGTGGGGCCGGTGGAGCCGAAGCAGGAGCCGAGGTTGTTGACGCCGATGACGAACCAGCGGTCGGTGTCCACGGCCTTGCCGGGACCGATCATGTTGTGCCACCAGCCTTCGCTGCGGGGCAGCGGCTGGCCGCTGGCGTCGGCGTGCCAGCCGGCGACGTGGTGCGAGGCGTTGAGGGCATGGCACACCAGCACCGCGTTGGAGCGGTCGGCGTTGAGCGTGCCGTAGGTTTCCACCACCAGCTCGTAGGCGGGCAGCACGGCGCCACTCTTGAGCGGCAGCGGTTCGGTGAACCGGAACGTTTGGGGCGTGACGATCACTGCGGTTTCCCCTGCCGGGCAGGGTCCAAAAACAAAAAACCCGGTGCCGCCAAGAGCGAGACCGGGAATCCCCCCTTTAGCGGCATTTCTTAAGCGCCCGCAATCTGGATCAAATCGGCGCTGCTGGCGAGTATAAATTGAAGCGCTGCGAGCGGGCAGCCCCCGCCGGCACACCCCGTGTTTCGGGAAATGTTGCTAATCTGCATCGCAGGATTGGACGCTTTCAGGCGCCCGAAAAATTGTCACTATCCATGCGGCATTCAGCGCATAATCCTTCCGCGAGAGCCATCAGGCCTCGCTTGACAAGTGATCGGTTGGTTTCGCGTGCTACAGGTTTTTGTGTGCTAACGGGGCTCCATCGCTATTTTTCTCAGTGTTATTAGGAGTCCCAACCATGGGCAACAAACTGTACGTGGGCAACCTGCCCTACACCGTGCGTGACGAAGACCTGCAGCAAGCTTTCAGCGCCTACGGCTCTGTCAACAGCGCCAAGGTCATGATGGAACGTGACACCGGCCGCTCGAAAGGCTTCGGCTTTGTCGAAATGGGCAACGACGCAGAAGCGCAAGCTGCTGTTGAAGGCATGAACGGCCAGTCCCTGGGCGGTCGCAGCCTGGTGGTCAACGAAGCCCGTCCGATGGAAGCCCGTCCTCCCCGCACCGGCGGCGGCGGCTTTGGCGGCCCCCGCGGTGGTGGCGGCGGCTTCGGCGGTGGTGGTGGTGGTGACGGCGGCGGCTTCCGCAGCCCCTACGGCGGCGGTGGTCGTCGTGATGGCGGCGGCGGTGGTGGTCGCGGCGGTTACTGATCGCTTTCCCCTGCCAACCCGGTTGTCGTGACCGGGTTGCTCAAAAAAAGCCCTTCGGCCTGCCCGAATGGCTTTTTTTTCGTCTGCAGAAGTTGAAGACCGTGCCTTGTGTCAGGGTGGTCTGAGGCCGATATCCGTCAGCGGCACTTCAGCCATGGTGGGGTATCAACGCACCATCGATCCGGTCCACGTCAACCCAGCGTGTCATTGAGAATGTTGGTCGCCCAGGCCATGGCGAAGAGCGCTTCCGTGGCGGTCGGGCGGTCGGACAATCCGCCTGCGTCTTTGGCCGGCACCATGGTTTTCTTGGCGCTGTCGTAGCGATACACCGCGGCCACGTGAATCACCTCCGACTGCGAGACGAAGCTGTAGCAGGTGTTGGCAATGATGGGCAGGGACGGAACAGGCATGCCCAACGACTGCGCGGCGATCGCCCCGGCGCACACTTTGGCTTCCTGGTTGGCCATGTGCGCGGACTTGGGCATGCCGGGTGCACCCGCGATCGAATCCCCGAGCACGTATACACCCTTGGCGACGGTCGACTCGTAGCTCAGGAAGTCCACGCCGCACCAGCGGTCGCCCACATTGGCCAGACCGCTGCTGCGGGCAATGGCGCCGGCGCGCTGTGGCGGAATCACGTTGATCACCTGCGCCTTGACCTTGCCCTGCAGATCGAAGCTGAGCGTACCGCTCTGGGTGTCCACCGCTTTCAGGTCGGCGTTGGGCACGTACTCGATCTGCGCGCCGTAGCGGCTTTTCCAGACCGCTTCAAACAGGCCTTTCTTGGCCTGAATTTCCGGATTGGCATCAAACACCAGCAGCTTGGCACCGGGTTTGCGCGTCTGCAGGAAATGGGCGATCAGGCTGGCCCGCTCATAGGGGCCAGGCGGGCAACGGTAGGGCACCTTGGGCACCGTCATGGCCACCACACCGCCGTCGGGCAACGCCTGCAGCATCTGGCGCAGCTGCTGGGTCTGCTCGCCCGCCTTCCAGGCGTGGGGCACGCGTGCCTGCTGGGCCGCGGTCTGCAAACCGTCGATGCCGTCGTACACGTAGTCAACCCCTGGCGCCACGATCAGCCGGTCATAGGGAATCTTCTCGGCCCCCACGCGCACCTCGCGCAGGCTGGTGTCGATCACGTCGGCCCGGGCCCGCACCCAGCGCAGCCCGCTCTGGGCGACGAGGCGGCTGTAGGGCCGCGAGATGTCCCGCAGACTCAGCCCACCATGGATCACGCGGTTGCTCATCGGGCACATGACGAACTCGCTGGCGGGTTCGACCAGCGTGATCTGCAGGGCGGGGTTGAATCGGTGCAGGTAGCGCGCGGCTGTGGCGCCCCCGAATCCACCCCCGATGATGACCACCCGTTCACCGCTTTGCGCAGCCACATAGGGTGATGCCAGTGTTGAAGCCGCGGCCAGGCCGGCCTGGAGAAATGCACGTCGCTGGGTCATGCCAGGGGCTCTCATTTGAGTGCGGAAAAATGGTCGGCGATGCGGGATAGCTCCTCGTCGCTGTAGCCTTTGGCGTGCTGGTGCATGATGGTGCCCTTGAGCTGGCCACTCTTGTAGCCCAGCAGCTTGCCCAGCAGATCCTTGGCGGGACGCCCGCCGATGGCCTGGCCCGTACCTTCGGCCCGACCGTCAGGTCCGTGGCAGGCCATGCAACTGGCCGCCCAAACCTGGGTCTGGAATGCAGCCGGGTCTTTGGACTGGGCTTGCGCAGTCACCACCCACCCCATTCCCAGGCAGCAGATGGCCCAAAACCTGTGGCCAGAGGCACGCTTCTTGACCAAGGACGGAGTGGGTGGGGCGAGGGTGTTGCGGGTCATCACTGCCACTTTGGCGCAAAACCAAGTCTTGTGCTGTGATTTTTTACGCAACTTGTGACGTGCGCAGCACCAGGAGCCCACCTTCGACAGTGGGAAAAATTGCACCGTATTGCTTTTGCGTTCTTTCCCGATTCAGGCCTGTAACGCGATTGCGCTACCGCCCTGGGACAGCCCCCGGGTTTCAGGCTGCCGCGTCTTCGCCTTGCCGGTGCTTGCGTGGCCGACCGGCCAGCAAGCGGTCGAAAAGGCCGTTCGGCAGCAGGCGCAGCAACTTGGCCACCACCCCCATCTGCCAGGGGATCACCCGGTAGCTGGTTTGTGCGGCGATGGCGTCGAACGCCTTCGCCGCAAAGACTTCCGGGCTCAACAGAAAGGGCATGGCGTAGCGGTTCTTGCGGGTGAGCGGCGTGTCCACATAGCCGGGCAAGAGCGTGACCACACCCACACCACTGCTGCGCAGCTCGCCGCGCAGGCTCTCGCAATAGGCCACGACCGCGGCCTTGCTGGCGCAGTAGGCCCCGTGCCCGGGCAAGCCACGAATGGCCGCCACGCTGCCGATGCCCACCAGCGTGCCACTGCCGCGCCGGGCCATGGCGGCCAAAAAGGGCTGGAAGGTGGCGGCCATGCCGGTGTTGTTGGTGGCAAAGGTGCGCGCCATCACATCGATGTCGTCCCGTTCGGCTGTGTCCATGCCGATGCTGATGCCGGCGTTGGCGATCACCACATCGGGCAGGCCCTGGTCAGCCAGACAGGCGGCACCGGCGGCCACGATGCTGGTGGCGTCGGACACATCGGCGTTGTAGATCCGGCAGGTGCTGTCAACCCAGCCCTGGGCCTGCGCCCAGGTTTGCAGCTCGCCGCTGCGGCGGGCCACCAAAGCCAGCCGGTAGCCCGCCCGCGCATAGCGCAGCGCCAGCGCCTGGCCGATGCCGCTGGACGCTCCGGTGATGAACACCAGGGGGGCGGGCGGCAGGTCGTGCGACATGGAGGGCGCCGGGTGCAGAGAAAGGGAGCGCCTCAGCGCGGCGCGAGCTGGGCGCGAACCCGGCCATTGAGTTCGACCACGCGCGAATCACCGCGGTAGTCGAGCGTGTCCGCCGTCATCTGGTCCTTGTCACGGATCAACAGCACCGGAAGATCCGATTCGATGTGTTCGGGGTCGGTGCTCACCCGCAGAAATTCGCCGTGGAACTCCATGCGCGGCAAGCGCTCGCCAGCGGCGTTGCGTGCGGCTTGGCGCACCACCACCGCATCGCCCCTGAGCTCGTAAACCGTGCCCTCGCCGTTGCTGATGATCTCGCGCGCCGTGGCCGTGGAGAGCTGGCGCTGCGCGCTGTAGGTGCGAATGCGTGCGGTGTCGATGACCGTGCGATCCGTGTCAGGGTGGTGGCGGGCCTCGGCTCCGTAGACCTCGGTTTGCAATGTCCCGTTGGGCGCAAACACCTTGACGGAAAACCGCCGCATGAAGAAGTCGGGCTCGTTGGTGAGCAGTCGCTCGGGCTCGGGCTCCATGGGCTGGGGCGTGGCCTGCAGCAGGAGGTAGGACGCCAGCGCCAGCGGCATCATCAGCAGCACCGGGATGTACAGGGAGAGCTGGTCCCAGACCCGGCTCAGGCCCCTGCGGCGCTTCTTTACCTGGGGATCGGTGGGTGCGGGCGCGTTCACGATGCAGCCGCCTCCAGCTCACGCGCATAGTGACCGCTGGCCACCAGCAACAGATCGCACAGCTCGCGCACGGCACCTGCCCCCGGCCGGCGCTGTGTGACATGGTGGGCCAGGGCCAGCAATTCGGGATGGGCGGTGGGTGGAGTGCAGGCGAGTGCGGCACGCCGCAGCATGGGCAGGTCGGGCCAGTCATCGCCCATGGCCGCCGCGGCCGACCAGTCCAGGCCCAGCTCGGCCAGGATGGCCTCGGCCGCCGGCCGCTTGTCTTCGGTGCCGAAACGCGTGTCGACCACACCCAGGGCTTTCAGGCGAGCGCGCAAAGCCAGCGAATCGCGCCCGCTCACCACGGCCGGCGTGATGCCGGCCCGCTGCAACAGCTTGATGCCATGACCGTCGAGCGTGTGGAAGCGCTTGAGGGTCTCACCCGACTCGCTGAAGTACAGGCCACCATCCGTGAGCACACCGTCCACGTCAAAGAACACCACACGCACAGGCTGCGCGCGCAACAACAGCTCGGGCGGGAAGTTCAGCGTGGGACGCAGCGGCGGCAGATCAGAAGACATGGGGCAATGCTAACTGGAGAGGATGCGTTCGAGTGAAGTGCCTTCCGTCAGGGCGCCGCGGAACCGGCTTTGCCGGGCCGCCAGAGCCGCCCCCTGGGGGGTGACGCCGCAGGCGGCGCGGGGGGTCAAATGACTTTCGCCCGCATGAGATCGTTGCTGTTGAGCGCGCCGGTCAGGCTGCCCGCATCATCCACCACCAGCAGGCTGGTGACACGGTTCGACTCCATCAGGTCCGCGGCTTCCACCGCCAGGGCATCGGCCCGCACGGTGCGCGGGTTGGGGTGCATGACCTCGCTCGCGGTGAGCGCGCGCAGGTCCACGCTGCTGCCGGACTTTTCGATCAGGCGGCGCAGATCGCCGTCGGTGAACACGCCCAGCACCGCGCCTTCACCATCGACGACGGCGCTCATGCCCAAGCCCTTGGCGCTGATCTCGCGCATCAGAGTCATCAGATCGGCATCCAGGCGCACGCGCGGCACATCGTCGCCGCTGCGCATCACGTCGCTCACATGGGTCAGCAGCTTGCGGCCCAATGCGCCGCCGGGGTGGGAGCGGGCGAAGTCGTCGGCCTTGAAGCCCCGCGCGTCCAGCAGCGCCACGGCCAGCGCGTCGCCCATGGCGAGCTGGGCCGTGGTGCTGGCGGTGGGGGCCAGGTTGTGGGGACAGGCTTCCTTTTCGACCGAGGCGTCGAGCACCACAGCGGCGTGCCGGCCCAGGGTGGACTGCACGCGGCCGGTGAGCGCCACCAGGGGCACGCCCATGCGCTTGATCAACGGCAGGAGGGCCGTGAGCTCTTCGCTCTCACCGCTGTTGCTGATGCCCAGCACCACATCAGCCGCCGTGATCATGCCCAGGTCGCCGTGGCTGGCCTCGGCCGGGTGCACGAACATCGCGGGCGTGCCCGTCGACGCGAGGGTGGCGGCAATCTTGCGACCCACATGGCCGCTCTTGCCCATGCCCATGACGACCACGCGTCCGCTGCTGCCCAGCACGAGGGCCACCGCGCGGGAGAAGCAGTCGTCCATGCGGTCGGCCATGGCGTTGACGGCTGTTGCCTCGATGCGGAGGGTTTCGCGGGCCAGGGCCAGGGCGCGGACCGGGTCGAACGTGGGGGGCAGACTCATGCCCGAATTATCGCCGCTGTGCCCGGGCCGGGCCGTTGCGGTCAGCCCTTACCATTACCCCATGAATTCGCTGGACATCACCCTGCTCTACCTGCTGGCCGCTGTGCTGGGCGTGGTGGTGTGCCGCCAGTTCAAGCTGCCGCCCATGCTGGGTTACCTGGTTGTGGGGGTGGTGATCGGTCCCAATGCGCTGGCGCTGGCGCAGAACTCCAGCGGCGTGCGCTACCTGGCGGAATTCGGGGTGGTATTCCTGATGTTCGTGATCGGACTGGAATTCAGCCTGCCCAAGCTGCGCGCGATGCGGCGCCACGTGTTCGGACTCGGTCTGTCCCAGGTGGTGCTCACCCTGGTGATCACCTCAGCCGCTTCGCTCGCCATGGCCCTGCTACTGCCCACCTGGTGGAAGGTGTCCTGGCAGATCGCGGTCGCGCTGGGCGGCATCATGGCCATGAGCAGCACGGCCATTGTGATCAAGTTGGTGGCCGAGCGGCTGGAGCTGGAGTCCGAACACGGCAAACGGGTGGTCGGCATCCTGCTGTTCCAGGACTTGGCCGTGGTGCCGCTGCTGGTGCTGATTCCCGCGCTCGGCGCGGCACCGGAAGACCTGTTGCCGGCCCTGGGGCTGGCCCTGTTCAAGGCGGTGGTGTTGCTGGGCGTGCTGCTCACCGGCGGCCAGAAAGTCATGCGCTGGTGGCTCACCCTGGTGGCGCGGCAGAAAAGCGACGAGCTGTTCATGCTCAACCTGCTGCTCATCACGCTCGGACTGGCATGGCTGACCGAACACGCGGGCCTGTCGCTCGCGCTGGGTTCGTTCGTGGCCGGCATGCTGATTTCGGAGACCGAGTTCAAGCACCAGGTGGAAACCGACATCCGGCCCTTCCACGACGTGTTGCTCGGCCTGTTTTTCATCACCATCGGCATGATGCTCGACTGGCGGCTGGTGCTGGAGCGCTGGCCACTGGTGCTGCTGCTGCTGTCGCTGTCGGTGGTTTTCAAACTGGCCCTGATCACCGGGTTGACACGGGCTTGGGGCGCGAGCATGGGGGTGTCGCTGCGCGTGGGCCTGTACCTCGCGCAGGCCGGCGAGTTCGGGTTGGTTCTGCTCACGCTGGCCGGGCAGAACAACCTGGTGCCACCGGCGCTCTTCAACCCCATCCTGGCGTCGATGGTCGTGTCCATGCTGGCCACACCTTTTGTGATCCTGTACGCCAACGACATCGTCAGCCGGGTGGTCGGCAGCGACTGGCTGATGCAGTCGGTGCAGATGACCAGCATCGCGCGCAAGGCGATCAACGCCGACAAGCACGTGATCATCTGCGGTTACGGGCGCTGCGGCCAGAACCTGGCGCGGCTGCTGGAGGCTGAAGGCATTCCCTACATGGCGCTCGATCTGGATCCCGACCGCGTGCGCCAGGCCGCAGCGGCCGGGGATTCGGTCGTCTTTGGTGACGCGGCGCGCCTGCAGGCACTGATCGCCGCCGGCCTGCACCGCGCCAGCGCGGTGGTGATCACCTACATCGAGACGGCCAGCGCACTCAAGGTGCTGCACCACACCCACGAACAGGCCCCCCAGGTGCCGGTGGTGGTGCGCACCATCGATGACGCGGATCTGGAGAAACTGCGCAGCGCTGGCGCCACCGAGGTGGTGCCTGAAGCGATCGAAGCCAGTCTGATGCTGGCCAGCCACGCGCTGGCGCTGGTGGGTGTGCCGATGCGACGCGTGATCCGCGTCGTGCAGGACCAGCGCGACGCGCGCTACAACCTGCTCAAGGGCTACTTCCATGGCGCGGACGATGATGGCATCGAAGAAGCCGAACACGAGCGCCTGAACACCGTGACGCTGCCGTCGGCCGGTCGCACGGTCGGCAAGACGCTGGGCAGCCTGGCACTGGAAACCGTGGGCGTGCGTGTCGCCAACCTGCGCCGGTCCAGCGGCCACGGCGTGCCTTTCAACGACGACACGGTGCTTGAAGGCGGCGACACCCTGGTACTCAGCGGCAAAGCGCCTGCGCTGGCGCTGGCCGAAGACCGGCTGCTGTCGGGTTGACGGACCGGTTCCCTTCTGCACCCCTCAAACCCCAGCGCACCGGCGCTCCTCAACCCGGATCACAGCATGGACAGCACCAACTTCCTCAAATCCCACATCCGGACCGTGCCCGACTGGCCCGCGCCCGGCGTGCAATTCCGCGACATCACGCCCCTGCTGCAGGACCCCCGGGTGTTCCGCGTGCTGATCGACACCTTTGTGCACCGCTACATGGAGCCATCCCTGCGCCCCACCGTGGTGGCCGGGCTGGACGCGCGGGGCTTCATCATCGGTTCGGTGGTGGCCTACGAACTCGGCCTGGGCTTCGTGCCGATCCGCAAGAAGGGCAAGCTGCCCTTCACCACGGTGGAAGAAACCTACGAGCTGGAATACGGCAGCGCCACGGTCGAACTGCACACCGATGCGGTCAAACCGGGCGACCGGGTCCTGCTGATCGACGATCTCATCGCCACGGGCGGCACCATGATGGCGGGCGCACGGCTGCTGGAGAAACTGGGCGCCGAGGTGATGGAAGGCGCCGCCATCGTGGACCTGCCCGAACTGGGCGGTTCAGAGCGGCTGCGGGCCAGCGGGCTGCCGCTGTTCACGCTGGTGGATTTCTCGGGCCACTGAAGCCCGGGCCATCGCAGCGGCGGAGCCCCGGTCCGCGCCGACGAAGGCGCGGGACGCTTGGAGGCATCACGAGCTGCCACCGGGCCGCCCCAAGGCAGGTCAGCCCCCTCGGGGGGCAGCGACCCGCGCAGCGGCGGAGTGTGGGGGCTTGATCCCTACAGCTTTCCGTACTGCGTTTCGCTCAGCGCTGAAAAATCGCTGTGCGATTCGGGCGGAGGCACATCGGCCTCCGTGTCCAGCCGGTGTGCCGGCAGCGCGGGCGACTGCAGCGCCCGGCGAAACGCGACCAACTCATCGACCGCCACAGGCTGCGCGCGGCCGCTGGACGGCGCGAGCACCGGGACCGGGATCGCGGTGGGGTTTTCCGACGTGGCCAGGCGCTGTGTCTGCGCGGCCACCGCCGCCTTGAGCGCGATGCCCCGCTGATCGTGAACCGCCTTGCGCCGCCAGTAGACCCCCTGCACCGCCATGGTGTGGCGCTTGTCGGCACTGCTCTGGATCCAGCGTTCAATCTCCAGCAGGTATTCATCGGGCATGACGTCGGCGGGCAACGCCAGATCGATCAGCACGAGAAACCGGTCTCCGTTGGCGTCGAGCGTGAGCACCTTGAATTCGTAGCTGGTCGACAGCACCCCGGCACGGATCAGGGACTCGCGTACCACCGAGAACAGCTGCTCCCGACGCAGGATGCGCCGGCCACGGCGCGGCGAGATCAGGGGCAAGGTGGTCTGGCTGAAGGAACGGCGTGGCTTCGCACGGCCACCGCTGGCACCTGGATCCGATTTTCTGGCTTGAAGCCACCGCAATAGAGACATGGTCGAAGTATGCGTTGCCGGGAGCATCGCGTTGTGAGAAAAAGTGCGGGAATATTGGAGCAAATGGCGCGTGCGCCACTTGATTCAGGTCACAGCCACGCGTTTGGGCCGGTTGTACATGCGGCGCGCCAGCACCGCGGCCATGGCCACAGACAACTCCAGCGCAATCGGTGGGAAACGGGTCGAAAGCTCCCGAAAACGCAAGGGCGTGAGGCACCAGAGCCGGCTGGGTGCACCCGCCTGCACGGTCGCACTGCGCGGCAGGTGGCTGAAAAAGGCCCCCTCACCCAGCAGCGACCCGGGGCCCACCAGTGCGATGCGCACACGCTCCTTCGCATCTTCGTAGTGCACCGTCAGGCTGCCCGTCTCGACAAAATAGACCGTCCGGTCCTTCACGCCCTGCTCGATCAACACCTGTCCCTGCTGCAGGGACACTGGCTGCAGGAAGTCGGCCAAGCCCTGCCACTGTGCCTCGGTCAGGTTCAACGGCACCGCATCCAGCGCGCTGCTCTGCCGCATCGCCTGGGCCAGGCCCATGATGTCGGCACGCATCGGCGCTGGTAGGCTGGCGTTCATCCGGCAACGTTAACCGTGAGAGGCCCGCGCGTGCAAGCCCGCGCCGTGTGCATTAACGGCTGCTTACAGTTGTGCTCCAGACGGTGTCGCAAGAACGCCAGGCGGTGCGCTGCGGACTATTTGCCAATGCAAAAGCGCGAAAAAATCTCGCCGAGCAGGTCGTCAGCGCTGAATTCGCCGGTGATTTCACCCAGCGCCTGCTGGGCCAGGCGCAATTCTTCGGCCATCAGGTCCAGGTGTTCGGCCTGCGCGGCCAGCAGCGTGTGCGCACCGTCGAGGTGTGTGCCCACACGCGCCAGCGCCTGCAGGTGGCGTTCGCGCGCCATGAACAGGCCGTCGCCCGCGTGCTGCCAGCCGGCCAGGTCCAGCAGGCGCTGGCGCAGGGCCTCCAGTCCGTCGCCGTTCTTGGCTGAAATCGCCAGTTCGCCCGCCCTTGCCGGGTCTGACAGCCCGGCCCGGACGCTCTCGCTGCACTGATCGAGCTTGTTCCACACCTGCAGCACGGTCACGCCGCCGGGCAATGCGGCTGCGATGTCCGCATCGGCGGACTGGTAGGCCAGGCTGTCGCTGCGGGTGAGATCGTGCAGGAACAACACCGCGTCGGCCTGGTGGATCTGGCCCCAGGCGCGTTCGATGCCGATCTTTTCCACCTCGTCCACATCCGGGCTGTCACGCAGACCCGCAGTGTCGATCACGTGCAGCGGCACGCCCTCGATCTGGATCGTCTGCTGCACCACATCGCGCGTGGTGCCAGCCACCGGGGTCACGATCGCCAGCTCGGCACCGGCCAGCGCGTTGAGCAGCGAGCTTTTGCCTGCGTTGGGTTGCCCGGCGATCACCACCGTGAGCCCGTCGCGCAGCAGTGCGCCCTGCCGGGCCTGGGCCCGCACATCGGCCAGCGCGGTGCGCAAACGCTGCAACTGGCCCGTGGCGTCGGCCTTCTTCAGAAAGTCGATCTCCTCTTCCGGGAAATCCAGCGTCGCCTCGACCAGCATGCGCAGGTTGATGAGCGCGTCGCGCAGCGCGTGGATGCGCTCGGAAAACACGCCCGCGAGCGAGCGGCTGGCACTGCGCGCCGCGGCTTCGGTGCTGGCGTCGATCAGGTCGGCCACCGCCTCGGCCTGGGCCAGGTCAAGCTTGTCGTTGTGGAACGCACGCTCGGTGAACTCGCCGGCGCGCGCCGGGCGAAGGCCGGGCAGCAGCTGCTGGTCTTCTGCAACGGGCGTCTGTGCCACCTGCAGACAGCGCGCCAGCAGCAGCTGCAACACCACCGGTCCGCCGTGGCCCTGCAGCTCCAGCACGTCCTCGCCCGTGTACGAATGGGGTCCCGGAAACCACAGCGCCAGTCCATGATCGATGGGCTGGCCGTCCGCATCGGGGAACGGCAGGTAAGTGGCCTCGCGCGGTTTCAGCGCTCGCCCGAGCAGCGCCTGAACGAACGCCGCCAACCCCCTGCCCGACACCCGCACGATGCCCACCGCCCCGCGACCGGGTGCGGTGGCGATGGCAACGATGGGGTCACGGGAAGCGGAAAGCATGGTTCAAAAGCACAGGTTCAAAAAAAGAAAAGGCCCGCAAAGCAGGCCCAGTCGAGTGAAGTGCCACCACCGGGAATGCGGCGGAACCGGCTTTGCCGGGCCGCTCGCATTGTCCCCCAGGGGGAAGCCGCGCTGCGGCGCAGGGGGGATCCGATCTACTTCTTGAACAGTTCCAACGGGTTCGTGATCTTCAACGGCACACCCATGCGCTTGTTGATGAAAGCCTGCTGGGCGATCGTCAGGATGTTGTTCGTGATCCAGTACAGCACCAGGCCGGCCGGGAAGAAGAAGAACATCACCGAGAACATCAGCGGCATCATCCACATCAGCTTGGCCTGCAGCGGATCGGGTGGCAGTGGATTGAGCGCGGTCTGGATCACCGTGGTCACAGCCATCACCAGCGGCAGAATGAACCACGGATCGGGCGAAGACAGGTCGGTGATCCAAGCCATCCAGGGCGCATTGCGCATTTCGACGCTGGACAGCAGCACCCAGTACAGCGCGATGAACACCGGGATCTGGATCAGGATGGGGAAGCAGCCACCCAGCGGGTTGACCTTTTCCTCCCGGTACATCTTCATCATCTCCTGCTGCATCTGCTGCGGGTTGCCCTTGAGGCGCTCACGCATTTCCATGATGCGGGGATTGATCTTCTTCATCTTGGCCATGCTGCGGTAGGCGCTGGCGTTGAGCCAGTAGAACGACGCCTTGATCAGCACCACCAGCAGCACGATGGCCCAGCCCCAGTTCTGCACGATACCGTGGATTTTTTCCAGCAGCCAGTAGAGCGGTTTGGCCAGAATGGTCAGCCAGCCGTAGTCCTTGACCAGCTCCAGACCGGGGGTGATGACCTCCAGCGCTTTTTCTTCCTGCGGTCCAACGAAGAGTTGAGCGTCAACGGCTTTGCGCTGACCCGACTCGATGGCGGGCAGGGTGGTGATGGAGCCCACGGCGTACAGGTTGTTGTCCACCTTGCGCGCGAAGTTGTCGCGCGCGAGGCCGTCGGCCAGCACCCAGGCTGACGCAAAGTAGTGCTGCACCATCGCCACATAGCCATTGGTCGCGCTCTTTTCAAAATCTGCCTTGTCCTTGTCGATGTCGGCGAATTCGATCTTCTGGTATTTCTGGGCTTCGGTGTAGATGGCCGGGCCGGTGAAGGTGGAATAGAAGGGGGTTTCGCTGCTGGTCTTGTTGCCATCGCGCACCAGCTGCACGTAGAGCTGCGGGCTCACGGACTGGCCGCTGTTGTTCACCACTTCGTGCTGCACCGCGATGTCGTAGCTACCGCGGGTCAGGGTGTAGGTCTTGACCAGCTTGACGCCACCCACCTCGGCCGACTCGAAGCGCACCTGCAGCTCGTTCTGGCCATCGGTCAGCGCCGTCGGACCGGCCACCACCGTCATCGGTGTCTTGTGGGTGGGGAAGTTGCCCCCGATCAGGCCGGACTGGGCCAGATAGGTCTGGGTGTCGTTCTGGGCCAGCAGCGCAAACGGCTGCGTGCCCAGCGTCGTGCTCGCGTGCTTGAGCAGTTCGGCACCGATGAGGGAGCCGCCCTCGGTGTTGAACACGAGCTTCAGCACGTCGGTGGTCACTTCGTGGCGAACCGCTGCGGGTGCCGGGGCGGGCGTGCCCTGCGGAGCCGCCGCAGCGCCAGCCGTGGTTGTTGCTGCGGTGCTGCCGGGAACGGACGCATCAGCAGGGGTTGCCGGCGGGGCATCCTGAGCGGCGGGCGCGGTCACGGCGGCGGACGGGAAAAACGTCGGCGCGTTGCCGTTGTGGATCTGCCACTTGTCCCAGATCAGGACCATCGAGAAACCAAAAACCACCCACAGGATGGACCGACGGATGTCATTCATGACGGGTTCTTCTTTTCTGAGGAAGGGGAAACCAGATGGGAAAACAGGCTGGGCGCCACATCGGGCACCGGATCGTGGCCACCCTCGCACCAGGGTCCGCAGCGACCCAGGCGCCTGAGCATGAGGTAGCCACCGGCCAGTGCACCGTGCCGCTCCAGCGAGCCGATCGCGTAGACGGAACAGGTGGGTTCAAAACGGCAGCTGCTGCCCAGCCAGGGACTGAGCAGCAAACGGTAGCCCTTGACCAGGCCCACCAGCGCCTGGCGCGGCCAGTCAGACACCATGGGGCGCCTCCGTCCGGGGCGCTACAACGGCCGGGCTGACCGGAGCAGGACCGATCACGCGGCCCAGCAACTGATCCAGCTCGGCGCGAACCGCGCGCTTGAGCACATCGGAAGTCGCACTCACAAACAGCTTGCGGCTGAACTCGCTGCGCAGGCGAACCACCAGCGCTGCCTGCGGCAAACCGGTCGCGACGTGGCGGGCGGCTTCGTAGATCTGGCGACGGATCGCGTTGCGCGTGACCGCGCGGCGCGCCCAGCGCTTGGGCAGGAGCACGCCCAGCCAGACATCGGCCACAGGAAACAAGGGACGGCCCAAATGCTCGCTCACGAGCGACGCTCGGTGCAAGGCGAAGTGGGGGGTTTTGGCCACAGGGGCTCCCGCCATGACGGCCTGGAACTGCTGCCGGGACCGGATGCGCTGCATGGCCCGTTGTGCCTCGCTGTCGGTCACCGGAAGCCGGGAACGGAAGCTGGGACCGGCCAATACCGGCGGAGCACGTTCAGGCTCAGAGAGCCAGACGCTTGCGGCCCTTGGCGCGGCGAGCGTTGATCACGGCACGGCCGCCACGGGTCTTCATGCGGACGAGAAAGCCGTGGGTGCGGGCGCGGCGGACTTTGGATGGCTGGTAAGTGCGTTTCATGATGCTCAGTAAATGTCGGGGAAACCCGCAATTATCGCAAATAAAATCAAGGCCCGGCAAGCACTTGGCCGCTTTTCTGTCTGCCTTACTTCAGAAAGCCCCTGCAGGGCAGGGCAGCACAGGGGGAAAACCGCCTTGTGGATAAGTCACCGGCCACACTACAATGGCCGGTCTGCCCCGAGTCATTTGTCCACAAAAATACAGCGTTCGCCTTTCCCAGCATGATCGAGGGCACCCCCCCAGACACCCCATCCACCGACGCCCAGTCCCTCTGGCTGGCCTGCGTCGACAAGCTCGCGCAAGAAATCCCCGAACAGCAGTTCAACACCTGGATCCGGCCGCTCTCGGCCAGCGTGTCCGCCGATGCCTCCAAGGTCGTGGTGTCGGTGGCCAACCGCTTCAAGCTGGACTGGATCCGGGCCCAGTACGCGTCCCGCATCGCCTTGCTGCTGGAGGCCATCCAGGGCACACCGGTGACGCTGGAGTTGGCGCTCGCTCCGCGTGAAGGCCCCAGCAGGACATCGCCTGCGCCCCGAACGATGCAAGACCAGGTGCTTGCCGAGCTGCCCGATCTGGCGCCTGCAGAGATCACGAGCCCGCGCGCCCCCAAGTCCCGGCTCAACCCGGCGCTGACCTTCTCCACCCTGGTCGAAGGTTCGGCCAACCGCATGGCGCGCGCCGCGGCGATGCACGTGGCGGGCAGCCTCGGCCAGCTTTACAACCCGCTGTTCATCTACGGCGGCGTCGGCCTGGGCAAGACCCATTTGATGCACGCGATCGGCAACCACCTGCTGTCCGACCATCCTCAGGCCAAAGTTCTCTACATCCACGCCGAGCAATTCGTCTCGGATGTGGTCAAGGCCTACCAGCGCAAGACTTTTGACGAGTTCAAGGCCCAGTACCACTCGCTGGACTTGCTGCTGATCGACGATGTGCAGTTCCTCGCCAACAAGGAACGCACGCAGGAGGAGTTTTTCAACGCTTTCGAAGCGCTGCTGGCCAAAAAGTCGCACATCGTGCTGACCAGCGACACCTACCCCAAGGGCCTGCCGGACATCCACGAGCGCCTGGTTTCGCGCTTCGATTCGGGCCTCACGGTGGCGATCGAACCGCCCGAGCTGGAAATGCGCGTGGCGATCCTGATCAACAAGGCGGCGGTGGAAAACGCCGTCATGCCCGAGGAAGTGGCGTTCTTTGTGGCGAAGAACGTGCGCTCCAACGTGCGCGAACTCGAAGGCGCGCTGCGCAAGATCCTGGCCTATTCGCGCTTCAACCAGAAAGAGATCTCGATCCAGCTGGCGCGCGATGCGCTGAAAGACCTGCTGTCGATCCAGAACCGCCAGATCAGCGTCGAGAACATCCAGAAGACCGTGGCCGATTATTACAAGATCAAGGTCGCGGACATGTACAGCAAGAAGCGCCCGGCCAGCATCGCCCGGCCGCGCCAGATCGCCATGTTCATCGCCAAGGAGCTGACGCAGAAAAGCCTGCCCGAGATCGGCGAGCTGTTTGGCGGCCGCGACCACACCACGGTGCTGCACGCGGTGCGCAAGATCGGCGCCGAACGCCAGCAGAACACCGAGCTCAACCAGCAGCTGCACGTGCTGGAACAGACGCTCAAGGGCTGACCGGCGTGAGGCCGTGCGCACCCGCTCGCCACCGCCGGCACAGCCGGCATCTGACGGGGCAGGTGTTTTCAGGAATCGCGCTTCAAAAAGGCGAAAATAGGCGGTATTTGGCTGACAGAAAGCCCTGCTTGGGGCAAGGGAAGTCCCACCCGCCAACCGGCAACCAGAGACGAAAGAGTCTGACATGATCGTTTTGAAATCGACCCAGGACAAGGTGTTGGCTGCGCTGCAGTCGGTCGCGGGCATCGTTGAACGCCGCCACACGCTGCCCATCCTGGCCAACGTGCTGGTGCGCAAGACCGGGTCGGCCGTGCAGCTGACCACCAGCGATCTGGAGATCCAGATCCGCACCACAGCCCAGCTCGACGGTGACGACGGCAACTTCGCCACCACCTTGGGCGCGCGCAAGCTGATCGACATCCTGCGCACCATGCCGGGCGACCAGTCCGTCAGCCTCGAATCGAGCGCCGGCAAACTGATCCTCAAAGGTG
Source organism: Burkholderiales bacterium GWF1_66_17 (assembly GCA_001770705.1). GTDB lineage: Bacteria > Pseudomonadota > Gammaproteobacteria > Burkholderiales > Burkholderiaceae_C > Hydrogenophaga. Next base: position 15,641 of record MERT01000016.1, on the reverse strand, counting down.
GCAAGAGCCGCTTCACGCTGCAGAGCATGCCGGCCGAAGACTTCCCGCTGGTGCAGGAATCGGCCAGCTTCGGCCCGGTGTTTGCCGTGCCGCAGAAGACGCTGAAAAGCCTGCTGGGCCAGGTGTCGTTCGCCATGGCGGTGCACGACATCCGCTACTACCTGAACGGCATCCTGTTCGTGGCCGAAGGCAAGCAGCTCAGCCTGGTCGCCACCGATGGCCACCGCCTGGCTTTTGCCAGTGCCACGCTGGACGTGGAAGTGCCCAAGCAGGAAGTGATCCTGCCGCGCAAGACGGTGATCGAACTGCAGCGCCTGCTGTCCGACAAGGAAGGCGCGATCGAGATGCAGTTCGCGTCCAACCAGGCCAAGTTCAGCTTCGACGGCATGGAATTCGTCACCAAACTGGTCGAGGGCAAGTTCCCCGACTACAACCGCGTCATCCCGCGCAACCACAAGAACATCATCACCCTCGGCCGCGTGCCGCTGCTGGCCTCCCTGCAGCGCACCGCCATCATGACGAGCGAGAAGTTCAAGGGCGTGCGCCTGAACATCGAGCCCGGCGTGCTGCGCGTGGCTTCGAGCAACGCCGAGCAGGAAGAAGCGGTGGACGAACTCGACATCGATTACGGTGGCGACACCATCGAGATCGGCTTCAACGTCACCTACCTGATCGACGCGCTGCAGAACATGTCACAGGAAATGGTTCGCATCGAACTGTCCGACGGCAACAGTTCGGCGCTGCTCACGAACCCCGACGACAACGCCTTCAAATACGTTGTCATGCCGATGCGGATCTGATCGTTCCCGATCCAGGTCCCCCCAAAGCCCGACCCGCTGCACAGCGGGTTTGGCCTTTCTAGCGTTTCTGAAAAGTCCACCATGTCCGAAGCCAACAAGCCCGCAGAACCCGAATCCGTTGCCGTCAACACCGGTGAAGCAGGGTCCGCCAGCTCCAATTTCCAGCCCACCATCGACGCCCACCAGGCCGGCGCGAGCGAAGGGTATGGCGAGGGTGCGATCCAGATCCTGGAAGGGCTGGAAGCGGTGCGCAAGCGCCCGGGCATGTACATCGGCGACACGTCCGACGGCACCGGCCTGCACCACCTGGTGTTCGAGGTGGTGGACAACTCCATCGACGAAGCCCTGGCCGGCCACTGCGACGACATCGTGGTCACCATCCACAGCGACAACTCGATCAGCGTCACCGACAACGGCCGCGGCATCCCGACCGGCGTGAAGATGGACGACAAGCACGAGCCCAAGCGCTCGGCCGCCGAAATCGCGCTGACCGAGCTGCACGCCGGCGGCAAGTTCAACCAGAACAGCTACAAGGTTTCGGGCGGCCTGCACGGCGTGGGCGTGAGCTGCGTGAACGCGCTCTCGCAATGGCTGCGCCTGACCGTGCGCCGCGAAGGCTTGGTGCACCAGATCGAATTTGCCCGCGGCTTCGTGCAGAACCGCCTGCTGGAAACCACCCCGAACGGCATCGAGATCTCGCCCATGCGAACTTCGGGCGCGACCGAGAAGCGCGGCACCGAAGTGCACTTCCTGCCCGACTACGACATCTTCAAAGAAAACGCCGACTTCCACTACGAGATCCTGTCCAAGCGCCTGCGCGAACTCTCGTTCCTGAACAACGGCGTGCGCATCCGCCTCAAGGACGAACGCAGCGGCAAGGAAGACGACTTCTCCGGCGCCGGCGGCGTCAAGGGCTTTGTCGACTTCATCAACAAGGGCAAGACGGTTCTGCACCCCAACGTGTTCCACGCGCTGGGCGACCGTGCGAGTGACCAGGGCACCAACATCGGCGTTGAAGTCGCGATGCAGTGGAACAGCGGCTACAACGAGCAGGTGCTCTGCTTCACCAACAACATCCCGCAGCGCGACGGCGGCACCCACCTGACCGGCCTGCGCGCCGCGATGACGCGTGTCATCAACAAGTACATCGAAGAAAACGAGTTCGCCAAGAAGGCCAAGGTCGAGGTCACCGGAGACGACATGCGCGAAGGCCTGTGCTGCGTGCTCAGCGTCAAGGTGCCCGAGCCCAAGTTCAGCAGCCAGACCAAAGACAAGCTGGTGTCCAGCGAAGTGCGCGGCCCGGTGGAAGACATCGTCAGCCGCCTGTTGAGCGACTACCTGCAGGAACGCCCGAACGACGCCAAGATCATCTGCGGCAAGATCGTTGAAGCCGCCCGCGCCCGCGAAGCTGCGCGCAAGGCGCGCGAAATGACGCGCCGCAAAGGCGTGCTCGACGGCATGGGCCTGCCCGGCAAGCTGGCCGACTGCCAGGAAAAAGACCCGGCGCTGTGCGAGATCTACATCGTCGAGGGCGACTCCGCCGGCGGCTCTGCCAAACAGGGCCGCGACCGCAAGTTCCAGGCGATCCTGCCGCTGCGCGGCAAGATCCTGAACGTGGAAAAAGCGCGCTACGAAAAGCTGCTCACCTCCAACGAAATCCTGACGCTCATCACCGCGCTGGGCACCGGCATCGGCAAGGCCGGCGGTGACGGCAATGGCAACGGCGGCTCGGGCGGCACCGGCGCCGACGACTTCAACGTCGCCAAGCTGCGCTACCACCGCATCATCATCATGACCGACGCCGACGTTGACGGCGCCCACATCCGCACCCTGCTGCTCACCTTCTTCTACCGCCAGATGCCCGAGCTGGTCGAGCGCGGCCACATCTACATCGCCCAGCCGCCGCTTTACAAAGTGAAGGCCGGCAAGGAAGAGCTGTACCTGAAAGACGGTCCCGCGCTGGACGGCTTCCTGCTGCGCATCGCGCTGAAAGACGCCAAAGTGTCCACCGGCGGTGCGACCAACACCGTGCTCGAAGGCGACACCCTGGGCGAACTCGCCCGCAAGCACCAGGTGGCGGAGCGCGTGATCACGCGCCTGTCCAACTTCATGGACGCCGAAGCGCTGCGCGCCATGGCCGACGGCGTGTCCATCAAGCTCGACACCGTGGAAGAGGCCGAAGCCAGCGCCGTGGCGCTGCAAGCCAAGCTGCGCGAACTCACCACCAGCGGCGTGCCCGCCGAAGTGGCCGGCGAGTTTGACGCCCGCACCGACAAACCCATCCTGCGCATCAGCCGCCGCCACCACGGCAACATCAAGAGCAGCATCATCACGCAGGACTTCGTGCACGGCGCCGACTACGCGGCCCTGGCCACCGCCGCCGACACCTTCCGCGGCCTGCTGGGCGAAGGCGCCAAGGTCATGCGCGGCGAAGGCGACAAGCAGAAAGAAGAAAAGGCCAGCGACTTCCGCACCGCCATGCAGTGGCTCATCAGCGAAGCCGAACGCACCACCAGCCGCCAGCGCTACAAAGGACTGGGCGAAATGAACCCCGCCCAGCTCTGGGAAACCACCATGGACCCGACCGTGCGCCGCCTGCTGCGCGTGCAGATCGACGACGCGATCGAAGCCGACCGCGTGTTCACGATGCTGATGGGCGACGAGGTGGAACCGCGGCGCGATTTCATTGAAACCAACGCGCTTCGGGCGGGCAACATCGACGTGTGATTTTTCGCCCATGCGGAGGCCCCAGGTCAAGAAAATGACCTGGGGCCTTCGCGTTTTAGATCGGGCTTATGCTCAAAGCCAATATGAGCACCGATCGCGCCTACTACTCTTCCTCCATTGAGGGCTTCCTGTCGGCCTCTCCCGATTCGGTATTGGGCGAAGTCACTCGCAGTTCTGGCTTTGCGATTGAGCTCACCCAGAGGGATGCTTGGCTAAGGCAAATCGCAGTTCTTCGCGAGCACTTGACCTTGTGGTCAGGACAAGGTCACTTGTTCTTTGAGTTTGTCGTACCTCGAATGGGCCGACGCATCGACGTGCTGGTGATCATCAAGCACGCAGTATTCGTCATCGAGTTCAAGGTGGGTGAATCGAAGTTCAATCGCTCAGCCTTGGATCAGGTTTGGGACTACGCGCTGGACCTCAAGAACTTCCATGAACCCAGCCACACCATCACGATCGCACCGGTCCTGATTGCCACGGAAGCGCACGATGTACTCAGCACCGTCGCCGAAAGCCACCACAACGATGGCGTCCTGTTCCCCATCAAGGCGTCACCGGCTTCACTGAGGAAATGCATCGAGACCGTGTTATCGGTGGGAGAAGGCCCGATCATTGACCCATTGCTCTGGGTATCCGGTCGATACAAGCCAACACCCACCATCGTCGAGGCCGCTTCAGCTCTCTACGATCAGCATTCGGTTGCGGATCTCTCACGCAGCGACGCGGGCGCCAAGAACTTGTTGGTGACATCGGTTGCGGTGGATCAACTTATTGAACGAGCCAAAACAGAGCGACGCAAAGCGATTTGCTTTGTCACTGGCGTTCCCGGCGCAGGCAAGACGCTGGTAGGGCTCGACGTCGCGACCAAACACATGGACGCGAAAAGCGAACTGCACAGCGTCTACCTGTCTGGAAATGGTCCTTTGGTGAAGATTCTTTGTGAGGCGCTCGCGCGCGATGAAGTCGCGCGCAAGAAGACGGAGGGAGTCCGCCTGCGTGTGGGGGAAACGCGAAAGGCGGTTCAGGCTTTCATTCAAAACGTGCACCATTTTCGAGATGCCTACCTCGCAGACCAGCGCGCACCGATCGACCACGTGGTGATTTTTGATGAAGCACAACGTGCATGGACGCTGGAGCAAACCACACAGTTCATGGCAAGAAAGAAGGGCCGCGCCAACTTCAACCGATCGGAACCTGATTTCCTGATCTCCTGCATGGATCGGCACATGGATTGGGCCGTGGTCGTTTGCCTCGTTGGAGGCGGTCAAGAGATCAATACCGGTGAGGCCGGCATCAGCGAATGGATCGATGCCATTCAACGCCATTACCCCGACTGGGATTTGCACATCTCGCCCCATCTCGCCGACAGCGAGTACGCAGCGGTTGATGCGTTAGACGCCTTGAAAACCCGCCCAAGCGTCCACTTCAATGAAGACTTGCACTTGGCCGTGTCGATGCGCTCGTTCCGTGCGGAACACGTATCTTCATTTGTAAAGCACTTGTTGGATCGAGAAAAGACCTTGGCCCGTGCCGCTTTGGATTCGATTCGGCAGCGCTACCCCATCGTTGTTACCCGAGACCTGCCCAAAGCCAAGCAATGGCTGAAGTCGCAAGCCCGAGGCTCCGAGCGCTATGGCATCGTGGTGTCGTCGCAAGCCGAACGCTTAAAGCCGCATGCCATCAATGTGCGATCGCCGATGGATCCAGTTCATTGGTTTTTGGATAACAAAGATGACGTGCGCTCGTCTTACTACTTGGAAGACGTCGCGACTGAGTTCCATGTGCAAGGCCTTGAATTGGACTGGGCGTGCGTCGTGTGGGATGCCGATCTTCGCTCCGGAACAACGGGCTGGCACCACCGTCAGTTTGTGGGCAACAAGTGGCAAAACATCAACAAGGCAGAGCGCCAAACCTATTTGAAGAACGCCTATCGCGTTTTGCTGACTCGCGCTCGACAAGGCATGGTCATCGTTGTTCCGACAGGTGACCTCGAAGACCCCACACGCGAACCCTCGTTCTACGACCCGATCTTTGAATACTTACGGGGTGTCGGCCTTGCGGTTCTCTGACCGGCTCACTACGTCATCTCCGCTATCGTGGCACGCGCTGTGAGCCCAATAGCGATTGCATCGCTGGTTGCGCCTGAATGAGTCGGGTGGTCGCTCGCAATCTTCCGGGTCGACAACAAAAACCGTCCAATCACCGTAGTACTTGCCCGCGAAGACCAACAGATCGCCATCAAGTTCCATGAAGTGCTCGGCATGGTGAGCGCTGAAGAAGCGGGCTGCATCTGATACGGATTCAAAGGCAATCTTGATGGTCTGGGTGTAGGTTGTATGCACCCACCGCAGCGGTCCGATCATCGGACCTTTGAAGCCCCAGTCATCCATCTTCTGCTTTGGCTCATCCCGACCATGAAAGAGGCCAAGGTACATGCCGGGCTTGGCAGGTTTTTCACCGTAGGTAGGCAGCGAGAAAGCAGGTTGCGGTTCAGTGTGCATGGCGGCTCCAATAAAAAGGAACCATCACCTTAGTCAGCTGAAACGTCGCCGTCAGCCAGGGCTTTGCCTGGGGTGACACGCCGTCGAAAGGCGGCCAGGATGGAAGCGAGAGACGCTGCGTGCCGCACTCAAATGGAAGAACTCTTGAAAGAACCACCCTACGCCGTCTCCCGCTGCTCAAACCCCTCAAACACCCCCTCGACCTCGCCCACCACCACCCCATCAACCCGCGCCCCAACCGGCCCACTCTGCGCCCAGTCGATAAGCGCCTGCAGGGCGCCAACAGGCCCGCAAACCACTGCCTCCACGCTCCCATCCAGCCGGTTGCGCACCCAGCCCGCGAGGCCGAGGCGTTGGGCTTCTTGCATCATGTTCCAGCGGTAGCCGACGCCTTGCACGCTTCCGGTGATGCGCAGGTGGCGGGTGATGGTGGTGTTGTTGGCGTCGGGTGGGTTCGTGTTCATGGCTCGCCTCTGGGGCACGCGTTGCGCGGGTATGCTCCCCGCTCGTTTCAATGATTGTGCTCGGGGGTCTGGATCGTGTGGGCTGTTTGTCTGTGTGCGGATTGGTGCAGTGCTTGCCGGGCCTGGCGTCCGGTGATGGCGGAGCTGGCTGCGCGGCATCCGGAGCTGCAGTGGCGCTGGCTGGACGTGGAGGACGAGGCGGAGCTCATGGACTCGGTCGGGATCGACATCGAGACCTTTCCCACGGTGCTGCTGTGCCGTGAGGACCGGGCGCTCTTCATGGGCGCGATCCCGCCGCAGGCGGAGGCCCTGTTGCTGTTGATGGACCGGCTGGGTGGGGCGGGGGCATCGCCTGCGGGCATCGGTGGCCCGGCGGCGGCGCTGGCGGCGCATCTGTGGGGTCGGCACGGCGGGCCGGAGATGTCCGCGGTTTAAACCGGCTGCGCCTCGAAGCCGGCTTCCTGCAACTTGGCCGCGATGTCGTCGGCCGAAATCATGGTGGTGTGGCTGACCCAGGCGGTGTGTTCGGCGAGGTTGACGTCGGCCTGGTTGACGCAGGGCAGGTCTTGCAGTTCGAACATGACAGCGTCGGCGTCATCTTGCGTCTGCAGGGTGGGGATGTGGAAGGTGGTTTCGGGCATCCGGGTCTCTTTCAAACTGATTGCAATATAAATTTGCATTTATATTTACTATTAAATATAATACCGGCTTGGACTGTGTTCGGTGGCATCCGCCAACCCACACCGCCCAGCCGGTGGCACCTCAGGCCCCGGTCAGCGCCGACGCCATTCGGTCGCGATGTTCTGTTGAGCTGCAGACAACCCCACCATTCAGCTTCGCGCAGGTTCGCAACGGCTCAGGCCTTGTGCATCTTCGCAAAACCCGTTCCTGCGGTGTCCCTCGGACGCTGCTCATTCATGCGCTGTCGGGCTCGGCTTGGCTGGAGCGCAATTTCTTTGAAAGGCTCTGTCATGAGCACCAAACTTTACGTGGGCAACCTGCCTTATTCCATCGACGACGCCATCCTGCGCAACAACTTCACGGAGTTTGGCGGCGTGACGTCGGCCAAGGTCATGATGGACCGCGACACCGGTCGCTCCAAGGGCTTCGGCTTTGTGGAAATGTCCACCAGCGAACAGGCCGAGGCCGCGATCCAGAGCCTGAACGGCATGTCGGTTGACGGCCGCTCGATCGTGGTGAACATCTCGCGCCCGAAAGAGCCGAGCACCGGCGGCTACGGCGGTGGTGACCGCGGCTCGCGCGGCGGCTACTGAGCACTTGTCGCCCGACTTCTGAAAACCGGCCTTCTGGCCGGTTTTTTTCGTCTGTGCCGGGCGCGAGCGGGTCACGCTCCGGTGAGGCCCAGGAAGCTGTCGAGGATGTGGAAGTGGTCGTCGTGGAAGCGGTCTTCCATGGCGGCGAGCTCGCCGATCGGCACCCAGCTGGCGGACAAGGCGTCGTCGCTGCCGCTCACCTCGGGCAGGCGGCGCGCGCCCAGATCGAAGTGGTGGGCGTGGGTGATGACGCGGCCGCGCTGGCTGCGGTCGGGGTGGTCGAACACGCGCACGCCTTTGAGCGCGTGCGCGATGTCGCCAGGCAGCAGGTGCAGGCCGGTTTCTTCCTGCAGCTCGCGCAGGGCCGACTGGTAGACCGTCTCGCGCTGCTCCAGAAAGCCGCCGGGCAGCGCGAACAGGCCCTTGCCGGGCGCACGGCCGCGCACGATGAGCAGCACATGGCCCGCGCATTCGATCAGCGCGTCCACCGTGACGAACACGGGCGGGTAGGGCGCGCTGGCCCAGAGCGCGTGCTCGGTGCGCAGGCTGGCCCACTCGGCCGCGAGCTCGCGGTAACAGGGCAGCTGCGCCCAGGCGCGCAGGAAGCCGAGCGTGGACGGCGGCGCCTGGCTGACCATGGCCGCGAGCGCGGGCTCCAGCAGCTGGCCGGCGGCGCTGAAGAAGGCGTCGCGCAGGGTGCTGGAATGCATGTCGCCCTGGCTGCCCACGTCGTCGAGCAGCCAGCCGGGGAAGTCGCTCAGGTACTCGCTGGTGGCGTCTTTGCGGTGGCCCACGAGCACGGTCTGGCCCGCGGGCAGATCGCCCAGCTGCGCCTGCACGCCCTCGCGCACCGCCGCCACCCAGCGCTGGCCATCGAAGTAGTCGCGCACGGGCACGAAGCCCACGCGCCCGGCCTCTTCGGCTGTCAGCGCCAGGCGGATCATCTCGACGCGCTCTTCCCACGTGAATGGGTTCTTGGGCGTGCGCGCCTGGAACGCCGAGCCGATGACGATGACCACGCGAGGCGCGAGCAGCAGTGCGCGGCGGATGACGGCGAGCTGGCCGAAGTGCAGGCCCTGGAAGCGGCCGATGCAGACGGCGCCGGTGAATTTGTGTGCGGTGGCGTTCATGGTGTTCAGAAGTGTTGGGCGGCGATGGGCATCTGACGACCCGAGCCGAAGGCGCGGGCGCGCACGCGGATGATGGGCGGGGCCTGGCGGCGTTTGTACTCGCTGCGCGCCACCAGGCGGCGGATGCGGTACACCAGCGCAGCGCCATCGGGCTGCTGCACGAGTTGGGCGACATAGGCTTCGACCTGCTCCCGTTCGTCGCGGGCGAGGCCGTGGCCTTCGATCAGGTGCTTGAGCACTTCGTCGAGCACCTCGTAGGGCGGCAGGCTGTCGGTGTCCTTCTGGTCGGGCGCGAGCTCGGCCGAGGGCGGCTTCTCGATGATGGCGAGAGGGATGACTTCCCGGCCAGCGGCCTCGTTCAGGTGGCGCGAGAGGGCGAACACCTCGGTCTTGTAGAGGTCGCCTATCAGGCCGAGGCCGCCGTTGGTGTCGCCATACAGCGTGCAATAGCCGACCGACATCTCCGACTTGTTGCCGGTGGTGAGCAGCAGGTGGCCCCAGGTGTTGGAATATTCCATGAGGATGGAGCCGCGGATGCGCGCCTGCAGGTTCTCCAGCGGCAGGCCTTGCAGCGGCGCACCGAAGGCGGCTTCGAAACCCGCGCTGTAACCCTGCACGAGTTCGGCAATCGGGTGGCGAAACAGGCGCACGCCGAGGCCGTCGCACAGGGTTTGCGAATCGTCCACCGAGCCGGCCGACGAATACACCGAGGGCATGGTGATGGCGGTCACGCGATCCGGGCCGAAGGCTTCGGCGGCCAGCGCAAGGGTGATGGCCGAGTCGATGCCGCCGGAGGAGCCGACCACCGTCTGCGTGAAGCCGCAGCGGCGCGCGTAGTCGCGCAGCCCGAGCACGATCTGCTGGCGGTAAAAGGCCATGGTGGGCAGGCCGGCGGCGGGCACGGCCGGCAGGGGCTCGCCGTCGGCGGCCTTGAAGCCGTGGCCGTCGATCCGCAGCGTGGTCACGTCTTCTTCAAAGCGGCGCGCTTCGAACACCACACCCGCCTTCGGCTCGACGGCGAAGGACGCGCCGTCGTAGACCAGCTGGTCGTGACCGCCGATCTGGTTCACATACAGGATGGGCAGGTGGTTGCGGTGGCTGGCGGCGGCGAAGATCTGGTGGCGCTGCTCGCGCTTGCCGATGTGGGACGGGCTGGCGTTGATGGAGATGACCACGTCGGGCGCGGCGTCGCGCAGGCGGTCGAACGGGTTGACGGCGTAGGCGCTCCCGTCGTCGTTCCAGCCGTCTTCGCAGATCAGAAAACCCACCTGCGCGCTGCCGATGCGCAGCACCTTGGCCACGTCGGGGCCGGGCTCGAAGTGGCGGCGCTCGTTGAAGATGTTGTAGGTGGGCAGCAGCTGCTTGGCGTATTCGAGCAGCACCTCGCCGCCGCGCAGCACGCGCAAGACATTGCGCAGCGGCTTGCCCGGGCTGGCGTGCGCCGCGGGCAAGCCCACCACCCAGTGCAGCGTGGGCATCTGGCGCGAGGCCTGAAGCAGCGCCTCGAAACCCGCGGCCACGCGGGCCATGAAGTGGGGTTCGTCGAGCAGGTCGCCGGGGTAGTAGCCGGTGAGCGAAAGCTCGGAGAAGACGACGAGGTCGGCGCTGTCGTCGCGGGCGCGTTGCGCGGCGGCGATCATCTTGCGCACGTTGCCGTCCATGTCGCCGACGGTGACGTTGAGCTGGGCGAGGGTGACCTTGATCATGAATCCTCCGCAAGGATGGACACGTTGAACACCTGGCGCAGGTAGGCGAGGAAGGTCTGGTCGTCGCACAGGGTCTTGCCCGGCGAGTCGGAGAGCTTGGCCACGGGCTGGCCGTTGGCGCTGGTGAGCTTCATGACGATGTTCAGCGGCGTGAGGCCGACGTCGTTGGTGAGGTGGGTGCCGATGCCGAAGCCCAGGTTGGTGCGGTTGCCCAGCGCGTGGTAGAGCGCGAGCGCCTTGTTGATGGTGAGGCCGTCGGAGAACACGAGGCGCTTGGTGTGCGGGTCGATGCGCAGCTTCTGGTAGTGATCCAACGCCTTGTTCGCCCACACCAGCGGGTCGCCCGAGTCGTGGCGCAGGCCGTCGAAGAGCTTGGCGAAGTAGAGGTCGAAGTCCGAGAGGAAGGCGTCCATGCCGACCACGTCGGTGAGCGCGATGCCGAGGTCGCCCCGGTATTCCTGCACCCAGTCTTCGAGCGCGGCCTTCTGGAAGTCGCGCAGGCGCACGCCCAGCGCCTGGTAGGTCTGCAGGTACTCGTGGGCCATGGTGCCGATGGGCACGAGACCGAGATCGCGCGCGAGCAGCACGTTGGACGTGCCCTTGAAGAACTGTGGCGCTTCGGCCTGGAACGCGGCCACCACCTCGCGTTGCCAGCTGCGCGAGAAGCGGCGGCGCACGCCGAAGTCGAACAGCTCGAAGGGGTGGCGCAACGGCGCTTCGTTGCCCAGGGCGCGCAGCTGGTCGAGCTTGGCCTGCAGGCGCAAACGCCCTTCAGCTTCGGCCGCGGCGCGGTCGAAGCGGCGGAAGTAGAGCTCGTTGACGATGGCCAGCACGAAGATCTCGAACGCCATCACGTGCACTTGCGGTCCCCGGGCGACGATGCGCAGGTGCGCGCCCTCGGCGCGCGCTTCGATGAAGTTGCGCTGGAAACGGAAGATGCGCAGGAAGTCGACGAAGTCGCTCTTGATGTAACGCAGGCCGCCGATGTAGGCCAGCTCGTCTTCGCGGAAGCTGAGCGCGCACAAGGCATCGAGCTCGGCGTTCACCTGCGGCAGCAGCTCGGCCAGGGGGTAGGCGGGCTGGTTGCGGCAGACAAAGCTGTATTCGGCCTGCGTCTGCGGGAAGCGGTGCAGCATGGTCTGCCACATCGTGTACTTGTAGAGGTCGGTGTCCAGCAGGCTGGTGATGACGGGTTCCATGGTGGCTCCTGATGCGGTTCCTTTCAGGCATTCGCCTGAAGAAGGGGAAGGACTTCGGCGCAGGTGGCGCTGCGGGCACCCTGGCGCTGCATGTCGTCGAGGAAAGCCTGCGCCTGTGCTTCGAAGCCTGCGACCGGACTCATGGCGTCGCTGACCAGCAGCAGCTTGCCCAGCTGGCGCGAGGGCAGGTATTGCGCGATGTGCTCGGTGGTGGCCTTGACGCAGTGGCTGCTGGCTTCGCCCGCGATGACGATGAGATCAGCCTCGTCCAGCTGCGCGATGAGACCGCGGTTGAGCTGCGTATCGGGGTCGGCGGCGTCGGGCACCTCGGCCTGCATGGCGCTGTAGTGTTCGGTCCAGGGGTTTGTTCCCTTGGTGATCTTCTGCACCACGCCCAGGCGCTGGTCTTCCCAGCGGTTGTAGGCGGCCTTGACGGCGGGGTGCACGTTGTGGCCCCAGCTGCCGATCTCGCAGTGCACCGGCCACACCATGAGTGTGTAACGGCCAGCCTGCTCCAACGCGTCGAGGTAGGCCAGGGTGCGGGGCAGCGCGGCGGGGTCGCGTGGTGCGTAGCTGCCGGCGCGCACCTGCGAGGCGGTGATGGCGGTGAACGCGCTCACGGCCTCGCCCGCGCCGGTCTGCCAGAAAGTGGGGTGGGCGATGTCGTAGCGCTGGTGCGAGTCGAGCGTGACCGTGATGCGGGTGAGGCCGGTGCCGCCCGCGTCGATCAGCGCGGCCAGGCGCAGCATGTCGGCATGCGCGCCGCTGACCGGCAGCGCGGGCGCGGCCAGCGTGTTGCGCACCGGGTCGGGCGCGCGCCAGGCTTCGGGCAGGTCGCAGAAGTCGTTCTGCGGGTCGATGATCAACAGGGCGATGGGGCGGGTCATGGTGTGCTCCTGGGTCGATGGCAGGGTAAACGAATCTGCTGTTTTGCCTTTGAGTTGTACTGTACAACTTACATGGGTTGTATAGTACAACTCAATCAAACGGTGTCAAGACATGTCCTCTCCTCGTGTGGTTTTCAAGACAACGGCTTTCGAGCGGCCGCTGGTCACGGTCGATGTGGTCATCTTCACGGTGATGGCCGATCAGCTGTACGCTTTGCTCGTGCGCCGCCCCGAAAGCGACGGAGAACCTTACCCGGCGCGCTGGGCACTGCCCGGCGGCTTTGTGGACGTGGAGCGCGACGCCTCGCTGCTGGCCTGCGCCGAGCGCAAGCTGCGCGACAAGACCGGTGTGGCCGCGCCCTACCTGGAGCAACTGGGCAGCTGGGGTGACGCGAAGCGCGACCCGCGCGGCTGGTCCAGCACGCACGCCTACTTTGCGCTGATCCCGAAGCCCGAGGCGGCCGACGGCAGCGCCACCACGACCGAGTGGGTGCCCTGCGACCAGGCCGCGCGCCGGCGCCTGGCCTTTGACCACAACACCATCCTGAGCACCGCCATCGAACGCCTGCGCAGCAAGGTGGAATACACCTCGCTGCCCGCCTTCCTGCTGCCCGAACCGTTCACGCTGCCGCAGCTGCAGCGGGTGTACGAGGTGGTGCTGGGCCGTCGGCTGGACAAGAGCGCCTTCCGCAAACGCATGCTGGACGCAGCCTACCTCGAAGAAGCGGGCATGGTCACCGGCGACCACGGCCGGGCCGCCATGGGCTACCGCCTGCGAGAGCGCGATCAGGCCACGGTGTTCCCGCGCACGTTCAAATCGAGCGAGTGAGCGGCGTCAGGCAGCCACCGCGCGATACAGCGCCTGGACGATCTCCTGCCATGCTCGGACGCAGGACAGGTCACGAGCGGATGCTATGCTTATTCAAAAGTAACCATCTGCAACAGGGAGGATATCCACATGGATGAGAACGCAACCGCGTACTGGTCGATTCAAGCTGATCAATTGGTGATGGCGCCCCCATTGGGGCCCCTCCAGGTCGTTCTGACCTATGTGGACAACTGGGTGGATCCGCTATCGGGCATGTATCTGGGCGGCGGCTTTGTACTCAGGGTTTTGGGATCGAATGCTGCTCAGTTCCTGACACCGGGTCAGATTGGGTCCATCACCTTTGCAGACGGGACCACCTGGAACGAAACCGAGTTCCCGCAAGTGGCCAAGGCGTTCATGCAAGCTATGCCCGGACAAGATTTCCTGGGTGGCTCCTGGGGAGCCGACTACCTGCAGGGCGGCGCCGGCAATGAGACCTTGTTGGGCAATGACGGTAACGATGTGCTCGACGGTGGCGCCGGCAACGACTGGCTCGACGGTGGCTACGGTTCCGACACCTATGTGCTCAAGGCCGGTGGTGGCTCCGACACGGTCATCGACTTTGCCGGCTACCAGGACAACAACCGCATCGTCGTCGCACCCGGCATCGGCCCGGACCAGGTGGCCCTGTTCTGGAGCGAGGGTGGCCCTGACCCGCTGACGGGTCAGTACATCCCCAGTGGTTTCGTGCTGCGCCTGCTGGGTTCGAACGATGAGATTCGCTTCCAGCCCGATGGCATCAACGAGGTGCTGTTCAGCGACGGCACGGTCTGGAATTCGGCGCAGTTCCCGCAACTGGCCACGGCGTTCATGCCAGCCATGCCCGGACAAGATTTCCTGGGTGGCTCCTGGCAGGCCGACTACCTGCAGGGTGCAGGTGGGAATGAAACCATCGTGGGCAACGACGGCAACGATGTGCTCGACGGCGGCGCCGGCAACGACTGGCTCGACGGCGGCTACGGCTCCGACACCTATGTGCTCAAGGCCGGTGGTGGCTCCGACACTGTCATCGACTTTGCTGGTTATCAGGACAACAACCGCATCGTCGTCGCCCCTGGCATCAGCCCAGACCAGGTGGCCCTGTTCTGGAGCGAGGGTGGACCCGATCCGCTGACGGGGCAGTACATCCCCAGTGGTTTCGTGCTGCGCCTGCTGGGCTCGAATGATGAGATTCGCTTCCAGCCCGATGGCATCAACGAGGTGCTGTTCAGTGACGGCACGGTCTGGAATTCGGCACAGTTCCCGCAAGTAGCCAAGGCGCTCATGGAAGCCATGCCCGGCCAGACGTTTGTGGGTGGCTCCTGGGGTGCCGACTACCTGCAGGGTGCAGGTGGGAATGAAACCATCGTGGGCAACGATGGCAACGACGTGCTCGACGGCGGCGCCGGCAACGACTGGCTCGATGGAGGCTACGGCTCCGACACCTATGTGCTCAAGGTCGGTGGTGGTTCCGACACCGTTCTGGACTTTGCCAACTACCAGGACAGCAACCGCATCGTCGTCGCACCGGGCATCAGCCCAGACCAGGTGGCCCTGTTCTGGAGCGAGGGTGGCCCTGACCCGCTGACCGGTCAGTACGTTCCCAGCGGCTTTGTGCTGCGCCTGCTGGGCTCGAGCGATGAGATTCGCTTCCAGCGCGATTCCGTTCAGGAAGTTCTGTTCTCCGACGGCACCACCTGGTCCTCGGCCCAGTTCCCGCAGCTGATGCAGCAGTTCCAGACGGCCATGCCCGGCCAGGGGTGGCTCAACGGCTCCTCTCAAGCCGACTACCTTCAAGGCGGCTCGGACAGCGAGCACATCTACGGCGGCGACGCCAACGACGTACTCGACGGCGGCGCGGGCAACGACATGCTCGACGGCAGCTCGGGCTCGGACACCTATGTGCTGCGCACCGGTGGCGGCTCCGATATGGTCTTCGATTGGGCGAACTCCGGCGAGACCAACCGCATCGTCGTCGCCCCTGGCATCGGCCCGGACCAGGTGGCCCTGTTCTGGAGCGAGGGTGGCCCTGACCCGCTGACCGGTCAGTACGTTCCCAGCGGTTTCGTGCTGCGCCTGCTGGGCTCGAACGACGAGCTGCGCTTT
>MERT01000015.1:395585-453401 GCA_001770705.1 Burkholderiales bacterium GWF1_66_17 | reverse complement strand
GCAAGACCTGCGACATCAAGGACCCGACGCAGAACATCGTCTGGGTCACGCCCGAGGGCGGCGGTGGGCCGAACTACGCGGGCATGTGAAGCCGCCCAAAACCTGAAAAGGCCGCCCCGGAGCGGCCTTTTCCCTTTGCAGCAACGCCCGGGCCGGACGGTGCCGCCGATCGGCAGGTCAAATATTGCAAAAAGTATCAAGGCCGATATTCTGGCGACACCTCTCGACCCGCCGCCATGAACACCGCAGCCCTCTACAAGCACCGCTGGACACTGATCCGGATGCCTTTGGTGTTGTTCGCGATCGCTCTGGCCAGCGCGGTCTGGTGGTGGTGGAATCCCATGCCGCCGACCCGGCTGACCATCAGCACCGGCCTGGCCGATGGCGCCTACCCGCTCCATGCCTCGCGCTACGCCGAGGCCCTCGACCGCCGGGGCATCCAGCTGGACATCCAGCTGTCGGCCGGTTCACCCCAGAATCTTGAACGCCTGCAGGCCCACCCGGCAACGGCCGATCTGGCCCTGGTGCAAGGCGGCTTCGGCTGGTCTTCCGCCGTCGGCCCGGACGTTCCGAAGGAACCGGTGCAGACGCTCGCCAACGTGGACATCGAAGCCTTGTGGCTGTTCAGCCAGGGCGCCCCGCTGACCACACTGGAGCAGCTCGGGGGCCTGCGTGTGGCCGCCGGGCCCGAAGGCAGCGGGCACCGCAACCTGCTGCGGCGCCTGCTGGTGCAGGACCGGGTCCCGCCCGAAGACATCCGCTGGTCGGAACTCAGTGGACTGCCCGCCCGCGACGCCCTGCTGCGCCACGAAGTGGATGCGGTGTTCATGGTCGCCGCACCGCGCGCCCCCGGCGTGGAGGCCCTGCTGGCGGCCCCCGGGGTGCATCTGGCGACGCTGCAGGGCACCGGCGCGATCGCCGAACGCAACAAGTACCTCGAAAACCGCCTGCTGCCCCAGGACGCCATGGGCTCCAACCTGCCCTCCGCAGACACATCCATGCTGACCACGCCAACCCATCTGCTGGCCCGCGAAGACCTGCATCCGGCGCTCAAGCGGGTGGTGACCGCCGTGGCCCTGGAGGTGCATGGCCAGAGTGGGCCCTTTCACCGGGCTGGCGAGTTCCCTTCCCTGCACGCCAGCGACTTCCCCTCAGCGCCGGAATCCCGCAGGGTCATGCTGCGGGGCCTCAACCTGTTTGAAAGGCACCTGCCGTTCTGGTGGGCCCAGGTGGCCGAACGCCTGCTGCTGATCGGGCTGCCGGTGCTGTTGGTCACGGCCCTGCTGCTCCTGCTGGTGCCGGCCTGGCTGCGCTGGCGCCTCGAAGGGCACGTCATGCGCTGGTACGGTGAACTGCGCTTCATCGAGGACGATCTCTCCAGCCAGAATCTGGATGTCGGGGGCATGGAGCTGAGCCACATCCACAACCGCCTGCGCCGCATGGAAGCGGCCGTCGCGACCCTGCAGCTGCCGGAGGAACTGGCCCAGCACTGGTTCACCCTCCGGCAGCACATCGAGTTCGTGCGCTCGCGCATCCTGGAGTACCGCGGGCGATGAAACTCATGCTGCTCTACCGCCGCCGCTGGCTGCTGATCTACCTGCCCATCCTGCTGGCGCTGGCGGGTGTGCTGGCCATCGTCACCCGCCTCTGGCAACCGCTGCCACCGCAGCGGCTGGTGATCGGAACCGGTCCGGCCCAGAGCAGCTACCTGCGGCTCGCCCAGCTCTACGCCAGCCGCCTGGAACACCGGGGCATCGCCGTCGACCTCGTCCCCCACCCCCGACCGCAGGACGCGCTGCAGCACATGAAACCGGGTGACGGTGCGATCGACGTCACCTTTGCCCAGGGTCTGTACGCCCCCGCCCATGCAACGCCCACCCCGGGCGACGGCGTGCAGGCGCTGGCCGTGATCGGTCACGAAATCATCTGGGTCTTCGCCCGCGAAGACATTGCCGACATGGGACAACTGCGGGGTCGGCGCATCGCCACGTCGGTGGCGGATTCGTCGAACCGGATCGCGGCCGATCTGCTGCTGGCCCACTTGCGCATCCGTCCCGACGAGGTCGAATTCGTGCCCGAGGTGGGTGACTCGGCGCTCGCCGCACTGACCGAGGGCCGAGTGGATGCCGTCGTCCATGTCGCCACCGGCGACTCCCAGACCGCCAACGCGCTCGCCCGGCTGAATGGGGTGCACATCCTGGGCATGGAGCGCGCCGGGGCCCTGGCGGCGCGCGAACGCCGGCTGTGGCCCGTGGTCATGCCGCAAGGCTCCATCGAGCTGCGCAGCCAGCTGCCGGCCAGAGACCTGCCCACCATGGTCACCCTGACGCACCTCCTGGTCCGGCCCGGTCTGCACCCTGCCCTGCAGCGCGCGTTGCTCGATGTGGCCGGCGAACTGCACGTCATGAGCGGTTTTCTCGAAACCCCGGGTCGCTACCCCACCACCGTCGGCAGCGACTTCCCGGTCTCACCTGCGGCCCTGCAACACGCCCGCGGCGAGCGCCCCTGGATGGAGACCCTGCTGCCCTTCGGCACCGCGCAAAAAGCCGAACTGTTCCTGTACGCGGTGCTGCCCCTGGGCCTGCTCGGCGTGGCCCTGCTGCTGCGCGCGCCGCGCTACATCGACTGGCGGGTCGACGCCGCCCTGCAGCACATCTACGGGGAAGTGCGCTTCATGGAGGAAGACCTCAGCCGGCAGCCGGCCCACAAGCCGGTCTCGCTGCAGCCCCTGCTGGAACGGCTGGACACCCTCGAGCGGCAGGTGGCGCAAATGCAGCTGCCCAACCGCTACGCCGGTCGCGGCTACACCCTGCGCCAGCATCTCTACGAAACCCGCCAGCGACTGATCGCGATGTATGCGATCTGAGACCCCGCCCATGCACCTCCATGCCGACCTGACACAGCGCCTTCAAGCCCTGGCGAGCGGCCCGCGCCGCCTGCTCGGCATCGTTGGCGCCCCCGGTTCGGGCAAGTCCACGCTCGCCCACCTGATCGCCCAACACCTGGGTGCACAGGCGCAGGCGGTTCCCATGGACGGCTTCCACCTCGCGCAGGCCGAACTGGAACGGCTGGGCCGGGCCCGGCGCAAAGGCGCGCCCGACACTTTCGACGCCGCAGGTTATGCCGCCCTGCTGCGCCGCCTGCGTGCGCAAAGCGGTGACGAGGTGGTCTACGCGCCCGACTTCCGGCGCGAGATCGAAGAGCCGGTGGCGGGCGCGCTGCCGGTGTTCGCCCGCACGCCCTTGATCGTCACCGAAGGCAACTACCTGCTGCTCGACGAAGGCGACTGGCAACCGGTGGCCGGTCTGCTCGACGAAGTCTGGTACTTGCACGTGGACGCCGCCCTGCGGCTGGGGCGCCTCACCGCGCGGCACCAGCAGTTCGGCCGCAGCCGCGAGCAGGCGCTGGCCTGGATCGCCAGCACCGACGAGCCGAACGCACGGCAGATCGAAGCCGCTGCACACCGCGCACAGCGCCACATTGGCTGGGATCCGGCAGCCAACTGCTACACATTCCTGAGCATTTGACCCCTGACTGGCAGCGGCTTTCACACCAATGACATGCGGCGCCGGCAGAGTGGCGCCTGTCGTTGGAGCAAAAAATGTTGAGAAAGACAGAAAAGGGCCGGCTGGAGCTGCGCCCGGGCAACCGGACCCTGGGGCAGCGTGAGCGGGCCATTCTGCTGCTGGCCGATGGGCAGCACAGCGAATCGCAGATGGCAGCCCTGTTCACCGGCGCTGGCCGGCCGCTGGTCGATCTGCTGCTGACACAGGGCTATCTGGAGCGACGCGGCGCAGGGCAGGCTGACAAGGGCACCTCGACGGACGTGCGGTCGAAGCCGAACCGTCCGCAGGAGCCGGACCAGGCCAGCCCCACCGGCGCGCATGGTGATGCGTTCACGGGCGGCCGATCCCTGGCCACTGCGCGCATGTTCCTGTTCGACCTCAGCGAGCGCCTGTTTGCACCGCGCGACAAGGCACTCGCGGCCCGATACCGGTCCGCGCTGCGCGAGGCGCGCGATGCCGTGGCCATGCTCGCGGTGGGCAGGGAGATGATCGTTGACGTGGAAGCGCTGGCGGGCAGTGCACGCGCCGACGGTATCAGTGAACGGCTGGCGAAACTGCTGCCCCTGGAACTGCTGGAAACCATGGGTTGAGTCCGGTAAGGCAAGCTATCCGTTAAACTCGCCGGGTCAGGAGAGAGCTCCCCGAACCGGGAGCCGCCGAAGGCGCAGGCGACCGGAACACGGTCCTGAACGCTCAGGCAAAAGGACTGGCAAGCACCGGCTGCAAAGCGGGTGTCCCCCCCTGGAGAGAGGCCGCCCGCGAGGCGGTCCACCGAAGGAGCAAGCGCGGCATCGCCCGCGTGAATCTCTCAGGTAAAGCGGACAGCGGGGCAGCGCACGGATGAACCGTGTCCACCCTCCCCTGGGAGGCCTGCCCCCTCAGCGAGCGCGTTTGCGCCGCAGAAAGCCCGCCGTGTCCGACCCCTCCGATTTGCTCAAGACCCCGCTGCATGCCCTGCACCTGGAACTCGGCGCCCGCATGGTGCCCTTCGCCGGCTACAGCATGCCGGTGCAGTACCCCGCCGGCCTGATGGCCGAACACCACCACACCCGCAATGCCGCCGGCCTGTTCGATGTCTCACACATGGGCCAGCTCACCCTCTCCGGTCCCGATGCGGCGGCCGCGTTTGAATCGCTGATGCCGGTGGACGTGATCGACCTGGCCGTCGGCAAGCAGCGCTACGGTCTGCTGCTCAACGATGCCGGCGGCATCATCGACGATCTGATGTTCGTCAACCGCGGCGACGACATCTTCGTGATCGTCAACGGCGCCTGCAAACACGGTGACCTGGCGCACATCGTCGATCGCATCGGCGGCCGATGCACCGTGGAGCCCCAGTTCGACCGCGCCCTGCTGGCCCTGCAAGGCCCGCAAGCCGTGACCGCGTTGCAGCGCCTGCTGCCCGGCGTCGAGAAGCTGGTGTTCATGACCGGCGCCGCGTTCACCTGGAACGGTGCCGACCTGTTCGTCACCCGCAGCGGCTACACCGGTGAAGACGGCTGCGAAATTTCCCTGCCCGCGGCGAGTGCTGAAGCGTTTGCCCGCGCCCTGCTGGCGCAGCGCGAAGTCAAACCCGTTGGCCTGGGCGCGCGCAACTCGCTGCGCCTCGAAGCCGGCCTCTGCCTCTACGGCAACGACATCGACACCACCACCACCCCGGTGGATGCCGCGCTGAACTGGGCGATGCAGAAGGTGCGCCGCACCGGTGGCGCGCGCGCCGGCGGTTTCCCGGGCGCGGCCCGCGTGCTCGGCCAGCTCGACGGCAACGAGCCCTTGACCCGCAAACGCGTGGGCCTGATCGCGCTGGAACGTGTGCCGGTGCGTGAGCACGTCGAACTGCAGAGCCTGGACGGCCAGAAGATCGGCGAAGTCACCAGCGGCCTGCTCGGCCCGACGGCCGACAAGCCGGTCGCCATCGGCTACGTCGCCCCCGGGTTCGCCGCCATCGGCACCCGCGTCAACGCCATCGTGCGCGGCAAGGCCGTGCCGATGGAGGTCGCCTCCATGCCATTCGTTCCCAATCGTTATTTCCGCGGCTGAGCCGACCCCTTTCAACTTTCTTCACCGGAGCCCACCATGACCACCAAGTACACCGAAGACCACGAATGGATCAGCGTTGACGGCGACATCGCCACCGTCGGCATCACCCACCACGCGCAGGACGCCCTGGGCGACGTGGTGTTCGTGGACCTGCCCGAAGTGGGCAAGACCTTCGCCCAGAAGGACGTCGCTGGCGTGGTCGAGTCCGTCAAGGCGGCCGCCGACGTGTACATGCCCGTCAGCGGCGAAGTCACCGAGGTGAACGAGGCCCTGCGCAACGACCCTTCGCTGGCCAACAGCGATCCGCTGGGCGCCGGCTGGTTCTTCAAGGTCAAGCTGTCGGACGCGTCGCAGCTCGACGCCCTGCTCGACGAAACCGCTTACGCCGCTTTCGCGGCTTGAATTTGGCCCACCCCCGCCGCGCTGCGCGCGACCCCCTCAAGGGGGCGGCGCTGGCGGCCCGGCGAAGCCGGTTCCCCGGCGCCCGCGGATGGGGTCACGCCTTTCGATGCGGCTGCCATTCGCCATGCTGAACCGCTGAACCCAGACTTTCCTCTATCGCAACAAGGTATTCCCATGCTGATGCCGTCCGTCAAACCCCTGGATGAACTCGAAAACGCCTCGGAGTTCATCGCCCGCCACATCGGCATCAGCGAAGCCGACGAAACGCTGATGCTGTCGGTCATCGGCGAGGCTTCGCGCCGCGCCCTGATCGACGGCATCGTGCCGCGCAGCATCGCGCGCAGCACCGGCATGGACCTGCCGCCCGCCGTGACCGAAGCCGCCGCGCTGGCCGAGCTCAAGGCCATCGCGGCCAAGAACCATGTGTTCAAGAGCTTCATCGGCCAGGGCTACTACGGCACGCACACCCCCGGCGTGATCCTGCGCAACGTGCTGGAAAACCCCGCCTGGTACACCGCCTACACACCCTACCAGGCCGAGATTTCGCAGGGCCGCATGGAAGCGCTGGTGAACTTCCAGACCATGGTGACCGACCTGACCGGCATGGCCATCGCCAACGCCTCGATGCTGGACGAGGCCACCGCCGCGGCCGAAGCCATGACCCTGGCCAAGCGCTCGGTCAAGGCCAAGGGCTCCGTGATCGTGGTGGCCGGCGACGCGCATCCGCAGACCATCGAAGTGGTGCAGACCCGCGCCGCGCCGCTGGGCCTGACGGTGAAGCTCGCGAACTCGGCGCAGGAATGGGCCGACGCGCTCGGTGGCGACGACTACTTCGCCGTGCTGGCGCAGTACCCGTCCACCAGCGGCCGCATCGACGACCTGCGCGCCGAGGTGCAGACCGTGCACGCCAAGCAGGCTGCCTTCATCGTCGCGGCCGATCTGCTGGCACTGACGCTGCTGGTGCCCCCGGGCGAGTTCGACGCCGACATCGTGGTCGGCACCACCCAGCGCTTCGGCATGCCCATGGGCGCCGGCGGCCCGCACGCCGCCTACATGGCCTGCCGCGACGAATTCAAGCGCTCCCTGCCCGGCCGTCTGGTCGGCGTGAGCGTGGACACCCACGGCAACCCGGCCTACCGCCTCGCGCTGCAGACGCGCGAGCAGCACATCCGCCGCGAGAAGGCCACCTCCAACATCTGCACGGCGCAGGTGTTGCCGGCCGTCGTGGCCAGCATGTACGCCGTCTACCACGGCCCGCAGGGCCTGAAGCGCATCGCGCAGCGCGTGGCCGCCTACACCGCCGTGCTGGCGCAAGGTCTCCGGCAACTGGGCCACACGCTGACCAGCGAATCGGCCTTCGACACATTGACCGTGAAGGCCGCCGACGCAGCCCAGGCCAAGGCCGTCATGGCCAAGGCTGTGACCAAAGGTGCCAACCTGAAGCTGTCGTGGGGCCAGTACGTGAGCCTGTCGCTCGACGAAACCACCACGCGCGAGGACATCGCGCTGCTGT
The DNA here is from genome assembly GCA_001770705.1 of Burkholderiales bacterium GWF1_66_17. Lineage (GTDB taxonomy): Bacteria > Pseudomonadota > Gammaproteobacteria > Burkholderiales > Burkholderiaceae_C > Hydrogenophaga. The sequence continues at coordinate 445,880 of MERT01000015.1, read as the reverse complement.
GGTCGGTGTTCGCTCAGGAAGGCCAGGCGCTGCCGACCTTCGACGCTTTCGAAAAAGGCATCGAGCCGCTGATCCCCACCGAATTGCGCCGCACCAGCGCCTACCTCACGCACCCGGTGTTCAACAGCCACCACAGCGAGACCGGCATGCTGCGCTACATCCGTGCGCTGTCCGACAAGGACCTCGCGCTGGACCGCAGCATGATCCCGCTGGGCAGCTGCACCATGAAGCTCAACGCGACCAGCGAGATGATCCCTATCACCTGGCCCGAGTTCGCGGGCGTGCACCCCTTCGCCCCGGCCGACCAGCTGCAGGGCTACAAGGAACTCGACGAGCAGCTGCGCGCCTGGCTCTGCCAGGCCACGGGCTACGCCGGCATCAGCCTGCAGCCCAACGCCGGTTCGCAGGGCGAATACGCCGGCCTGCTGGCCATCAAGGCCTTCCACGGCTCGCGCGGTGAAGCGCACCGCAACATCTGCCTGATCCCCTCGTCGGCCCACGGCACCAACCCCGCCAGCGCCCAGATGGCCGGCATGCAGGTGGTGGTGACCAAGTGCGACGAGAACGGCAACGTGGACATGGCCGACCTGCAGACGCAGTGCGAAAAACACAGCGCCAACCTGGCCTGCGTGATGATCACCTACCCCTCGACCCACGGCGTGTTCGAGACCACCGTGAAGGAGCTTTGCGCCCTGGTGCACAGCCACGGCGGCCGGGTGTACGTGGACGGCGCCAACATGAACGCGCTGGTCGGCGTGGCCGCGCCGGGCGAGTTCGGCGGCGACGTGAGCCACCTGAACCTGCACAAGACTTTCTGCATTCCCCACGGCGGTGGCGGCCCGGGCGTCGGTCCGGTCTGCGTGGTGGCCGACCTCGTGCCCTTCCTGCCCGGTCACCGCACAGGTGCCGAGCCGGCCGGTGTGTGCGGCACGCCAGAGACGGAAGACAAGTTCCGCGTCGGCGCCGTGAGTGCCGCCCCGCTGGGCAACGCCGCCGTGCTGCCGATCAGCTGGATGTACATCCGCATGATGGGTGCCGATGGCCTGAAGCACGCGACCGAGGCCGCCATCCTCGCGGCCAACTACATCAGCAAGCGCCTGGCGCCGCACTACCCCACGCTCTACGCCTCGGCCAACGGCCACGTGGCGCACGAGTGCATCCTGGACCTGCGTGGTCTGAAAGAAACCAGCGGCGTGATGGCCGAGGACGTGGCCAAGCGCCTGATGGACTACGGCTTTCACGCGCCCACGCTGAGCTTCCCGGTCGCCAACACGCTGATGGTCGAACCCACCGAGAGCGAGACGCTGGAAGAGCTGGACCGATTCATTGACGCCATGATCGCCATCCGCAACGAGATCCGCCAGATCGAAGCCGGCAGCTGGCCGCAGGACGACAACCCGCTGAAGAACGCACCGCACACGGCCGACAGCCTGATGAAGGCTGACTGGCCGCACCCCTACGGCCGCGACGTGGGCGCCGCCAGTGCATCGACCCGCGCACACGCCAAGTACTGGCCGCCCGTGGGCCGCATCGACAACGTCTACGGCGACCGCAACCTGTTCTGCAGCTGCGTGCCGATCAGCGAACTCGCCTGAACGGCCGGGCTGGAACTCACAAGGGCGCCGGTGGCGCCCTTTTTTCATGCCACGGTTGGCGTCCCGAAACCTGCCACCCACGTCGGCAACTGCTCACGCAGGATGCGCAGGGCGGGCGCCTCCTCGCGCTGTGCCAGCGTGACCAGACCGAAGCGCGCCGTGGCGTCCAGAGGTGGCGTCATGTCCAGCCTCACCAGTCCTTGCGCCGCGACGTCCGCCGTGAGCACGATGGCGTGGCTGCGCCGCGCCACCTCAACGATGCTCAAGGTCTCGTCGCAGCGCAAGGTCACCATGTCGTCCGGGTTCGCCTGCGGGCCGTAGCGCCCGATCAGCAGCCGCGCCACTTCGTCGCTCAGCGGCGTGGACGCCACCGGGTAGGCCAGCACGTCGTCAAGGGTGACCGCCCGACCCCGCTGGACCAGCGGGTGGTCGGGCCGCACCAGAAAACCCGCCCCCAGCTCAAAGGTCAGCGCGATCTGCAGGTCGGCCGAGGGCCGCACGGAGCGCACGTCCACCACCGCGGCGTCCAGCAACTGCTCCCGCAGCGCATCGATCAGCACCCCCGTGTTGCCGCGTGAAATCTGCAGCTGCAGCTTGGGGTGTTGTTCGGCCATGTGCAGCATCAGCGGCGTCGACAACAAGGCGCCGGGCGCCGAGCTCAGGCCCACGCGCAGGGTGCCGATCAGGCCCGCATGCAGGCCTTTGCCGGTTTGTTTGAGCGCTTCCGCATCGCTCACCAGCCGCCGGGCGCGTTGCAGCACTTCGTGCCCGAACGGCGTGAGCGCGATGCGCCGCCCCAGGCGGTCGAACAGGCGCCCGCCCAGCTCGTCCTCCAGCCCCTGGATGCTGCGCGTGAGCGCGGGCTGCGTGAGGAACAGGGCCTTGGACGCCTGCACGAAGGTCCCCAGCTCGGCCAGCACCACAAAGTGCCTGAGTTGCACAAGGGTCATCCCGAACCTCCATTCAAAGTCATGGGTTGTTGCTTATCAATGCATTGGACTTTAATTCAGGCCCTTCCTAACATGCAACAAAGTTCATGTTTCAGGAGTGATTTGCATGGAACGACTCAGTGACGCCGCCATCCAGGCATTCACCCGCCTGCGCCGCGACATCCACCAGCACCCGGAGCTGGCCTTCAACGAACGCCGCACCGCCGCGCTGGTGGCGGCCCAGCTGGGCGCCTGGGGCTACGCGATCACGACCGGCCTGGGCGGCACCGGTGTCGTCGGCCAACTCGTGCGGGGCACCTCGAATCGCAGCATCGGGCTGCGCGCCGACATGGACGCGCTGCCCATCGCCGAAGCCACCGGCGCGGCCTGGGCCAGCTGCACCCACGGCGTGATGCACGCCTGCGGCCACGACGGCCACACCGCGATGCTGCTGGCGGCGGCGCAGCACCTCGCCACGCAAGGCGAATTCGACGGCACGCTGAACCTGATCTTCCAGCCCGCAGAAGAAGGCGGTGGCGGCGCGCTGAAGATGATGGAGGACGGCCTGTTTCAGCGCTTCCCCTGCGATGCGATCTTCGCCATGCACAACATGCCGGGCTATCCGCAGGGCCAGCTGGTGTTCCGCAGCGGGCCGGCCATGGCCTCGTCCGACTACGCCACCATCACACTGCACGGCCACGGCGGCCACGGCGCCATGCCCCACAAGGCGACCGACGTGGTGGTCGCGGCGGCCTCGCTGATCATGGCGCTGCAGACCGTGGTCTCGCGCCATGTGGACCCGATGCAGCCGGCCGTGGTCACGATCGGCGCGGTGCACGCTGGCGAGGCCAACAACGTGATCCCTGCAGAAGCGCGGCTGGAGATCAGCGTGCGCACACTGGACCCGCAGGTGCGGCGCAGCGTGGAGCAGCGCATCCGCGAGCTGGTGATGCTCCAGGCGCAGAGCTACGGCGTGCGCGCCGAACTCGATTGGCGCCCGGGCTACGCGGTGCTGGTGAACGATGCGCAGCAGACCGCCCGCGCGCTCACCGTGGCACAGAAGCACTTCCCTGCGGAGCAGATCAACCCGCAGGGCCCCATGCTGACCGGCAGCGAGGACTTCGCTTTCATGCTCGAACACGTGCCCGGCAGCTACCTGTTCATCGGCAACGGCGCCGACGGCGAACCCGGCGCCTGCATGGTGCACAACCCGGCCTACGACTTCAACGACCTCAACATCGCCCCCGGCGCGGCCTACTGGATCGCGCTGGTGCAGGACCTGCTTTCCCCCACCCCTTGAGAACCATCACAGGAGACAACACCATGAACGCACGCATCCGCATCCAGACGCTCATCGCCGGCGCCGCACTGGCCACCCTCGGCCTGACCGGCACGGCCATCGCCCAGACCTTCCCCGCCAAACCGGTGACCCTGATGGTCCCCTACCCGGCCGGCGGCCTGTCGGACGTGATCGCGCGCTCGGTCAACATCACCCTGGGCAAGCAGCTCGGCCAGCCGGTGGTGATCGAAAACCTGGGCGGCGCCAGCGGCTCGATTGCAGCGCAGAAGGTGCTCAACGGTCCCTCGGACGGCTACACCGTGTTCCAGGGTTCGCCCAATGAACTGATCCTGGCGCCGCTGGCGATTTCATCGATCAGGTTCAAGAGCGAAGACTTCCGCCTGGTGCAGATGATCGCCACCGCGCAGATCGCCTTCCTCGCCAAGAAAGACCTGCCGGTCAACAGCGTGGACGAGTTCGTGGACTACGCGCGCAAGGCCGCCAAAGACGGCAAGGCGCTCACGTTCGCCAGCGTCGGCCCGGGTTCGTTCTATCACCTGCTGGGTGAGCACCTGTCCAAGGTCACCGGCATCCCGATGATCCACGTGCCCTACAAGGGCGCAGCCCCCGCCGAGCAGGACCTGATGGCCGGCCAGGTGGACTTCTTCCTCGCGCCCTATGGGAAGAAGTACGACGAGATGCAGAAGCAGGGCCGCGTCAAGGTGCTGGCCATGCTCAACAGCGAGCGGCTGGACAGCGTGAAGCAGTACCCCGCCGTGAGCGAGAGCAAGCAGCTCAAGGACTTCACCTTCAAGATCTGGACCGGCTACTTCGTGAAGAAGGACACCCCGGAGCCCGTGGTCACCGCGCTGCACAAGGCCATCACCGGCACGCTGGGCGATCCGGCCGTGCACGCCGCGCTCGAAGCCAACAGCCAGCTGCTGCCCAAACCACAGACGCTCGCCGAAGCCGACAAGGCCTACACCGACGGCACACAACAGTTCCGCGCCATCGTCAAATCCATCGGGCTGCAGGCACAATAAGCCGACAGGATGCTCTGCCTGGCCCGCGCTACGCGCGTTCGGGTCAAAAACGGGATGGATTGCGTGACTGCTTGGCGCGTCGTGTGCCGGTGGCACACGCAAGCCAACGGGTGCGCAAGACGCCCGTTTTTGGCCGAACCCTTGCGGGCCGTGGTTTTGCGGGCGATCCGCTGCGTTGCGGAATCAGGCAAGCCGTCCAGGCTTGCCTTGGATTCCGCGCCTCGCAGCTCATCCCGCAAAGACCACGCCGCGCACAGCGCGGGCCAGGCAGAGCATCCTTAACCCGTCGATCGGGAGAGACCGGCCCTGCAACGGGAACCGGCGCCGAAGGAGCAACCGCCCCGGAAACTCTCAGGCAAAAGGACCGATCGACGCACCGCGCCCATCCCGGCGCACAACTCTGAAGAGTGGCCGGAATTCGTCTCCCGGCCCACCGCAGGAGCAAGCCCGCCGCCACGGCGGGTGAATCTCTCAGGTCACAAACAGAGGGGGTCATGGCCCGCACACGGTGTGCGGGGCGTGCCCCTTTGTTTGACGGCCTTCAAAGAGATTCCCATGGCACAGCACCTCATCGTCATCGGCGGCGGCATCACCGGCGTCACCAGCGCCTTCGCCCTGGCCCGTCAGGGTCACCAGGTCACCCTGATCGAAAAACACCGCTACGCGGGCATGGAAACCAGCCACGCCAACGGCGGCCAGCTCTCGGCCTCCAACGCCGAAACCTGGACCCATCCATCCACCCTTCTCAAGGGCATCAAGTGGATGCTCAAGGCCGACGCGCCGCTGCTCGTGAACCCGAAGCCCAGCTGGCACAAGCTGAGCTGGTTCGCCGAGTTCGCGGCGTCCATCCCCAAGTACCGCGACAACACCATCGCCACCGCGAAGTTGGCGATCGCCGCGCGTGAACACCTGTTCGGCTGGGCGCAGGCGGAAGGCATTGATTTCGACCTGAAGCAGCAGGGCATCCTGCACATCTACCGCGACAAGGCCGGCTTCGAGCACGCGGGCGAAGTCAGCAAGTTGCTGGCCGAAGGCGGCCTGCCGCGCCGCGCCGTCACACCCGACGAGATGCGCGCCATCGAACCCACGCTGGCCGGCGATTACTACGGCGGCTACTACACCGAGAGCGACAGCACCGGCGACATCCACAAGTTCACCCACGGCCTGTCTCTCGCCTGCGAGCGCCTGGGCGTGAAGCTGCTCACCGGCCAGACGGTGGCGCGCGTGCAGAGCGATGGCGCGTGCGCACAGGTCACGCTGTCGAGCGGCGAGGTGGTGAGCGGCGATGCGGTGGTGGTCTGCGCCGGCGTGCACAGCCGGGCGCTGGGCGCACAGCTGGGCGACCGCCTCAACGTCTACCCGGTCAAGGGTTATTCGATCACCGTGATGCTGAACGACGAAGCGAGCCAGGCCGCCGCTCCGCAGGTCAGCCTGCTCGACGACGAAACCAAGCTGGTTACCAGCCGACTCGGCGCCGACCGCTTCCGCGTCGCGGGCACGGCCGAGTTCAACGGCATGAACCTCGACATCCGGGCCGACCGCATCCGCCCGCTGGTCAACTGGGTCAACCAGTGTTTCCCGGGCGTGAGCACGCGCCGCGTCGAGCCCTGGGCCGGCCTCCGGCCCATGATGCCGGACATGCTGCCGCGCGTCGGCCCCGGTAGAGCGCCCAACGTGTTCTACAACACCGGCCACGGCCACCTGGGCTGGACGCTCTCCGCCATCACCGCGCACCAGCTGACCGGGCATGTGGCGCAGTGGCAGGCGCAACAGCGCCACACGCGCCAGGTGATGCCCGCCCCCGCTGTCTGACGCCGCACGCGCAACCAGCGGCGATCAGCGGGTATGGCGCGCGCCGGCCCGCTGGCGCGGCGGGCTTGGGCTAAGCTCCCTGTGTTACACCCAGCCGAGCCGCCCATGCCCACCGATTTCCGCGTGCTGAGCGTCATCCCCCCGATGACGCAGCTCAACACGCCCTACCCGTCCACCGCCTACCTCACCGGCTTCCTGCGTTCGCGCGGCATCGACGCGGTGCAGGAAGACCTGGCGCTGGCACTGGTGCTCCAACTGTTCACGCCCGCCGGGCTGGAAGCTGTGCGCGGCCGTGCGCTGGCCCAGCCCGAGGCGCAACGCTCAGGCAGCGTGCACGCCTTCCTCGACCAGTTCGCGGACTACCGCAGCACCATCGGCCCCGCCATCGCCTACCTGCAGGGTCGCGACTCGACGCTGGCCCACCGCATCGCCGCGCGCGGCCTGCTGCCCGAAGGCCCGCGCTTCTCGGCGCTCGACGCCTACGTGGACGACGGCAGCGGCGACCCGCTGGCATGGGCCTTCGGCGCGCTCGGCGTGCAGGACAAGGCGCGTCACCTCTGCACGCTCTACCTCAACGACCTGGCCGACGTGCTGCGCGACGCGGTGGACGAACGTTTCGAATTCGTGCGCTACGCCGAGTCGCTGGCCAGCAGCCAGCCCACCTTCGATCCGCTCGCGGCCGCACTGGCCGCGCCACCCACGCTGGTGGACGACCTGCTGAGCGACCTGACGCTGGCCGCCATCCACCGCCACAAGCCCGCGCTGGTGCTGCTCTCGGTGCCCTTCCCCGGTTCGGTGTACGCGGCCTTGCGCATCGCGCAGACCATCAAGGCGCACAACCCGCACATCCGCATTGCGCTGGGCGGCGGTTTTGTGAACACCGAACTGCGCGAACTGTCCGACCCGCGGGTCTTCGATTTCGTGGACTTCGTGACGCTGGATGCGGGCGAGCGGCCGGTGCTCTCGCTGATCGAACACCTGCACGGCCAGCGCGGGCGCCAGCGGCTGCAGCGCACCTTTGTGCTGGAGAACGGCGAGGTCAGGTACATCAACTTTGCCGAGCCCGACATCCCGTTCGAAGACGTGGGCACGCCCACCTGGGATGGCCTGCCGCTGGACCGCTACCTGAGCCTGCTCGACATGCTCAACCCCATGCACCGCCTGTGGAGCGACGGCCGCTGGAACAAGCTCACCGTGGCGCACGGCTGCTACTGGAAGAAGTGCAGCTTCTGCGACGTGAGCCTCGACTACATCGGCCGCTACGAAACCGCCACAGCCGAAAAGCTGGCCGACCGCATCCAGCAGATCGTCGAAGAAACCGGCCAGACCGGGTTCCACTTCGTGGACGAAGCCGCGCCGCCCAAGGCGCTTAAAGCGCTGGCCGAAGAACTGATCCGGCGCCAGCTCAACATCTCGTGGTGGGGCAACATCCGCTTCGAAAAAACCTTCACGCCCGAACTCGCCGAGCTGCTCGCGCAAAGCGGCTGCATCGCCATGAGCGGCGGCCTCGAAGTGGCGAGCGACCGCCTGCTCAACCTGATGAAAAAAGGCGTGTCGGTCGAGCAGGTGGCGCGTGTGACCAAGGGCTTCAGCGACGCCGGCATCCTGGTGCACGCCTACCTGATGTACGGCTTCCCCACCCAGACGCTGCAGGACACGGTGGACGCGCTCGAATACGTGCGCCAGCTGTTCGAGGCCGGCTGCATCCAGAGCGGCTTCTTCCACCGCTTCAGCTGCACCGTGCACTCCCCCGTGGGCATGGACCCAGCGGCGTATGGCATCGAACTGATCCCGCTGCCGCCGGTGAGCTTTGCCAAGAACGACATCGGCTTCATCGACCCCACCGGCACCGACCACGACGCACTCGGCCAGGGCCTGCGCAAGGCGATCTACAACTACATGCACGGCCTGTGCGTGGAAGACGACGTGCGCCGCTGGTTCGAACACCTGCCGCAGCCCGTGCCGCGCGCCACCGTCAAACGTGGAAAGATAGCGAAAGCACTCGCCGCCCACCACTGAAACCCCGAAGGATCTGTCATGAAACTCATCGGCATGCTCGACTCGCCCTATGTGCGCCGCGTCGCCATCTCGCTGCAACTGCTGGACCTCCCGTTCGAACACCAGTCGCTCTCGGTGTTCCGCACTTTCGACGAGTTCAGCCGCACCAACCCGGTGGTGAAAGCGCCCACGCTGGTGTGCGATGACGGCACGGTGCTGATGGACTCGACGCTGATCCTGCAGTACGCCGAAGCCCTGGCTGGGCGCAGCCTGTTGCCTGCCGAACCGCAGGTCCTGGCCCGGTCACTGTGCACTGTGGGGCTGGCCCTGGCCGCGTGCGAGAAGGCGGTGCAGATCGTCTACGAGCACGGCTTGCGCCCCGCCGACAAGCTGCACCAGCCCTGGCTGGACCGCGTCACCGGCCAGCTGCTGTCCGCCTGCGACGGTCTGGAACAGGCGATGCCGACGGGCATGGACCAGGCCGGCGTTAGCACCGCCGTGGCCTGGGAGTTCATCCAGAAGATGGTGCCGGACGTGGTGCCCGCCGCGCGCTATCCGCGGCTGGTGGCGTTCTCGCTAGCGGCCGAGGGGCTGCCCGCCTTCCGCGCAGCGCCGCACGGCGACAGCACCTACCGCGCAGGCTGACAACACACCACCGGTGAAGATCGACTTCAAAGGCAACAAGGCCCACCTGCCCAGCAAGCCTTGCGTGGTCTGCGGTCGGCCCATGAGCTGGCGCAAGGCCTGGGCCAGGAACTGGGACGAGGTGAAGTACTGCTCCGGCGCCTGCCGCGCGCGCAAGAATCCGCCGCCCGCTCATGGCTGAGCAGACCGTCGCTCCGATTCGCCACCTGGTCATCGTGCTGGGCGACCAACTCGACCATGACGCCACCGCCCTGCAAGGCTTCGACCCCGGGCTGGACGTGGTGTGGATGGCCGAGGTGGCCGAAGAGTCGACACACGTCTGGTCGTCGAAACAGCGCATCGCGATCTTCCTCAGCAGCATGCGGCACTTTGCCGCCGAGGTGCGCGAGCGCGGCCTGCCCCTGCGCTACACCCGGCTGGAAGATGCGGGCAACACCGGCTCGCTGGCGGGTGAGTTGCAGCGCGCCGTCGACGCACTGAAACCGCAGCAACTGGTGCTCACCGCACCCGGCGACTGGCGCGTGCTGCAAGCCTTGCGCCAGGTGGCCACCCAAGCCAGTCTGCCGCTGGACCTGCGCGACGACACGCACTTCTTCAGCGCCGTGCGCGAGTTCGCCGCGTACGCCAGAGGCCGCAAACAACTGCGCCTCGAATACTGGTACCGCGAGCTGCGGCAGAAGCACGGCATCCTGATGGAGGGCAAACAACCCGTCGGTGGCCAGTGGAACTTCGACGCCGACAACCGCGAGTCTTTCGGCAAACAGGGGCCACAGGATGTGCCGCCGCCCTTCCGCGTGTCGCCCGATGCGATCACTCAGGAAGTCATCGAACGGGTCACCCAGCGTTTCGCCGACCACCCCGGTTCGCTGGACAGCTTCGCCTGGCCGGTCACACGCGACGCAGCGCTGCGCGCACTGAACGCCTTCATCACGCAACGCCTGCCACTGTTCGGCCAGTTTGAAGACGCCATGTGGTCGGGCGAGGTCTGGCTCTGGCACTCGCAGCTGAGCGCGGCGCTCAACCTCAAGCTGCTCAACCCGCGCGAGGTGGTGGCCGCCGCCGAAGCCGCGTACCGCAGCGGTAACGCGCCGCTGGCGGCGGTGGAAGGTTTCATCCGGCAGATCCTGGGCTGGCGCGAGTACGTGCGCGGCATCTACTGGACACAGATGCCCGGCTACGCCGAGCGCAACGCGCTTCATGCCCAGGCCCCGCTGCCGGCCTGGTACTGGACCGGCGAGACCCACATGGCCTGCCTGCGTGAAGCGATCACGCAGACCCTGGCGCACGGCTACGCGCACCACATCCAGCGCCTGATGGTCACTGGCCTTTATGCGCTGCTGCTCGGCGTGCAGCCGCAGGCGGTGCACCGCTGGTACCTGAGCGTGTACGTCGATGCGGTGGAGTGGGTGGAACTGCCCAACACCCTTGGCATGAGCCAGTTCGGCGACGGCGGCCTGCTGGGCAGCAAGCCCTATGTGGCCACGGGCAAGTACATCCAGCGCATGAGCAACCACTGCCAGGGTTGCCGGTATGACCCGGCGCTGTCCACCGGCCCCCGTGCCTGCCCCTTCACTACGCTGTACTGGGACTTCCTGATGCGGCACGAAACCCTGCTGCGCCAGATCCCGCGCATGGCCATGCAGTTGAAGAACCTGGACCGCCTGGCGCCGGATGCGCGCGCGGCCATCGCCGCGCAGACACAGGCACATCGCAGCGCGATGGGCTGAGCCGTTCTTCATCGGCCAGCCCGAAACCCTCGGCAGAGCCACGCCGCCTGGTCATGCGGGTCGCGGACGCCTTCCGTGCCGGCCACATGTATGCCAGCGCACAGACTTCTGAGCCCGGCAGCGCCAACATGCGGATCAATCGCCCCGAGTGGCAAGAAAAAGCAAAAGGGGTACCCATATGTTGAAAAGACTTCCGCTGTCCGTGGCGTTGTGCGCCACGTCCCTGGCCGCGCTGGCGCAGACGGTTCCAGGCGCGGGCCAGCAGCTGCAACAGCTGCCCGTGGTTCCTCCCCGCACGGTGCCTGCGCCACGGCTCGATATCCAAAAAGAACCCGCGCCGGTTTCGGCGCCTGCGGACACCAGCGCCATCGTGGTCCAGCGGCTCGCCGTGACCGGCGCCAGCGTCTATTCAGAAAGCGAACTGATGGCCATCGCCGGGTTTGTGCCCGGCCAGCGCCTGACGCTGGGCGACCTGAATGCGATGACCGACCGGGTGACCAACCGGTATCGCCAGGACGGCTATCTGGTGGCACGCGCCTACCTGCCGGCGCAAGAGGTCAAGGACGGCGTCGTGACCATGGCGGTGCTGGAAGGCACCTATGGCAACGTGAAGCTGAACAACGCGAGCCGGCTGAACGATGGGGTGGCCCACGGCATTCTGGGTGGTCTGAACAGCGGCGAGGTGATCGCATCGGAACCGCTGGAATCCCGTTTGCTGCAGTTGTCCGATCTGCCCGGCGTCGAGGTCCGGTCCACCCTGGTGCCGGGTGCGTCGCTCGGTCAGTCGGACCTGATGGTGGACGTGATCGAGGGTTCGCGCATCAGCGGCAGCGTGGACGCCGACAACGCCGGCAACCGCTACACGGGGGAAGTCCGCGTGGGCGCCACCCTCAACATCAACAACCCCGCCGGCTGGGGCGACATGGTGAAGCTGCGCGCCCTGACCTCGGGCCCCGGCCTGCGCTACGGGCACGCGGCCTACCAGGTGCCCGTCGGCAGGGGACGGGTGGGCGTGGCTGTGAGCCAGCTGGACTATGAGCTGGGCAAAGAATTCAAGCCCCTGGACGCCCACGGTCGGGCGCGCACCGCCAGCCTGTTTGGCAGCTACCCCTTGCTGCGAACCCGAAACAGCAACCACAGCGTGGGTCTGACACTGGAGAACCGGCGGTTTGACGACCACGTGGGCGCGTTCGATTTCGTGAGTGAAAAGCACGCCCAGGTGGCGGTGGCGTCGATCTATGGCGACCACAGCGACATGGTGGGCGGGGGCGGCTTCAACAGCTACCTGCTGTCCCTCACGGCCGGCGACCTGGACATCCGCACACCGTCGGTGCGCGCCACCGACGCCGCCACCGCGCGCACCCATGGCGGCTACGGCAAGCTGGGTTTCCAGCTGATGCGCGTGCAGCAGGTGACCGCGTCGACCTCCTTCATGGCTTCGGTCGCCGGGCAGGTGGCCTCCACCAATCTGGACTCGTCTGAAAAGATGCAGCTCGGCGGCATGTACGGCGTGCGCGCCTTTCCCGAGGGTGAAGCCTCGGCAGACCAGGGTGCGGTGCTGACGCTGGAGGCGCGGCAACTGCTGCCCCTGTCGGAACGGGTTCCTGGCCAGGTCCAGCTGGTGGCCTTCGTGGATACGGGTTCGGTCACCCTGAACAAGAACCCCTGGAGCGAAGGCTCCAACCACCGGCAGCTCAGCGGCGCCGGGGTGGGTATCTACTGGGCACGCGCCAACGATTTCTCCCTCAAAGCGTTCTATGCACGCCCACTCGGCGGTGACGAGGCCACGTCCGCGCCGCACAAATCCGGTCGTTTCTGGGTTCAGGCCGTCAAGTACTTCTGATCGCTCATCCAGCGCCCACGCAGGCCCGTGCTTGACGGGCCGTTCGCTCACAGAAGGTACAACATGAACCACATCCATCGCTCCATCTGGAACCGCTCCACCGGCACTTTCGTGGCCGTTTCCGAGCACGCACGCAACTCGGGCAAGGCCGCCTCGGCAGGCAGCCCGGGGGGCGTCGCCTTTCGCATCAAGGCCGTGTCCTTGCTGGTCATGCTGGCCTGCGGGTCGGTGGCCATGGCACAGCCCACCGGGGGCGTGGTCACGTCCGGCAACGCCACCATCGCCGGACCTTCGAACCAGTTGACGATCACGCAGACGACGCCCAACGCGGCCATCAACTGGCAGGGCTTTGGCATCGCGGCGGGTGAGTCGGTCCGGTTCGTTCAGCCCGACAGCCGCTCGATCGCGCTCAACCGCGTGGTCGGCAACGACCCTTCCGCCATCCACGGCAACCTGTCTGCCAACGGCACGGTGTTTCTCATCAACCCCCATGGCATCCTGTTCGGTCGCGGCTCGAACGTGAACGTGGGTGGCTTGGTGGCGTCCACGCTGAACCTGTCCGACGACGATTTCCGCGCCGGTCGCTACCACTTTTCGGGCGGTGGCAACGGCACGGTGATCAACCAGGGCGTCATCCGGGCCGCGGACGGTGGCTACGTGGCCCTGCTGGGCGCGGGCGTCACCAACCAGGGCGACGTGGTGGCCCAGAAAGGCACCGTGGCGCTGGCGGCGGGCCGCAGCCTGACGCTGGACATGGCGGGCGACCGGCTGCTCAGCGTCAGCGTGGACGAGGGCACAGTCAACGCACTGGTGGAGAACGGCGGGCTGCTGCAGGCCGATGGGGGCCGGGTGATCATGACGACGCAGGCCGCGTCCAGCCTGATGTCCAACGCGGTCAACAACACCGGCGTGATCCAGGCCAGGACGCTGGAAAACCGCAACGGCACGATCCTGCTGCTGGGCGGCACGCAGACCGGCACCATGCAGGTGGGCGGCACGCTGGACGCCAGCGCGCCCAACGGGGGCGATGGCGGTTTCATCGAGACCTCGGCGGCGTCCGTCAAGATCAGCGGCGCGAACGTCACCACCGCAGCGGCCCGGGGCAAGACCGGCACCTGGCTGATCGACCCGCTGGATTTCACCATCGGCAGCGACCCCGGTGACAACATGTCGGGCATCGATCTTTCACTTGCGCTGGGCGACAACGACGTGATCATCACCAACGCGCCGGGGGTTGGCAATGGCGATATCTTTGTCGAGGATGCCGTCACATGGGGTACCACGAACACACTGTCCCTGCGCGCCTCGCGGGATGTGATCATCAGCGGGGACATCACAACCACCAATGGCAGCCTGGATGTGTCCTTCGGGCGCGATGTCATTGTGGATGCGGCCATCTCAGCCACCAATGGGAACGTCAGCATCTGCTGTGGGCGCGACATCGACGTGACGGCGCGTGCGGCCATCACCACCATCAACGGCAGCATTCTGCTGGCGGCGGGACGTGATGCAACCGTCGATGGCGCCCTGTCCGCGACCGACGGGAACATCATGATCTGCGCTGCGCGGGACCTCACCATTGGCGCCGCGATCACGGTGACCGACGGCAGCACCATCCCGGCGCAAAGCCTGGGTCTGCCCAGAGGCCTGGTGCTGAGCGCCGGCTATGGCGCCACCAGCCCGGGCGAAGGCGGCACGCTCACCTTCGAGACGACGGCGCCGACCACCGCCGTCACCAACGCGCCGGCGGCGATCTACTTCAACCCGGTGTCGTACGTCCCACCGTTCGACTACGAGCCCCAGTTTTCCCTGACCGAAGGTGCCGTCCTCACCCAGTACATGCTGGTGTTCCCGGAGGTCGCCAGCAAAACCTTCGACGGCACGACGAGCGCCACGCTGACCGGGCTGAAAGGCCTGCCACCCGGCGTGGAACTGGTGGCCGGCTCCGGAGCCAATGCCCAGTTTTCCAGCGCCGCCGCAGGGCTCGACAAGACGGTGACCTTCAGCGGCTACACGCTGGACGTCGCCGACCCCGACACGGCCAACTACGCGTTTGCGGTTCCCAATTGCTGTGGACCTGTCGAGCTAAGAACGTCCGGAGACATCACGGCCGTCGATACGCCGTTGCCTCCACCGCGGCCCCCTCGCCCAAGGCCACCCGCACCCGCGCCAGCCCCGCTGCCACCGGTTTCACAGCCGGTGGTTCCTGCGTCCGAGGGCACGGACCGGGTGGTGGGCAACTGGAACCTCCCCGTCATTCCCGTGGCACAGGAAACACCTTATCGCTTGACGGTTGCGCCTCTGGCGCCCACCGGACCGGTCCTGCTCGCCCTGGAGTCCCCGGCCCCGGTGCCTCAGGTGCCCGTGGCGCCAGCGCCGATCGTGGTCCCTGTCGAGGTGGCGCCTCCGGTGCTCGTCGCGCCGCCAGCACCCCGCAGGGTGGTGCCGGTTCGACCACCGAAACAAGACCGCAACTGAGGCCGGCGTGTGGGCCTGCCTGCGCTCTGCCACCCGCCTGCGCATCCGCTTCGCCCGTCCGACAAGATGAGGACAGCGGCAGCGGGCGCCAGGATCGCGGTGCTGGCTTCGCTCGTGTGGGCGTGGGGCGCGGCGGCGCAGCCGCTGGTGGCCGGAAAACCCGACCATGCCCCGGGGGAAGCCCATCACGCCTGGACCCAGGCCTCGACCGACAGCCGCCAGATGGCCGCCTGGGTCATGCGTTCGGGGGACAACAGCGGTCTGCCGTTTGTGTTGATCGACAAGCGCCAGGCACAGGTGTTCGTCTTCAGCGCCGAGGCCCGCCTGCTCGGTGCCACACCCGCGTTGCTGGGTCTGGCGAAAGGTGACGACGCTTCTCCAGGCATCGGGCAGAAGCCCCTGTCCCGCATCCAACCCCATGAGCGCACCACGCCCGCGGGGCGTTTCGTGGCGGCCCTGGCCAAAAATCTGTCGGGCGATCCGATTCTGTGGGTCGACTACGAAACGTCCATCTCTCTGCACTCCCTGCGCGGCAACAACCCCCGGGAACAACGCGCAAAACGCCTGACATCCCCCAGCGCCCATGACAACCGCATTTCCTTCGGCTGCATCAACGTTGCGCTGACGTTCTTTGACGACGTGGTGATGAAAGCGTTTCAGGGCACCGAAGGCGTGGTCTACGTGCTGCCCGACACGCGTTCCCTGGCGTCGGTTTTTGCGCCGCACGGCTTCGCACCGACGCCGGACTGAATCAGTCCGCGGATGCCGCGATCTGGCGCAGCGGCCCGCTGAACCCGGCCTGCGCCACCCAGGGGCAGCGCCCTCAGCGCATCATCTGCAGGTAAGCCGTGGTCACGGCCACCTGGGATTCGTCCAGCGAGGTCGCCACAGTGGTGCCGAACGCCATGCGGTCATCGATGGGCCAGATCTGCCCGACGGTGGTCGCAATCGCATCGGCGAATGAAATGTCGCGGAAGCGGCCGAACCGGGCGTCGTTGCGGCCATCGATCTGCTGGTCGAGCATGGACGCCAGCGACGGGGTGACGCTGCTGAGCACCATCACGTTGCGCGGGCGGGTGACGTAGGTGTTGACGGCGGCGCCGGGTTCGGCCCAGTCCACGCTCTGGAAACAGACCCGCACTTCCTGCGGGTTGCCGTTGCTGTCCAGGTAGACGTAGCGGTCCGCGCTGCCGGCCGCACGCCCTTCGGGCAAGCGCACGCCGGCGGCCAGAAACGCGTTGAGCATGTCGTTGCCACACAGCTGGGTGCCCGCCGGGGCGGTGCCGCCGTTGATCTGCCCGGTCGGGTTGGTGGCGCTGTCGCCGGGCGGTCGCCCCACGCCGTTCACGTAGGCTTCGTAGGCCAGTTGCCAGCCCTGCGCGAAATCGGTGGACAGGCGCTGGTTGGCCGCGCTGCGCTGCAGGTCGCGGCCCACGGACACAGCGCCCAGCAGCAGGCCGATCACCAGCAGGGTGATGCTCAGCTCCACCAGGGTGAAGCCGCTCTGGCGATGGCCGGGCACGGTGTGTTGGGTCTTGGTCGGTCGATTCATGGTGCACACCCGAAAACAAAGTAGGGCTCAGAAGCCGATGGCATCCGCGAGCAGCGCGTTGCGGTTGATGGAGATGGACAGGTCGGTGATGGCGGTGGTGCGGGCCGCAAATTCGTTGTGCGTGTCCTGCGCGTCCACCAGCGAGTCAACGGCCAGCCCCATGGATACGCCCGCGGCAATCCCGCCCGCCACGGCTGCGGCGATCCCGACCGCGGCCAGGCCGATCTGGAACGAGCGAGCGCCCACGCTCATGGTGGTGTCGGCCACGGCCGAGAGCATCGCCTGGGCGGCGTCGGCCCCGCCGGCAATGGCGCTGGTCACGCCCGCCGTGGCGGCCGCGACGTCCGCTTCCGCCAGCTTGACCATCACGTACAGCTGATCCCTGTAGTCGTACAGCGCCCGCTCCAGCACGAACGCCCCGGTGGCGGCGTTGAAATGGGCGTGCGCGGCCACCGACAGACCGGTCTCGCAGCCCAGCATGGCAAACAGCTCGGCGTGGCTGGCGGCGAGCACTGTGTCGTCGTAGGCGTGGGTCGCGCGGGTGTTGGACGACTCAAACGTGGGTGACGCGTCGCTGGCCGTGGCGTTGGCGCCGTCAAAGGCCTGGCCGTTGCCATCGGCGTCGAGCAGGCCCGGCGCGGCGATGGCAAAGGCGGCCGGGCGGCGCACGCCAGCGGACATCACACCGAGTGACCCGGCGGGCGCGGTGGCGGTGTCCGAGGCGGTGTTCAGCGCCAGGCACACATCCACCTGGTTGACCGAGGCCGCCCCGCCCAGGCTGCAGGGTGGCGCATTGGCCGGGTTGCACGCGCTGTTGAGCGGCGCCGCGACGTTGCCGGACTGGGTGGCGCCCAGCAGCCCCGCCGTGGCCACGGGCAGGGGCGGCGCGTTGCCGTTGGGGGCGCTACCGTTCTGCGGACGGGGGTTGGGCGTGCGCACACGCAAGGGGTTCATGCGGTCCTGCGCCACCGCGAGGTCGCGGTCCAGGTGGGCCGTGGCCGAGGCCTCGCGGAACACGCCGTAGCGCAGCCGGCCGGACTCGGGCCGCGGCAGCGCCAGCGTCTGCCAGGGCACGAAACCGACCTGGCGCAAGCCCCCACCCGCGAGCGAGCAGGACTCCACGCCGTTGGCGTCGGCCGCCGGGCAAGGCAGGCGGTGGCGGGCGTACAGAAAGCCCAGCACCGACTGGCGGGCCTGTTGCTGCACGTCCAGCTGCAGGGCCGACACCCGCTGGCCCGCGGACTGCTGCCAGAACGCCACAGCCCCCCACACGACGAGGCCCAGCGCCAGCAGGGCCACCGAGATTTCCACCAGCGTGAACCCCCTCATCCGCTGTCTCATGGGTTCAGTCCTTTCGTGTCGAGTGCGATGGATTGGCTCAGCGCATCGGCCAGCGAGCCGTAGACCCCGGCCGCGTAGGTGCTGGTGGCCACAAGCTTGGCCTTCGAGTCCACCAGGGCCTGCTGGGCATCCACCAGGTCCTGCGCCGCCAGCACGGTTTCCGTGACGGCCACGGCCATGTTGACGGCGGCGATGACCACGGCATAGACAGTCAGGCCCTCGGTGTTGGCCGCCGAGGCCAGCCCCACCAGGGTGCTGGTGGTCGAAATCGCCAGGCCCATGGCCGCCATGGCCACGCCGGTCTCGGCACCGCTGACGCCGTCTTCGGCCGTGGTCACGTCGAAATTGCGCAGCGACCAGTACTCCTGCATCACGCGGGTGGTGTCGTACTGCGCGAAGGCCGCCTGGGCCGAGCCCTGGGCGGCGCTCAACCGCGCCACGCAGCCCATGCGCGCGGACAGGTCGGCCGGCCCCACGGCCAGGCCGACGTCGTCGAAGCCGTCGTCCTGTACCCGACCCGGCAGGTCGAACCGCCACGAGCCGCCCGCGCCCACCCGGTTGTTGCCGTCGAACTGGCCGTTCAGCCCCGGGTGCACCAGCGTGTAGGCCACGGGCAGGCTGGCCGTGATGTTGCCGGCGCTCAACACGCCGGCCGCCGCGGGGTTGGCTGCGAAGCCGCGCAACACGCGGCACCAGTCCAGCCCGTTGACCGCCGTGCGCCGGGCCGCCGCCGCCGTGATCAGGCCGGTCACCTGCGTGGCGGCGGTGGCGGCAGCCGGCGCGTCGGCCGTGGCCACCGGCAGCACCGGAACGCCGCTGAAATCGATGTTCAGGTCGGGTGCGATCCAGGGCGCGCCGGTGGCGGCCAGATCGACACCGCCGCCGCGGTTGACGCCGTAGTGCAGCACGCTCATGTCGCTGCTCAGGCCCAGCGTCTTCCAGGGCAGGAAAACGGCGTCGGCCGTGCCGCAGGCCTCCACCCCGGCGGTGTTGGCCGCGGAGCACGGCAGCCGGTGGCGCGTGAGCACGAAGCCTTCGACCGCCGATTGCGCCTCGCCCAGCTGGCGCTGCATGTCCTGGGCCGAGACGGGTTGTTGCGTGGCAGCAATCCAGCGCCAGAGCATCAGCCCGATCACGCTGACGATCACCAGCGACACGCCCAGTTCGATCAGCGAGAAGCCGCGCTGCCGGCGGCGGATGAAAAAGGGGTTCATCGTGTGCCCCCCTTCACGTCGACGTTGATGAGCAGGTCAGCGGCGGTGGTGGGCGACCAGGGCGAGACACCGGTGCCGGTGAGGTTGCAGGCCGGCGGGTTGTCGGCCTGGGCCTTCAGGTCGTCGTAGCGCTTCTTGGTATCGACTTCCATCTCCCGCGCGGCGGTGAGCTGCGCGTTCAAGCCGTCGAGCTGGCGCTGTATCGTCAGAGGCCTCATGTATTTGCTGTCTGCGTGGGGTTGCGTCGATCCGGTGTCACCACCCGAGCCGTACAGATCCTGCATCGCCGACAGAACAAACGGGCTGGTCGAATAGCTTCCCGCCGGGCAGGCCGGTGCCGGGAGGGGCTTCGTGGTGCAGGCAACGAAGGTCGTGGGCGGGTAGTAGAAGTTGTACGGCCCCAGGCTGCCGTTGGCTAGATTGGCGTAGGCCGTCTGGTAGCTGCTGAGCGCGCCGTTGAGTACCGCCAGCGCACTCGCTTCGGCCGTGGTGGCCGCCTGCAGATTCACCAACGCCTGGTCCCGCTTGACGATTCCGTTGTCACGCTCCGAGGTGAGGGTGGTGACGTCGTTGAGCAGCGCCAGCTCGCCCTGCTTGTTGCTGCGCTGGAGTTGCAGGGCCTCCTTGGCGGTCTGGTCCGTCTCGGCGGCGATCAGGATGTCCAGCGCAGCAATCTCCGCTTCTACCTGGGGGATCAGCGTGGTGCGATTGGCCAGCATGTTGTTGTAGCGGACGACGATGTCGCTCCAGCTGTTGTATTCGGTCTGGAAACGCGTCCGGGTGGCCTGGGCCTCGGCGTAGTCCAGCGCCTCCTGGTTCCAGGTGTTCGACCCGTTGATCAGCAGGGTTACTGTGCCGTCGAGGTCGGACGATGATCCGCCGTACCGGACCCAGAAATACAGGGCGTTGATCGCATCGGTCTTGGTGGCGTTCGCGTTGGCCAGTTCGATCTGCTTCTGCACCACCGCGCCCTCCAGGCGGGTGACCTCGGCCTTGGCCTTGTTCCATTCGTCCAGCGAGGCGGCCAGCGCCGCGCTGACATCGGGCACAGGGCAGGACACCGACTCCGGCGGCCGGCTGTTGTCGGCCAGCACCAGCGCGTTGCCCGCCATGATCGCGGCCGTCACGTTCAGGGCGATGGTGGCGATGTTGGCCGCGGTGGACACACCGGCGAGCACGGCCGAGGCGATGTGTTGCGGGAAGGCGGCGCAGGCGTTCACCGCCAGGCCCAGCGTGGCGCCGCAAAGGGTGGCCTCGGCCACCGCGTTGCCCGAGTCCGACGCGGCCTCCACCACCGAGGCGGTCAGCTCCACCGCCGTGATCGCCGCGCCCAGAGCAGCGAAGATCACCGCCCGCTCGGCGGCATCGATGTTGTCCTCGCGCATCTCGTCGACCTGATTCACCACGTCCAGCCCCAGCGCCACGGTGTCGATCGACTGCGCCAGCGGCTGGCAGTGAAAGGCCGACTGGAGGCTGGCGAACGAGCGCTCGCGCACCACGTCGTCGTAGCTGCTGAGCAGCGGCGAGCGGTCGGGGTCTTCCACCGTGTTGCCCGCTGCGCCGTTGACGCCGTCAAACAGGGACCCATCGCCGTCGGTATCTTCCAGACCCGGATGCACCAGCGCGTAAGCCACCGGGCGCAAAGGAGAAGCGGTCACGTGGGCCATGCCCGTGCCGAAGGTGGCCACCGCGCCCTCCCCCACCCGTTGGCACAGATCGGGCAGGGTGAGGATGTTGGCCTGGTAGCTGCCGCCGCTGGCCGTGGTGTCGCGCATGGCCGCGAAGGTGGTCGCGCCGTCGTCGTATTCCAGCGGGCGCCAGTCGTCGCCCAGCACCGCGAGGTCGTAGGCCGTGGCGCCGCGCTGCACCAGGTAGCGCAGCTGGGCCACGCCCACGCCCGCATCGGCCCCCGCCAGCTTGAGCGACACCGATGGCAGCCAGCCCTTCTGGGCGCCGGCGCCGCAGTCCTCCAGCCCGTCGCGGTCGGTGTCGGGGCACGGCAGGCGGCGCATCACCGTGGCAAAGGTGATCACGGCGGTGTCCGCCTGGGACAGCGATGCGCGCTCCTGGCGCGAACTCTGCAGCGCGGAGCGCTCGCGCCATTCGAGGTAACCGACCGTGGCCAGCCCACCCACGATCGCGATGAACAGCAGCACCTCCAGCAGGCCCAGGCCGCGGTGGCGGCACCGGGGGGTCGGGGCGGGAAGGCCGGCCCGGGACGTCACACGCATCAGCCCCCTCCCAGCGAGTGGTTGACCGACTGGCGCACCAGGTCGTAGATCGGCAGCAGCAGCGCCACGATCAGGAAGATGAACAGCGCGCCGGCCAGCAAGATGAGCGCGGGCTTGATGATCTCGCCCAGCGACTTGACCACCACGTCCAGCCGCTTGCGGTATTCGGTGGCCAAGCGGTCGAGCTGTTTGTCCAGCGAACCGGATTCCTCACCCACGGCGATCATGCGCACCGCCATGGCCGGAAAGCCGCCCACGCGGCGCATGGACGCGCCGATGCCTTCGCCACGCGCCACACCGTCGCGTACCCGCAACAGGCGCTCGCGATAGTACTGATCGGTGGTGGCGCGGGACAACACGTCCAGGCTGAGCATGAAGTCCAGGCCGGCGCGCACCAGCAGGGCCAGGTGTTCGCTGATGAAGGCCATGCCCGACGAGGTGGCCAGGGTGCGCGTGATCGGCAGGCGGTGCAGCAGCTCGTGGCAGGCGAGCTTGAAGCCGGGGATGGAGCGGTACAGCCACATCAGCAACAGGATCAGCAGCACCACACCGACCGCGAACAGCACCAGGTAGTGGACCAGCGCGTCCGACACCGCGAGCAACCACTGCGTGAGCGGTGGCAGCTTGGCCTGCAGCTGTTTGAACAGCTGGGCCATGTTGGGCACCACATAGTAGAGCCAGAAGAAGCCCACGCCCAGGATGGTGGCGAACACCAGCACCGGGTAGATCAGCGCGGTGCGGATGTCGCGGCGGATGTCGATCAGCCGCTCGATGTGCGAGGCCGACTCCAGCAGCATGCGCGGCAGCTCACCCGACTGGTCGCCGATCTCCGCCAGGTTGCGCACGGTTTCCGGGAACACGTCGGGATGCCGGGCGAACGACTGCGGCATGCGCATGCCCGAGCCCAGGTCGGTGTGCACGCGCTTCGCGACCTCGGCCACGCCGTCGTCGCCGGACTCGTCTTCCACCAGCGTCTTGAGCGCCTCCATCATCGGGACGCCCGCGTCCAGCATGATGCCCATGTCACGCAGGAAACCGGCCAGGTCCTGCTGGCGCACGTGGCGGCGAAACAGCCGCATGCGCAGGTCGTTCAGGGTCGTGAGCCAGGTCGGCAGGCGCACCAGGCTCAGCACGGCGCCTTCGGTGGTCTGCTCCAGGCGCAGGCGCACCGAGTGGTCGCGCTCGACCAGCAGGCGCAGAAAGCCGCTTTTCACTTTGCCGTGGGGCAGCAGCACGCGGTAGAAGTAGGTACGCAGACCGGCGGCGGTGCTCATGGCTTACTCCAGTCCGATGGCGCGGCGCACCTCGTCCACCGTGGTCTCGCCCTGGAGCACCCGGTAGCGCGCCATGCCCACCATGGGCTTGAGCCCGCTGGCCTCGGCCAGCTCGCGGATGCGCGCCCGGGGGGCCTCGCCCACGATGGCGTCGGCCAGCTCGCGCTTGACCGTCAGGATTTCATAGACCGGCAGCCGGCCGCGGTAGCCCGTGCCACGGCAGTGGCTGCAGCCGACCCCGTGGTGCACCATCGACACCTCGGGCCCGAGCCAGGCTTTTTCGTCCTCGGTCGCGGCGCGCTGGGCCTTGCAGTAGGGGCAGATGCAGCGCACCAGGCGCTGGTTGATGACCGCCACCAGGTTCTCCGCCACGGTCTCGGCGTCCACACCGAGCAGCCGCAGGCGGGGCACCACGCCAAAGATACCGCCCACGTGCAGGGTGGAGAGCACCAGGTGCCCGGTGGACGACGCATCGAGCGCGGCCCGCGCCGTCTCGGCGTCGCGCACCTCGCCCACCAGGATGATGTCGGGGTCGTGGCGCAGGAAGTGCCGCATGGCACTGGCGAAGTCGTAGCCCGCGCGCCGGTTCACCTCGGTCTGGCAGGCCACCGGCACCCGGTACTCCACCGGATCTTCCACCGTCAGCACGTTGCGCTCCACCAATGGCTGCACCCGCAGGGCCGCGTGCAGGGTGGTGCTCTTGCCCGAGCCGGTGGGGCCGGTGATCAGGATCAGGCCGTGCGGGCGCGCAAAGGCCTTTTCCATCTCGGCCACGTCGTCTTCCAGGAAGCCCAGGTCCTGCAGGCGGTCGAGGTCGCTGCGCTCGGCCAGCAGGCGCATGGCCACGCGTTCGCCGAACTCCGAGATCATGGTCGAGACCCGGATCGTGTAGGTCGCGTCCATCAGGTTGATCGTGAAGCTGCCGTCCTGCGGCAGGCGCTGCTCGCTGGCGTCCATGTCGGCCTTGAGCTTGATGAACGCCACCAGGCGGTCCAGCGAGGGCGGCATCGCGAACATCGGGCGCAACACGCCGTCGATGCGCATCAGCACCCCGCGGCTGTGGGCGGTGGGGGCGAGGTGCACGTCGGTGGCGCGCTCGCGCACGGCGGTGTGCAGGATCAGCTCCATCAGCCGGTCGGGGCTGTAGGCGTGGTCGCGGTCGTCGCCGAGCTTGCGGATCTCGGCCTCGATCAGCCGTTCGACCGGGTTTTCCTGGAAGTAGTAGTGCTGGTGGATGGCGTCGATGACGGCAAAGAACTCACCCTGCCAGAACACCACCTCCTGCCCGACGCGGCGCTGGATCAGCGTCGCCACCGCCTCGGGCTCCGCGTCGCCCAGCAGCACCCGCAGCTTGTCACCCTCGCGGCCCACGGGCAGGAAGTTGTGCGTCAGGCACAGGCTGCGGTTGAAGGCCGCGGCCACCTCCGGGTCCACCGCGGGCACCGCCCGGAATTCGATGCCGCGCTGGATCGCCAACTGGCGCGCCAGGTCCTTGGCGCTGATGAAACCGAGCTCCACCAGCATGCGCCCCAGCTTCTGCCCTTCGACCGCCTGCTTCTGGCGCACGTAGTCGATCACGATCTGGCTCACCAGACCGTTGGACACCAGCATCTGGCTGAAACTGAGGCGGGGTTCGATCATGGATTCCATCCCGGTTTCACTGTTCTTGTACATAGAACTTCTCCAATAGCAGGCCGCTCAGGGGGTCCACCTCACCCGAGGGACTGAGGCCCAGTTCGTTCTGGAATTGCTGCAGGGCGCTGCGGCTGCGCTCGCCCCAGATGCCGTCCACTTCCCGCGGCAGCAGGCTGCCGTACTCGGTCAGCGCGATCTGGAAGCGGGCCGCGGTCAGCCGTTTTTTCATGACGTGGCCGGCCTGGGGCGTGCTCCAGGTCAGCCACACCTGGCCCTGTCGGCTGTCAATGCAGACGTCGGTCAACCGGGCCAGGCGCGCGCCCAGCAGCTTGTGGGTGAGCTCCGCCAGGGGCTGGCTCACCACCCTGCGCCCGGCGGGCTGCTCGGTGGCAGGCTCGCAGCCGGCGCCGAAGAGGCTGGGCGCCGCTTCCAGCGCGCCCGGGGTGGAGGCCAGGTCCGGCGAAACAGACAGCGCCGCCACGGTCTGTGTTGCAGGCACGGCGGCCTGCGCCGCGGGGGCCGATGCAGAAGCTGGTGACGGCGGGGCCAGGGCGACCACCTGGGCCGCCGCGCCATCCGCCAGCGGCTGCCCGTGGCCGGCGTCCACGCCGCCAAAGCGCGACCCCAGCGCCGCCCCGGTGGCGACGAGGCCGGCGAAGGCAGCGGCATACAGCCATGGCCGGCGGGTGCGGGCCGGCGGCACCACGCCCACGGCGCCCGCCGTGGGGGCGCCTGCCAGATCGACCCGGCTGTCGTTGATGGCCTCTTTCATCAGGTTCGGGTCGATGACGTTGCCGTTACGGGCCGCCAGCCCGTACAGGCAGCGGTCCATGATCAGGTGGATCTGCCGGGGCACGCCTTGCGTTTCGCGCCACAGCAGCTGGCAGGCATCGGTCTGCAACACCAGGGAGCCGTCACTGCCGGACGACTCGAAGCGGAACCGCACGTAGTCGGCGATCTCGGTGCTGGTCAGGCCGTACAGCCGCGAATGTTTCACCAGCCGGCTGCGCAGCTGCCGCAGGCTGTGCTGGGACAGCATCTCTTCCAGCTCGGGCTGGCCGGCCAGCAGGATCTGCAGCAGCTTTTCCTGGTCGGTCTCCAGGTTGCACAGCAGCCGTATCAATTCCAGCGAGTTGGCCGAGAGGTTCTGCGCGTCATCGATGATCAGCAGACAGGTCTTGCCCTCGCGGTGGTTGGCGAGCAGGAAGGTGTTGAGCGCGGAGATGTCGGACGACAGCGCGCCGGTGCCTTCCAGGCCGAAATCCTGCAGCACGGCGGCCAGCAGCTCCGGCCCCTGCAGGAAGGTGTTGAACACCAGCGCCGAGACCACGTTCTTCGCCGCCAGGTCCGTCATCAGCCGCCGCACCAGCGTGCTCTTGCCCATGCCGACCTCGGCCGTGAGCAGCGAGAAGCCCTTGCGCGACAACACGCAGTGCTCCAACTCGACCAACTGCTCGTCCAGGTGCGGCGTCGAGAAATAGCAGCCCGCGTCGGGCGTGTAGGGAAAGGGGTTGCGCACCAGGCCCAGGGCGGCGAGGTGGCTGTTGCGGGTGTTCATGGGTTGGTCTCGCTGCGGGCCAACTGATCCACCGCCGTGCGCAGCACAGCCGAATGGGGGTTCTGACGCAGGGACTTGGCCAGCACGTCCTTGGCCTGGTCAAAGCGCAGGCGCTTGCGCTCGATGGCCGCCAGATTGAGGCTGGCGTGTTCGTCGCCCGAGAGCTTGTCCAGCAGGCGCCGGTACAGGCGCTGCGCCCCGTCCAGATCGTCGGTCTGGTGGGCAAACCAGGCCTCGGCGCGCAGGCGGGCCACCGAAGATTCCGGCAGTTTGGTCTGTATCGCCTGCAACTGCCGACGGGCCGTGTCCACATCGTGACCGGCCAGCGCCTGGTTCAGCGCATCGAACAGGGCCGGCAGTTCATCGGGAGAGGGCTTGGACACCGGGGCACCCGCTGGCGCATGCGGACTCTCGGTGACCCCCTTCTTCCCGCCCGCGGGCTCGGCGGGTGGGCGCGTGTCCTGAACGTTCTGCGCTTTCTGAGCCGCCGCGGCCGGCACCGGCACCGTTGAGGCCGAAGCCTTGGCCGCTCCCGCGCTGGCCGGTATCGACAAGGCATGCGAGAGCGCCAGGCGTGGCGAGGCGGTGGGCAGCGGCAGGTCTGCCTTGGGCAAGTCCACTTCAGGCAGTGCCACCCGGGCAGCACTCACCGGGGCCGGGGCAACGGGTGCGGGCGGCACCACGGGCAGTGGCGCTGGCGCTGCGGACGGCCCATGCTGGGCCGCCAGGGCCACGCTCACCATCCACCCGGCCAGCACCGCCACGGCCGCGATCACCACGCCCCACAACGCAGGCACGGGGTTCCAGCCGCGCCGGGCCGGCGCGGGCGTGACCACGCCGGTCCACCGACGGCCAGACTGCTGGGAAGGCGCCGCCTGCTGTTCGGTTTGTTTGAGGGCCTGGTAGATGAGGCTCATAGGAGGCGCACACGCAGCACGACGATGAGCTCGCGGGCGGACTGGCTGGTGTTTTCCTTGGTGACCAGCTTGCCGAAGAAAGGCACGTCCGACAGGAAAGGCAGGCCGCCGTTGTTGTTGCCGCTCTTCTGGTCGATCAGGCCCCCGACCACGACCACGTCGCCATCGTTCACGTTCAGGGTGGTGGTGAGACCCTTGTAGGCCACCTGGGGCAGGCTCACGCGGTTGGAATCGTTCACCTCGACCAGGGCCAGGCTCTGAGGGTCCACGTCGCTCTGCACCGGGTTGATCAGCAATTCGATGCGCCCGTCCTCGCGGATCATGGGCAGCACGCCGACCATCACGCCGGAGAACACGGCGTCGGTCTGCACTTCGGACGAGGTGGTGGTCGCGCCCCCGCCGATGTTGTTTTCGGCCGAGCTCGACTTGGACACGTAGCGCTGGCTGGTGCCCACCGACAGCATCGCGGGGGTGCCGTTGCGCACCTGGATGTTCGGGTTGGACAGGATGCGCAGGTTGCCGAACGAACGCAGGGCGTTGATCACGGTCGATCCGCTGCTGTCCTGGTAGGCCACGCCGCCGCCGGTCCGGCCCGTGCCCGGCCCGACCAGCCGGGAGGGAATGGTCAGGCTGCTCGCGGGGTAGTTGCGCGTGCCCGAGGCGTTGGGCAGGCTGGCCAAACCACCGGCCAGTTCCAGCGCGCTGGAGCCGAAGTTCAGCGCCAGGCGGCTGCGCAGCTGGGTCCAGTCGATGCCGAACTCGTAGCCGTCGTTGAGCGTCACGTCGATGAGCTGCGCCTCGATATAGACCTGCTTGGTCAGCATGTCCTGGGTGTTCTTGATGAGCTTTTCCACCGAGCGCATCTGGGACGGACGGGCCTTGACGAACAGGGTGCCGGAGGTGCGGTTCAACGTGAAACCGTGTTGCTGGTTGGGCTGCACCACCTGGGTCGGGTCCTGGTTGCCCCTGGCCGCCGAAGCCGGGTCCAGCACCGGCGAGCGGGCCTCGCCCAGGATGGTCTTGAGGTTGTTTTCGATCTCGGTGTAGGGATCGGCGCGGCTGCCAGCCGCGGCACTCATGGACAGGCTGCCCGAGATTGCGGAGTTGGCGCCGGTGGAGTTGGAGCCGAACACGTTGCCGCCCGAGTTCAGCGACATCTGGGTGTTGATGTTGAGGAAGTCCATCGCGAAGAACTTCTCTTCGTGCAGCTTCACGCGCAGGGTCTGGTTGCGGATTTCGCCGGCCACGTCGTAGCTGCGCAGCAGTTCGTTGAAGGCCTCGCGCAGCGACACGTCCTTGAGGAACATGTCGGTCAGCGCGCCTTGCTGCACAACCGCCGGCTCGACGATGAGGTTGACCTTGGCCGCGTCGGCGAAAGCGGTGAGGATCTGGCTGATGTTGCCGTTGGAGACGGCCACGCTGATGGTCTTGCCCTCCAGCGGGTCGTAGGTGGGGGCCGCGGGCTCCAGCGGTTTGGCCGCAGCGCTGCGGCGCATCTCCCGCATGATCTGTTCCTGCTGGGCCAGCAGCTTCGCCGACTCGGCCCGCGTCACCTCCTGCATGCGCTTCAAGGAATCAACATCGGGGTCGCCCAGGTGTTTCGCGCTCTGGGGCGGCGGCGCCACGCAGCCGCCCAGCAAGGCTGCCGAAACAATCGCGGTGGTGGTGGCCATTCCGGGCTTGAACATGGAGATCTTGAAGTGGTGCATGGCGGTCTTTGAAGCGGAGAAAACGGTGAAGAAAAGGGCGGTCGCTCAGGGCAGGCTCTTGCGCAGCCAGCCGGCCAACTGCGTGGGCGACTCGGAGAGGACGACGTCGTCGTTGGTGGCACTGACGGGAGTGCCCGGGCTGAACACACACGGGCCGGCGCTGGTCTGCGGCGGGTCCAGCCGCTCGCCGTCACCGCTGCGGTCCTTGAGGGGCACCACGAGCCAGTAGGCAACCGACATTTGCCGGTTGGTGGCGCAGTCCACCGCACCGGCCACGCCGCCGTCGCCGGTGAGGTAGGGCTTGTCGGTCGCGAGGGCCAGACCGGCCACGTTGTTCAGGGCGACGATCAGGTCGCTCACGTCGCGGTGGTTCACATGGCCGGGCGCGTCGCCGCTGCGCTCCAGGTTGAGCGCCAGGTCCGCGTCGGCCGCGGCGCTGGCGTTGGGGGCGCGGTACACCGCGTAGCGGGCGCGGTATTCGGCCACCGGCAGGTCCGCGCCCACACTGACGTAGGGGAACCAGCCGATCAAGTTGCCGGTGCCGCAGACACCGCCGGCCAGACTCTCCTGGCCCGTGCCCGCGACGCTGGCGTCCGGGCATGGCAGACGGCCGTGCCGCACGGCAAAGGCGCGCAGCTGCGACTGCGCCTGGCGGGCCATGTCCTGGGCCTGCCGGCGGTCCTTGGCATCGAGCACCGTGTCGTAGGCCGAAAAAGCGGCCCAGCTCAGCAAGCCGCCCACCACCAGCACCACGGCCATCTCCACGAAGGTGAAGCCTTTCTGCGCGGGTCGGCGGGAGCGGGTGGCGTGCATGGTCCGGTGCTCGCTCAGGGTTTCTGCTGGCCGGCCAGCAGGTCGCGCGAATACGACTGCATGGTCTGCGCGCCCTTGGCCATGCGGTCGCTGATGTCGCGCAGCTCGCCCAGAATGGCCTGGCGGCGCGCGACGTCCTGGGGCGCGGTGCTCTGTGCGATGCGGCCCAGTTCCTCGCTCAGCCGCTGGGTCGTCACGCTGTGCTGGATCATCTGCCGCATGACCTGGAAGTACCGCGGATCGAACTGGCCCTGCCCCAGCTTTTCGATGTCGTCCAGCAGCCCCTGGGTCTCGGCCAGCGACAACTGGGGCCCTTTGCTCAGCAGTTCGTTGACCTTGGCGCGGATCTGGGTCCGGATCTGGCGGCGCTGCTCGCGCGTCAGCGTCGGCGCACCCGGGCCGCTGGCTTGGGGGGGAACGGCCCAGGGTGCGGTGCTGTCTTCAGCGCCCGGCCCCGGCCCGCCCGGCACGGGGCCGGTGGATGGCGCTGGCGCATCGGCGGGCGAGGCCGGCAGGCCTGCGGGCGCGTCCACCGCGCCGCCGGCTGGCGAGCGCACTTGAGGCGCGGCGGGGAGCACCGCGACCGGGCCCTGCTCAAGGACCGGTTTGGACAGCCAGACGCCCGCCAGAAACGCCAGCAACAGCAGGCCCAGCCCACCTCCAACGAGCACGCCCTTGTTCATCAGTCGCCCTTGCCCCGCGAAGGAAAGGCACCCAGCACCCGCAGGCGCTCCAGCGGAACAGCGACCTCCATGTCTTCGCCTTCGGCGGAGAACGTGACCGTCTCCATGCGGATGGACTTGACCACGAGGCCACCGGCCACCTGGTCGCCCACGCCCACCAGATACCCATCGATCACGGCTTTTCCTTCGCTGCCGGCGCGCAGCACCACGCTCACACGCGGCAGGGGCACGGCCGAGCGCGCGACCCGCTCGGGCCGCAGGCGCCCCTTCACCGCCTGGGTGGCCACCACCTCCGGCGGCAGGGCAAAGATGCTGCCGTAGTCCGCCTGCGCCTGCACGCCCTGGTCCACCGGCGCGGCCTGCGCCCGGCCGCTCTGGGCCAGCCCATACGGCCGGCCCGCGGCCGCCCCGCGCAGGACCACCAGGGCGTCCTTCACCTCGTCCTGCTCGCGCATCTGCTGGTCGCTCAAGGGGCTGAGCGAGACCTGCAGGGGCGGCATCGGCCGGCCGCTGCCGCCGATCTGCTGGGCAATGCCCGCCATCGCCAGTACCAGCAGCGCCGTGGCGGCGGTGGTGAGAGTCAGGGCTGTGTATTTCATGGGCTGTGTCGCTGAATGCTGTACTCGGAAAAAGACACCGCGCCGGGCCCGTCAAGCGACGTGCCTCGCGCTCGCGGGCCAGGCGCTCAGATGCTCTTGCCCGGCACGGCCGGTTTCAACAGGTAGGCGAACGCCCCCGACGAACCGTCGTTGGGTGACACCGATTCGGCCTGCCAGCCCTGGGCCAGCAGCTCGGCCAGGAAGCGGCGCAATTCCTGGTTGGCCGGGCCGTCCACCACACCGTCCACGCGGAAGCGGGGTTTGGCCTGGCTGTCGGTCTTGATCAGTTGCACACGCTGCACCCGCACGCCGGGGCGCGCCGCCTGGCGCACGGTGGACAACATCTGGATGGGGTCGTGGACGGCGGCGAACCCGAGCTGCCGCACGAAGCTGGCCTCTGCGGGATCGAGGGCCGAAGCGTTGGTCCGGTCGACCAGGCTCACACGCTGGCGCAGTTGCTCCGATTCGCCCTGCAGGGCCTGCAGGTTGGCCTGTTCCTGCGCGATCAGGTGGTTCGAGAAGAAGGCAAAGGCGCCCAGCCCCACCGTCATCACCGCGATCAGCGCGGCCAGCGGCACCACATAGCTTTCGCTGAGCCAGGCCATGCGGCCCAGCCAGGGCGCCTGGATCGCTTTGGAATCCATGGTATCCAGCAGGTGCGGCAGCACGGTGGCGCAGGCCGCCTCGCCGATGCGAAACGACTCGTGCGGCATCAGGCGCGCGTCGTTCAGGCCGGCCTCTGCCAGCTTGCCCATCAGACCGCGCTCCACGTCCAGATCGTCGGACAGCACAGCGCCCCAGCGCAGGCCCTTGGGCGCGCCGCTCCAGCCACTGGCCCTGAGCTGCATCACCACGGTACGCAAGGGGGCGTGCAGGTCGGCGGGATCGCTGCCGATGGCCGTCGCGCCGGCGTAATACATCTTGCTGCCCGCCGCGCTGTACGCATGCAGCTGCGAGCCCACGCGCAACACCTGCAACTGTTCGTCTGCGGCTTTGCCCAGGAACAGGCCCGCCAGCGGCACGATCAGGCAATGGTCGGGCTGCTGCTGCGACCAGGTCTGGAACTGCTGCCACACGTCCAGCGGAATGGCGGTGTAGAGCACCGAGCTGCTGTCGGCGTGGCGTATCTGCCGGTGCACGAACACCTGCAGGGGGCCGTCCACCGCGCCCTCGGCTCGCACCGCTTTTTCGATGATGGCCGCGGCGTACTCGGCCTTGCCCTTGCAGGACTGCACACCGACCTGCGACTGGGCGAACTCCACCACCACGAGCGCGGAGCCCTTGACGTCGGCCCAGGGCTGCAGCTCGCGGCAGCGGCCCTCGGCGAGCTGGAACCAACCCTGCGCGCAGACAAGAATGATCTGGTCAGGTTTCATGGGGCACCCAACGGAAAGTAGACAACACCGGAGAGCTCCAGGCTGAAACCCCGGTCATCGGGCTGCGCCGGCGTGAACAGACCCGCCGTGGGGCTCACCACCGACACATCGAAACGATCGGCGGCAAACCACTGGAGGGCGCCGCCGCCGAGCTGCTGGCTCAGCAGGCGCTCGGCCTCCAGACGCGACACCACCGAGGGCGCGCGCTGCACACGACGGCTGCTCCAGCGGGCGGGGGCTATGCCCTCGCGTTCGGCCAGCGCGCGGATCTCGGCGTCCTGGCGCGCGAAGCGCTCGCGCTGCTCCACCACGGGCATCAGGCCACGCAGCTGGGCCAGCTCGGCCCGGGTGGAGGCCACCTGTGCGCGGGCCTGGTTCAGCTGCGAGACCTGGCTCATGGCCAGCCAGGCCGCCAGCGCCAGGGCGACGGTCACGACTCCGAGGACGACCAGACGTCCATGACGGGACATCGCCATTTACTGATCCATCATCCAGTGGGCGGTCAGCAGCGTGACGCGGTCTTCGTCGTACTGCCGGCCCGTGTCGGTGGCCGCGTCAGGGTTGTTCGGCCCGACCGCGGTGGGGTCGTTGCCGCTCTGGCTGTTGCCGTCGATGTTGCTGGCGATCGTGTTGTTGGCCTCCCAGGACGTGCCCGGGGCATTGGCGTCGGTGGTCTGGGTGTGGGCGGCACGGTCCTGGATGCGGAAGCGGCCTTCACGCGAGTCGGGCTTGCCGTCGACCAGCTGGTCCATGTAGCGGGCCAGGTCGGGCGTCAGCCCGCGCACCACCATGACGTTGCCGGAACCGCTGGCGGTACCCGCCGGGTTCCACTGGAAACACACCTGCACTTCGGTCGAGTTGCCGTTGGTGTCCTGGTAGACGTAGCGGTCTTCGTGCCCTTCACCGCGGCCCGGCGGCAGGCGCACGCCGTGGCGGGTCATGAGCGTTCGCAGCGTCTGCACGGCCAGCGTGGTGTCACCCGCGCCGGTCTGGTTGGCGGCGTAGCCCTGGCCTTCGCAGATCTTGGCGCCCGTGCCACCAAAGTTCTCGGGAATGCCGGCGACGGCCTGGCCACCGTCGCGCTGGCACGCACCCGCGTTACCAATCGTGGTCTCGGCGCCATTGATCATGTAGGTGGGCGCCTGCTGGCAGTCACCGACCACGGTCCCGGTGCGCTGGTAGTACTGGTCGTACGCCATCTTCCACTGGTCCAGGAATTTGTTGGAGACCTTGGTGTATTCGGCGTTGCGCTGCACGTCCTTGCCGATGGCGATGGCACCGATGATCAGGCCGATCACCGCCAGCACAAGGGTCAACTCGATCAGCGTGAAGCCCGACTGGGCGCCACGGCGGGTTTTGGAAGAAAAGGTCATGGCGTTGTTCCCGAAGAGTGAGGGCTGAGGGTCACTGGTTCATCTTGTAGACGGCGACCACAGTCACCACCTGGCTCTCGTCGAGCTGGAGGTCATCGCCCGCGTCATCGGCGGCGGCACTGGCGGCCGTGTCGTCGTTGGTGCGGTTCCACTGGACGCCGGGCGCGTTCGCAACGCCGTTGGCCACGCCCTGCAGGCGGAAGCGGCCTTCCTGGGCATCGGGCTTGCCGTCGACCATCTGGTCGAGCATGCGCGCCAGCTCGGGCGTGAGACCCGAAACGATCATCACGTTGCCCGCACCCTCTGGGTCGCCGGGGTTGTTCCACTGGAAGCAGACCTGCACCTCCTGCGGGTTGCCGTTGCTGTCGAGGTAGACGTAACGGTCTTCAAAACCCTCGGCACGGCCGGGCGGCATGCGGATACCGGTCTGCGTCATCTGTGTGCGCAGGGTGGTGGCTGCGGCGGCGGTGCGCGCCGTCATGGCGGCGTTGTCGGCCTTGTCGCACACCCGGGGCGGTGCGTCGACCGCGG
Organism: Burkholderiales bacterium GWF1_66_17; assembly: GCA_001770705.1. Taxonomy (GTDB): domain Bacteria; phylum Pseudomonadota; class Gammaproteobacteria; order Burkholderiales; family Burkholderiaceae_C; genus Hydrogenophaga. The sequence goes on along the minus strand of MERT01000015.1, from coordinate 411,725 downwards.
TCATGTTGCCACCCGAGATCGGACTGCCATCCGCCGCGTCGTAGGCCGCGCCGTTGACCATCAGGCGCGGCGACACCTGGTCGTCGCCCACGACCACGCCGGTGCGCTGGTAATACTGGTTGTAGGACTGCTCCCACTGGTCAATGAACTTGTTCTTGACCTTGGTGAACTCCGCATTGCGCTGGACATCCTTGCCGATGGCCATGGCACCAATGATCAGGCCGATGACGGCCAGCACCACCGACAGCTCCACCAAGGTGAAACCGCCTTGACGTTGCCTGTTGGCAACACCGCCAAATCGCTCAAATTCACGCTTCATCAGAACTCTCCAGTGAGATTTTGTAACCGATGTCAGCATATAAGCCACGCATTTGGCGAATCTGTCACAACCTGTCACAAGTTGTCACAACTTAATAAAAACCTTGATAAATGGCATTGTTTTGCGATCACGTTGGCCGTAAGCGTGATTTGTCGCACGCCGTTTGGCGGCGTCTGGCTAGCCCTCGGGCGCACCCCTCCCTGCATGGCGGGCCCATGCCTGAGGGCGACCGCTCGGTTATTCGATCCGCAGCGGGCAGGCCAGCCGGTAGCCCCGGCCCCGCACGACGTTGAGCGCGTCCGCGGGCAATCCCATGCCATCAAGCTTGCGGCGCAGGCGCCGGACCAGGGAAAACAGGGCATTGTTGTGGTCGATGTCTTCTTCCTGCCCCAACCAGAGGAGGCGCCTCAAGGCCTCGCTTTCCACCACGCTGCCGCGCGACAAGGCCAGCGCATGCAGCAGCATGACTTCGCGGGCGGTCAGCTGGCAGGCTTCGCCACTGGAGCAGACCAGCTGGGCCTTGGCGACCTGCAGCACCGGCAGGGCTTCGGAGGGCTCGGGCCTTAAGGCGGCGGGCTGGCCGCGTTTCACCAGGGCCGTCAGCGCCAGCTCCACCTCTTCCATTTCAGCGGGCTTGAGCAGGTACACGTCGGCCCCGCAGCGCCAGCCGGCCAGGCGATCAACCGGTGAGGTGCGCCCGGACAACATGACGATGCCCAGCCCCGGGTGCGCCGCCTTCACCCAGCGCGCCACCTCGATGCCGCTTTCCTGGGGCAGTCCCACGTCGAGCAGCAGCACGTCGGGCACGCGCTCGGCCAGGGCCAGGCGCACACCCTGGCCGTCGCTCACGGCGCGCACCCGCCAGACGCCGCTGTCGTTGAGGTAGTCCACCAGGGCTTCGCGCAAATTGGTGAAGTCTTCACAGACCAGCACATCCCACATCCGTCACCCCTTGTCCCCGCCCGGCGGCGGATAAGTCGAACCCCGGTCACTGACCGCCAGGATGGGCAGCACCAGCGTGAACGTCACATCGCCCCCCTGAACGCTGCAGATCACATCACCACCCAGCATCTGCGCCAGGCCCCGGACCCAGTACAGCCCCAGCCCCGAACCGGAGTACTGGTGGGCGTTGGGGCCCCGGTAATACTTCTCGAACACCCGCTGTGGGTCCGGCATGCCCACCGCGCCCACCTGGTTGCGCACCGCCAGGGCCCACTGCGAGTTCCCGTCCCCGTTCATCGGACGCACCGCCGCCTCCAGCACCACCATCGAGCCGGGCACGGAATACTTGATCGCGTTGTCCACCAGGTTGCGAATCATCATCAGCACCCGCTCCAGCCCCCCGGCGACCACCCAGCGCTTGCCCTGCTCGAAGGACGACAACTGCGCGATGTCGACGGACACATGCCGGACGTGCTCGGCCAGCAGGCGGTTGAGCAGCGCCGACATCTCGCAGGTGCCCAATGCCGCCTTGGCCGAGCTCCCATCGGCGCTCATCCTGTGCTCCAGCTCGCTCGTGGCCTGCACCTGTTGCAACACCTCGCGCATCTGCTGCACCGACGTGTCGATGCGCTGCAGATCGCGCGCCGCCGCGTCTCGCGTGGCATGGCCGATCTGGGGCAGCTTGCGCTCCAGCGCCGAGCGGGCCAGCGCCACGACGGACAAGGGAGAACGGATCTCGTGCAGCAGCATGCTCAGGAAGCGCCCGTCTTCCTCGCGCTTCTGGCGCTCGATGTGCATCTGCTGCTGGACCAGCGCGAACTCACGCTGGTCCATCTGCTGTTGACGGCTCAACAGGAAGTTGCGCCGCAGCAGCACCAGATGGAGAAGCACGGCGGTCAGCAGGTTGATGAAGACGCCCGGGTACAGGTGCAGGAAACCCGCCTGAAACCAGCCCAGGTGGGCGACGTAGAGGACGATGAAATACGCCGTGGTGGTGATCGCATTGACCCGCAGCAGATTGAGCAGGAAGGTGTCATGGCAGCGCAGCATGAACACACTGACAAGACCCAGCACCATGGAAACGGGCATCAGGATCGCCGGCAGCTGCAGCGCCAGATCGGAGCGCCCCACGGCCATCAGCAGTATCTGTGTGGGCAGGAACAGCAGCGTCAGCGTCTGCAGGCGCAGCAACCAGCGCGGCACGCCGTACAGCGCGTGAAACAAGCGATAGAACAAGGCCCCGAAGAAGAAGTGAAAGTAGCCACACCAGACCGAGAGCAGATCGGCCGCGCGCGGCGCCTCGGGGAACAGGAACTGCGCCCCCAGCCCGAAATAGGAAAACATCGTCACCATCGACGTCAGCTGGAACAAGGCATTGACCGCCCAATAGCGGTCGCGCTGCAACGCTGCCGACATGGCCGACGCGCAGGCCAGCACGAAAACCACACCGCCATACAGCCCCACACCGGCCAAGGTCCAGGCATTTTCCCGGTGCGCCGTCCGGGGATCGATAACCCTCACACGCACGTTGTGCGCATTGCGCGTCTTCACGCGTACAAACGCCGCCACCCCGGCGGAGAACTCGGACTCGGCGGTGAACGCAAGGTCTTCCCGGGGCCGCTGCGCGAACGCGAACCGGTCGCCCTGCTGCTCCAGTCGCCAACCGCCGGCCTGCCCCGCATCGCGCAGGTACAGGCGCACATCGTCCAGGTAGCTCGGTTGCACGACCAGCGTCTGCTGGCCGACCGTCCCTGAAGGCATCTCCACGCGAAACCAGCGTACCGCGCTTGAATACCCCAGCGACACCTGGGCGCTCACCGGCTTGAACGCACCCGCGGGCAGTGCCGCCACTTCGCCGATGTCAAGGTCCCCTCGCTCGTCGGAGTACAGCGACAGCTGGGCCAGGCTGTCCGCCCCGTCCACCCAGCGCGACAGGCCGATGTACAGAGACACAATGCCGACCGCGACCAACACCCCCAGCAGAAAGCTGCTGACGCCGGTCCATCTCTGGCGCCGATCCAGAAACGGGGTCTCATCACCCGGCGACCCGGAAAGGACATGAGCGGTGCTGTCAAACGGCATCGCTGGTCAGGAACCCGCAGCGATCTGACGCAGCGCCTGCTCGAACACCTCGGCGGGCTGACCGCCCGAGATCAGGTGCCGGTCGTTGACGATGACCGCGGGCACCGAGTGGATGCCCTGGCTGTTGTAGAACCGTTCGCGCTCGCGCACCTCCTGCGCAAAGGCGTCGCTGCCCAGCACCTCGCGGGCGCGGGCTGCGTCCAGACCCACGTCGACCACCGCGGCCAGCAGCACGGCGTGGTCGGCCGGGCTCTCGGCGCGGCCGTGGTAGGCGGTCAGCAGCGCCTTCTTCAGCGCGTGCTGCTGGCCCGGGGCGCCCTCTTCGCCGGCCCACAGCAGCAGGCGGTGCGCGTCGAAGGTGTTCCAGATGCGGCCGCGGCCTTCGGGCTTGAAGGCAAAGCCGGCCTCGGCACCGCGCTCGCGGATGGTGGCGCGGACCTGCGCCTGCTGCTCGGGCGTGCTGCCGTATTTCTGAGTCAGGTGTTCGGTCACGTCCTGGCCGTCGGGGCCCATCTGCGGATTGAGCTCGAAAGGGTGGAAGTGCATCTCGGCGTGGATGTCGCCCTCTACGGCGGCCAGGGCCTGCTCCAGGGCGGACAGGCCGATGGCGCACCAGGGGCAAGACACGTCGGACACAAAGTCGATCTTGAGGTTCGTGGTCATGGGTTTACCTTCGCCCTGCGGGCTGCGGTGCGGGCTTGCTGGGGAACGGCCCGGCGCTGCGTTCATGCGGCGATGGTAGCGACAGCCGCCCGTGCCTGCAGTCTCCAGGCCGACCAGCCCCGGCGCCACGCATGGGCTTGCGCGACAATCGCCTCCCACCCACCGCGCCACCGAGCACCATGACCGACCGTTACGCCGTCATCGGCCACCCCATTTCGCACAGCAAGTCACCGCTGATCCATGGCCTGTTCGCCCGGGCCACGGGCCAGGACATCGCATACACCGCCATCGAAGCCCCGCTCGACGGCTTCCGGGCCACCGTGGAGGCTTTTCGTGCCAGCGGCGGGCGCGGCATAAACGTGACACTGCCCTTCAAGCTGCAGGCTTTCGAAATCGCTACCGACCCGATGGAATCCGCGCGCCTGGCCGGCGCGGTCAACGCGTTGAAGTTTGACGGCGAGCGCATCCTGGCGCAGAACTTCGACGGTCTGGGCCTGGTCAACGACATCCAGCGCAACCTGGATGTTTCGCTGGCCGGCAAGCGCGTGCTGATCTGCGGCGCGGGCGGCGCCACGCGCGGTGCCATCGTGCCCCTCGCCGAGCAGAAGCCCGCCGTGATCGCCATCGCCAACCGCAGCGCCGACAAGGCCCACGGCCTGAAGGCCGATTTCTCCGCGCAGGTGGCGCTGCAGACGGGTGGCTACGAAGACCTGGCGGGCGAGTCGTTCGACGTGGTGCTCAACGCCACCTCGACCGGCCTCTCGCAAGCCGCGCTGCCGCTGCCCACGGGCGTGTTTGCGGCCGGCGCCCTGGCCTACGAACTGGTCTACGGGAAAGGCCTCACCCCCTTCCTGAAACAGGCGCAGGCCGCGGGCGTGACCCGCATCGCCGATGGCGTGGGCATGCTGGTCGAACAGGCAGCCGAGGCCTTCGAGTGGTGGCGCGGCGTGCGGCCCGACACACAGCCGGTGATCGCGCGCCTGACCGTGCCGCTGGTCTGACAACCTCCTCCCGACCGACTTCCTGACTGCGGCGCTTCTGGCGCTCGCACCCCCCATCCCCATGACTTCACCCCGCTGGGCGCAAGCCCTGCCCCTGCTGGCCGTGCTCGGCTCGGTCGTCGCGCTGGGCATCGGCACCTCGTTCGCCAAGCAGCTGTTTCCCCAAGTCGGCTCGCTCGGCACCACAGCCTTGCGGGTGGGCTTTTCGGCGTTGCTCCTGCTGCTGATCTGGCGACCCTGGCGCTGGCCGCTCTCGCGCGCCGATGCCATGAGCCTGCTGCGCTACGGCGTGGCGCTGGGCTGCATGAACCTGATGTTCTACCAGTCGCTGCAGAGCATTCCGTTCGGCGTGGCCGTGGCCATCGAGTTCAGCGGTCCGCTGGCCGTGGCCTTCTTCACCTCGCGCCAGCGCATCGACTACCTGTGGATCGCGCTGGCCATTGCCGGCCTCGGCCTCCTGCTGCCGCTGGGGCACGATGTGGCCAGCCTCGACCCCGAAGGCGTGGTGTTCGCACTCGGCGCCGCGGTGTGCTGGGCGTCGTACATCGTGTTCGGCAAACGCGTGGGGCATCTACACGCGGGCCACTCCGTTGCTCTTGGCCTGACCATGGCGGCGATCACCGTTGTGCCCTTCGGCATCTGGCACGCGGGCAGCGCCCTGCTGGACCCGGGCATCCTGCTGTTCGGGCTGGGTGTGGCCGCGGTGTCCAGCGCCATCCCGATCTCGCTGGAAATGGTGGCGCTCAAACGCCTGTCGCACAGCGCGTTCGGCGTCATGGCCAGCATGGAGCCGGCCGTGGCCGCGCTGCTCGGCCTGCTGGTGCTGGGCGAGCAGCTGAGCGGCCTGCAGTGGCTGGCCATCGGCTTCATCATGGCCGCCGCTGCGGGCAGCTCGGTGACGGCGCAGCCCGACACCCACCACGGACCCGCCGACGAAATCGTGCAGTGATCGCTTCGCGGTGACGTGATCAGGGTTTTCACTGATGAACTCTAGTCCTATAGAGGACTAGAGTTCATCACATGAACAAAGCCCTTCACCTCGTCCCGCCCGCCGAACCCGGCCTGAGCCGCTACGCCTCGCTGGCGCAGGCGCTGCGTGCGCGTGTGATCGCGGGTGAATGGTCGCCCGGCTCTGCGCTGCCCGCCGAGAGCCAGCTCGCCACCGAACACGGCGTGGCCCTGGGCACCATGCGGCGGGCGCTGGAGCTGCTGGCCGAACAAGGCTTCATCGAGCGCATCCACGGCAAAGGGACTTTTGTGCGCCAGGGGCTCTCGGGCGCGACCATGCTGCGCTTCTTCCGTTTCGACAGCGGCACCGGCGAGGTGCCGGTGTCGCGCATCCTGCAGCGCAGTCGTGTGAATGCGCCGGCCGCGGTGTCGCGGGTGCTGGGCATCGGCACCGGGGAACCGGTTCTGCGCCTGCACCGCCTGCGCCTCATGGGCGGCCAGCCCCGCCTGTTCGAAGAACTCTGGCTCCCGCTCGACCTGTTTGAGCCGCTGGCCGAGGACGACCTCAGCGCCTGGGACGACCTGCTCTACCCCATGTTCGCGCGCCGCGTGCAGGTCCACGTGCACCGCGCACTGGACGACATCGGCTTTGCCCAGCTCAGCGCCACACAGGCCCGCCACCTGGGCCTGCCCGCCGGCCACCCCTGCGCGCAGGTGCAGCGCTCGGCCTACGACCTCACCGGGCGCTGTGTCGAACTGCGCATCACGCGCGGTGACGCGCACGCGTTTCACTACACCGTCAACATCACCTGAAGGAGACACCATGAGCAAGATCTGCATCCCCGTCGACGTCCGGCTCTCGCGCCGTACCCTCATCACGGCGGCGGGCGCGACCTTGGCCGCCCCCTGGATCGGCGCGCACGCGCAAGGCAAGATCGCTGGCGGCAAGCCGATCACGCTGATCGTCTCTTACCCGCCCGGTGGTGGTGCCGACCTCATGGCCCGCACCATCGCGCCCCGGCTGGAGGCCGCGCTCGGCCAGACCGTGGTGGTGGAAAACAAGGCTGGTGCCAGCGGGCAGCTGGCGGCCGGGCATGTGGCGCGCGCGGCCGCCGACGGCAGCGTGCTGCTGCTCGACGCCTCGTCGTTTGCCGTCACACCATCGCTCTTTCCCAAGCTGCCGTACAACGCCGCCACCGCCTTCACCCCGCTGGCGGTGCTGGCCACCTTCCCCAACGTGCTGGTGTGCACGCCGAGCTTCGAAGCAAAGAGCGTGAAAGACGTGATCCGCCTGGCCAAGGCCGGTCCGCTGAACTACGCCTCGTCGGGCAACGGCTCGGCCCAGCACCTGGCCGGCGCCCTGTTCGAGCAGCGCGCCGGTGTGACCCTGACCCATGTGGCCTACCGCGGCGGCGGCCCGGCCATGAACGATGTGATGGGCGGCCAGGTGCCGCTGTTCTTTGCCAACGTGGCCTCGTCGCTGGGCCACATCAAGGCCGGCAAGCTGCGACCGCTCGCCGTCACCAGCACGCTGCGTGCGCGTTCGCTGCCCGACGTGCCGACCATGGCCGAGGCCGGCGTCAGCGGCTACGAGGTGCTGGAGTGGAACCCCATCCTCGGGCCGGCCGGCATGGCCGCCGATGTGAAGGCCACGCTGGTCGCGGCCATCCGCAAGGCGCTGGAAGACGCCGAGGTGCTCGGCCGCATCCGCCAGCTCGGTGGCGACGTGTTTCCCGACGCCAGCCAGCAGAGCGCGGGCAAGTTCATTGCTGCGCAGCAGGCGCTGTGGGCCAAGGTGATCAAGGAACGGAACATCACCACCGGATGAACACGCACCCCACCCCTGCGGATGGCTGGGACTGCCATGTGCATGTGTTCGACCCCACGCACCCGGCACAGACAGGCCACTACCAGCCGGTGCTGCGCGACCTGCCCGAGATCGAGCAAACCGCCACGGTGCTGGGCATGGGCCATCTCGTGCTGGTGCAACCCAGCGTCTATGGCACCGACAACGGCCTGATCCTGCGCGCGCTGGCCCGCGAGCCCGGCCGTCACCGGGGTGTCGCGGTGGTGGACACCGCCGTCACCGACGCCGAACTCGACGACATGCACCGGCTGGGCGTGCGCGGCGTGCGCTTCAACCTGGTATCACCGGTGGGCAACGGACCCGAGGCTTTTCGCGCTCTCGCTCCCCGGCTGAAGGCGCGAGGCTGGCATGTGCAGTGGTACGCCCGGGCCGACCAGTTGGCCGCCATCGCCAACCTGCACGAAGGCAGTGGCCTCACCGCCGTGCTCGACCACCTGGCAGGCCTGCACGCGGGCATCAGCGCCGCCGATCCAGCCTGGGCATCCCTGGAACGCCTGGCTGCACAGGGTGCGTGGGTCAAGCTCTCGGGCTGGTACCGGCTGCAGGCCAGCACGCCCTACGAGGCCTTGCATGGCCACATCCGTCGCGTGGCCGCTCTCATGGGCGAACATCTCGTCTGGGGGTCCGACTGGCCGCACACCGCCTTCGAGCACGGCGCCCTGCCGCCCTACGACAGCCTCTGGCAGCCGGTGGTGCAAGCCCTCGGCGCGTCCCGCGCCGCCGCTGTGCGCGCGGTCGGCGCCTTGCTCTACGCCTGAACACCGGGGACACTGGGGCATGCGCATCCTGCTCGCCGAAGACGAAACCGAACTGGGCACCTGGCTGGTCAAGGCGCTCGCGCAGAACGACTTCCAGGTCGACTGGGTGAACGACGGCCGCCTGGTGCGGCGTTGCCTCAAGACCACGAAGTACGACGCGCTGATCCTCGACCTGGGTCTGCCTGGCCTGGGCGGGCACGACGTGTTGGCCGACCTGCGCGAGGCCGACGAACGCCTGCCGGTGCTGATCCTCACCGCGCGCGACTCGCTCATGGAGCGCGTGACCTGCCTGCATGGCGGGGCCGACGATTTTCTGGCCAAACCCTTCGAGCTGAGCGAACTGGAGGCGCGCCTGATCGCGCTGATCCGCCGCGCGCGTGGCAGTGAACACCCGCGTTTTGCCTGCGGCCCGCTCAGCTACGACAGTGCAACCAAACAGTTCCGCCTGCTGCACGAACCGCTGACGCTCACGCCGCGCGAACACGCGGTGTTGCGTGCGCTGATCCAGCACAGTGGCGAAGCCCTGTCCAAGCGCGAACTGGTGGAGCGGGTGTTTTCCGACGAGCAGGACGTGAACCCCGAGGCCATCGAGGTGCTGGTCCACCGCCTGCGCAAGCGGCTGGAAGCATCGCCGGTGCGCATCACCACCCTGCGCGGCATGGGCTACCTGCTGGAATGCCCGCCATGAAAATGCCGCGCTGGCTCGCCGGCAGCATCCGCCGCATGCTGCTCGTGGTGCTGGTGCCAGGGCTGCTGCTGGTGTTTTCGGCCGAACTCTGGCTGGCCTGGCGCACCGCCAGCGAAGCGGCCGACGCCGCCTACGACCGCTCCCTGCTCGGCGCGGTGAAGTCCATCGACTCCAGCATTTCCACCGCCAGCGGCGGCCTCAGTGTGGAGCTGCCCTACCGCATGCTGGAGTTCTTCGAGCTCACCGCCAACGGGCAGGTGTACTACCGCGTGGCGACCGAAGACGGGCTGGTCGAGATCGGCAGCTCCGACCTGCCGCCGCCACCCAAGCCCCTGCTCTCGGGCAAGCCACTGTTTCACGAAGGCGTGTACTTTGGCGAGCCGGTGCGCGTGGGCAGCTACGCGCGCGAGCTGGCCACGCCGCTGGCCGGGCAGGCGGGGCCGCAGCGTGTAGTGATCCAGGTGGCCGAAACACTGGAAGCCCGCACCGGTTTCCAGCGCAGCCTGGTGCTGCAGTCGGTGGCGCGCGACTTCCTGCTGGTGGTCGTGGCCAGCACCCTGTTTGGTCTGGCCATCGCGTGGGCCATGCGCCCGCTGGCCCGCCTGCGCCAGGACGTCGAAGCCCGTGCCCCGCAAGACCTCACGCCGATGGACAGCGACGGCGTGCCCGCCGAGCTGCTGCCGCTGGTGGGCGCCCTCAACCACCACATCGAACGCAACCGCGAACAGACCGAAGCGCGCCGCCAGTTCGTGGACGACGCCTCGCACCAGCTGCGCACGCCGCTGACCACACTGGCCACGCAGGTGGCCTATGCCCAGCGCGAGGCCGACCCCGCCGCGCTGCGCGAGGTGATGGACAACATCCGCCAGCAGCTCGACGAAACCATCCGCCAGACCAACCAGATGCTCTCGCTGGCCAAGGCCGACAGCGCCGCGCCCGAACCCGAAGCGCTGGACGCCGTGGTGCTGGCCGAAGACATGGTGCGGCGATGGTGGCCGCTGGCACGCGAGCAGGGGGTGGACCTGGGCCTGCACGCGCCCATGGCCACGCTGCCCTTTCGCGGCGAACCCGGCCTCCTGAAAGAAGCCCTGTCCAACCTGCTGCACAACGCCATCCGCCACGGCGGTGCCGGCTGCCACGTGACGCTGGCCGTGGCAACCGATGGGCGCCATGTGCGCTTCAGCGTGGTCGACGACGGCCCGGGCCTGCCGCCCGAGGAATTGGCGCGCGCCGGCGAGCGCTTCTTCCGTGGCCGCCAGGGTCAACTGCCCGGCTCCGGCCTGGGGCTGGCGATTGCGCGCACCGTGGCACAGCGCCACGGTGGCGAGATGCGTGTGAGCGTCGGGCCCGAGGGGCGCGGGCTGGCCGTCACGATGGAACTGGCCGGCACCGGCGCCCCGCCACCTCATGCGGGTAAACCCTGAAAAATTCGCCTCTGGCCTGAAAGCGGTCTGAAAGTGCGCTTTTTCTACAGTGCCCTCATCGCAACAGATCCGTTGCGAGCGTTCCACCCCTTCGAGGAGACACTTTCATGAGCATCACGTCCAAGTTCATCGCCGCCGCCGTCTCGGCCAGCGCCCTCAGCGCTTTCGCCGCTGGCGCCCTGGAGAAAACCGAATGCATCGCCCCCGCCAAGCCGGGCGGCGGTTTTGACCTGACCTGCAAGCTGGTGCAGAGCGCGCTGCAGGAGGGCAAGTTCATCGCCGACCCGATGCGCGTGACCTACATGCCCGGCGGCATCGGCGCCGTGGCCTACAACACCGTGATAGCGCAGAAGCCCGACGCGGCCAACGCCATCGTCGCGTTCTCCGGCGGCTCGCTGCTGAACCTGGCGCAGGGCAAGTTCGGCCGCTACACCGAGAACGACGTGCGCTGGCTGGCCGCCATTGGCACCGACTACGGCGCCGTGGTGGTGGCCGAGAACTCGCCGTTCAAGAGCCTCAAGGACGTGATGGCCGCCATGAAGGCCGACCCGACCAAGGTGGTGCTGGGCGCTGGCGGCACCGTGGGCAGCCAGGACTGGATGAAGGCCGCGCTGACCGCGCGCGCCGGCGGTGTGAACCCCAAGACCATGCGCTACGTGGCCTTTGAAGGCGGTGGCGAGGCGCTGACCGCGCTGCAGGGCGGCCACATCCACGTCTTCACCGGCGACGCGGCCGAGGCCGGGCAGCAGATCAAGGCCGGCGCCAAGGTGCGCATCCTGGCGGTGATGAACGACAAGCGCCTCACGGGCGACATGGCCAACATCCCCACCGCCACCGAGCAGGGCTACGACGTGGACTGGCCCATCGTGCGCGGCTTCTATGTCGGCCCCAAGGTCAGCGACGCCGACTACAAGGTCTGGGCCGACACCTTTGCCAAGCTGATGGCCACGCCCGCCTACGACAAGCTGCGCAGCGAGCGCGGCCTGTTCCCCATGGCCATGACCGGCGCGCCGCTGGACGCTTACGTCAAGAAGCAGGTAGCCGGCTACCGCAAGCTGGCCGAAGAGTTCGGCCTGAACGTCGTCGCCGCCAAGTGATCCCCGCGGGGCTTCGGCCCCGCTTCGCGGCGCCACCCACTGCGGTCGCTCGCGTCCTTTTCCCCACCGGAGTCTCCCCATGAGTGACCGCCTGCTCGGTGCGGTGTGTGTTGTCGCGTCCGCCGCCATGGCCTGGGCCGCGCAAGACTACGCCGCCGCCATCTCCTACGAACCCGTCGGCCCACGCGCGTTTCCGATGCTGCTGTCCGTCGGCCTGGGCCTGTCTGGCCTGTGGCTGGTACTGCACCCAACGGCGGGGGCCGAGTCCTTTCGCGGCGTGCCCTGGAAGGCCACCGCACTGTGCGCGTGTGCCGTGCTGGTCTACGCGCTGCTGTTCCAGTGGCTGGGTTTTGCGCTGGCCACGGCGCTGATGGCGCTGCCGGTGGGCATGGCCTTCGGTGGCAGCTGGAAACAGGCGCTGGCTGGTGGCGCCGCGCTGGGCCTGGTGCTGTTCCTGCTGTTCGACAAGGTGCTGGACGTGGTGTTGCCCACCGGCCCGCTGTCTGCCGTTCTCGGAGGGAGCTGACATGGATACCTTGCAACACCTGATCCTGGGCTTTGGCGTGGCGCTGAGCCCGACCAACCTGCTGATTGCCGCGATGGGCTGCTTCATCGGCACCATCGTCGGCCTGCTGCCCGGTCTTGGCCCGATCAACGGCGTGGCCATCCTGATGCCGCTCGCCTTTGCCATGAAACTGCCGCCCGAGGCCTCGCTGATCCTGCTGGCCGCGGTCTACATCGGCTGCGAATACGGGGGGCGCATCTCGTCCATCCTGCTCAACGTGCCGGGCGACGCCGGCGCCATCATGACTGCGCTCGACGGCTACCCCATGGCGCGCAAAGGCCTGGGCGGCGTGGCGCTGTCGATCTCTGCCTGGAGCTCGTTCGTGGGCTCGCTGGTCGCCACCATCGGCATCGTGCTGATGGCGCCGCTGCTGGCGAGTTGGGCGCTGTCCTTCGGGCCGGCCGAGTACTTCGCGCTCATGTGCTTCGCCTTCGCGTGCATCGCCGGACTGATGGGCGACGCGCCGGTCAAGGCCGGGCTGGCCGCCATCATCGGCCTGTCCATGTCGTGCGTGGGCCTGGACTCCAACTCCGGTGTCTACCGCTTCACCGGCGGCGACATCCACCTCTCCGACGGCATCCAGTTCGTGGTGGTCGTCATCGGCGTGTTCTCCATCAGCGAACTGCTGCTGATGCTGCAGCAACACCACAGCAACGCCGGCATGGTGACGCAGACCGGTCGCATGTTGTTCAACTGGCTGGAGCTCAAATCCACCTGGTGGGGCACGCTGCGCTCCAGCGTGGTCGGCTTTGCGGTGGGGGTGTTGCCCGGCGCCGGCGCCACCATCGCCAGCGCCATGACCTACTCGATGGAGAAGAGCCTGACCGACAAAGAAGGCACCTTCGGCCAGGGCGACATCCGTGGCGTGGCCGCGCCCGAAGCGGCCAACAACTCGGCTGCCACCGGCTCCTTCGTGCCCATGCTCACGCTGGGCGTGCCCGGCTCGGGCACCACGGCGGTGATGGTGGGCGCGCTCTCGCTCTACAACATCACGCCCGGCCCGGCGCTGTTCACCCAGCAGCCCGATCTGGTGTGGGGCTTGATCGCCTCGCTGTTCGTGGCCAACGTGATCCTGCTGGTGCTCAACATCCCGCTGGTGGGCGTGTTCACCAAGGTCCTGAGCGTGCCCAACTGGCTGCTGGTGCCCGGCATCGTGGCCGTCAGCAGCGTGGGCGTGTACGCGGTGCACGCCACCACGTTTGACCTCGTGCTCATGACCGGTCTGGGGTTCGCGGCCTATCTGCTGCGCAAACAGGGCGTGCCGATGGCGCCGCTGATCCTGGGCTTCGTGCTCGGCGACATGATGGAACAGAACCTGCGCCGCGCGCTGTCCATCAGCAACGGCGACGCCAGCATCCTGGTGGGCAGCCCCATCACCATCGGGCTGTGGGTGGCGGCGGCGCTGATGCTGGTGGTGCCGATCGGGATGCGTTTGCTGGCGGGCCGGCGTAGGGCCGAGGTGACCGCTGTCTGAACCGGCAACTGCTCAGGATGGCGCCCCCTGCACCGACTGCCCATCCGTCTTGTCCCACCCCCTGCCAGCCGCGCGGCTGGCAGGGGCATTCAGAGACCGCTCAGTTCGCCGACGGCACCGGGTGCAGCGGCTTGAGCGCCGGCATGCGGAAGTTGCCCTTGCCACGCTGGTCGTTCACGGTCGAGGTGTTCATCGAGAACAGCAGCGTGGTGTAGGCCACCGCATCGGCGTTCACGTCGAGCGCCGCGTCGTTGTTGTTGGCGTAGGTGTCGCACGCCTGGTGGTAACACGGGTCGTAGGCCTGGCCTGCGGTGCCGCCCCAGGACGCGGCCTCGGCGGCTGTCTTGATGCCTTCGGCGCCAGTGAACAGGCCGCCCGCCGGGATCAGGTTTTCGATGAAGGCCCGGTAGTCCGAGCGTCCGTCGAAGTCGGTGCCCTTGAACGGCACACCCCGCTGCATGTAGTAAGCCTCGAACGCTTTTTCGATCTGGTCCGATCCGCCCGGGCCGGGGCCTTCACCCGTGGCGTCCGAGTCGTCGCCGTCGTAGACGAAGAACACGTGGTTGGGCGAACCGATCATGTCGAAGTTCAGGTACAGCGCGATGCGCTCCTTCTCGGCCTGGGACAGCCCGTCGACATAGTTCGTGGAGCCCACCAGACCGGCCTCTTCCGCGCCCCACAGCGCAAAGCGCAGCTTGTTGCGGGGTTTGACCTTGGCCATCTGGACCGCGGTCTCCAGGATCGCCGCGACACCCGAGCCGTTGTCGTTGATGCCCGGGCCTTCGTTCACCGAATCGAGGTGCGCGCCCACCATCACCACGTTGTTCGGATCACCCGAGCGCGACTCTGCGATGACGTTGCTGGTGGTCGCCTCGCCGCGGAAGGTGTCGGTCTTGAGCCTGAGCACCAGGCCCGGCGTCGCCGCCAGCTGCTGCCCCAGGGCCTGGGTGACCGAGGTGACACCGATATCCAGCGCGAAGGCCTCGCCCAGCGTGCCGTTGAGGTCGCCGTCGGCGTTGTTGTAGATCACGACGCCGCTGGCCCCGGCCGCATGGGCGTTGGTGGCCTTGATGGCGAAGGTGCAGGCCCCGCGGCTGATGAGCGCGATGTTCCCGGCCGGAAAACCGGCGAAGTCTGCGGCCTCGCAGCCTGGCGTGGCATCGGCTGGCGGGGCCAGCAGGGCCGTCACCGGGGCCGTGATGTCGCCGCTGCCCGAGTACTCCATGGTGTTGTTGGCCAGCGGCGCCGTCGGTCCGGGCGTCACCTGCTCCAGCACGGTGCCCGAGAGGGTGATGAAGGTCTGGAACTGGAAGTCCGTGATGGTGACCAGGTAGCCCGCCTCGCGCAGCACCTCCGCCGCGTAGCCCACCGAAGCGTCGTAGCCCGGCGTGCCCGAGGTGCGGATGCCGTTGTTCGCATCCGCGATCGTCTGCAGGGCCTGCTGGTGGCGCCGCACGCCGTCGAGCGTGACGCATTCGAGCAGCTTCTGGAACGTGTTGTTGACCCTGTTGGCGCAGCTGGAGGAATCCCCCGATGCAGAAGAGCCGGCAGGCGCCAGCTTGGCCACTGCCGCGTCGCCGGAGGTGGCGCTACCGCTCTCGCCACCTCCGCCGCAAGCCACCACGAGCATCGCAGCGACCGCCGTCGCACTCCATCGTCCACGGGCCAGGCGCCGAGCATCCATACCGGTCTTCTTCATATCCGTCTCCTGTGTGTTGTTGACGTCATCGGGTCCCGTCGCCATCGATCAACCGGCACCCCGGTCAACACCGAGCGCGAGGGGCGGCCAGCGTACTCCCCCGCATGAGACACCCACAAGAGCACTTACAGAAAGACACGGATGAAACGGATAGAGTCCTCCAGCAAAGAAGAGACCAGGGTCTAGCCCACGTGCCCGCGCTGTGGCGCTGAGCGCCCGAGCACGGCGGGCGCTGGCGCTCAGTTGGCAGCTGGAGGCGCCAACAGACGAACCTCGTTGGGCTGCCGGTCTGGCCTGAGCTCGAAGTGCTTTGGAAACTTCTTGAAAAGCTTGGTGGACAGCGCGCTCTTGCCCAGCAAACCGCCATCGCGCAGGGCTTTGGCCACATCGCCCAGGGGTAGCCAGGCACCGGCTTCGAGGGCCGGTACCGCGACGAGGATGCGCGGCACCGTGAGGCCGTCGCCAGGCGCGGCCGGCTTCGCGGCCGTCTTGCGTGCCACCTCCTTCGGAGCGGGTGGGGCCGCGGGCACTTCCTTGCGGGCGACCGCCTTTTTGGCCGGCACCTTTTTCGCAGCGGCCTTGGTGGCCGGCGCAGCCGCAGGCGCCGAGCGGC
>MERT01000015.1:318820-395572 GCA_001770705.1 Burkholderiales bacterium GWF1_66_17 | reverse complement strand
CGCTGCCGCCGGTGCGGGCGAAGGTGTCGACCGCCGGGCCGACGCGGCATGGCCCACGTACAGCACCCGGTCGTAGGCCGGCACCGCTTCAGGCGCCATCTTGCTGGCCTCGGACACGCAGACCACCTGGATGCCGCGCTCCCGCAGCCGCACCACCAGCGGCACAAAGTCCGCATCGCCCGAGCCGATGACGATCATGGCCGGCGCCGGCTGCTGGCAGGCGAATTCCATCGCGTCGGCCGCGAGCGCGATGTCGGTCGTGTTCTTGCTCAGCGACAGGTTCACGAACGGCCGGATGGCCCAGGTGCGCAGCGTATCGGCCAGGCCCTTGAGGTTTTCGGCGCTGCCGTAGGCCCGCCGCACCGCGATGCTGCCCTCGGCGGTTTCGAGCGCCTGGAAAGCTTCGTCCACCCAGGCGGGTGAAGACAGGTTGTCGGCATCGATCAGAAAAACCCGCATGTGCTGCTACCTCCTTGTGGAACCTGCAATGTACACAGACGGCGCCGGCCTGCCCGATGCCTTACCTGGACGCGGTCGCCCTGCCCACACTGCACGACCGCTATGCCATCAACACCGAAGCGCTGTCCGCTCGAGTGAAGGCCTGGCTGGGCTGACCCCAACACGGGGCTCACAGCGGCAACAACCCCTCGCGCGCCGCCGCCACCATCTGCCGCGTCAGCCCGTCCAGCAGACCCGACGCGGCCCGCGCCGTCTGCCAGTGCAGCGGCACATCCAGCGGCATACCGGGCACCAGCTCGACCAGGCTGCCGTCGGCGAGGTGCGGCGCGATCATGCCCTGCGGGAACATGCCCCAACCCATGCCGGCCAGCGCAGCGGTGACGAAGGCCTGCGGCGATGGCAGCGTGTGCCGGGACAGCTCCACATGCCGGTGGCACAGGCGGCGCACCCAGCTGGCCTGCAGTTCGTCCTTGGTGTTGAACAGCAGGCTGGGCGCCTGGGCCAAGCTGCCCGCGCCCACACCCTGCGCCAGGTACCGGTCCACAAATGCCGGGCTCGCAGCTGCCAGGTAGCGCATGGCGCCCAGCGGCCGGCTGTTGCAGCCGTTGGCGGGCCGCGCGGTGCTGGTGACAGCGGCCACCACGGCGCCGGTGCGCAGCCATTCGGCGGTGTGGTCCTGGTCGTCCACGCTCAGCTCCACCAGCACCGGCGCCTCGGCCGCGAACGCGGCCAGCGCGGGCGCGAACCAAGTGGCCAGGCTGTCGGCGTTGACCGCCACCGGCAGCGGCACGCGCGCACCACCCTCGGGCGCCATCGCGGGCAGCGCGTCGGTCAGTTCCTGCTCCAGCAGGCGCACGCGATCCAAGTGCTGACACATGCGCCTGCCGGTGTCGGTGGGTTTGCAGGGCTGGCCGCGCACCACCAGCGCACAGCCCACGCGTTCCTCCAACAGGCGGACGCGCTGCGAGATGGCCGATGGGGTCACGTGCAGCGCACGGGCCGCGCGGTCGAAGCTGCCTTCCCGGATCACGGCGGCAAGTGCATGGAGGGCGGCGTAGTCCAGCATGAATTCAGTTTTTCTTAATCGTGCGAAGGAAAGACAGTTTGTCTTCATCTACAGCGACTGGCAAGCTCGGCGCATGACAACCATTGCCGCCACCGCTTCGCAGGTGTTCCCGGTCTTCGCCCAGGGCCTGGTCCTGAGCCTGGGTCTGATCGTCGCCATCGGCGCACAGAACGCCTTCGTGCTGCGCCAGGGCCTGCGGCGCGAGCACGTGGGCAGTGTGGTGCTGTTCTGCGCGCTGGCCGACGCGGTGCTGATCACCGCCGGCGTGCTGGGCATGGCCCAGGCGCTGGGCCAGAACCCCGGTCTGGCCCGGGCCATGGCGCTGGCCGGCGCGGCCTTCCTGGCCTGGTACGGCTGGCAAGCGCTGCGCCGCGCGCGGCACGCGAGCCAGCTGCAGGCGGCCGAGGGAGGCGCAGGGTTGAACCTCGGTGCTGCCATGACGCAGGCCGCCGCGTTCACGTTACTCAATCCGCATGTGTACCTGGACACGGTGCTGTTGGTGGGCAGCATCGGCGCCCAGCAACCCGCCGGGTTGCAAGTCTGGTTTGTGGCCGGTGCGAGCATCGCCAGCCTGGGCTGGTTCAGCGCGCTGGGTTTTGGCGCGCGCTGGATCGCGCCCCTGTTCAAAAAGCCCCGCGCCTGGCAGGTGCTCGACGTGCTGATCGGCCTGACCATGTGGGTGCTGTCCGCGCTGCTGGTGCGGCTGGCGCTGCAGGGCGCCTGAGGCGGCAGCATGTACCTGCCGCCCTACCACCGGCTCGACGACCGGGACGCGCTGTTCTCACTGATCGACGCCCACCCGCTGGGCACCTGGGTGTGCCAGAGCGCGGGTGGCCTGATCGTGAACCACATCCCCTTCCTGCTGGACCGCAGCCAAGGCCCGCACGGCACGCTGCTGGGCCATGTGGCCCGGGCTAACACCGTCTGGCACGAGCTGCACACGGCAACGCCGTGCGTGGTCGCGTTCCAGGGGCCGCAGGCCTACATCACGCCGGGCTGGTACCCGGGCAAGGCCGAACACGGTCGCGTCGTGCCGACCTGGAACTACACCGTCGCCCATGCGCACGGCGTGGCGCATGTGATCGAGGACCGCGACCGCCTGCTCGACCAACTGAACCGGCTCACCCATGCGCACGAGGCCCGGCAAGCAGCGCCCTGGCACGTGGCCGATGCGCCGGCGGACTTCATCGACTCGCTGATGCGCGCCATCGTGTGTATCGAGATCCCCATTCACCGGCTCGAAGGCAAGCTCAAGGCCAGCCAGGACGAAGCCTGGGCCGACCGGGTGTGCACGGTGAACGGGTTGCGTGCCTACCCCGGCGAGGCGGCGCAGGCCATGGCCGATCTTGTGCAGAACGCCCTGGACACGCACAACCGGCCCTGACTCCCGCTGGACCGGCACCCTTGCGGGCCCGATACAGATATAAGACCTCTTTCAGCCCCATTTACCCTCGACCCGCCATGTACATTCCGACCGCCTTCGAAGAACACCGTCCCGGCGAACTGCAGCGCGTGCTGCGCGAGCACCCGCTGGGCGCCCTCGTCACGCACGGCCCGAACGGGCTGGACGCCAACCACATCCCGTTCGAACTGGATGAAGCCACCGGCCCGCACGGCACGCTGCGCGCCCACGTGGCGCGCGCCAACCCGGTGTGGCGCGAGGTCCCGGCGGACGGAGCCGACGTGCTGGTGATCTTCCAGGCCAGCGAGGCCTACATCTCGCCCAACTGGTACCCCAGCAAGCCCGAACATCACCGCCACGTGCCGACCTGGAACTACCAGGTGGTGCACGCCCACGGCCGCCTGCGCGTGATGGACGACGAGCGCTTCCTGCGCGGCCTCGTGGCGCGCCTCACGCGCGAACACGAGCAGCGTTCACTGCAAGAAAAGCCCTGGAAGATGGGCGACTCGGCGCCCGAGTTCATTGATGGCCTGCTGCAGGCCATCGTCGGCATCGAGATCGAAGTCACCCGCCTGGTGGGCAAATCCAAGCTCGGCCAGAACCGCGAAGCGCGCGACCGGCTGAGGGCTTCAGCGGGGGTCGAAGCCTTGGGGAATGCCCAGGCGGCGGAGGCGATGCGCGGGGCGGGAGAGGTTTGAGGTTGGTGACCGGAGTCGGCCATGAGCACGCTTAGCGCCTGATCAACAGCGGACGTTCAACCGTTGGAGGTGAGCGGCTGCCGCAGGCAAGTCACTTCTCGGGATATTTTGAAGCCTTGGCCTTTTGCCCAAAAATTATCCCCAGGTCAAAGGGCAAAAGGCCAGGCCTGACTCTCTACGACTGATCTTCAAGATTTCTAGGCTCCAAGGAGGCATTCTGTGCAGGCTCGCACAATCAGCCCCTCTGTTTTTGGGTCACTGGCCGCCCATCTCCACATCACCGCGGTATAGCCTCATCCATTCAACGGCGTCGGCCTGCACTTGTTCCCGGGTCAGTGAACTGGGGGCGGAAGCCTTGGCCCACATTGGGCTGCCAAAGGGGGCTTCATGAGTTTCGGAATTGCTGGGGATAGCCCCTTCATTGAGGGCCTGCAGATACTCGGAGCGCACTTCCTCGCGTGTTTTTGCACTCTGTTTCAATTGTTCGTCTTCTTGCGGGTAGACCTCCTGCGCAGCAGCGGGAAACACTTGGAGGGCAGCCATGCAAGCAAGGCTGCCGGCCAAGGCAAGAGGTTTGATGATCGAAACCTTCATGATGATCTCCTTGTCGTTAATTGACCTCCGGCCAAGAGGGCTTTGTGTCTTCTTGTCCGTCACTCATCGGTGAGCCATCCAGTGATGTTTTCTTCACCGACCGATCAGTGTGGATGAAGCAATTCCGGGCGTCGAGCCACCTTTTCGAGATACACCGTTGCCAATTTCGCCGCAATCGCCAACAGGTCATGGGTTGCTCGCGTGAACACCAGATTCCGGCATCGAAATTTGTAACAGCACCAGTGCGGATACCGGTTCAAGCCCAAGTGTGGAGGGTTGTGAAGGCATGCGTTAACGACTATCGTCTCGCACTCAGCGGGAGCCAACGCCATGGACAGGCTTTTGTCGTTGCAGGTGTTTGCGAGAGTTGTCTCGGAAGGTGGGTTTTCCGCCGCTGCCCGCGCGCTGGACCTGTCTCCAACCGCTGTTTCCCGCTTGGTCAGTGATCTGGAAGACCATTTGGGTACCCGTCTGCTTCAGCGCACGACGCGCAAGCTCACTCTCACCGAGTCTGGAATCATTTACCTGCAAATGACCGGGCACATATTGCAACAAATCAATGATGCAGATGTAGCCGCCCAAAACAGCTCTGGCGTGCTGATGGGTACCTTGCACATACTCACGACGCCCATGCTGGCTTCGTTTTTTTTAGCCCCGCTGGCCGCGCGATGGCGCGAGCATCATCCGGAGGTGATGCTTGATATCAGCGTAGACCCTTTTTCACACTTGCGGGTTGAGGAATTTGACCTGACGCTCATGGCGGTCGAAGACGAGTACAACGGTGACACCGTGGTGCGCACATTGGGCAGGACAGTACGCATTCTGTGTGCCTCACCGGGCTACCTGCTTCGCGCTGGAACGCTGGACTGCCCGGGCGAACTGCAGGGTCATGATTTTCTGGAGTTTCCGTGGAAAAAAGCGCCGGGACACAGCAGCGGACATCGCCTGAGGCTGACCCATGACGTGCTTGACACAGAGCCAGTCGAAGTGGAAGTGAATGTGGTGTTGCGGTCGCTCAGCTTTGACGTGTTGTTGCGTGCGGCTTTGGCTGGCGCAGGTTTGTGCCTTGTGTCAAAGCATTTGGCACAACCGTACCTCAGGGAAGGTGCATTGGTGCATGTGCTTCCCCAATGGCAAGCCGGCGGACTGACCATTTATGCGGCCCTCCCGACACGCAAATTTGTGCCGGTGCGGGTCGCGGCGATGCTTGATTTTTTCTCGGGGGAAGGGAAGCAGACCTTTGGGATGGACCCGTGTTGACCTTCCAGCTGCATGTTCAGCCCCATGTGGCTGATGTTGAATGGGGTTTTCCAGAGACAGAGGCCCGAAACAAGCAGAAAATACGCCTGTCGAATCGCTACCTCTTGTGTGAGACCGACCATGCCCAAATCGGTTTTCCGTGGATTGCCCCGGGTCGCCCGGAATCAGCTCAGACGTGTGTTGCGGGTACTTCCACGCGTTGGCCATCACCGGTGTGTGGAGCATCCACTGAACGCTACCGCGTCACCACTGGCCAATTCATCGAAGTTGTTGGTGCACAGCGCACTGCGCCACTTTGTCAAAACGAGTCATGCCGTTTTCCTGATCGCTTTTTGCTTTCACGCCAAAGCGAGTGCTCTCGGAGAATTCGTTCCCAAGAAAGAAAACTGGAAGAATTCTCGAGGCTTCAGTATCCCCAATCCCTCGTCAAAAGCAGTTGTCGTGTTTTTGCATGGCTCTTTCATCGAAAAGCTGGACGACAAGTGCGATCCCAATGGGCAGGCTTCGGGCTTTTCCGTGCCGGAGGTTGTGAGGCAATTGGTCGGAGTCGAAATAGCGGGGCTGGAGGTCGTCGTTTACGCACCCTGCGATGGCAGGGCGACGGCGCTGGGGGAACCGATCAAAATCGACCAGCGGGTCGCCGCGATTGAAGAGACGCTGGCTGAGCTTGGCCGCGCGGGGGTTGATCCATCTCGAATCGTACTGGTGGGGCACTCGGCTGGGGGATGGGCAGCGCTGCTGCATGAAAAGCGCTACCCCGGAGGTGTCAACTCTGTCATTGCTTTCGCCCCTGCGTTTGCCGGTAAAAAGCGGTGGAGACCGGATATCTGGCAGCAGCGCCACGATGAGCAAGCCGCAGAAATTGAATCTGCGGACCGAATTCCGGCGCTTGTGTTTTCCTTCGATAACGACGCCTACAACACACCCGGGGATCTGGGCTTTCTCTCTCGGGTCAAGGGTACAACGCTCCTGCGTATGCCCGACAAAGCTATAGCCGGCGTGGCCTGTGAAACGCCTCTTTTCGCATCGAGCCACGCGCATGCGTACCGGAAGTGTTTCAGCGATACCCAGGGCATTGTGCTGCTGGAATTTCTTCACAAACAACTTCGGCGGCAGAAAGTGGCAGCGCCGGCTACCCATGACCACTCGGTTGCCAGCCCCGATAGCGCCAGCATCAGCACCAGCACCCTCTTGAACGTGTCCTTGGGCGAAAGCCCCGGGATAGGAAATACAAACATGGGCTTGCCTTTTGCCTCTGCTCAGCTTGCACCCAGGACTCAACCCCAACTGCAGCCTCGAGACCAAGATCAGGCAAAAAAACTGAGGTAACACCACGAACTGCCGCTTCACAGCATCTTGTTCAGCGTCGGTCTTCCGCGAGTAGAAGGACGCATACGCAGGGCGAATGCGCTGACGGATCACGCCAGCGGTTTCAGTTGCTGCAGCAGCGTCGGCACCAGCTCCGAAACCGTCGGATGGATGTGCATCGCTCGCGAGAGCACCGTGTAGGGCTGCTGTGCCACCATCATGTCGAGCAGTCCATGAACCACCTCGTCACCATGGAGGCCGAGGATCGCGGCCCCCATCACCCGCTGGCTTTCAGCATCCACGAGCACTTTCATGAAGCCCTGGGTTTCGCCGTTCTCGCGCGCGCGTCCCACGCGCTGCATCGGCATCTTGGCTTGCAACACCTTGCGACCCTGGGCCAGGGCCGCGCGCGCCTCGATCTCTGTCATGCCAACGCGGCCAAGCGGCGGGTCGATGTAGAGCGCATAGCAGGCAATGCGATCCGAGACGCGGCGCGGATCGTTGTCGAACAGGTTGGCGACCACGATTTCGTGGTCGTTCCACGAGGTGTGCGTGAAGGCGCCGCGGCCGTTGCAATCGCCCACCGCCCAAACCCCGTCGGCGGTCGTGCGGCACTGGTCGTCGACCGTGATGTAGCCGCGGTCGTCGGTCTGGATGCCGGCAGCCTCCAGACCCAGGTCTTCGGTGTTCGGCCGCCGGCCCACGGCCAGCAGAACATGGCTGGCGTTGATGCTGGGCCGATCGTCGCCACAGGCCGCGCCGACCCCGATCCCCTGGCCTTCGCGCGACAGTGAGATGCACTCCGAGGCCAGGGCAAAGCGCACACCTTCGCCCTCCAGGATCGATCGAATGCCGGCGGCGACGTCCTGGTCCTCGCGGGGCAGCAGTTGCGGCGACCGCTCCACCACGGTCACCTCGGCCCCGAAGCGGCGCATCATCTGCGCGAACTCCAGACCGATGTAGCTGCCGCCGACGATGACCAGGTGTTCGGGCACGCGGTCCAGCTCCAGGATCGAGACGTTGTCGAGTGTGGGAACGGTGTCGATGCCGGGGATATCAGGGCGCACCGACCGGCCGCCCACGTTCAGGAAGATGCGAGGTGCCGTCAGACGGCGTCCGCCGACTTCCAGCGTCGCTGCGGCCACAAAGCGGGCCTCTCCAACGATGACTTCGGTTTCCTTCAGGCTCCGCATCCAGGATTCGAGTCCTTCGCGAGACTTGCCGACGATGCCGTCTTTGCGTGCCTTGACACGGGCCATGTCCACCCGGATCTCACCCGCATCGAAGCCGAATTCGGCGCCGCGGCGCGCCAGGTGCATGGCGCGCGCGCTCGCAACGAGGGTCTTCGTCGGTACGCAGCCGACATTGAGACAGGTGCCCCCAAAGTGCCCGCGCTCGATGACAGCGGTGCGCAGGCCCTCCTTGCTGCAGCGTGCTGCGATGGCAGGACCTGCCTGACCGGCCCCAACAATGATGGCGTCGAAGGATTCACAAGTCATGGTTGACCCTTCCGGTGTGGCTGATCGGGAAGTATCTCGCTGTACGCGCGCAGTTGCCAGAGGTCAGACATTGACCCTCCTCATGGCGTCCGCGTGATCGAGTGATCGAGTGATCGAGTGATGCCCAGTCTGCCGAGATGGGCTGGGAGCGCCGCGGCGCCTCAGTCCCGGTCCGGCGCGCCGAGTGGGAAGAACGAACGATACGGCCGCGCCTCTTCGACCGCACGCGCAAACGACGGGCGGGCCAGCAAGCGCGCGCGGTAGGCGCGCAGCACGGGGTAGTTCTCGGGAATCGGGTGCACCCAGTCCGCATAGAACAGCGACGGTGCGGCGGCGCAGTCGGCCAGCGTGAAGTGTTCGCCATGGGCCCATGTCTTGCCGGCCAGGTGCCCTTCGAGCCAGAGGTAGGCGCGCTCCAGCCGTTCGCTGGCGATGGCTCGCCCTTTTTCGACCGTCATCGGATAGCGCTGGAGCGCGGTGTCCACCGCCAGCTGCATAGCGCTCATCACGTACAGATCGAAGTAGCGGTCGAGGAAGCGCACGTCCAGCGCGGCCATCGGGTCGGCGGGCAGCAGGCGCACGGGGCCGGGGTGGGCGAGTTGCAGGTATTCGATGACGAGGCTGGTCTCGACGATCTGGCGTTCGCCGTCCAGCAGCAGCGGGAACCGGGCGATGGGCCAGCGCCGCAGCCACTCGGCCACATGCTCCGGCGCGTCCGGCCCGATGCAGCGGAATTCGAAAGGGGTGTCGTTCTCGTAGAGCGCGATGAGCGCTTTCTGTGTGTACGAGGAAAAGGGGTGACCGTAAAGCACAAGCGACATGGTGGAACCTCTGGATTCAAACCGCTGGCAGCAAGCAGGCGTTGAACTCTACCGGACCTGTCAGCCGTCGGACAGTTCCCCCATCGGTTCGCCACGACAATGGCCCGGTGAAAGCCCACCACTTCGCCCAGCTCGTCGGCCTCTCCGCGCTCTGGGGCGCCTCCTTTCTTTTCCTGCGCATCGCCAGCCCCCTGCTCGGACCGCTGGTGCTGGCGGGCGGGCGCGTGGCGCTGGCGGCGCTGACGCTCTCGGTGATCATGCGCGTGCTCAAGCACCGCTGGCCCTGGCAACACTGGCGAGAGCTGCTGGTGCTCGGCTTGCTCTCGGTGGTGGTGCCGTTCCTGCTCTACGCCTGGGCCGCGCTGCGCCTGCCCGCGGGCTACAGTGCGCTGCTCAACACCACCGCGGTGCTGTTCGGCACGCTGTCATCGGCCTGGTTCAAGGAAGACACCCTGACCGCGCGCAAGTTGCTGGGTTGTCTGTGCGGCTTCGTGGGGGTGGGCCTGATCGTGCGGCTCGGGCCGGTGCAACCCGATACCCCCACCCTGCTGGCCGCGCTGGCCTGCATCGGGGCCGCTGCCTGCTACGGAATGTCGACCCCGCTCATGAAACGCGCCACGGCGCACATGCAGCCGCTGGCCATCGCGGCCGGCATCCACGTCATCTCGCTGGTGCTCGTGCTGCCGGGTGCCGCGCTGGCCTGGCCACAGGCGCAGTTCACGCCCGCCGCACTGGGCGTGTTGCTGGTGCTGGGCGTGATCACCTCGGGCCTGGCCTACTGGGCGCATCTGCGCATCATTCGCCACGTGTCGCCGGTGGCGGCGATGAGCCCGGTGTTCCTGATTCCGGTCTTCGGCGTCACCTGGGGCCACCTGGTGCTGGGCGAGGTGGTGTCTTCCGGCATCTTCGCGGGCGGCGCGCTGGTGTTGCTGGCGACCGCGCTGGTGACGGGTTTCAACCCGCTGCGCCGCAGCGGCGTGGAAGACCCGATTCCTTGAACGAGCGGCCCGCCTGATCAGCGCTGTGATTTCAACTGGTCGTAAGCGTCGCCCACCCGCTTGAACGCCTCTTCGGCCAGCTTGTGCACCAGCGGTGACACATGGCCCAGCCGGTCCGGGTGGTACTGCTGCAGCAGCGAGCGGCGCGCCCGCTCCACCGCATCCCAGGAGCTGTTCCGGGCCAGACCCAGCACCACCCAGGGATCCATCGGCGCCGAAGCGTGGGCCTCTGGCGCATCAGCATCCGCGTCCGCATCCGTTTCGTCGTCCGGCGCCGCTTCCGCCTCCAGCCGCTGCACGACGCAGATGGCCGCCTGCCAGTGCACGGCGTACTCCGTCTGGCAGCTGGGACAGCGGATCTCGCCGGGTTCGGGCAGGTGCGGAATGCGCAGACGCTTCTGGCAACAGGTGCAGCGCAGGATGCCGTGGGGCGGAGTCGCGTCATCCGGCTCGGCCGATTCGGTTTCTGCCTCTGCCACGCCCGCGTCCAGCGCGGCGCGCAACAGCTCGGTTTTTGACATCGGCCGCTGCCGCAGTTCGGCCCGCAAAGCCTCGCACACCGCCGGGTAGGCCCCGTGTTCGCGGTGCATCGCGGCCAGTTCGTCCACCGCAAAACCCTGCAGCGGGCGCTGGCGGTTGGGCGGTGGCAGCAGTTCCAGTTCACCGGGTTCGGTGGCCAGCAGCCGGCAGGCGTGCAGGATGTCTTCACCGGTCAGGTCGTCGCAGGCCAGCGCGTCGGCCGGGTCCAGCAGACCGGCGAGCATCTCGATGGTCAGGCGCGGCAGATCCAGAAACGCCGCGCAGGCCTCGACCACGTCATCGTCCAGCGACTCAATGGGCCGGAACCCGATGCGCAGCTGGCTCAGGCTCCAGTAGCTCACGCCCATGGCCGAGGCCAGTTCGCTCAGCGACAGATCCCGCTCGTCCGCACACTGCGAGAGCGCTGCGATCAGCAGGCCACCGGGGCGCGAGAGCTCGTCGGGGTTGAGGCGCCCGCTCCAGGCAACAGGAGCGAATTCGACCGGTTTTTTCCGGAAGGCCGATGCGGCGTCGCGGGCGGGGGCTTGTTGCATGGCGTCGGGGGTTTGTCCGGACAGGACACAAGAGGGAAAACAAGCACCGATGGTACCGACTGCCTGCCCGACCACTGTGACAGCCGACCCGATACTCGACCACCGCCACGGAAACCGGCGTTCCGCTGCATCGCCAGCGCCCTATACTGCACATATGAACGAACTGGTACATTCCCGGCGCAGAACCGTGCGGCAGAGCGCCGCCGCCCGGGGCCCCACCCGCACCAACGACCCGGAACGGACCATGGCCAACATCCTGGCCGTGGCCATGGCAGAGTTCGCCGAAAAGGGGTTGGCCGGTGCGCGCATCGATCAGATCGCCGGCGCCACGCAGACCAGCAAGCGCATGATCTATTACTACTTCGGGAGCAAGGAAGGCCTGTATCTGGCCACGCTGGAAGACGCTTACCGCCGTGTGCGGGCCATCGAAAGCGAACTGCAGCTCGACGAGCTGGCGCCCGAACAAGCCCTGCGCAGGCTGGTCGAATTCAGCTTCGACCACCACGCCAGTCACGAAAGCTACGTCCGTCTGGTGATGACGGAAAACATGCACCGCGGCCAGTATCTCGCGCAAAGCCAGAGCATCCAGCCGCTCAACGAGCCGGCCATCGCGGCGCTGCGCCGCCTGGTGGAACGCGGCGAAGCCAGCGGCTCTTTCCGCCCGGGCCTGGATCCGGTGGACCTGCACGCGACCATCACGGCACTGACGTTTTTCAACGTGTCCAACCGGCACACCTTTGGCCAGATTTTCCAGCGCGACTTCTCCCACCCCGACGTGGCGGCCCAGCGGCGTGCCAACATCGTCGAGACCATCCTGCGCTGCGTGCGCCCCTGACCACCCGCCCGAACCATGAAAAAAATCCTCATCCTCAACGGCCCCAACCTCAACCTGCTAGGCACGCGCGAACCGGCGCAATACGGCCACACCACCCTGCCCGACGTGGAAGCCTTCTGCACCGCCCACGGCGAGCAGATCGGTTACGACGTCGAGTGCTTCCAGAGCAACTGGGAAGGCGCGCTGATCGACAAGCTCCACGAATACGGCCGCCTGCACAAAGCCGGCGAGGCGCTGGGCGTGGTGTTCAACCCCGGAGCACTCACCCACACCTCCATCGCTCTGCAAGACGCCATCAAGGGCGTGGAGCCACTGCCCGTGATCGAGTGCCACATCTCCAACGTGCACGCCCGCGAAGCCTTTCGCCACCAGTCGTGGGTGTCGCCGGTGGCCGCCGGCATCGTGGTCGGCTTCGGCGTCGACGGCTACCTGATCGCCATGGACGGCCTGGTGCGCAAGTTCGTGAACTCGGCCGCCACCCAAAAGCCCTGAGAGTCCTTCCGGGTTTCCCCCGGAATGCGTTCGATCAAGGAACGCATTTGCGCGTTGATCGAACTTGTCGGCGAGGTCGTGATGCGCACCGAAATGACCGCCTTCCTCAGCGCCGCCCAGGCCAGAGGCTGTCGGGTTCAGGTGGGCTCCGACATGTTGTTCGAAATGATTCCCGCGTATCTGGAATACTTCGGCTTCCCCACCACCACGCCCGAAGTCCTGCGCTCGGTGGCCCGCCTGAGCTATTGATCCCCGGCGCCCTTTTGTCCCAACCCCTGTATCCCCGCCCGGCCCTGGGCATCGCGCTGGCGATCGCCGCCACGCTCTGTTTCGCCCTGCTCGACACCACCTCCCAGTTCGTGGGCGGTGTCGTGCCTGTTCTCATGGCCATCTGGCTGCGCTTCCTGGTGCAGACCGGCATGACCGTGGCGCTGCTCTGGCCCAGCCAGGGCAAAGCCCTGTTCCACACCACCGCGCCCGGCTGGCAGCTGCTGCGCGGAGCGCTCATGGTCACCTCGGGCACCGTGGCCTACCTGAGCCTGCGCTTCGTGCCGGTGGGCGACTTCACCGCCATCCTCATGCTTGTGCCGCTCGCCATCACCGTGCTGGCCGCGCCGCTGCTGCGCGAACGCGTGCCCGCACTCACCTGGTGGCTCATCGCGGGCGGCTTCGCCGGCGCGCTCATCGTGATCCGGCCCAAGGGCAGCGACTTCCAGGGCGCCATGCTGCTGCCGCTGGCGCTGGTGCTCATCAACGCGCTCTACCAGATCGTCACCAGCAAGATGGTGAAGACCGAAGACCCCGGCACCATGCACTTCTACACCGGGCTCACCGGCCTGGTGTTCGGCACGCTGGCGCTGCCCTGGTCGTGGGCGCCCATGGCCACCTGGCAGCTCTGGGCCCTGGTGGCACTCATGGGCGTGTTCGGCTCGCTCGGCCACTACGTGATGATCCAGGCCTACCACCGCGCCCCGGCCTCACGCCTCACGCCCTACATGTACGCCCAGATCGGCTTCGCCACCCTGGCGGGCTGGATCGTGTTCGGCTACGCCCCCGATGTGTGGACCGTGGTGGGCGTGGCGCTGATCGCGGTGTGCGGGGCGCTGGGGGTGCGGGTCCGGCAGGGGTGAATGACAGAGATCCGCCACCCAATCCGAACAGTCACCGTTCAACTGGCAAAAACCGGTGTGCAGCGGAGGCTGAAGGTGGGTGCTGCCAGGCGCACGCACGCTGACCTCCACGAAGCGGCAGTTGGGTACGGTGACCGGTGCTGGCCCCAACGGCGGCTGTACGAGGTACTGCGGTCATAGGGCATCCGCGACCGGCAGGCGCCCCGCCACCGACCGTTTCACTATTGCCTGGACTGGCGGCACCGACCCACAAGCGACTTCCGCGATGCAAGGAAGTGGACGATCCGGCCCGGGACAACGTGATCGCTTGAACGGGCGCGGACTTCTGATCTGTCTTCACGTCTCCGGTCCGGTTCGCGCCCAAAGCGCCGAACTGACCCGTATTCAGGCCGATATTCAATCCAAGTGCAACGCGCCGGCTGTCGATACTGCACTGAACGTACTGGCATTGCAGCCTGATCCGGTCATTGCCATCAGGGAGCTACCGATGAGCATTCAAACTCCACCCAGTCTGCCAGTGGCACGGCGCCTCCGTTGGCTGCGGCTGCCACCGCGCTGCGCGAGTGGTTGGTCAAAGACAGCAACGGCGTGGATCTGACCGCGTGGCCGGTGTCGGCTCCGGCACCTTGTGTACCCGGGGCTTCGGCTGGGATGGTCTGAGCTTCTGACCGATTCAAACAAGAGGAGACATCATCATGAAACTGCGCACTCAAATTCTCGCCTTCGGTCTCGCCGGCGCTGCCTTGGCGGCTGTGGTCGGTAGCATCGGGCTCGTCGCTTCGAGCCTGCTTGGCGAATCCATCGACGACGCGGTGCTTGCCGGCGCCGCGCTGCAGTCCAGTCAGGAAGCCGACATGATGCACGACGCGATCCGGGGCGACGCGCAACTCGCGTACATCGGGGCGCTGGAAAACGACACGGCACGGGTTGCCGAGGCGGAAAAGGGTCTGAAGGACCACGCCGAAACCTACCTCGCAGCGCTGGACAAGCTGCAGAGCCTGCCACTGAACGCCGAGTCGCGCGACGCAGAAGCCGCAGCGCGGCCGCTCGTCACGAAGTACATCGGGGCCGCTGGGCGGGTCGTCAAGGCAGCGGGTAGCGATGTTGGCGCCGCGCGCGACGCGATGCCGGCGCTGCAGACCGCGTTCGCCGAACTTGAAGACAAGATGGCGGCGCTGTCCGCAGCCATCGGGAAGACGGGCGAGCTGCTGACCACAGAGGCTAAGGCCAGCGTCAAGCAGGTACAACTGGCGATTGCCGCGACCCTGCTGCTGGCGACGGCCGCGATGGTGGTCGCAGCGCTCTGGATGGCGCGCCGGATGGCACTGCCGATGGCGCACGCGGTGGAGGTGGCAGACCGTCTGGCCCAGAGCGATCTCACGGCCGAAATTCATGCGGACGGTAACGACGAGACCCTGCGCCTGCTCGAAGCCATGGCGCGCATGCAGGCCAACTTTTCAGGCATCGTGCGAGGGGTGCAGGCCAATGCCGATAGCGTGGCCACCGCCAGCGCGCAGATCTCGCAGGGCAACAACGACCTGAACCAGCGCACCGAACAACAGGCCAGCGCCCTGGAAGAAACTGCAGCGTCTATGGAAGAACTCGGGTCCACCGTCAAACAAAACGCGGACAACGCCAAGCAGGCGAACCAGCTCGCGCAGAGCGCGTCGAGCGTGGCCATCCAGGGTGGCCACGTCGTCGCCCAGGTGGTCGACACCATGAAGGGCATCAACGATTCGAGCAAGAAAATCGCCGACATCATCAGTGTGATCGACGGCATCGCGTTCCAGACCAACATCCTGGCGCTGAACGCGGCGGTGGAGGCGGCTCGGGCTGGCGAGCAGGGCCGCGGCTTCGCCGTGGTGGCCAGCGAAGTACGCAACCTGGCGCAGCGCAGCGCGGAGGCCGCCAAGGAGATCAAGAGCCTGATCACCGCCAGTGTCGAACGTGTGGAGCAAGGCACCACGCTGGTGGACCAAGCGGGCGCGACGATGACCGAAGTCGTCAGCAGCATCCGCCGGGTGACCGACATCATGGGCGAGATCACCGCGGCCAGCCAGGAACAAAGCGCCGGCGTTTCTCAAGTGGGTGAAGCGGTCACGCAGATGGACCAGGCGACGCAACAGAACGCCGCGCTGGTCGAAGAAAGCGCCGCCGCGGCCGAGAGCCTGAAAGTGCAGGCGCAGCAACTGGTGGCCGCGGTGGCAGTGTTCAAGATCGCGCACGGATAGATGGTGCATCGCGCTACCGTAGCGCCCGAGCCGGAGCGACCGGTCTGGGTTGCATCGCCGAAGCATGCAGCCTGGCTAGGCGAATGACCGGTTACGTCGCTCGCGAACGTTCAGGCGTCAGTTTCGACTGGCTGGACCCAGCCTACTGCAGGCACACGGCCAATCATCGCGACAGGCTGTTGTTGGCCGACTGTGCTCACCCTTGTATGCTCCAGTTGCCACGACGGCAACGTTTGCCGGCCGGCTTGCAGGCCGCAGCACCAAGGCACTGCCCCCCGATCGCCGCGCACTTGGTAGACCGATCATCACGCACTCAGGCGGCAGATCGCGTCCACAGGGTAAACCTGTCCAGCCGCGAGGCTCAGGCCGTACCACGCCTCCTTGCTCGCAGGCCGAGTCGTCAGCCCTGCATCTGCAAGAGGATGGTGCGCTCGAGGCCCGCGTAGCGATGGACCAGCGCCTCGCGGTACGCGGCGTTGGCCATCATCGCGAGGAAGTGCTGGCGGCTCGGGTAGCGGACCAGCAGGCACTTGTCCCAGTCCTGGCTGGCATCGCCGATGAAGGGTCTGTCGATCTTCCCTTCCCATACCACCACGGCATGGCTTACGTCGCCCACGGATTCCACGAATGCCGTCTGGTACCTGCGGTAGGCCTCGGCACCTGAACAGGGCGCGTGGGGAGACCCTGCGGGGTAGTTCGCTTGCTCGCGGAACTTCAGAAGATTGAGCATCACCACCGGGCCGGCGGGGCCGGCATCACGCAATGCGCGGACCTGATCGGCCGTTGGATCGATGGACGGGTCGAAATTGGCGGGACGGAAGGTCATGGGGTCGGTCCTTTTTGATGCCGCGCGGTGCATGCGCAAAACGCATTGTCGGCGCGGGCAGGATTGCTGCGATGTTGTTGGCCTGCCGTTCAGCGGCCGGCCGTGCACGACGGCAGATGGCCGACATCTGCCCGCCCCGATGACCCCAGTCGGCCCACAACATCCCATCGGTGGATCCATCCAGCGGCAGACACCCAGCGCTCCTGCCCTACCGAGGGGCGGGCGAATCAGGCGCCGCGTTTCGCACGGCCACGCCGGGGTCCTTTTCGAGCTTGGACAGTGACAGCTCCCAGGTCTTGAGCGCCCAGTAGGCGCCGAAGGTCCAGATGCCCGCCATTTCCACGAAGAACACGACGCTGCCGCCGCGGTCCAGCAGTGCCGCCAGAACGAAGCCGGTCGCCGGCCCCAGGAACATCAGCACGGCCAGCACGCGGTAGGCGCGCCTGAACATCGGCTCCTTGTGCTTCTGCTCGGCAGGCAGGTAGCTCAGCGAATGGCAGGCGCATTGCCAGGCCACGATGCCGAGCAGGACGAAGAGCGCGGCCGCGGCCGCGAAGTGGATCGGCAGATCGGGCTGCCGCCCGGCCCAGTCCAGCACGGCGGGGCAGTCCTTGACCAGCTGCATGACACGGTCGTCGCCGCTGAGAGCCTTCCCCGTGATGCGTTCCGGATAGACAGCGACCAACAGCGCGCAGATGGCCGCGGTGTTCAACAGCGTGTTCTCGCGCCGCGTGAGCCCCTTGTACAGATGCAGGCCTGCCGCGATGGCGCACAGCCCACCGACGAAAAAAGTGCGCATCGGGAATTCGGCACACTGCGCGGCCCCGGTTTCGGCCGATGCGCGGGCGGCGAAGAAGTACGCGCTCATGGAGGGCTGCAGCGGCAGGTCGTGAACGAAGCGCCCCCAGAAGTAGAGGAACGCCGGGAAGGCGAAGGCCAGCACCGCCAGCCCGAACCTCAGGGAAAAATAGGTCTCAGAGAAGTGCCGCCACAGCGCCTGCGCATCGGCGGGCGGCGGCTGGTTGTTCATCAGGCCGGGCTGCGTGCGGTCCATGCCGTGCTCCTTTCGGATGCGGAAACGGTGCCGCCATTTTGCGGCCATCTTTTGCGGCCGCCATCCCTGCTCGGAGGGATGCCCCAGCACCGCCTCCGGTTCGTGACGATGCGCAACGACCTACGCCAGGTCCTCGTGCAGGCAGAGGAAGTTGCCCTCGGTGTCTTTGAACCAGGCCGCCTTCTCCGAACCGAGCACACAGACGTGGTTCACGGTCTTGAAGTCGGGCAGGTCGTAGTCTTCGAAAACCACGCCGGCCTGCTTCAGTTCGGCGATGCTCGCGGCGATGTCGGGCACCTGGAAGCTGATGGCCGTGTGTTCGGCCTTGGTCCCCTCGGGTTTGGGGAACAGGGCGAGCGTGCTGCCACCGACCGCATACTCGAACTTGCCATCGGGCCGGAAGTCGCCTGGCGTCAACCCGAGGCAGCGTTCGTAGAACGCCCGGGCCCGGGCCATGTCTTTCACGGGCAGCATCGTGGTCACGGAAGCGTTGCTGAGCATATGCACTCCTTTCACGAGACCTGGCTGCTCCCGCCCCAGAATGGCGATCCGGGGCATCGTCAGCCAGCTTATGAGCATAGACCTGCCGTCACCCGAACGCCAGTGCCCTGCCCCGCTCTGGCACCACCGGTCGGCAGCCGGCTTCTTCACGCTCAAGGCCTCCCGCGCGCTGCCGATACAAGCCGTTGAAGCCCCGTTCACCGACCCGCGTTGCCCACCCACCATGTCCCTCTCTGCCCTCTCTGGTTCTTCAGCCGCCGCCATCGGCCTGAGCGGCATGCGCGCCGCGCAGCAGCGGCTGGACACGAGCGCGCACAACGTGGCCAACGCGCTGACGCCGGGTTTCCAGCGGCAGGTGGTGACGCTATCTGCCCAGCCCGGCCTGGGCGGTGTGGACGCGCAGACCGGGCGGGCGTCCGAGACCACTCCGGCAGCCGGCGATGTCTTCGGCCATCTGGCCGAAGACATGGTCGCGCAGCGCATGAGCGTCTACAGCTTTGCCGCCAACCTGCGCACGGTCGAAACGCAGGACCGCGTGCTGGGCGCGCTGCTGGATGCCAAAGCCTGAACGCGCGCGCAGGGCGGCGGCGCCTCGGCGTAACAGGCCGCGACGGCCGTAACCGAAGGCAAGTGCACCCGTCCTGCAAGCCTTGCATAAGCCGGGGCGCGGCACAATAGGCCCGAATTTTTTGCCCTGGCACCCGGCCGGGCCCAGACCGCCGATCACCATGCTGCCATCCATTTCCCGCCCCTCGTTGTTCAGGTCCCGTTGCACGCCACTGCTGCTGTGCGCCCTGCTCGCCGCCTGCGCCGCGCCTGCACCGACATCCACGGATGTCGCCGAGGCCGAGGCCGACGAGCTCGAAGACAGCCGCCGCCGTGCCCCGGTGCCGCCGGTGGTGCTCGATGGCACGGACTGGCAGAACCGGAACCGGATCGAGGGCCTGGTGCCCGGCACACACTGGGAGCACCAGACCTACGCCAGCCGCCGGCCGACGCGCTACAGCGCCACCGAACACGCCGGCCGACCCGCCGTGATGGCCCGGGCCGATGGCGCCAACAGCACGCTGAGCCTGCCCCTGAACCCGCCGCCCGGTGCCTTGCCCAAGCGCATCCGGTTTTCGTGGTTCGTTCCGGCGCTGAACCCGAAGTTCGACCTGGGCGAGAAGGGTGAAGACGACGCCGTGGTGCGCATGATCCTGAGCTTCGAGGGCGACCGCAGCACGCACTGGCGCGCGCGCGACCACCTGGTGTCCGAGCTGTCCAGCCTGATCGCGGGCAAGCCCTTGCCGTTCGCGTCGATCATGTACGTCTGGGACAGCCGCTACCCCGCGGGCACCGTGATCCCCAACCCCTACACCGACCGCATCCGCCAGATCGTGGTCGAGTCCGGGCCGGACCGGCTCAACCAGTGGGTGGACTTTGACCGCGACATCGAAGCCGATTTCCGTCGGGCGTTCGGCGAAGCCCCGGGCCCACTGGTCGGTCTGGGCCTGATGAGCGACACCAACAACTCGGGCGATTCGGTCACCGCCTGGTACGGGCCGATGGACCTGACGCTGTCGAGGGCAACACCCTAGGAGCCGGCGTCCGTCGGCCGGACCACGCCGCGGCGCGGGATCGGTGTCGAGAAGACGATGGAGGTGCGGGTCTCACCGTAGCCGTTGATGTCGCCGAGAAAGCGCTCCAGATCGGGCAGGTCCAAGGCCACGACCTGCAACACATAGGAGTCCTCGCCACTGACGTGGTGGCACTCCAGCACCCGCGCCGAGGCGCGCAGCTTGTCGATCAACGCTTTCTTGCCCGGTTGCGGAACGTTGATACCAACGATGGCGCGCACGCCGTAGCCCACCTTGGCGGGGTCGATGTCGGCGTGCACACCGCGCACCACGCCCGCCTCCTGCAGGCGCCGCAGCCGCTCCAGCGTGGCCGGGACCGACAGCCCGACTGCCGCGGCCAGTTCCTTGAGCGAGGCACGGCCATCGGTCTGCAAGGCGGACAGCAACCGCCAGGCCTTGTCGTCCACTTCCATGATCTGCTCCCTGCTGCCGATGAAGCCTAAGAATTTATCGAAAAACAGTCACACGGCCTAATTTTCGTGATTCTCCACATCAAATCACCGCTTTAGCATCGGGGCATGGATGCCACATCGCTCACCGTCTTCCTCAAGGCCGCCCTGATCGGCCTGCTCATCGCCGCACCGGTCGGCCCCATCGGTCTGCTGACCATGCAGCGCACGCTGGAGCGCGGCCTGGCCGCCGGGCTGGCCACCGGCATGGGCGCGGCGGTGGCCGACGCTTTGTACGGCGCCATCGGGGCGTTTGGTGTGAGCTGGCTGATCCGTGCCCTGATCGAAGCCAGAACGCCGCTGGCGCTGGGCGGCGGCGCGATCTTGCTGGTGCTGGCCTGGCGCACCTGGCGCGCGCCCGTGACCGACACGGTGGCTCCGGCGCGCGACGCGCGCAACCTGCTCGGGCTGGCGGCGGGCACCTTCCTGCTGACCCTGGCCAACCCGGCGACCATCGTGTCCTTCATCGCGGTGTTCGGCTCGCTCGGCGGCAGCCTGCAGACGGCGCCTTCGCCGTTGTGGATGGTGGCCGGTGTGCTGGCGGGATCGGCCGCCTGGTGGCTGCTGCTCACGGCGCTGATCGCTCACCAGCGCAGCCGCTTCACGCCGGCCTGGCGCGGCCGCATCAACCGCGGCTCGGCCGGGCTGCTGGCGGGGTTTGCGCTGTGGCAGTGGGCCTCGCTGGTGGCCCGGTGAACAGCGTCAGCCGCCGAGACCGGCGAAGACGTTCTGCACATCTTCGTTGTCGTCCAGCGCGGCCAGGAAGGCTTCCACTTCTTCCAGCGCCTCGGCGCTCAGGCTGGCCGGGTCGATGGGGTTCTTGGGCTTGTAGCCCAGCTTGGTCGACAGCACGGTGAAGCCCTGTGCGGGCAGCGCGCGGCTCACGAGGTCGAGGTCGGTCGGGTCGGTGAGAAAGACACTCACGCCTTCTTCGTCAGCGGGTTCGAAGTCCTGCGCACCGGCTTCGATCGCCGCCAGCTCGGCATCCGCATCCTTCGCAGCAGCCTCGGCTTCGATGATGCCGACGTGGTCAAAGTCCCAGGACACCGAGCCGCTGGTGCCGAGCTGGCCCTTGCGGAACAGCACGCGCATGTCGGAGGCGGCGCGGTTCACGTTGTCGGTCAGGCACTCGACCATCACCGGCACGCGGTGCGGCGCGAAACCTTCATAGATCACGTGCTCGTAGTTCACCGCCTCGCCCGTGAGGCCAGCGCCCTTCTTGATGGCGCGGTCCAGCGTGTCCTTGGGCATGGAGACTTTGCGCGCCTGCTCCACAACCAGACGCAGCCGGGCGTTGGCCGCCGGGTCGGCGCCGTTGCGCGCGGCGATCATGATGTCTTTGACCAGCTTGCCGAAGAGGCGGCCCTTGGCGTTGGCGGCCAGATCCTTGTGTT
The DNA here is from genome assembly GCA_001770705.1 of Burkholderiales bacterium GWF1_66_17. Classification (GTDB taxonomy): domain Bacteria; phylum Pseudomonadota; class Gammaproteobacteria; order Burkholderiales; family Burkholderiaceae_C; genus Hydrogenophaga. Next base: position 373,863 of record MERT01000015.1, on the reverse strand, counting down.
TTGCTTTCCACTGCGCGCCCATGGGGAGTTCCTTGTGATGTTTGGCTGACCGGGTCTGCGAGTTTAGTGGACGGCTTCAGGCCGAAGCGCGGTGCTCCAGCGCCCGCAGCCGCAACGCGCAACCCGTGGCCACCAGCGCACAGGCCGCCGAGAGCCAGAACACGCTGGCCAGGCCGAAAGCGGAACTGAGCAACCCGCCGCCCAGTCCGCCCATGACACCCGGCAGACCGTAGCCGATCACGGTGTAAAGCGCCTGGCCGCGCCCGCGCAAGCGGCCCGGGAAATGGTGCGAGAGCAGCGCGATGCACACCGTGTGGTGCGCGGCGAAGGTGATGGCGTGCAACGCCTGCGCCAGCAACAGCAGCGGCCACACCAGCGGCAGCCCGGCGGTGAGCCCCATGCGCAGCGCCATCAGGCTCGCGGCCAGCGCCAGCCAGCCGGTGAGCGAAAGCAACGGCAGCCAGCGCCCCTGGGTGAAGAACCAGCCGATCTCGATCACCACCGACACCGCCCACAAGAGGCCGATCACGGTCTTGCTGTAACCCAGTGAATCGAGGTAGAGCGAAAAGAAGACGTAGATGAAGATGTGCGCGAGCACGTGGAAAAACACGGCCGCAAAGAACCAGCGCACCGGCGGCTGGCGCAGCACGGGCCACATGTCGGGGTGATCGGCCTCAAAGTGCGCGGCCTCCTTGAAGTCCGGCAGCAGCCAGACACTCGCGGTCACCGCGGCCAGCGTGCCCAGGGTCCAGGCCGGAAAATGGCCCATGCCGAAACGCTCGAACCACCAGCCCGCCACCACCACCGTGAGCAGAAAACCCAGCGAACCCCAGAGCCGCACGCGGCCATAGCGCCTGGCGTCAAACGCCCCGCCCTGGCTCACCAGGTGCGCCAGCGCGGCTTCGCTCATCGGCATCATGGCGCTGGTGTGGGTGAACATCAGCAGCAACACGATGAACAGCGCCACGCCGCCGAGCGGAAACCACAGCCCGATGGACAGCAGCAGCGCCACCGTGGCGCCATAGCGCAGCAGCTTCACGCGCTCACCCGTGCGGTCGCTCAGCGTGCCCCAGGCGTAGGGCGCAAACAGGCGCGTGGCCGACTGCACCGAGGTCAGCACACTGATGGCGATGAGCCCGAAGCCCAGCTCCTTCAGCCAGAGCGGCAGGTAGGGGTTGAAGAAGCCGATGTGCGCGAAGTAGCTCGCGGACAACGCTGCAAACGGCAGCAGCTGTTTTCTTTCGGGCTTGTGCGGCACGTTGGTCAGCAAGAGGAGAACTTCGCTGGCACGCCTCCAGCACACACCGCAGAACCGGCTTTGCCGGACTGCTGGTGTGGTCCCCCTTCAGGGGGAAGACGCGAAGCGGCGCAGGGGGTGCTCACCTTCCTGCGGCTGCGATGTCCGGTGTCTCGACCTTCACGTCACCACACTGCGCGCGGTGCCGCAGCGCGTGGTCCATCACCACCAGGGCAAGCAGCGCTTCCATGATGGGCGCGGCGCGGATGCCGACGCAGGGGTCGTGGCGGCCCTTGGTGATCACTTCGGTGGGCGCGCCGGCCACGTCGATCGAATCGCGCGGAACCAGTATCGAGCTGGTGGGCTTGATGGCGATGGACACGTCCAGGTCCTGCCCGGTGCTGATACCGCCGAGCGTGCCACCGGCCTTGTTGCCCACGAACCCCCCCGGCGTGAGCGAGTCGCCGTGCGTGCTGCCGCGGTCGGTCACGCTGGCGAAACCGGCGCCGATCTCCACGCCCTTGACGGCGTTGAGGCCCATCATCGCGTAGGCGATGTCGGCATCCAGCTTGTCGTACAGCGGCTGGCCCAGTCCCACTGGCATGTTCTGCGCCACCACGCGCAGGCGCGCACCACACGAGTCGCCGCTCTTGCGCAGCCCGTTCATGAAGGTTTCGATGGCCGACACGTCGGCCACCGGCGCGAAGAACGGGTTGTTGGGAACGTGGTCCCAGCTCTCGAAACCCACCGCCACGTCGCCCACCTGCGTCATGCAGGCGTGGAACGTGGTGCCGTATTTTTCTTTCAGCCACTTCTTGGCCACGGCGCCGGCGGCCACGGTGGGCGCGGTCAGGCGGGCCGAGCTGCGGCCGCCACCGCGCGGGTCGCGGATGCCGAACTTCTGCCAGTAGGTGTAGTCGGCATGACCCGGGCGGAAGGTCTGCAGGATGTTGCCATAGTCCTTGCTGCGCTGGTCGGTGTTGCGGATCAGCAGGGCGATCGGCGTGCCGGTGGTCTTGCCCTCGTACACGCCACTGAGGATTTCCACCGCGTCGGGCTCGTTGCGCTGGGTCACGAACTTGCTGGTGCCGGGGCGGCGGCGGTCCAGATCGGTCTGGATGTCGGCCTCGGACAAGGCCATGCCGGGCGGGCAACCGTCGATCACGCAGCCAATGGCCGGGCCGTGGGATTCACCGAAGTTGGTGACGCAAAACAGGGTGCCGAAGGTGTTGCCGCTCATAGTGGACGGATTATCCCAGAGGGCCGCGCGGGTGCCGGGATGGTGCTGCGGCGCCCAGCTTGGTGCGCCCGCCAACGGCTTTCGGTGCGCCCGGGTACCCATAGCAGCCGAAAGGCCAATGGAACGCTTCATGCTTTGTGCTGCATTGCAACAATCCGCTTGCATTCCACCAACAGGAGCGCCCCATGCTGGACCGAACCACCACCCTGTTCTCCCACGTCAAACCCGGTGAAACCGAGTTCATTCGCGGCGGTTTGCGCGACTTCTTCCTCTACCGCGACCTGGGCATCGCCGCCGCCACGCACGGCAAGGTGGTCGCGCACCTGGTGAAAGCCAACCTGCCGCCCGACGGCGGCACGGGCTGGCACATCCACGAGGCCGATTTCCAGATCGTGATCATGACCAAGGGCTGGGCCAAGTTCATGTACGAAGACCAGGTGACGCTGGTGGAAGCCGGCGACGTGGTGCACCAGCGCCCGGGCATCCGCCACTACCTGTTCGACTACTCCCCCGACATGGAGTACCTGGAGATCGTCTCTCCGGCGGATTTCAAGTCGGTGCCGGTCGACCCGGTGTGTGAGATCCCGAAGCCGACGCCATGGACCGAACCGTGAAGCGATGAGCGAGGAATCTCCGGCGCAGAATGCCTTCACCAAGAACGCCGCGGAACCGGCTTCGCCGGGCCGCCAGCGTTGCCCCCTCGAGGGGGTGACGCGCCCTTAGGCGCGGCGCGGGGGTGACTCAGAACTCTGCGTCGAGTTCGTCAATCTCGTCGGGCTCTTCTTCCGCTGCTTTGACCCATTCCTGCATGGCCGGCAAGGCCATGATGGCGTCGCAGTAAGCGACGCAGGCTTCATCGAGCGGCACGTCGTAGGTGATGAAGCGCGTGACCACGGGCGCGAACATCGCGTCGGCGATGCAGGGTTTGGCACCGAACAGGAACGTGCCGCCGTACTTGGCCAGGCATTCCTGCCAGATGATCTCGATGCGATCGATGTCGGTCTGTGCGCGCGACCAGAGCTTGAAGCCCGGGAAATGCGCCTTGATGTTCATGGGCAGCGAGGAGCGCATGGCGCTGAAGCCCGAATGCATCTCGCCGCAGATGGCGCGGCAGTGCGCGCGGGCCGCGCGGTCGGCCGGCAGCAGCCCCGCCTTGGGCTTGATTTCGTTGAGGTATTCGCCAATGGCCAGCGTGTCCCACACGTGCACGCCATCGTGGTCCAGCGAGGGCACGCGCATCGAGGCCGAGAGCAGCAGCATCTCGGCTTTCATGGCCGGGTCGTCGGGCGAGATGATGTGCTCGGTGAACTCCAGCTTGGCCAGCTTCGCCATCAGCCAGCCGCGCAAGGCCCAGGCGCCGTAATTCTTGCTGCTGATCGTGAGAACCGCTTTGGCCATGGAATGCTCCTCGTGAGTGCCACGGATGCAGCAATCCCTGTGCCACCTTTGTGCATCGCGGGCGCACCAGCAGGGTGCAGCGGTTCTGGCCCGTTCCTTGCCTGCACAAAGCCCATCCAACAGGAAAGAACCTCATGCTGTATCAGGCCTACCAACTCCAGTCCGACCTGGTGTCGCCGCTGCGTCTGGCTGCCCAGCATCTGAGCGCATCGCTCTGGATCCACAAGACCGAGCGCACGGTGGTGCGCAAGGTGGCCGCCGCCTGCGATGTGCTGTCGCGCCTGCGGCTCACGCATTCGCGCCCGCCCTACAACATCCACTCGGTGACGGTGGGCGAAACCGAGATCCCGGTGGTTGAAGAGACCGTGCTCACCTTGCCCTTCGGCACCCTGCTGCGCTTTCGCAAGGACGATCCCAGCCTGCCGGATCAACCCAAAGTCCTGCTCGCTGCGCCGCTCTCGGGCCACTTCGCCACGCTGCTGCGCGAAACCGCGCGCACCCTCCTGCAGGACCACGACGTCTACATCACCGACTGGCACAACGCGCGCGACGTCTCGCTGCTGCACGGCGGTTTCAGCCTGGACGACTACATCAGCTACCTGATGCGCTTCACCGAAGCCGTGGGCGAAGGCAGCCACATGATCGCCGTGTGCCAGCCCTGCGTTGCCGCGCTCGCTGCCACGGCCATCATGGCCGAAGACGACAACCCGGCCCAGCCGCGCAGCCTCACGCTGATGGCCGGTCCGGTGGACTGCCGCGTCAACCCGACCGAGGTCAACAAACTCGCCACCAGCCAACCGATCGCCTGGTTCGAAAAGAACCTGATCAGCCACGTGCCGCTGCCGCACGCCGGCTTCATGCGCCGTGTGTACCCCGGCTTCGTGCAGCTCTCTGCCTTCATCAGCATGAACCCGGAGCGCCACAAGCAGTCGTTCCGCAACATCTACGACCATCTGCAAGAAGGCCGCGTTGAAGAAGCCCAGGTGATTCAGGACTTCTACGAGGAATACCTCGCGGTGAACGACCTGCCGGCCGAGTTCTACCTGGAGACGGTGGAAAAGGTGTTCCAGACCTACGACCTGCCGCGCGGCGTGCTGACCTACCAGGGTCGCACCGTGAACCCGGCCGCGATCCGCCGCACGGCGCTGATGACGGTCGAAGGCGAACGCGACGACATCTGCGCCGTGGGACAGACGGTGGCCGCGCAGGACCTGTGCCCGAACGTGCGTCCCTACCTGAAGACCCACCACATCCAGACCGGCGTGGGCCACTACGGTGTCTTCAGCGGTCGACGGTGGAACCAGCAGATCTATCCGCGGGTGCGCGACCACATCCACGCCAGCCAGGGATAAAACCCCTCAGTGCCTGAACGCAAAACGCCCCGGCATGCGGGGCGTTTTGCTTGGAGAGGAACTGGTGTTCAAGGGAAGTTCGGCTCGGTCTTGCCGGTCTCGTCTTCGGGCCAGTCGCGGATGTAGGCCTTGAGCATCTTGTTTTCGAAGTTCTGGCTGTCGACCACGGCCTTGGCGACGTCGTAGAAGCTGATCACGCCCATGAGCATCTTGTTGTCCATCACCGGCATGTAGCGGGTGTGGCGCTCCAGCATGAGCGGGCGCACTTCGTCGAGTTCGGTCTCGGGCGTGCAGCTCATGGGGTGGTCGTCCATCACGGCGCGCACCGCGCGGGTCCCGAGCACGCCATTGTTCTTGGCCAGCGTGTGGATCACTTCCCGGAAGGTCAACATGCCCACCAGCTCGCCGTGTTCCATGACGGCCAGCGATCCGATGTCGAACTGGGCCATGGTGGCCGCCGACTGGATCAGCGTGTCGTCGGGGTGGCAGGTGTAAAGGGTTCCGCCCTTGACGCGCAGGATGTCACTGACTTTCATCGCCGTTCTCCTCGGAGTGTTTGGTGTCGCCAGCCGGTCTGGCATGCATGGGAATATAGCCCACAATAAACCCGAAAACCACCGCGTTCAACCCCATGCGGACGCATTCGAACCCCACAGGAGACAGACCCCATGCCCGGCTATTCCGACCCCGGCTTTGACACGCTGGCGCTGCATGCCGGCGCCACGCCCGACGCCACCGGCGCGCGCGCCGTGCCGATCCACCTCACCACCTCCTTCGTCTTCGAGTCCAGCGACCACGCCGCGGCCCTGTTCAATCTGGAGCGTGCCGGCCATGTCTACAGCCGCATCAGCAACCCGACCAACGCGGTGTTCGAGCAGCGCATGGCAGCGCTCGAAGGCGGCATCGGCGCCATCTCGGTCGCCAGCGGCCAGGCCGCGCTGCACCTGAGCATCGCCACGCTCATGGGTGCGGGTTCACACATCGTCGCCAGCACGGCGCTATACGGCGGCAGCCAGAACCTGCTGCACTACACGCTGCGCCGCTTCGGCATCGAAACCACCTTCGTGAAACCCGGCGACATCGACGGCTGGAAAGCGGCCGTGCGGCCCAACACCCGGTTGCTGTTCGGCGAAACCGTGGGCAACCCGGGCCTGGACGTGCTGGACATTCCGACCGTGGCGCAGATCGCGCACGAAGCGAAGGTGCCGCTGCTGGTGGACAGCACGCTGACCACGCCCTACCTCATCAAACCCTTCGAGCACGGCGCCGACCTCATCTACCACTCGGCCACCAAGTTCCTCAGCGGCCACGGCACCGTGATCGGTGGCGTGGTGGTGGACGGCGGCAGTTTCGACTGGGACGCCTCGGGCAAGTTTCCCGAGCTGACAGAGCCGTACGACGGCTTCCATGGCATGACCTTCAGCGAAGAAAGCACCGTGGGCGCTTTCCTGCTGCGTGCGCGCCGCGAAGGCCTGCGCGACTTCGGCGCCTGCCTCTCGCCGCACAGCGCCTGGCTGATCCTGCAAGGGCTGGAGACGTTGTCGCTACGCATGGAGCGGCACATGAGCAACACCGAGAAGGTGGTGCAGTTCCTCGCCAGCCACCCGCTGGTCAGCCGCGTGGGCCACCCGCTGCTCGAATCGCACCCCAGCCACGCACTGGCGCAGAAGCTGCTGAAACACGGCGCGAAGGGCGCGGGCGCGGTGTTCAGCTTCGACATCAAAGGTTCGCGCGAACAGGGCAAGGCCTTCATCGAAGCACTCAAGATTTTCAGCCACCTGGCCAACGTGGGCGACTGCCGCTCGCTGGTGATCCACCCGGCGAGCACCACCCACTTTCGCATGAGCGACGAGGCGCTGGCCGGCGCCGGCATCGGCCCCGGCACGATCCGCCTGTCCATCGGACTGGAAGATCCGGACGACCTGATCGACGATCTGAAACGCGCGCTGAAAGCGGCAGAGAAAGCGGGAAATCTATGAGCCCCCACGTTCATCACTTCATGTATTCACTGCCCCCCGAGGGGGTAAAGGCCTCCCTTGGGGCGGCCCGGCGGGAGGCCTGACCATGTACCTGCAAGTCAACGGCGCCCAGACCTACTGCTACACCGGCGGCAAAGCCTTCGATGCCGCCAAACCCACCGTCGTCTTCATCCACGGCGTGCTCAACGACCACAGCGTCTGGATCCTGCAAAGCCGCTACCTCGCGAACCACGGTTTCAACGTGCTCGCGGTCGACCTGCCCGGCCACTGCAAAAGTGGCGGTGAAGCTCCGTCCTCCGTCGAAGAAGCAGCGGACTTCATCGTCGCCCTGCTCGACGCGGTCGGCGCGCAGAAGGCAGCGCTGGTCGGCCACAGCTGGGGTTCGCTGATCGCCATGGAGGCCGCCACCCGGTTGCAAGACCGCGTGAGCTACCTGGTGCTGGTGGGCACGGCCTACCCCATGAAGGTGTCGCCCGCACTGATCGAGGCCTCGCTGAACGAACCCCTGAAGGCGCTGACCATGGTCAACGTGTTCTCGCGCAGCACCCTCGCAGCACCGCCCTCGGCGCTCGGCCCGGGGACCTGGGTCTACGGCGCCAGCATGGCGCTGGGCAAACGCGTGCTGGCCAGCAACCCGAAGGTGAATGTGTTCCACCGCGGCTTCGTGGCCTGCAACACGTATGCGAATGGCGAGCAGGCCATCGCGGCCATCACCTGCCCCGTGCTGTTCCTGCTCGGCGCCCAGGACCAGATGACGCAACCCAAGGCGGCACAAAGCCTGATCAAGACCGCCCAGGCGGCGGGCAAGAGCGTGCAGGTGGTGAGCCTGCCGGTCGGCCACCACCAGATGACGGAAACGCCCGACGCCACGCTGTTCGCGATCCGCGACTTCCTCGGACACTGAAGCCAGGGGGTGCGGGAGCGCCCGAAAGCCCGGCCGTTTGCGTCGGTTCCTCGACGCTCCGGCGGAATCTGTGACATTTGTCAAACACGGAGGTAGCTGCAATACTGAAGAATGTGTAGCAATAAGTGAACAAGAACCTGCACCTGATCGGCGACGAAAAGAGATGAATGCTTGCACCTCCTTGCGAACGCTGGTCGCGCCTCTTCTGATGGTGCTGGCTCTTCTGGGCTCCCCGCTCCAGCCGGCCCATGCAGGCAGCGCCCCGGATGTCGTGCGACTGACCGTGGTGGCGGGCCAAGACATCCAGTTCACAGCCCTCACTGGAGAAGCGGGACTGCCCTCGGGAAATGTGTACGGCATTGCCCAGGACACCCAGGGCTTTCTGTGGTTTGCCACTGGCGATGGACTGAGCCGCTACGACGGCTATTCCCTGCGTACCTTCCGCTTCGACCGGGACAACGCCAACAGTCTGGCGCACAACACCGTCGTCTCCATCCTCATGGGGCACAACGGGGTGTTGTGGCTGGGCACCACCGGTGGCGGGGTCGACCGGTTCGATCCGGTGACTGAGACCTTCACGCACCACCGCCACAACCCGTCCAGCCCCACCAGCCTCAGCAGCAACAGCATCTCCAGAAAGGGCCTGCTGGAGGACCCGCAGGGTGTGCTGTGGGTGGGCACCAACGACAGTGGCCTGAACCGGATCGATCTGCTCACAGGTGCCGTGACCTACTTTCGCCACGACCCGAAGAACGCCAACAGCCTGAGCAGCAACAACCTCGAAAGCATCTACCAGGATTCTGAACGGACACTCTGGATTGGCACAGCGGACGCGGGGCTCAACCGGCTGGACCCGGTCACCGGCCGGATCACCCGGTACACATCTCACCCCGAAGACCCGCACACACTGCCGAACCCGCGCGTGCATGCGGTCTACGAAGACCGCGCCGGCAGTGGGTGCTGACCAACGGAGGCTTGGCGTCACTGGATCGCCGAACCGGCCGATTCACCCGCTATGCCATCGCGACCGGCCTGCGGGACGCGGCCAGTCTCAATGCGATCAAGGACATCCATGAGGATGGCGATGGCGTCCTCTGGCTGGGCACCGAAGGCGCGGGGGTCATGAAGTTTGACCCGGCTCAGGGCCACCTCCTGCAATACAAGAACGACGCTGCCAACCCCCACAGCCTGCGCAACAATTTCGTCAGCTCGTTCTGGGCAGACCCTTCCGGAACGCTGTGGGTGGGCACTTTGGGCGGCGGGGCGAACAAGCTCTCCACGCGGCCTCCCAAGTTTTCCCGCTACCGGCACGTGCTGGACGTCAACAGCGTGGCCGACAACTTCATCCTCTCCATCTTCGAGGACCGGAATGGCATCGTATGGATCGGCAATGACCGAACCCTCAACCGCTGGGATCGCAGCACCAACACCTGGCGGACCTATCGCAACGACCCCGCAGACCCGACCAGCATCTCCAATGGTTCGGTGACGGCCACGCAGGAAGACCCGGATGGCACGCTCTGGTTCGGCACCTACAACGGCGGGCTGAACCGCTTCGACCCCAAGACCCACCGTTTCAAGGCCTACAAGACATCCCCCACCGCCCCCCATGCCCTCAGCGACGACATCGTCCGCTCGCTCTGCCGCGACTCCAGCGGCGTCCTGTGGGCAGGCGGATGGAACAACGGACTGAACCGCTTTGATCGCTCAACGGAAACGTTCCGGCAGTTCCGGCACGACCCGGGCAACCCGGACAGCCTGGGAGGCGGTTCGGTCACCGACATCTACGAAGACCGGGCGCACACCTTGTGGGTGGCGACGGAAGGCGGTGGTCTCAACCGGTTCGACCCGGCGACAGAAACCTTCAAGCGGTATCGGAGCGATCCGAAGGATCTGGCCAGCCTGCCCGACGACGCTGTGCGAGTCCTGCATGAAGACCAGGCTGGTCAATTCTGGGTGGGCACCGCCGGCGGCCTGTGTGCCTTCGACCGGACCGAAAGCAAGTGCACGTCGGTCTACACCCAGAAGGAAGGCCTGCCCAACAACACCATCGAAGGCATCCTGGAAGACACGCAGGGCAAGCTGTGGATCAGCACCAACAACGGCCTGGCCCGCTTCAACCCGGAGACAAAGACTTTCCGGAACTACGATGTCCTGGACGGTCTTCAAAGCAACGAGTTCAACGTTTTCACGGCCTTCCACAAGAGCGCACGGACCGGCGAGATGTATTTCGGCGGCATCAACGGTTTCAACGTCTTCGATCCCGACCGCATTGAAGACAACCCGTTTGTTCCGCCGGTCGTTCTCACCGACTTCCGGCTGTTTGGCAAGTCGGTGCCGGTCGGTGGCGGGAACCCGGTGCTGACGAAGAACATCAACAGGACGGAGGCGCTGAAGCTTCCTCACTTTCAGAACAGCCTCTCGTTCGAGTTTTCAGCCTTGAGTTATGTCGCGCCGACCAAAAACCGGTATCGCTACCGACTCGAAGGTTTTGATCAGGGCTGGCGCGAGGTGGGCAGCAACGAGCGGTTGGCGGTCTATACGGGCCTGCCTGCGGGCCAATACCTGTTCCGGGTGATGGGTTCGAACGAAGATGGGGTCTGGAACGATCAAGGGACCCGCCTCAAGGTCACCATCACGCCGCCGTGGTGGGCAACGTGGTGGTTCCTCTGCCTGGTGCTGGCGCTCCTGCTGGGCCTGGCGTTCAGCGCTGACCGCCTGCGGGTCATGCGGCTGAAGCGATACAGTCAAAAACTGGAGCGCGACGTGGCCGAACGCACGGCCGAGCTGGCCGCGAAGAACAAGGAACTGGAGGCCTTCTCCTACTCTGTCTCGCACGATCTGCGCACGCCGCTGCGCCACATCGACGGCTATCTGACGCTGCTCAAGGAAAGCGCTGCGCCGACGCTCGATCAAGACAACCTGCGACACATCGAAACGATTGCCAGCGCGACCCGCCGCATGAGCATGCTGATCGACGACCTGCTGTCTTTCTCGCGGATGGGGCGCCAGGAGATGAGCAAGACAGAGGTTGACCTGGGTGCCCTGGTGGCCGAAGTCGTTCAGGAGATGGCGCCGGAGACCGCGGGCAGGGACATCGACTGGCACATTGCCGAACTGCCCGTGGTCACCGGTGATCGGGCCATGTTGCGCATGGTGCTGGTCAATCTGATCTCGAACGCCCTGAAATTCACCCAGAAGCGTGAGCGCGCGGAAATCACCATCGGCAGCCTGCCTGACCAAGCGGCCGAAACCGTGGTCTTCGTCCGGGACAACGGCGCCGGTTTCGACATGCGATACCACGACAAGCTCTTCGGCGTCTTTCAGCGCCTGCACCGCATGGAGGATTTTCAGGGCACAGGCATCGGCCTGGCCAACGTTTTCAGGATCGTCGCCCGGCATGGCGGCCGGGCGTGGGCAGAAGGAGCCATTGACTTCGGTGCGACGTTCTATTTCTCGCTACCGAAGGGAAAAGCCTGAGGACGGTCCGGGATCGGGTTCAGCGCGCTCCCGCCGAAGCGAACGAGGCCGACGCGCGGACCCACCTGACCAGCCGTGTGCCCCTGCACCACAGCACAACCCAGGCAGACGGGCGCGACGCGGGTTGGACCAACGGCGCCAGCTGGTACTCGCTGTAGGGGTCGGGTGACCCCACCGGCGACCTGGGCTCGGCGTCGGCGCCGATCACCACCCAGTCCTGCAGCAGGTCGATGCTGGCGCCTGGGCCGAGAAACAAATCTTGCGCCACGTTCGGCTGGGTCAGCCAGAGGCGGCCGCTGACCACCCGCAGACGCACGCCGGAGCTGGCGTGGATGAGGCGGGTCTGGCGCGGCAACAAACGGGTGGGCTGGGCGGTGGTGGGGTGCATGGCGGACCTCCTGTGGATGAGGCTCCACTGTCCGTGTTTGAGCCCTGGCGCAACAGACACACAGATCGCCCAGCTCGTGTGCACCAGACGCGCTTTTCGCGCCATCTGTGTGGTCTCTTTGGGGTCCATCTGTACCGGTCATCCACGTCCGTGGGCGCCTTGTGTGGGCCGGCACTCGGTTAGCATGGAAACGCCATGCCCCCGCCCCCTTCCCCGCTCGCGCTGTGTCCGGCCCCGTCGGTCGAACCGGTCCCTGCCCTGCCGCTGTACCAGCAGATCGCGCAGACACTGGCGCAGCTGATCCACAGCGGTGCGTTCAAGGCCGGTCAGCGCCTGCCGTCTGTGCGGGCCACGGCGCTGGCGCAGGGTGTGTCCATCTCCACCGCGATGCAGGCCTACCGCCAGCTCGAAGAGCAGGGCCTGGTGCAGGCGCGCCCCAAGGCGGGCTACTTCGTGCGCCGCGCCCAGCGCATCGCCCAGCCCGGCCTGAGCGCGCCGCCCCAGCGCAGCTTTCTGCTGGAGCGGCAAAGCCGCTCCGAGGCCTTCGCCATGCTGCACCAGCCCGGCGACCGGGCGACGTTTGGTGGCTTCACCCCGCAAAGCAGCGAACTGTTTGACGAGGACCGTCTGCGGGTGGCCATCGGCCGCGCCTCGCGGGTGCACCGGCACAGCCTGACCGAATACAACAAGGCCGATGCCGGACGGCCCGCGCTGCGTCAGGCGGTCGCCCAGCGCGCCCTGCAGCTGGGCTGTGCACTGGACGCCAGCGACATCGTGATCACCGCCAGCTGCACGCAGGCGGTCAGCCTGTGCCTGCGCGCGGTCACGCAGCCGGGCGACGTGGTGGCGCTCGAATCGCCCACTTTTTTTGGCTACCTCGACCTGATCGAATCCCTGGGCCTGCGGGTGCTGGAGATCCCCACGCACCCGGCCACCGGGCTCTCGCTGCCCGCGCTGGAACTGGCGCTGGACACGCAACCCGTCAAGGCCGTGCTCGCGGCCCCCACGCTGTCCAACCCGCTGGGATCGGTCATGCCACTGGCGGCCAAACAGCGGCTGGTGCGCCTGCTGGCCCAGCGGCGGGTGCCCTTGATCGAAGACGTGGTGTTCAACGACCTGTTGTCCGGTGACGAACGGCGCAAGGCCGCCAAGTCCTGGGACACCGAAGGCAACGTCATGGTCTGCGGATCGTTTGCCAAGACGCTGACGCCGGGGATCCGACTCGGCTGGGTCGAGGCCGGTCGCTGGCGGGATGCCGTCGCCACCCACAAGCGGCTGCAGGGCGCCGCCACCAACGTGGTACTGGAAGAGGCGCTCGCCGATCTGCTGACCCAGGGCAGCTACGAAGCCCACCTGCGCCGACTCACGGCGTCCATGCGGCAACGCCGTCACGAAGCGCGGCATCTGATCGCGCACCACTTCCCCCCGGGAACGCGGGTGAGCAATCCGCCGTCGGGCGACACGCTCTGGCTGGAGCTGCACCCGGCGATCGCCAGCATGGACCTCTTCAAACGCTGTGCCAGCGAGGGCATCACCTTCGGCCCCGGCGAACTGTTTACCGCCACCGACCGCTACCGCAACTGCCTGCGGCTGAACTTCTCGGGCCCCTGGAACACCGTCACCATGCAGGCCCTGGCGCGCATCGGCGAGATCGCGCGCCAGATGCTGGAGCGCCCCACCGCCGACCCGACGCCCCCGGTATTGCGGCGCGCTTAGGCGACTGCGTGGCGGGAAAACCAGCACACGTGTTCCACCGCCCGCCGCCACAATGGCCGCACCATGTTTCAAGACCAGATCACCCCACCCCTGAGCGCGGCGCGGGCGCACGAGATCGCCACCGCCTTCGACCTGCGCGCCCTGCCCGCCGACTTCCTGGCCAACCCCTTCCCGGTCTACGCGGCTCTGCGCGAGCACGAGCCGGTGCGCCACATGCCCGACGGCTCGGTGTTCCTCACCCGCTATGCCGACCTGGTGGCGGTGTACCGCGACGCGGCCACTTTCAGCTCCGACAAACACGTGGAGTTCGCGCCCAAGTACGGCGCGGATTCACCGCTGTTCGAACACCACACCACCAGCCTGGTGTTCAACGATCCGCCACTGCACACCCGTGTGCGCAAGCTCATCATGGGCGCCCTCACGCGCCGCGCCATCGCCGACATGGAGCCCGGCCTGATCGCGCTGGTCGACAGTCTGCTGGACCGGCTTGAAGCGCAGGGCGGCGGCGACCTGATCGAGGATTTCGCTTCGGCGATTCCGGTGGAGATCATCGGCAACCTGCTCGGCGTGCCGCACCAAGACCGCGGGCCGCTGCGCGCCTGGTCGCTCGCCATCCTGGGCGCGCTGGAACCGGTGGTGACACCGGCCCAGCACGCGCTGGGCAACCAGAGCGTGAGCGAGATGCTGGTGTACCTGCGCGCGCTGGTGGCGCACCGGCGGCAGCACCCCGGCGACCCCGAGCACGACGTGCTCACGCGCCTGATCCAGGGTGAGGTCGACGGTGAAAAACTCAGCGAGGTCGAGCTGCTGCAGAACTGCATCTTCCTGCTCAACGCCGGCCACGAGACCACCACCAACCTGATCGGCAACGGCCTGATCCTGCTGCAGGAGTTCCCGGCGGCGCGTGCGCAGCTGCTGGCCGACCTGCAGGCCACGGCCAGCGATGCCGCCGCGCAGGAACAGGTGCTCACGCTGGCGGTGGACGAGTGCCTGCGCTTCGAATCGTCCAACCAGCTCGGCAACCGGCGCACCCTGAAAGCCACGCAAGTCGGCGGTGTGGACCTGCCCGAGGGCGCGCTCGTGACGCTGTGCATCGGCGCGGCCAACCGCGATCCGGTGCAGTTCCCCGACCCCGAAACGCTGGACCTGCGGCGGGCCACCAACAAACACCTCGCGTTCGGCTTCGGCATCCACCAGTGCGCGGGACTGAGCCTGGCGCGGCTGGAGGGGCGCATCGCCATCGGCCGCTTCCTGCAGCGCTTCCCGGATTACCAGTTGAGTGAGGCGCCGACCCGCGGCGGGCGGGCGCGCTTCCGCGGTTTTTTGAACGCGCCGTTCACGGTCAGCTAGGGGCTCGTGGTACCAGGTCCGCGGCGACTGACCGCTCAAGGCACCGAAGGCACCGTCAAGGCCTGTTCCACCGAGAGGTTCCGCAAACTGCTGGCGGCCCAGAATGCCTCGGTGCTGGGTGAGTGGCTCAGCAACAGCCGTTCGGCCAGCGGTGCCACCGGCGTCTGCGCCGGATCGATCAGCAGCACGTAACGCTCGTCGTCTTCGTCGAGCCGCCCCAGCCAGTCCAGTGCCACCAGGGCGGCCACCGGTTCTTCGAGTTGCAGTGCTTCGACGCGCAGCGTGTGGGCCAGTGCGGCGAGGCTCTGGCCTTTCTGCGCCGCGCCCCGCGCCAGGTGCAGTTGCTCCAGCACCTCCAGCGCCAGCTGGAAGCTCCAGCCCGGGCTGTCACCGCGCCGCGCAATGCCCGCCATCAGGCTGGGCAGGTAGGCGGACACCACCGCGCCCAGCAGGATGATCACCCAGGCGACGTAGAACCACACCAGCAAAATCGGCACCGTGGCGAAGGTGCCGTAGACCACCGAATAGGTCGGAACCTGCGTCAGGTACCAGCCCAGCGCTTTCTTGGCCAGCTCCAGGCCACTGGCCACGAAGAAGCCGCCAATGAGCGAATGGCTCCAGCGAACGTGGGTGTTCGGCACGTAGCGGTAAAGCGCGCCCATGCCGCCCACCACGATCGCAAACTGCACCGTGTCCAGCAACAGGCGCACGGCCCCCGGCAGCGCCGAAACCATGCCGCTCGAAGCGGTCAGCGCGTAGGAGGTGACGGTGAGGCTGACCGCGAGCAGCAGGGGGCCCAGCGTGAGCACCGCCCAGTAGACCAGGATGCGCTGCGTCAGCGGACGCGCCTGGCGCACGCGCCAGATGTCGTTGAGCTTGCGGTCGATGGTGAGGATCAGCGCCAGCGCGGTCACCAGCAGCACCAGTGCGCCCGCCCAGCCCATCTGGCCGGCCTTGGCGGCGAACTGGTTGAGCGAACTCAGCACCTGCCGGGCGATGTTGTCCGGGATCAGGCTCTTGACCAGCCAGCCCTGCAGCGTGACCTGCAGGCGGGCGAACATCGGGAAGGCGCTGAAGATCGCCAGCGCCACGGTGAACAGCGGCACCAGCGAGATGGTGGTGGTGAACGTCAGGCTGCTGGCAGTGACGCCCAGGCGGTCCTCTCGGAAGCGCTCGCGCAGCGTGATGGCGGTGTTGCGCCAGGGGAATTTCAGCGTGTCTTCCCACAGCTCGCGCAGAAAGGTTTCCGTCGCCCGCAGGCGCTCATTCAGGGTCATCCCGGTATCATCCCAGATTGTCCACGGGCGCACCTCCGGTGCCGCTGCCCACCAACGATCCCCTTCATGTCCGCTGCCCTGCACACGCCCCCGTCGTCCACCCTGCCCGCTGTCTCGTTCACCCGCTGGCTCGCTGTGGGCAGCCTGCTCGGCCTGATCGTGCTGGGCCTGGCCTGGGAACTCTGGCTAGCGCCGTTGCGCCCGGGTGGCTCCTGGCTGGTGCTCAAGGTGCTGCCGCTGACCCTGCCTCTTGCCGGGCTGCTGAAGAATCGCATGTACACCTACCGCTGGCTCAGCCTGCTGGTGTGGGTCTATTTCACCGAAGGCGCGGTGCGCGCCACGAGCGACAGCGGCCTCTCCGCCGTGCTGGCGGGCATCGAGGTGCTGCTGTGCGTGCTGCTGTTCGTGGCCTGTGCGCTGCACGTGCGCGTCCGCCAGCGCGCCGCCGGTGAGGAAGCCGTGGCCGCCGACAAGGCCCGCCACGCCGCCGCCACCGGCGCCGCGGCCGACCCTGTCAACACCACCTCCACAACCCGCCCATGAACGCACTGCTCGACCCACTGCGGGCCATCGTCGGTGCGACCCACGTGCTCACGCACGACGACCCGACCACCGACCTGCGCGCCTGGGAAAACGACTGGCGCCAGCGCGCACGCGGTCACGCGCTGGCCGTGGTGCGCCCCGGGACCACCGCCGAAGTCGCGGCGGTGGTGAAAGCCTGCGCGGCGGCCGGCGCATCGATCGTCCCGCAGGGCGGCAACACCGGTCTGGTGGTGGGTTCGGTGCCCGATGACAGCGGCACGCAGGTCGTGCTGTCGCTCACACGCATGAACCGCGTACGCGCCATCGACGGCGCCAACCTCACCATGACGGTCGATGCCGGCTGCGTGCTGCAGGCGCTGCAGGAAGCCGCCGAACAGGCCGGCTTCCTGTTCCCGCTTTCGCTCGCGGCCGAAGGCAGTTGCACCATCGGCGGCAACCTGGCCACCAACGCCGGCGGCACGCAGGTGGTGCGCTACGGCAATGCGCGCGATCTCTGCCTGGGCCTGGAAGTGGTCACCGCGCAGGGTGCCGTGTGGCACGGCCTGACCGGCCTGCGCAAGGACAACACCGGCTACGACCTGCGCGACCTCTTCGTCGGCAGCGAGGGCACGCTCGGCGTCATCACCGCGGCCACGATGAAGCTCTACCCGCTGCCCGCCGCGCAGCTCACCGCCTGGGCCGCCGTGCCCAGCCTGGAATCGGCCGTGGCCTTGCTGGGCTTGGCGCACCAGCACTTGGGTGCGGGCCTGACCGGCTTCGAAGTCATGGGCCAGTTCGCGCTGAGCCTGGTGGCCAAACACTTCCCGCAGCAGCGCGTGCCGCTGTGGGAAGACACACCCTACTGTGTCTTGCTGGAAAACAGCGACAGCGAGTCCGAAGAACACGCGCGCGCGCAGTTCGAGCGCTTGCTCGAAACCGCTTTCGAGAACGGCGTGGTGAGCGACGCCGTGGTGGCCGAGAGCCTGCAGCAGGCCCACGCGCTCTGGCACATCCGCGAAAGCATCCCGCTGGCGCAGGCCGAAGAAGGCCTGAACATCAAACACGACATCAGCATCCCGGTGTCCAGCATCCCGGCTTTCTGCGCCGAAACCGACGCCTTGCTGGCGCGCGAGATCCCCGGCGTGCGCCTGGTCAACTTCGGCCACCTGGGCGACGGCAACCTGCACTACAACGTGCAGGCGCCCGCCGACGGCGATCCCAAGGCCTTCCTGCATGATCAGGAAGCGCACGTGAACACCCTGGTGTTCGACGCGGTCGCCCGCTTTGACGGCTCCATCAGCGCCGAACACGGCGTGGGCAGCCTCAAGGCCGACAAGCTGCCGCACTACAAGGACCCGGTCGCACTGGCGCTGATGCGTTCCATCAAGCAGGCGCTGGACCCGCAGAACCTGCTGAACCCCGGGCGCGTGCTGCCGCGCTGACCCTGGCACCGGGTCACGCCGGCCTCTTTGCACACCGGAATCCGCCGCTTGGCCCACCTGCTCCTGCTCGCCATCGTTTACGTGTCCTTCGTCAGCCTGGGGTTGCCCGACGCCGTCATGGGCGTGATCTGGCCGGCGATGCGCGCGGACATGGGCCAGCCCCTGGCGGCTCTGGGCGTGCTGACCCTCACCATGACGGTCTGCGCCGCGCTCAGCGCGGGCTTCGCCGGGCGCATCGTCGCGCGGGTGGGCACCGGCGTGGTGGTCGCGGCCAGTTGCCTGATGACCGCGCTGGCCCTGGTGGGCTTCTCCGTCGCGCCATCGTTTGCCTGGCTGGTGCTGCTCGGCATTCCGCTGGGAGCGGGCGGCGGTGCGGTCGATGCCAGCCTGAACCACTTCGTCGCCGCGCACTACTCGTCGCGCCACATGAACTGGCTGCACGGCTTCTGGGGCGTGGGCGCCACGACCGGCCCGGCCGTGATGGGTCTGGCGCTGGCCAGTCCGGGCGGCTGGACGCGCGGCATCCTCGCCCTCGGGCTGGCCCAGCTCACGCTGGCTGCGCTGCTCTGGGCCACGCTGTCGCTCTGGCGGCGCGAGCGTAGCCAGCCGGCGGACCCCGTTGCGACCGGCGAGCCGCCGATGGTGTTCAAACCGGTCGCGCGCCGCGCCCTGTGGCTGGCGCCGCTGTGTTTCCTGTTCTACGTCGCCGCCGAGATGGGCACCGGCCTGTGGGCCGCCAGCATCCTCGTCAACAACCGGGGCATCGGCCTGGCCCAGGCGGGTTTCTGGGTGTCGGTGTATTTCGGCTCCATCACCCTCGGGCGTTTCGCCGTCGGCCTGGTGTCAGACCGCCTGGGCAACCGGCGGCTGGTGCGCCTGGGGGTCATACTGGCATTGGCGGGCGCTGCCTTGTTCGCCCTGCCCGGCCTGCCGGCGCTGCTGTCACTGGCCGGCCTGGTGCTGATGGGTCTGGGCTGCGCGCCGGTGTTTCCCTCGCTGATGCACGAAGCCGCGCGGCGCTTTCCGGCCGACGTGGCGCGCACCGTGATCGGCCGGCAGATGATGGCCGCCTATGCGGGCGGCTCGGTCATCCCGGCTGCGTTTGGCCTGCTGGCCACTTGGGTCGGGCTCGGCGCGGTGATGCCGATGGTGATGCTGCTGCTGATCGCCCTGCTTTGGGCAACCCGCGCACTCGACCGGCTGACCTGAAACGCCGCAGTCTCAGGCTGCCTTGAGACGCGCTTCGTTGAGCTCGAACGCACGCTGTGAAGCGGGCCGCGCCTGCACCCGCGCGGCATAGGCCTCGAACACCGGCCGCTTCTCGATGGTGCCGAACATCAGGCCCCACACCAGGCTCGACCCCACGTAGACATCGGCTGCGGTGAACTGTTCACCGCACACATACGGCCCCTTCGAAAGCCCGAGCTCCAGCGCGTTCATCGTGTCGGCGTAACAACCGAAGCCGACCATGGCGCTGCGGCCTTCGGGCACTTCCCAGCCGAGCGAGCGCGCCACCGCGGCCTGCTCCAGCGGCCCGGCGGCGAAGAACAGCCAGCGGTAGTAGTCGGCCCGGGCCGGCGAACCGGGCGGCGGGATCAGGCCTTTTTCCGGGAACCGGTCGCCCAGGTAGGCGCAGATGGCAGCAGCCTCGGTCACCACCGCGTCGCCATGGCGCAGCGCCGGCACCTTGCCCATGGGGTTGACCGCCAGGTAATCGGGCGCCTTCATGGTGGTGCCGTAGTCGAGCCAGACGGTTTCGTAGGGCTCAGCCAGTTCTTCCATCATCCAGTGCGCGATGCGGCCGCGGGACTGGGGGTTGGTGTAAAGGGTCAGTGAGGGCATGGCGGAGTCTCCGGTTGGCGGGTGCGACGAGGCCGCATCGTAGCCCGCCGGGGCGTGGCGGTCCACCGCGGCGCAGGGGTGATCCAGAGCGGGCACAATCGTGGTTTCGCCTGCCCGTTGGCCTCTGAAACTGTCCCATGACCGACCATAGCCCCCAGCGCCCTGTGCGCTCGCAATACGAAGATTTCATGCGCCATGTGTTCACCCAGGGCGTGAACAAAGGCGACCGCACCGGCACCGGCACCCAAAGCGTGTTTGGCCACCAGATGCGCTTCGACCTCAACGAAGGCTTCCCGCTGGTGACCACCAAGAAGGTGTTCCTCAAGGCCATCATCGTCGAGCTGCTGTGGTTCCTGCGCGGTGACAGCAACGTGAAATGGCTGCAGGAACGCGGCTGCACCATCTGGGACGAATGGGCGCGCGCCGACGGCGACCTCGGCCCGGTCTACGGCGTGCAGTGGCGCAGCTGGCCCACGCCCGACGGCGGACACATCGACCAGATCGCCGACGTGATGCAGACGCTCAGGACCAACCCCGATTCGCGCCGCATCATCGTCAGCGCCTGGAACGTGGCCGAACTGAACAAGATGGCGCTCATGCCGTGTCACGCGTTCTTCCAGTTCTACGTGGCCCCCGCCACCGAACCCGGTGGGCGCGGCAAACTCAGCTGCCAGCTCTACCAGCGCAGCGCCGACATCTTCCTCGGCGTGCCCTTCAACATCGCGAGCTACGCCCTGCTCACCCACATGGTGGCGCAGCAGTGCGACCTGGACGTGGGCGACTTCATCTGGACCGGCGGCGACTGCCACATCTACGACAACCACCGCGAACAGGTGGAACTGCAGCTGAGCCGCCAGCCCTTCGCCTACCCGACGCTCAACATCAAGCGCCGACCCGATTCCATCTTCGACTACCAGTACGAAGACTTCGAGGTGGTCGGATACGAGTGCCACCCGGCGATCAAAGCCCCGGTGGCAGTTTAGGAATGACCCCCACGCTTTCCCACTTCGTGTGGGCGCTGCCCCCCGAGGGGGCGCTCGCCGGCTTGGGGCGGCCCGGCGCCGGCTCGGCCCCGTGATCTCCCGCCGCCAGCTCTGGGCGTTGCTGGCCCTCACGCTCATGTGGGGCGTCAACTGGCCCATGATGAAGCTCTCGCTGCAGCAGCTCTCGCCGCTGTATTTCCGCGCCAGCACCATGCTGCTCGGCGCGGCCTGGCTGTTCGTCTATGTGGCGGCCAAGGGCGAGCGCATGCGCCCGGCCGGACGCGAATGGTGGGCCATCGTCTGGCTCGGCCTGCCCAACGTGCTGGGCTGGCACACGCTGTCGATCTTCGGTGTGCAGGAACTGGCCTCCGGGCGTGCGGCCATCCTCGGTTTCACCATGCCGATCTTCACCGTGCTGATCGGCGCGGCCTTCTTCGGTGAACGCATCACGCCGCGCGTGCGGCTGGCGGTGCTGTGTGTCAGCATCGCCATCGCCCTGCTGCTGTGGAACGAACTGCAACGCCTTTCTGGTCGCCCGGTGGGCGTGGCCTGGATGCTGGGCGCCGCCGCCTCGTGGGCGCTGGGCACGCTGATGTTCCGCCGCGCGCACCTCACGCTCTCGCCCCTCGTGGTCACGGTCTGGATGCTGCTGCTCGGCAGCGCCGTGGTCTGGGTGCTGGCGCTGTCGCTGGAACCACTGCCCCAGCCGGCCACGTTCTCGACCATGACGTGGGTCAGCCTGGCCTACGGCGTGCTGATCAACTACGGCTTCGCGCAGCTGATCTGGTTCGGCATGGCGCGGAACCTGCCGCCCGCCACCAGCGCCATGAGCGTGATGGCCATCCCGCTGGTGGGCACGCTGAGCGCCACCTTCATCATCGGCGAGGTGCCGCACTGGCAGGACTGGCTGGCCATGGGCTTCGTGATGCTGGCGATCGCCAGCGTGCTGTTGCCGCCGGGCGCGTTGCGACGGCGGCCCGTCGCGGCACAATCGACGGATGCCTGACACCACCGCCTCAACGCCCGCCCGTTTGCACCTCATCTACGCCCGCGCCGCCAACGGTGTGATCGGCAAGGACAACGCCCTGCCCTGGCACCTGCCCGAAGACATGGCGCACTTCAAACGCACCACACAGGGTTGCCCGGTGATCATGGGGCGCAAGACCTGGGATTCGCTGCCGCCGAAGTTCCGGCCGCTGCCCGGGCGCCTGAACATCGTGGTCACGCGCGACACGGGCTGGACGGCCGAAGGCGCGGCCGTCGCCCACTCGCTGGAAGCCGCACGCGACCACTGCCCGCCCGGCAGCGACGCCTGGGTGATCGGGGGCGCGCAGGTCTATGCGCAGGCGCTGCCCCTGGCCACCAGCGTGGTCGTGACCGAGATCGCGCAGGACTTCGAAGGCGACGCGTTGGCGCCCGAACTCGGCCCCGGGTGGACCGCCGTCGAGCGCGAAGACCAGGTGGCCGCGAGCGGTCTGCCCTTCAGCTTCGTGACCTACCAGCGCGCCGCAGCCCTCTGACCTGCGACTTCGAAGGGCCGCAGGTCCTGGAAGATCACTGGCCCTTGACCTTGGCCAGCAGCGCGCTGACCTCGGCGCGGCGGCCTTCGTCGGCGATCTGGCGACCGGCGCGAGCCGGCGCCTGCAACGCCTTTTCAAGGTAGGGCACGGCCTTCTGCGGCTCGTCGGTCTGCACCAGGAAATCGGCGTAGAAGTAATTGGGATCGATGCCCTTGGGGTTGATCGTCAGCGCCTTCTGCAGCAGCTCGCGCGCCTTGGCCTTGTCACCAAAACCCAGCGGCCAGCCCGGAACCTTGTAATACAGCACGCCCAGGCTGTTGTAGGCCGAACCGTCCAGAGCGCTGCCGTCGATCTGGATCGCCGACTCGTACAGACCCTTGGCCTGCTTCACGAGCGGCAGCGCGCCGAGGCCGCCTTTTTCACCCGCCCAGGAACTCAGGATGATGCCTTCCCAGACCAGGGGTTCGGCACGTCCGGCGAAGCTCTCGCTCACCTGGTGCGCCCGGGTCGCCAGGGCTTCAAAACGCTTCTCGCGCTCCTTGGCCGGCGTCTTGTAATTGACCTGTTCCCAGGCTTGCTGGAGCTCGCGCACCGACTCTTCCACGGTGGTGGCGCTGGCCGCCAGCGGCACCGCCAGCAAGGCCAGGGCCGACAGCGTGGCGCCCAGGAAACGGCGGCGCAGCGCGCCGACCTGGAGAGTTGGTTGGGTGGTATCAAACATCTTCGGATCCTTCACTTCAAATGGGGGAGCTCAGCGGAGTGATCACCGGAGGGTGATCGGTGGTGGCGGCTGCGGGCAACGCGCGGCTGTTGCGCTTGAAGCCCGCATCGAGCCAGGTGGGCGCGAGCCCGTTGAGGCGCACGGCCAGCGACTCGGGAAAACCCACGAAGCGCTCGGCCGCTTCGCTCTCCAGCAGCGCCAGCAGCTCGACCGCCACGGTCTGCGGGCTGTCCATCGCGGTGCCGGTGGCCTGGTTGTAGGCCGCCACCGCCTCGTTGTTGAAATCGGTGCGCGTGCTGCGCGGGCCGAGGTACTGCACCTTCACCGGCGTCTCCTGCAGCTCGCGGCGCAAGGCTTCGGCGAAACCGCGCAGACCGAACTTGCTCGCGCTGTAGGCACTGAAGCCGGGCAGACCCAGGCGTCCGAGCACCGAACCGACGCAGATCACCTGGGCCGTTGGCTGGGCCAGCAGGTGCGGCAGCAGCGCCTGCGTCAGCAGCATCGGCGCGATCAGGTTGGTCTGCACCACGGCCTGGATGTCGCGGGCATCGAGCGACTGCAGACGACCGAACGACGCGAGACCGGCGTTGTGCACCAGCACGTTGCAGCCCCAGGCGGATGCCAGCACCGACAGGCTCGCCAGGTCCTCCGGGCGCGACAGATCGGCCACCCGGAAGTCGATGCGGGGCGACTTCACACCGGTCAGCTGGGACAGCTCGCTGGCCTGGGCCGCCAGGCCCGCCGCCGATCGGCCGACCAGCATCACGGCAGCACCCGCCTTCAGCAGTGCCTGCGCCACGGGCTGACCGATGCCACCGCTGGCGCCCGTGAGCACCACGCGCGCACTGGATGCCTTCATGCCAGGGCCTCTTGCTTGTTGTTGGCCTGCGCCTGGACCACAGGCAGCGGCAAGTTGCGGAACACGTCGCCATAGAGCCGGAAGAAAGCGCGGGCGCCGTGCACGATGTCGCGCTGGTCCTGCGGGTCCTCGATCTGGTCCATCAGCAGCGCGAAATGGGCGGTGTGTTCCTGGTCCAGCGTGCCGTGCGAGCGCAGGTAGCTGAAGGCCGCATCCGGCAGACCGAGCGGCTGCTGGATGCTGTCGGCCGCCAGCAAGGCCAGCGACACGCTGGTGCCTTCAAGCACATGCACCATGCCGAAGAAGCCCAGCGGATTGCGCCGGGCGATGGTGTCGTAGGCATAGGCCACCATCACTTCGGTGGCGTGGCTTGGCTGACCGTTGCGCACCGCCTCGGCGTCGGCACCGCAGGCGCGGATGTCGTCGAGGATCCATTCCTCGTGGCCGCGTTCTTCTTCGACGTATTCGTCCATCGCGTCGTTGAGCCAGGCGTGGTGCGCCGGCAGCGCGGCCTTGCAGGCCTGCAGCAGGGGCACGGTGTGCTTGACGTGGTGGTAGGCCTCGGTCAGGAAGGCCACATAGCTCGGCAGGGACACCACGCCCTGCAGGCAGCCCTGGATGATGGGAGCGGACAGCAGCCCCATGCGGGCCTGTTCGGTTTCTTTCAGCAACTCGGCGTGAAATGGCATGTTGGTCTTTCGGAGAGGGGAGATCGGTTCAGAGGGCGGCGTCGGCCAGCAGGCCGAGCGCTTCGGCATGGCGGGCCAGAATGGCGTCGCGCTGGGGCCGTCCGTTGGCCGTGGCCATGCCGGTGTCGGCCGAAAAAGCAGCGGCGGCGCGGACCCAGTGGCGGATCCGGGCGTAGTCGGGCAAGCTGGCGTTGGCCACGTGCACGGCAGCGTGCAGTTCCGAGTCAGCGATGGCCGGGTTCGTCGGCCAGAGCACCGCGCTGAGCGCGGCCTGGCCGTCCCCCAGCACCACGGCCTGGCCGATGGCATTTTCGCCGCGCAATGCGGTCTCCACCCACTCGGGCGACACGTTGCGGCCAAAGGCGGTGATCAGTACGTTCTTGCGGCGCCCACGCACCTGGACAAAACCGTCGGCGTCGATGTGCCCGAGATCGCCGGTGGGCCACCAGTCCGGTGGCGCCTTCGGGTCACCCAGGTAGCCCGCAAACAGGCTGCCGCTCACTTCCAGTTCACCATCGCGGGTGACCCGCACGCTGGCGTGCGGCAGCGGCTTGCCGGCGCTGCCGGGGCGGTCGGCACCGGGCAGGTTCAGCGTCTGCACCGAAGCCCCTTCCGACAGTCCATAGCCCTCATAGGCCGGAATGCCCAGCCGGTGCGCGGCCTCGATCAGCGGCGCCCCGACGGCCGCACCGCCCACAGCGACCATGCGCAGCGAGGCCGGCGCTCGCTGCCCCTGGCGGGAGAGCCAGCCGACCCAGGCCCGCAGCATCTGCGGCAAGAGGATCAGGCTGTTCGGCTGGTGCTGTTGCACGGCTGCGTGGAAGCGGGCCGGATCGAAGCTGGACGAACCGGTGAGACCCAGATCGCCCAGGGGCAACACGATGATTTCGGCACCGCGCGCCAGGGGCGCCATCACACCCGCGATGTTTTCCAGCAGCACGGCAAACGGTAACGCACACAGGTGGCGGCGGATGCCCAGCGGCTCCAGCGCCAGCACCAGGCCATCGGCCACCTGCCGCATGCCCTGCGCGGTCAGGCAGACCCCTTTGGGCTGGCCGGTGGTGCCTGAAGTGAAGGTGATCTTGGCCGTACCGGCCGGAAAGGTCTGTTGCAGCGCGGGCAGACGCAGGCATTGCAGGGCCTGACCGGCCACGGTGCAGTCCTGGCGCGGCGCATGCGCCCACTGTTTGGCCACGGCTTCGGTGGTCAGCAGGCTGTCCACGCCCGCGGCCATCAGCGCATGACCGATCTGCGCGGGCGTGAAAAACGCGGGCAGCGGCACGTGCACCACGCCAGCCTGCCCGGCCGCCAGATCGGCGATCACCCAGGCGGGCGAGTTGTCCATCAGCGTGGCCAGCACGCGCGTGCTCTGGGCCCGCAACACATCGGCCAAGGTTTGAGCGGCCTCGTGCATGGCCGCGTACGTGATGCCGCGCTGACCGTCGTTCAGCGCGATGGTGGTTGCGTCGGTGTTCAAGAAGCGGCTCCCGCGCTGCGCTGGCGGCGCTCCAGCAGACGCAAGGCCTGCTGCACCTGGCCGGCCAGGACCACCGGGTGGTGCTCGTAGTAGCTGCCCCACTCGGAAGCCGCATTACCCAGGGCCTGCGCGTCGGCGCGCCCCAGCGCCAGCGGTGTGACACCCAGGCGAACGAACAGGTGGCGCAGTTCTTCGGTCAGCGTGCTGACCACCCACGAAGCCCCTTCCACCGCGAGGTGGTGCGCCATCAGAAAGATGAGGCGACGGCCTTCACCCGGCCGCTCAGCGGCCAGGTGGCCCACTTCAAAAATGCCTTCCGGCGCCACAGCTGCGCCATTCTGGTGCGCGGCCAGCAACTGCCCGATCGGCGCGTCGAGGTAACGCTGCAGGAACAGCGTGCCCTGGTGCGCCCGCCGGTAGCCGGCCGCGGCAACGATCTGCTGGCTCAGCGGATCGCGCAGGCACACCAGCGTGGGCGCAAAACCCGTCACCCGGGCGCCAAACCGGCGTGCGTACACGCGACCAATGAAGGCTTCGACTTCGCCACGCCGCGGATCGTCCACGGTGTGCACGGTCAGGCGGGGTACGGGCGCTGGCGCGACCAGGGTCGGCAGGCGATCATCCGGAAAAGAGGACAGGGCCATCAACATCCAAGCTCCTTGTGTCAGCCCCGGTTTCCAGATGAACCGGGTGACTTCGGGGGCATGGTCGACGGGCTACATTAAATGGCCCTTAACCGTGGCAAGGACCCGCCGCCAGAAGCGGCAAAACCTAGAATGGCGGCTCCTTCCTCTCCACCCGCCCGCCCCCATGCAACTAGCCACCTGGAACGTCAACTCCCTCAACGTGCGCCTGCCCCAGGTGCTGGACTGGCTGACGGCCCACCCGGTGGACGTGCTGGCCTTGCAGGAACTCAAACTCAGCGACGACAAGTTCCCGCTGCAGGCGTTCACCGACATCGGCTACCAAGCCCAGTGGTTCGGTCAGAAGACCTACAACGGCGTGGCGCTGCTGAGCAAGTCACCCGCCGAGGACGTGGTCCGCAACATCCCCGGGTTTGCCGACGAACAATCGCGCGTGTTGTGTGGCACGTTTGACGGCGTGCGGGTGATCTGCGCGTATTTCCCCAACGGCCAGGAACCCGGCAGCGACAAGTTCGCCTACAAGATGCGCTGGCTCGACGCCCTGCGCGAGTGGCTGCGCGCCGAACTGGTGGCGCATGCGCAACTGGTGTTGATGGGCGACTACAACATCACCTTTGACGACGCCGATGTGTGGGACCCGGTGGGCCTGCGCGAGACCATCCACTGCACAACCGAAGAACGCAACCACCTGCAGGCGCTGATCGGTCTCGGTCTGACGGACTCGGTTCGCCTGTTTCCGCAGCCCGAAAAAAACTACAGCTGGTGGGACTACCGCGATTTCGCCTTCCGCCGCAACCGCGGCCTGCGGATTGACCACATCTTGATCAGCGAAGCGCTGAAGGCCCGCGCCACCGCCTGTGAGGTGGACAAGCTGCCGCGCAAGAACGAGCGCCCCAGTGACCACGCACCGGTGGTGCTCACTCTAGATTGAGTTCCTGAATCTTGCGGGTGATCGTGTTGCGCCCGATGCCCAGCTTCTGGGCCGCTTCGATGCGGCGCCCGCGGGTGTTCGCCAGCGCCGTCTGGATCAGACAGGTTTCAAAGCGGTGCGTGAGCACATCCCACACATCGGTGCGCCCCGCTTCCAGCAAAGTCTGCGCCTCTGCCTGCAGACCCGCCTCCCACGCAGTCACGCCACCCTCAACGGGCGCCACCACCACGGGCGAGGCTGCCGCCATCGCGGGCGCAGGGGTGACCATGGGCACGGCTGACACCGGTACCGGCTGCGGCGGTGGCGTCCACGCCGACCCGACCAATTCGGGCGCTGCAGCGATCGCAGCCGGAGGGCTGTCCGCAGGGGCCGCGCCAGCCATGGCCAGCACTTCGGGGGGCAGATCCTTGAGGTCGACCACCTGCGAGGGCGCCATGACCGTCAGCCAATGGCACACGTTCTCCAGCTGGCGCACGTTGCCCGGGAAATCAAAAGTGCCGAGCAGCTTGAGTGCCGCCTCGGAGATGCGCTTCGGTTCCACGCCCAGCTGCTTGGCACTTTGCTGCAGGAAGAAGCGCGTGAGCATGGGCACGTCTTCACGCCGCTCGCGCAACGCGGGCAGGCGCAGGCGGATCACGTTGAGGCGGTGAAACAAGTCCTCGCGGAACACGCCCTCCTTGACACGTTGCTCCAGGTTCTGGTGCGTCGCGGCGATCACGCGCACATTGGCACGCACCGCGCTGTGGCCGCCGACGCGGTAGAAATGGCCGTCGGAGAGCACCCGCAGCAAACGCGTCTGCAGGTCAAAAGGCATGTCGCCGATTTCGTCGAGAAAGAGCGTGCCGCCATCGGCCTGCTCGA
This sequence comes from Burkholderiales bacterium GWF1_66_17, assembly GCA_001770705.1. GTDB lineage: Bacteria > Pseudomonadota > Gammaproteobacteria > Burkholderiales > Burkholderiaceae_C > Hydrogenophaga. The sequence continues at coordinate 345,051 of MERT01000015.1, read as the reverse complement.
AGCGGCCGCGGCGCATGGTCTGCGCACCGGTGAAGGCCCCGCGCTCGTGGCCGAAAAGTTCGGACTCCAGCAGGTCTTTCGGGATTGCCGCAGTGTTGATCGCTACAAAGGGCCCCCCCGAACGCGGCGAATGTTTGTGCAGCGCGCGCGCCACCAGTTCCTTGCCCGAGCCCGACTCGCCGGTGATCAGCACCGTCACCTGGCTCTGGCTCAGGCGCCCGATGGCCCGGAACACGTCCTGCATGGCGGGCGCCTGGCCCAGCATCTCGGGCGCGGCTGTCATGCGTTCTTCGGCCACTTCCTCGCGCTGGCTCTCTTCCACCGCGCGACGGATCAGCTCCACCGCCTTGGGCAGGTCGAACGGCTTGGGCAGGTATTCGAACGCCCCCCCCTGGAAGGCCGAAACCGCGCTGTCCAGATCGGAGAACGCGGTCATGATGATGACGGGCAGGCCGGGCAGTTTTTCCTTGACCTTTTCCAGCAGATCCAGACCCGAGCCACCGGGCATGCGGATGTCGCTCACGAGGATCTGGGGGCCTTCGCTCTCGGGGGTCTCGGCCAGGGCCTTGAGCACCTCCTGCGGGTTGGTGAAACTGCGCGTGGGCAGGTTCTCGCGCAGCAACGCCTTCTCCAACACGAAGCGGATTGATTGATCGTCATCCACTATCCAGATCGGCTTCATGTGTTCGTGTTCCCTTCGTCAGGCGAGGCGTTGTTGTTTCGGTTTCACGGCAACGGAATCAGCAATTTGAAATCCGTGTGACCCGGCACGCTCTCACACTCGATCAGGCCATGGTGCTGCTGGACAAAAGTTTGAGCCAGCGTGAGTCCGAGACCCGAACCACCATCGCGTCCCGACACCAGCGGGAAAAAAATGCGGTCCTTGATCGAGTCTGGAACGCCAGGCCCGTTGTCGATGACATGCAATTCCAGTGCCAGCCGATAGCGCTGCTTGCCGAAGGTCACTTGCCGGCCCACACGCGTCCTCAGAATGATCTGTCCATCACCGGCCGCAATGCGCTCGCCCAGCGCCTGCGCCGCGTTGTGCGCGATGTTGAGCACCGCCTGGATGAGCTGCTCGCGATCACCGCGAAACTCGGGGATGGAGGTATCGTAGTCACGCACCACCTTCAGCCCTCTGGGAAACTCCGCCACGATGAGTGAACGCACGCGCTCGCAGACTTCGTGGATGTTCACGTCGCCCACCACGTGCGGCCGGCGGTGCGGCGCGAGCAGACGGTCCACCAGCGACTGCAGGCGGTCGGCCTCGTGGATGATGACCTGCGTGTATTCGATCAGCTCTTTGGATTCGAGCTCCATCTGGAGCAACTGCGCGGCGCCCCGGATGCCGCCCAGCGGATTCTTGATCTCGTGCGCCAGGTTGCGGATCAGTTCCTTGTTGGCCTGGGCCTGGTCGATCAGGCGCTCCTCGCGCTCCTGGCGGGTTTGCAGCTCCAGCGGCAACAGTTCGACGATCACCTCGCCCGGCACCTCGGTCTGCGCCACCACCACGTGCACCGGCAACGGTTCGTGGGTGGCGCGCTTGAGCCAGGTGTCGTAGCGCAATGCCGCAAACTCGTTGCCGCGGGCGCCGCTCAAGGCGCTTTGCAGCAGCGTAGGCTCGGTGAAACAGTCCTGCAAGCGCGAACCGGTGATGCTGCGCCGGGACATGCCCAGCGCATCTTCGAGTGCGGTGTTCGCATACAGCACGGCGCCATCAGCCGCGACGACGGCCACGAGCGTGGCCAGCAGGTCAAGCGACTGGAACCGGCTCGTGGGTGGGGACGCACGGACCGCATTGTGCTCTGCAGGTGGGGCCGCTTCGTAGCGGGTCGAGAGGGGGAGTGTGGTGGGCTTTTTCAAGCCACCTATTTTGCGGCATTACCGGCCGGTGTCCCGGCACCACTGTGCCGGTTGAGCTCATTGCGGATGCTGGTCACGTCGCTCTCGGCACGCGCCAGTGCGGCTTTGAGCTCGGCAACGCGGTCCAGATAGCGCTGGTAGTTGCGCGATTCGATACCTTGTTTTTCCGGCTCGCCATCGGCATAGGCTTTTTTGGCTTCGGCCAGACGCTCTTCGGCCCGGCGGAGTTCGGTTTCCAGAATGGCGCGCGCGTCACTGTCGCGGGCGCGTTGCTCGGCCGAATCGGTGCGGGTGTTGCCGTTGCGCGCCGGTGTGCTGCTGGACCGCGGCGCACTGGGTGCGACCGTGCGCTGTGGCGCGGGCCCCTGGATGACGGTGATGTTGCCACCTTCCATGAGCTTGCAGCCCCGGCTCTTGGCGACTTCAGCGTTGTTGGTGTACTCGTTGCCACAGCGGTAGATGCGCTCCTGCGCCTGCGCTGGAACCAGGCACAGCCCGGCCAGACAGGCAACGAGCCCGCGAATCATGTGGGTGGGATTCAAGGTCGACAAATCGGCTTCTCCGTCTCGGGGGACTCTGGTCAGTGCACTTTTTAGTATGACCCAGATTGCCCACGAAAGTGCCCATACGCGGTGACGGGGTGGCGAAATTGCCGCACTCCATGCAAAAAGGGACGGCTTTGGCCGTCCCTTTTTTTTGGCATCCACATGATCCGTGGACCGCTGAAAACCCGTCCGGTCAAGCCGGGACAAGGATCACAGGCTGTAGTACATGTCGTATTCGACCGGCGCCACTTCGATGCGGCCGCGGTTGACTTCGGCCGTCTTCAGCTCGATGTAGGCGTCGAGCATGGAGTCGGTGAACACACCACCCTTGGTCAGGAAGGCGCGGTCCTTGTCCAGATACTCCAGCGCCATGTCGAGGCTGTGGCAGACGGTCGGCACCAACTTGTCTTCTTCCGGCGGCAGGTGGTAGAGATCCTTGGTGGCGGCTTCGCCCGGATGGATCTTGTTTTCCACGCCGTCCAGACCGGCCATCAGCAGGGCCGAGAAGCCCAGGTAGGGGTTCATCAGTGGATCGGGGAAGCGTGCTTCCACGCGACGACCCTTGGGATTCGCAACGTAAGGGATGCGGATCGAGGCCGAGCGGTTCTTGGCCGAGTAGGCCAGCTTCACCGGCGCTTCGAAGTGCGGCACCAGACGGCGGTAGCTGTTGGTACCGGGGTTGGTGATGGCGTTCAGGGCACGGGCGTGCTTGATGATGCCGCCGATGTAGTACAGCGCGAATTCGCTCAGGCCGGCATAGCCGTCACCAGCGAACAGGTTCTTGCCATCTTTCCAGACCGACTGGTGCACATGCATGCCGGAACCGTTGTCACCGGCGTAGGGCTTGGGCATGAAGGTCGCGGTCTTGCCGTAGGCGTTGGCGACGTTGTGCACCACGTACTTTTGCAGGATGGTCCAGTCGGCGCGCTGCACCAGGGTGCTGAAGCGGGTGCCGATTTCGTTCTGGCCGGCGCCCGCCACTTCGTGGTGGAACACTTCGACCGGAATGCCCAGCGATTCGAGGATCAGGGCCATCTCGGCGCGCATGTCCTGCGTGCTGTCGACCGGGGGCACGGGAAAGTAGCCGCCCTTGACGGTGGGACGGTGGCCGCGGTTGCCGCCTTCGAGCTTGGCACCCTTGTTCCACGGGGCTTCGTACTCTTCGATTTCGTAGAAGGTGTGGCCCGGAGCGGTGCTCCAGCGCACGCCGTCGAACAGGAAGAACTCGGGCTCCGGTCCGAAGAAGGCGGTGTCGCCCAGGCCGGTGGACTTGAGGTAAGCCTCGGCGCGCTTGGCGATGGAACGGGGATCGCGGTCGTAGGCCTTGCCGTCGGCGGGCTCGATCACGTCGCAGGTCAGGATCAGCGTCGTTTCTTCGTAGAACGGGTCGATGTTGGCCGTGTTCGGATCGGGAACCAGTTGCATGTCCGAGGCTTCGATGCCCTTCCAGCCAGCGATGGACGAACCGTCAAACGCGTGGCCCGAAATGAATTTGTCCTCGTCGAAATGCGAGACGGGCACGGTGGTGTGCTGCTGCGCACCGCGGGTGTCGGTGAAACGGAAGTCAACGAATTTGACCTCATTGTCTTTCACCATTTGCATCACGTCTGCGACGGTCTTGGCCATCAAATACTCCTGTTACTTGGTAGGTGGAAATAGATACGACGCTGGTGTGAAGCAGTTTTTGTGCCATTTATCGCCCCCGACTGGCGGGCCCACAAACCTGGTTCGCACGCGGCCGGCCATTATGGCGCAGGCGACCCGAACCACCATGGCCCGGACGGCCTGTCAGCGACCACCCGCACCCTGATTTAAAGCGGGCACCAAGAACCCCGACAGAAAGCACCAAACAAGTGCACAAAAAACAATGCACCAAAGTCGTGCAATCTTTTAACGCACCATCTCGGGGCCCAATTGGGCATCGTGGGTGCGCAGACCGGTCAGCAAGTCGTTGAATGCCGTGAACACCGCCGCGGGCTCCCCTTTCACCCCGAGTTCGATATGGCGACCGAAAACCGGGTGGTCCACGCTGGGCAGACTGAACACCTTGACGGGGTGCTGCCGCTCGATCTGCTCCATCAGCGGCGTGAGCGTGGCTTCCATGGCACCCATGACAACCACCGAACGCTCCTGCCAGCGCCCCGTACGGTGCAGATGGGCGTAGTTCTGGTCGAGCACCGCTTCGATCATGGGCCAGGCCATCACCGGAAAGCCGGGCACAAAGTGCACGGTGCCCCCACCCGGACCATCACAGGAAAAACCCGGAATCCGGTTGTACGGGTTGTCGATGATGCGGGCACCCACCGGGAAGACGCCCATGTTGAAGCGGTGCACGTTATCGGGGCGTTCCGGGTCATACACATCGCCGCGCTCCTGCGCAAGATCGCGCATGCGCTGCTCGATGAGCGCCCGGGCCTGCGGATGCAGGGCCAGATCGCACCCCAGCGCCGCGGCCGCGCACTGGCGCGTGTGGTCGTCGGGCGTTGCGCCGATACCGCCACAGGAAAAAACCACATCGGATGAGGCAAAAGCTTCGCGCAGGGCCGCGGTGATGCGGGACCGCTCGTCCCCCAGACAGCGCGCCCAGGTCAGAGAAAGGCCCCGAGCCTGCAACAGCTCGATCACCTTGGGCAGGTGTTTGTCGGCCCGCTTGCCCGAGAGGATTTCGTCGCCAATGATGATCAGGCCAAAAGATGGCGCTGCGGGTTCGCTCGAAGACATGAAGGGATTCAACTTCCAGGTGAGGTGGGTGGCGGCAAAAAAGGCGGCGAGTCGGGTGCATCCGGCAGCGGTTCGATCCGTTCCAGGCCGTCCCGAGGCAGCGCATCGAGCACCTCGACCGCCGACGCAGCGCGCAGGCGCTCCAGCGCCGCCAGGGCGAAATGGGCAAACCAGAGCGAGGCAAAGGCGAAAACCAGCGTGTAGATCCAGATCGCGACCGGAATCAGCAGCGGAGCCAGGGCGATCAGCATGGCACCCGAGGCCCAGATCAGGCTGGGGGCGGCGCCCAGATAGCCGCTGAGGATGCCCATCAACAGCAAGGTCCCCCGGTGCTCCCGGATCAGCGCCTTGCGTTCGGGGGCGCTGGCATGCACCGCCAGCGCATCAAAGGCAAACACCCGGTAGGTGAGCCAGCCCCAGATCAGTGGCGGCAGGATCAACACCAGCGGCGGCACCAGCCATAGCGGCATCGACACCACCAGCGCGACCAGCGCCAGCAGTGTGGAGCCCAGCGACCAGAGCACGCTCACGATCAGCGAGCCGCCCTGTTTGCGCTCCATGGCGGGAAAGCGGCGCTTGCCCACCAGATCGACCATGGCGGGCGTCATCAACAAGGCCACCAGCAGCAGGCACAGCACCACGATCGCGGGAATGGCCAACACGAGCAACAGCAACGGCCCAAAAGCCGCCCGCAACGCGCCCATGCCCACGCGCTCCAGCCAGCCCAAGGCGCTCTGAACAAATTCAGATGCCTCCAGCCAGGCCGTCACGGAGGCAACCGCGGATTCCCAGAAAAAAAACCCCAGGCCAAACGACAGTGCCACCATCAGGATCAACGGCAGAAACGACAAGGCGATCACCCGCGGATGCATGCAGTACACCGCAGCGCGCCAGAACGCATCGAGCATGGGTTTCATCGCGACAAGAATACAGGCTTTCAACCCGCCAGGCCCTTGCTGGACCTGGCCATCCATGGATCCACGCCGCCATCCCATGAACAGCGCCGCCGTGCGCTTTCTCGCTCCCTGGCCCTGAATCACCCTTCCGGGGGATGTACGCGGACCACCGCCACAGGCACAATTTCTGGCAGGCACTGCGACTGCTCAATGGCGCCTGGTTCGGGACCGCCCTGGCCATCCGTCAAGGCAACACCCAGTCACCTGTCACCGGCGAGCCCAGCGCGGCGGGGTCGTGAGCGAAGCCCAGGAGCGCCAGATGGACGCCCAAGTGACGCCCCCATCAACGTTTCGAACCACGATTCAACCTGCAGGTCCCCCACAAGGCCCCAGCAAAACGCAAGGAATTCACGGTAAACCCGTGTGATATCACCACAAAAGTGGCTCTCTCTGTATCGAAAATATACATTTGACACACCATTCCAACGTTTCTGATTCGAGCCCTTCTTCACCATGACTTCCTGGAACAACCCATGGCTGCTGGCCGTGCTGGTGCCCGCTCTGCTGGTACTGGGCGCCGTGCTGCACCGCTATTGGGAAGCCAGGCAGGCCAAGGCGCGTCGGCGCATCCCCAAGCACTGGCCCTTGAGCGCCCGAGCCATCGCCAACAGCGAAGAGGCACGCGTCTGGCATTGGCTGGCTCGTGCGTTTTACGACCACCACATCATGATCAAGTTGCCGGTCACGCGCTTCACCCTGCCGCGGGACAAGGAGAAAGGCATGGACTGGTACAAGCTGCTCGGCGGCGTGTATTGCACGTTCACCGTCTGCAAGTCCGATGGACGTGTGGTGGGGTGCCTGGATGTGCCAGGCCGCAACGCCCTGCCGCGCAGCACGCGCCTGCTCAAGCACTCGCTGCTCACCCAGTGTGGCCTGCCTTACTGGGTGGTTCGCTCCAGCGCCTTGCCCACGGTTTCAGAGATCCGGGCCGAATTTTTGGGCGAAACGCCCACCGCCCAGTCCATGCGCGAACGTGAGCAGGAAGAGCGCGCCATGATCGCCGCGCAAAACAACCTGCGTTCTGCGCTGACCCGCCAGCGCAGCAACCGCCAGAGCGATTTCAGCCCGCTGTCCACCTGGCCCAGCAGCACCACAGACGACTCCCGGGTCAGCGACCTCGGATCGCAGTGGCAGGACAACTCGTTCCTCGTCCCGCTCGACAGTCGCAAGGGTGAACTGCTCTGAGCGCCTCGCTCAGGCCGGCTTCGAAGCAGGCACCTTCAGCGTCAGGGCAGCGACCTCTTCGCCACTGAGCCAGCGCCATTGGCCCGGCGCCAGTGCGTCGGTGAGCTGCAATCCGCCGATCGCCGACCGGTGCAAACCCTCCACCCGATTGCCCACAGCGGCCACCATGCGCTTGACCTGGTGGTATTTGCCCTCGGTCAGCGTGAGCTGCAAATGGTGTTCGCCCACGGCGCGACACGCCGCCGCCTTCACCGGCCGGGGATCGTCATCCAGCACCACACCCGCCAGCAAGCGCGCCACCTGATCCGGGGTGACCGGATGCTTCAGTTGCGCCTCGTACACCTTGGGCACATGGTGCCGCGGTGAAGTCAGACGGTGAATGAACTTGCCGTCGTCCGACAGCAGCAGCAAGCCGGTGGTGTCCTGATCCAGGCGCCCCACCGCTTGCACGCCTGCAGCGGCACCTCCACCGCGCGTGCGCAGGGGGCCAGGCAAAAGGGTGTAGATGCTGGGGTAGGTGCTGGGCTTCTGCGAACATTCCGTTCCCGCCGGCTTGTGGAGCAGCAGATAGGCCTGCGCGTGGTACTCCCAGCGCTCACCCTGCACCCAGAACACAAGTCCCTGCTCATCCAGGACTTCGGTCGGATCGTCGCAGACCTGCCGTTGCTCGCCCAATTGCACCAACCCTTGTTGCACCAGGCCGCAACAAACGCGGCGGGTGCCAAAACCCTGAGAAAAAAGGATGTCCTGCAACTGCATCATGGTGGCTCATTCGGCACGGACGATCCGTACCGCCGGAAAAAGAAAAAGCCACCGGGCCGCAAGGCCAGGTGGCTGATTCTGATGAGGTGGTGGAGCTGGGGGGAATTGAACCCCCGTCCGCAAGCCTTCTTCGCGCAGTTCTACATGTGTAGCCATCTGATTTGAGTCTCGCTTCCTGTATCGCGCAGCGGCACGCTATACAGAACGCCAGCAACCTTGAATCTCGCTGTGCGCCAAGTTACCCGACGCCCAGCCAGCCTATTGAATTATCTTTGCAGCCTGGACTCTCGCGGCTTGCGCCGTCTGAACCCTTGCCCAGCCCATAGGCCTGCTGTTGCAAAGCTCACCGGCAATTAAGCGGCGAGTGCGAAACGTTCGTCGTTTGCAGTTAGTTTTTTTCTGCGGTTTTACGAGGTGACAGAACCTCGACATGCCCTGCTGCGTGTCCGAACCCACGTCGAAACCAGTGCAGCCCCTGAGTCACCAAGTTTAAGGCAGTTGGAGCAATTTCAAGACCTGCAATGGAGAAAGAACTTCCGCATCGGCACCCCAATGCCCCGTTTCACCGCCAACGCCCAGGTAACCATAGCGAGCGGCCACGGTGAACATGCCCGCCTCGCGCCCGGCCACGATGTCACGTTCGTCATCCCCCACGTAGATGCAGGCGCCCGGACTCACGCCGAGGCGACGCGCCGCCTCACGCAGGGGCGCGGGGTGGGGCTTGGGCCACGGCGTGGTGTCTCCACACACAACTGCGCCCGCTCCCGACAAAGTGGGCAGGCCCGCCAGCACCGGATCGGTGAGGCGCTGGGCCTTGTTGGTGACGATGCCCCAGGGCATCTGCCCTTGTGCCAGCGTGTCCACCAATTCGTCAACGCCGTCGAAACAACGGGTGTGCTGCAGCAGGCACTGTTCGTAGTGCGACAGAAACTCCCGCTTGAGGGATTCATAGGCGGGATCGGCAGGAGGAACCCCGAAAGCCACCTGGATCATGCCGCGCGCGCCGGAGCTGGCATGGGGCCGGTAGCCCTCCAGCGGCAAGGCGGGCAGCTGCCGGGCCGCACGCATGCGCTCGACAGCCAGCGCCAAATCGGGTGCACTGTCCACCAGCGTGCCGTCCAGATCGAACAACACCGCCTTCACCGCAAAGGACGGAAGCTTCATGCTTTGCGCGTGGCCAGCAGGTAGTTCACGCTGGTGTCCTGGCTCAACCAGTAGCGCTTGGTGAGTGGGTTGTATTCCATTCCGCGGGTCTGGGCCAGATCGAGGTTGGCAGCGCGGCAATAGCCCGCCAGTTCGCTGGGGCGGATCATCTTGGCGTATTCGTGCGTGCCCTTGGGCAGCATCTGCAGCAGGTACTCAGCGCCCACGATGGCAAACAGAAACGACTTTGGGTTGCGGTTGATGGTGGAGAAAAACACCCAGCCGCCGGGCTTGACCAGTGTGGCGCAAGCACGCACCACCGAAGCCGGATCGGGCACGTGTTCCAGCATTTCCATGCAGGTCACCACATCAAAAGAAGCCGGCTGTTCCTCGGCCAGCGCTTCGGCGCTGACTTCCCGGTAGCTGACGCCGGCCGTGCTGGCCTCCAGCGCGTGCAGCTGGGCCACCCGGAGCGCTTTCGTGGAAAGGTCGATGCCCGTGACCTGGGCGCCTTTGCGGGCCATGGAGTCGGACAGGATGCCGCCGCCGCAACCCACGTCGAGCACTTGTTTGCCCGACAGGCTGGCGAGTTCGTCGATCCACGCCAGCCGCAAGGGGTTGATCTGGTGCAGCGGTCGGAACTCGCTCTCGGGATCCCACCAGCGGTGGGCAAGATCGGAAAATTTGGCCAGCTCGGCCGGATCGGCATTGACGGGGTTCATGAGATGGATTTTCACACGGCTTCAGGGTGCAAGCCCGTGCTGTGAGGCGAAGCGCTGTCGCTCGCGAAGGACATCAGCGGACGATATGCAGATTTTTAGCGCTTGCAGGCCCAGGCGCCGCAGCTGTTGGCGGTAGTCGGGGTTCTGGTAGGGATCGACGACCACGTAGCCGGCCTGTTCGGTGCACGCGCCATCGGGTCGGCAATCCTTCCAGGTGGCTCCAAAAACGATCCGCCCGTCGCGCGTCAAGCCTGGGAAGGCGCTGGCCAGCACCTGCGTGCGTCCATCTTCGACGCGAAACACCTGTCCTTTGAGCGCCGGTCGCGGGTCCACGAAATACACCGACGCGTTGTCGGTGTAGGTCAACATCGCGGGCTGGTCGGTGGGGAAGCCGAAAACCGCCTTGCCCGGCGTGGCCTGCAGGTCCCACCGCAGATCACAGGGATGATCCGTGTCCAGCGCGCCCTGGGCCAGGCCATAGACACGCATGCCGGGCTTCCCCTGGCGGGGGTTGATCGGAATGGCGGAAAACGCCAGGCCATCAACCGACAGCATGGGCAGGGTGTAGACATTGCCATCGGTGACTTCACGAGAACGGCAGATGAACTGGGCGCCAGAATCGTGAACGATCTCGACCCCTCGGGCGCTATCGCGCAACCCCAGCGTTCGCACCTGCAGCGGACCGGTGCCCTGCCCTGCACGGCGTCCCTGGGGCCAGCTCATGGAGCGAATCCAGACCAGTGTAGGGTCGGGGCTCCGGGCACTGTTCAGCTCGGAGGCTGCGGCATAAAAACCCTTCATGCCCCCTTTGAACAGGGGCCGCGCCAACTGCGGCTGGTGCACGATGTCCGAGAAACGGTAGTGGCTGCCATCCACATCGACCAGATAGCGCCAGCTGCCCTGCACGGGGAAGGCCTCATTGCTGAGCGGGGTCTTGCGCACCGTCATACCGCCGTCGGGTTTTGCCGGCAGTTCGATCAGGGCCACCTGACCCAGTTGCGCACCCGAAAACGAGCGCAAGACAAAGCGCCCGTCTGGGCTGATGCGTTCGTAGGTCCCCAACGCAGCCACCCCCTGGCTGTCGCGCCCCACCTGTGCTGGATCAAGCGGAAGGTAGCTGACGGCGTCGATGCAGGATGCGTCTCGCGCAGTTTGTGCGGGCTGCGACAGGACGTCAAAACCCGGCAGCGCAAAGGCTGCGCCAGCAAAGACCAGGTAGGCGGGTTTGAACATCATTGGGACGCTTTTATGCGCTCATCGGGAGGAGGACTGAACCAGCGCACGCCTCAGCGCGAGCAACCGGAACCGGAGCGCTTCAGACCAGGCCTCTTCGGGCATCACACCCCAGACAGCCCAGGGATGGAGATGCGACTCCAACAACACAAAGCTCATGGGCGAGTGGTTCATACCGCGCCAGAGTGAATCGCATTGGGCCGGCATGGCAAGCAGTGCTTCCGGATCGGTCGTCGTGGCGGCTGGAGACCCCAATGCCGCTCGCCATTCGGCTTCGGGGACCCGGGGGTCTTTCCAGCTCAGCACGCGGTAGCCTAGAGCTTCGGCGGTCTGCCTCATGCGTGCCCATTCCAGCAGGCTGTAGACCATGCGCGGAGACATCAGCATCACCACAACAGGCTTGCTCGCGTCGGTCGAGGTGCCCGCAAAACAGACATGCTCCTCTGCTGTCATCGCACGCACTGCGCGCCAGGACGCCTCAGGCAGCCCGGCCTGCGCATTTGCAGGCCAGGCGCAAGCGATCAGGAAGAAGCCACACAGCAGTCTGAGTGAACGGAGCATGGGGACTTGAAGACGTGAAAAAGCCCCATGCGCTTTCACGCATGGGGCTTGGCGTCAGGAGCGCCGCAAGCGGAGCTTACTTGCCCGAACGGGTACCAACCACTTCAACTTCCACGCGGCGGTTCTTGGCGCGGCCTTCGCGGGTGGCGTTGTCGGCCACCGGCTGAGTCAGGCCCTTGCCTTCGGTGTAGATGCGGTTGCTTTCAATGCCTTTGCTCACCAGATAGGCCTTGACGGCTTCAGCACGGCGAACCGACAGGGACTGGTTGTAGCCGGCAGGGCCGGTCGAGTCGGTGTGACCCACGGCAATCACCACTTCCAGGTTGATGCCGCCGACCTTGCTGGCCAGATCGTCCAGCTTGGCTTTGCCTTCGGGCTTGACCACAGCCTTGTCGAAGTCGAAGAAGGCATCGGCAGCGTAGGTCACCTTGGTGGCTGCGGGAGCCGGAGCGGGTGCAGGGGCCGGAGCAGGGGCGGGAGCAGGCGCAGCGGCGACAGGTGCCGGAGCGGGTGCAGGAGCCGGTGCGGGAACGATGGCGCCGTCGCAACCCTTGGCTGCGGTCGCCGGGGTCCAGAAGGCATCGCGCCAGCACAGGGTGCCGTCACCGTTCTTCCACTGCAGGTCGCCATGGTTATTGCGCCAGTTGTCATTGGTTGCAGTACCGCTGGAGGGCGCGGCAAATACAGCCGAAGCCATGGCGGCGGTTGCGAACAGCATTGCCACTTTGTTCAGTTTTTTCATGGTTTTTCCTCTTGGTGTAAGCCGCGGACGGGCCAAATATCAACAATAACGTTTGAAGTGACCACCACTCAATACGCTCATTTTATTGTGCCACAAGCGTTTGACGCGGACGTCAGGGCCTTGAATGGGGGATGTAACCACTTTCTGCGCACGGCCCATCCGTTGCCGACACACAACAAAAGACCTACCGAGGCCTCCCCGGCCATAGCCCTAAAATGACGGGTTGCCTTCCGGCCCTTCACGCACCCTACGCTTTCGCTCATGACACAGTTCGCCAAAGAGACCCTGCCCATCAGCCTAGAAGAGGAAATGCGGCGCAGCTACCTGGACTACGCGATGAGCGTGATCGTGGGTCGTGCACTGCCCGATGCGCGCGATGGTCTCAAACCCGTACACCGGCGTGTGCTGTTCGCCATGCACGAGCTGAATAACGACTGGAACCGGCCCTACAAGAAGTCGGCCCGTATCGTCGGTGACGTGATCGGTAAGTACCACCCGCACGGAGACTCCGCGGTGTACGACACCATCGTTCGCATGGCGCAGGACTTCTCGTTGCGCCACATGCTGGTGGACGGTCAGGGCAACTTCGGCTCGGTCGACGGCGACAACGCAGCGGCCATGCGTTACACGGAAATCCGCCTGTCGAAGATCGCCCACGAGATGCTGGCCGACATCGACAAGGAAACCGTCAACTTCGGACCCAACTACGACGGCTCGGAAAAAGAGCCGCTGGTGTTGCCATCGCGCCTGCCCAACCTGCTGGTCAACGGCTCTTCGGGCATTGCGGTGGGCATGGCGACCAACATCCCGCCCCACAACCTCAACGAAGTGGTCGACGCCTGTCTGCACCTGCTGAAGCAGCCCGAAGCCACCATCGACGAACTGATGGAAATCATCCCGGCGCCCGACTTCCCCACCGCCGGCATCATCTACGGCATGACGGGCGTGAAAGACGGCTACCGCACCGGTCGCGGCCGCGTGGTGATGCGCGCCAAGTGCCATTTCGAGGACATCGACAAGGGCCAGCGCCAGTCCATCATCGTGGACGAGCTGCCCTACCAGGTGAACAAGAAAACGCTGCAGGAGCGCATTGCCGAGCTGGTGCACGAGAAGAAGATCGAAGGCATCAGCCACATCCAGGACGAGTCCGACAAATCGGGCATGCGACTGGTGATCGAACTCAAGCGCGGCGAAGTGCCCGAGGTGGTGCTCAACAACCTGTACAAGCAAACGCAACTGCAGGACACCTTCGGCATCAACATGGTGGCCCTGATCGATGGTCAACCGCGCCTGTGCAACCTCAAGGACCTGATCCAGGTGTTCCTGGAACACCGCCGCGAAGTGGTGACACGCCGCACGGTGTTCAACCTGCGCAAGGCGCGCGAGCGCGGTCATGTGCTCGAAGGCCTGGCCGTGGCGCTGGCCAACATCGACGAATTCATCAAGATCATCCGCGAGAGCCCCACCCCGCCGGTGGCCAAGGCCGAGCTGATGACCCGCAGCTGGGACAGCCAGCTGGTGCGCGAAATGCTGACCCGCTCGCGCCTGGACGGCGGCGTGATCAACGCCGACGATTACCGCCCTGAAGGCCTGGAGCGCGAGTTCGGCATGGGCGGTGATGGCTTGTACCGCCTGTCTGAGACGCAGGCACAAGAGATCTTGCAGATGCGCCTGCAGCGCCTGACCGGTCTGGAGCAGGACAAGATCGTGGCCGAGTACAAGGAAGTCATGGGCGTCATTGACGACCTGCTCGACATCCTGGCCAAGCCCGAGCGCGTGTCCACCATCATTGGCGAAGAGCTGACCGAAGTGAAGATGGAGTTCGGCCAGACCAAGCTCGGCGCGCGCCGCAGCGAAATCGAACACAGCGCCCAGGACCTCTCTACCGAAGACCTGATCACGCCCACCGACATGGTGGTCACGCTCAGCCACAGCGGCTACATCAAAAGCCAGCCGCTCTCCGAATACCGGGCACAGAAACGTGGCGGTCGCGGCAAACAGGCCACCGCCACCAAAGAAGACGACTGGATCGACCAGCTCTTCATCGCCAACACGCACGACTACATCCTGTGCTTCTCCAACCGGGGCCGCCTGTACTGGCTCAAGGTCTGGGAAGTGCCGGCCGGTTCGCGCGGCTCGCGTGGCCGCCCGATCGTCAACATGTTCCCTCTGCAAGAAGGCGAGAAGATCAACGTGGTGCTGCCGTTGACCGGCGAGATGCGCAGCTTCCCGCAGGACCGCTACGTGTTCATGGCCACGTCGATGGGCACGGTCAAGAAAACCGCGCTTGACGAGTTCAGCAACCCGCGCAAGGCCGGCATCATCGCCGTGGACCTGGACGAGGGCGACTTCCTGATCGGCGCCGCACTGACCGATGGACAGCACGACGTGATGCTGTTCTCCGACGGCGGCAAGGCGGTGCGTTTTGACGAGAACGACGTGCGCCCCATGGGCCGCAATGCGCGTGGCGTTCGCGGCATGATGATCGAAGAAAGCCAGAGCGTGATCGCCATGCTGGTGGCCGAAGACGAACAGCAGAGCGTGCTCACCGCCACCATCAACGGCTATGGCAAACGCACGCCGATTGGCGAGTACACCCGCCATGGCCGTGGCACCAAGGGCATGATCGCGATCCAGCAGAGCGAGCGCAACGGCAAGGTCGTGGCCGCCACCCTGGTCCACACCGACGACGAGATCATGCTGATCACCGACAAGGGCGTTCTGGTGCGCACCCGCGTTTCGGAGATCCGAGAGATGGGCCGGGCCACGCAGGGCGTGACCCTGATCGCGCTGGACGAAGGCGCCGAGCTTTCCGGCTTGCAACGCATCGTGGAGAACGACGCCAATGTGCCCGAGCTGGCGGACGACAGCGAGGCTGACGGCACGGACGAGCAGCCGTGATGCAGCGCCCGTACAACTTTTCTGCGGGTCCGGCCGCGATGCCGGTGGAAGTGCTGCAGCAGGCAGCGGCCGACATGCTGGACTGGCACGGCAGTGGCATGAGCGTGATGGAGATGAGCCATCGCGGCAAGGAGTTCATGTCCATCATCGAGACGGCCGAAGCCGACCTGCGTGAGCTGCTGGCGGTGCCACCGAACTTTCGCATCCTGTTCATGCAGGGTGGCGGCCTGGCCGAAAACGCCATCGTGCCGCTGAACCTGTCGCGCGGCGGCGTGGTGGACTTCGTGGTCACGGGCAGCTGGAGCCAGAAGTCGTTTAAAGAAGCCCGAAAATTCTGCGATCCCCGCCTGGCGGCCAGCAACGAGGCCGACTCTCACACCCGCCTGCCCGCGCCGGGCAGCTGGCAGCTCAGCCCCGATGCGCAATACGTGCACCTGTGCAGCAACGAAACCATCCATGGCGTTGAACTGCACGAACTGCCCGACCTGAAGGCACTGGGCAGCAACGCACCGCTGGTGATCGACTTCTCGTCCCATGTGGCCTCGCGCGCCGTGGACTGGCGCCGCGTCGGGCTGGCTTTTGGCGGCGCCCAGAAGAACCTCGGCCCGGCGGGTGTCACCCTGGTGGTCGTGCGGGAAGACCTGCTCGGACACGCGCTGTCGATCTGCCCGAGCGCCTTCGACTACAAGACCGTGGCCGACAACGGCTCGATGTACAACACGCCGCCCACCTACAGCATCTACATGGCGGGGCTCACCTTCCAGTGGCTCAAGCGCCAGAGCGAGGGCAACCTGCGGGGGATAGCGGCCATGGAGCACCGCAACAGGGCCAAGGCCGAGCTGCTCTACGGCTTCATCGATCAGTCTTCGTTCTATGTGAACAAGGTCGCTCCGGACTGCCGCTCGCGCATGAACGTGCCGTTTTTCCTGCGCGATGAGTCGCGCAACGAGGCCTTCCTCGCCGGCGCCAAGGCCGCGGGCCTGTTGCAGCTCAAGGGCCACAAGTCGGTCGGCGGCATGCGCGCCAGTCTCTACAACGCCATGCCGCTGGAAGGCGTGCAGGCTCTGGTCGCCTACATGCGCGACTTCGAACAAAAGCAGGCTTGAAACCGGCCGACCTCACGATGAAACAACCCACACAGTCCGAAGCCCTGGGCGCCCTGCGGATCCAGATCGACTCGCTGGACCAGCAACTGCTGTCGCTGCTGAACCAGCGTGCCCGGGTCGCCGAACAGGTGGGCGAAATCAAGCGCGCCGAGGGCTCACCCTTCTTTCGCCCGGATCGCGTCGCCCAGGTGATCGAAAAGATCCAAGCGGCCAACCAGGGACCCTTGCTGAACCAGCATGTGGCGTCCATCTGGCGCGAGATCATGTCGGCCTGTCTGGCGCTGGAAGCGCCACAGCGCGTGGCCGTGCTGGGTCCTCAGGGCACTTTCTGTGAACAGGCCGCCATCGAGTTCTTCGGCAGCGCCGCCAACCTGATCTACTGCGCCAACTTCGACGAGGTGTTCCACGCCACGGCGGCCGGCACGGCGCAGTACGGCGTGGTGGGCATGGAAAACTCCACCGAGGGCGTGGTCGCCCGATCGCTCGATCTGTTCCTGCGCTCGCCGGTGCACGTGGTGGGCGAAGTGAGTCTGCTGGTGCGCCACAACCTGTTGCGCCAGCTGAACGAACTGGACGGCATCGAGGTGGTGATGGCGCACCCCCAGGCCCTGGCCCAGTGCCAGAACTGGCTCAGCCAGCACCTGCCCAACGCCGAGCGCCGCGCGGTGTCCAGCAACGCCGAAGGCGCCCGCCTGGCCGCCACCAACCCGGCCTGGGCCGGCCTGGCGAGCGAGCGCGCCGCGGCCCAGTTCGGCCTGCACATCGTGGCCCACGCGATCCAGGACGAGGCCTACAACCGCACGCGCTTTGCCGTCATCAGCCTGCCCCAGACCCTGGCCATGCCGCCCGCATCGGGCAAGGACTGCACCAGCCTCGTGGTGTCGGTGCCGAACCGCCCCGGTGCGGTGCACGACCTGCTGGTACCGCTGAAGAACAACGGCGTGTCCATGACCCGCTTTGAGTCCCGCCCGGCCAAATCCGGCCAGTGGGAGTATTACTTTTACATCGACATCGCAGGCCATCCCTCGCAGCCCCATGTGGCGGCGGCGCTGGAGGAGCTCAAAGGCCTGTGCGCGTTCTACAAGGTGCTGGGTGCCTACCCGGTCAGTGAATAAGATGCATCACCTCGTTCCAATGGGTTCAATGGGGTTCTCCAGGGGTCTGCATGTTTGAACAACTCGGGCTGATCGGCTGCGGCCTGATGGGTGGGTCATTTGCCCTCGCCCTCAAGAAAGCCGGTCTCGTCAAACGCGTCGTGGGCTACAGCAAGTCGCCGTCCACCACCGAGCGCGCGCGCCAGATGGGCGTGATCGACGTGGAAGCGCCGTCCGCCCTGCTGGCCGTATCCGGCGCCGACCTCGTGCTGCTGGCCGTGCCCGTGTCGGCCACAGAAGCGACCTTCAAGGCCATCCGGCACCTGTTGAACAACAACACCCTCGTCATGGACGTCGGCTCCACCAAGCGGGAGGTGATCGACGCCGCGCGCCGCGTGCTGAAAGACCAGGTCGGCGTGTTCGTGCCCGCGCACCCGATCGCGGGCAAAGAGCTCTCGGGCGTGGAGCATGCCGACGCCGAGCTCTACACCGGGCGGCAGGTCATCCTGACGCCAATCGAACGCACCTTGACGGCACAGATCGCCAAGGCCCAACAGGTCTGGACGGCGCTGGGCTGCCACGTTCAACAGATGTCACCCGAAGCCCACGACGCAGCGTACGCGGCGGTCAGCCACCTGCCACACCTGATCGCGTTTGCGCTCATGAACGCGATCACCGGCCAGGCCCAGGCGAAACAGTTCCTGTCGCTGGCCGGACCGGGTTTCCGTGATTTCACCCGCATAGCCGCTAGTGATCCCAGCGTCTGGCGCGACATCCTCACCTCCAATCGCGAGGAGTTGATCGCCCAGTCCCGGCATTTCCAGCGCGCCTTGCACGCCTTTGAAAACGCCATCAGTGCCGGCAACCCGGATGCCCTCGAATCGCTGATTGAACAGGCCAGCAGCTCGCGCGCACACTGGCGCATGAACGCCATCAAACCGCAAAACTGAGCGCGTTTCGCCGATCACGATCGGCGGTGCCCGCCGTTCGCCCACTTCGATCATGTACGCCATCGACCACCTTGACGTCCCCCCCTTGCGCAGCGCAGGCGGGACCGTGCGCCTGCCCGGCTCCAAGAGCATCTCCAACCGCGTGCTGCTGCTCGCGGCCCTGAGTGTCGGGTACACCGACATCGCCGATCTGCTGGATTCGGACGACACCCGGGTGATGCTGGCCGCACTGGCCCAGCTCGGCTGCCGCATCGAACCCCAGGCCGATGGCGCCCTGCGGGTGCATGGGCTCGGTGGTGCGCTGCCCGTGAAGCAGGCGCAACTTTTTCTGGGCAACGCAGGCACGGCCATGCGCCCGCTGACCGCCGCGCTGGCGCTGCTGGCCAGCGTGCACGGTGGTGCGTTTGAACTCAGCGGCATCGCCCGCATGCACGAGCGCCCCATTGGCGACCTCGTGGATGCGCTGCGCCAGCTCGGCTGCCCGGTGGACTGTCTGGGCCAGGAGGGCTACCCACCGCTTCGGCTGGGCAACGAAACCCCTCAGACGCTGGCGCTCGACCAGCCGATCCGCGTGCGCGGCGACGTGTCCAGCCAGTTCCTCACTGCCCTGCTGCTGGCGCTGCCGCTGGTCGCCACGAACCATGCCCCCACGCTCGGCACTGGTGTGTCCTCGCTGCACCCCGAGGGGGCTGTCCCGTCTTGGGGCGGCCCGACGACGGGACGGGACATCGTGATCGAGGTGGTGGGTGAGCTGATCTCGCGCCCCTACATCGAGATCACGCTCAACCTGCTCGAACGCTTCGGTGTGTCGGTACGGCGCGATGGCTGGCAACGCTTCACCATCCCTGCCGGCAGCCGCTACACCTCACCCGGGCGCATTCCGGTTGAAGGCGATGCATCGTCGGCCAGTTATTTCATCGCCCTGGGTGCGCTGGCATCGCCGACACCCGGCAGCGATGGCATCACCATCGAAGGCGTGGGTCTGTCCTCGATCCAGGGAGACATCCGCTTCGTCGAAGCCGCCCGCCTCATGGGCGCAGACATCTCCGGCGAAGCCAACCGCCTGCACATCCGTCGCGGCGCCTGGCCCCTCAAGGCCATCGATCTCGACTGCAACCACATCCCCGATGCAGCCATGACCCTGGCCGTGATGGCGCTCTTCGCCGATGGCACCACCACGCTGCGCAACATCGCGAGCTGGCGCGTGAAGGAGACCGACCGCATCGCTGCCATGGCAACCGAATGCCGCAAGTTCGGCGCGCTGGTGGAGGAAGGGGCCGACTTCATTCGCATCACGCCGCCCAGCAGCTGGACAACCGGTTCCATTCATACCTACGACGACCACCGCGTCGCCATGTGCGTCTCGCTGGCCGCGTTCAACCCGGCCGGCCTGCCGGTGCGCATCGAAGACCCTAAGTGCGTGGCCAAGACCTTCCCGGACTACTTCGAGACCCTGTTCGAGGTTTGTCAAACCCCGGCCCAGGCCATCCCCGTGATCTGTATCGACGGGCCCACCGCTTCGGGCAAGGGCACGCTGGCGTCTGAAGTGGCGCAGCGGCTGGGCTACCAGTTGCTCGACTCCGGCGCGCTGTACCGCGCCACCGCATTGGCGGCGCAGGACGCAGGTGTTGATCTGGACGATGAACCCGCCCTGGCCCGCCTGGCCGCGCAGCTGCCACTGGCCTTCCGCGATCACAAGGTGTTTCTGGGTGGCCGCGACATCACCGACCCCCTGCGCCTGGAATCCACCGGCGGCATGGCATCCCGGGTGTCGCAGCACCTGGCCGTGCGGTCTGCCCTGCATGCGCTGCAGTTGAGCTTCAGGCGCCTGCCCGGCCTGGTGGCCGACGGTCGCGACATGGGCACGGTGATCTTTCCCGACGCACCGCTGAAGGTGTATCTCACCGCCAGCGCCGAGCAGCGCGCACAACGGCGGCATAAGCAGTTGATTTCAAAGGGAATTGCTGCTAATATTGACAGTCTCTTGGCAGACCTGAAAATGCGCGACCACCGGGACTCGTCCCGGGCCCACGCGCCGCTCAAGCCCGCTGTAGATGCTTTGCTGCTGGACAACTCCGAACTGGGTATCGAGCAATCGGTACAGCAAGTCCTGAACTGGTGGCAAGGCAAAACGGTGTTTTCGGAAACCTGAAAACACCGCCTTGATGGCCCAGACGGCACAGCCGGGCGTTCTCAGCCCGCAGGCCCGACGGTTCTTTTACTTAACCCCGCGGTGCCACGCACCGCAATGTCAACGCCGCCCAACCGTCGTTACCCGTTCCAGCCACCTCACCGTGGTTGCTGCGCCGACGCTGAGTGGCTCTAGGAAATTCAATGTCTGAATCTTTTGCCGCCCTGTTCGAAGAGTCCCTGAAACGCGCTGAAATGCGCTCGGGCGAAGTCATCACCGCTGAAGTCGTTCGCATCGAACACAGCCATGTGGTGGTCAACGCTGGCCTCAAGTCCGAAGCCTACGTTCCGCTCGCCGAATTCAAGAACGATCTGGGCGAACTCGAAGTCCAGGTGGGCGACTTCGTGTCGGTGGCCATCGACTCCGTGGAAAACGGCTTCGGCGACACCCTGCTGTCGCGCGACAAGGCCAAGCGCTTGGCTTCGTGGATGTCGCTGGAAAAAGCGCTCGAGTCGGGCGAATTCGTCACCGGCACGACCTCCAGCAAGGTCAAGGGCGGCCTCAAGGTCATGGTCAACGGCATCAGCGCCTTCCTGCCCGGTTCGCTGGTCGACAGCCGTCCGACCAAGGACCTCACGCCTTACGAAAACAAGACCCTGGAATTCAAGGTCATCAAGCTCGACCGCAAGCGCAACAACGTGGTGCTGAGCCGCCGCGCCGTGGTGGAAGCCTCCATGGGCGAAGAGCGCGCCAAGCTGATGGACACGCTGAAAGAAGGCGCCATCGTCAACGGCGTGGTCAAGAACATCACCGAATACGGTGCGTTCGTGGACCTGGGCGGTATCGACGGCCTGCTGCACATCACCGACATGGCCTGGCGCCGTGTCCGTCACCCGAGCGAAGTGGTGACGGCTGGTCAGGAAATCACCGCCAAGATCCTGAAGTTCGACACCGAGAAGCACCGCGTTTCCCTGGGTCTGAAGCAGATGGGCGACGACCCGTGGATGGGCGTTGCACGCCGCTACCCGCAAAGCACCCGCATGTTCGGCAAGATCACCAACATCGCCGACTACGGCGCGTTCGTTGAGCTGGAGCCAGGCATCGAAGGTCTGGTGCACGTGTCCGAAATGGACTGGACCAACAAGAACGTGGCACCTTCCAAGCTGGTGTCGCTGGGCGACGAAGTCGAAGTCATGGTGCTCGACATCGACGAAGACAAGCGCCGCATCTCCCTGGGCATGAAGCAGTGCCGCGCCAACCCCTGGCACGAGTTCGCTGAAGGCACCAAGCGCGGCGACCGCGTCAAGGGCCCGATCAAGTCGATCACCGACTTCGGCGTGTTCGTCGGCCTGGCCGCCGGCATCGACGGCCTGGTGCACCTGTCCGACCTGTCCTGGAACGAAACCGGCGAAGCCGCCGTGCGCAACTTCAAGAAGGGCCAGGAAGTCGAAGCCATCGTGCTGGCCATCGACGTGGAGCGCGAGCGCATCTCTCTGGGCATCAAGCAGCTCGACGGCGACCCGTTCACCACCTTCGTGTCGGTGAACGACAAGGGTTCCGTGGTGACCGGCAAGGTCAAGACGGTTGACGCCAAGGGCGCCGAGATCGATCTGGGCGAAGACGTGCTGGGCTACCTGCGCGCCTCCGAAATCAGCCGTGACCGCGTGGAAGACGCGCGCAACGTGCTGAAAGAAGGCGACGAAGTGACCACCGTGGTGATGAACGTGGATCGCAAGACCCGCAACATCCAGCTGTCGATCAAGGCCAAGGACATGGCGGACCAGAACGAAGCCATGCAGTCCCTGAGCCAGCAATCGGCCCGCGAAAACGCCGGTACCACCAGCCTGGGCGCCCTGCTGCGCGCCAAGCTCGACAACAACAACTGAGCCGACTGAGTCCGGGCGGGTGCGTCACAGCACCTGCCCGGGCCAGCCCGTCAGCCTGACCAAGCCCTTTCCCAGACATGACCCGTAGCGACCTCGTTGAAGCACTGGCCGGCCGTTTTGGCCAGCTCACCCAACGCGACGCCGAGTTCGCCGTCAAAGCGATCCTCGATGCGATGGGTGACGCCCTGGTCAAAGGGCACCGGATTGAAATCCGGGGCTTCGGCAGTTTCTCCGTCAACCGCCGCTCACCCCGCATCGGACGCAACCCGCGTTCGGGCGAGAGCGTCATGATTCCGGAGAAGCGCGTTCCGCACTTCAAGCCAGGCAAAGCCCTGCGCGAACAGGTGGACGCGAAGACCGCCGAGATCCTGGGTCGAGAACAGAAAAAGGCGGACTGATCGAAAGACTGGATCGCTACAATCGTCCCACCACAGAGGGGATGATTTGAAATACCTGATGTGGCTGCTCAATGCAGCCATTTTTTTTGTGCTTTTCGCTTTCGCGCTGAACAACCAGGACGCGGTCACGCTGCACCTGTTCTTTGGCGCCCAGTGGCAGGCTCCGCTGGTGCTGGTGCTGTTCATCGCCCTGCTCCTGGGTGTCAGCCTGGGCGTGCTCGTGATGTTGCCGCTGTGGCTGCGCGCGAGGCGCGCGCGCCAACCTGCCACATCCCGGTTGAGCGCGGCAGATGCTGGTGCTGACACCATCGTGCCTCCCGCTCCCTGACGCGACATGGATCTTGATCTCACCTGGCTCCTCTGGGGCCTGCCCATCGCGTTTGCACTCGGCTGGGTCGCCTCAAGACTCGATCTTCGGCAGTGGCGCATCGAAAGCCGCCAGACACCCAAAGCCTACTTCCGGGGCCTGAACCACCTGCTCAACGAGCAGCAGGACCAGGCCATCGACGCCTTCATCGAAGCCGTGCAGGGCGACCCCGACACCGCCGAACTGCACTTTGCCTTGGGCAATCTCTTTCGCCGCCGCGGCGACTACGACCGCGCCGTGCGCGTGCACGAACACCTGCTGGGTCGCGCCGACATCAACCGCAAGGACCGGGACCGCGCCCAGCACGCCCTGGCGCTGGACTTCCTCAAGGCCGGCCTGCTCGACCGCGCCGAAGCCGCTTTGCACAAGCTTGAAGGCTCGGCCTTCGAAGGCGAAGCCTTGCTGGCGCTGCTGGCCATTTACGAGCGCTCGCGCGACTGGCGCCAGGCCCAGGCCGTCGCGCAGCGCCTCGAAGCGGCCGAACAGGGCAGCTTCACCACCCGGCTGGCGCACTACCAGTGCGAAGAGGCCGAACTGGCCCAGAAAAATGGTGACACCGCGCTGGCACAGCGCCTGCTGGGCGACGCGGTGCAACACGCGCCCCAGTTGCCACGGGGCTGGATGGCGCTCTCTGCGCTCAAAGCCCAGCAAGGCGATGCAACCGGCGCACTGGCTGCCTTGAGACAGCTGGCGCAACAGGCGCCGCAAGGCCTGCCGCTGGCCGCCCATGCGCTCGCGGAACTGGCGCAGAAAACCGGGCGGCAGGCCGAGGTTCTGGTGCTGCTGCAGGCCGCCCACGAACGGGGTCCTTCGCTCGATGTGACCGAGGCCCTGGCCCGCCTGAGCCCCGATGCCGAGAGCGCCCGCGCACGCTACCTCAACCACCTGGAGCGCGAGCCCTCGCTGGTGGTGGCCACCCAGTGGCTGGCCGGCGAAACCCTGTCGGACCCGCGCGCACAGAAGCAGGTGCAGAGTGCTCTGGAGCAGGCCAGCAACCCACTCAAACGTTACCGCTGTGCCGCGTGTGGCTTCGAGGCTCGCCAGCACTTCTGGCTCTGCCCGGGCTGCCAGAGCTGGGACAGCTACCCGGCACGGCGCGTAGAGGAGCTGTGACGCCCCCCGCGCCGCGCCTGCGGCGCGTCACCCCCCACTGGGGGGCAACGCTGGCGGCCCGGCGGAGCCGGTTCCGCGGCGTTCTGGGTTGGGCTTCCCCTCCACTTCAAACGTGTTGCCCATTCCAAATTTCCTGCAGCCAGGATTCCAGATCGTGCACCGGTCTTCCGGTGGCTTGGGCCACGGCTGCCCGGTACCGCGGCATGTTGGTGCACTCCAGCACCAGGTGTTGCACCTCGGGATGCTTCGCCACCAGGCGCATCGCCGCCTCCACCACGTCATCCGATGCCTTCTGCAGGTCCAGCTGGGTATCGTCGGCCAGGATGCGCGACTGCAGCTCACAACCGGGCCTCAGGCCCTCCACGGGTGTACCCGCCGGTACGCCCGCACGCTGCAGCAACCCGGTCTGCAACGAGGCGGCGTCGAAGGTGACGATGCCCGGTGACGGCAGCCGGGCGCATTGCAGCAGGCTGGAGGTGATCACGGGCACGTCCACCGCCGCCTGCAGCTCGCCCTGCCAGCCGGCCAGAAAGCCGCAACTGGTGGTGATGAGCCGGGCACCCTGACGGGCCAGCGAACGGGCGGCCTCCACAAAGGGGCCGAGCAGCGCCGGGTCTTGCGCCTGCACCACGCGCCGGGCCGAAGCCCCCGGCACGGTGATGAAGCGCACCGGGATGCCGGCGCGTGCCCAGGTGTCCGGGCTGCCGATGTCGCCCGGCGGGCGCGGGAAGCGGGTGTCCAGCATGATGACGCCCAGGCATCCCTCGGCGACGGTCTTCGTGTCCTTCATGGCGATAAGCTGCGGGTTGAAAACACCAACGATGGGAACATGGAAGCATGACGCAGGCAAGGCTGGGACAACAGGTGGTGGTGCTGGGCGCCGGCATGGTGGGCATCGCTTGCGCGCTCTCGCTGCGCCAGCGCGGCCTGGCCGTGACCCTGATCGACCCGCTGGGTCCGGGCGCTGCGACATCGCACGGCAATGCCGGCGTGCTGGCGCGCAGCTCGCTCATGCCGTTCAACCACCCCCGGCTGTGGTCGCAGTTGCCGGGTCTGCTGCGCGGACGCAGTCCGGGCTTCCGCTACGACCCGCTGGCGATGCTGGGCCAATGGCGCTGGGGTTTGTCGTTCCTGTCCCATGCGCGCGAACAGGACTTCCGCGAGACCACCACCGCGCTGGACGCGCTGATCCGGCACTCGGGTGAGGTGCACCACCGATGGATGGACGCGGCTGGTGTCGCGCAGCGCCGCCGCGACGAGGGCTGGCTGTTCCTCTACCGCAGCGAAGCAGGCTTCCAATCGGGCGCTTTCGGACGCGAGACGCTGGCCCGCTTCGGCGTCGCCACTGCCGAGCTGGGCGCACGCGAACTGCACGATCTGGAACCGCATCTGCAGCCCATCTTCCGCAAGGCCCTGTGGGTGAAAGACGCCAGCTCGGTGGACAACCCGGGTGAGCTGGTGCGCGCCTACGCGCGGTGGCTGGTGGAACTCGGCGGGCAGCTGCAAACCACCGAGGCCACACACCTGCAACGAGACAACGGTGGCTGGTCCGTCGGCACGTCCGATGGGCGCGCCCTGCGTGCCGATCACGTGGTCATCGCGCTCGGTCCGTGGTCGCGCGATTTCCTTCGACAGCATTTCGGACTGAAGCTGCCCATGGGCTTCGAGCGCGGCTACCACCGGCACTTCACGCCCAAGAATGGCGCGTTGCTGAACCGCCCTGTCTATGACACGGCTGCGGGCTACGTGCTCGCGCCCATGGCGCAAGGCCTGCGGCTGACCACCGGGGTGGAGCTGAACGCACAACACGCGCCGCCTCGGCCGGCGCAGCTGGACGCCGCCGAGCGGGCCG
>MERT01000015.1:0-318813 GCA_001770705.1 Burkholderiales bacterium GWF1_66_17 | reverse complement strand
CCCGATGGTCGGCGAGTGCCCTGGTCAGGCGGGGGTCTGGCTGGCGCTGGGCCACCAGCACATCGGCTTTTCCACCGGGCCGGGCACCGGCGAGTTGCTGGCGCAACTCATGCTGGGCGAGCCCACCAACATCGATTCGAGCCCGTTCAGACCCGAGCGATTCCTGCGGGCCTGAAGATGTCGTTCACATGTTCCCCGGCAACCACATGACGATTTGAGGAAACCACCACAGCAGGCACACGGCCAGCACCATGAGGAAAAAATAGGGCATGCAGACACGGGCGATCCAGTTGATCTCTCGCTTGGTCATGCCCTGCAGCACAAACAGGTTGAAGCCCACCGGCGGTGTGATCTGCGCCATCTCCACCACGATGACGACGAAGATGCCGAACCAGATCAGGTCGATGCCCGCGGCCTGCACCGTCGGGATCAGCACACCCATGGTCAGCACGATCATGGAAATGCCGTCGAGGAAACAGCCCAGCAGGATGAAGAACAGCGCCAGCGCGATCAGCAGCAGCCCCGGCGACAGGCCCAGCGAACCCACCCACTCGGCCAGGTGGCGCGGCAGGCCGATGTAGCCCATGGACAACGTGAGAAAAGCCGCCCCGGCGAGGATCAGCGCCATCATGCAATACAGGCGGGTGGCGCCCAGCAGCGCATCCTTGAAGTTCTGCCAGTTGAGCGACTTCTGGTACGCCGACAGCACCAGCGAACCGACCACGCCGATGGCGGCCGCCTCGGTGGCGGTGGCCACGCCCACGTAGATCGATCCGATCACGCCGCCGATGAGCAACACCACCGGGATCAGTTCACTGGAAGCGCGCAACTTGTCGGTGAAACTCATGCCGGGATCGGCCTGCGGAATCTTGTCGGGGTTGAGCAGCGACCAGACCATCAGGTAGCCGCTGAACAGCCCGGCGAGCATCAGGCCGGGAATCATGCCGGCGACAAACAGCTTGGCGATCGACACCTCGGCGGCCACGCCGTAAACGATCATCACGATGGACGGCGGGATGAGCAGGCCCAGCGTGCTCGCGCCACCCAGCGAGCCGATGACGCGCTCCGGCGGGTAGCCGCGCTCGGTCAGTTCGGGGATCGTCATCTTGCCGATGGTGGCGCAGGTGGCCGCCGACGAACCCGACACCGCCGCGAATATGGTGCTGCCCAGGATGTTGGTGTGCAGCAGCCGACCGGGCAGCGCATTGACCCAGGGTGCCAGGCCCTTGAACATGTTTTCCGACAGCTTGGTGCGGAACAGGATCTCGCCCATCCAGATGAACAGCGGCAATGCGGTCAGCGTCCAGCTGCTGGCGGAGCCCCAGATGGTGACGGCCATGGCATCGCCCGCGCTGCGCGAAGAGAACAGCTCCATGCCGATCCAGGCCACGCCGGCCAGCGTGAGGCCGATCCAGACGCCGCTGCCCAGCAACGCGAACAGGGTGACGATCAGAAACCCGGTGACGACCATCTCATTCATGGCGGGTCTCCGATCCGTCGATGCGTTGGCGCTGGCCACGGGCTTCGAGCACCCATTCGTCCACGAAAGCGACGAACAGCACGAGGGTGCCGAACGCCATCGCCAGCTGGGGGATCCACAGTGGCGTGGCGTCGTTGCCGGTGGAGATGTCGTGGAACTCGATCGACTGCCACACCAGGCGCGCCGCGAACCAGGCGAACAGCCCGGACAGCAGCACCGCGACGCTCAGCGACCAGAGCTCCAGGCCCCGGCGGGCGCGGCCGGTGAGCATGCCCAGCACCAGCGTGACGCGGATGTGCTCGTTGCGCTTGAGCGTGTGCGCCAGCGCCAGGAAGCCGGCGGCGGCCATCGCGTAGCCGGCGTAGGCGTCCGTGCCCGGCACGTGGAACTGGAACTGCCGCCCCAGCACCGACAGCAGCACCATGACCAGCACGCCGATCATGAACACCGCCGCGAGCCAGGCGCAGCCGTCGTACAAGGCATCCAGCGTGCGTCGCATGGTGCTGCCGTGGCTCACTTGCGGAACGCGTCGACCATGGCCTGGCCTTCAGGGCCGGCCTTGGCGAGCCACTCCTTGAGCATGGTGTCGCCGACCTGCTTCATGTCGGTCTTGAGCTGCGCGGGCGCCGGCAGGATCTGCATGCCACCGGCCTTGAGCTTGTCCAGGCTTTCACCGTTGGCCTTCTTGCTCTCGGCCCAGCCGCGGGTCTCGGCGTCGGCGGCGGCCTTCAGCACGGCGTCCTGCGTCGGCTTGTCCAGGGCATCAAAGGCCTTCTTGTTCACCAGCAGCGCGTTCTTGGGCAACCAGGCCTGGGTGTCGTACCAGTACTTCACGTGTTCGTACAGCTTGGCGTCGGCGCCGGTGGAGCCACTGGACATCATGCTTTCGGTCACGCCGGTGGCGAAGGCCTGGCTGACCTCGGCCGCCTGCACGGTGACGGGCTGGGCGCCCACCAGTTCGGCGATGCGCGCGGTGGCCGGGCTGTAGGCGCGCCACTTGATGCCCTTGAGGTCGGCCGCGCTGTTCAGCGGCTTCTTGCTGTACACGCCCTGCGGCGGCCACGGCACCGCGAACAAGACCATCATGCCCTGCTCGGCCAGCTTCTTCTCCAGCACCGGACGTTGCACCTTCCAGAGCTTGGCCGCTTCGTCGTAGCTGTCGGCCAGGAACGGCAGGCCGTCGGCACCAAACACCTGCCATTCGTTCTGGTAGTTCACCAGCAGGATCTCGCCGGCCTGGGCCTGGCCGCCCTGCACCGCGCGCTTGATCTCGGGCGCCTTGAACAGCGCGGCGTTGGCGTGCACCGTCATCTTGAGCTTGCCGCCGCTGGCCTTGTCCACGTCGGCCGCGAACTGGCTGATGTTGACCGTGTGGAAGTTGGTGGCCGGATAGGCGGTGGCCAGATCCCACTTGGCCTGGGCATACGCCGAGGTCGAAAGTGCGAGCGCGGCAGCGGCCATCGAGAGTTGGAATGCGCGACGTTTCATAGGAGCTCCGGTGGGTGAGGTGGAACAGATTGCAGGCAGACCCTGCGGGAAAGGGTGCACGGACTGTAGGCGCCGGGCTGGCGGATTGTGATGGGTGTTTTCCCTTATCGTCAACAAATTGTTGGCAAATCATCAGCAAAAAATCTAAACTCGGCGCCATCGCAGGAGAGCACATGGCCAAGACACCCAAAGCAACAACCACGCCCGCCGCCAAGGCGCCCGGCTCACACATCGTGTCATCGGCGCACCTGGTCTCGCCCCAGAGCGCGGAGATGAGCGAGTTCGAGTTCGGCCTGATCGTGGCCAGCAACGCCTTCCACCGCTGGGTGGTGCACTGCATGTCGGCCGCCGGCCTGAAAGACCTGATGCCGCTGGACGTGCTGGTGCTGCACCACGTCTCGCACCGGGCGCGGGACAAGCGCCTGTCGGACATCTGCTTCATCATGAACATCGAGGACACGCACCTCGTCAACTACTCGCTCAAGAAGCTGGTGAGCCTGGGCGTGGTGGTGTCCAGCAAGTCGGGCAAGGAAGTGACCTACGCCGCCACCGAAGCCGGCAGCGTCAGCGTGCAGCGCTACCGCGAGATCCGCGAGCAATGCCTGATCCAGGCGCTGCACGCCGACGACGCGCTCAACAAGGACATCGGCGAGCTTGCGCGCCTGCTGCGCGTGCTCTCGGGCATGTACGACCAGGCGGCTCGGTCCGCGGCGTCACTGTGAAACACTGTGACGCCCCCCTGCGCCGCTTCGCGGCTTCCCCCCGGAGGGGGGACGCAGCTGGTGGCCCGGCGGAGCCGGTTCCACGGCTGCCCTGGGTCAGGCACGCGCTCCGGCAATGCCATTGGACTCCCCCTTCGCAGCTTCCCTGCCCGGGCCTTGCTCCCTCGCCCCTCTGGGGAGAGGGCTAGGGTGAGGGGCCGCCGCCGAGCCCGGGTCTCCCTTTCGCACATCACCTCCCATGAGTCCTGACACATCCCCCCGCCTGCTCGCCCTCGGCGACAGCGCCTGGACGCTGGAGTTCGGCAGTGCCATCGACCCGGCCATCAACGCCCGCGTGATGGGCCTGGCCGCGCGCGTTGCGCAGGCGCGTGCATCGGAAGAACCGTTGATGGCATCTGTCACCGATGTGGTGCCCACCTTCCGCTCGCTCACGGTGCACTACGACCCCTTGGAAGCCGATGCCACCGCGCTCGGCGAGCGCCTGCAGGTGCTGGCGCAAGACGGTCATCAGGCCATGCAGCCGGGCCGTCTCTGGCACCTGCCGGTGTGTTTCGACGCCGACTTCGCGCCCGACCTGCCCCGCCTGGCCGAAGCCAAAGGCCTGAGCCCGGACGAGGTGATCCAGCGCCTGCTCACCGCCACGTTCCGGGTCTACATGCTCGGCTTCCAGCCGGGCTTCCCGTACATGGGTGGCGTGCCGCCCGAGCTGCACATGCCACGCCTGCCGGCGCCGCGCCAGAAAGTGCCCGCGCAATCGCTGGCCGTGGCCGGCGAGATGTGCGCGGTCTACCCCTGGGAAAGCCCCGGCGGCTGGAACCTGCTCGGTCGCACGCCGGTAGTGCTGTTCGACCTGCGCTACGCCGAGCAGCCGGCCCTGCTCGCGGCCGGCGACGAGGTGCGTTGCCACGCTGTCGAGCGCGCCACCCACGACCGGCTGGCCGCGGAGATCGCGCGTGGCATGCCACGCGAAACGTTTCTGAAGGCACCCGAGCGATGAGCGGCCTGCTGGAGATCGCACAACCCGGCATCGGCACCACCGTGCAGGACCGTGGCCGCGCGGGCCACCGGCACCACGGCATGCCGCTCTCCGGCTGGCTCGACGGACCGCTGGCCCGGGCGGCGAACGCCCTGCTCGGCAACCCGCCCGACGAGGCCGTGCTGGAGCTGCGCGGCACGGGCACGGTGTTGCGTGTGAAGGCCGGGCCGGTGCGCGTGGCGCTGGCGGGCCGCATCGCCGCCACCTGCCTGCGCAGCGACAGCAGCCGCGGCCCCCTGCCCGCCTGGCAAAGCGTCACGCTGCGCGAGGGCGACCAGTTGCTGCTCGGTGCGGCCGAGAGCGGTTGCGCCTACCTTGCCGTGGCCGGCGGGCTGCTCATGGAGCCCCAGCTCGGCAGCCGCGCCAGCTACTGGCGCGCCGGGCTGGCCGGCGTGCTGGGCCGCGCCTTCCGCCCGGGCGACGCGCTGCCCTGCGGCGCCTGGAGCCACGCCGACCCGAGGGAGTGGCGCTGCCGTTCTCCGTGGACCGCCAACGAGGGCCCGGTGCGCGTGCTGCTCGGCCCGCAGCAGGATCATTTCACCGCCGACGCCATCGCGCAGTTCCTGGGCCAGGACTGGGAAGCCACCGCCGCGCAGGACCGCATGGGCCTGCGCTTCCAGGGCGAACCGCTGGCGCATGTCAACGCTGCGGCGGCGGACATCGTGTCCGACGGCGTGACGCCCGGGGCCATCCAGGTGCCGGCCAACGGCCTGCCCATCGTGCTGCTCGCCGACGGTCAGACCGTGGGCGGCTACCCCAAGATCGCCACCGTGATCAGCGCCGACCTGCCGCGGCTGGCGCACCTGAGGCCCGGCACGCGCGTTCGCTTTGAATCCGTGAGCCATGAAGCGGCGCACCAAGCCTTGCTGGACGAACATCAACGCTGGAAACGCTGGCTCGCCTCGCGCGAGACCTACCTGCCGCCCGGCACGGTGGACGAGGCCGCACTCTACGCATCCAATCTGATCGACGGCATGCAACGCGCCGACCCCTGAACAGGAGCACCCGATGACCCAAACGACCATCAACCTCAACGCCGACCTCGGCGAAAGCTTCGGCGCCTGGCGCATGGGTGACGACGCGGCGCTGCTGCAGGTGATTGGCAGCGCCAACATCGCCTGCGGTTTTCACGCGGGTGACCCGGTTGTCATGCGCGAGACCGTGCGCCTGGCGCTGGCCAACGGCGTGAGCCTGGGTGCCCACCCAGCCTTCCCGGACCTGCAGGGTTTCGGCCGTCGCGCCATGCAGCTGTCGGCCAAGGAGCTGGAAGCCACCATCCTCTACCAGGTGGGCGCGCTGCAGGCCATGGCCGCGGCCGAAGGCGGCCGTGTCACGCACGTCAAGCCGCACGGCGCTCTCAACAACATCGCCTGCGCCAACGCCGAAGTGGCCGCCACCGTGGCGCGCGCCGTGCGGGCGCTGGACCGTGAACTCATCCTGCTCGCACCCGCGCTCTCGGCGCTGGAAGCGGCCGGCGATGCGGCCGGCCTGCGCGTGGGCCGCGAGGTGTTTGCCGACCGCACCTATCAGCCAGACGGCCAGCTCACACCCCGCTCGCAGCCCGGCGCCGTGCTGCACGACGCCCCCGCCTGCGTGCAACACGTGCTGCGCATGCTCGACGCCGGGGGCATCGTCACCGCCGACGGCCAGCGCCTGCCCACCCCCATACACAGCATCTGCGTGCACGGCGATGGGCCCGACGCCGTGGCCTCGGCGCAGCAGATCCGCCTCGCGCTGGAGAAGGCGGGTTACCAGC
Source organism: Burkholderiales bacterium GWF1_66_17 (assembly GCA_001770705.1). GTDB lineage: Bacteria > Pseudomonadota > Gammaproteobacteria > Burkholderiales > Burkholderiaceae_C > Hydrogenophaga. The sequence goes on along the minus strand of MERT01000015.1, from coordinate 312,331 downwards.
ACGCACCGCTGACCGCGCTGGTCTGAACCCCGGGGTTGGGCTGGGTATCATCAAAGCCCCTCACCCCAACCCTCTCCCGCTGACGGGAGGGGGCGCCGGTCCTCAACGCACCGGCACAACCCAAGGAATTCCGTGTTCAAGAATGTAACGATTTACCGCATCGCGCCCGGCTGGACGGCGACGCTGGAGTCGATGGAAACCGCGCTCGACGCGGCCCGTTTTGTGCCCTGTGGGGCCACGCAGGACAAGGCCGTGGGCTGGGTCGAGCCGCGCGGCGAGGCGCACGGCCCGCTGGTCGAGTCCGTGGCCGGCCAACGCATCCTCAAGCTGATGATCGAGACCAAGGCCGTGCCCGGCTCGGTCGTGCGCGAGAAGGCAGACGAAGAAGCCGAGCACATCGAGGCCACCACCGGCCGCAAGCCCGGCAAGAAGCAGATGAAGGAACTGCGCGAAGACGCGCTGCTGTCCCTGCTGCCGCAGGCCTTTCCTCGCCGCATGGGCGTGTGGGTCTGGATCGATCTGGCCAACGGCCTGCTGGTCACCGACGCCAGCAGCCAGGGCAAGCTCGACGAGCTGGTGACCGCGCTGGTCAACGCCTTCAACGACCTGTCGCTCACTCTGCTGCAGACCGCGGTCACGCCGCAGACCGCGATGACTTCGTGGCTCTCGGCCCCGGTGTCCGACGAAGACGAAGGCGGCGCACCGGGTGGCTTCTCGGTCGAGCGCGAGTGCGAACTGAAATCGGGCGACGAAGAGAAATCGGTCGTCAAGTTCACGCGCCACAACCTCGCTACCGACGAGGTGCGCAAACACATCGTTGAGGGCAAGCTGCCCACGCGCCTGGCCATGAGCTGGGAAGGCCGCATCGGCTTTGTTCTCACCGAGTCCATGCAGCTCAAGAAACTCGCGTTCCTCGAAGGCGTGTTCGACGACCGCGCAGCCGACGGCGAAAGCGGCTTCGACACCGACGTGGCACTGAGCACCGGCGAGCTGAACAAGCTGATCCCCGAACTGATCGAAGCCCTGGGCGGCGAGATCGTGCCCGGCATGGCGATGCCCGATGCGCCAACGGCCGCGCCGGCCAAACCCAAACAGGAGGCCGTCACCGCCGTGGGCGACGACGAAGACCCACCGTTTTGATCCCCCACTGAGCCATGCTGCAAGTGATCGCCATCAGCCTCGGTGCCAGCATCGGCGCGCTCTCGCGCTGGCAGCTCAGCCTGTGGCTCAACCAGGGCCACGCGGTGTTGCCCTGGGGCACGCTCACGGCGAACTGGACCGGGGCCTGGCTGGTGGGCGTGGCGGTGGTGTTTTTCCAGAGCCAGACGCAGCTGGACCCAGCCTGGCGTCTCGCCATCGTGACCGGGTTTCTGGGGGCGCTCACCACGTTTTCCACCTTCTCGGTGGAGGTGGTGAGCATGCTGCAGCACGGCCGCTGGCTGCTCGCCACGGGCACCGCGGTCCTGCATCTGCTCGGCTCGCTGCTGCTCACGGTGCTCGGCATGAAGATGGCAGGCTGGTGGTGGACCCCGGCCTGACGCTGACGCGCTGACGGCCAGCGCGCCGAACCCTCCGGCACTGGGTGCGGTATCGCACAGACGCTCTCGGGCCATGGGCCCAGATTGGGCGTCTCAGAACTTGCCGCTGGAGGCCGATCATGATCCAGATTCGCAAAGGGCAGGCGCCCGCCCCCTTGGCACGGGCGCAATTCGCCGAGCGCTTCCGCGCCTCGTTCATGGACCCGGCCTTCCGCGCGGAAGACCCGTCCATCACCCGGCTGGAGGCCATCGCCTGGGCCGCCTTCAGCGAAGGCCGCAAAGCACCGTTCACCCACAAAGCCGGCGACGGCTATGCGGACCCGCACTACGAACTGTCCGACGAATGGGTGACCACCAAGCAGCGGCTGGACGCCGCGCAATTGCACTGGGCCGACCCGGCCACGCCTTCGCGCGTGCTGCTGGTCTGCGGCTCGGCGCGCAACGACGGCACCTGCCCGGGTGAGATCTCCAAGAGTTTTCGGTTGATGGAAACGGCCCGCGAAGTGCTGACGTCGCTGGGCCTGCAGACCGATGTGCTGGACCTGAGCCTGCTCACCTCCGAATACGGCCTGAAGATCCACCCCTGCAAGGGCTGCCTGTCCACCGCGATGCCGCTGTGCCACTGGCCCTGCAGCTGCTACCCCAACCACGCGCTGAACCAGACCAACGACTGGATGGCCGAGATCTACGAGCGCTGGACCGCGGCCCACGCCGTGCTGATCGTCACCCCGGTTTACTGGTACCAGAGCCCGAGTCCGCTCAAGCTCATGATGGACCGCATGGTGTGTGCCGATGGCGGCAACCCCGACCCCACCGCGACGGGAGGCAAAGACCCCGCCAAAGCCAAAGCCCTGGAGATGGCCGGCTGGAGCTACCCGCAGCACCTGGCCGGCCGGGCCTACGGCGTGCTGGTGCACGGCGACGTGGCCGGCATCGAAGGGGCTCGGCGCTCGCTGTGCGACTGGCTGGACTGGATGGGTTTTCTCGATGCGGGTGTACAGGCCCGGCTGGACCGCTACATCGGCTACTACGAACCCTACGCCAACAGCCACGAAGCCCTGGACCGGGATGAAGACCTGCAGGAAGAGACCCGCAACGTGGCACGGGCCGTGGCCCAGGCCGTGGTCGAACTGCGCGTCGGCCGGCTGCAGGCGGCGCGGCCTGCTCTGAAACGCCCGAGGCCCAAGTAGCGCAACAGATTCCAGTGGACGCTGCGCCGGGCCCGTTGAAGAGGGCTTGCCGCGTGGCACTGGCGTGCTGACCACGCTCTCCAACTTCCCGGTTGCGGTGGCATCCCTTGCTGCAGGCATGGCTTCCCGCTGGCGCTTCACCGGAGCCACGCATGGGCACGGCTGGAACAGCTGAAATTGATCCATATCAATCTTCTTTAAATATTCACTACAAATGAATGATATCGGGCTTATAGTCCGCGCATGCCCAGTTTTCTGCACCCCCAACGAGCCCGCCAGCGCTGGGTCTTGTTGTGCCTTCTGCTCTGCTGGGGAATCGTTTTTGCATCACCGCTGTTGACCCACCGCGGCATGACGGAGGTCTGCAGCGGCAGTGGCGTCAAGTGGGTCGATGCCGACGACAGCCCGGACTCGGTGCCTGTCCCGACGCTGGACTGCGCCTTGTGCCTGCCGCCGTTCCTGCCCACGCCAACGGCACACCCATCGTTCACCGAACGGCACACCCACCACACGCTGACGGCGTGTGCCGAGCGCCGTGCGCACACCTCTCCCGCGGCCATGCCACCTCCCGCGCGTGGCCCACCCCTTTTCCAAACCCAAACCCAAAAGGTTCACACATGAAAAGCGACAGCAGCTTGCCCTCCAAAGACACCACCGCGTGGGGTCGCCGACGTTTCCTGAACACCGCCGCACTGGCGGGACTGACGATGGGCGCCGCGGCCTGCACCGAAAAAGAATCCGGTGCCGCCAACGCCCCCGCCGCAGCGCCGGCCGCGGCCCCCGATGCCGCACACAGCAGCGCCAACGCCACGCACCTCAAGCCCGGCGAGCTCGACACCTACTACGGTCTGTGGAGCGGTGGCCACACCGGCGACATGCGTGTGCTCGGCCTGCCCTCGGGCCGCGAGCTGCTGCGCATCCCCTGCTTCGTGCCCGACGCCCTGGTGGGCTGGGGCATCACCAACGAGTCCAAGAAGATCATGGGCACCAAGCCCAATGGAGCGCTGCGCTACACCGTGGGGGATACCCACCACACGCACGCCTCGTACAAGGACGGCAACTACGACGGCCGCTACGCCTGGATCAACGACAAGATCAACGCACGCATCGCGCGCATCCGCCTGGACTACTTCATCTGCGACAAGATCACGCAGTTGCCCAACGTGCAGGGCTTCCACGGCATCTTCCCCGACAAACGCGACCCGGTGGACCCCGCCATCAACTACACCACGCGCGTGTTCTGCGGCGGCGAGTTCGGCATTCCGCTGCCCAACACTGGCACCGAGGACGCGGGCAAGTACCGTTCGCTGTTCAGCTGCGTCGATGCCGAAACCATGGAAGTGCGCTGGCAGGTGCTGATCGACGGCAACTGCGACCTGGTGGCCACGTCCTACGACGGCAAGCTGGCCGCGTCGAACCAGTACAACACCGAGATGGGCGCGAAGTACGAGGACATGATGTCCGCCGAGCGCGATGCCTGCATCTTCTTCAACATCGCCCGCATCGAAGCGGCGGTGAAGGCCGGCAAGTTCAAGACCTTCGGCAGCTCCAAGGTGCCCGTGGTGGACGGCACGCACGAAGGCAACCAGGACCCGACGGCCGCGCTGACCGCCTACGTGTCGGTGCCCAAGAACCCGCACGGCGTCAACGCCAGCCCGGACCAGAAGTACTTCATCTGCGCCGGCAAGCTCTCGCCCACCGCCACGGTGATCGAGCTGGCCAAGGTGCTGGAGTGGTTCGACGGCAAGCTGGAGAAGCTGGACGCGTCCATCGTGGCCGAGGTCGAGATCGGCCTGGGTCCTCTGCACACCGCATTTGACGGCCGCGGCAACGCCTACACCACGCTGTTCCTGGACAGCCAGATCGTGAAATGGAACGTGGACGCCGCAATCAAGTTCCACGCCGGCGACAAGGCCGCCAAGTACGTGGTCGACCGCCTGGACGTGCAGTACCAGCCGGGCCACATCAACGGCTCGCAGTCGGAGACCATTGCCGCCGACGGCAAGTACCTGGCCGTGGGCTGCAAGTTCTCGAAAGACCGCTTCCTGCCGGTGGGCCCGCTGCACGCCGAGAACGAGCAGATCATCGACATGTCGGGCGAGAAGATGGTGTTGCTGGCCGACCACCCGGTGCGCGGCGAACCGCACGACTTCATCATCTTCAAGCGCGACCTCGTCAAGCCCAAGCAGGTCTACAACCTCGATGATTTCCCGAACGCCGTCAAGGACCCGAAGGACTCGGGCGTGGTGCGCAACGGCAAGAAGGTGACCGTGAAGATGACGTCGCAGGCCCCGGCTTTCTCGCTGCGCGAATTCAAGGTGAAGGCGGGTGACGAGGTCACGCTGATCCTGACCAACCTGGACAAGATCGAAGACCTGACGCACGGCTTCGCGATCCCGAACCACGACGTCAACTTCATCGTCAACCCGGGCGAAACCGCCTCGGTCACCTTCACGGCGGGCGAGCCCGGCGTGTACTGGTGCTACTGCACGCACTTCTGCCACGCCCTGCACCTGGAGATGCGCACCCGCATGATCGTGGAGGCGTAAGCCTTCAAAACCTCCCCCCGGGGAGGTCCTGCTTTGCCAGGTCCGATGCCCGCGCTGTGTGGCGCTGGCGTCGGACCCCGCCCCCTGGATCCCAACGATGTCGATTGCACGCCTTTTCTCGGCCGCGCTGACCGCCGCCGCTCTGTTGCTGAGCCCGCTCGGCAACGAAGCCCAGGCGCAGGCCTACGAAGCCCATCTGCCCGCCGACCTGGCCACCAACCCCGACCTGTGCGCCCTCGTGCCCTGCGCGGAGGTGTTCCCGGGCGCCCAGAGTTTTTCCCAGCGCCTGGGCCAGCCACCGTATGTGGAGGCCTACGGCGACGCCGACCCGCAACAGCCGGGCAAGAAGACCCTGCTGGGCTACGTGATGCTCTCGACCGACATCACCGACACCCCGGCCTATTCCGGCAAGCCGGTGATCACGCTCATCGGCATGGACGCGCGCGGCCGCTACGTCGGCGTGAAGGTGCTCAAGCACTCCGAGCCCATCCTGCTGCTGGGCATTCCAGAGTCCACGCTGGTCAACTTCAACAACCAGTACCTCGGCAAGTCGGTCACCGACCAGATCGAGGTCGGTCCTTCGCGCCCGGACGAGAACATCCTGGGCCTGGACGCCATCTCCGGCGCCACCGTCACGGTGATCGCGCAGAACCAGGTGATGCAGCTCTCGGGCGCGGCCGTGGCCCGCCAGGTCGGCATCATCGAACCCACACGCCGCGACCCCGCACGTTTCGTGACCAGCGGCCGGCCCTACCGCTGGGACGAGCTGGTGAAGATGGGCGCGGTGCAGCGCCTGCGCGTGATGCCCGAGCAGCTGGGCCTGGAGCGCAGCGCCGAGCCCTTCATCGAGCTGTGGTTCGGTGACCTCAACCACCCCGATGTGGGCCAGAGCCTGCTCGGCAAGTCGGGCTTCGCCACGCTGCGCTCGCGCCTGAAAGACAGCGAACAGGCGCTGTTCGTGGTGCGCAGTGCCGGCATCGAATCCTTCAAGGGCTCGGGCTTCGTGCGCGGTGGCATCTACGACCGCATCCAGGTCAAGCAGGGCGCCGATGCCTTCACCTTCCGCGACCTGGACTCGTTCAACCTCTACGGGCTGGAAGCCGAGGGGGCGCCGCGCTACTCCGAGTCGGCGATCTTCGTGATCCGCTCCGGGAGCTTCTCGGCGGCCTACCCCTGGAAGCTGGCCTTCCTGGGCAACCGCGTGGACCGAGCCACCGGGCACCGCAGCTTCGCGGTCTTCGAGACCAAGTACTGGCTGCCCGCCGAGATGCTGCAAGGCGGCCGCCCGGTGGTCACCGAGCCCGACGCGCCCTGGGTGCGCATCTGGAAATCGCGCGCCATCGAGATCGCCCTCTTCAGCGCCCTGCTGCTGGCTGTGGCCGTGGTCTATGCCCTGCGCGACAAGCTCACGCGGCGCTCGACCCACAAGAACAAATGGCCGGTCAACGCCTTCAAATACTCGGCCTGGGCGCTCAGCATCGGCTTCGTCGGCTTTGGCCTGCTGGCACAGCCTTCCATCACCCAGGTGCTGACCTGGTTCCACGCCTTGCTGTTCCAGTGGACCTGGTCGCTGTTCCTGTCGGACCCGTTCATCTTCATCTTCTGGGTCTTCATCATCGTCACCGTGTTCGTGTTCGGGCGCGGGCTGTTCTGCGGTTGGATGTGCCCATTCGGCTCGCTCTCCGAGGCGCTCTACAAGGTGGGGCGCGTGATCGGCCTCAAGCGCTTCCAGACCAAGGTACCGCAGGTCTGGCACGACCGGCTCAAGTGGCTGAAATACGCCATCTTCATCGGCCTGCTGATGGTGTCCATGTTCTCCATGGGCCTGGCCGAGGTGCTGGCCGAGGTGGAACCGTTCAAGACCACCTTCCTGGTCGGCATCACGAACCGCAGCTGGCCCTACGGTCTGTTCGTGGTGGTGATCCTGGGCCTGTCGCTGTTCATCGAACGCCCCTACTGCAAGTACATCTGCCCGCTGGGTGCTTCGCTGGCCATGCCCAGCACGTTCCGCTGGTTCGGCCTGCAGCGCAAGCAGGACTGCAACAGCTGCAAGGCCTGCGCGGTGGGTTGCGGCGCACAGGCGATCGACGCCGATGGCCGCATCGACCACCGCGAGTGCCTGCACTGCCTGGACTGCATGGTGCTCTACACCGACCAGAAGGGCTGCCCGCCGCTGGCCAAGGAACGCAAGCGCCGCGAACGCGACGGCCTGCTCATCACGCCGATCGGGCGCAACGGCTACTTCATCCCGATCGAACCGGTCTCGCCCGTCAGCGCCCGGGCTGCGCAGGGCCCCGATCCGCGCATGCCCACCGCACCGGCCCAGCCCTGGCCCGGCGGCCGTGCCCCTGGCCTCAAAGGTCTGTGGCAGGAGGTGCAGCACCACCTGTGGCCCTGGAGCCGCGACGGCTGGAAGAACCAGCGCGCCCTGCAGTTCGCCGGGCTCTCGCTGGCCCTGGCCGCGAGCTTGGCCTGGCTGCTGGCGGCCGACGGCCGGCTGTCGGCCAGCGCCATCATCGGCTGGTGGTTCGGCTGGAGCGTCTACGAGGTGCTGATCCGCATGGCGGGCAAGCGCTACGTGAAGGACGGCCCGTGGTGGCAGGCGCGCTACCGCGTGGCGAACTGGATGGACATGCTCAGCTACGTCGGGTTCAAGAACCTGCTGATCGGCGCGACGCTGTTCCTCGCGCTCAAGACCCTGGGGCACCTGGCGTGAAGACCCCAGCCTCCTGGCGCCAACGGCTGGCCTGCGTGTGGCTGCTGGGCCTGGCCCTGCCCGCATGGTCCGCCGTGTGGCGGGTCGAACCGGGCGGCGACATCCAGGCCGTCGTGACGCAGGCCGCGGCTGGCGACGTGGTGGAAGTCGCGCGCGGCTTCTACAGCGTGAACCTGCGCATCGACAAGCCCCTGACCCTGCGCGGCATTCACCGCCCCACCCTCAGCGGCGGCCAGCGAGGCGACACCATCCGCGTCGCGTCGCCCGACGTGCTGATCGAAAACCTGATCGTGCGCGACTCGGGCACCAGTCTGAAGAGCCAGCACGCGGGCATCTACGTGCAGCCCGGTTCGCACCGCGCCGTGGTGCGGCGTTGCGACCTGACCTACAACCTCTTCGGCCTGTGGATCGAAAAGGCCAACGAGGTGCGCATCGAGCACAACCGCATCACCGGCCTGCGCGACCTCAACTCCTCGCAGCGCGGCAACGGCATCCAGCTCTACAACACACAGGGCGCGCGCATCACCGGCAACGACATCAGCTTCGTGCGGGACGCGCTGTACGTCGACGTGTCCCACAACGCCGAGTTCCGCGCCAACCGGCTGCACCACAGCCGCTACGGCGCGCACTACATGAACTCGTACCACAACCTGTGGGAAGACAACGACAGCTACTACAACCGCGGCGGCCTGGCCCTGATGGAAGTGCGCAACCAGGTGGTGCGCGGCAACCGCACCTGGGGCAACTCCGACCACGGCATCATGCTGCGCACCCTGCAGGACTCGGTGATCGAAAACAACGTGGTGGCCGGCAACGCGCGCGGCTTCTTCATCTACGACGTCGAGTACGTGACCCTGCGCAACAACCTGGTGGTGGACAACCACGTCGGCGTGCACCTCTCGGCCGGGTCCACGCGCAACCAGGTCGTGGGCAACGACTTCATCGCCAACCGGGAGCAGGTGCGCTACGTGGGCGCACGCGACGAACCCTGGGGCCACCCCAAGCCCGGCCAGGGCAACTACTGGAGCAATTACCTGGGCTGGGACCGCGACGGCAACGGCATCGGCGACCTGTCCTACGAAGCCAACGACCTGGTGGACCGCCTGCAGTGGCGCCACCCTTCCATTCAACTCTTGCTGGGCAGCCCCGCCGTGCAGGCCCTGCGCGTGCTGGGACACCAGTTCCCGGTGCTGCGCGTACCCAGCGTGATCGACCCCCATCCGGCCATGGCGCCGAAACACCCCCACTGGAGCACATGGCGTGACAAGTATTTCCGCTGAGGCCCTGCACCTGGAGGGCGTCACCAAACCCTACGGCAGCCGGCGTGCGGCGCTGCTGGCGCTGGACAACGTGAGCCTGCGGGTGCCGCGCGGCCAGCTCTTCGGCCTGATCGGCCACAACGGCGCCGGCAAGAGCACCCTGTTCAAGCTCGTGCTCGGTCTCATCACCCCCAGCCAGGGCCGCATCCAGGTCAACGGCTGTGCGGTGAACGGCCCCGACTTCCGCACCACGCGGCGCGCCCTGGGCTACCTGCCCGAGAACCTGGTGCTGTACGACAACCTCACCGGGCTGGAGACGCTGCGCTTCTTCGCGCGCCTCAAAGGCGCACCGCAGACGCAGTGCGCCGCCCTGCTCGACCGCGTCGGCCTGACCCGGGCCGGCGGGCGCGCGGTGCGCGAATACTCCAAGGGCATGCGGCAACGGCTGGGGTTTGCCCAGGCCCTGCTGGGCGACCCCCAGCTGCTGCTGCTCGACGAACCCACCACCGGCCTGGACCCGTCAGCGATCCGCGATTTCTACGACCAGCTCGACCTGCTGCGCTCGCAGGGCGTGACCCTGGTCATCAGCTCGCACATCCTGGCCGAACTGCAACAGCGCGTCGATGCCCTGGCCATGCTCAGCAACGGCCGTGTGTGCGCCCAGGGCTCGGTGCAGGCGCTGCGCGAGCGCTCGCGCATGCCCCTGGTCTTCCAGCTGCGCGCCGCGCCGACCTGGCTGCAGACCCTGGTCACCGAACTGCCCGGGCAACTGGCCGGCGCCGAGATCGCCCTGCAGCAGCGCGAACCCGACCTGCTGGAACTGCGTTGCCCCCGCGAGCACAAGATGCGCGTGCTGGCCTGGCTGGCCAACGCGGAGCTGAGCGATCTGCAGATCCACGAACCCTCGCTGGAGGACGTGTACTTCGGCCTGAGGGAGGCCCCATGACCGTTTCATTGCAATGGCGCCAGGTGCAGGCCGTGGCCGCCAAGGAATTCCGCGACCGGCTGCGCAACCGCTGGGTGCTGGCCGTGGCCGTGGTCTTCACCGTCTTCTCGCTGCTCATCACCTACTTCGGCTCGGCCGCGCAGGGGCAGATCGGTCCGCGATCGATCGAGCTCACCATCGCCAGTCTGGTCAGTCTGGTGATCTACCTGATTCCGCTGATCGCGCTGCTGCTCGGCTTTGACGCCATCGTCGGCGAGCGCGAGCGCGGCTCGCTCGACCTGCTGCTGGCCCTGCCCATCACGCGGCTGGAACTGCTGCTGGGCAAGTACCTGGGGCTCGCGGGTGCGCTGACGCTGTCCACCGTGTCAGGCTTTGCGCTGGTGGCCCTGCTGCTGTACCAGCGCTTCAGCTGGGCCGGCCTGTACCACTACGCCGGCTTCGTGCTCAGCTCGGTGCTGCTGGGGCTGGCCTTCCTGAGCCTGGCGGTGCTGCTGTCGGTGCTGGCCCGCGACCGCACCCGCGCCTCGGGCCTGGCCATCGCGCTGTGGTTCGCGCTGGTGCTGGTGTTCGACCTGCTGCTGCTGGGCCTGCTGGTGGCCACCGGTGGCCAGTTCGGCGGTGAATCCGTCGCCTACCTGCTGCTGCTGAACCCGGCCGACATCTTCCGCATCCTCAACGTGTTTTCGCTCGACGACGTGCAGCGCCTGTACGGCCTGGCCAGCATCCTGCCCCCGGCGCTCAGCCAGGTGGGCTGGCTCGCCAGCGCCATGCTGGCCTGGATCGTCGCGCCCCTTGCCCTGGCTTCCTGGAGATTCCGACCATGAACACCCCATCCCAATTCCCCCTGAACCGCCGCCGCCTGCTGTGCGGCTGCGCCGGCCTGGCCACCCTCAGCCTGCTGGGCTGCGGCCAGCGCGGCGATGCCACCTCCAGCGCCCCGGCCGAGATCGACGCCCAGTCCAGCTGCTCGCTGGACGGCATGCAGTTGTCCGACTACCCCGGCCCCAAAGGCCAGATCCGCTACGCCGGCGTGGCCGAGGTGCAGTGGTTCTGTGATTCGGTGGAATTGCTGTCGGTGCTGCTGGCGCCCGAGCAGGTGCGCGCGGTGGTGTCGGTGCACGTGCAGGACATGGGCCAGGCCGACTGGGACCAGCCCCGGGGGCACTGGATCGACGCGCGCCAGGCGCTCTACGTGCTGGGCAGCAAACGCCACGGTTCCATGGGCCCCACGGCCGCCAGCTTTGCCGCCGAAGCCGAGGCCCAGGCCTTCGTGCAGCAATACGGCGGCCGCCTGCTGCGCTACGCCGACATCAAGCCCGAGATGGTGGATCTCAGCGGCGGCGCCCTGCACGACACCCGCATGTGATGCCGCAACGCCGCCGGTTCATCGGTCTCTCGGTACTGGGCAGCGTGGCGGTGTTCGCCGGTCTGGGCTTGCGCTCGCCCGGTGACTCGGTGGCGGTTGCCGGTACCGACTCAGAACTGCCGTCCGACGTCTGCCTGGTGGCGCCCACCTTCTCCTACGATCCCGCCTCGGGCCTGCCCATGCGGGCGGCGCGCGAGGTGCCGCCCGGAGCCCGCTGCCCGGTCTGCGGCATGTTCCCGGCGCGCCAGCGGCGCTGGGCTGCCCAGGTCATCTTCGACAACGGCGACGTGCAGTACCTCGACTCGCCCCTGAGCCTGTTCCTGTACCTGCAACGGGTGCCGCGCTACACCGCCGGCCAGAGCGCCGCCCGCATCCTGGCCTCGTACGTCACCGACCTGGACACCGGCGCCTGGACACCCGCCGGGCAGGCTTGGTATGTGCACGGGTCCGGGCAGATGGGCCCGATGCGGTCGGGCAACCTGCCCGCGTTCGCCACGCTGGACCAGGCGCGCGCCTTCGCCGCGCAGGAAGGCGGCGAGTGGCTCACGGCCACGCGCTTGCGCCAGGGCCTGCCCGCATCGCTTCAGCGGCTCGCCCCGCACGCCCACTGAAGCCCGACCCACTTTGATGCGTGTCAAATGCGAGCCTAATTATTCATATAAAATGAATATTAAAATCCACCCCACCCCTTTCACAACCTCACGCAAGGACGCCCCATGAACGCCAAGAACCTTCTCCTGATCCTGGGCTGCAGCGCTGCCCTGATGGCCTGCGGCGAAAAGCCCGCCGACACCGCTGCGGCGCCGGCGGCTTCCGCCCCGGTGGCCGCTGCTCCCGCGCCTGCCCCGGAACCCGCACCGGCCCCCGTGGCCGAGAACGCCGTGGGCAAAAAGGTCTATGGCTCGGTGTGCTCGATGTGCCACGCCGCCAACGTGGCCGGCGCACCCAAGCCCGGTGACAAGGCCGACTGGGGCCCGCGCATTGCGCAAGGCAACGACACGCTCTACAAGCACGCCATCGAAGGTTTCACCGGTGCCAAGGGCATGATGCCCGCGCGTGGCGGTGGCAGCACCCTCACCGACGACGAACTGAAGGCCGCCGTGGACTACATGGTCGCCCAGTCGCTCTGAACCCACCCGGCCCCACCATGACACACCTGCTCCAACGCCGTCAGTGCCTGGCCGGACTGGGCGGCCTGCTCGTCGCCGGCCTGGGCATGCGCCCGGCGCTGGCCAGCCCCACCGTCCACCGCGCGTCCCGCGTCCTGATGGGCACGCGGGTGGACATCGTGGCGCAAGGCGACAACCCCGGCGCCACGGCCACCGCCGTGCAGGCGGCCTTTGCGGAAATGCAGCGCCTGGAACGCATGATGAGCCGCTACCGCGCCGACAGCCTGGTGAGCGCGATGCACCGCAACGCGGGCCAGGGCCTGGTGATGGCCCCGCCCGAACTGGTGGCGGTGCTGCAGCGTGCCGCCGAGCTGTCCCGGCTCAGCGAAGGCGCCTTCGACATCACCGTGGGCGCGTACCACGGCTGGTCTTTCGACCCGCAGGACGCCCGGGTGCCCGCGCCGGAAGACCTGCGCCGCGAACGCCGGCTGGTGGACTTCCGCGATGTGTTGATCCACTCCACGACGGGCCAGGCCGGCCTGAGCCGCCCGGGCATGCGCATCGACCTGGGGGGCGTGGCCAAACTGCCCATCCTGCAGGCGGGCCTTCGCGTTCTCGAACAACACGGCCTGCGCCACGCCATGGTCAATGGCGGTGGTGACGTGCTCACGCGCGGCCAGCTCCTGGGCCAGGACTGGCGCGTGGGCATCCGCGACCCGCGGGCCCCCGAACGGCTGATCGGCACGGTGCAAGTGCGCGATGCCTGCGTGGCCTCGTCCGGTGACTACGAACGCTGCTTCTTGCGCAACGGCCGGCGTTACCACCACGTGCTGGACCCGCGCACCGGCATGCCCAGCCACGGCATGCGGGGCGTGGTCACGGTGTCGCGCCAGCCCGATCCCGTCAACGGCCTGGGCGCCGCGATCATGGTGGCGGGTGCTGCCGCTGGACAGCAACTGCTTGCGCCCCTGCGCGGGGTGGACAGCCTGATGGTGGACGCCAGCGCCAAGGTCCTCATCACGGGACGCATGGGCGAGCACCTGCAAGCGGCCTGAGAACGCCCCCGGCGCTGCTTCAACCGGCCTTGGCCTGCTTCGGTTTTCGCGTCGCTGCGGGCTTGGCCGGGCGAGCGAGCTTGGTGGCGTCGGGCAAGGCCTTTTTCGGTCTGGCCAGCGACGCAAACTGAATGGGAATGAGGTGGGGCAACTGCCCCGCAGGCCCCTTGCCTGCCGCCATCGGCGCGAGCAGGTCGGCCAGCGTGATGCCATCGAGCACGTCAAAGAAGCCCTGCATCGCCTTGTGCAAGGAATCTTTGAGCCGGCAATAGCCATCCAGGCGGCAGGTGTTGGTCTTGCGGTCAAAACACTCCACCAGCGTCATATCGGTTTCGGTCTGGCGGATGATTTCGCCCAGGGTCAGTTCTCCGGCCGGCTTCAGCAAGCGCAGACCACCGCCCCGACCCCGCGTGGTCGCGATCCAGCCGCACGCGGCAAGGATCATGGCGATCTTGGTGAGATGGCTGCGCGAGATGCCATGCGCCTCGGCGATCTCGTTCACCGTCGGCGGATGCTCGCGCCCTTCACAAGCCGCGCAATACATCAGCATGCGCAAGCTGTAGTCGGTCCATTGGGTGAGTCGCATGGGGTCATCAGCCTGTCAGAAGAAGAGTGTGCGTTCGAGAATGGACCACTGTACCGTCAAAACAGCGAGCGCCAGGCGCCCTGCATCAAGGCGGCAGGCCCAGTGGTCACGGGGTACCACCTTGCACATCGCAGCGCCTCCCGCAGCAAAGCCAGCCGACCAGGCGCTCAGCCTTTGAGAAGGGCTCCGGTGCCGTCCTGCACCTGCACGTTGATCGCAATGCCCTGGCGCACGCTCATCGAAACGGTGCAGAACTCCTCGAATTGGGCGAGCACGCGGTCCAGGTGTTCGATGTCGGCTGCGGCCTGCCCCAGCTCCAGTTTCACGTTGATGCCCATGATGCGCAGGCGCTTGCTTTCGTTGCGCCCGACCTCGGCCGTGGCGGTCGCCTTGAGGGCGCCCGGGTCCTGCTTGAACTTCTGCAACGAAAACAGCAGGCTGGCGCTCAGGCAGTTGGCCACCGCGGCCAGCAACATGTGGTCGGGCGCCGAGCCTGCACCCAGCCCCAGAGGCGCCGGTTCGTCGGCCAGCATCTGCGGGATGGCTGCGCCGAAATCCACCAGAAACTGGTAGCCCGACTGGCGAGTGATGGTCACGCTGGCGTTTTCGCTCATGGGAGCTCCTGAAGTTGGCGACCGCTCGGCGCGGGGTCGGTGGTCGAGGGTTTCCGATAGGGTGCACAGGTCACCAAATTGACCAATGTCAAATCCAGATCTGCGGTCGATCTCTATATTAACAAACTCCCCGGGGTATCAAAAACAACCGAAGCCATTCACTCACAGGAGACACCCATGTCCGAGACCCTGCAACCCGACCCGCGGGTTGAAACCGCGCGCCGACGCTTCCTGGCCGGTCTGGGCGCCCTGCCCCTGACCGCGGCGCTGTCGCAGACCAGCACGCCGGCGCAGGCCGCCAGCGTCAAGAGCAGCGCCCGCATCGTGATCGCGGGTGCGGGTGCGGCCGGCCTGGCCGCCGCCTCGCAACTGGCGGCCCGTCTGCAGGACGCCAGCATCACCGTGATCGATGCGCGCAAGGAGCACTATTACCAGCCCGGCTTCACCCTGGTTGCTGCGGGCATCAAGCCGCAAGCCTACACCGTGTCGAACACCGGCGACTACCTGCCCCAGGGCGTCGAATGGGTCACCGAGCGGGTGGCCGAGATCGATCCGGAAGGCAACAAGGTGGTCACCGAAAGTGGCAAGGCCGTGGCCTACGACTTCCTGATCCTCGCGACCGGCCTGGAGCTGAACTACGCCGGCATCGAAGGCATGGACACCGCACGCATCGGCCAGAACGGCATGGGCAGCATCTACCACAGCCCTCAGGCCGCGACCGCCACCTGGCAGGCCATGTCGGCCTTTGCGGACAAGGGCGGTATCGGCGTCTTCGGCCGCCCGGCGGGCGAGATGAAATGTGCGGGCGCTCCGCTGAAATACACCTTCATCACCGACGACCACCTGCGTCGCCGTGGCAACCGCGGCAAGGCCGAGATCGTCTACATGGCCCAGAGCAAGTCGCTGTTCGGCGTGCCCATCGTGGCTGAAAAGGTGCGCATGCTGTTCCAGGACCGGGGGGTCAAGGTCAACCACGAACACGTGCTGCAGGCGATCGACCTGGACAAGCGCATCGCGACCTACAAGACCCTCACCGGAACGGCCGAGCAGAAATACGACTTCATCAATGTGGTGCCGCCCATGCGGGCGCCCGAGGTCGTGCGCAACAGCCCCCTGCCCTGGACCGAAGGCCCGTTCGCGGCAGATGGCTGGGTGGAAGTCGACCGCGACACCCTGCGCCACAAGCGCTACCCCAACGTCTTCGGCGTCGGCGACATCGCCGGTGTGCCCAAGGGCAAGACGGCGGCCAGCGTGAAATGGCAGGTGCCGGTGGCCGTGTCACACCTGATCGGCGACATCGCCGGCAAGGCCTCCAGCGAGGTCTACAACGGCTACACCAGTTGCCCGCTGATCACCCGCCTGGGCCAGGCCATGCTGATCGAGTTCGACTACAAGGACAACCTGATCATGTCCTTCCCCGGCGTCATCGCACCGCTCGAGGAACTCTGGATCAGCTGGGTCATGAAGACCATGGCCCTCAAACCCACCTACATCAGCATGCTGCGCGGCCGCGCCTGACCCTCTGGAGATTCCCATGAAAGAACTCGATCCGCTGGTTTTTGTCGCCGTGTTCCAGGAGATGCTGGGGCCCCTGCTCTGGGTCATGCTGCTGGTGGCGGTGGTCGGCACGGTGGCGTTTCTGGCGCTGCTGGTGCGCGAACGCGGCCTTGTTTCGCGCCGCCTCGTGCGCGCCGAAGTGCTCGGCGTTTTTGGTGGAGCGCTTGCACTGGTGATCATGGCCAAGGTGTCATCCTCGGGCTTCACCGACGCCGGTGGCCCGGCCGACTGGTTCCTGATCGCGCTCGTCTACGGCGTGGGTCTGGTCGCTACCGTGATCCTGACCTACACCCTCATGGGCTGGATGTCCCCGCGGCGAGCAACCAGCTGAACACGACAGCCAGCCCGTTTGCGAAGGCCGCCGCAGCGCGGTCTTCGCCTTTTTCAGCGACATCGCGTAAGGGCTATGTTGCTTTTTCCGGGTACCGTCACAGGTTTGACCGAAAATCACCCCTGTGCAGAACAATTGAACCTTCGCGCCCGACGACGGGCGCCGGCCAACCCCGGTTCAAATTTGACAAATCCGTGAAAAAAACAGTGTCATGGACCGGGTAAGCTTGGGCCGTACATTCGAAAGCTGACTATGAGACGACTGGAAGATTTCCGCCTGAAGATGGGCCGCCAGGAAATGGTGCCCATCATGATCGGCGGCATGGGTGTGGACATTTCCTCTGCCGACCTGGCACTGGAAGCCGCCCGCCTGGGCGGCGTCGGGCACATCTCCGACGCCATGATCAAGACGGTGACCGACCGCCGCTACAAGACCAAGTTCGTCAAGGCCAAACAGGCCATGTACAAGTACAACATGGCCTCGGAGGACAAGTCCGCCATCAAGTTCAACCTGGCCGACCTCGCCGAGGCGACGCGACTGCATGTGGAACACACCATGGCCCGCAAATCGGGACCGGGTCAGGTGTTCATCAACTGCATGGAAAAGCTGACGATGAACGCGCCCAAGGAGACGCTGAAGGTGCGCATGAGTTCTGCGCTGGACGCGGGTATCGACGGCATCACGCTCGCCGCCGGCCTGCACCTCGGCTCGTTCGCGCTGATCGAAGACCACCCGCGTTTCCGCGACGCCAAGCTCGGCATCATCGTCAGTTCGCTGCGTGCGCTGCAGCTGTTCCTGAAGAAAAACAGCCGCCTGAACCGCCTGCCCGACTACGTGGTTGTCGAGGGCCCGCTGGCTGGCGGCCACCTCGGCTTCGGCATGGACTGGGCGCAGTACGACCTGGCCACCATCGTGGCCGAGATCCTCGCCTGGATGAAGGCCGAGCAGCTCGACATCCCGGTCATTCCCGCCGGCGGCATCTTCACCGGCAGCGACGCCGTGCGCTTCATGGAGATGGGCGCCTCGGGCGTGCAGGTGGCCACGCGCTTCACCGTCACCAAAGAATGTGGCCTGCCCGACGACATCAAGCAGGAGTACTTCAAGGCCAACGAAGACGACATCGAGGTCAACGAGATCTCGCCCACGGGCTACCCGATGCGCATGATCAAGAGCAGCCCCGGCATCGGCGACGGCATCCGCCCGAACTGCGAGGCCTACGGCTACCTGCTGGACGCCAACGGCAAGTGCGCCTACGTCACGGCCTACAACCGGGAAGTGGCGGCGCACCCCGATGAAAAGCGCATCAAGGTGCTGGACAAGACCTGCCTGTGCACCCACATGCGCAACTTCGACATCTGGACCTGCGGCCAGCTCACCTGGCGCCTGAAAGACACCACCGTGCGCAACGCCGACGGCAGCTTCCAGCTGCTCAGCGCCGAACACGTGTTCAAGGACTACCAGTTCAGCACCGGGAACAAGGTGGCGATGCCCGAACCCGAAGCCGTGGCGGTCTGAAATGAAACACCCCCGCAGCGCTTCGAGCTACCCCCTCTAAAGGGGGCGGCACCAGCCGTCCGGCAAAGCCGGCCCGGCGGTGCCCTCGGCTGCATCGCAGCATGCGCCTGGGTGGCACTCCGGCGCTATGGAAGACTGATACGGATCAGCCGCCCCCGCGCTGCATGTACAGGTCGAAGCGCTTCATGAACGCAAAGCGCTGAGTCGCGTCCAGCTCGCTGAAAGCGAAGCTCACGCGCAGCACCGGCATGCGCATGAGTGCAATCACGCGCGGCGGCATCACCTGCCAACGGAGCTGCAGCGCACCGGGTGCGATGTCCACCCGGGCTGAGCCGCTCCCGGCCTGCCAGGGGCAACTGCCAATGGCCGCGGGCAGCCAGCCGAGCCATTCGGCCTCGGTGCAGCCCATGTCGCGTTCGAAAGTCTCGGCGTAGCTCGATTGCATGTCAGCCTCCCTGCCCCGAGACCCACAACCCGAAACGGAGAGAACGATCCAACCCAGAGGCACCGCCGGGCTGGCTCCGCCAGACGGCCGGTGCCGCCCCCTTGAGGGGGTCGCGCACAGCAGCGCGGCGGGGGTGCACAGTCAACCGCCCGCGATGGGTGGCCAGATGGCCAGCACGTCGCCTTCGGCCAGCGTCGCTGTCATGCGCTTTTCAGGCTCCACGTATTTGCCGTTGACCAGCACCAGATGCACCAGCTTCGGCGGCAGGCCAAAGGGCTCGATGATCTGGCTGATGGGCGCGGCCGGACTCACGTCCAGCTCGACGAGGTTGCTGCGCCGCGCCTCGGCGGGCAGGTAGTCTGTCAGGGTGGCGAAGAGCTTGAACGTGATTTTCATGAATGTGATTTTCCCATTCCGGGCTGCGCCGCGTCAGCAGCGCCGGGTATCGCCCCTGAAGGAGCGGCGGAATGGATTCAGCGGCGGCGGTCGTCGGCAGCACCGCTCCACTGTCCCTGCCCCTGCGCGCTGGCGAGGTAGGCGTCCATCAGCTTGGTCGGATCGGCCATCAGCGTGTCCTTCCATTCGCCCAGTCGCACCTGCCCTTCCACCAAACCCCGCATGACGCCCACATGGTCGGTCCAGCCCACGCTGTTGCAACCGACCATGAGGTCGTCCTTGAACTGCAGGCTCAGGTGGCGGCCCGACTTCTCATCGGTCAGCTCCACGTGTTCGCCACCCGGCAGACCTTCCCAGTTGCCGAAGCTGGTGGAGATCATGCCCAGCGTGTCGAGCACGTTGATCTGTGTCACACCTTTGAGTTCGGCAGACTGGCCCACCATGTTGAGCGCGGCCACACGGGCCTGCTCGGCGGCGTTGGGCTGGATGGCGCTGACGATGGTCTTGCCGCTCACTTTGTCGAAAGCCTCGGCGCAGTCGCCCGCGGCGTAAATACCGGGCACGTTGGTCTGCAGGTGTTCGTCGGTCAGCACGCCCACCAGGCAGCGCACGCCGCTGTTCTCCAGGAAGCCGATGTTGGGCTTGACGCCGGTGGCGCTGATGACCAGATCGGCCTCCAGGCGGTCACCGGTGGACAGGCGCACCTGCATCTTGCCGTTGGATGCGTTCGACGACCCGATGCCCACCACCTGCGCAATCTTGCCCAGCAGGCCGGGCTCGGCACCGTCACCGCGCTCGATCGCTTCGACCCGCGCGCCGGTGAAGACCTTCACACCCTTTTTCTGGCACCAGTCCTTGATCATGCCGCCCGCGGTGGGGCCCATCATGCGGGGCACCATGCGGTCGCCCATCTCGACGACGGACAACTCCACGCCGCGTTGCTGCAGCGATTCCATGATGATGCAGCCGATGAAGCCGGCACCCATCTGCAGCACCTTGGCGCCGGGCTTGGCCAGGTTGGCGATGGCACGCGCGTCGGCCAGCGTCCAGCAGCTGTGCACGCCCGGGCCGTCAATGCCTGGAATCGGCGGCGTCGCGGGCGATGAGCCGGTGGCGATGAGCAGCTTGTCGAAGTGCAGCGTGTTGCCGTCGCTCAGCCCGATACTGCGATTGGCCGAGTCCAGCTGCTTGGCGCGAACGCCGCGCAAGACCTTGATGTTCAGTGCCTCGAAGTGGCCGGCTGTGTGGCGCAGGTGCGTACCTTCTTCGCCGACCTTGCCGATCAGCAGGTAGGGGATCGCCATGCGCGAATACGGCGCTTCGTTTTCATCACCGATGACGGTGATGCGGTCGTGGGGCGCGTGCTTGCGGATGGTCTCGGCCGCGATGACACCGGCCGGGCCGGCGCCGAGGATGACGTGGTGGGTCATGAAAGTGTTCTCCAAAAGAAAGAAGCGGTCGCAGGGGACCGCTTCTTTGATGTCCCCGATGCGAAAGATCAGAGGCTCAAGCGTGCCTTGGTCTCGGCGGTCGGGCGGCCTTCGGGGTCCCAGCCACGCGCGGCGTAGTACTTGGGCAGCATCTCGGGCAGCTTGCTGACCATGCCCTTGGAGGCACCGGTCTTGGCCGCTTCGGTCAGCAGGCGCTTGGGCAGGTTGTCGTCCTTGGCGGTGAAGCCGGCGGCGTTGTTGAATTCGCGCTCCATGTTCCAGATGCGCTCACCGATCTTTTCCAGCTCTTCGGTGGTGAACTCTTCGTTGCACGCAGCCTGCAGCTGAGGCGCCAGATCGGCCACGCCCCAGGCGAAGGTGGTGAACACACACAGGCCCGACGAGTCGAATGCGGCGGTGGCGTCCTGGAACGCCTTCACCAGCTCCGGCTTGCCTTCGCTCTCGACCGGATCGGTCTTGACCGGAATGCCCAGCACTTCCGACGCGATGGTGTAGCCGCGCAGGTGGCAGGCGCCGCGGTTGGACGTGGCGTAGGCCAGGCCGATGCCCTGGATCGCACGACCGTCGTAGGCCGGGAATTCCTGGCCCTTGACGCTCATCGACAGATCGGGGTGGCCGTATTTTTCGGTCAGGCGTTTGGAACCCTGGCCGATCTCCTTGCCGAAGCCTTCGCCCTTGGCGGTGATCTCGGCGAAGTGGGCCAGCGCCTGCGCCGAGCCGAACTTGGCGTCGATGCCGAGCTGCTCCGCGGTGAGCACGCCCATTTCGTAGAGCTCCATCACCGCGCCCACGGTGGCACCGAAGCTGATCGGGTCGAAGCCCTCTTCGTTGCACAACATGTTGGCGTATTGCAGCGCTTCCAGGTCGTTCACGCCGTTGGCCGCGCCCAGCGCCCAGGCCGCTTCGTATTCCAGGCCGCCGTTGGCGCCCCAGTACTGCGGCTTGTTGGCCACGGTGAAGTGGCCTTCGTCCATCTTGCTGATGCGCCCGCAAGCGATGGTGCAGCCGAAGCAGGCCTGGTTGGTCACCAGGTGCTTCTTGCCGTCGCTCTCGCGCGGCGTGGCCATGGCTTCGGCCGAGATGTCTTTGGCGCCTTCGAACTGCACGTCGCGGTGGTTGCGCGTGGGCAATGCACCCATCTCGTTGATCACGTTCATCAGCACCTGCGTGCCATAGGCCGGCAGGCCCTGGCCCGTCACGGCGTTTTCGGCCAGGATCTTCTTCTTCTCGAAGGTGACTTTCATGAAGGCCTTCGGATCGCGGATGTTGCCCACGCCCTTGGTGCCGCGCACGGCGATCGCCTTCAGGTTCTTGCTGCCCATGACAGCGCCCACGCCCGAGCGGCCGGCCGCGCGGTGCAGGTCGTTGACCACGGCGGCGTACAGCACGCCGTTTTCGCCCGACTTGCCGATGCTCGACACGCGCAGCAGCGGGTCCTGCAGCCCGGTCTTGAGCATCTCTTCGGTCTTCCACACGCTCTGGCCCCAGAGGTGCGATGCGTCGCGCAGTTCGGCGTCGTCGTCGTTGATGTAGAGGTAGACCGGCTTGTCCGACTTGCCTTCAAAGATGATCATGTCCCAGCCGGCCATCTTGAGCTCGGCGCCCCAGTAGCCACCCGAGTTCGAGCAGGCGATGGCACCGGTCAGCGGGCCCTTGGTGATGACGGTGTAGCGCCCGCCGGTGGAGGCCATGGTGCCGGTCAGCGGGCCGGTGGCCCAGATGATCTTGTTGTCCGGCGACAGCGGGTCGACCTTGGGGTCGATCTCGCTGATGAGGTATTTGCTGCCGAGGCCGCGCGAACCGAGGTAGGAACGTGCCCACTCCATGTTCAGCGGTTCGGATTTGACGGTGCCCGCGGTCAGGTTGACGCGGAGGATTTTTCCAGCCCAAGACATGTTGTGCTCCTTGAATGGGTTGGGGGATCAGGCGGCGGACGGCTGGTTGCCCAGCTTGTCGGCCCACTGCTTCATCTTGTCGATACCGGTCCAGTTGGCGTCGACGAACGTGATCGCCGCGGTCGGGCAGGCTTCGGCGCAGGCCGGCTCGCCACCACACAGGTCGCACTTCTGGACCTTGCCGGTTTCCTGCACGTAGTTGATGGTGCCGAAGGGGCAGGCGATGGTGCAGACCTTGCAGCCCACACAGGTGGTTTCGTTGACCACCTTGGCGCCGGTCATCTTGTCCACGGTGATCGCCTCCACCGGGCAGGCGTGCAGGCACCAGGCCTCGTCGCACTGCGTGCAGGTGTAGGGGACTTTCTTGCCGGTGTGGTGGAAATCGAAGACCTTGATGCGCGACTTCGAGGTGGCGTAGGTGCCGTAGTTCTCGAACGAGCAGGCCATTTCGCACTGCAGGCAGCCGGTGCATTTGTCCGGGTTGATGTGCAGGACTTTCTGCATGAGGTTCTCCTGTGGGGGTGCGGCGCCACTTGTGCTGCGCCATGCTTATGAAAAGAGTTGCCTAGCCATTGTTGGTGGGCTGTTCCACTTTGTGGTGAGGGTTATCCCTCATTCGCTCTGCCGCACCCACGGAAATTCTCAAAATGAAACACCGCGGCCGTTGGCATACTTGATGCTGTCTGTGGCATGGCAGACAAAAATTTGAACAAAAACGAGACACTCCCATGAGCATCCGCCAGCCCCCCCAGGCAGCCAGCAGCACGTCCGACCGGCTGACCCTCATCGAGCACGCACGCCAGGCGGTGTTCCAGAGCGACGGCATGGCCGCCGCGCCCCGGCTGGAGCCCTGGATCGAACGTTCCTGGCGGCGCTGTCTGGCGCAAGGCCTGCAGCCCGACCAGCGACTGGCTTTCGACCCGGTGTCGAGCGTGGCCATGCGCCGCGTGATCGAGGCCAACCAGCCGCTGCTGCGCGCGGCGGCGCCGGTCATCCAGCAGCTCGCGCGCGCCATGGCCGACACCCGCTACTTCGCCATCCTCACCGATGCCCAGGGCGTGGTGATCGATGTCAACGGCCCGATCGATCACCACAACCGCCTCGCGCACCTGATCGCCCGCGTGGGCGTGGACCTGTCGGAGCAGGCCGTGGGCACCACCGCCATCGGCGCCACGCTGGCCGAGCAGCAGCCCGTGTGGCTGCACCGCGGCGAACACTTCTTTGACGACACCAGCGCCTACAGCTGCGCCGGCGCCCCGCTGTTTGGCCCCGACGGCCGCTGCGTCGGCATGCTCGACCTGACCGGCATCAACGTGCCCGAACGCCCGGCCCTCAAACACCTGGTGACACAGTCGGCGCTGAGCATTGAAAACGCGCTCACACTGGCGCAGCCGCACCACCTGCTGCTGCGCCTGAACTGGCCCGGGCGCACGCCCGGCGAAGAGAGCGACGGTCTGGTGTGCCTGGATGCCGATGGCCGCATCACCGGCGCCAACCGCGCGGCGGCCGACATGCTGACCCTGCCCGCCGGCGCGCCCTGGCCACATTGCAGCGACGTGATCGCCGTGCCACCCGACAGCCTGTTCGATGCCGCCCGCGCGCAACGCGGTGCGGTCGAGCTGCCCCTGTGGTCGGGCCTGCGCCTGCAGGTACTTGCGCGCCTGAACGACGGGCGCGCCAGCACGGCCGCATCGCAGCGACCGCTCAGCACCAGCGTGCCGCTGAAAGACGTGGAAACCGCGCTCATCCGCCGCGCCGTGGAAGAAGCGCGCGGCAACGTGATGGAAGCTGCCCGCGTGCTCGGCATCAGCCGGGCCACGGTGTACCGCAAAATCGGACGGCGGTAGCCCCCCTGCGCCGCTTCGCGGCTTCCCCCCAGGGGGACCACGCCCTTGGACCGGCAGAGCCGGGGCACTCGCCCCACCCCCGTCGCTTGTTCGCTGCGCGTAACCACTCCGCCCCTCAAGGGGCAACGCGAGCGGCCCGGCAAAGCCGGTTCCACCGCGTTCTTCGTTGATACACGTTCTCCGAAAAAGTATTTGCAGAACGTGAGGCAATCAATCGCCCGAGATCCCGCCGGAGCAGCGTGCCTCCACCCAGAACGCGGCGGAACTGGCTTTGCCAGGCCGCTCGCGTTGCCCCCTGGGGGGTGACGCCGCAGGCGGCGCGGGGGGAGTCCGCTACGGCGCAGTCAGCGTCATCCCGTGCTGCTGGAAGATCTTCAGCAGCTCACCGTTCTCACGCAGCGACTTGAGTGCCGCCTCCAGCGCCAGCCCCAGCTCTTTGTGGCCCGTCTTGATCGCCATGCCCACGGGCCAGCCGGTGTCGGCGATGCCGTTGTTGAAGTTGAGCTTGGTGATGCGGAAATGGGTGGCGCTGCCCGGGTTGCGCGACAGCACCGACTCGGCCTGCGCCCGCGTCACGAGGGCCGCCGCCGCTTTGCCGTCCACCGCGGCCTGGACCGCTTCGGTGCCGGTGTTGAAGATCGACACCTGGTTGCGCAACAGGCCACCGCCGTAGCCCATGAGCACGCTGGCCGCACCCGCGCCGCGCTCGGCTGCGAGCTGCACGCCCTTGAGGTCTTCGGGCGCTGCGGCGTCGGCCAGCTTGCGCGTGTCGTGCACCAGCACCACCGACTCCCGCATGTACGGCGCCATGATCATCACCTGCGGGTTCTTCTGTGCGAGGTACTTGTCGGCCGGCACATGCAGCATCACGTCGGCCGGGCCATAGCCCAGGTAGTGACCCTTCCAGACCATGTTGCGCAGGTCGTCACCCATGTTCTCGCCGGCATCGAAGGGCAGCAGCGAGAGCTTCAGGCTCATCTGGCGCGCCAGCGCTTCGGCCAGTGCCACATCCAACCCCTTCATCTCGGCCGCCGCGCCATCGGAGAACGGCGCGTTGTCCTTGTAAACCGCCACCTTCAACATGCCGTTGGCACGGATGCGGGCCAGATCGGTCAGCTCGGTCTGCGCGTACACCGAGTAGTGCCCGGCGACCAGTGGCATCAACACGGCCAGGGTCTGCCGGCGGGTCAGGCCGTGGGACACAGGCGGGTGTTCCTGAAAGCTTTTCGAAACGGACGGCATGGTGTGTTGTCTCTCTTGTGGTTATGGGTGTGGCGGCTGGGCCGAATCAGGGCTCGCGACGGGTCTCGATGTAGGTGCGGATCGCCCACACCGCTTCCTGCGTCAGTGTGCCCTCGAACGGGGGCATGTAGACACGGCCATCGCGCACGCGGCCGCGCCGCACGGTGGAGAGGAAGTAGTCGTCCATCTCCTTGAAGCAGGCGGCCTTCTTGGCCGCGTCGGCCAGGCCCGTGCAGTCGCTGTCGATCTTGCGCAGGTCGGGCGAGATGCCACCGGAAATGGCTTCCAGACCATGGCAACGCGCGCAGTTCTGGTTGTAGGCCGAGGTGCCGATGCGCAAGGCTTCCTTGCGGGCGGGGCTCTGTTCGTTGTAGGGGTTGGCGTCCAGCCACTTGGCGCCGAGCTGCGGCAGCGTGGTGGTGTCCACACTTTGCGGCACCACGTCGCCGTGGGCCATGACGGCGGCGGCCACCAGACCACTGGCCGCCAGGGCCAGGACACGCAGCGTGGTACGAGAAGGTTTCTTGAAGAGTGAGGCTTTCATGGGGGATGTCTCCTGTTGTCAAAGGGCTTCCACCCCCAATCAGCAATATGCGGGCCACCGACACCGGGTGCCTTGAAATCCTTGGACAGGCGGCCATCCAGCGCGAACGCGCCGGGCACAGTTGTTCCAATTTGAATCATTTGCGCCTCATCGGACCGGCGCGCTGTCACAGACTGGCATTCAAAAGCACCCGCCAGCGGGTCCCAGGTGGCTGCACCCGGTGGCGGGCTACTTGCTATGTCTCACAAAGAGGCAGTCGGTACAACATGTTTCATACCGGGAATACCCAGTGTTGATTCATGGGACAGATATGAAGAGAATCACATGCACCAAGACCAACAAGACACAGACGAGACAACACCCCTCCTGACCCCGTGCGATGCGCCCTGGGCCATGGACTATTGGGGGGGATTTCCGCCCGACCCTGGAGACGACATGAGTGCAGGCATCCACACGCGCCCCGACGAAGGACGCGTCGGGGCTGGGCCAGCTGGCGCCTCCCCGAACCCCGACCTGATCGGCCAGTCCCACCAGCGTTCGCAAGCCTATGGCATCACGGCGCAGGCCGAACCCGACTTCTCCAGCCCCTCGCGTGGCGTGTTGAACGACGCGCTGGACGAAAACCGCTTTCTCTTCCAGCATGCCGCCCCCGTGATGGAGACGCTGTACGACCAGATCGTCAACACCCACAGCATGGTGCTGCTGACCTCGGCACGCGGCATGGTGCTGCACTCGCTGGGCGACACCGATTTTCTGGAAAAAGCTTCGCGCGTGGCGCTCACGCCCGGCATGGACTGGTCCGAGCAGACCAAGGGCACCAACGCCATCGGCACCGCACTGACCGAAGAAGAAGCGCTCACGGTGCACGGCAACCAGCACTACCTGAACGCCAACAAGTTCCTCACCTGCTCCGCCGCGCCCATCTTCGACCCCTACGGCCAGGTCATCGGCGCGCTCGACGTCACGGGTGACCACCGCAGCTTCCACCAGCACACGCTGGCGCTGGTGCGCATGTCGGCGCAGATGATCGAGAACCACATGTTCGCCGACATCTTCCCGAAGGCGATCCGCATCCACTTCCACACCCGCTCCGAGTTCCTGGGCACGCTGGTCGAAGGCATCGCGGTGTTTTCGCCCGAGGGGCGTTTCATCTCGGCCAACCGCAGCGGGCAGTTCCAGATCGGCCTGCCCTTCGCGGCGCTCAAGGCCCACACCTTTTCTTCGCTGTTCGGCATCCCGATCTCGGCGCTGTTCGAGCTGTTCAGCGGCGCCATGCCCAACCCCAAGCAGCTGGTGCTGCACAACGGTGTTTCGGTGTGGTGCCGCGTCAAGGTCAAGACGGCCCATCCCTGGTCGGCGACCCGGCCAGATAGCCCCCAGGGACCGCAGGCCTTCACCGCGGAAACGGGTCAGGGCGCGGCAGCGCACGCGCCGGCCAAGCCACCCGTCAAACGCCCGCAGCTCTCATCGCTGCAATACCTGGACACCGGTGACCCCCAGGTGTCGTCGGTCATCCACAAGTTGCGCATGGTGTCGGGCAAGGACATCCCGGTCATGATCCTGGGCGAAACCGGCACCGGCAAGGACCTGCTGGCGCAGGCCATCCATGGTGACTCGGACCGTTCCGGCCAGCCCTTCGTGTCGGTCAACTGCGCGTCGATTCCCGAGACCCTGATCGAGTCCGAGCTGTTCGGCTACGAAGAAGGAGCCTTCACCGGTGCGCGCAAGAAGGGCGCCATCGGCAAGATCCTGCAGGCCCATGGCGGCACGCTGTTCCTTGACGAAATCGGTGACATGCCCAAACACCTGCAGGCGCGGCTGTTGCGCGTGCTGCAGGAGCGCCGGGTCAGCCCGCTGGGCGCGGGCAAGGAAGTGGACGTGGACGTGGCCGTGGTCTGCGCCACGCACAAGAACATCAAGGACATGATCGCGCGCGGCGACTTCCGCGAAGACCTCTACTACCGGCTCAACGGCCTGGTGGTGCGCCTGCCGGCGCTGCGTGAACGCTCCGACTTCGAACTCGTCGTGCGAAAGATCCTCAAGGCCCTGTGCGAGAACGGCGAGCAGATCGGCATCTCGCCCGAGGTCATGAACATCTTCAAGCGCTACCACTGGCCGGGCAACTTCCGCCAGCTGCACAACCTGATGCGCACCGCCGTGGTCATGGTGGGCTGCCAGGGCGTGATCGAACTGAGCCACCTGCCCGACGATTTCCTGGAAGAGCTGGAACACGGCCTGCCCAACCCGATCCCGTCGCGCCTGATGGGATCGATCGGCCCGGCCCAGCCGCTGCCCGATGCGCCCAGCACCGCCCCGATGCCCGAACCCACGGTGCCTGAAGGCACACGCCTGGAAGACGTGGCGCTGAGCGCCATGGCGCAGATGCTGCGGCTGCACAAAGGCAACGTGTCGGCCGCGGCCAAGGCGCTGGGCGTTTCGCGCAACACGATCTACCGGAAAAAAGATCTGCTACCGCCGGGGACTTTGTGACCCCGCCAACACGGTTACTTCGCTGGCGCCGCGCCCTGCTCCATCCACACCGGCTCCAGCTCGCGCCAGGCGCGCTGCAGGTTGAAGCCGTGGCGCTCGCTGTAACCGGCCCAGTCGCGGTAGGCGGGTAGATCGCCCCAGGTGGTTTCCTGCGGCTGGTGGCCCTGGTCCATCGCCAGCAACACGCGGGCTCGCAGCCCCTTCAGATAGCGTTCTGTGGCACCCAGCGCAGGCGGTGGCGCTTCAGCTGCGGGAGCGCGGGACCATACCGTGCCGATCACCTGCTGCGGCCGCAACGCCAGCAGCCGCGGCAGCGCCGCGAGCCAGCCGTCCAGGCTGCCCTGCGCGAGTTCGGGCACACGCCCGTCGTACACCAGACCGCCGGCCCACAGCACGCGGTGGCGGGCGTTCCAGAGCACCAGGTCGCCCTCCGTGTGGCCGGGCTCGATGGCCTGCACGCGCAAGCTCAGCAGGCCCACGCGCAGACGCTCGCCCACCGCCAGGGTGCGGCTGGGCAGCACGATGTGCGTGCCCGCCATCGCCGTTGCACCCGCGCGGGTGGTGAGACTGGCCAGGCAATCCGGGCAGCGCTGCTGCATGGCCCTGCGCGTGGCGGCGCTGGCCAGGATCTCCAGCTGACCGGCTTCCAGCAGGTCGGCAAAGGCCGAGTTGGCCATCACGTTTTCGGCGTGCGCGTGGGTGTTCACCACCCAGCGCACCTGCGCCTTGAAACGGCAGGCGAGCGATTCGCGCACGCGCAGGCCGTGGCGGTGGCTCGGGCCGGGGTCGATCACCAGCGCCTCGCCGCGGCTGACCACCACGCTGGTCGGCAGCACATGGCCGGCGTTGGCGGGCGACACCTCGCCGTTCTCCGCCGCGGGCCAGACCCAGATACCCGGGGCCACCGGCTGCCACGGCACGGCGTCGACCGCTTGGCAATCGGGTGACGGGCCGGTCGCGTGCGACGGCATCACGAAGCCGCCGAAGCACAACAGCGCGACCAGCCAGCGGATCAGCACGGCGCTCATCGCAGGGCCTGCGTGCTGTGCACGGCGGTGAGTGCGTATGGAATGCGTCCTCATCCGGGTCTCCGCACCACCGCGCGCAAGGCGGCGAGCATGCCCGGCTCGGCGCCCAGGTGGCCGCTCAGGGGCTCACTCAGCGTGACCTGCAGTGGCGCCAGGCGCCGGCCCAGCGCGGCCCAGACGCGGCTGTTGGCGGGCGGGCAGACAGCGTCGCAGGCGCCGTGCACCCAGTCCACCGGCACGCCCTGGCGCGCCAGGCCCAGCACGGCGTCATCGAGCGCGCCGGGCCGCGCAAAGCCGCGGTGATGCAGGTAGTGCGCCTGGATGCGAAATTTGTGCAGCGCCGCCCGATCCGGCGACTGCGTGGCGAGGCGGTTTCGGCTGGCCTGTGCCTTCCGTTGCCGGCGCCGCAACGCGGCCCAGTCGCGCCGGATTGCTGCGGCCTGGGCAGCCGTTGCCTGCGTCACCGCCTGCCGCAGCGCGCGGCGCATGCCGCTCGAAACGCAGGCCGTCTCCAGCAAGGCCCAGCGCCGCGACACGCGCAGGCCTGCAACACCGGGTGTTCCACTTTGAAGCAGTTGTCTCAGCCGGGCCAGCATCGCGGGCAACGACACCCCCGGCGCGGCGGGCCAGGCGGCCTCGCGGCCGAGGGCTTGTAGCACCCGGCGTGACGGCTGCAACAGCCCGCCCACCTCGCGCCGGCTGAGCGCAAATGCACCGCGCAACACCAGTCGCTGCACCCGCTGCGGGTGTGCTCGTGCATAGGCCAGCGCCACCACGGTGCCCCACGAACCCGCCAGCAGCGACCAGCGTTCGATGCCCAGATGTTGCCGCAACAACTCCATGTCGGCCACCAGCGCATGGGTGGTGCTGGCCGCGGTTTTCCCTCTGGGGCGGCTCGCTCCGCAGCCGCGCTGGTCGGGCGCGATGGCCCACTGGCGCGACAGGTCCAGCGGGGCGAGCATGCCCGGCTGGCAACTGCTGCCGGGGCCACCGTGCACCAGCAGCCAGGGTGCGCCCTGCGGGTTGCCCACGGTGCGAAACGCCATGCGGTGACCGCGTCCGACGGACAGGTAGGCCGGCGGTGGCCAGGCGCTGCGCCTACCCGCGGAAAGCGCCGACTCAGGGGTATCCCTAGGTTGGTCTTTCGTGGCATCGATATTGCTGTTCATGGGGTGCAACTTGAGGTGCAGTGGTGCTGACAAGTTAGCAGACATGTTTCATGCCAACCCACCTACCGGAGACAGACTATGCAATGGACCACCCCCGCTTTCACCGACCTGCGTTTCGGTTTTGAAATCACGATGTACATCGCCAACCGCTGAAACGCGGCGGGCTTTGACCTGAAAGCGCACGGCCCCACCTCCGTGCGCTTTTTTCTTCACCCCACCCCCAAAGTACAACAGGCTCGACCATGCGCATCCGGGTTCTCGGCTCATCGGCCGGCGGAGGCTTCCCGCAATGGAACTGCAACTGCCCCAACTGCGACGGCTTTCGCCGTGGCACGCTCAAGGCGCATGCGCGCACACAGTCGTCCATCGCCATCAGCGCCGACGGCAGCGACTGGCTGCTGGTCAACGCCTCGCCCGACATCCTGACCCAGATCCGGGAAGCGCCCGAGCTGCAGCCGGCCCGCGCCATCCGCGACAGCGGCATCGCCGCCGTGCTGCTGATGGATGCGCAGATCGACCACGTCACCGGCCTGCTGATGCTGCGCGAACGCCAGACGCCGCTGCCCCTGCTCGCCACGCCCGAGGTGTTCTCCGACATCTCCAGCGGCTTCCCGATCACCGGCATCCTGTCGCACTACTGCGGCGTACATCGCCAGGAGCTGCCCATCGACGGCAGCACGGTGAACGTGCCCGGCCTGCCAGGTCTGCAGGTGCAGACCGTGTCGCTCTCTTCCAAGCCACCGCCGTATTCACCGTTCCGCGGCAACCCGCGTCCCGGTGACAACATCGGCCTGCTGATCACCAACCCCGCCACCCGGCAGCGCGCGTTCTACGCGCCAGGCCTGGCGGAGGTCACGCCCGCGCTGATCGAGCTCATGAGCGGCTGCGCCGTGGTGCTGATCGACGGCACCTTCTGGGCCCACGACGAAATGCAGCGCCTGGGCCTCTCGGCCAAGGCGGCGCTCGACATGGGCCACCTGCCGCAGAGCGGCCCGGGCGGCATGATCGAACAGCTCGACCAGTTGCCCGCTGGCATCCGCAAGATCCTCATCCACATCAACAACACCAACCCCATGCTGGTGGAAGACTCCGACGAACGCGCCGAACTCACCGCGCACGGCATCGAGGTCGCCCACGACGGCATGGACATCACGTTCTGAAGACCCGGCCATGGAAATCGCCCAAGCCATCCGCAACGACAGCCACCTGCCTGCCTGGAGCCCCGAAGCCTTCGAGGCCCAGCTGCGCGACAAGGGCCGCAGCTACCACATTCACCACCCCTTCAACGTGCGCATGAACTCGGGCGGCTGCACGCCCGACGAGATCCGCTGCTGGGTGGCCAACCGCTTTTATTACCAGATCTGCATCCCGCGCAAAGACGCCGCCATCCTCGCCAACATGCCCGACCGCGCGCACCGCCGGCTGTGGATCGAACGCATCCTGGACCACGACGGCCATGGCGACTACGAGGGCTCGGCCGCGGGCGGCATCGAAGCCTGGACACGGCTGGGCGAAGCGGTCGGCATATCGCGCGAAGACCTGTGGTCTTTGCAGGGCGTGGTGCCGGCGGTTCGTTTTGCCTGTGACGCGTACGTGAACTTCGCGGCCAAGGCACCGTGGCAGGAAGCCGTGTGCTCCTCGCTCACCGAAATGTTTGCGCCGCAGATCCACAAGGACCGCCTCGCCACCTGGCCCACGCATTACCCCTGGATCGAGGCCAGCGGCCTGGCCTATTTCCGCAGCCGCATCCCGCTCGCCACCCGCGACGTGGAACACGGCCTGCAGGTCACGCTGTCGTACTTCAATACCCGTGAAGCGCAGCACCATGCGCTGGACATCCTGCAGTTCAAGCTGGACATCCTCTGGACCATGCTGGACGCCATCGAGAAAGCCTGTCAATGACTGCCGCCTTGTCCGAGCGCCCCAAGCTCTCGCGCCGCTTCCGCCTGCAGTACGAGGAAGCGCAGAGCCGCTGGGTGCTGCTGTATCCCGAGGGCATGGTGCAGCTCAATCACAGCGCGGCGGAAATCCTGCAGCGCTGCGACGGCGAGCGCAGCCTGCCGGAGATCGTGGCCGAGCTGGAACAGGCGTTCAACGCACAGGATCTGGCGCCGCAAGTCCAGTCACTTCTTGAAGAAGGACAACGCCGTGGCTGGATCGACTGAAACCCCCACCGTCGGCCAACCCCTGTGGCTGCTGGCCGAGCTCACCTACCAGTGCCCGCTGCACTGCGTGTTTTGCTACAACCCCACGCAGCACGCGCGCATCAACGACGAGATGAGCACCGCGCAGTGGGTGGACGTGATGCAGCAGGCGCGCAAGCTGGGCGCAGCGCAGCTCGGTTTTTCGGGTGGTGAGCCGCTGCTGCGCGACGACCTCGAAGAACTCGTGCAGGAAGCCCACCGCCTGGGCTATTACACCAACCTCATCACCTCCGGCGTAGGCCTCACGCCGACTCGCGCGCAGAAGCTGAAAGACGCCGGGCTCGACCATGTGCAGCTCTCGTTTCAGGACTCCACCAAAGAGCTGAACGACTTTCTGAGCCACACCAAGACCTTCGATCTCAAGCAGCGCGTGGCCAGGCTCATCAAGCAACACGACTGGCCGATGGTGATGAACTGCGTGCTGCACCGGCACAACCTGCCGCACGTGGGCAAGATCATCGAAATGGCCGTGGCGCTCGAAGCCGAGTACCTGGAGCTCGCCAACACGCAGTACTACGGCTGGGCCTGGATCAACCGCGATCACCTCATGCCCACGCGCGAGGAGTTGCAGGAAGCCGAGGCCGTGGTCAACCGCTTCCGCGCTGAACAGGAAGGCAAGACCGGCCCCAGGACCCGCGTGCTGTTCGTGGTGCCCGACTACTTTGAGGAGCGACCCAAGGCCTGCATGAACGGCTGGGGCTCGGTGTTCCTCTCCATCGCGCCCGACGGCCTGGCCATGCCCTGCCACAACGCGCGCGACCTGCCGGGCCTGCAACTGCCCAACGTGAAAGACACGTCCATCGCAGAGATCTGGCAACGCAGCAACGCCTTCAACGCGTTTCGTGGCGACAGCTGGATGAAGGCACCCTGCCGCACCTGCGACGAGCGCCACAAGGACTTTGGCGGCTGCCGCTGCCAGGCGTTTTTGATCACCGGCGACGCCACCGAGGCCGACCCTGTATGCAGCAAGTCGCCGCACCACGAGAAGGTGGTGCAGCTGGTGAAGCAGGCGCCCACGCGACGCAGCATCCCGATCGTTTTCCGCAGCGATGCCGAATCCAGGCTATTGCACGCCGAACCCAACGCATGAATCCACCCACGCCCGCGAACGCCCCGCACCACCGCATGCTCGGTGCAGCGCTGGTGAGCCGCATTCCGGGCGCGCGACACAGTCCGCTCGCGCTGGAACGCATGGAGCACGGCCTGTTCCTGCTCTGGCTGGCCTACATGGGCCTGCTGGTGTTCGGCGCTTTGCTGCTGTGGCAGGCTGGCGCCTGGCACCGGCTGATCGACGCCGACCCGACGGGGCTCACCGTCACCATCGTGCTGCTGTTCACCGGCTGCTCGATCTGGGCAGGCAAGCGCGCCTGGGTGCTGGGCCTGCAGCGCCAGCGGCTCGACGCGCGGCTCGCTGCCTCCAGCCTCATAGAGCCCACCGACTGGAGCGCCGAATACCACCAGGGCTGCGCACTGCCCGGCGCCGACCACTCCATCTGGCTGCAGGTGCTGGGCGAGCGCGCCCACGGTCCGCACGAAATGGCCTGGTGGCTCAACGGCATCCAGCTCAAGCTGGGCCTGCTGGGCAAGGTGATCGGCTTTTCCATCCTCGCGCTGCAGCTCGGGCAGATGGACAGCTTCGACGCCAGCCAGTCGTCGCAGTTGCTCAAGAACCTCACCGGTGGCCTCGGCATCGCGCTGCTCACCACCGTCACTGGCCTCACCGGCAACATCCTGCTCGGCCTGCAGCTCATGCGCCTCGACCGCTTTGCCGACGCCCTCGTGGCCGACACCCTGGCTGCCGGCCTCGCGCCGCCCGCCACCCCACCGCAGGAGCCGCCCCATGGCGATCGGCCGCGCGGTCCGTGACACCGAGACCGATCCGTTCTACGACATGTTGTTCAACATGTTGATCGCCTTCGTCTTCCTGTTCGTCATCGCCATCCTTTCGTTCAACCCCAAGGCCCGCAAGGCCGGCGACATCCCGGCCAAGGCCGAATTCATCGTCACCGTGTCCTGGCCCGACAACAACCCCAACGACGTCGACGCCTGGGTGCTGGAGCCCGGCGGCAAGACGCTGTGGTTCCGCCAGCGCGACGCCGGCATGCTGCACCTGGACCGCGACGACCGCGGCGCCAAGAACAACAGCGTCATCGTCAATGGCAGGGAGATCACCAGCCCGATCCGCCAGGAGATCGTCACCCTGCGCGGCCTGGTGCCGGGCGAATACGTGGTGAACGCGCACTACTACGAGAGCAAGGACAAGCTGCCGGTGGACGTGTCGGTCGCGGTGGTGAAGGTCAACCCGCAGGCCGAGATCGTCTACACCGGCACGCAGCAGATTCCCGCCAAGGGCGACGAGCGCACCCTGGTGCGCTTCAGCATCGACGAGGGCGGCAACGTCATCGACCTCAACACCCGACCGCTCACCATCGTCCAGCGCTCCGGCCTATGAAACACCCCCTGCGCCGCTTCGCGTCTTTCCCCCTGGGGGACCACACCAACAGCCCGGCAAAGCCGGCGCCAGGGTGTGTACTGGGTTGGCCATGCTTCTTCTGTTGCGCTTCGCACGCCGGGCTACTCACCTACTGACATGGTCTGAAAAATAATGATCCCTGCCGTCTCCTCCCAGTTGCTGCTGCTCGTGCTGGTGTACGCGCTGCTGGCGTTCCTGCTGCTCTGCCTGTGCCTGGCCACGCGCTGGCCCTGGGCCGTGAAGGGCGCGATGGTGCTGCTGGTGAGCGGCTTCTACGTGTTTGGCCACCACACGCTGCAAGGCATCGCGGGCTGGCCGAGCGACGACGCCCTGCCCAAACGCTTCATGTTGCTCTCGGCCGTGTTCGACGAACCCAGCCCCGGCCGCGGCCACAAGGGTGCCATCTACATCTGGGTCAACCCCATGAAAGACAACGCGCCGCTGGAGATGCCGCGCGTGTTTCGCCTGCCGTATGAAAAAGACCTGCACCGCATCCTCGGCGACGGCATCAAGAAAGCGCGCGAAGGCAACACCCAGATGGGCAGCACCGAGCCCAAGCGCGGCCAGGGCGGCCTGGCCTGGCTGCTGCCCGCGAGCAACGACAAGGTGGAGATCAAGTTGACAGACCTGCCACGCGCGCAGCTGCCGGAGAAATGATGAGCCCCCCCTGCGCCGCTTCGCGTCTTCCCCCCCACGGGGGGGACCCCTCCAGTGGCCTGGCAAAGCCGGTTCCACGGTGGGTGCCGGGTTGCGCGCACACGTGGCTGGCTTCTGTTGTGATCGCCTTGCTCGCGACCGGGTGCGGCAACCGCAACCAAGGCAATGACTGGTTCCCCCTGCGCGAAGGCGAAACACAGGACTACGCCGTGCAATACGCTGGCGAAGAACCGCGTGAGCCCGAACAATGGACCCTGCGCGTGGCCCAGCCCGCAACCTTTCAGGACCAGACCGTCGCCGTGCGCCACCACTCCGCCGGCGTGAGTTACTACCTCAAGGCAGACGAGCAAGGCATCCGCCGCATCGCCACCCGCACCGACATCGACAACGAGCCCACGGCAGATGCCGACCCGATCTGGGTGCTGAAAGCGCCCTACCAGGTCGGCACCGAGTGGACCACGCCCACCGTGCCCTACCTGATCCAGCGCAAGAACGAACACCCGCGCGACCTGAAGTACACCCACAAGGCACAGATGACCTGGCGCATCGAAGCGGTGGATGACATCGTGAAGCTCGGCGACGGCAGCGAACACCAACCCTGCCTGCGCGTGGTCGGCCAGGCGCGCCTGAACCTCTACACCGACCCGGTCAACGGCTTCACCGACGTGCCCCTGATCAGCCGCGAGTGGTACTGCCAGGGCGAGGGGCTGGTGAAGTTCGAGCGCGAAGAAAAGGTGCCCTCGGGTTTCCTGAGCGGAGGCCTGCTCACGGGTGAGTGGCTGCGGTGACCGCAGACCCTGGCAGCCAGAGCCCCTCACAGAGGACTGGAATCGGGACGCCACCTGAGGTCTAAGGGGCTCCAAAATGGCGAGAAACTGACAAATCAGTCAGGCGCGTTGATACCAAATGTAACTCCCGAATCGCTGGGCGTCACTTTCGTTTTACACAAGTCAGGGGACTGAAAATCCGGTCCGTGCCGACGCCAACACCGACGCCGGCATGTTCAGTCCACCTTTTTGGAAGACACATCATGAACAAGCCTACTTCATTCATTCCGTTCTCACCTTTTCGCTGGAATGCCATCAAACGAGCAACCGCGGTACTGGCACTGGCGTCACTGGCCGCCTGTGGTGGTGGTTCTGACGACGAGAGCGCGTTGACGACCGCCAAATCCTTCAAGGGCGTCGTCACCGACGTTGTCAGTCCATCGAGCTTCACCGTGGACGGCATCCCTGTGGATGCCTCGGGAGCACAGGCCACGCCACAGAGCCTGACAACAGGCAGTCGCGTGGAACTCCACGGTGAAGTGGTGAATGGTGTCTTTGTTGCCAGGCGCGTCGAACTGGACGACGACGATGACGA
This sequence comes from Burkholderiales bacterium GWF1_66_17, assembly GCA_001770705.1. Lineage (GTDB taxonomy): Bacteria > Pseudomonadota > Gammaproteobacteria > Burkholderiales > Burkholderiaceae_C > Hydrogenophaga. The sequence goes on along the minus strand of MERT01000015.1, from coordinate 274,797 downwards.
CGATGACGACAACGACGACGACAACGAGCTCGAAGGTCGGGTGACGGCTTTCACCAGTCCGACCAGTTTCAGCGTGGACGGCATTCCCGTCGATGCAACCGCCGTCCCGATCACGCTCGCCCTTGGCGATGAAGTGGAAATCCATGGCGTGATCGTCAACGGAGTGATGCAGGCCAGTCGCATTGAACTCGAAGATGACGATGACGATGACGATGAAGAAGATGACGACGATGACGACGACGACGACGACGACGACGACGATGATGACAACAGCGGTCCGTCCGGGGGAAACTGAACCGACATGCGGCTCAGTGCAGGCACTTTTTGTTCTTTGAACTTCTGGGTCCGATGATGTCGGAGATGACGACCACCTCGTTGTCCGCCTTTGCCCAGATCATGGTCAGCCTCAGGCCAATCACCTGAAGGCGCAGGTTCATGGCGACATCGTCCAGCATGTGAATGCTGGACGATCAGCCTGCCTTTGAAGCAGAGGGCATCGATGACTGAACTCCATCCCGGTCGACAGCCCCACCATCCGGATCTGGATTCATCAGGCCCTCACAGGCTCAGCGCTTGCCGCCGCCGTTGCCGCCGCCTTTCCCACCGCCGTTGCCGCCTCCGCCATTGCCGGAGTTGCCACCCTTGCCGCCGGCATTGCCGGAGTTGCCGCCCTTGCCACCAGCGTTGCCGCCGCCGCCCGCATTGGAACCACCGCCCTGGTTGCCGCTGTTGCCAGCGCCTTGTCCGCCACCGGCATTGCTGTTGCCACTGTTACCACCCTTTGCCTTGCTGCCAGCCGTGGCCAGGCGGGTGGTGGTGGCCGCGACGGCCACGCCGTCGGCCTTGTCGGCTTTGTCGGCCCGGTTGGCCGCGCTGACCACGGCACCCAGGCGCAGACCCAGGCTGTTGGCAATCTGTCCCCAGCCCATGCCGCTGTCGCGCAGCGCCTGCACATCGCTGGTGGCCAGGGCGAGCTGCCCGGTGCTCGGCTCGCTGATGCCCTGCTGGCTGAGGTTCGCCCGGGCCAGTTGCAGGGCCATCTCTTGTTGCCGCGCTGCCACGGCTGGGTCAACGACCGCCACCGGAGCGACCACCACGTCCACGGTGACTTGGGCCCAGCTGGCGCCAGCGGCCAGGCAGGCAACGGCCAGCACGAGCGGGCGAAGGGAGTGGATTCGGGGTGTTGTGTTCATGAGGTTCTCCATGTGAACGAAAAGACAGACGGGATGCTATCCAGGGTAGCTGCAGGCCCCGTCAAAAAATGTGACGAGATGTATGACTGAAGCACCGCACGACCCACCTTGCGGGCCGGCCAACGAAGCACAACCACCGAGAAAGCCTCGCCGGCTTCAGGTGGCGTTAAGCAACGGCCCGCATCGTAGCGATGGCGGTGCAAGGGCACCCACCAACAGCCGATCCCGGTTTCGGGTCGGCAGCGTCACCACAAACACCCACAGAGGACACCAACGCATGAACCACGCCAACACACTCTCCAACCGTTCCCCATTGGCCGCGTTGCGGCTGCTGTCTGCCTCATTGCTCATGGCCGGCCTGGTCGCCTGCGGCGGCGGCAGTGACGACGACAGCGCGACCACCAGTGGCAAGTCGTACAAAGGCACGGTGACCACCTTTGACAGCCCGCAGAGCTTCAGCGTTGACGGCATCCCGGTCGATGCCAGTGGCTCCAATGCCGTGCCCCAAGGCATGGCCACGGGAACCCGGGTCGAGATTCAGGGCGAGATGGTCAACGGAAGGCTGCAGGCCCGACGCGTCGAGCTCGATGACAACGACGACACCGACGACGGCAACATGGACCCCAACGAACTCGATGGCCGTGTGACGGCCTACTCAGGGCCTACCCGTTTCAGCGTGGATGGCATTGCCGTCGACGCGAGCGCCGTCCCCACCACCCTGGCCATCGGCATGCGCGTCGAGGTTTACGGAGCGATGAGCAACGGCACGATGGTGGCCAGCCGTGTCAAGGTCGAAAACCAGAGCGGTTCCGATGACAGCTCGGACGACAACGACGCCAACGATGACTCGGACAGCGGCAACGACGACCTCTGCGACGCCGTGGGCAAATCGGCCTGTGAGGACGACAGCAAGGATTGAATGAGGCCTGAACGCGGGCGTCTTGCGACGGACCATGCGGCCCCGCAGGTTCAAACTTCAGCCACCTGGGCCACCGCAGGACGCAGCGTGTCACCCAGCAGCTTCACCAGTTCATCGAGCACGCGGGTTTTCTCCAGCACCTGGCACACACCCTGTGCGGCCGCGCGGGCGCGCAGTTCGTCGCTGACGTAGCCCGAGACCAGGATGGTCGGCAGACCCGGGCGCATGCGGCGAATGGCGGTGATCACGTCGAGCCCGGAGTGCTGGGGCATGTTGTAGTCGGTCACCACGATGTCGAACGCCTGCGGGTCGGCAAGCATCGCGGCCATGGCCTGCTCGGGCTCGCTGTGGTGTGACACGCGGTAGCCGTGGCGGACGAGCAGCTTTACCAGCATGGCGGACATGAGCAGGTCGTCTTCGATCAGCAGCACCCGTTCGCCTTGCCCGCGCCCGGCATCGGGCTGAGCCACTGCGCCGCGGACCGGGGCGGGCGCCATTCCACCGGGCGGGGCCGGAATGAAAATGTCGAACCGGGTGCCCTGACCGGGTTGTGAATGCACGCCGATGGCGCCGTCGTGCGAGCGCACGATGCCGTGCACCACCGACAGCCCCAGCCCCGTGCCCTTGCCCACCGGCTTGGTGGTGAAGAAGGGTTCGAAGATGCGCTGGCGCACCTGATCGTCCATGCCGCTCCCGTTGTCCTGCACCCACAGGCGCACATGGCGCCCGGGCAGCAGGCCCAGCGGCAAGGAAGCCTCGGCGTCAAGCAGCACGGTGCCCAGCCCCACTTCAATGCGCCCGCCCTGGTCGCCCAGCGCATGCCAGGCGTTGGTGCAGAGGTTGAGCAGAACCTGTTCAAACTGGGTGCGGTCGATCTCGGCGCTGGCTTCGGGGTCGTCGATGCTTTCGATCAGCTGCACGCCGGCCGGCAGGGTGGAGCGCAGCAGCGACAGGCTTTCGCGCAGCACCGGCAACAGGGGCTGCACCTGGCGCCGGGCGGCGTCGCGCCGGCTGAAGCTGAGGATGCGGTCGACCAGGTTCCTGGCACGGTCGCTGGCCTTGATGATCTGTTCCAGGCTGAGCGCCACATCGGCCGGGTTGCCGCCCTTGAGGTCTTCCCGGGCCATGTGGGCGTTGCCCAGGATGGCAGCGAGCACGTTGTTGAAGTCGTGGGCGATGCCGCTGGCCAGCGTGCCGATGGACTCCATCTTCTGCACTTCGCCGAGCTGCTGCTCCAGCCGCCGGCGGGCCTCCTGCGCTTCGGTGCGGTCGGTGACGTCGGTGAGCAGGCCGTCCCACACGATGAGGCCGCCGTCCAGCACCCGCGGCGCAGACACCAGGTGCATGCGCCGCACGCTGCCGTCGGGCCGGCAGAAGCGGGCTTCGCAGTCAAACACCTGCAGTGTTTCGGCGCAGCGCTGTTCGGTGGCGGCGAGGCTGGCCATGTCGTCCGGGTGGATGCTGCCGTACATCGTGACCGGGTCACGCAGCACATCGGCCACGCGCACGCCGCAGACACGCTCCACCGAGTCGGAAACCTCGGTGAAGCGGCGATGCCCATCGGGTTCCAGCACCACCTGATACAGCACGGAGTGCGGCAGGTTGGCGCCCAGCGCGTACATGCGGGCCTGGCTTTCCCGCACCCGGGCTTCCGAGAGGCGCAGGGCCTCGAAAGGCGCACGGATGCTGGTGATGAAGGTGGCGCGGTACAGCAGGGCGTAGGCCGTCACTTTGTAGACGTGACCCACCACGTTTTGGAAATCCGAGGGTGCCACGTAGGCCGTGAAGGCAAATCCACCCAGGCCCATGAAGAGGCAGGAGAGTGCGAGCAGCGCGGGTTGCCGCGATTGTTCGGATTTCGCCCGGCGCCACAGCACCAGCGCGAGCAGGCCGTTGAGCCCCACCAGCACGTATTCGTAGCCCGCCTTGAAGGGCGTCACTCCCTCCCCCGGCACGAAGGTGACGGGAAACCGGTCGAGCGCGAAAGAGCCAAAGGCGATGGTGGCCACCGCCACCACCAGGCCAATGCCCAGCGAGGCCGCCCGGGGCCAGCGGGGTGCCAGGCCCGCCGCGACGGCGCCCAGTGTCAACACCTCGAAGCTGCGGCCCATGAGCCAGAAGAAGATGGCCTGTGGCGTGCTGCTCTCGGTGAGCAGGGGCGGCATGCCTTCGTAGGTCAGGGCGTGCATCAGATCGCAGCCGATGACCACCACAAAACCCGCCAACAAGGCGTTGGCACTGTGGTCCAGCTGGCGGTCGAGGGTGTGCCAGGACACCGTGACCACCAGCGCGGCGATCACGATGGCAAACAGCTCCAGCAGCAGGTGCAGTTCGAGCATGCGTCCGGCGAGCAGCCCGCTGGCGGTGTCGGGTGGGACACTGACGATGCCGACCATGCCCAGCACCGCCAGCAGGCTGAGAAGGCCGTATCTGAACGGGTGGGTGAAGGGCATGCCGTCACATTAACGGAAAAATGCGCGGCCTCTTGAAAAACATTGCCGCGCGGTCGCGGGCCGTTCCCGGGAAGCGTTTCGAGAGCCGGAGGTGCCCGCGGCACAACTGCCCGGGCCCGCCTCACTCGATGCGCAGCTCCTGCACCCAGCGCGCCCCTGGCGTGAAGTCGTCGCGATCAAAGGGGCCGTAGGGCGGCTCGTCCAGTTTGTCGGGCGGCACGCCGATGCGGTTGAGGTCCACCGCCTGCGGCTTGCCCACGAGGCCGGTGGGCGTAAGGCTGAACTTGAAAATGATGCCGTTCCACAGCTTGGCGCCGAAGTCGGCGGGCTGCTTGAAGAAGAACAGCAGGCTGTGCTCCAGCCAGGCGAACTGGCCGGGCGAGACGGTGCCTGGCTGGGCATAGGGGTAAGGGACGAAGCAGCTGATTTCCTGCACGGCGGGCAGGCACTTGAATTCGCGCATGGAGAGGAAATGGTCGCGCATCACGGCGGGGTCCATCTGCACGCGGAAGCGGGCGGTTCCCTGTCCTTGCGGCTCGAAAAACACCGCGCCGATGCGGGTGCGCTGGCCATCCTTGGTGAGCGCCACCAGCGCCTTCTCGCCGCTCAGCTCGAAGGTCTGGGCACCCGCGGTGGGACTCAGGCCACACAGAAGTGCACACGCCAGCCCCCCGCGCCAGCTTCGGCGCGCAGTGGGCGGTGTGCGCCGCAGGTTCATGGTTTGATGGTCATGACCCACTCGGCCAGGGTCTTGATGTCGGCGGGGCTCATGCCGGGGTGCGGCGGCATGGGGATGCGGCCCCACTTGCCTTTGGAGCCGTACTGGATGGACTGCACCAGCGAGGCCACGGCGTCTTTGTCGTCCTTGTATTTTTCGTGCACGGCGCTGTAGGCCGGGCCGACCACTTTTTCGTTGGCCGCGTGGCAGGAGAAGCAGCCGTTGGCCTTGGCCATTTCGATGGCGGCGGCGGCGTCGAGCGCGTGGACCGGGGCGCTGAGGCCAGCGAGGGCAGAGACAAGGATCAGAACGGTACGCATGGCAGGGCTACCTGAAAGAAGAAAAGAGAGATGGAAAACAAACACGGGACAAAAAAGGGGCGGGGTCGACCGTTCGCACGCGTGCGGCGGCCGACACCGCCCAATGTGGCAGGGCCGCCCCTTCAGGCTGCGCCCCGCTGCCGCTGAATCACTTCATGAGTTTGAAGGTCCAGACCGAGCCGCCCTGTTCGAGGAAGTTGACCTTCTTGGCCACTTCACCGCCCCACAGGGGAACCGCGCCGCCCCAGCCGGAGACCACGCTCACGTACTGCTCGCCGCCTTCGGTCCAGGTGATGGGAGGCGCCACCACGCCGGAGCCGGTCTGGAACTGCCACACCACCTTGCCGGTCTTGGCGTCGGCGGCCTTGAGGTAGCCCTCAGGCGTGCCCCAGAACACCAGGTCGCCCGCGGTCAGCACACCACCCCAGAGCGGGGCTTCGTTCTTGACTTCCCACTCGACCTTGCCGGTCTTGGGGTTGATGGCGCGCAGCGAACCGATGTGGTCGTCAAACAGCGGCTTGATGGTGAAACCCGCGCCCAGGTAGGCGGCGCCCTTCTTGTAGGTGATGGGTTCGTTCCAGATCTCCATGCCCCATTCGTTGGTGGGCACGTAGAACAGGCCGGTCTTCGGGCTGTAGGCCATGGGCATCTGGTTCTTGCCACCCAGGAAACCCGGCGCCGAGAACACCGACTTGCCCTTGGCACCGTCGCCACCGGCGGCGGTCGGGTCGCCCGGGCGGTTGGCCGGGTCAAAGTTCGGGCGGCCGGTCTTGAGGTCGATGCCGGTGGCCCAGGTCACCTTCTTCACGAAGGGGAAGGCGTTCAGCAGCTTGCCGTTCTCGGCGTCCATCACGTAGAAGAAGCCGTTGCGGTCGGCCTTGGCGCCGACGCGCTTGCCGTCCATGTCGAAGGTGATGAACTCGTTCACGCCGTCGTAGTCCCAGCCGTCGTTGGGCGTGGTCTGGTAGTGCCACTTGATCTGGCCGGTCTTCACGTCGATGGCGACGGTGGAAGCCGAATACAGGTTGTCGCCCTTGCGCACATGGCTGTTCCAGGGGCCGGGGTTGCCGGTGCCGAAATAGGCCAGCTTGGTCTTGGGGTCGTAGCTGCCGCCGAGCCAGGTGGCCGCGCCGCCGGTCTTCCAGGTCTCGCCAGGCCAGGTGGCGTTGGTGGTGCCGGTGATGCCGTTTTCCTTGCCGTCCTTGTAGCCCATGTGGCCTTCGACCACGGGGCGCGTCCAGACCATCTTCCCGGTCTTGGGGTCGCGCGCTTCGACGCGGCCAACCACGCCGAACTCACCGCCGGAGACACCGGTCATGAGCAGGCCTTCGGCGATCAGGGGTGCGGCGGTGTAGCTGTAGCCGGCGGAGTAGTCGTCGATCTTCTCGCGCCACACCACCTTGCCGGTTTCCTGGTCGAGCGCCACGAGCTGGGCGTCCAGCGTGCCGAAGATGACCAGGTTGTCGTACAGGGCTGCGCCGCGGTTGATCACGTCGCAGCAGGGCATGATGCCTTCGGGCAGGCGGTGCTCGTACTTCCAGAGCTTCTTGCCGGTCTTGGTGTCCACCGCGTAGATGCGCGAGTAGGACGCGGTGACGAACATCTTGCCGTTGTTCACCAGCGGCTGCGACTGCTGGCCGCGCTGCTTTTCACCACCGAAGGACATGGACCACACGGGCACCAGCTTGCTGATGGATTTTTCGTTGATGCCGGTCAGCGGCGAGTGGCGCTGGCCCTGGGTGCCGAGGCCCCAGCTGAGCACGTTGTCGGGTGTCTTGGCGTCGTCCGCGATCATCGCGTCGGTCACGCCCTGGGCGCTGACGTGGGCCGTGGCGGCCATGACCAAAAGGCTCAATAGAGTGCGTTTCACTGGGTGGTCTCCTGCTCGTTTGTGAGGTTGATGACTTGTGGGAACTGGCCGTGCCGCCCCAGCTGCTCGCTGGTGTTGTCCCTCTCCAGCCGGGGCATGCACGCAAGCAAGAAATGGCAACTTCTGTGCCAGCACCTGGCACCCGTCAAACCCTAGGGTTTTCACCGATCGGAATACCCCCGCAAGGCCACGCGAGTGGTCCCGGGTGGCTGCAATTGCGCCAAACCCGAACCGGGTGAAGAGACACCCTTGTGACAGTGTTCAGAAATGTCGCAACCACGTTGCAACAGCTGCACGCGGATCAGCGTGCGCCAGGAGCGACGAGCACACGCAGCTCGTAGCGCGGGTACCACTGCGTCAGGCTGCGGTGCAGCTCGGCGGGTTGCGCAGCCCAACGTGCGAAGCGCTCGGGTACCGGTGTTTCCAGCACCTCGCCGAGGTCGAGCCCGCGCCCGGCGCTCTCCTGCATCAGCGCGGTGAGCCAGCGCAACCAGTCGCGCGTCTGCTGCACACCGGCCAGACCGCTGTGCACCGGCCCATGGCTGGGCACCACCTGCTTCACCGCGCCGCTGGCGTGCCACTGCTCCAGCGCGTCGAGGCTGGCCTGCCAGGCGGCGAAGTCGGCGTGCGGCGTGGTGGGCACACGCTCGGCAAACACCAGGCCACCAGCGAACAGCACGCCGGTGCGGTGGTCGAGCAGCACCAGGTCGTCGGCGGTGTGGCCGTGCAGGCGTTTGAGTTCCAGCTGGTGCTGGCCGAGCTGCAGGGTCTGCGGCAGCACGGTCTCACGCGCGGGGGTGGACTCGGTGCCGCGCATCCAGTCGCCGCAGAGTCGGTAGAGGTTGTCGGCGTAGGCCGTGCCTTCGGCCTGCATGCCGGCGATGCTGCCGGCCAGCGCCTGCGTGGGCCGGTCGGCCCAGGCCTGGTTGCCGAAGAAATAGTCGGGGTGCAGGTTGAGTTCGAGCACACGCACGACCGGCTCGCGCGTGACGCGTTCGATGGCGCGGCGCTGCTGCTCGCCGTACAGGCGCGACGGCCCGGTGTTGATGACGACCACGCCCGCGCCGGTGGCGATGAAGGCGGTGTTGATGATGTTGCAGCCGTTGGCGCGGCTGAAGTCCTGCACCGCGCCTTCGATCACCCAGGTGCCTTCGGCGATCTGGCGAGGTTGCAGGTCGTAGTTGAAGGTGGCGGCGTCTGGCCTGGCTGCCATCGGCGGCACCGGGATGGACTGGGCCTGCGCGGCACCCGCCAGCGCAAGCGTTGTAAAAAGCAGCCACCGCTTCAATGGGATACCTCCGCCCTGCGGGCTGCGGTGCGAGCTTGCTTGGGAACGGCCCGGCGCTGCGCTCATGCCCCCACCTCGGCATCAATCCGGTTGCCGTTGTTGTCGCGTCCGATCAGTCGCAGGCCCGGCACCGCCTGCGGTGGCAGTTCGAAGGTGATGAGCGGGTTTTCCGACACCGGTTCGTGCAAAGCCAGCTTCCACCAGGCCTGGCCCGTGCTGTCCAGCAGCTGCAGCTCTTCGATGTAGAAGGCCGGGATGCCCGCGACCAGCCCGGTGTCCATCGGGTGCATCACGCGCACACGCAGGCGCCGGCTGCCTTCGAGCACGTTGTTGAAAAAGCGCGCCTGCACCTGACCCAGGGTCTTGCTCCAGGAGCCGTCGGCGCGCGTGAGGCCGGGCACCGTGCAGCCACCGCCCGCCGCCTGCACCCAGGTGCTGCCCACATGCCACTGGCCGTCCTTGGTCTGCACGAAAGCGCGCACGGGCGAAGCCTGCTCCATGCGGATGCGAAAGGCCAACATGGGCAGCGCGCGCAGCGGCTCGAAGTCCAGCACCTGGCGCACCGGGTTGCGGTCCACCGCCACGCGGATGCGCGCGACGCCGCCGCCCACCTTGTCGAGTCCCCGCGCATCCACCAGCAGCGGCACGTTCATCGCGTCGTCGGCAAAGGCCGGGCCCTTGACCATCACCGCGTCGGAGAACTTCGCCGTAGCCTTGCCGATGGTCTGCTCGCGCAGGCTGGGGTATTGCATGGAGCCCAGCGGGTCGCCACCGGTCTGATCGTCCTGCGCGCGCAGCACGGCGGGCAGCAGTGCCGCCATCAAGCCACTGCCCAGCATGCGACGGCGTTGAATGAACGGGTTCATCCGCCACCTCCCTTGCTCTTGACCCAGCCACGTTGCGGGTCGTAGCCCCAGAGCGCCGCTACAAAAAACACCACACCGCAGCCCACCACCACCGACCAAGACAACGCCGTGAACTGCCCCACCATGGCAAAGCGCATCGCCTCCACCGCGTGGGTAAAGGGGTTCCACTCGGCCAGCTTGAGCAGCCACCAGGCGCCCGATTCTTCGAGCTTCCACAGCGGGTACAGCGCGGGGCTGATGAAGAACATGGGGAAGATCACGAAGTTCATCGTCCCCGCGAAGTTCTCCAGCTGCTTCACGTACACCGAGAGCATCAGCCCGAGCGCGGCGAGCATCGTGGCGCCGCAGGCCATGGCGACCAGCAGGCCCGGCAGGTTGGCCAGCGGCACCTCCACCCCGAAGGCCCAGGCGATCGCGAGGAACACCCCCATCTGCAGCACCGAGAGGCAGGTGCCCGCGAGCAGCTTGAAGGCCAGCAGCCAGCCGCGCGCCAGCGGCGCGGTGAGCAGCAGGCGCATCACGCCCATCTCGCGGTCGTAGACCATGGAGAGCGAGCTCTGCATGCCGTTGAACAGGGCCACCATGCCGAGCAGGCCGGGCACCATGTAGGCCTTGTATTCGATGTAGGTCTCGTAGGGCGGCACGATGGCGACGCCGAACACGTTGTTGAAGCCGGCCGAAAACACCACGAACCACAGCAGCGGCCGCACCAGCGCCGAGCCCAGGCGCGTGGGCTGGCGCAGGAAGCGGTTGAGCTCGCGGCCCACCACCGCGCGCAGGGCGCGCAGCAGGTGCAGGGGCAGCGAGGGCGCTGCGATCGGTATCACGGACGCGACTTGCATGCACTCTCCTGTTCATCGACGCCCAAGGTATCGAGCACTTCCTTGGGATGCAACACGCCGTCGAGCGGCGCGGTGCCGACCACGCCGTCCACATGGCTCAGGAACAGCGGCTGGCGCAGCTGGCCGTCCCAGGCGCGAAACGACAGGGTGCGGCCCTTGAAGCCGTCGAGCGTGGTGCTGCCGCCGCGCAGCGCCTTGAGCTGCTGCGCCACCGGCGCCTTCGGGTTCTCGGCGAGCACCGTGGCCACCGCGCGGCCTGCGGCCCAGGCCGCCCAGTCGTTGCCCTGCATCGACCGGTCCACCAGCTTGACAAAGCGGCGCGTGAGTTGCGGGCCGCCGTACCGCTCCCACTGCGGGTGCCAGGCCGTGGCCACCAGGCCGTTGGTACCGACCACCGGGCGCGGCCACTGCGTGGCGTAGGGCAGCAAACGCGCGAACTCGCCGTCGCTGTCCATCACCGCCACCACCTCGTGTTCGCGGTCGCCGGTGAGCAGGCGCGTGTTGCCGAGGTCGCGTTCGCGCGGGTCGCCGGTGAGTTTGAACGGCTTCTGCGCCACGACCTTGATGCCAAAGCGTTTGGCCGAGCGGTTGAAGGCCTCGGTCATCAGCGCGTCACCGGGCAACGGACCCTGCAGCAGCAGCGCCTTGCGCCAGTTGCGCGCGGCCAGGTACTGGGCCAGCGCGTCGCCGAGCATGGCACGGCTGGGGGCGGTGTGCAGCAGGTGGGCGGCACACTGGGCGCCGCGCAGGCTGTCGTCGTCCAGCGCGGCGTTGAACACGATGGCACCGCCCAGTGCAGCGGGCACGGCCTGCACCAGCGCGCGCAGCTCGGCCAGCGGCAGATCGGCCACCACGTGCTGCACCTTGGCCGCCTTCAGCTCGGCCAGCGCCTTGGGCAGCGCAGCGGCGTTGGGCAGCACCACGTCCTTCACCACCAGCTCCAGCCCGGCCGCATCCAGCTCAAATGCCGAATCCTCCGCCGCCAGCTTCACGCCGTCGACGGCGCGCCCGGTCGGATGACCCGGGTAGGCCTTCTCCATGCGCCGCGGCGCGTAACGCGGATCGCCGTCGAGCGACACCACGGCGATGGTGATCTTGGTCGCCGCGAAAGAAGGCAATGAACACAAGCTAGCAAAGCCGAGCAACGCCAACCCAGCAGCACGCCACAGACCCCAACCGGGAATGCCGCGGAACCGGCTTTGCCGGGCCGCAGGCATTGCCCCCCTGGGGGGGTATGCGGCTACGCGCAGCGAGCAAGCAACGGGGGGGGTCATTTAACGAGAATCGAGTGCGGCACCCGCCCGGCCGGCACCGTCTTGATCGCCTTGCCACTGGCGGCATCCACCAGCGTCATGTCGTCCGACAGTCCGTTGGCCACGTACAGCGTCTTGCCGTCGGGCGCGAAGCCCATGCCCCAGGCGCGCTTGCCGACCAGGATCTGGCTCTTCACCGCCTTGGTGGCCACGTCGATCTGAGCCACATGGTTGGCCTTGCCCAAGCCCACCCAGATGCTCTTGCCGTCCGGGCTGATGGTCATGCCCACGGGCGTGATGTCGGCCTGGCGCATGCCCTTCACCTCGAACTTGATCTTCTGCTTTTCGGTGTGCGTCTTGGTGTCGACCACGCTGACCGTGGCGTCCAGTTCGTTGGTCACCCAGAGCTCAGCTCCATCGGGCGACAGCACGAAGCGGCGCGGCCGCTTGCCGACCTTGATGTTCTTGGCGACCTTCTTCGTGCCGAGGTCGATCACGTGGACCACGTTGGCCACTTCGGAGGTGACGTAGGCCGTCTTGCCGTCCGGCGTGACCAGCACGCCTTCGGGTTCGCCACCGGTCTTGACCTCGAACACCGCCTTCTTCGTGCCGATGTCGTAGGCAGCCACCACGTTCTCGTCTTCGATCGACACGTAGGCGGTCTTGCCGTCGGGGCTGAGGTCGAACATCTCGGGGCTGTCGCCCAGGGGCACCGTGCCGGCCAGCTTGCCCGTGGCCACATCGACCAGGCCCATGGCGTTGCTGTCGCCACAGATCACGAGGATCTGCTGGCCGTCGCCGCTGAAGCTCATGTCGCGCGGACGCTTGCAGACGTCGATGGCGCCGGTGCGCTCACCCTGGGTGTCGAAGACATAGATCTTGTTGTCCTTCTCGCTGGACACATAGACCTTGCCGGCGCCCTGGGCCTGGGCAGACAAGGCGAGCGAGGCGGCGGCTGCGGCGAGTGACACGGCGCGCAGGGCACAAGCCATCGGGGCACGAAGGGGCATGAAAAGTCTCCTGTCTTGTTGGGTATCGGCGAACGGTGTTCGTCCGGTGCACGTCGAGGTGCACACGAGTGGTCTGCAAAAAAGGTGCCAGGCGCACGGGAACAGAAATTGCCTGAAAACCACCGGTGCCCGGGACTTTCCCGGGCGCTGGAGACACAAACACCGCCCCATGAGACACATACCGTCACGCCCAGCGTTCAAAAATGGCACAGGGAAAACCCTTGATGCGTTCCAGCACTGCACGATCGGGGTTTCACGGCGCGGCTTCATGGGCCTGGGCGCATCGCTCGCTTTCGCATCCGCCCTGCCCCGCGCCTTGGCGCAGCCGGGCAGCCCTGTGGCCGCCACGTGGCCCAACAAACCGCTGCAGCTCATCGTGCCCTGGCCCGCGGGCGGCCAGACCGACCTGACGCTGCGCGTGCTGTGCGAGGAGGCCGAGCCGCTGCTGGGTCAGCCCATCGTGGTCATCAACAAACCGGGTGCGGCGGGCACGCAGGTGGCGCCGCTGCTCAAGGCCGCCGAGCCCGACGGCCACACCATCGGCCAGGTGCCGATCACGGTGTACCGCCATGCCTTGATGAACCATGTGCCCTGGGACCCGGTGACCGACCTCAGCCCGATCCTGCAGGTCTCGGGTGTCACCTTCGGCGTGCTGGTGCCCGCCAGCAGCCCCTGGAAAACGCTCGCCGATCTGGTGGACTGGGCCCAGAAGCACCCCGGTGAACTGGTGCTGGGCTCGACCGGCATCGGCACCACGGCCCATCTGGCGATGGAAGAGATCTTGCTGAACCACGACGTGCGCTATGTGCACGTGCCCTACAAGGGCACGGCCGACCAGATGCTGGCGATCGCGGGCGCGCAGATCATGGCCGGCGTCAATTCCACCGGCTTTGCGCCCTGGGTGGACCGCGGCCAGATGCGCCTGCTGGCCACGTTCAGCGCGCATCGCAGCCCACGCTGGCCCGAGGTGCCAACGATGCGCGAGCTGGGTTACGAGCAGGCGGTCTACACCTCGCCCTGGGGCCTGGCCGCACCGCGCGGCACGCCCGAGGCGGTGGTGCAGAAACTGCACGCGGTGTTCCGCCGCGCCATGTTCAGCGAGCGGCACCAGGCTGCGCTGGCCAAGTACGATCAGGACCTGGACTACCTCAACACGCACGACTACCGGCAGGCCGTGCTGGCCACGGTGGAGCATGAAAAGCGCCTGCTCAAACGCATGAACCTGCTGGCCCGCCCGACCAGCTGACCGCTCCACCACGAACACCCGAACGATGACAGACACCTGCCTGCTGACCGCGCAGAACCTGCACAAGGCCTACAACGGAAAACCCGCGCTCAAGGGCGTCAACGTGGCGCTGCAGGCCGGTGAGATGCTGGCCCTGCTTGGGCCCAACGGCGCCGGCAAATCCACCCTGCTGCAGCTGCTGACCGGCCTGTTCAGCCCCGACCAGGGGACGATCGTGGTGATGGGCCACGACATGCAGCGCCACCCCAGCCGGGCGCTCGCTTCGCTGGGTGTGGTGTTCCAGCAGAGCGCGCTCGACATGGACCTCTCGGTGATGGCCAACCTGCTGTTCCACACCGACCTGCACGGCCTGCCGCGCGCGGTGGCCAAACAGCGGATCGCCGACGGGCTGGCGGCCATGGGCCTGGGCGATCAGGCCAAGGCCGTGGTGCGCAGCCTCTCGGGTGGCACGCGGCGCAAGGTGGAGCTGGTGCGCGCGCTGCTGCACGAACCGGCCGTGTTGCTGATGGACGAGGCCACGGTGGGCCTGGACCCGGCCTCGCGCCAGCACCTGCTCGACACCGTGCGCAGCCTGTGCCACACGCGCGGCATGGCGGTGCTCTGGGCCACACACCTGATCGAAGAGGTGAAGGTCGCCGACCGCCTGATGCTGCTGCACCAGGGCACGGTGCGCTTTGACGGTTCGATCGACGCCTTCATGCAGGCATCGCAGGGCGGCGATTTCCAGACCGAGGTGCTGCGCGCGCTGCAAACACCGGGCCTGTGAGCGCACACGCCCTCACCCCTGCCCTCTCCCAGGGGGAGAGGGAGAGGGATCAGAACGTGTAGGTGGCCGAGAGGCCCAGACCCCACTGCCGACCCGGCGCGGGCTCGAAGAAGCGGCGGTTGCCGTCGTTGGCGATGACCGAACCGATGTAGGCCTTGTCGGCCACGTTGTCCAGGCGCAGCGACTCGCGCAGCTTCCAGGCGCCCAGCTTCTGCTCGAAGCCCAGGCGCAGGTTGAACAGGGTGGCGGCCTCGGTGCGGTCGCTGTTGAGATCGTCCACCGCCATGCCGCCCTGGTGCACCAGCTCCAGCGCGGCCGTCATGCCGGGCACGGCGCGCGGCTGCCAGGCCAGTTCGGCGAACAGCGCGCGGTCCACCGTGCCGGGAATGCGGTTGCCCTTGGCCACCGTGGCGCCACTGCTGCTGGCAAAGGCGTCGGCGAACTTCGCGCTCAGCGTGGACAGCGCCACGTGCGTGCGCCACTCGGGCGCGAGCTGCCCGCTGTAGGCCAGCTCCAGGCCAGAGCGGCGGGTGCTGCCGGCGTTGGTGTAGATGGTGCGGCCCCCGCTGCTGGACGCCACCACGATCTCGTCGCTGGTGTTGATGCGGAACAGCGCCACGTCGAGGCGGTGGCCCTCGGCCAGCTTCGTTTTCAGGCCCAGTTCCATGTGCGTGCTGCGCGCCGAGCGCAGGGCCAGGTTGGGGCCGCTGCCGTCGGCGGTGTAGGCGATCTCGGTGAGCGTGGGTGTCTCGAATCCCCGACCGACGTTGGCGTAAATATTGGTGTCGGCGCTCAGGTGGCGCGTGATTCCCAGCACCGGATTGTTGGCGCTGAAGTCGACCTCGCCGCTGTCGTCGGGGTTGCTGCCGTTGATGAAACGGTCTTTGACGCGGAAGTCCACCCGGTTCAGGCGCAGGCCGGCCACAGCGCTCCAGGCGTCATTGATGGCCCAGTCGGCCTGGGTGTAGAGGCCGGCGCTGTTGACGCTGTCGTCCTCGTCGCGCTTGAGGTCGCCCTGCACACCGAAGTTGTTGATGTAGCCGCGGCGCTGTTCGCTCATGCGGTCCAGGTCCAGCCCGGCGCTGAGCTGCACCTGGCCCTCACCGGCGGGGATGCGGCGCGTGTAGCGCAGGCCGGCCCCGCTGTAGCTGCGGTCCAGCTGCACGATGCCACCGGCCGCAGTGGGCGCGGTCTGCACAAACAGCGGGATGGAGAGGCGGTTGTCCAGATCGCGCTGGCCGGCGTAGACCCGCGCCGTGAGGCTGCTCGCGGCGTCCAGCCGGTGGTCCAGCACCAGACCCAGCTGGCTCTGCGACACGTCTTTGCCGGCCTGGTAGAGCGTGGAGTTGGCAACCGCCTGGCGCGGGTCGGCTTCAAACTGCTCGCGCGTCAGGCCCAGCGGATCACCGGAAACGGGCTGGTCGAACACATTGGCCACCAGGGTCAGGCGGGTCTGCTCGCTGAAGGCCCAGCGCAGCTTGGCGTTGAGGTGCCGGCGCTCGGCCGCGCTGTTGGCGCGCCAGCCGTCGGTCTGGAAGTCGCTCACGTCCACCACGTAGTTGAGCGCCCCGCTCTGCCCCGCGGCCTGCAGGCCGTAACGGCGCAGGCCCTCGCTGCCCAGGTCGACGCTCGTGCGCAGCTCGGGCCGCTCGGGGCCGTCGGCGGTGAATACCTGCAGCACGCCCGCCGACGAGTTGCCGTACAGCTGTGCCAGCGGACCGCGCAGCACCTCGATGCGCTCGGCCGACGGCAGGCTGATGGTGGAGGCCTGGCCCTGGCCGTCAGGCATGGTGGCGGGGATGCCGTCCACGATCAGGCGCGCGCCGCGGATGCCGAAGGGCGCACGCGAACCCGAGCCGCGGATGGAGAGTTGCAGGTCCTGCGCGTAGTTCTGGCGGTTCAGCACCGTGACGCCCGGGATGCGGTTGATGGCTTCCGAGAGGTTGACCTGCGGTCCGGCGGCTTCGATGGTCTCGCGGCCAATGCCCTGGATGGCGGCCGGCGCGTCGAAGCTCTGCTGCGCCTCGCGGTTGGCGGTGACCACCACCTCCGACAGGGTCTGGGCGCCGGTGGCGATCGGTGCTGCCGCCCAGGCCAGGGCCATGGCCGCCGTCAGGCGTGTGCATCGCAGGGTGTTGAGGGGCTTCATGGGTGTCTCCGTCGTGGGGTGGTGGTGCCCGCCCTCGATGTTCGCATGGCCGGGTTCGTTTTAAACATGCATCCTTGATACAAGTTTTATGCCACCCAGTCCCTGCGCCGAAATGGAACACCCGGCGCCACCCGGCCGGGCGCGGATTTCAGCGAACCTCTGCCGGACTCAACAGGGCGCCGCCGCGCCCCCTCCGGCCTGCTCTTCGGCATCGAGTTCGGCCATCTCGGCCTCGGTGAACACCCGCGAGCGCGTGAAGAAGGCCTTGCCCTCGGGGCCTTCGAGCGAAAAGGTGCCGCCATGGCCTTCGATCACGTCGATGATGAGCTGCGTGTGGCGCCAGTAGGCGTATTGCGCCTTGCCAATATAGAACGCGCAACCGCCTATGTGGCCCAGGTACACGTCGCCCGCGCCCATGGTGATCTCGCCGGGCAGGTAGCAGTTGGCCGCGCTGTTGTCGCAGCAGCCACCCGACTGGTGGAACATGAGTTCGGGGCCGTGCTTCGTCTTCAGGAACTGAATCAGCTCGACCGCGGCCTGTGTGGCAATGACTTTTTCAACCATGACTTGTCTCCTTGTTCTGAAAGCAAAAAGGGACACCTCCGAAGGGAGATGTCCCATGCCAGAACGCAGCGGAACCGGCTTTGCCGGGCCGCCAGCGTTGCCCCCTGGGGGGTGACGCGCCGCAGGCGCGGCGCGGGGGGAACAACAGGCTTTAGAAGAAGCCCAGCTTGTTTTCCGAGTAGGACACCAGCAGGTTCTTGGTCTGCTGGTAGTGGTCCAGCATCATCTTGTGGGTCTCGCGGCCGATGCCCGATTCCTTGTAGCCACCGAACGCGGCGTGTGCCGGGTAGGCGTGGTAGCAGTTGGTCCACACACGGCCCGCCTTGATCGCGCGGCCCATGCGGTAGGCCACGTTGCCGTTGCGGCTCCACACGCCGGCGCCCAGGCCGTACAGCGTGTCGTTGGCGATTTCGAGGGCTTCGGCTTCGTCCTTGAAGGTGGTCACGGCCAGCACAGGGCCAAAGATTTCTTCCTGGAAGATGCGCATCTTGTTGTGGCCCTTGAACAGCGTGGGCTGCACGTAGTAGCCGCCTTCCAGATCACCACCCAGGTGGGCTTGTCCACCGCCGGCCAGCACTTCAGCGCCTTCGGCCTTGCCCAGCTCCAGGTACGACAGGATCTTGGTCAGTTGTTCCTTGGAGGCCTGCGCGCCCATCATGCTGTCGGTGTCCAGCGGGTTGGCGTGTTTGATGGCGGCGACGCGCTTCAAGACGCGCTCCATGAACTTGTCGTAGATGGATTCTTGAATCAGCGCACGGCTCGGGCAGGTGCAGACCTCGCCCTGGTTGAACGCGAACAGCACCAGGCCTTCAACGGCCTTGTCGAGGAAGGCGTCGTCCTTGTCCATGATGTCGGCGAAGAACACGTTGGGCGACTTGCCGCCGAGTTCCAGCGTGGCCGGGATCAGGTTGTTGGCAGCGGCTTGGGCGATCACGCGGCCGGTGGTGGTGGAGCCGGTGAAGGCGATCTTGGCGATGCGCTTGCTCGTGGCCAGCGGCATGCCGGCTTCACGGCCGTAGCCGTTGACGATGTTCAACACGCCCGGAGGCAAGATGTCGGCGATCAGCTCGGCCAAGATCAGGATGGAGATCGGGGTGGACTCTGCCGGCTTGAGCACCACGCAGTTGCCCGCGCCGATGGCCGGGGCCAGTTTCCAGGCCGCCATCAGGATCGGGAAGTTCCAGGGAATGATCTGGCCGACCACGCCCAGCGGTTCCTGAATGTGGTACGCCATGGTGTTCTCGTCGATCTCGCTGACGCCACCTTCCTGAGCGCGCACGCAGCCCGCGAAATAGCGGAAGTGGTCGACGGTCAGCGGAATGTCGGCGTTGAGCGTTTCGCGGATCGCCTTGCCGTTGTCCACGGTCTCGGCGTAGGCCAGCAGCTCCAGGTTCTGCTCGATGCGGTCGGCGATCTTCAGCAGGATGTTGGAGCGCGTGGCGGCGTCGGTCTTGCCCCACTTTTCGGCGGCGGCGTGGGCGGCGTCGAGCGCGAGTTCCACGTCTTCGGCGGTGGAGCGCGCGGCCTGCGTGTAGACCTGGCCGCTCACAGGCGTGATCACATCAAAGTACTGGCCCTTGCACGGCACGACCCATTTGCCGCCAATGAAGT
The DNA here is from genome assembly GCA_001770705.1 of Burkholderiales bacterium GWF1_66_17. GTDB lineage: Bacteria > Pseudomonadota > Gammaproteobacteria > Burkholderiales > Burkholderiaceae_C > Hydrogenophaga. The sequence goes on along the minus strand of MERT01000015.1, from coordinate 255,729 downwards.
TGTCGTAGCGCGGTTTGTAGGCGATCTTGGCGCCGGCGACGCCTGGGGCTGCGTAAATCATGTTTGTCGTCCTCTGGGATGGTGAAAAAAAGTGAATCGCCCGATGGGCTGCCTTCATCACCACAACTTCCGTGCCACGCCAGAAGACCGACTCAAATTGAGACGATTGCTCACTTTTTTGACAACACAAAGTGAAGGGTTGCGCCATTCAGGCCCACGCCGCAGCGCACTGTGCCAGCCTGGTACGGCACACCCGTTCATATGAACGCCGGTGCCAACGCTGGATGCCGGCTACCCCGCCAGACCGACCACCAGCGACGAAACGCCCATCGAAGCCCAGGCCCGCTGCCCCTTGCGCGCCGCCAACGGGTGCTCCGCAAAACCCACCCACTGACCGCCACCGTCCAGTGCGAGCACGACTTCGTCACGCACCTGCCCCCGCGCCAGGCGCTCGATGCGACCGGGCAACACACACTGGCCTGGCAGGTCTTCCACCTCATCCCGGCCGACCCGCACCGCCGTGGCCTTGCAAAGCACCAGCGCCTCCAGCCCCGCGCGCAGGCCCAGCAGATCGGCGCTCTCACGCGTCACGCTCGACGTGAGCAGCGCCTGCCCCGGCGTGCGCATCCGAACCAGCACCGTGGGATCGCCCTGCCCCAGCGGCTCCACCGCCTCCACACGGCAAGGCAACTGGTTGCGCATGCTGGTGCGCAAACCCAGACCAAAGCGCAAACCAGAAGACCCACCGGCAAAGCGCGCCAACACCGCCTCACGCGCCTGGGCCAGCTCGTCCGCCAGAGCCAGCAGCTGCAGCCCCTGCGGCGTGATGCTCGCACCGCCACCGCCCGAGCCGCCCACCGTGCGGTCCACCAACGTCTGCCCGCTCAGGTTGCTCAGTGTGTCGATGGCCTGCCAGGCTGCCTTGTAGCTGATGCCCGCATCGCGCGCGGCCTGCGAGATGGAGCCCGTCTCGCCCACCCGGCGCAGGACCTCCAGGCGCTTGTCGCTCGCGGCATGGCCCAGGGCTTCGGAGAGGGCGGCTGGCGGGAGTGGCGTCATGATGAGATTGTTCCATGGGAATTCAGGGCCACGTTGTCACGGCCATCGTCACCGTTGGCCGGCGTCTTGCTGCGTTTTGCCTTCTGGAGGATGAACCGACAATGAACGCGCCATTCAGCACGCGTACAAGGTGGTTTTTCCACAATGCCATTCAACAAGAAAGCAGAACCCCCATGCGTATCCAAGTTGTACCTGGCATCCAGCTGCTGGGCACCCGCCTTGGCCGTCATGTGCCAACCCGTTGCAAAGGAGCCTCCCATGAAACCCATCCCCTTTTTGCGGCACGGCCTGCTGGCGCTGTCCCTGGGCCTGGCCGCCTTGCCCACATGGGCCGGTGACGATTGCGACGCGCCGCTGAATCGCTGGCAGACGCGTGAGGCCGTGCGGCAGATGGCCGCCGCACAGGGCTGGCAGATCCAGCGGCTGAAGATCGACGACGGCTGCTATGAAATTCGCGGCACGGATGCCCAAGGACGCAGCTTCAGAGCAAAGATCGACCCGGAAACCCTGAAGGTGTTGAAGATGAACCAAGACAGGCGCCAGCGTGCCCGGGAACGCGATCGTGGTGAGGACGGTGCTGCGCGGCAGACCCGACCGCCGCAACCGGACGACACCGCCGTGCCATCGCCTTTGTTGACCCCTGACGCTGCGCCGCGCGGCCAGATCGAATAACCCCCTTCCCACAGGAGCATCACCATGTCCAAACCTCTGATGACCGTTCTGGCCACCGCCTGCGCGCTGGCCCTTCCCGCCCTGGCCCTTCCCGCCCTGGCCCACAGCCGCCCGCTCACGCTGACCGCCCAGCTCAAGAACTACGGCGGCGACGGCGCCTACCTGGCGGCGTACCTGACCGATGCGAAAGGCGCCTATGTGCGCACGCTGTGGGTGGCCGGTGGCAAGGCCAAGTACCACAAGCACCTGTCTGACTGGAGCCGCCTCTCGGCGGGTGATGCCAAGCGCCTGGATGGCGTGACCGGCGCCAGTGTGGGCGCAGGGCGCACGCTCAAGGTCACCGCCGATCTGGCGGATGCACTGATGGACGCGGGCTATGAAATCCGCGTCGACGCCGCCGTGGAAGACATGCGGGACAGCCCGTCGGAGGTCCGCATCCCGCTGTCCAAAGCGAACGTCGGCAAGCCGCAGGCCGGCAAGCAGTACATCCAGTCGGTGACCTTCCAACTTCAGTGAAGGGACTTGCATGAGCTGGAAAGTCATCCACCGCTGGCTGGGCCTGACCGTTGGCACCCTGGCTGTGGTGCTGGGCATCACCGGCTCTGTTTTGGCGATCGACCCGGTGCAGCAGGCGTGGCAGGCACCGGCCGCACGCGGTGATTTGCCCGTGGCCACGCTGGTGGAGCGTGTGACGCGCACCGTTCCCGGCGCGGAAGAGATTCGCCACCTGCCCTCGGGTGCCATCGTGGTGTTCAGCTTTGCCGGCGACCAGCCGCAGGCGCAGTACGTGGACCCGGCCGATGGCCGGGTGCTGGGTGCGTGGCAAGCCTCGGCGCTGCCGCGCTGGGTGAAGAACCTGCACCGCTCGCTGCTGCTCGGCGACGCCGGGCGCTGGGGTGCAGCGGGCATTGCGCTGGCCATGGGCTTGTTGTGCGTCTCTGCCCTGGTGCTTTTGCTGCGGCGCATGGGCGGCTGGCGGCAGCTGACGGCGCGGGTGCGAGGCTCGCTGGCGCAGCGCATCCACGTGGTCGCGGGCCGTGTGGTGCTCGCCGTGCTTTGCCTGACATCGCTCACGGCGCTGACCATGAGCGCATCGACCCTGGGCCTCGTGGAACTCGACTCCCGGGCCGAGCCGGAAGTGCTCTCGGTGCTCACCGGCCAGCCCGACTTGCCTGGCGCGCAGCTGGCCACGCTGCAAAGCCTTGCGGTGCAGGATTTGCGCAAGCTGAATTTTCCCGGCCCCACCGACCCGGAAGACACCTGGAACGTGGCCACCGCCCAGGGTCAGGGTTGGATCGACCGGTACTCGGGCCAGATGCTGGCCTGGCAGGACGCCACCCTGGCGCAGCGCGTCTACGACTGGGCCGTGGTGCTGCACACGGGCGAAGCGGCCTGGCCCTGGGCCGTGGTGCTCGGGCTGGTGGGCGCCAGCGTGTTGCTGTTCTGGTTGTCGGGCGTTGTCATCTGGTGGCAAGCGCGCCGCCAGGCGCCACACATCACCGGCAACACCCCGCTGGCACAGGCCGACGTGCTCATCTTCGTGGCCAGCGAAGGCGGCAGCACCTGGGGTTTTGCCCAGACGTTGCAAGACGCGCTGAGCCAGGGCGGCCACCGCGTTCACACCAGCGCGCTGGAGAACTTTCGAACCACGGCCGACACGCGGCAGGTGTTTGTGCTTGCAGCAACCTATGGCGAAGGCCAGGCCCCGGCCCACGCCAGCGGCGCCCTGGAGCACATCGCCGGGCTCAGCGCCAGCGCGGTGCCGGTGACGGTGGTGGGCTTTGGTGATCGGCAGTTTCCGGCCTTCTGCGCCTTTGCCGAGGCGCTGGACCAGACACTGCGCGCACGGGGTTGGCCCACGTTGCTGCCGCTGGAGTGCATCCACCAGCAATCGGGCCAGCAGTTCGCGCGCTGGGGCGTTGCACTGGCGCAGGCGCTCGGCGAACCCCTGGTCCTGGAGCATGTACCGCGCGTGCCACCTACCACGGCGCTCACGCTCATGGCGCGCCAGGACTATCCCGGTGTCACCGGGCAGGCCACGGCGATCCTGCGCTTTGCCTGGCCGGCACAGGGACCGGGCGCACGCCTGCGCGGGCACGGTCTGGCGCGGTTTGCAGCCGGTGATCTCTTGGGCATCGTGCCACCGGGTTCGACCGTGCCGCGCTACTACTCGCTGGCGTCGGGCTGGAAAGACGGGTTCGTGGAAATCTGCGTGCGCCAGATGCCCGGCGGCCTGTGCTCGACGCACCTGCTGGGCCTGCAGATGGGGGACAGCATCACCGCCTTTGTCCGGTCCAACCCCGGCTTTGCACTGCCGCGAACGCGGCGGCCTGTGCTGCTGATCGGGGCGGGCACAGGCGTGGCGCCGCTGGCCGGCTTCATCCGCCGCAACGACAGACGCAGCCCGATGCACCTGTACTTTGGTGGGCGCGACCCGGCGCGGGACTTTTACTTCGGCTCCGACATTCAGCGCTGGCTCGGCGAAGGGCGCCTGTCAACGCTGGAGACTGTCTTCTCCCGCGTGCCCGACGGCGGCGGCTATGTGCAGGACGCCCTGCGCCGAGACGCCGAGCGCGTGCGCGGCCTGGTGGCACAGGGCGCCCTCGTGCGCGTCTGCGGAAGCCGTGCCATGGCGCAGGGCGTGGCCGAGACGCTGGACATGGTGCTGGCGCCACTGCAGTTGAGCGTTTCGACGCTGAAAGCCAGGGAACGTTATGCCGAAGATGTCTTCTGAGCCCGCTGCGTCCTGCCAGCGCACCACCGTGCACGGCCCGGCCATGGGCACACGCTGGTCTGCCACGGTCGACGCCGACCACACCATGGACCTGACGGCATTGCGCCGGGACCTCGCCGCTGCGGTGGAGCTGGTGGACATGCAGATGTCGCCCTGGAAACCGGACAGCGACCTCATGCGCCTGAACCGCGCGCCCGTGGACGAGTGGGTGGACCTGCCCGCTGACATCCTGGAGGTGCTGGACTGTGCGCTCGATGTCCACCGCCTGAGCGCGGGTGCATTCGATCCGTGCGTGGGGGCGCTGGTGAATGCCTGGGGGTTTGGTGCGGTGCGCGATGCACCCGACGCACAAGCGATCCGTGCCGCACGCCAGTCCACACCGCTCCCTGCGCACGGACGCCTGGAGCTGGACAGGCCCTCAGGCCGCGCCCGCAAGCGTGCCACCTTGCAACTCGACCTGTGCGGCATTGCCAAGGGCTACGCGGTGGACCGCATGGCCCATGTGTTGCAACAACACGGCGTGCGGCATGCGCTGGCAGCGCTGGATGGCGAGCTGCGCGCCGTGGGCGTTCAGGCCAGCGGCGTGCCCTGGGCTGTGGCGCTCGAACGCCCAGAGCCCGGGCGCCGCGCGGTACACGGCGTCATCGAGCTGGAGGATCTGGCTGTGGCCACCTCGGGCGACTACCGACGCTATCTGGAAGTGGGCGATGCGCGCCTCGCGCACACCATGGACGCGCGCCGCTGCGCACCCGTGAACAACGGTGTGGCATCGGTCACCGTGCTGGCGCGCACCTGCATGCACGCGGACGCCTGGGCCACGGCCCTGCTGGTGGCGGGTCCCGACGAGGGCCTGGCCATGGCACAGCGCGTGGGGATGGATGTGCTGTTCCTGTTGCGCCGTGCTGAAGGTCTGGTCGAGGTGGGACTGGGGCGGTTTGGAAGATCCGCAGACCGTTCAAGCCTCGCACGCCCCTCAAATTATTGAAGCCAGGTTGCACACCAACAAACCGGGTTTCTGATCAGCAACTGAAGAGGCACACAGGAGGCCTGCGACTCGCCGAATATTCGCTGTACCGTCTCGAAACCGAAAGGCGGTAGGCAGGTCTGGGTCGCCAGCACGAGTGCGCCTGCATGTGAGCGACTTCGGATATGTGCGCTTCCGCACAGATGATGAGAAGCGACCTCGTCAACATGCACCGACTGCCGGCCTCTCTCACCCCCGAGGGAACGCGGGCTCAACCGTCGAGGTGCTACCCATGACCGCGTACCGAAGTCTCAAGGTGTTCAGCCATGTCGTGCTCGGTCTGATGCTGGCCGGTATCGCGTACGCCAGCACCATCAGCGTCATCTACTGGACGGGCATCAGCGTCTGACGCCGGTGCGGCCTTATGAACAAGCGTCAGGCACGTTACTTCGCGATCGGTTCAACCCTGCTCGCCACGCTGGTCTTCCTCGGTCTCACCATCGACAGCCACCGCCAGTTCCCGAAACTGACGAACGCACAGAACATCACGCCCGCGGTCACCCTGGGCAAGGATGTCTGGCACAAGAACAACTGCATCAACTGTCACACACTGTTCGGTGAAGGTGCGTACTACGCCCCCGACCTCACCAAGATCGCGCAACAGCGCGGCGCGCCCTACCTGCGGGCCTTCCTGAAAGACCCTTCGAAGTTCTACGACGAGCAGCGCCACCGCCGGCTGATGCCCCAGCAGGACCTGAGCGATGCCGACATCGACGGCCTGATCGCGTTTCTGGACTGGGTGAGCCAGGTGGACAACCAGGACTGGCCACCGCGGCCCATCATGGTCACCGGCCTGGGCGCAACGGGAGCGAACGCCGCAAGCCCCACAGCCGCTGCGGGATCGACCGCCGCCGCGACCGTTTCCGACAAGGACCCGGTGGCCCTGGGCGAGCGCGTGTTCCGATCTGCGGCGCCCGCCTGCACCGCCTGCCACTCCCTCACGCCCGGGGCCGACATGGCGGGCCCCTCGCTGGCCGGCATCGCCACACGCACGCAGGAGACGCTGGCTTCTCCCGACTACAAGGGCTCGGCCACCGACCTGGCGACCTACATCCGTGAGTCCATCACCCATCCCAGCGCGCACCTGGTCGCGGGCGCGATGTACTCGGCCAACGGGGTCTCGTTCATGCCGAACACCTATCAAAAAGACCTGACACCCGAGCAGCTGGCCCACATAGCGGCCTACCTGGCGACCTTCAAGTAACGGGCTTCGAAGCCGTCCAGCCCACACAGGCCGCGGGCCACCGCCGCCACTTCTGCAGGAGTTCTGACATGCGCTACAGGTCTCAATCGGTTGCCTACTGGTATTTCGCCGTGGCCATGGTGCTGTTCGGGCTGCAGCTGGTGTTTGGCCTGCTGTCGGCCGCCAAGTACCTCGGCCCCGATCCGCTGCTGAACATCCTGCCGTTCGATGTGACCAAGGTGATCCACACCAACCTGCTGATCGTGTGGGTCCTGACCGGCTTCATGGGCGCCACCTACTGGATGGTGCCCGACGAATCACGCACCGAGCTCTACAGCACCAGGCTCGCCTACGTGCAGCTGGGTCTCTGGACCCTGATGGGCGTCACCGCCGTGGTGGGCTACCTGTTCCGCTACGGCACCGGCAACAAGCTGCTGGAACAGCCCCTGCCCCACAAGATCGTGATCGTGATCTGCATGTTGATCTTTCTCTACAACATCGGCATGACGATCTGGCGCTCCAAACGCTTCACCACCACGGAGGGTGTGCTCGTGCTCGGCCTCGGCCTGGCCGCGCTGCTGTACCTGCCTGCGCTGCTGGAATACGAAAACTACACCGTCTCCATCTACTACCGCTGGTGGACGATCCACCTCTGGGTCGAGGGCGTGTGGGTGATGATCCAGGGCGGCTTCCTGGCCTACCTGCTGATCCGCCTGTCCGGCGCCGACCGCGAGGTGATGGAGAAGTGGCTCTACGTGATCGTGGGCCTGGTCTTCATCGCCGGCATCCTCGGCACGGCGCACCATTACTACTGGGTGGGCGTGCCGTCGTACTGGCTACCCATCGGCGGCGTCTTCAGCGCACTGGAACCGGCGGCGCTGGTGGGCATGGCGATGTTCGCGTATTCGGCCATGCGCCGCGCGGGCCTCTCGCACCCCAACACGCTGGCCCTGCACTGGACCATCGGCAGCGCGCTGTTCACCCTGTTCGGGGCCGGCCTGCTGGGCCTGGCGCACACCTTCCCCGACGTCAACAAGTGGACCCATGGCACGCTGATCACCGCCATGCACGGCCACGCCGCCTTCTACGGCGCCTACGCCATGATCGTGCTCGCGATGATCACCTACGCCTTGCCGGCCATGGCGCCGGGGCGCAGCGAACAAGGCAGCAGCCTCGGTTACTGGGCGTTCTGGATGCAGCTGGGCGGCATGTTCGGCATGACGCTGTCGTTCGCCACCGCCGGCATCGCGCAGGTTTACCTCGAACGCATCATGGGCATGGGTTACCTCGACGCGCAGCTGAAGATCCAGGTGCACTTCGTGATGCTGATCGCCACCGGCTCGCTGTTCGCGATCGGCGTGGGGCTGTTCATCTACGACTTCTTCCGCCATGCACCGCGCTTCGATGTCGAGTCGGACCCCACTGCACCTCGCTCGCCCAAAGCCGAAGCCATCTTGTCAACCCTGTGAGTGACCCCTTGGCCGCTCCACTGCTCCACACCGTTGGCCCACTGGTCGGGCCAGATCGGCCGACCGCCGACGAGCCGTATTACCTGCCATCGGGTGCCGAGGTGGCCGTCTTCGAGCACTGCCACGCCCTGCAACTGGCCGTGATGCTCAAAGGCCCCACCGGCTGCGGCAAGACGCGCTTTGTCGAGCACATGGCCTGGAAGCTGCGGCGCCCCCTGATCACGATCTCGTGCCACGACGACCTGAGCGCCAGCGATCTGATCGGTCGTTTCCTGATCCGCCACGACGGCACCGACTGGCAGGACGGGCCGCTCACCCGCGCCGTGCGCGAGGGCGCCATCTGCTACCTCGACGAGGTGGTCGAAGCGCGGCAGGACACCATGGTGGTCCTGCATTCGCTGACCGACCACCGCCGCATCCTGCCCATCGACAAGACGGGCGAGACGCTGGTGGCTGCATCCGGCTTCCAGCTGGTCATTTCCTACAACCCGGGGTACCAGCGCATGCTGAAAGACCTCAAGCCCAGCACGCGGCAGCGCTTCGTGGCGCTGGACTTCGACTTTCCACCGGCCCCGCGCGAGGCCGCGATCATCGAGAGCGAGGCCGGCGCCGACCACGCGACGGCCATGGCGCTGGTGTCGCTCGGGCAACGGCTGCGCGCGCTGCGCGACCGCGGCCTGGCCGAGGTGCCGAGCACCCGTCTGCTGATCGCGGCGGCCGCGCTGGTGGTCAGCGGCATCCCGATCCGGCAGGCCTGCCTCAGCGCGGTGGTGTCGCCGCTGTCGGACGACGAAGCGCTGGTGGGCGCGATGCGCGATCTGGTCGACGCCACCTTCGTCTGAACAAGGCCCCGCCCGATGGCCGAAGCCGAGGACGTGATCACCGACGTGGCCCGGCACGCCACCGTCTTCACGCAGGCGCTGTGGCGGCGGCACCGCGCCCAGGCGCCCTCCCGGCCCCAGACCCAGCTGGCGGACGTGGCGCCGCGGCTGGACCTGCTGATCGAGGCGGTGTTCGGGACCTCGTACCGCTTGCGCACGGCGCAAACGCCGGCCCGCCCCACCCTGCTCACCCAGACGTTCCAGCGCGAAGCCTTCCCGCGCGCGCGCGCCGCGCTGCCGGCCACCGATGGCCAGTGCATCTGGTTGCCACCCGACACCGGCCTCGCGGACGCCACACTGGCCCTGGACCGCTTTCGCACCCTGGCCCTGGTGCAGGCCATGCGGGCGAGCCGGGGCAGCGCCGCCGGCCCGGGCCCCGGTGCCTCGCCGCTGGTGCTTGACCTCTACCTGTTGATCGAGGCGGTGGGGGCCGACGCGGCGCTGGCGCGGCTGCTGCCCGGCATGGTGAAGTCCTTGAACGGCCTGCGCAGCGCTGCGCTCGCGGCCCGCCCGCCGCTGGCGCAATTCCCCGCGTCGCGCCGCCCGCTGGAGGCCCTGGCGCGCGCCTGGATGGCGCAGCCCTGCGACCAGCCGAACGCGCACGCCCCCCTCGGTGCGTCGCCCGACAGCTCGGCCATCACCGCTCACCGCTTGGCGGCCGGCATGGTGCGCGACCTCGCCAGCGCCGGGCGCCTGGGGCCATCGCCCCTGTTCCGCGACAGCTGGACCGGCGATCTGCGCCCGCCCGGCGGAGCCACGGGCTCAGCGCTGGCGGGCAATGACGTGGCCGACAACGCCGCCACCCGCGCGCCGCGCAGCGCGCGCCTCACGCGCCGCCCCGAGGTGCGCGAAGGCGCCGAGCAGGAAGAAGACAAAACGCCGGGCGCGTGGATGATCCCGCCCGACGTGCCGCACGAACAGGCCGAAGACCCGTTCGGTTTGCAGCGGCCCACCGATCGAGACCAGTCGGCGGGGGCCGACGAGTTCGCCGACCTGGTCTCGGAGCTGGCGCAGGCGCGGCTCGTCTGGACGCCGGGCCAGGCCCCGGAGGTGCTGCTCTCCGACGACCCGCCGGCCGTGCGGCCCCGACACACCAGCGCCACCGCGCCAGACACCCCGCAGACCTTCTGCTACCCCGAGTGGGACTGGCGGACGGCGGCCTACCGCCACCCCGGCGCCACGGTGCGGCTGCTGGCCGCACCGGCCGGCGCACAGCCGTGGGTGGACGACACCCTGGCCGCGCACCACGCGCTGCTCGGCGCCATCCGCCAGCGCTTCGCGGCCCTGCGCCCCCAACGCACGCTGCGGCGCCGCCAGACCGACGGCGACGACATCGACCTCGAAGCCTGCGTGGAAGGCCTGGCGAACCTGCGCGCTGGCTGGCCCATGGCCGACGACCTGTATTGCTCGCAGCAGCGCACCCGGCGAGACATGGCCATCCTGATCCTCATCGATGTCAGCGGCTCCACCGACGGCTGGATCTCGAACAGCCGCCGGGTGATCGACGTCGAACGTGAGGCCCTGCTGCTGGTGTGCATCGCCCTCGGTGCGATGGGCGAACCCTTTACGGTGCAGGCCTTCTCGGGCAACGGGCCCGCCGCCGTGAGCCTCTGGGACATCAAGCGCTTCGACGAGCCCTACAGCCCCGCCGTGGCGCTGCGCATCGCGGCCCTCGAACCCGATCAGTACACGCGCACCGGAGCCGCCCTGCGCCACGCCAGCGCCACGCTCATGCGCGAAGGCGCCACACACCGGCTGCTGCTGCTCCTGTCCGACGGCAAACCCAACGACTGCGATGTCTACGAAGGCCGCTACGGCATCGAAGACACCCGCCAGGCCGTGACCGAAGCCCGGCTGCAGGGCATCTCGCCGTTCTGCCTGGCCGTGGACCGGCAAGCCGCCAGCTACCTGCCCGCCGTGTTTGGTGCCCAGCACCACGCCTTGCTGCAGACGCCGGCCTCGTTGCCCATCGTTTTGCTCGACTGGATGCAGCGGCTGGTGAAGTCGTGAGCTCTTTTTGAAAGCCCCCAATGCACACCTTCAAGATCTACCGCTACGACCCGGACCTCGACGCCAAGCCCACCATGCAGACGCTGGAGCTCGACGTCCACCCCGGCGATCGCATGCTGCTCGACGTGCTCGTGCGCCTCAAGGCGCTGGACCCGAGCCTGTCGTTTCGGCGCTCCTGCCGCGAAGGCATCTGCGGCTCGGACGCCATGAACATCAACGGCAAGAACGGACTGGCCTGCATCACCAACATGAACACGCTGCCGCGCGTGGTGACGCTCAAACCCTTGCCGGGACTGCCGGTGATCCGCGACCTGATCGTCGACATGACCGGGTTCTTCAAGCAGTACCACTCGATCAGGCCCTACCTGATCAACGAAGCGCCCGCCCCGGAGCGGGAGCGCCTGCAGTCCACCGAGCAGCGCGAAGAGCTCAACGGGCTGTACGAATGCATCCTGTGTGCGTGCTGCTCATCGGCGTGTCCGAGCTTCTGGTGGAACCCGGACAAATACGTCGGGCCAGCCGGCCTGTTGCAGGCCTACCGCTTTCTCGTCGACAGCCGCGACACGGCCACCGCCGAGCGGCTGGACTACCTGGACGACCCTTTTCGCCTGTTCCGATGCCGCTCGATCCTGAACTGCGTCGACGTGTGCCCCAAGGGCCTGCTGCCCGCGGGGGCCATCAGCAAGATCAAGACGATGATGGCGCGGCGCAGCTTCTAGCCAGCAGTGGCAGCTTTTGCTGCGTGCTGTGCGCACCGCCCCGGAGCCGCCCGGCGGCTTCGCCGATCTCGCCTAAATTGACGTCGTACTCGTGTGGTTCGAGTTTGTCTTTCTCTGTTTTAAGTGCGTGCATGGCACGGAGCCGCTACTGCTCCTGTGCCTGCGAAATTTGCTCTTCGAGAACATTCAAATAGCTCTCCAATGCCCACGACTCGTAGCCGAACGAGATGCCGGGAAATCCAAGATCGAGATTTAGCAGTTGTTCAATGGAAAGCGCCATGGGGCCCTCTGAAATCTGACTTTGAGGTAGCAGATAAGTTACCTGATATGCCCTGTGGCAGTCGGATAACGTGGCCGAGCAAAGCCGAAAATGCATTTGAAATCATGAGCTTCTTGTTCGGCAAAGTCGCCCCGACCGTCTTTGCACCCGAGGGAGAAGCGACCCACTTTCGACCAGTCCATCCGACATATGAGCTATAGCCCTGGCTATGTGTTTCGGATCCAGTTCCTCGTGCGTTTGGTCGTTGGAGTCATCCCTCCAATGAGGGTGTTTTGCGCATGGGCCGCGAGAGCTCAAGCCTTGCTACACTCGCTATTCCATTTTGGGATAGCGAACGTCTGCCATCCTTCAACCCTCCCCGCAAACCGCCCGAGGTCCCCATGCGCCTGCCCTACCCCCCCCTCGCCGCCCTGCTCTTCGCCATGCTCGCGCACTGCGCCGCCCAGGCGGCCGAAGCCCAGGTGGCGGTGGCGGCCAACTTCGCCGAGCCGATCAAGGCCATCGCCGCCGTGCTGGAGAAGACCACGGGCCACACGCTGAAGATCACGCTGGGCTCCACCGGCAAGCTCTACGCGCAGATCAGGAACGGCGCGCCGTTTGACCTGCTGCTGGCGGCCGATGCCAAGACGCCTGAGGCGTTGGAGAAAGAGGGTTTGACGCAGCCAGGCAGCCGCTTCACCTACGCCACCGGCAAGCTGGTGCTGTGGTCGGCCAGCGCAACCACAGTGGATGCCCGGGGCGACGTCCTCAAAAGCCCTGGCCTGGGCAAGGTGGCCCATGCGGCGCCCAAGCTGGCGCCCTACGGCGCGGCGGCGGTGCAGGCGATGGACCGGCTGGGCTTGAGCGCCTCGCTTGCGCCGAAGTTGGTGCAGGGCGAGAGCATCGGCCAGACCTACAGCTTCGTGCACACCGGCAACGCCGCGGTGGGCTTTGTGGCGATGTCGCAGGTGCTGGAGGGCGGGCGACTCAAGGGCGGCTCGATGTGGGTGGTGCCGCAGGCGCTCTACGATCCGATCCGGCAGGACGCCGTGCTGCTGAAACGCGGTGCGGGCAACGAGGCGGCGCAGGCGCTGCTCACACTGCTGAAAAGCCCGAACGTCAAAGACCTGATCCGCTCGTATGGCTACGACCTCTGAGAACGCAAGCCCTCCATGCTGCTGACCCCCGCCGATCTCCAGGCCATCGGGCTGACTTTGAAGGTCGCCACGCTGACCACGGCCATCCTGCTGCTGCTGGGGGTACCACTGGCCTGGTGGCTGGCGCGCACGCGCTCGTGGCTCAAGACGCCGCTGGCCACGGTGGTGGCGCTGCCCATCGTGCTGCCGCCGTCGGTGCTGGGCTTTTATCTGCTGGTGGCCATGGGGCCCAACGGCCCGGTCGGCCAATGGACACAGGCGCTCGGTCTGGGTCTGCTGCCTTTCAGCTTCACCGGCCTGGTGGTGGCCTCGGTTTTTTATTCGCTGCCGTTCATGGTGCAGCCGGTGCACAACGCCATGGAGGCCATGGGCAACCGCCCGCTGGAGGTGGCGGCCAGCCTGCGGGCTTCGCCGCTGGACACGTTTTTCAGCGTGGTGCTGCCGCTGTGCCGCCCCGGGCTGGTCACCGGCGTCATCATGAGCTTTGCCCACACGGTGGGCGAATTCGGCGTGGTGCTCATGGTGGGCGGCAACATCGCGGGCGAAACGCGCGTGGCCTCGGTGCAGATCTACGACCACGTGGAGGCGCTGGAATACGCTGAGGCCCACCGCCTGGCCGCGGTGCTGCTGGTGTTTTCGTTTGCCGTGCTGCTGGCCTTGCAGCTCTACAACGCGCGCCGCCGCCGGAGCGCCCCATGAGCGCCGGCCTGACCCTGCAGACCCGGCTGGCGCGCGGCGCCTTCACGCTGGACCTCGACCTCACGCTGCCGGGCCGCGGGCTGACCGCCTTGTTCGGCGCCTCGGGCTCGGGCAAGACCACCTGCCTGCGCGTGCTCGCCGGCCTGGAGCCGGCGGCCAGTGGGCGCCTGAGCGTGGGCGGCGAGCTGTGGCAGGACAGCGCCCGGGGGCTGTTCGTACCCCCGCACCAGCGCGCGCTGGGCTATGTGTTTCAGGAGGCCAGCCTGTTCGACCACCTCAGCGTGCAGGACAACATCCGCTTCGGCTACCGCCGCACGCCCGCCGCGCAGCGCCGCTACGGCTGGGACCACGGCCTGGAGCTGCTGGGCATCGGCCATCTGCTGCAGCGCATGCCGCACGAACTCTCGGGCGGCGAGCGCCAGCGCGTGGCCATGGCCCGGGCGCTGGCCACCAGCCCCCGCGTGCTGCTGATGGACGAGCCCCTGGCCGCGCTGGACGCGCCGCGCAAGGCTGAGATCCTTCCCTGGCTGGAGCAGCTGCACCAGAAGCTGGACATCCCGGTGGTCTACGTGACGCACTCGGCCGACGAGGTGGCGCGCCTGGCCGACCACCTGGTGCTGCTGGAGCAGGGCCGGGTGATGGCACAAGGGCCGGTGCTGGAGCTGATGACGCGCACCGATCTGCCGCTGGCCCACGGCGACAGCGCAGGCGCCCTGGTGGAAGCCGTGACTTGCGGCCTGCAAAGCGACAGCGACCTGTGCGAGCTGCGCTTTGACGGCGGCACGCTGCTGCTGCCGCAAACCCGCGCCACACCGTTGCCGGACCGCACGCCGGTGCGCGTGCGCATCCAGGCGCGGGACGTGAGCCTGTCGCTGGTGCAGCCGGAGCAGACCAGCGTGCTCAACTGCCTGCCGGCCACCGTGGCCGACGTGAGCGAGGATGGCCCGGGTCAGGTGCTGGTGGGCCTGCGCCTGGGGCAGGAAACGCGCCTGCTCTCGCGCATCAGCCGGCTTTCTTGCGAGCGGCTGGGCATCGCGCCTGGCCTGCCGGTGTATGCGCAGATCAAGGGCGTGGCGATGGTGCGCTAGAAGCGGTCGGGCCGGAAGGGTTCGAGCGAGATGGACGGCGTTTGCCCCGCCAGCAACTCGGCCACCAGGTGCCCGGTGGCGCCGCTTTGTGTCAGACCCAGGTGCCCATGCCCGAAGGCGTACACCACCTGCCGGCTGACCTTGGCGTGCCCGATGACGGGCAGGGAGTCGGGCAGCGAGGGGCGGTAGCCCATCCACTGCGTGCCGCCCTCGGTTTGCAACCCCGGCAGCAGGCGCGATGCCTTCTCCAGCATGTGGGCCGATCGCTTGAAGTTGGGCGGCAGCTGGAGCCCGCCCAGCTCCACCGCACCACCCACGCGGATGCCGGTCGACAGCGGGGTGACCACAAAACCATGGGCGCCAAAGCTGATCTGGCGCTGGAGGTCGAACGCCCCGGGCGGCAGGGTCGTGTTGTAGCCGCGCTCGGTTTCCAGCGGGATGGCATCGCCCAGCTGGGCCGCGAGCTGGCGCGACCACGCGCCGGTGGCGATCACCGCCTGTTTCGCGCGCACGGCGCCGCCCTGCGCGAGCTGCAGTTCCACACCCCCATCGCGCACGGCGATGGAGCGCACTTCCGCCTGTCGCCAGGTGGCGCCCGCCTGCAGCACATGGCGCCCCAGCACCGAAGCCACCTCGAACGGGTCGCTCACGGTTTCCCAATGCGGCACGAAGGTGCCCGCGATGATGGCGCTGGCCAGGCCCGGTTGCAGCTCACGCAGCCGCTCGCCTTTCACGTGCTCGAAGGCGATGCCCGCTTCGGCGCGCAGCTGCCAGCCCGCGAGGCTAGCGCGGAACTCCGCATCGCTTTCATAGACCTGCAAGGAGCCGTCCTGGCGGATCATGTGCGAAGCCTTCGCTCGCGCCAGCATGGCGTGAAACGCGGGCGCGGCCAGCCGCATCAGCTGTGTCTGGGCCTGCAGGCTCGCGCGGTAGGCCGAGGGCCGGCTGGCCAGGCCGAAGCGCAACAACCAGGGCAGCATCTGGAGCGCGTAACCCGGGCGGATGGCCAGCGGCCCCAGCGGGTCGAGCAACCAGCGCGGCGCCTGCCGCAGGATGCGCGGCGAGGCCAGGGGCAGGATGTCGGAAAAGGCCAGCGCGCCGGCGTTCTGGGCACTGGTTTCCTGGGCAATGCCTTTGCGGTCGATCAACAGCACCGAACGGTCCTGGGCCACCAGGTGCATCGCCACCGAGAGGCCGATGATGCCGGCGCCCACCACCGCCACATCGGTGCTGGCGGACTCGGGATGGGTGCCTGATGTCATGCGTCAGTTGAGGTCAGAGTGCCGAGCGAAACGCCGCCGGCAGCAAGGGATCGGCCGGGTCGGCGATCAGCCGCGCTTCGGCGGTGACGTAGGCGCGACCGGTGATGCTGGGGATGACGCCATGCGCCGTGGCCTGGTAGCTGGCCTCGAAGCGGCTGCCGATCACGCTTTCCTGCACCCAGGTCTCACCCGGCTGGAGCTTGCCGGCCGCGGCCAGGCAGGCCAGCTTGGCGCTGGTGCCGGTGCCGCAAGGGGAGCGGTCGTAGGCGCCACCGGGGCACAGCACGAAGTTGCGGCTGTGCGCGTCGGCGGCCAAGGCGGGGCCGAAGAACTCGATGTGGTCGATCTCGGCGCCGTCGCGCCCGGTGATGCCGTCGCGCACCAGCGTCATCTTCACGGCCTCGGCCTGGCGGGTGAGTTCGCCGATGTTCTGCAGCGAGAGTTCGCAGGGGGTGCTGTGGCACAGGAAGAACCAGTTGCCGCCCCAGGCGACGTCGCCCACGATCCGCCCCAGGCCGGGTACGTCGATCGCCACATCGCGCCGGAAGACCTGGCTCTCGACGTTCTGGATCGTCACTTCGTTGGCGGACTGCAGCTCCACGCTGACCACGCCGACCGGTGTCTCGAAGCGGTGCACGCCGGGCTCGATGCGGCCCAGGTGGGCGAGCGTGACGGCGGCGCCGATGGTGCCGTGGCCGCACATGCCCAGGTAGCCGGTGTTGTTGAAGAAGATCAGGCCGGCGGCGCAGCTGCTGTCCACCGGCTCGCACAACAAGGCGCCGACCACCGCGTCGTAGCCGCGCGGTTCGTTGGCCGCCAGCACGCGGTAGTGGTCGAAGTCGCGGGCAAAGAGGGCTTTGCGTTCGCTCAAAGAGCCGTTGCCCAGCGGTGGTCCGCCGGCCACCACCAGGCGCGTGGGCTCACCCTCGGTGTGGGAGTCGATGACCTGCATCTCGATCCGCGTCGTGTTCGGTGCCATGGTCAGGCCCTCCCCGGCCAGCTGGCGTACCAGCGCTTGAAGAGCTCGAACTGGCGGGTGGCGTAGTGCTTCTGGCTGTCCGACAGCGCATCGCTGGGGTTGAAGTGCAGGGCATATTCCGCGTGACCCTGCAGCACCATCAGGTGCTTGAAGTACAGCACCAGGTCCACGCCTTCGTCAAAAGACGACAGCACCGCCAGCGCCGCCTCCAGCTCTTGCGCGCGCTGACGGGCCAGCACGTCGCCGCCGGCCGCCTGCTCGCACAGGGCCACCAGTTGCAGCACTTCCTTGGGCAGCACGTTGCCGATGCCGGTGATGGCGCCTTTCGCGCCGCAGTTGACGAAGCCGTGGAACACCTGCGTGTCCACCCCGACCATCAGCGTCACGCCCGCATCGCGCGAGGTGATGTGCTCCGCTGCGTAGCGCAGCGAGGCCGCGCCGCCGAATTCCTTGAAGCCGATCAGGTGGGGAAAGCGCGAGCGCAGGTCGAAGAACAGGTCGGCCTTGGTCTCGTAGCCGTAGTAGGGACTGTTGTAGATCACGCTGGGCAGGTCGACCGCCGCGGTCAGGATGTCGGCAAAGTGCGCGCGCTGGGCCGCCGCCGAGTTGCCGCGCGACAGCACGCGGGGAATGATCATCAGCCCTTTGGCGCCGCAGGCCTAGGCGTGCGCGGCCAGCGCGCTGGCACGGGCCGTGTTCTGCGCCCCGGTGCCCACGATCACGGGCAGACGTGCGCGCACCAGCCGCTCGACGCCTTCCATGCGCTGCTCGTCGCTCAACAGGGGCCAGTCGCCCATGGAACCGCAGTACACCAGGGCCGACATGCCGGCCTCAATGAGGTCGCGGCCGGTGCTGACCAGGGCGTCAAAGTCCGGTTGACGGTCGGTCGTGCAAGGGGTCATCAAGGCGGGAATCGTGCCGCTGAAGATATTCCGTTTCATGGGTGGGATGCTCCGTTCAAGTGACTGTTAAGCTGCCGGCAGTCTCGCAGTTTGGGCGCGCCACGTCTTGTCGGAAAGTGGGGTGCCGACTGGGGAAATTGCACAAACAGTCGGCCCCTGAATGCCATGGATGTTTCTCTGCCATCGCCCCTGTCACCAGGGCTCCTGATCGACCACGGGTTCTTCCGGGGCGACCTGCTGTTCGACCACGTGCCCGACACCGTGTTCTTTCTGAAAGACAGGCAAGGGCGCTACACGGCAGTCAACCACACCTTGGTCGGGCGCTGCGGCTTCGAGCACAAGTCAGAGTTGATCGGCAAGACAGCGGAACAGGTGTTCCCGCTCCCGCTGGGGTCCGGGTATTCGCAACAGGACCAGCGCATCCTGCAAGGCGGCCCCGCGATCAAGGCTCAGCTGGAGCTGCACCTGTACGGCAACCGGAAACCGGGCTGGTGCCTCACCTGGAAGGTCGCGGTCACCGACCCGCAAGGCCGGATCGTCGGGCTGGCCGGCTTGTCGCGCGACATCCAGCAGCCCATGGGCTCAACGAAGGAGGCCGCTGCGGTGTCGCGCGCCATCGAGCACGTCGCACGGCACCTGGACTCACCGCTGCCGCTGGAAGAACTCGCCGCCCTGGCCGGTCTTTCGGTGTTTCAGCTGGACCAGCGCATCCGCGGCCTGTTTGGTGTGACGGCGGGTCAATACGTGCTTCGGGCGCGCATCGAGCGGGCGTGCGACCTCTTGCGCCATTCGCGCGATCCGATCAGCGAGATTGCCCTGGCGTGTGGCTACGCCGACCAGGCCTCGTTCACACGCCAGTTCCGCAAATCGGTGGGCCTCACGCCGTCAGCGTACAGAGCCATGGGGTGAGGTCAGCGAGCGGTTGCTGCGGCATTCGGGAAGAACAGCTGCTCACCACCGATCTTGTAGCCTGCAATCGCGGCCTGCCCGGCTGGGCCCGTCACCCAGTCGACGAACTTCTGGCCTTCGGCGGTTTTCACCTGCGGGTGCTTGGCTGCGCTCACGAGCATCACGCCGTACTGGTTGAACAGGCGCTTGTCGCCTTCGACCAGCACCACCATGTCGGCGCGGTTCTTGAAGTTGAGCCAGGTGCCGCGGTCGGCCAGCACATAGGCGCCGCTGCTGGCACCGATGTTGAGGGCCGGGCCCATGCCGCAGCCGCATTCTTTGTAGCCCGAACCCTTGTTGGCGTCGGTACCGGTCATCTTCCAGAAGCGCAGCTCGGCCGCATGCGTGCCGCTCTTGTCGCCGCGCGAGATGAAGGGCGCATTGGCGGTGGCGACCTTCTTGAGTGCGGCCACGATGTCGCTGCCCTTGGTGCCCGCCGGGTCGGCCTTGGGACCGATCAGCACGAAGTCGTTGTACATGACCTCCTGGCGCTTCGCGGCAAAGCCGTCGGCCACGAATTTTTCTTCGGCCACCTTGTCGTGCACGAACAGCACGTCGGCATCTCCACGGCGCGCCATGTCGATCGCCTGGCCGGTGCCCAGCGCCACCACCTTCACGTCAATCCCGCTGGCCTTCTTGAACTCGGGCAACAGGTAGCTGAACAGGCCCGACTGCTCGGTGGACGTGGTGGACGCCACGACGATGCTGCTTTGCGCCAGCACGGCGGTGCTGCCGAGCAGGCCGGCAGTGACGAAGCCGGCCGCGGCCAGCAGGCGCACGACGGTGCGGCGGGAAGAGAGGGAAGCTTTCATGTGGTTTCTCCTTTGACAAAAGCGCTGGCCTGCGGCGAACGTTGTTCGAGCAGGTCCTGGTTGAAGAAGTCGTGCACCGGCAGATCGGCCAGCACACGCCCCTGTTCGAGATAGATCACGCGGCTGGCCAGGCGCTTGACCTGGCCGAGGTTGTGGCTGGCCAGCACCAGCGTGGGCGGCCGTCGTCCGGTTGCGGGCAGCTCGTCGCCAAAGTCGGCGATCAGTGCCTCCACATCGCGCTTGGCGTGCGGGTCCAGGCTGGCGGTGGGTTCGTCGAGCAGCCACACGTCGGGCTGCAGCGCCCAGGCGCGCGCCAGCGCCACGCGCTGCTGCTGCCCGCCCGAGAGCGCGCGGCCATTGCGATCGGCCAGGTGAACAAGGTCAACACGCACGAGTGCCTGCTGGGCACGACCGCGCGTCTGCGCCCAGGGCACGCCACTGAGCCACAGGCCGAGCTGCAGGTTGCGCCGCACCGACATGCGCAGCATGTGCGGCCGCTGGAACAGCATGGCGATGCGCGAGGCCTGAGGCACACGCCGCTCTCCCGAGGCGATGGGCAGCAAGCCGTGCAGCGCGCGCAAGAGCGTGCTCTTGCCGCAGCCGTTGGGCCCGACCAGGGCCACGCGCTCACCGGCGTCGATGGTGAGCGTGATGTTGCGCAGCGCTTCAACCTGGGCCGCAGGACCCAGGCTCACGTTCACGTCCTGCAGTTCCAGCACGGTGTCCTGTCGCACCGTGGCGCCGGCCGCGCTGCCTTCGGTGGGACGTGCGATCCTCATGTCGTGGCCATCCGCAGGTCGCCGCCGTCCAGGTGTTCGCGCCAGCGGCGCAGCAGCGCCACCAGGCTGTTGAGCAGCAGCACCACGGCCAGCAACACGATGCCCAGCCCGAGGGCCAGCGGCAGGTCGCCCTTGCTGGTTTCCAACGCGATGGCCGTGGTCATGACGCGGGTGAAACCTTCGATGTTGCCGCCCACGATCATCACCGCGCCCACCTCGGCGATGGCGCGGCCAAAAGCGGTGATCAGCACCGTGAGCAGGGCGTAGCGCTCGTCCCAGGCCAGCAGCAGGCTGCGCAGGCCCAGGCGGGCGCCGAGCGACGACAACTGTTCGCCATGGCTGCGGTCGACGTCTTCCACCACCTGGCGCGTGAGCGCAGTGACCAGTGGCAGCACCAGGATGGCCTGCGCCAGCACCATGGCCTGAAAGCTGAACAGCCAGCCCAGAAAACCCAGCGGCCCCGAGCGCGAGAGCAGCAGATAAACCACCAGCCCCACCACCACCGCCGGCACGGCCAGAAAGGTGTTGAGCAGCGTCAGCACCACGCCCCGGCCCGCAAAACGCGACACCCCCAGCCAGGCGCCCAGCGCCAGCCCCAGGCTACAGGCCAGCAGGCAGGCCGTGGCGCTCACCGCCAGCGAGCGCAGCACGATGGCCCAGAGTCCGGCGTCGCCCGAGAGAATCAGTTGCAGCGCGGTTCCCGCGCTATCGGAAAAGGTGTTCATATGGTGCGGACGAGCTTACGTGGACACCGCGGGTTTGAGAGTACGTAGTGACGCGGTATGAACCGGCGTGCATAGGCGCCAGGCCAGCGGCGACGGCGCTTGAGGCACACTCGCGCCCATGAGAAAGGTCGAGCTTTCGTATTCGCTCACGGCCCAGGGCACGGGCCGCACGCCCCACCATGCGCTGCTGCGCAACACCATGATGGACGTGCTGCACGCCGTCCGGGAGCGGGGTTCCATCTCGGGCGCGGCGCGCTTTCTGGGTCTGTCGTACCGCCACGTCTGGGGCCAGCTCAAGGCCTGGGAGACCGAGCTGGGCCAGGAACTGCTGGTGTGGGAACGCGGCCAGTCAGCCCTGCTCAGCCCGTTCGGCGAGCGCCTGCTGATGGCGGAGCGGCTGGCGCAGGCGCGCCTGGGGCCGCAGATGGAAAGCCTGCGGGCCGAGCTCGAGCGCGCCTTTGCGCTGGCGTTCGAGCCCGAAACCAGCGAAGCGGGCGCCGAAGTGCTGACCCTGTACGCCAGCCACGACCACGCCCTGAACGAGCTACAGGACATCGCCGCCAGCCCGGTGGCCGGCGCGACGGGCCTGCACCTGGACATCCGCTTTTGTGGCAGCGTGGACGCCATCCGCGCGCTGAACGAAGGGCGCTGCGTGTTGGCGGGTTTTCACACCCAGCCCTTCGCCGACGCAGCCAGCCTGAGCGCGCGCACCTATCGCCCGCTGCTCAAACCGGGCACCCACAAGATCATCGGCTTCGCCCGCCGCTCGCAGGGCCTGATGGTGGCACCAGGCAACCCGCTGCGCCTGTGGGACATGCGCGATGTGGCCCGGCTGCAGGCGCGCTTCATCAACCGCGCCAAAGGCACAGGCACCCGCCTACTGCTCGAAGAACTGCTGACGCAGGCCGGCATGGACCCGATCGATCTGCGGGGCTATGACCGCGTGGAAAGCTCACACGCCGCCGTGGCGCAGGCGATCGCCAGCGGAGACGGTGATGCGGGCCTGGGCACCGAATACGCGGCGCGCAGCCAGGGCCTGGGCTTCGTGCCCCTGACCGATGAGCGCTACCTGCTGGTGTGTTTGAAGTCGGCGCTGGAGCTGCCCGCGGTGAAACGCCTGCTCGCCCTGCTGGGCAGCCAGGCGTGGCAGGCGCGACTGGACAGGTTGCCTGGATACACGAGCGATCACAGTGGCGAGGTGGCCGCCATGAAGCGGCTGCTGCCCTGGTGGAGGTAGAGGGTCACCCCTGCCGCGCTGCGCGCGACCCCCTCAAGGGGGCGATGCCAGCGGCCCGGCAAAGCCCCTTGAGGGGCGGAGCGGCCACACGCATTGGGCAAGCGATGGGGGTGTGCCCAGCTAAAAAGCTTCCTTCTCAGCCTCCAGATACGCCAGGCTGGTGTACTTGCCGATGTTGCTGTCGAAGCCGTCCATGGTCTTGGCGCGGCTGGCGACGCGTGGATCGCTCATCACGAGCGTCTTGGCTCCATCCAGCGGAATGCCGTCTTTCACTGCCTGAACGGAAGGTTCCCAGATACCCTTCATGAAAGTGCCATAGGTGTCGAGCAGATCCTTGCTGCCGCGACCATGGCCGGGCAGCCAGAGCTGGTCGCCCGCCGCCTTCTTCAGCTCGTCGTAAAACTTGAAGGTACCGGGGTAGGAGCCATCGTCCATGTTGGCGATGCGGTTCGCCATGGCGATGTCGCCCACGTAGGTCAGCTTGTCCTGCACGATCTCGAAACACAGATCGGACGGCGTGTGGGCGCGGCCGTAGTGGTGCAGTTTGATCTGCACATCGCCATAGTCGAACACCTGGCCATGTTCGACCACCTTGTTGGGCGCCACCACCTTCGTGCCCAGCGTCGCCTGGTTGGTCCAGCGCTCCATCAGGCTGCGCCAGAGATTGCCTTCATTGCCTGCGATCTGGTCGCGCGTGTGGGCCAGCGCGTGAATCGGCAGATCGGCGCCATAGGTTTCGGCAAAGGCCTGGTTGCCCAGCCAGTGGTCGCCGTGGTAGTGGCTGTTGAAGACCGCGATCACCGGCTTGGGCGTCACGGTCTTGATCATGCGGATCGCCATTTGGCCGATCTGCACCGAAGCCCCGGTGTCCAGCACCACCACGCCCTTCTGGGTGATGGCGAAGATGATGCTGGCCATCAGCCCCTGGTTCTCCTGCGTCGGAAAGCCCTCTTTGGCGTATACCATCCAGACGTGTGGCGACAGCTGCTCGGGTTTCACATCGGGTACCGGCGGCCCTTCGATGAACTCGTGCACCTGCTGGGCAAACAGCCTCACCTCAGGAACCAGGGCCAGTCCGGCCACCCCCAGCCCCGCGCCCCCCATCATGCGAAGCCACGCGCGGCGGCTGCGTTCGGTCGCGTGTGGGTTGAGGGCGTTGCCGGCGTCCGCCGGTGAGGTCGGCTGCTTCATGGGTTGTCTCCTGTCTTTCGAATCATCAAATAAGCATGTGCTTATTCTTGATCATAAGACCGGAACAGCCAGGCAGGCAAGCGGCCCGGCGACAGGGTCAGGTCGGCAGGCGCCGTGCGATCTCGGCCACGAGCTGGCGCGCGAGCTGCAGCTTGGAAGCCTTGGGCAGATCGGTCGTGCCTTGTGCATCCACCAGCAGCAGGGCGTTGTCGTCCTGACCAAAGGTGTCGGGCCCGATATTGCCCACCAGCAACGGCACGCCCTTGCGCTTGCGCTTGGCCTGCGCGTTCGCCAGCAGGTCGTGGCTCTCGGCGGCAAAACCCACACAGAACAGCTGGTGGTTCAGGGCCCGGGCGCCCGATGCAATGCCTGCCAGGATGTCCGGATTTTCGACAAAGGACAGGGTGGGTACCCGGCCGCTGCCGTCCTTCTTGATCTTTTCGCTGGCCGACTCGGCGGGGCGCCAGTCGGCCACGGCGGCGGCCGAAACGAACACGGTCGCGGTCTGGCTCAGCACATTGAGCGTTTTCTGCATGTTCAGCGCCGACTTCACATTGATGCGCCCCACCCCACGCGGCGTGGGCAGGCTCACCGGTCCGGCCACCAGGGTCACGTGAGCGCCCGCTTCGTGCGCCGCGCGCGCAATGGCAAAGCCCATCTTGCCGCTGGAGAGGTTGGTCAGGCCGCGCACCGGGTCGATGGCCTCGTAAGTGGGGCCGGCGCTCACCAGCACCTGCTGGCCCGCCAGCACCTTGGGCGTGAAGAATCGCACCAGCTCGTACAGCAGTTCTTCGGACTCCAGCATGCGGCCATCGCCCGTTTCGCCACAAGCCTGATCGCCCACCCCGACATCCAGCACGGTGGTGCCGTCGTCGCGCAACTGCGCCACGTTGCGCTGCGTGGCCGGGTGCGCCCACATCTCGCGGTTCATGGCCGGCGCGAGGATCAGAGGCACTTTCTCCAGTGGACGCGCCAGACACATCAGGCTGAGCAGGTCATCGGCCCGGCCATGCAACAGCTTGGCCATGAAATCGGCACTGGCCGGCGCCACCAGGATCGCATCCGCCTCGCGGCTGAGGTTGATGTGCGGCATGTTGTTGTCCGAGCCACCGGATGTGCGCTGGTCCCACTGCGAAGTGAACACCGGACGACCCGACAGCGCCTGCATCGTGACCGGCGTGATGAACTGCTCGGCCGCCTCCGTCATGACCACCTGCACCGAGGCGCCCTCCTTGATCAGGGTGCGACAGAACTCGGCCGCCTTGTAGCAGGCGATGCCGCCCGAGAGGCCCAGGACGATGTGTTTTCCGGCGAGGTCGTTCATGGCTTCAATGTATCAGTTTGTATGCGGTTTTGACCAGCGCTTGCAGGCACAATGCCCCCGATAGGCCTTGCGCCCGCATCACTGCGAACCGCAGTGATAATCCCACCTGCCACATCAACCAGACCAACAGACACCGCCATGCGTATCGCTCCCGCACTTCGGACCATGGGCCTTTGCGCCGCCCTCGTGACACAGGCTGCCTGCGGCGGCGGATCGGATGACGCCGAGGTCACCCCGACCGGGTCGCCCTTGCCCAATCTGGCGTTCATTGACAGCGACAGCTACTTCCCGCTGGACAAGCTCAAGGCCGACGGCAGTTACTTTGTGGGCAACGAGGCCGATTTCGGGCCACGAAATCCGGCGTATGCGGCCAACAACCGCACCGAATCGAAATGGGCCATCGACACCTCGGCCAGCGTGCCGGCTGGGCACACCCTGAGCTACAGCTTCAAGGTCACGGGCGTGAACGTTGGCGCGGCCGAGGTCGCGAGCCTGACCAGCAACCTCCGGATCCAGGCAGACACCGGCCTGATCACCCAGAGCTGCACGGGCTTTCCGAATTGCTACGACAACCACAGCG
Source organism: Burkholderiales bacterium GWF1_66_17 (assembly GCA_001770705.1). GTDB lineage: Bacteria > Pseudomonadota > Gammaproteobacteria > Burkholderiales > Burkholderiaceae_C > Hydrogenophaga. Next base: position 230,036 of record MERT01000015.1, on the reverse strand, counting down.
CCCAGGACCACGAATTCCAGATCACGGCGACGGCCAGTGTCAACGGCAACAAGGGTTCGCTGTCCCGCAACTTCAGGTTGCGCGTGCGCGCCAACAACTGAGCGTTCTCAGACGGTCGGTCGGCCCGGTCCCATCGGGCCGGAGGCCGGCCTGGTCCGTGGGGTGCCCTCTATAATCGGCATTTCCACCTCCTGCGAGCGACCGGCTCGCCCGAGACATGACCAAATTTGTGTTCGTCACCGGCGGTGTGGTGTCCTCCCTGGGCAAGGGCATCGCTTCTGCTTCCCTGGCTGCGATCCTCGAATCGCGCGGCCTCAACGTCACCCTCATCAAGCTCGACCCGTACATCAACGTGGATCCGGGCACCATGTCGCCCTTCCAGCACGGCGAGGTCTTCGTCACCGACGACGGCGCCGAAACCGACCTGGACCTCGGCCACTATGAGCGTTTCATCGAAACGCGCATGAAGAAGACCAACAACTTCACCACCGGGAAAATCTACCAGTCGGTGCTGGAGAAGGAACGCCGCGGCGACTACCTCGGCAAGACGGTGCAGGTGATCCCGCACGTCACCAACGAAATCCAGGAATTCATCAAGCGCGGTGCCGGCATCGGCACACCCGACGCGGTGGACGTGGCCATTGTCGAGATCGGTGGCACCGTGGGCGACATCGAGTCCCTGCCCTTCCTGGAGGCCGTGCGGCAGATGAGCCTGCGCATGGGCCCGAACAACACGGCCTTCGTGCACCTGACCTACCTGCCCTGGATCGCCGCCGCTGGCGAGCTGAAAACCAAGCCCACGCAACACACGGTGCAGAAGCTGCGCGAGATCGGCATCCAGGCGGACGCCCTGCTCTGCCGCGCCGACCGCCGCATCCCGGAAGAAGAACGCGCCAAGATCTCGCTGTTCACGAACGTGCCCGAGTGGGGTGTGATCAGCATGTGGGACGTGGACACCATCTACAAGGTGCCACGCATGCTGCACGAGCAGGGCCTGGACGGCCTGATCTGCGACAAGCTGCGCCTGAATACACCCCCCACCAGCCTCAAGCGCTGGGACAGCCTGGTGCACGAAACCGAACACCCGCAAGGCGAGGTCTGCATCGCGATGGTCGGCAAGTACGTCGACCTGTCCGACAGCTACAAGTCGGTCAACGAAGCGCTGCGCCACGCCGGCATGCGTAACCATGTGCGCGTGAAGATCGATCACGTCGACTCCGAGACCATGGAAGGCGCCGACGCCGCGGACAAGCTCGCTCAGTACGACGCCATCCTCGTGCCGGGCGGCTTTGGCCAGCGCGGCGTCGAGGGCAAGATCAACACCGCCCGCTTCGCCCGCGAACACAAGGTGCCTTACCTCGGCATCTGCCTGGGCATGCAGGTGGCCACCATCGAGTACGCCCGCCACGTGGCCGGCCTCGCAGGTGCCAACAGCACCGAGTTCGACCCGGCCACCCCGCACCCGGTGATCGCCCTGATCACCGAATGGAAGGACGCCGATGGCAGCATCCAGACACGCAGCGCGAGCTCCGATCTGGGTGGCACCATGCGCCTGGGCGCCCAGAGCTCCGACGTCGAGAGCGGCACCCTGGCCCACAGCATCTACGGCGACGTGGTCACCGAGCGCCACCGCCACCGCTACGAAGCCAACGTCAACTACCTCGAACGCTTGCGCAAGGCCGGCCTGGTGATCTCCGCGCTCACCCAGCGCGAGCAACTGACCGAAATCGTCGAGCTGCCCAAGGCTGTGCACCCCTGGTTTATCGGCGTGCAGTTCCACCCCGAGTTCAAGTCCACGCCCTGGAACGGACACCCCCTCTTCAACGCCTTCGTCAAGGCCGCGGTGGAACACCAGCACAGCCGCCAGGCAGCCCTTGCTGCGTAACGGAACGCCCTCATGAAACTCTGCGGATTCGATGTCGGTCTGGACCAGCGCTTTTTCCTGATCGCCGGCACCTGCTCGATCGAAGGGCTGCAGATGTCCATCGACGTCGCCGGCCAGCTCAAGGAGGCCTGCTCGGCGCTGGGCATTCCGCTGATCTACAAGGGCTCGTTCGACAAGGCCAACCGCTCTTCGGGCACCAGCCAGCGCGGCGTGGGCCTGGAGGCGGGTCTGAAGATCCTCGATGAGGTGCGCCGCCAGCTGCAGTTGCCCATCCTGACCGACGTGCATGACACCTCGCACGTGGCCGAAGTGGCCAGCGTGGTGGACGTGTTGCAGACGCCTGCCTTTCTGTGCCGCCAGACCGATTTCATCCGTGCTGTGGCGCAGTCGGGCAAGCCGGTGAACATCAAGAAGGGCCAGTTCCTCGCGCCCTGGGACATGAAAAACGTGATCGACAAGGCCCGCGATGCTGCAAGGGAAGCCGGCCTGTCCGAAGACCGTTTCCTGGCCTGCGAACGTGGCGTGAGTTTTGGCTACAACAACCTGGTAGCCGACATGACCAGCCTGGCCGAGATGCGCAAGTCCGGCGCGCCCGTGGTGTTCGACGTGACCCACTCGGTGCAGAAGCCAGGCGGCCTGGGCTCGGTCAGTGGCGGTGCCCGCGAGATGGTGCCGGTTCTGGCCCGTGCGGGTGTGGCCGCCGGGGTCGCGGGCCTGTTCATGGAAACCCATCCCAAGCCCGCCGAGGCCTGGTCGGACGGCCCCAATGCCGTGCCGCTCAAGCACATGAAGGCGCTGCTCGAAACACTGGTGGCGCTCGATGCCGTTGTCAAGAAAACGCCACTGCTGGAGAACAACTTCCAATGAGCGAAGCGCCGGACCGCCCCAAGCAAGCTCGCACCGCAGCCCGTGAGGGCGAAGGTTCAACACCTTGCGCGTACATCATTGCGGAAGTGACCGTCACCAACGAAGAACAGATGAAGGTCTACCGCGAATGGAGTTCGCGCGCCATGACGGAATTTGGCGCCGAGGCGCTGGTCCGCGGCGGTCGCGTCGAGCCCCTCGAAGGCGACTGGCATCCGCAGCGTGTGGTCGTGCTCAAGTTCAAGGACCTGGCCACCGCGCAGGCCTACTACCACTCCGAAACCTATACCCATGCCCGCCAGTTGCGGGAAGGCGCGGGCTCGATCCGCATGTTTGCTGTCGAGGGCGTCTGAGCGTCCTCATCTTTTTTGTTTTGTTGATCCAAAGGTTGAAAACATGAGTGCAATCGTTGATATCGTCGGCCGCGAAGTGCTGGACAGCCGTGGCAACCCCACCGTCGAATGCGACGTGCTGCTGGAGAGCGGTGTGATGGGCCGTGCGGCCGTGCCGTCGGGCGCCTCCACCGGCAGCCGCGAAGCCATCGAACTGCGCGACGGCGACAAGAGCCGCTACCTTGGCAAAGGCGTCTTGAAAGCCGTCGAACACATCAACACCGAAATCTCCGAAGCCGTGCTGGGCCTCGACGCGTCCGAGCAGGCCTTCCTGGACAAGACCCTGATCGACCTCGACGGTACCGACAACAAGGGTCGCCTGGGTGCCAACGCCCTGCTCGCGGTGTCCATGGCCGTGGCCCGCGCTGCCGCTGAAGAAGCCGGCCTGCCGCTGTACCGCTATTTCGGTGGCATGAGCGCGGTGCAGATGCCCGTGCCCATGATGAACGTCATCAACGGCGGCGAACACGCCAACAACAACCTCGACATCCAGGAGTTCATGATCATCCCCGTGGGGGCGCCGAGCTTCCGCGAAGCCCTGCGCTACGGCGCCGAGGTGTTCCATGCGCTGAAGAAGATCCTGCACGACCGCGGCATCAGCACGGCGGTGGGCGACGAAGGCGGTTTTGCCCCCAACGTGGAAAACCACGAAGCCGCGATCCAGATGATCCTGGAAGCCATCGACAAGGCCGGCTTCGTGGCCGGTGAACAGATCGCCCTGGGCCTGGACTGCGCCGCTTCCGAGTTCTACAAGGATGGCAAGTACCAGCTGGCCGGCGAAGGCATGAGCCTGACCGCCCAGGAATGGACCGACATGATGGCCAACTGGGTCGACAAGTACCCCATCATCAGCATCGAAGACGGCATGGCCGAAGGCGACTGGGATGGCTGGAAGCTCATGACCGACCGCCTGGGCAAGAAGGTGCAGATCGTGGGCGACGACCTGTTCGTCACCAACACCAAGATCCTGAAAGAAGGCATCGACAAGGGCATTGCCAACTCGATCCTGATCAAGATCAACCAGATCGGCACGCTGACCGAAACGTTTGCTGCCATCGAGATGGCCAAGCGCGCGGGTTACACCGCCGTGATCTCGCACCGTTCGGGCGAGACCGAAGACAGCACCATCGCCGACATCGCCGTTGGCACCAACGCCGGCCAGATCAAGACCGGCTCGCTGTCGCGCTCGGACCGCATGGCCAAGTACAACCAGCTGCTGCGCATCGAAGAAGACCTGGGCGAAGTGGCCGTGTACCCGGGTCGCGCCGCCTTTTACAACTTGAAGTGATGTCTGCGGGCCTCTTGCACCGATAGACTCCTGCCACCATGGGTTCACGCTTCATCCCCGCCCTGCTGATCACGCTGCTGCTTGTGCTGCACGCGCAGCTCTGGTTCGGCCGGGGCAGCGTGCCCACGGTGGCGGGCATGAAGCAGGAACTGGCCAGGCTGGAGCGCAGCAACCGCGAGGCCACACTGCGCAACGACCAGCTGGCCAGCGAGGTGCGCGACCTGCAGGAGGGCCTGGACATGGTGGAAGAGCTGGCCCGGCAAAACCTGGGCATGGTCAAGCCCAACGAGGTCTTTGTCCAGATCGCACAGACCCGGCCCTGAGCGGCCGAGCGTCTTTCGCGCATCATCCGCTACAACACGTCGTTGAACGCCCCGCCCGTGGCCACGACGATCACGCTGCTGGGTGGTGAATCCACCGGCAAGTCCGACCTGGCGCAGGCACTGTGCCGGCACCTCAACGACGTGCTCCACATCCCCACCGCACTCGTTGCCGAACAACTCCGGCACTGGTGCGAGACCATGGGTCGCGCGCCGCGCGCCGATGAACAGTCCGCTCGCGCGGCCGAGCAGACAGCGCTCATCGCGCAGGCTGCCAGCCAGCATGGTGTGGAGCTCGTGGTGGCCGACACCACCTCCCTCGTGATCGCTGCCTACAGCGAGCTGTACTTCAACGACACCTCGCTGCTACCCGTCGCCCGGGCCGAACAGCGCGGCTACGGCCTGACGCTGCTGATGGGGCTGGACCTGCCCTGGGTCGCCGACGGCCTGTTTCGCGACGGCCCGGCCGTGCGCGACGCCACCGACGCCGTGCTGCGGCGCGAGCTGCAGATCGCCGGCGTGCGCTACCAGACGATCTATGGAAAAGGCCCTCAGCGCCTGCAGCAAGCCTTGAGGGCCATCGGCAAGCACCTCGGGCGGCAACTGCTGGCCGACGATCCGGCGCTGCGTCTGGGCCGGGGCCGCTGGGTCTGCGACAGTTGCAGCGACCCGGACTGCGAACACCGCCTGTTCAGCCAGCTTCTGACCACCGATCACACCAGGGACCCGCCACCATGATCCCGGCACAACCCTTGCCCGACTTCCGCTCACCCGATTTCCTGCGCGCGCACGTGCGCGACTGCATGGCCTTCTACCACCCGCGGGCCATCGACCCCAGCGGTGGACTGTTCCATTTTTTCCGCGACAACGGCGAGGTCTACGACCGCCACACCCGCCACCTGGTCAGCAGCACCCGCTTCGTCGTCACCTACGCCATGGCCGTGCGCTCGGGGGCCGATGCCTCGCACCGCCAGACACTGGCCCACGCCTTCGACTTCCTGCGCCGCGTGCACCGCGACCCCCAAAGCGGTGGCTACACCTGGCTGCTGGACTGGCGCGACGGAAAAAAGAGCGCGCTCGACGGCACCCAGCACGCCTACGGCCTGGCCTTCGTGCTGCTGGCGCACGCCCAGGCCTTCATGGCCGGACTGCCCGAGGCACACGCTGGCATCGCCGAGACCTTCGAACTGCTGGAGCAGCGTTTCTGGGAGCCGGACCACGGCCTCTACGCCGACGAGATCGGCCCCGACGGGGTACTCAGCGGCTACCGGGGCCAGAACGCCAACATGCACCTGTGTGAGGCACTGCTCGCCGCCTTCGACGCCACGGGCGAGATCCGCTACCTGGTCCGTGCCGAGCGGCTGGCCGACCACATCTGCATCCGCCAGGCGGCGCTGGCCGATGGCCTGGTGTGGGAGCACTACCGCGCCGACTGGTCGGTCGACTGGGACTACAACAAGGACGACAAGAGCAACATCTTCCGCCCCTGGGGTTTCCAGCCCGGCCACCTGACCGAATGGGCCAAGCTCCTGCTGCTGCTCGATCAGCGCCGTCCACGCGCCGACCACCCGCCGCGCGCCCGGTTTTTCTTTGACACCGCGATGGCGAAGTCGTGGGATGCCGAACACGGCGGCCTGTTCTACGGCTTCGCGCCCGACGGCAGCGTCTGCGACAGCGACAAGTATTTCTGGGTCCAGGCCGAGTCGCTGGCCACGGCAGCGCGCCTGGCCCAGACAACCGGCGAGGCACGCTACTGGGCCGACTACGACCGCCTGTGGGCCTACGCCTGGCAGCATTTCGTGGACCATCAACACGGTGCCTGGTGGCGCATCCTGCGCGCCGACAACACCAAGATCAGTGACGAAAAAAGCCCCGCAGGCAAGGTGGATTACCACACCATGGGGGCTTGTTTCGACGTCCTCGACACGCTGGGCCAGGGCGCGCGGCGGCTGCGCGCGACGACCTGACCCGGCCCGCCGCTCACTGAAGATTGGGCGTGGCGGGCGGCTGCGCGTGCGGCTGCAAAAACACCTGCGCCGCGTCCACCGGATCGAACCGGTACTGCGCGCCGCAGAAGTCGCAGCCCACCTCCACCTGACCCTGCTCGGCGATGATCGATTCGATCTCGTCGCGGCCCAGGCTGCGCAGCATGCTGCTCACGCGCTCGCGCGAGCAGGTGCAGGCGAAACGCGGCCCTTCGTCGTCCACGAGGGGTTCGAAACGGCGCAGGTCTTCTTCCCAGAACAGGCGGCGCAGGATGGTGTCGGCGTCCAGCTCCAGCAGTTCCTCGCGTTTGAGGCTGGCGGCCAGGATGGCGATGCGGTTGTAATCCTCGTTCAGGCCGATCTGGTCTTCGTCGCTGGCCACCGCACCGGCTCCGGCCAGGTTGGCCTCTCCCTGCAGCGGCAGGCGCTGGATCAGCAGGCCCGCCGCCACCTTGTCGTTGGCGGCGAGCACCAGACGCGTGTCGAGCTGCTCGCTCTGCAGCATGTAGTGTTCGATCACCTCGCTGAGCTTTTCCAGCTTCTCGTGGCGGTCACCAAACAGCGGCACCACGCCCTGGTAGGGCTGCTGGCCCGGCGGGCGGTCCTTCGGGTCGAGCGTGATGGCGCAGCGGCCCGCGTTGTTCACGTTGACCATGTGTGAGAGCGGCGCATCGGCCGCCACCTCGCCCAACACCGTGGCCGTGGCGCGCAGGCTCAGGTCGGGCTGCACCTCGGCCACGGCGAGCTTCACCGGACCGTCGCCCATGATCTGCATGACCAGCGCGCCATTGAACTTGATGTTGGCCTGCATCAGCGTGGCCGCGGCAGTCATCTCGCCCAACAGTTCCTGCACCGCCGCGGGATAGCCGCCCGCCTGCTCGCGCCGCTGCAGGATATCGGTCCAGGCACCGGTCAGGCGCACCAGCATGCCGCGCACCGGCAGACCTTCAAACATGAATTTGTGGAGTTCGGACAAGGGGTTCTTTCGATTCGGTCAACGCTGGCAGATCGGGGTCAACCGATCTTTTTCAAGCCGCGCCTGAAGCGCTCCGCGTTCTCGACATAGTGTTTCGCGCTCTGGCGCAAGCCTTCGATCTGCTCGGGTGTGAGCTGGCGCACCACCTTGGCCGGGCTGCCGATGATCATGGAGCCATCGGGAAATTCCTTGCCCTCGGTCACCAGCGCGCCCGCACCCACCAGGCAGTTCTTGCCGATCTTTGCGCCGTTGAGCACGATGGCGCCGATGCCGATCAGCGATTCGTCGCCGACGGTGCAGCCGTGCAGCATCACCTGATGGCCCACGGTGACATGGGCGCCGATGGTCAGGGGCAGCCCGTCGTCGGCGTGCAGCACGCTGCCGTCCTGGATGTTGCTGCCGGTGCCGATGGTGATGGTGGCCGTGTCGCCGCGCACCGTGGTGCCGAACCACACGCTCGCGTGCTCGCCCAGGCTCACCTCCCCGATCACCAACGCATTCTCGGCTACCCAGGCCGAATCGGCCACGCGCGGCGCCACGCCATCGAGTTCATAGATCGCCATGCCGGGTGTCTCCAATCCTGGTTGTTGTTGCGGTGCCCAGGGGGCCACACGCGAAACCTAGAATTGTAGGGATGCAGCGCCCCGATGACCGCCCCCCTTCCGACATGCCCGGCACCAGCCTGAGGGAACGCGCCTTGCACACGCTCTGCATCCCCGACCCGGGCGACAAGGCCCGCGCGGCTCTGGCGCTGTGGGCCGCCCTGGGCGACTGCGCCGATGCGGATCGATGCCTCGAAGCCCTGCGCCCCAACGCCCCCCTGGATCCCGTGCCCGGCGCACCCCTGCCGGGCAGGCCGGAGCGACCCGCCCTGGTGCCGCCCATGGACGTGCCGCACCGATCACCCTTCAGCACCGAGGGTCTGGCCGCACTGTTGCACGCGGTCTGCCACATCGAATTCAACGCCATCAACCTGGCGCTCGATGCGGTCTGGCGCTTCGCCGGCATGCCCGTCGACTTCTACCGCGACTGGCTGTGCGTGGCCGCGGAAGAGGCCACGCATTTCGACCTGCTGCACACGCACCTGCAAAGCCTGGGCTACCACTACGGCGACTTCCCCGCGCACGACGGCCTGTGGGAAATGTGCGTGAAGACGCAACACGACATCACCGCGCGCATGGCGCTGGTGCCGCGCACGCTCGAAGCGCGCGGGCTCGACGCCACCCCGCTGATCCAGACCCGCCTGCGCAAGGTCAGCACCCCCGCAGCCCTGCGCACCGTCGAGATCCTCGACGTGATCCTGCGCGACGAGATCGGTCATGTCGCCATCGGCAACCACTGGTACGGCTGGCTCTGCGCGCAGCAGGGCCTGGACCCGCTGGCGCACTACCGCGTGCTCTCGCGCACGCACAACGCGCCCAGACTGAAGCCACCGTTCAACGACGCGGCCCGGCGCGCAGCGGGCTTCAGCCAGCAAGAGCTGGACTACCTTCTCGGCGCCTGAGTCCCACAACGAGGCTGTTTGTATTCAGGGTCCCGCACATCACGTGCGGACAAGGGTTCTTCCACGTGCGGTGTTGTCGATTCGGGCTTATGCTGCGCCGCAGGGCCGCGTTGTTTCAGGGCAGGCGGTGAGGCAATGACCTTTCCGAATATTGGCAATGAGCGTCAAACACATCCAGCTGGACGAGTACCTTGGGCAGGCTTTTGACCGCATACCGGTCGCCATGGTGGTGGTCAACCAGCAGGGTGTGATCACGCGCCTGAACCGGCTGGCCGAGTCCACCTTCGGCTACACCAGCGAAGAGCTGCTGGGGCAACCGGTCGAGGTTCTGGTGCCCGAGCGTTACCGCCATGCGCATCCGGGTTACCGCCGGGGCTTCCAGTCCGAAGCCACCGCCCGCCCCATGGGCGCCGGCCGTGACCTCAGCGGCCTGCGCAAGGACGGCAGCGAGTTTCCGGTGGAGATCGGCATCAACCCGGTCGACACCGGCGAAGGCCCGATGATCCTGTCGGTGATTCTGGACCTGAGCGAACGCAAGCAAAACGAGAAGCGCATCCACGACGCCCTGCAGGAAAAAGAACTGCTGCTGGAAGAAGTGCACCACCGCGTCAAGAACAACCTGCAGGTGATCCACAGCCTGCTCGACCTGCAGGCGCTCAAGATCAAGGACCCGGATCTCGTGGCCATGTTGCGTGACAGCCAGAACCGGATCCGGTCGATGTCGATGATCCACCAGACCCTGTACCAGTCGCACGACTTCGCCCAAGTCGACTTTCAGCAGTTTCTGGGTGAGCTGATGCCCAATCTGATGGACTCCTACGGCATGGTGACCGGGCACGTGGCCATGGTGATCGAAGCCAACCAGGTCAAGCTGCCCATCAACGAAGCGATCCCCTGTGGCCTCATCGTCAACGAACTGGTGAGCAACGCGCTCAAGCACGGCTTTCCGTCCGGGCAGTGCGGCACGGTCCGCGTGCTCATGCGCCAGGACGACAACCACCACATCGAACTCGCCATCAGCAACGATGGTCTCGGCATTCCCGAGCATCAGAACCTCGAACGCAGCGGTTCACTCGGCCTGCAGCTGGTCCAGTTGCTCACGCGCCAGCTCCATGGCCGGCTGGACGTGCAGCGCAGTGGTCCCACCTGCTTCACCTTGCGTTTTCCACTGGAGCGAAAAACATGAACAGACCCTCCCGCATCCTGGTGGTCGAAGACGAGAGCATCGTTGCCTTCAACCTGCAACAGCGTCTGGCGCAACTGGGCTACGACGTGCCCGCCATTGCGGTCTCTGGTGAAGAATGCATGGAGATGTTCTCTCAGACCCAGCCCGATCTGGTGTTGATGGACATCCACATCCAGGGCGACATGGACGGCATCGAGGTGGCCTCCCGGCTGCGTGAAACCCACTCCGCGCCGGTGATCTACCTCACCGCGTATTCCGAAGACTCCACGCTGGAGCGCGCACGGCAGACCCGCCCCTATGGGTACCTGCTAAAGCCCTTTTCGGAGCGCGAGCTGCACGCCACGATCCAGATGGCCTTCGAGCGTCACAAGCTGGAAGTTGAACTCGTGGACCACCAGCGGCTGCTGCAACAGGCCCTGGAGGCTGCGAGCATGGGCGTGCTGGAAATGGACACGGCCACCTCGGCCATCACCGCATCGCCCCGAACGGCCGAACTGCTGGGCTGGCCACTGAACCAGCCACACGCCCGGGACGACCTGCTCTCGTGCGTGGACGCCGAGGAACGGGCCGAGGTGACCACCCGGCTGGACGAGAGCCTGGCCGAACTGAAACGGTTCAGCGAAGAGTTTCGTGTCCTTTCCAAAGATGTCCCTCCGCGCTGGATCAAGCTCGACGCGGGCCACGCCTCCGGCCAGCGCATGACGGGCGTGGTGCAGGACATTTCGGAGCGCAAGAACAGCGAGCTGCGGCTCAAGTTGCTGAACGAGGGGCTGGAGAACCTGGTGGCCGAGCGCACCGCCGAGCTGAAACAGAGCCTCAAGGAACTGGAGACCTTCAGCTACTCGGTGGCCCACGACCTGCGCTCCCCGGTCCGGGTCATCGTCGGGTTCAGCCAGGAACTGATCCGGGAACACGCCAGCGAACTGGGCGCCGACAGCATCGATCTGGTCAACCGGATCGTGACCGCGGGCCAACGCATGGGAGCGCTGATCGACGCGCTCTTGCACATGTCGCGCCTGAACCAGCTGCCGATGCAGCTGCGCGTGGTCAATGTCAGTGAAATCGCCAGCGAGATCGCCGCCCAGCTCATGGAGGCCGCCCCCGAACGGGTAGCGCAGGTGCGGATTGCCCCGAACCTGGAAGCCATGGCCGATCCGACCCTGGTGCGCAGCCTGCTCGACAACCTGCTGCGAAACGCCTGGAAGTTTTCTGCCCGCAAAGAGATCACCCACATCGACGTCGGCAGCAAGACCCTCAACGGCGAAATCATTTTCTTTGTGCGCGACAACGGTTGTGGCTTTGACATGGCGTCGGCGGACAGGCTCTTTGGCCCCTTCCAGCGCCTGCACCGCGAAGACGAATACGCCGGCACCGGGATCGGTCTGACCATCGTGCAGCGCATCGTCATGCGCCACGGCGGCCGGGTCTGGGCCTTTTTCGAGCCCGGTCTGGGCGCCGCGTTCCACTTCACGCTGAGCACGTGATTTACCCTCCCCCCGCAGCGCTTCGCGCTACCCCCCGGGGGCGGCACTGGCCCTCCGGCAAAGCCGGCCCGGCGGTGCCCTGGGTTGGATCACTTCATGCGCCGCGGGTGGCGCTCCGGTCCCATGAAGAACCCATACCGTTCGCCCGAACGGTGCGCGGATAATCGGGGATGACCACCGCTTCCCCGAACACTTCCCCCGCCGCGGCCTCCGCCGCCGATTTCAGCCAGTTGCCGCTCACCCCGGCCATGCTGGCCAACCTGCAGCAGCTCGGCTACCTGAGCATGACAGCCATCCAGGCCGCCAGCCTGCCGGCTGCCCTGCTGGGCAAAGACATCATTGCCCAGGCCAAGACCGGCAGCGGCAAGACCGCCGCCTTCGCGCTGACCCTGCTGGCCAACCTGAACCCGCGCCGCTTCGCGGTGCAGACCCTGGTGCTCTGCCCCACGCGCGAGCTGGCCGACCAGGTGACCACCGAAATCCGCCGCCTGGCGCGCGCCGAAGACAACATCAAGGTCGTCACGCTGTGCGGTGGCGTGCCGCTGCGCGGGCAGCTGGCCACGCTGGAGCATGGTGCGCACATCGTGGTCGGCACACCCGGCCGCATCATGGACCACCTGGAGCGCCAGAGCCTGCAACTCGACGCGCTCAACACCCTGGTGCTCGACGAAGCCGACCGCATGCTCGACATGGGTTTCTTCGACGACATCGTGAAGGTCGCGCGCCAGTGCCCGAGAGATCGCCAGACCCTGCTGTTCTCCGCCACCTACCCGGAAGGCATCGCCAAGCTGGCCGCGCAGTTCATGCGCGATCCCGTCACGGTGACGGTGGAGGCGCAGCACGCCGGTGGCCAGATTGAACAGCGCTGGTACCAGGTGAAAGACAACGAGCGACTGCACGCGGTGAGCCAGCTCCTGCTGCACTTCCGCCCGGCGAGCACGCTCGCGTTCTGCAACACCAAGGCGCAGTGCCGCGATCTCGTGGCCGTGCTGCAGGCGCAAGGCATGAGCGCGCTGGCGCTCTTCGGTGAACTGGAGCAGCGTGAACGCGACCAGGTGCTGGTGCGCTTTGCCAACAAGAGCTGTTCAGTGCTGGTGGCCACCGACGTGGCCGCACGCGGGCTCGACATCGCGAGCCTGGCCGCCGTGATCAACGTGGACGTGACGCCCGATGCCGAGGTGCACATCCACCGCATCGGCCGCACCGGGCGAGCCGGCGAAAGCGGCCTGGCGCTGAACCTGGCCAGCATGAACGAGATGGGCAGCGTGGGCAAGATCGAGCAGCTGCAGGGCCGCGAATCCGAGTGGCACGAACTGGCCGAACTGGTTCCCACCGGCAAAGGCCCGCTCATGCCACCGATGGTCACGCTGCACATCCAGGGCGGGCGCAAGGAAAAAATCCGCCCCGGCGACGTGCTGGGCGCGCTCACCGCCGACCTCGGCTACACGCGCGAACAGGTCGGCAAGATCAACGTCAACGACTGGTCCACCTACGTCGCGGTGGACCGCGCCATCGCCGAGCAGGTCGCCAGCCGATTGAACGATGGCCGCATCAAGGGCAAGAGCGTGAAGGTGCGGGTGCTGACCGATTGATGCCGCCGGGCCGCCGCCTGCCGACCCCCCCAGAACTCCCCGAAAATAGACCCATGAACGACACGAACACCCAACCGGCCCAACCCGCCCTGCCCGACCGCCTCTCCATCGACCCACGCAGCCCGCACCACGTGGCCGCCGTGTTTGAACACGACATCGGCATCCGCTTCAATCACAAGGAGCGCTTCGACGTGGCCGAATACTGCATCAGCGAAGGCTGGGTCAAGGTGCCCTCCAGCAAGACGGTGGACCGCAAAGGACAGCCCCTGCTGATCCAGCTCAAGGGCCAGGTCGAGGTGTTCTACAAGTAGACCGCCATGCACCGCCGTGTCTTGCTGACCGCCTGGATACCGCTGCTGCCCTGGATCGGCGCGGCACGGGCACAGGCCGCGCCCTCACCGGACGCGGCACCCACCTCGCCGCCCCGCCTGAACGTGCCGCTCGATGTGCTGCAGAGCGAAGTGGGCAAACGTTTCCCGCTGCGTTACCCCGTGGCCGGGCTGGTGAACCTGGACCTCGCGGTGCCGCAACTGGGCTTGCTGCCGGCCTCGAACCGGCTGCGCGCCGAGATGGCTGTGAACGCGGCCGGCCCGATCCTGCAGCGCAACCAGCCGGGCACGTTCACCGTCGATTTCGCACTGCGCTACGAGCACAGCGATCGAACGCTGCGCGCCCACCAGCTCAAGGTCTACCGCATGCGTTTCCCCGGCCTGCCGGCCGACGCGGCGGAGCTGCTCAACACCTACGCGCCAGCACTGGCCGAACAGTCCCTGCGCGAAGTGGTGCTGTACCAGTTGAAAGCCCAGGAAACGGCGATGGCCGACCTGCTGGGTCTGCGACCGGGCCGCATCACCGTGACCGATCAAGGCCTGGCGGTCGAGCTGGTCACCAGGCCGCTGTAGGCCCCGGCCGGCTGTCACTTCGCGCCTGGCGACGAATGCGATACTGCGCCCGCACACCGCATTCAAACGATGACAGGGAACACAGCATGAGTGGGAGCCGATGGACCCTCTGGCGGGCCGCGAAAGTCCTGGCCTGGAGCCTGGCGGGCATCTTCGTGGGCCTGCCCGTGCTGCTCTACCTCGGTTTCCTGGGTATCCAGGAAGCGAGCGAACGGCAGTGGCTGGGCAAAGCCCCCACACACACCGCCATCGACATGCGCTCGCGCGAGCCCCACACGGTGGCCCTGCTCGACGTGGGCTTCGACTCGCTGGCCACGCGCATGCGGCTCATTGAAGAAGCCAAAGAGTCCATCGAGCTGGAATTTTTCATCTACGAGGTCGACACCGCGAGCCGGCTGGTGACGCAGGCCCTGGCGCGCAAGGCGCGCGAAGGCGTCAAGGTGCGCCTGCTGGTGGACTTCGCGCTGCCGGTCTTCAAGCTTGCGCCGCACTACGCCCAGGCGCTGGAGGCCGCAGGCGTGGAAGTGCGTTACTACAACACCGCGGGCCTGGCCCGGTTCTTCGCCTCGAACCACCGCACCCACCGCAAGCTGCTGGTGGTGGACCGCCAGAAGGCCATCATCGGCGGGCGCAACATCGCCGATGACTATTTCGACCTCTCGGAACGCTACAACTTCCTCGACAGCGACATGTACATCGATGGCCCGGTGGTCTCGGGCATCACGGACAGCTTCGATCTTTACTGGGCCTCGGACTGGGTGACGAACCCCATCGACGTGGCCGCATCGTCGACCGTGCCCGGCCCGGAACTGCTGGGCCTGCCCTCCGCCGCCGAGGCCGCATTGGCCGCCGAACTGCAGCGCCACCAGCCCCAGCACGCGTTGAGCACCTGCAACGACATGCACTTCGTCACCGACTACCCGGGCTCGGGCGTGGAGCGGCGCAAGGTGTTTCTGGAGCTCACCCGGCTGGCCAAAGAGGCGCGCCAGCAGATCATGGTGGAGAGCCCCTACCTGGTCTTGCGCGACGACGGCCTCGCGGTGTTGCAGCAGGTGGCGCAACGCGGCGTCAAGCTGCAGATTTTGACGAACAGCCTGTATTCCACCGACGCGTTCTACACCGTGGCCAGTCTGGCGAATTCGCTCGACCGCCTGTCCCTGCCGAAGCTTGAAGTCTGGGCCTATGGCGGGCAAGCGCTGGCGGGCAGCGAGCGGCCCTCCGCTTCGCCTCGCTGGGGCGTACACGCCAAACGCGCGGTCTTCGACGACCACACCATCGTCGTCGGCACCTACAACATCGATCCCCGTTCGGCCAACCTGAACTCGGAGCTGATGGTGGTCTGCCGCAACAACCGCTTCCTCGCCGAGACCCTGCAGCACAACATGCGCCTGCGTATCGCGCAGTCCCGCGCGGTGGTGGGTGCGGCCAACGCGGGCGGGCTGAATGCCCTGGTGAAAGACGCCGACGAGGACACCCTGTTCAAAATGCGCGCCATCGCCCCGTTCGCCAGCCTGCTCGACTTCCTGATGTAGCGACAGCACACAAGTCGCTGGGCGCACAATCTCCTTCCTGCACCCGCGCGATCGCACGCCCCCCTAAAGCCATGAATCCAGCACCAGACGTCACCAGCCCCATCGAACCCTCGCCACTGTGCGAACCCTGCCAGGGCATCCAGCGCAACTGGCGCGGTGCGCCCGGCCATGCCGAGCTGCAGCAGGGCAACCACCGCAAGGAACTGCGCGGCGATGTCCAGGTGACGATCACCGGCTATTTCTGCGACCGCTGCGGTGCGCACTGGCACTACACCAACGACAAGACGAACCAGCGCGCCGGCTGGTCGCTGGCGCCCAAGTGAGCACTTCCCGCAACGGACGCGGGTCCGCATGAAGGCGCCGCCCCGCCTGCAGGCGCTGATCGAAGAAGGTCTGATCGACTCCGTGGTGCGCCAGCTCATGAGCGGCAAGGAAGCCATGGTGTTTGTGGTGCGCTGCGGCGACGAGACACGCTGCGCCAAGATCTACAAAGAGGCCAACAACCGCAGCTTTCGCCAGGCGGTGGACTACACCGAAAACCGCAAGGTCAAGAACTCGCGACAGGCCCGCGCGATGGCCAAGGGCACGAAGTTTGGCCGCGAGGCGCAGGAGGCGGCCTGGCAGAGCGCCGAAGTGGACGCGCTGTACCGCCTGGCCGCAGCCGGCGTGCGCGTACCGCAGCCCTACAACTTCTGCGACGGCGTGCTGCTGATGGAACTGGTGACCGACGCACACGGCGACGCCGCCCCGCGCCTGAACGACGTGCGTTTCACGCCCGGACAGGCGCGCCAGCACCACGCCACCCTGGTGGCCGAGGTGGTGCGCATGCTGTGCGCGGGCGTCGTGCACGGCGATCTGTCGGAATTCAACATCCTGCTCGCGCATTCGGGCGAAGCGGACGGTGAGGACTTCCCCGTGATCATCGACCTGCCGCAGGCGGTGGACGCCGCCGGCAACAACCACGCGCCGCGCATGCTGCTGCGCGACGTGGCCAACCTGCGCGACTTCTTTGGCCAGTTTGCGCCCGAGCTGCTGGCCACCCGGTACGGCCCCGAGATCTGGAGCCTGTACCAGCGTGGCCTGCTGAGCAACGACACGCTGCTCACCGGGCGCTACACGCCGACCCACGCCGAGGTGGACCTGGCCAGCGTGATGCGCGAGATCGACGACGCGCGCGATGAAGACGCGGCACGTCGACTGCGCATGGCGCAGTGACCTGCGTGGACTGATTCAGCCACGCGGGTGGTGCTGCGCCACGATGCTCTTGAGCCGCTCCCGCGCCACGTGGGTGTAGATGGTGGTGGTGGAAATGTCGGCGTGACCCAGCAGCATCTGCACCGCGCGCAGGTCGGCGCCGTGGTTGAGCAGGTGGGTGGCGAAGGCGTGGCGCAGGGTGTGCGGTGAAAGCGGCGAGGTGATGCCGGCGACCAGCGCGTATTTCTTCACCAGCTGCCAGAACATGGCGCGTGTCATGGCCTCACCCGCGCGCGAGCCGCGCGAGGTGACGAACAGGTCTTCGCTCTGCAAGCCCCCCAGCACCTCGCGCCGCCCCTGGCCCAGCCAGGTCTGCAGCCACTGGCCAGCGATCTGTCCGAACGGCACCAGCCGCTCCTTGTTGCCCTTGCCAGTGATGCGCAGCACGTGTTCGTTCATGCCGACGTGAAAGGTCTTGAGCGTGACCAGTTCGCTCACGCGCAGACCGCTGGCGTACATCAGCTCCAGCATGGCGCGATCGCGTTGACCCAGCGGCGTGCCGGTGTCGGGCGCGTTGAGCAGGGCCTCCACCTGAGCCTCGCTCATGGTCTTCGGCACGCGCATCGCCTGGCGCGCGGCCATCAGACGCAGCGTGGGGTCGGCGGTGATCAGGCGTTCGCGCAGCGCCCAGCGGTAGTAGCGCTTGAACACCGTGAGCCGCCGGTTGGCGGTGGTGGCGCGGGTCTGGGCGTGGCGTTCGGCGAAGTAGGCGTTGATGTCGCTTTCGACGGCCTCGGGCAGCGCCGTGCCGCGTGCGGCCAGCCATTGGCCGAAGAGCGTGAGGTCGCGCCGGTAGGCGTCGAGCGTGTTGCGCGAGAGGCCTTCCTCCAGCCAGAGCGCATCGACGAAGGCCCCGGCACTGGCCTCGCTGGCCGCTGCCAGGGCTTTGTCCATCAGTCCAGCTTGAGTTTCTGCTTGGCGACCACCGTCTTGTAGACCTCGAACTCGGCCTTGATCTGCTCGGCGAATTCGGCCGGTGTGTTGCCCACGATGAGCGAACCGGTGTCTTCAATGCGCTTTTTCACCGCCGGATCGGCCAGCGCCTGCTTGGTGGCGTTGTAGACCTTGTCCACGACATCCTTGGGCAGGCCCTTGGGCGCGATCAGACCGTAGTAAGCCATGCGGTTGACCGGCTCCATGCCCACTTCCTTGAAGGTCGGCACGTTGGGCAACGCGGCCAGGCGGTCGGGCGCGGCCACCACGATGGGGATCAGGCGGCCGGCCTTGATGTGCGGGAGTGCTGAAGGCAGGTTGTCAAAGATGATGGGGACCTGGCCGCCCACGGTGTCGTTGAGCGCCGGGCCCGCGCCGCGGTAGGGGATGTGCGTCATGAACACGCCGGCCAGGCTCTTGAACAGCTCGGTCTGCAGATGGCCGATGCCGCCCGTGCCCGAGCTGGCGTAGCTGTACTTGCCGGGGTTCTTTTTCAGCTCGGCCAGGAAGGTCTTGAAGTCCTTGGCCGGAAAGCTGGGGTGCACCGCGATCACGTTGGGTGTGGCCGCGATGTTGATGATGGGCGTGAAATCGGTGAGCGTGTTGTACGGAATCTTGGGGTTGATGGCCGGGTTGGCCGCCGTGGTCGACACGGTCGCCATGCCCAGGATGTGCCCGTCAGGCAGGGCGCGCGAGAGTTCCAGTGCCCCCACCACGCCACCGCCGCCGGCCTTGTTCTCCACGACCACGCTCTGGCCCAGGGTCTTGCCCAGCGGTTCGGACATGACGCGCGCAATGATGTCGGTCGTCCCGCCGGGCGCAAACGGCACCTGGATCCGCACGGGCTTGTTCGGGAAAGCCTGTGCCCAGGCCCCGGTGGCCGCAACGACCGAAGCAGTGACCAGACCCCAGGCAAACAGCTGACGACGCAATACCATGGCAAACACTCCTTGAAAGAGAGGCAACAAAAAGGATAGCAGGGTCATATTACCTGCGGCGATCCGGCGCGCACGCGCCAGATCAGACAGGCTGCTGATCGAACCCGCCTCGACAGACACTGTAGACAGCCGCGAGGCCCTTGGCCATGGGGAGACTACATAAGTACAAACCCCCGGATTGAACCGACGGCGGGCGCTATGCTCCTTCCGTGAACTTTGCCCAGCTGCTCTTCCCCGACTTTTCGCTCATCCTGATCGGCTACCTGCTCTGCCGTTTCACCGCACTCGACCGCAAAGTCTGGGAGCCCATCGAGAGCCTGGTCTACTACTTCCTGTTTCCGGTGCTGCTGTTCCAGTCCATCGTGAAAAGCCCGCTGGACCTGGGGGCCACCTCCAGCCTCATGGCCGCCGGCTTCACACTCGGCCTGTGCGGCATTGCGCTCTCGTATTCGCTGCCGCACTGGCCCTGGCTCGGCAAGCGGCTGGATGTGCGGCTGCACGCCGCCAGCGCGCAGATCGGCTTTCGCTTCAACTCCTTCATCGCCCTGGCCCTGGCCGACAAAGTGGCCGGCCCGCAGGGCCTGCAGCTCATCGCGGTGATCATCGGCGTGTGCGTGCCGCTGTTCAATGTGGGTGCCGTGTGGCCCATGGCCCGCCACGCACAGAAGCACTTTGCGGGTGAACTGCTGCGCAACCCCCTGATCATCGGTACCGCTTCGGGCCTGGTGGCCAACCTGCTGGGCTTCCAGATCCCGGTCTGGCTGGAACCCACGGTGAGCCGCATCGGCCAGGCCTCGCTGGCGCTCGGCCTGATGGCCGCCGGCGCAGGGATGCAATTCGGGTCGCTGCACGCGGCCAAGACGCTCGGGGTGGCGGTGCTGGCCGTCAAACACCTGGGCATGCCGCTCATGGCGCTGGGCCTGTCCCGCCTGTTCCAGCTCGATGCCACACAAACCACGGTCCTGCTGATGTTCTCCGCCGTGCCCACCGCGTCGAGCTGCTACGTGCTGGCCGCCCGCATGGGCTACAACGGGCCGTATGTGGCCGGGCTGGTCACATTGTCCACGCTGCTGGGGATGGTGAGTTTGCCGTTTGCACTGGGCATCCTCCCGGATTTTTGAGCATCCCGCGGACCCACGCATCCTCACCAGCGCCCTTGTTGTCAACTTGCCCCACAACCGCCTGTGGCAGAATTCAAGGGATTTTGGGGTCCCGAGCGGACCCCACCTGCCTTGTTCAAGCCGTCGTGATCGGCAACCTGTCATCGAGGATTCAGCATGTCTTTCCCCGCCCCCTTTGGCCACCTTGCGCCCCTCACAGCTGCGGTGGTTGCGGCGCTCAGCCTCATGGGTTGTGCCAGCAGCGGCGGCTCCGTCGCACCCAACCCCTTCAAGATCGCCACCAGCTCGGGTGCTACACAGCCCCACATTGGCACATTGCGGGTTTTTGGCGACAGTTACAGCGACATTGCCTTCACCAACTCGCAACACACGGGCAACTGGGTGAGGGAACTCGGTGCACGAATCCCGACCGATGTGACACTGAACTACGCCATTGGGGGCGCACGGGCTGGGTACGCGGGTCACCGGGAGTTCAACCGACAACTCGATACCATGACCTTGCGCGGTCAGGACAAAGTGGGCGACACCGACCTGACCATCGTCTACCTGGGCCACAACGACATCAACAGGGGCGGTGCCCGCGACGACCTGGCCCATGCCAAGTTTGGTCTCACCGACGGGGTGAATCGACTGAAAGCCATGGGTGCCGCCAATGAAAACCGGCGCCTCTTCGTGACCCAGCTGCACGACTGGAGCAAGAATCCCGGCGTTGAGGATTCGACCCACAATCAGGTGGTTGCCTGGAATGCGTTTATCGCGGGGGTTGCCAACAGCAATCCCAACATCGTTGCCGTGGACATGTACACGGCCTTCGAACGCATTTTCGCCAATCCCCAAGCCTTTGGATTCAACAACGTTTCCACGCCGGATGCCAGCCGGTCGGCGGTTGACGCCTTGTTTCACGACACCACCCATTTCGGCACCCGCGGTCAAACCATCATTGCGCGCGTGTACGAACACTACCTGACGCGCGGCTGGGAATGGTCGAACTCGGTGGCGGCCGGCGCTGAGTCGGCCCAGCGCCTTGGGGCGGAGGTCGACAGTGGAATCCTGGCTTTCAACCTGCGCGGCACGCCCACGGCCGCCGGATTCAACCTGATCCCGATCGGACAGACCAGCGCTACAGATCGTCACTCGGTGGCAAGCAACCGGTTTGCGACGCTCAATGACCCTCACGCCAACGCGACCGTACCGACCGGTGTGGCCCTCGACTTCACCGCCAGCAACAGCCTCTTCAAGAAGAACGGTCGCTACGGTTTTGCGATCACGCAAAACGACAATGCCCAGCAACTGCACAGCACCGACCGGCTCTTGCAACGCTACAGCTCAAAAGGATCCACTTTTTACTGGCACCAGCCCGTTTCCAGTTTCCTTTTCACGACCCAGCTTTCCAACCTCACATTGCGCGTCGAGAACAACGCCCGCGACGAGTTGCTGGATCGGTCGTTCGCCAGTACCAGCGTCGGCAATACATGGTCTTTCGAGCAGAAGATTCGCCGCCCGATGGGTAACGAGTGGATGAGCATCACGCCATGGGCATCCTTCTCCAGCCAGACCCACCAGCTCAAACCTTACGTATCCCAGTCGCTCTACACGTCGGACGTTTCATACAGTGCTTCTCGCGCCAGAGACGTCTTCTCGGGCATCGGTTTCGATGTGCAGTTCGCACCGCTCGCCCTCCAGAACGGAAAAACCCTGACCTTCAGTGGCGGATTCAGCCACACGGAATCGCTGTACCGCAGCGCCTTGAGCATCGCCATGACGGAAGCCAATCAACCGGGTGTGCCGCAGCGTGAAACGATTGAACGGGCAAAATTCCGAAGCACGCTGGCTGGCGTGAATGCCTCCCTGGGCGTTTCGAAATCCCTGAATTTTTCCGCCTCCTACGCCGCCGACCTGCAAAAAACAAAGGACACGCAGCGCGTCAGCCTGCTGGCCAACCTCCTGTTCTGATCCCATGGGCTGACCGAACCTGTTGAAGGGCGCCTGAGCGCCCTTCAACGTTTTTGAAGAACGCTGCTCAAACATCAACCCCTCTCATGGGCCACTTTGCTCAACGCCAGCATTGCAAATGCAGGGCGTGTTCTCTGCATTCTCAGCAAAAACCCATGGCAGCGCACCCAACCACCATTGACCGCCAAGACAAATCATGAAAATCGCCATCGTGGGTACCGGCTATGTCGGCCTTTCCAATGCCGTTTTGCTGGCCCAGCACAACGAAGTGGTCGCACTGGACATCGTGGCCGACAAGGTGGCGATGCTCAACCGCAAGCAGTCACCCATCATCGACGCAGAGATCGAGGAATACCTCAAGACAAAACCGTTGAACCTGCGGGCCACCACCGACAAGCACGAGGCCTATGAAGGCGCCGAATTTGTCATCATCGCGACGCCCACCGACTACGATCCCGTGACCAACTACTTCGACACCCGTTCGGTCGAATCGGTCATTCAGGACGTCAAGGCCATCAACCCGAAGGCGGTGATGGTGATCAAATCCACCATTCCCGTGGGCTATACCGTCAAGGCACGTGCCAGGTTCCAGACGGACAATCTGATCTTTTCACCCGAGTTCTTGCGCGAAGGCCGCGCCTTGTACGACAACCTCTACCCCACCCGCATCGTGGTGGGCGAACAGAGCGAACGGGCCCGCACATTCGCCGGCCTGCTCCAGCAAGGGGCCATCAAGAAAGACATGCCCCTGCTGTTCACGGACCCGACCGAGGCCGAAGCCGTCAAGCTGTTTGCCAACACCTACCTGGCCATGCGCGTGTCGTACTTCAACGAACTCGACACCTATGCGGCGACCCACGGGCTGGACAGCCGACAGATCATCGACGGCGTGTGCCTGGACTCGCGCATCGGAGCCCACTACAACAACCCCTCGTTCGGCTATGGCGGTTACTGTCTGCCCAAGGACACCAAGCAGTTGCTCGCCAACTACCAGGAAGTGCCGCAGAACCTGATCCAGGCCATCGTGGCGTCCAACAGCACCCGCAAGGACTTCATCGCCGACGACATCATCCGTCGGCGCCCCAAGGTGGTGGGCATCTACCGCCTGATCATGAAGAGCGGTTCGGACAATTTCCGCGCCTCCAGCATCCAGGGCATCATGAAACGCATCAAGGCCAAGGGCATCGAGGTTGTCATTTACGAACCCATGTTCAACGAAGACAACTTCTTCCAGTCGCGCGTGATCCGCGATCTGGACGCTTTCAAACAGATGTCGGACGTGATTGTGGCCAATCGCCAATCCGAAGCCTTGACCGATGTAAAAGACAAGGTCTACACCCGCGACCTGTTCGGCAAGGACTGAGCCTGCGAACCCGGGGTTGGCTACTCTTTTGGCGTTGGCG
The DNA here is from genome assembly GCA_001770705.1 of Burkholderiales bacterium GWF1_66_17. Lineage (GTDB taxonomy): Bacteria > Pseudomonadota > Gammaproteobacteria > Burkholderiales > Burkholderiaceae_C > Hydrogenophaga. The sequence continues at coordinate 206,524 of MERT01000015.1, read as the reverse complement.
TGACAAGGTATCATTGCGGGTGACGTTTCCGGGGCCCGATTGAACACTTTTGGCGGTCTTCACCGCGCGAGCCGGTTCAACCTGCACGGGCAAACACCCCACCTTTAGAATTCCACCGCCCCAGCCACCGTGGCGTGGCCGTTGACCAGCGCCGGCATCCCGAACTGCTCTCCCATCATGAAAATTCTGTATGTCGCCGGCCGGGAAGAAAGCTACTCCCGCACGCGAATCGTCATCCGTGCGCTGGAAATGCGGGGACATGAAGTGGTCAAATGCCTGCCCCCGGACAAATCGTTCAAACACTACCCCGGACTGGTCCTCTCGGCCCTGTTGAAGGCACCGTCCTGCGATGTGGTGCTGACCGGGTTTTACGGCCAGCTGCTGACCCCGGTCATCCGGCTGCTGACCTGGAAGCCGATCGTGTTCGACATGTACATCACGACCTACGACACCATGGTGTTTGACCGGGAAAAAGCCAGACCCGGTTCGCTGAAAGCCAAGATCTACGCCTTGTCCGACTGGTTGTCGTACAAAGCGGCCAATGTGTCCATCCTGGACAGCAACCACGTGATCGCCCACTTCGGCGAATACGCCCGCTCCAGCACGAGCAAGCTGCGCCGCCTGTTCCTGGCCGTCGACAACACCGTCATTTACCCCCGGGAACGCCAGCAGAAGCACGATGGTTTCCTGGTGCATTTCCACGGTGAGTACATCCCGTTCCATGGTGTCAAACACATCTTCCAGGCTGCCAAACTGCTGGAAAACGAGAATGTCACCTTTCAGATCATCGGCCGCGGCCTGACCTTTGAGCAAGACATGGCCCTGCTCAAGGAACTGAACGTCCAGAACGTGAAAATCCTGGATCCGGTTCCCTACGCCGGACTGGCGACCCACATGGCGGAGGCCGATGTGTGTCTGGGCATCTTTGGCGACAACATGCGGGCCGAGCTGGTGCTGACCAACAAGGTCAACGAAGCGATCGGCATGGCCAAACCGCTGATCACACGCCGCAACGCACCGGTCCAGGAACTGCTGCAGCACAAGGAGAGCGTGTACCTGGTGGACGCCGCCAGCCCCCGGGCGATCGCCGATGCCATCCTCGAGCTCCAGCGCGATGAAGGCCTGCGCCAGAAGATCGCCGAAAACGGCCATTGGCGCTTTCTCGAACACGGCACCATCCAGAAGCTTGGTGAAGGACTGGAAGCCATCCTGTACGAAGTCGTGAGCAAAAAGGCCTGAGCCCACACACCAGAGACGTCGCTGGGTCGGCCTGGCAACCGCATGAATCTCAAAAAAGTCCTCTTCAAGATCGTCTCGTATGGGCTGGTGTCCGTTGCGGTGGTCTATTTCGGCCTGCAACTCAACCGGCATCTGGCCGACATTCCGCCGATAGACTGGTCCTTCGCGATCATCCTGACGCTGGTGCTGTCGATCCTGGTCACGGCGTTGAACACCCTCACCATCGCCCTCAACTGGCGCCTGTTGCTCAGGGATCAGGATGTGCATGTCTCGCTGCTGCACGTCTGGCAGATGGTGGCGGTTTCGCAGATCGGCAAATACCTGCCGGGCAATGTGGGCCATTTCGCCGGCCGTGCGGTGCTGGGCAAGGAACAGGGCATTCCCATGGGCGTGACGGTGGCGACCACTTCGATCGAGACCATCTGGAATGTCATCGTGGGCGCGGCGCTGACACTGCTGGCGCTGGCGCTGGGCATCGGCGGGTTCGAATCGGTGCTGGAAGACAGCTTCGCGACGACCGAAATGCTGATCGCACTGCTGCTGGTGTCGGTGGCCGCGCCCACGGTGGGCATCATGGTGATGAACCGGGTGTTTCCCCGGCTGAGCCTGAAGCTCGGTGGCGGCTCCCTGGTCAAGCCCCCGCGGGTCGGGACCAGCCTGGTGGTGGGCGGGATCATCCTGTTCAACCTGTTCGTACTGGGCGCCGTGCTCAAACTGCAGGCCACGTCGGTCTTTCAGGCCCACGGGGGCAACTTCTTCCTGTTTGCCCTGCTGTTCAGCGTGGCCTGGATCATCGGCTACGTGGTGCCCGGATCGCCGGGTGGCATGGGCGTGCGCGAGGCCATGATGCTGCTGCTGTTCACCCCGGTCATTGGCGCCGGCGCGACCCTGGGCATTTCCGTGACAATGCGCGTCACCTCCATCCTGGGCGACGGGCTGGCCTTCCTGCTGGGCATGGCGAGCCTGAAAATGTCGCCGCCACCCGTGCAAAACCACCGCTGAAACCAGCCCCTTGTCACCCACAAGTCCCACCATGAACAACAGACCCTGGCCTGCGTACCTGGTGGCAACCCTGTTTGCCTGTCTGGCCGTGTTCCTGGCGATTTTTGTCACGCCAACGGGTGATCTGCCAGACGAATCCGGGCACTACGCCTATGTGGTGGACATGACCAAGGGGCGGCCGTTCCCCTTGCTGGGCCAGGCGGAGATACCGCCAAACCTCTGGCGCGACATCGAAGGCGTGGTCGATCACCACCGGAAAAACTACATCGTCCAGCACCCTCCGCTGTACTACGGCATCGCAGCCATACCTTACGCGATCGTTCACCAATTCACCGAAGACAAGCACATCCTCGCGCGCGCACCGCGGATGGTGTCGGCCTTGTCGCTCGGCTTGCTGGTGCTGATCCTGTTCAGGATGCTGGCGTTTCTGGGCTTCGCAGAAGGGACGGCCTTGGCCGGTGCATCACTGATCGGTTTCATCCCGATGGTGACCCACCTCGCCTCGGGCATTTCCAACGACCTGTTTCTGACCCTGATGGGCGCCCTGGCGACGCTCTACCTGGTGAAGTACGTGGTGGATGGTCAGATCCGGCACGCCTATGCCTGCGCGTTCTGGCTGGCCTGCGCCGGGGCAACCAAAATGACGGCCTGGATTCTGATCGCGGCCTACGTGGGCATTCTGCTGTTTGAGATGCGCAAACGGGGCCTGCTGTGGATCGGACACGCGCTCGCCGTGTCGCTGCTGTCGGTCAGCACCGCCCTGTGGTGGATGCGTCGGAACATTTACCACTTTGGCGATCCCTTTTATATCCATGGATCGCATCTGAAACAGATGGTGTTTGACTACTCCCTGCTGGATTATTTTCGCCAGCAGCCGTTTTTCGAGTGGCTGATGTACCACTTCTACGCCTTGATCGGGTTTTCAGGCTATTGCCAGACCCCTCAGACCGCAGAACAGGTACAACGCCTGTGCCACGGCGGCAAGCTGTTCCGGGTGGAAGGCCCCTCCTATCTGGTGTTCACTGCGCTGGCGTTGGTCTGTGTCCTGGCGCTGCTGGCTGCCATCACGCGAAACGCCTGGCGCGCGACGGCTGTTCGTCCAGAGGCCAAGGGCTGGATCAGCTTACAGGCATGGGCTTCTTCCCTGCTGGGCAACAGGTCGGTTCGAAAGCTGTTTTTTGTCTTGCTGTTCACCCTGGGCACGGCTGGCGTGGCCTTTGCGCTGATAAACAGCCACAACGCTTCATGGGCCCGGACCGCACTGCCTTTTGGCGCCAGCTTTCTGCTGGCGTTTGCAGGCTTCCTGGGTATCGCCAGCGTGTTCACAAGCGAGCAACCCCACCAACGGCTGACAGCCTATGGTCCCCTGCTGCTGACGTTGTTCGTGGCATTGCTGTTTTACCAGGGCTACAAGGCCATCTTGTTGGCGGGATCACCCCATGGCATCCAGGGGCGCTACCTGCTGCCCTTTGTCCCCCTCTTGCTGGCTTCGTTCATGCTCGCCACCAAGACCTTCCGGTACCAGGCGCAACTCCTGCTGGTGATCTGCCTGTGCATGGGCTGGGCCTATGTCAACGCCTACGCCACCTATGTGATCCCCTTCTTTCAACACGTGCGGATATGAGCAAACTCATCAAGACCTTGCTGCTCACTGCGGCGCTGTTCGCCGGGTTTGCCGCACTGACCTGGTCGCTCAGCAGAAACAAGGTGCAGCACTTCGGCAACACGATGGTACTGGACCAGAAGGAAATCACCGCCATCAAACCGGTGGGGCCATTTGGCGGGCAATTCCTGCTGAGTCAGAAAATAGACATGGATCACATCAATTTCCGAGATGAGTACATGGATCGACCCATCTGCTTGTCGCTGTTCCTGGACAGGAACTTCCCCAACTTCCAGCACGTTCCCTTCAAGATTGCCCTGGTTGGCGACCATCTGAATGTTGTCAAGTTATTCAACACGGCTGTCATCAGGAACAATTTTGGCCTCCTCTGCTTTGAAGATGCCAAGCTGGGTGAGCTGAAAGACCAGCAGGTGTCCATCCAGATTTCGGCCGAATCGCCCTCCCAGACAAAAATTGCCCGGGTGATCATGACGCCCCACAAGAAGGGGCACGCCGCAGAGATTGACGGCGTGGTATCCAACCTGTCCCTGCCGTTTGCACTCGAAGTCCAGCAACCCATCTCCAGGCATCAGTGGATGTCCTTCGTGGTCATCAACCTGATCGTCAGTCTGGTGCTTGCGATCGTGTTCGTGCAATCTTTCTCAAGAACCCGTTCCTGAAGCGCCTGGGCGCGCTTCCACCTCCACTCCAGAGACTCACCTTCAAGGACATACCCATGATTTTGGTAACAGGGGCCGCTGGCTTCATCGGATCGAACTTTGTGATTGACTGGCTGGCCCAGAGCGGCGAGGCCGTGGTCAATCTGGACAAGCTGACCTACGCCGGCAACCCCGAAAATCTCAAGAACCTGCAGGGCGACGCACGGCATGTGTTCGTGCAGGGCGATATCGGCGACCGGGCACTGGTTGACCAGCTGTTGAAAGACCATGCCCCCCGCGCCGTGGTGAATTTTGCAGCCGAGAGCCACGTGGACCGGTCGATTCATGGCCCCGGCGAGTTCATCCAGACCAACGTGGTCGGGACCTTCAACCTGCTGGAGTCGGTGCGTGCCCACTGGACAGCGCTGGGCGACGCCGACAAGGCCGCCTTCCGTTTCCTGCACGTGTCCACCGATGAGGTCTATGGCACCCTGGGCCCCGACGATGCGCCGTTCACCGAGACCACCCCCTTCGCGCCGAACAGCCCGTATTCGGCATCCAAGGCATCGTCTGACCACCTGGTGCGCGCCTACCACCACACCTACGGCATCCCGGTCCTGACCACCAACTGCTCCAACAACTACGGCCCGTACCACTTCCCCGAAAAGCTCATCCCGCTGGTGATCGTCAATGCCCTGCAGGGCAAGCCCCTGCCGATCTATGGCGATGGACAGCAGGTGCGCGACTGGCTGTTCGTGAAGGACCATTGCAGCGCCATCCGCCGCGTGCTGGAGGCTGGCCAGCCCGGCGAAACCTACAACGTGGGTGGCTGGAACGAGATGGCCAACATCGAGATCGTGAAAAAGGTCTGTGCCCTGCTCGACGAATTCCGCCCACGGGCCGATGGAAAGCCCTACAAAGAACAGATCACCTACGTGAAAGACCGCCCGGGTCACGATCGCCGTTACGCCATCGACGCCCGGAAGATCCACACGGAACTGGGCTGGAAGCCGGTCGAGACCTTTGAAAGCGGCATCCGCAAGACGGTGCAGTGGTACCTCGACAACCCAGAGTGGGTGGCCCATGTGCAAAGTGGTGCCTACCGCAACTGGATCGGCACGCAATACGGTGCCGCTGCATGAACATTCTCCTGACCGGCAAGAATGGTCAGCTGGGCTTTGAACTGCAGCGGGCGCTGGCGCCGCTGGGTCGGGTGTATGCGGTCGACTCCAGCGACTGCGACCTCGAAGACAGCGAAGCCGTGCGCGAGCTGGTGCGCCGGGTCAGGCCGCAGGTGGTGGTCAACCCAGCGGCGTTCACGGCGGTGGATCTGGCCGAGTCCCATGCGGACAAAGCCGTGGCCGTGAATGCCGTGGCGCCCGGCGTGCTCGGCGAAGAAGCGCATCGGCTGGGCGCACCGGTGATCCACTTCTCGACCGACTACGTGTTCGACGGTGAGAAAGGGGCGCCCTATGTTGAGGACGATGCCCCCCAGCCGCAGTCGGTTTATGGTCGCAGCAAGCTCCTGGGAGAAATCGCGCTCCGGCAGGCCTGTCCGAAGCACCTCATCCTGCGCACCAGCTGGGTGTTCGGGGCGCACGGACAGAACTTCGCCAAGACCATGTTGCGGCTCGCCCAAGAGCGCAGCGAGCTGCGCGTGGTGTCCGACCAGATCGGCGCCCCCACGTCGGCCGCGTTGCTGGCCGATCTCACGGCCCATCTGGTGCGCCAGCTCCAACAGTCCGACCACGCCTCTTTTCCTTTCGGGCTCTACCACGTGACGGCCTCTGGCGAGACCTCCTGGCACGCGTACGCCCGGTACGTTCTGGAACAAGCGACAATCAAGGGTTACGAACTGCGGACGAGCCCGGACCGGGTGATGCCCATCACCACCGACGCCTACCCCACACTGGCCAAACGTCCACGGGACTCCCGGCTGGATTCGTCCAGGTTCAAACGCAGCTTCGCCCTGGAATTGCCCCACTGGGAGCAAGGCTTGAACCACATACTGCAACAGATCTTATGAGCACCTCTCAACGCAAAGGCATCATCCTGGCTGGCGGGTCCGGCACACGCCTCTACCCGGTCACACAGGCGGTGAGCAAGCAACTCATGCCCGTGTATGACAAGCCGATGGTCTACTACCCCTTGAGCACCCTGATGCTGGCGGGTATCCGTGACATCCTGGTGATTTCGACACCGCACGACACGCCCCGCTTCCAGGAGCTGCTGGGCGACGGCAGCCAGTGGGGCCTGAACCTGGAATATGCGGTCCAGCCCAGCCCGGACGGCCTCGCCCAAGCCTTCGTGATTGGTGAAAAATTCATCGGTGACAGCCCCTCTTCGCTGGTGCTCGGCGACAACATCTTCTACGGCCACGATTTCGCCGCCTTGCTCCACAACGCCGGTCAGCGCACCGAAGGCGCCACGGTGTTCGCCTACCACGTGACCGACCCGGAGCGCTATGGCGTGGCCGAATTTGACCCGTCGGGCAAGGTGCTGAGCCTGGAAGAAAAGCCGAAGCACCCCAAAAGCAACTACGCGGTCACGGGCCTGTATTTCTACGACAACGATGTGGCCCGCCTGGCCAAGGACCTCAAACCGTCCCCCCGTGGCGAGCTGGAGATCACCGATCTCAACCGCCTGTACCTGGAAGCCAACAAGCTGCAGGTGGAGGTGATGGGCCGGGGCTACGCCTGGCTGGACACCGGCACCCACGACAGCCTGCTCGAAGCGAGCCAGTTCATCGCCACGCTGGAAAAGCGCCAGGGCCTCAAGGTCGCCTGCCCCGAAGAAATCGCCTACCGGCACCGCTGGATCGACGCCGGGCAGATGGAAGCCCTGATCAAGCCCCTGTCGAAGAACGGCTACGGACAGTACCTGCAACAGATCCTGCGGGAAGACGTGCGATAAGCCATGAAAGCCACACCGCTCGCCATTCCGGACGTCATCCTGTTTGAGCCCAAGGTCTTCGGAGACGATCGTGGGTTCTTCTTCGAGAGCTTCAACCAGCTGCGCTTTGAAGAAGCCGTCGGCCGCAAGGTCGATTTCGTGCAGGACAACCACTCCAAGTCCGCGCGCCACGTGCTGCGCGGTCTGCACTACCAGATCCAGCAAGCCCAGGGCAAGCTGGTGCGCGTTGTTCAAGGCGAGGTCTTTGACGTGGCGGTGGACATTCGCCGCTCCTCACCGACCTGCGGTCAATGGGTGGGTGCCCATCTGAGCGGCGAGAACAAACACCAGCTCTGGATACCGGAAGGTTTTGCCCACGGTTTTCTGGTGCTGAGCGAGTCCGCAGAATTTCTGTACAAGACCACCAACTACTACGCGCCCGCCCACGAGCGCAGCATTGTCTGGAACGATCCGGACATCGGCATCCAGTGGCCGACCGATGCCGTGCCCTTGCTGTCCGGCAAGGACCAGGCCGGTGCCCTGCTGAAAAACGCCGACCTGTTCGACTGATTCCACCACAAGGGCAAGCGCTATCGAACTGCATCCCGTTTTGAGTCCAGTGCGATACCGAAGACCATGAAAGTTCTGCATGTCTATCGCACGTACTACCCCGATCCACCGGGCGGGTTGCAACAAGCGATTCAGCAAATCTGTGCCGGTTGCCAACCACTCGGCGTCGAGTCAGCGGTGTACACGCTGTCACCCTCCCCGCTCCCGGCCAGCTTGTCCCGTGCCGAAGGCATGGTGCACCGCTCGCGATCGTACTGGGCACCCGCCTCCTGCGACCTGGGTGGACCCGAAGCCTTTCGCCACTTCGACCAGCTCGCCCGGTGGGCCGATGTGCTGCATTTCCATTTTCCCTGGCCGTTTGCCGACCTGCTCAATCTGATGCCGGCAGCGCGCAAGCCCAAAGTCATGACCTACCACTCCGACATCGTCAAGCAGCGGGTGCTGGGTCGTCTGTACTACCCACTGATGCGGCACACCCTCGGCAGCATGGACGCCGTCGTTGCCACCTCGCCGGCGTATGCACAGACCAGCCCGGTGCTGCAACAGCTGGTGAGCGCAGAACAACTGAAGGTGATCCCGCTGGGCATGAACGATGCATTGCCACTGGCGGTCGACGACGGCGCGGACTCCATCGTGACCCGGCTCGAGTTGACGGATCAGCCGTTCATCCTGTCGCTGGGGGTGTTGCGTTATTACAAGGGCCTGCATGTCCTGGTCGAAGCGGCGAGGCATACCCGCGGCACCATCGTGCTGGCGGGCAGTGGGCCTGAAGACCAGAACCTGCGCCAGCAGGTCGCCCGCCTGGGGCTGGACAACGTGGTCTTTGCCGGTCAGGTCAGCGAAGCCGAGAAGCACGAGTTGCTCAGCCGGTGCACGGCACTGGCACTGCCCTCCCATCTGCGATCCGAGGCCTACGGCATGGTGTTGCTCGAAGCAGCCATGCACAGCAAACCGCAAATCAGTTGCGACATCGGCACCGGCACCAGCTTCATCAACCAGCATCTGGAAACCGGTTTTGTCGTCCCCCCCGAGGATCCCGAATCGCTGGCGGCTGCGATGAACCGACTCATCGCCGATGACGTCGAGGCCCAGGCCATGGGCCACCGGGCACGCCAGCGCTACGAGCAGCACTTCACAGGCGCCATCATGGCCCGGTCGTACGCGGCGCTGTACCAGTCCGTCACCCCACACTGAACCCACGCCATGACCCCTGGACTTCAGACCATCATTCCCGTGATCCTTTCCGGCGGCACAGGCACGCGCCTGTGGCCGGTGTCGCGCGAGGCGCACCCCAAACCGTTCATGCTGATGCCCGACGGCCAAAGCCTGCTGCAGAAGACCTATCTGCGCGCGCAACAGACGAGTGGTGCCGATCGTTCCATCACCGTGACCAACCGGGACTACTTTTTTTCCAGCCGCGACACCCTCCAACAATCGGTCTCGGACACCAGCGGTTGTGTGTTCCTGCTGGAGAAAAATGGCCGCAACACCGCCGCGGCCATCACGATGGCTGCGCTGTATGCCGCTGAACACCTGGGTGGCCATGCGCTGCTGCTGGTGCTGCCGTCCGACCACCTCGTGGGCCAGGTGGAAGCGTTTGCCGAGGCCGTGCAACAGGCCGCCGTGCTGGCCACCCGGAAACGGCTCGTGACCTTCGGCATCCAGCCCAGCCGTCCGGAAACCGGTTTCGGCTACATCCAGACCGGTGAGGCGCTGTCCCCGGGTTACACCGTGAGCCGCTTTGTCGAAAAACCCGATCTCGCGACGGCCACGGCATACGTGCAATCGGGCGAGTACCTCTGGAACGCCGGCATGTTCTGTTTCGAGGTCGACACCTTCCTGCATGAAATGGGCTTGCACGCACCGGAGGTCCTGTCCGCCTGCCAGGCGTGTTACGCGGCCATGCGTGGCCAGACAGGGGACGGTGGGCAGGGGCTGGAGATCCCGGACGCGCTGTACGCCCAGGCGCCCTCCATTTCCATCGACCACGCCCTGATGGAAAAGTCGGACCAGGTGGCCGTGATCCCGGCCGACATCGGCTGGTCGGACATCGGGTCGTGGACGGCCGTTCGCGACCTGACACCAGGCGACGCCGACAACAACCGGTCGAACGAAGACAGCATCTTCATCGACAGCCAGAACACCTACATCCACGCCGACCAGCGCCTGGTCGCCACCGTGGGCACCCGCAACCTGATCATCGTCGACACCCCCGATGCCTTGCTGGTGTCGGACGCCGACAGCGTGCAGGACGTGCGCCAGGTGGTCAGCCTGCTCAAGCAGAAACAGCACCCGGCGTACCAGCTGCACCAGACGGTGGCGCGGCCCTGGGGCACGTACACCGTGCTGGGCGAAGGCGCCCGCTACAAGCTCAAGCGCATCGAAGTGCTGCCGGGTGCGAGCCTGAGCCTGCAGATGCACCACCACCGCAACGAACACTGGATCGTGGTCAGCGGCGTGGCGGAAGTCACCAACGGCGAAAATGTGTTCCGCCTGGCCAGCAACGAATCCACCTACATTCCCGCCGAGCACAAGCACCGTCTGCACAACCCCGGCCCGGATCCGCTTGTGATGATCGAGGTCCAGAGCGGCTCTTACCTGGGTGAAGACGACATCGTGCGATTTGAAGACATCTATGGCAGAACAAACTGATACGGCCTTGAGCCAGTCCCCACCCCTGGACATGGGCCACGACGACGCCTGGTACGAACACGACGGGCGCAGCGACATCTGGGTCGGGCTGCGCAATGCGCACGTGTGGTCGGCCCTGGGCTGGCACGACATCCGTCAGCGTTACCGGCGTTCGGTCCTCGGTCCGTTCTGGTTCACCCTGAGCACCTTCATCATGATCGGTGTGCTCGGCGTGCTGTACTCCACCCTGCTCAAGCAGGACATCGTCACTTACCTGCCCTACCTGGGCGTGGGCCTGGTGATCTGGCAGTACGTCTCGACCGTCATCACCGAGGGCGCGAACTCGATGATCAACTCGGCCTTTCTGATCAAGCAGATCCGCATGCCGCTGAGCATCCATGTCTGCCGCATCGTCTGGCGCAATTTCTGCATCCTGCTGCACAGCCTGCCGGTGGTGATCCTCTTCCTGCTGGCCATCGGCCACTGGCCCGGCATCACGTTCCTGCTGATCATCCCCGGCCTGCTGATCCTCTTGCTGCACGGTGTCTGGATGGGGGTTCTGCTCGGCATCCTGTGCGTGCGCTACCGCGACATCCTGCCGATCGTCACCAACTTCCTCCAGGTCGCCTTCTTCTTCACACCCATCATGTGGTCACCCGACCTGTTGCGGGATCGTGCCTGGATTGCTGAATTCAACCCCCTGTACCACCTGATCGAAATCGTCCGGGCACCGGTGCTGGGCACCCCGATCCACCTGCAATCCTGGGTGTGGTCGATCGGTTTCCTGATCGTGGGCTTTGTCGCCGCCCAATACCTGATGCAGCGCGCGCGCCACCGTCTGACTTACTGGCTGTAACCCCATGAGCACAAGCATTTCCGCCCGGCAGCTGACCGTGGAGTTCCCGATTTTTGAAAACTCGCACCGCTCGTTGAAGAAGAAGGTGCTGCACCTGACCACCGGGGGCACCATCGGCAACGACGCCGGCAACCACCCCGTGGTGTGTGCCCTTGACGCCCTGGACTTCGAGTTCAAGGACGGCGACCGCGTCGGCCTGGTGGGCCACAACGGCTCGGGCAAGACCACGCTGCTGCGCGTGCTCTCGGGCATCTATTCACCCACGCGCGGCCAGCTCAAGATCAAGGGCAAGACCGCGTCCCTGCTCGACGTCTCCACCGGCGTGGACCCGGACGCCACCGGGTTTGAAAACATCTACCTGCGCGGCATCATGAACGGCTTCAAACCGAGCTTGATCCGCAGCAAGATTGACGAGATCGCCGATTTCACCGAACTCGGTGAATACCTGAACCTGCCGGTGCGCACCTATTCGAGCGGCATGATGCTGCGCCTGACGTTCGCCATCTCGACCAGCATCCAGGCCGACATCCTGCTCATGGACGAATGGCTCAGCGTCGGCGATGCCGACTTCCGGGAAAAAGCCGCCAAGCGCCTCAAGTCCCTGGTCGACAACGCCTCCATCCTCGTGATCGCCTCCCACAACCCGGAGCTGATCGACAACGTCTGCAACAAGAAGCTGCAGCTGGAGCACGGCAAGATCGTGGCCAGCGAGGTGCTGGGCAAGGCCAGCGACCCGGCGCCCGCGCTCGCTTGAAGCCGGCCGGACCGGTACCCCCGATCAGCCGCCTGCCATGAACGCCGACCACCCCATCTTTCCCTACCTGGAATGGCTCTCCGGCCGCCAGCCAGTGCGCACACTGAAGGGCTTGACCAGCGCCTACCTGGCCTACCCGGTGGCCGAGCGCATGGAGCAGCGCCAGGTGCGCGGCAAGCTCGCCGAGCTGCACCGCCACTACCGCAAGCCCTTCGCCGAGCGCCTGCGCCTGGCCCGGCACCAGCTCGCGGACACCGTCGCTTTCGCAATGAAGGCCGTGCCCTACTACAAGGACACGCTGGGCGGCATCGGCTTTGACCCCGAGCGGCTGCGCACGGACATCGGCTACCTGCAGGACATTCCCCTGCTGACCAAGGACATCATCCGCGAACAGGGCGATCGCCTGCTGTCCCGTCCGCTGGCCGAGGCACCCCACTTCACCTGCAAGACCGGGGGCTCAACCGGTCTCTCCTGCGTCATCGAATACGACCAGATCGCCGCCGATCACGCCGCGGCCGTGGTGCTGTATTGCCGCAAGATGGCGGGCAAGTCGCAACGCCAGTCCGAGCTGCATTTCGCCTGCCGCTTCCCCGGCGACCCGGTGCCGCCCTGGCCATCGCGCGAAGACTTCAAGTGTTTTGCGATGAACCGCAGCAACATCTTTTTCGGCGCGCTGGACGCCGCGGGTCTGGATGAAATCTGGGCCACGCTGCAGCGGCGCCGGCCCTACCTGGTGCACGGTCACCCGTCGACCATCTATGCGCTCGCCTGCCACATCGAGAAGACGCAAGGCAAGGGCAAGGCCTTTGCCGTTTTCGAATCGAGTGGTGAGCTGATGGAAGACTACCAGCGCGGCAAGATCGCCGAGGTGCTGCAGTGCCGGGTGGTCAACCGCTACGGCCTGGCCGAACTCGGCGTGATGGCCTACGACCTCGACGGTGGCCGGGACCAGGACATGCAGCTGCTCGACTCCGAAGGCTGGAGCGAATCGCTCGCCACCGACAACACGCCCGACGGCCACCAGGAGCTGGTGTTCACCTCGTTCCGCAACCGCCTGATGCCGCTGCTGCGCTACCGCAGCGGCGACCTGGGCCGCGTCGAACAACGGGCGAACGGCCTGTTCCTGACCGATGTGGTGGGCCGCCTGCACGACATCGTGCCGATCAACGGCACACCCCACGCCACGCACCACATCCAGGACGTACTGGACCACCGCGTGGGTGGCATCCAGGAATTCCAGATCGACCTGCGCGGTGCCCAACCGCTGCTGCGCATCGTCGTTGACGCCAACGGCAGCCCCGAGACCATTGCGGCGCGCGTCGAGGCTTTTTGGCCGGGCGCGTTCCAGCTTGAATTTGTGCAGCACGGCGATCTGGTGCGCGTTGGCCGCCACGCCAAGTTTCGCCACGTCGTCACCGCCTGAGTTCCATGATCCATCTGCTTGCCCCCGGCGACCAACAAGCCACAGCCAACCTTGTCGCCAGCGCCCTGGCCCGCAGCTGTGGCCAGGACTTGCTGCGCCCCAGTGGTTATGCCGAGCTTCGCGATGCAGCAGCGCCCGGCAGCGCCTGGGTGCTGATCGATCCGCGGCCCGAATGGACGGCCGCGATCGCGCGCCTGCTCCAGGCCCGCCACAAACTGCTGGTGTTCGGGCACATCTCCCCCCCCCTGGCCGAGTTGCTGCAGATGCACTGCGAGCCGCTCTCGCCTGCGTTCCAGGCGGCTGCCGCCTGCGCACCGGCCCCCAGCTTCGCCAGCAGCGAGAGCGCCGCGCGCGTCGTCTACAGCCCGCAGGCGGTACAACGCATCGCCGGCCACGCGCCGGCGATGGCCGAACGAGCGCTGCGCCGCTACGACTTCACCGACGAATGGAACAACCTGGGCTTTGGTGCCATCGCCAGCGATGACAGCCCCTGGGCCCTGGCCCAGCTCGCGCAGCTGCAGCCCGAGCACCAGCTCGCCAGCGTCGAAGCGAATGGGCAGACGCTGAGCGCCTATGCAGGTCTGTGGACCGGGGCCACGAGCAGCCTGCTCTGGTTCAACCGCTGCGCCGGCCCGATCGACTCCCAGGAGTGGCGCCTGGTGGAAGATTTTCTGTCCTGCCACCGCCCTGACGAGCTGCCGTGCTGGCCGGTGCTGGCCGAGGTGCCACGGGGCTTTGACGCGGCCGTGAGCATGCGCCTGGACTGCGACGAAGACATCGAGTCGGCGCGCGCGCTCTGGAAGACCTACCAGGAACAGCAGGTGCCGTTCAGCCTGGCCTTGCACAGCAAGGTGCTGGCCGACCCGGCCCAGCACCGTTTGCCGCGCGAGGTGCTGGCCGCCGGTGGCGCCCTGCTCTCGCACACCGCAACCCACGCGCCCGACTGGGGCGGCAGCTACGCGGCCGCGTTTGAAGAGGGCCGGACCTCGGCCGATACGATCCGCGAGGCCACCGGCACCTCGGTGCGCTACGCTGTCTCGCCGTTCCACCAGACCCCCGTCTACGCCCGACTCGGGCTGGCCGACGCCGGCTACAGCGGCTGCATCGGCGGCATCATCCGCAACGACTTCGACTTCCTGATGGCGCGCGCCGGTGTGCCGCCAGGGTCGGCGACGGGTTTCATCGGCCACAGTCAGCAATGCATGCTGCATGGCGACTGCATGCTGGCTGATGGTGACCCCCTGCGCATCTTCAAACAGGCGTTCGACATGGCGTGTGCCGGCGGTGCCTTCTTCGGCTACCTCGACCACCCATTTTCCGAACGCTACCAGTACGGCTGGACCGACGAGGCGCAGCGTATCGCCGCCCACGTCGATCTGATCGCCCACATGCGACGCCGGGGCCGGGTGCTGTTCGCCAACGAGCAGCAGTGCATGGACTTCTTGTTGGACCGCGCACAGACCCGGGTGCAAGCCGAACCGGAGGGCTTTCGCATCACACCACCGGCCACGCCACGCACGCCCTGGGCGATACAGCTGCGCTACCGCGGCCAATCGCTGCCCGTCCCGGCCGGAGGCCTGTTGTCATGAAGAAGCTCATGGTCGTGTTCGGCACTCGACCCGAGGTCATCAAGCTGGCCCCGGTGGTCGTAGAAGCGCGTGCGCGCGCCGGTGTCGAGCTGTTGGTCTGCTCCACCGGCCAGCACCGCCAGATGCTGGACCAGGCACTGAACTGTTTTGGCATGCGCCCCGACATCGAGCTTTCGCTGATGCGCGCGAACCAGACCCTGCCCACGCTGACCGCCGCCCTGATCGAAAGCATGAGCCAGACCTTGGCCGAGCAGCGGCCCCAGGTCGTGATCGTGCAAGGTGACACCACCACAGCGTTTGCCGCCGCCCTGGCCGCGTTTTACCAGCGCATTCCGGTCGCCCACGTCGAAGCTGGCCTGCGCACCGGCGACCGCCACAGCCCGTTTCCCGAAGAGGCCAACCGGGCCATGATCGCGCGCCTGGCCCAGTGGCATTTCACGCCCACGCCCCAGGCCGGCGCCAACCTGCTGGCCGAGGGCATCCCGGCCCGCGACATCGTGGCTTGCGGCAACACCGTGATCGATGCCATCGGCCTGATCCAGGCGCAATGGCGCACCCGGCCCTACCAGGGCGAGGTGGCGCACCTGTTTGCTGACCGCGATCTGGTGCTGGTCACGACGCACCGGCGCGAGAACTTCGGCCAGGGCCTGGAGAACATCTGCAGCGCGCTGCGGACCCTGTGCGCCAGCCATCCCGAGCTCGGCTTTGTATTCCCGGTGCACCTGAACCCCCAGGTGCAGAACGTGGTACGCGAACGCCTGGCGGGCATGTCCAACCTGGTGATGATCGAGCCGGTGGATTTTGAAGCCAGCCTCTTCCTGCAAAGCCGCTCCCGCCTCATCCTCACCGACTCCGGCGGCATCCAGGAAGAAGCGCCCTCCTTTGGCGTGCCCAGCGTGGTGATGCGCCAGCACACCGAGCGCCAGGAAGGCATCGACGCCGGCTTTGCCACGCTCGCCGGTACCGAGACCCAGGCCATCGTCGACGCCGCCGAACATTGGCTAAGCTCGCCGTCGCTGGTGCAGGGGCTCAAACACCGAGCCAACCCCTATGGAGACGGCCAGGCCGCACGGCGCATCCTTGATGCGCTGCTGCGCCCGGCGGCAGGAGCAGCCCATGCCGGCTGAGGCCGCACAAACCCTAGCGCCGCACTGCATTCTGTTTGCGACCGCCGACTGGGACACCCCGTACTGGACCAACAAGCAACACACAGCCGCCGAGCTCGCGAAAAGGGGTTGGAAGGTGTTGTATGTGGAGAGCGTGGGCCTGCGCGCGCCCAGGTTGGGCAGCGGTCTGGACCTAGGCCGTCTGGCGCGGCGCCTGTGGCGCGGCCTCAAGGGCGTGCGCAAGGTCCAAGACAATGTCTGGGTGCTCTCGCCCCTGGTGCTGCCGGTGCTGCACAGCCACCCCTGGGTGCGGGCCTTCAACCAGGGCCTGCTGACCTGGATGGTGCGGCGTTTCATGCGCCGCCAGGGTTTGATGCGGCCGCTGATCTGGACCTACCACCCCTATGTGCTGGAGCTGCTGCAGCGCCTGAATGCGCAAGCGGAGAGCCGTACCGGGTCGCTGGTCTACCACTGCGTTGACGATCTGGCCGCGATTCCTGGCGTGGACGCCACCGCGTTCAGGGCCGAAGAACGGCGCCTGCTGGAACAAGCCGACATGGTATTCACCACCAGCGCGGCCCTGCGCGACCAATGCAGCCCCTACAGCGCACAGGTGCACTTTCACCCGAACGTGGTCGACGTGGACCACTTCACCCAAGCCCACCGGCCCGGCCCGCTGCCCGCCGATCTGCAAGCCATTCCCGAACCGCGGCTCGCTTACATCGGTGCCTTGTCGGACTTCAAGATCGATTTCCAGTTGCTGATCGAGGTGGCCAAAGCACGTTCCGAATGGAACCTGGTGCTCATCGGCGAAGAGCGCGAAGGCCAGCACAGCGCCTTGCTTCAGCAACTGGGCAGCCTGCCCAACGTGCACCTGCTGGGTTACAAAACCTATGCACAACTGCCGGATTACCTGCGCGGCTTGAACGTGGGCTTGCTGCCCACCCTGGTCAACGACTACACAAACGGCATGTTCCCGATGAAGTACTTCGAATACCTGGCCGCAGGCCTGCCGGTGGTTTCCACCCCGTTGGCCTTCACCCGCGAGCCAGATCTGGAGATGCGTATTGCCGGCACCGGCGAGGCTTTTGTCGAGGCCATTGAAGCTCAGCTGCAACGCGGCAAATACAGTGAACAGCAGAGCCGCGCACTGGTCGGGCACAACACCTGGGGGTTCAGAATCGACCGCATGCTGGAAGAATTGCAGCGCCAGGCGCTACCGACCCAACCCTGAAACATGGATATGGATATCGATATGGAGCGAGACATGAGCACATCGAACGCTCCGACATTTCTGGCGATCGCCGGCATTTTCAAGAACGAAGCGCCCTACATCCTGGAGTGGATTGCCCACCACCGCCTGCTGGGCATACACCGGTTTTTTATCGCTGACAACGACAGCACCGACATCAGCACCGAGCTGTTCGAAGCGCTGGCCCGGCTCGGCCACGTGGAGCTGATCCGACACACCACCGAGCCCGGCATCAAGCCGCAAATCCCGGCCTACCAGCGACTGGTCGAACTGGCCGGCGACCGCGTGCGCTGGATGGCATTCATCGACGCCGACGAATTCATCTGGCCCACCAGCCCTGGCCCGGGCATTGAGGACTTCATTCGGACGCTTGATGCCCAAGGCGATGTGGGTGCGCTCGCGCTCAACTGGGCAACCTACGGCTCGGGTCGAAACTACTTTTACGAAAACGCACCGGTGCAACAGCGGTTTCAGCATTGCGCATCGCCTCCTCACTGGCTCAACCAAAACATCAAAAGCATCGTCAAGCTGCAAGCGCTGGACCGCTTTGCCAGCGTGCACGGGGTCTTCCTGAAGCCGCCCTATTGCTGCGTCATGAGCGACGGACATGAACTGGTTGAATCAGCCGAATACACGCGAAAAGAAACTGGCCGACTGACGCACAGCGACCGCGTCTGCTGGGACAGCTTCAGGGTCAACCACTACATCGTCAAATCGTGGCTCGAATTTTCGAAACGCAAGATCCCGCGTGGACGCGCTTATACCGACAGTGCCGCGTTGACCAAAAGCTTCTTTCTCGGGCACGACAACAACGACTGTCCGCAACCCATGCCCGAGGCACACCTGCGCGCGCTGGCCGATGAAATCCAGCGCCTGCGCGATCAACTGCAAGGCATCGGTTTTGCGCTCGATCGCCTGGACCTGGCGTGCAGTGCCGCCGAGCTCAACGCCAACCCGTTCACCGGCCCCATCGAGGGCTGCATCGACGGTCTGACGCTGAACGCAGAGGGACTGCGGATCAGCGGCTGGGGATTGGCCTGGCGCGAGAGCGCCTTGCGCGGCCTGCGCGTGCAGGTCAATCAGCAAGATGTTCCGCTCAGCCATTTTGTGGCCTTGGCCCGCCCCGATGTCCAAACTCACTACGCCAAGGCACCGGTGAACTCGGGGTTCAACGCCCTGTGCGCGCGCGAGCATCTGCCGCAGACCATCCACACAGTCACCATCCATGGTCTGGCCGAAGAAGGGTTTTCCGAACCCATCGAATTCGGGAAATACGTGGACATCCCGGGCTTGGCACACCCGGTCTTGCGCGATCACACATGAACAGCCCGGACAAAGCCCTGCTGGGCATCGCGGCCATCATGAAAAATGAAGGCCCTTATCTGGTCGAGTGGCTGGCCCACCACCGTTGCCTGGGCGTGCAAAACTTTTTCATCGCGGCCAACGACAACGACGACGACAACCTACGTCTCTTCAAGGCGCTTGAGGAGCAGGGCTACCTCCGCCTGCTCCTCACGCCGACCCGCGAGGGGGTGAAGCCGCAAATCCCGGCTTACGCAGCCGTGTTGGATCGGTTCGGCTCGGAGGTGCAATGGATGGCCTTCATCGATGCCGATGAATTCATCTGGCCCACCTCGGATCTGCAGGACCTTCCGTCCATGGTGGCGCGCTTTCATGCCCAGACCCAAGTCGGCGCCATCGCGCTCAACTGGGCCACCTACGGCTCGTCACGCCAGGTCCATTTTGAAGACCAGCCCGTGATCCAGCGCTTTGAACGGCGCGCCAACGACGGCTTTGAGGTCAACCACCACATCAAGTCAATAGTCCGGACGAAAGCTGTGGCTCGCTACCGGAACCCGCACTACGCCGTCCTGCATGCTGGATACCAGTACCTGCACACCGATGGCACGGCGTACCGCCGAAAACCCAGCTACTTCGAAAAGACACCGACCGCCCTGGGCCTGTCGGAAACCATCTGCTGGCAGGACTTCCGCATCAACCACTATGTGATCAAGTCCTGGACCGAATATGTGGACCGCAAGATCCGTCGCGGCCGCGCCGTCTCGCCGAACGCGGGACTGAACCACGACTTCTTTTTTTTCCACGACCGCAACGAGGTGCACGATCCGGTGCCCGCAGCACACCTGCAGCGTGTGCAAGCCGAAATAGACACGATCCTGTCGGCCCTGCGGCCCCGCGGCATCGACCCAGCTTTTTTTGCACGCATGATCGGCCCACAGAACCAGCCGGTGGCGCCGGGCATCGTCAATGGCGCGGTTGAATCCATTGCACTGAGCGGCACCCAGCTCAGCATCTCTGGCTGGGGACTGGCCTGGCGGGATCAAGCGCTGGAGCGCTGCGAGCTCAAAATCAACGGCAGTCTGTTGGCCAGCCGGTTGCTGACCGGCATACCTCGCGCCGACGTGCAGCGCCATTTTCCTCGGGGGCCACTGCACAGCGGCTTCGTACTCCAGATGGACCGAGCGCAACTGCCTCCCACCATGGAGACACTGGAGTTGGTCGCCTGGGTGCCGGGGAAGGCTGATGTCCAGCCGCTGCCCCTGGCAGCAGACATCGATGGTGCGGCGCTGCAAAATATCCTGGACGCGCCGCCCTCCATGCCCGGGCATATCGATCACGTGCTGTGGGGCGAGGAAGGCTTGGAGATCGAAGGCTGGGGGTTGTTGGAGAGCAATCAGTGTTTTGCTGATTTTGAAGTTGAGATCAATGGCGACCCGCTTGCCGTCTTGTTGCTGGAGCGCACGCCGCGTCCCGACGTGCAACGCGTGCATGCTCAAGCGCCCATTGGGCTTGGGTTCAGGCTTGGCTGCAAGCTGACCAAGCTACCTGCCAGCCACCTGGAAATTACCCTCTATGGCATCACATCACGGCAGCAGCGCTTCTGGCTCGCACGACACACGATCGAACAGATGAGAAATGGAGACTGCTGATGGATAAACCGGTGCATTCGCATACTGTGGCGCCGTTTCGCCGTTGCGCACCTGGCCAACTCGCGCTGCTCGCAGCGGGGCTGATCCCGGTGCTGGTCGCCCTTTCGTGGCTGTTGCGCATGGCCCACAATGGCCTGGACCTGACCGACGAAGGTTTTTATCTCAACAACATCAGTGATCCTTGGCTTTACGGGCGTACCGTAACCCAGTTCGGCTTCATTTACCACGCGTTGTTTGAGGCCTTGGGGCAGGATGTCGTTCGTCTGCGTCAAGCGGGCATGCTGATCAGCTATGGCCTGGCCTTGAGCGTCACCTGGCTACTGCTGCGCGCTCTGCCACCGACCAACGCTTGGCATGGGTTCAGCAAGCCTTTGATGGCGGCCCTGATCGCTGTGTCAGCCTGGCTCAACCTGATACTGACAGATGGTTGGATGCCCACCCTGAGCTACAACTCGTTGGCATTTCAAGGCTTCTTGATCACGGTGGCAGCGACGCTGGCCATCACCCGAAAAGGCAAAGCTTCCCACGCAGCGAGTTGGGTCTTGATGGGCTTTGGAGGCTGGTTGTGCTTCATGGCCAAGCCCTCGAGCGCTGCGGCACTCGGCGCCTGTGTGCTGGCGTTCCTCTGGGTCGAGAAGGCGATCCACTGGCGCGGCCTCGGACTCGCCATCGCGAGTGCGGTCGTGTTGCTGTTGCTCTCCGGAATAGTGACCGATGACAGCGCGCTCGGACTGGTGCACCGTTTCAGAGCGGGGGTGGAGGACATGCAGGTGCTTTGGGGCGAACGACGCAAAGCCTTGTTCCGCCTTGATGAGATCTGGTGGTCCTTGCCGCTCGTGGCCAGCGTGCTGGGTACCAGCCTGGCACTGATGCTGAGCACCTGGCTGGGACTGACAGCGAGACGCCTGGGGATCTGGCTGTTTTACGCGAGCCAGCTGTTGTTGCTCCTCTTGGCCATGCTGATTGCCCTGGGCGTCTACCAGCCTAGCATTAGACATTTTCGATTCCATGGCCTGGTGTTTCTGGCCGTACCGCTTGGCATCATGCTGGGACGGTTTGCACACTGGATGCGGAAATCAGATCGTGGAGGCCCGTGGCCCGAGGCACGAACTGCGCTCTTCTTTCTCGTGCTGCCAGTTGCCTATGCCTTTGGCTCCGGCAACAACTATTGGATGACCGCCATTGGCGCGGGGTTTTTTTGGGTGCTTGCGGGTGTTGCCTTGTTGTTGCCCAACCGGCCGAATCTATCATGGACCGCCCTGGGCAGCTTGGCCTGCATGACATTTGCGCTGAGCGTGTTGGCACTGCACCTGAGCATGACGCGCCCGTACCGCCAACTGGTGCCGCTGGATCGCAATACCGTGGCCATCAACCTGCCAAACGGCTCACAGCCACTGGTGGTGAGTGAACCGCTGGCGAGCTATGTGTCCGCCTTGAAAACGCAGTCTGCCGCAGCGGGCCTCATGCCTGGCGTGCCCATGCTGGATCTGACGGGCCACCGACCAACCCTGCCGTATTTGCTTGGTGCGCGCGCCATCGCCTTGCCTTGGTTGCTGGGCGGTTACCCGGGCAGTTTGGCAATGGCCCAAAACGCCTTGGACCACACCGCTTGCCACGAACTGGCCCACGCCTGGCTTCTCATTGAGCTGGCTGGCCCCCGCATGATTAACCCTGCGGTATTGCAGCGCTATGGGCTCGATCAGGAGCGGGATTACACCGAAGCGGCGCGCGCCAGCCTGAGACACAGTTACGGCAGCGCCAACAGGCGCAAGGAGGGCGTCGTGACCGTATTGCTCAAACCCACTCTTAAAAATCCGGCGACGCTGAAGCACTGTGTACCTTAGCGCCCGGCCTGTTGCTCTTGAATTGCTCCCCGCTTGCTCATCACACGCTTTGCCCTCGCTACCGCCTCAGCCAAAAATGCAAAAACCCCACATCTCCATTGTCATTCCGGTCTACAAGGCGGCAAGTTGTCTGCACGAACTCTATCGACGTTTGCGCGAATCCACTGAAATTTGCACCCGCAACTTTGAAATCATCTTGATCGAAGACTGCGGCGGCGACAGCTCCTGGGAAATCATTCAACAGCTGGCCAAGCAGGATCCCCGCGTCAAAGGTATGCAATTCAGCCGCAACTTCGGCCAGCACTATGGCATTACCGCCGGACTGGACCAGGCTCAAGGTGATTGGGTCATCGTGATGGATTGCGACTTGCAAGACCGTCCTGAGGAAATTCCCCGGCTCTACGCCAAGGCATTGGAAGGCCATGAATTGGTGCTGGCCCGGCGCACCCAACGGGTTGATTCCTTGATCAAGCGCCTGACTTCCAAAGCCTTTTACCGGCTGTTCAGCTACCTCACCGATCTCCCTTACGATGGCAGCGTTGGAAATTTCCGCATCATGTCGCACAAGGTTGTATTGGCATTCCGAACCATGCGCGAACAGTTGCGATTTTTTGGCGGTCTCGTGCAATGGACGGGTTTTTCTCCGACCTTTATTGAAGTAACCCATGCAGAGCGCCATGAAGGTCAGTCCAGCTACACCTTCGGAAAGCTCTTTCGACTGGCTTCCGACACCATCATTGCATTTTCCGACAAACCCTTGAAAATGGTCGTGAATTTTGGCTTTTTGATGTCTTTCATTTCATTTGTTTTTGGTGCTGCAATTTTTCTGCGAGCGTTGCTGCATGGCACCTCGGTTACCGGCTGGAGCAGCCTCATTGTTTCCCTTTATTTTCTTTCCGGCATCATCATCATGATTCTCGGAGTGATTGGAGTCTATCTTGGAAAAGCCTTTGACCAGATGAAGAACCGCCCGCTGTACATTGTTAACAGGACCACCTTTCCGCTGACTCCACATGATTGATTTTTCACCTTGGGATGAACTCGCCTTTGGTATTCGAGTTGGCAATCTCTCGGACTGTTCGGCCGCCACACTGAACGCGGCCCTGGTCGAGGCGGAGCGCAGCGTGCTTTGCGTCAAGGTCAAGCCTCTTCAAGACACCCGGTTGTTGCACGAACACGGATTTTATTACTGCGACACCCTCCTGACGCCGCAAACCTCACGTGAGCACTTCAAGCCGATACTTCACCCCGATGCCACCTTGGGCAAACCGATCAGCACTGAGCCCATGCTCGAACTCGCGCAAAGCGCCTTCACCCACAGCCGCTTCCATCGCGATTTCAACATCCCGCCTGCCTTGGCCAATCTGCGTTTCCGCAATTGGCTTGAGCAACTCATTGCCCACGACAGTGTTTTTGAATTAAATTGGCAAGGTGCTTTTGCCGGATTTATCGGCTATCAAGACAATCGTTTGGTACTGCACGCGATTGCCGAACCACTCCGGGGTCAAGGACTTGCCAAATACTGGTGGAGCCTCGCGGGACTTGAATTACTCAAAAAACCCGAGCAGACACTGCAAAGCTCGGTTTCCGCGAGCAACCTCAGCGTGGTGAATCTATACGCCTCTCTCGGTTTTCGCTTGATTGATGCCTGTGATGTCTATCACCGTCACCCCGCTCCCACTGTTCAGACCCATTCTCATGGCGAATCGATTCTTTGATCACATCTATATTCTCGCCACCATCGCTTTTACCGTCTACAGCCAGATGGTGCTGCGCTGGCAAACCGCCAAAGCAGGTGAACTACCGGCTTCGCTGCTAGGCAAATTCGACTTTATTCTTCATTTGTTCATGAATCCGTGGGTTCTATCGGGCATTTTTTCAACTCTGCTAGCCGGCATCTCGTGGATGCTAGCCATGTCCCGCTTCAATGTCAGTTATGCCTACCCCTGGACCGCCCTAAATTTTGTGCTGATCATGGCTTTCGGCGTTCTATTTTTCAACGAAACTTTCAGCCTCAGACTGGCATTTGGGACATTTTTGGTGATTTCAGGAATTGTCGTCCTGGCCAAGGGCTAAGTTCGTAACTATGTTCCTGCGACTCACCGCCAGTCGATTGATCTCACCCATCTCATTGGCGCCCGCACCGATTTGCAAAGACTTCCAGCGCAAGAGGTATTTGTTGCATGGGGCGATCGATTTCTCTTTGAACGTTCCTATCCTGTTCTCACGCCGGTGTCAGAACTCCTCAAGTTGAGCATCATTGATCTCAATACTTCAACCTTGGCGGTACTTACGGTGCAGCGATCGGACCGTGGCCTCTCCCTTGTGCTCCACCAGCGGGACCTGTATCTGCAGAAGATCTACTGCAGGAGTGCCTGCGGTCCGATTTGCAGCAATTCGGCATGCAAAGCGTGGGGAACACATACTTCTTGAGACTTCGGTGACGCTCCTGTGGCTCTGCCTTGGTGCACACTTGCAGTAGGGCGCTGCAACCCTTTCGCACAACAGTCTCATCAATACAGGGCGACCGTAGACTGTGCCAAGTTTTTTGGATGTCGACCAAGTCCTTGTCTACAGCACTTCCTCACCTGTTTTTTTGGTTACCCCATGCAGATCACCAGCGGCATTCGTGCCATTCTTTCCCACTCCTTGGTTTACGACGCTTTTCAAAGTTTGATGGGTGCGTCGAGCATCCGTCAGGAGTTGGTTCATACCCATATTCGCCCATTTGCCGGCATGCGAATTCTCGATATTGGCTGCGGCACAGCCCGTATCCTTGACCATTTACCCGATGTGCAGTACCACGGATTTGACCCCAGCTCAGCCTACATTGAGGATGCAAAGCGCCGCTATCCTACGCGCGGCCAGTTTGACTGTGCCTTGGTGCAACATGCAACGCTGCAAGGCCTACAGGCCTTTGACATCGTCTTGGCTGTCGGCGTGCTGCATCACCTTGACGATACTCAGGCTTTGGCCTTGTTGAGCCTGGCCAAGGCCAGTTTGGGCCCCACCGGTCGTTTTGTTTCGATTGACCCAGTTTTCGCCCCTGACCAGCATCCATTGGCACGCTATCTGGTCGCCCATGATCGAGGTCAAAATGTGCGCGATGCTGCTGGCTACCGTGCGTTGGGTCAGTCGGTATTTCCTCAACTACAGGCTGAGGTGAAACATCGCCGAATGATTCCTTATACCCATTGCATCATGGAGTGCCAGAAATGAAGATCCCCTTCAACAAGCCTTACATGACCGGCAAGGAACTGACCTATATTGCAGAGGCTCATTCCAACGGCATGCTGGCTGGCGACGGCCCGTTCACCAAGCGCTGTCATGCCTGGTTGGAGCGGTCAATGGGGGCGCCCAAGGCTTTGCTGACGCACTCCTGCACGGCCGCGCTCGAAATGGCCGCGCTTTTGGCCGACATCCAACCGGGTGACGAGGTCATCATGCCCTCCTACACCTTTGTATCGACTGCCAACGCCTTTGTGCTGCGCGGCGGCGTTCCGGTGTTTGTGGACATCCGCGACGATACCTTGAACATCGATGAGCGCCTGATCGAAGCGGCGGTGACCGAACGCACCAAGGCCATCGTGCCGGTGCACTATGCCGGCGTGGCCTGCGAAATGGACGCCATCCTGGACATCGCGGCGCGCCACCAGCTGTTTGTGATCGAAGACGCTGCCCAAGGCTTTTTGTCCACCTACAAGGGCCGTCCGCTGGGCGGCCTGGGCCAGTTCGGCACCTATTCTTTTCACGAAACCAAGAACGTGATCTCGGGCGAAGGCGGTGCGCTACTGATCAACGATAAACGCTATGTCGAGCGCGCGGAGATCATCCGGGAGAAAGGCACCAACCGCAGCCAGTTCTTTCGCGGCGCCGTCGACAAATACACCTGGGTCGATGTCGGCTCCTCGTACCTGCCAGGCGAAGTGACGGCAGCGTTCCTGTGGGCCCAAATGGAGGACGCGCAAGTCATCACCGACCGGCGTCTGGCGATCTGGGACAAATACCATGCCGCGCTCGCAGGCCTGGAGGCCAGGGGAGTTTTGCGCCGCCCCATCGTGCCCCAGGAATGCCAGCACAACGCCCACATGTACCATGTTTTGCTCGACAGCCTGGAGACCCGCACACGCCTGATCGCAGCCATGCGCGCGCAAGACATCCACCCGGTGTTTCACTACGTTCCCCTGCACAGTTCCCCCGCGGGACGCAAATACGCGCGTTGCCACGGTGAACTGCCCATCACCGATCTGGCGGGCGACCGCCTGCTCCGATTGCCTCTGTGGACCGGACTAGAATCCCAGCAGGATCGGGTCATCGAAGTGCTGCACGAAGCACTGGGTCCGCTCTGATCTTGCCGGGTGCCTGCTGCGGGTCTGCCCCGCTGTGTTCTGAACCTGCGGCTCCAGCCTACAAAACGTGAACATACTTTTTGCTACCTACCCCATGGCCTTTCACACGCCTGGTGGTGGAGAGGTCCAGTTGTTGGCCTACCAGAAGCACCTGCCTGCCCTGGGCGTGAATGTCGAGTTGATGGATCCGTGGAACCCGCGGTTTCTGGATCACGATCTGGTGCACTTCTTCTCCTGTGTGGGTGGCTCGATCCACCTGTGCAATTTTGTCAAACGCCTGGGCTTGCCGCTGGTGATCAGCTCCAGCCTGTGGATCACAGAAGACACGCGCCACCTCTACCCGGTGGACGAGATTCGCGGTCAGCTCTCGCTGGCTGACCGCATCATCACCAACTCGGAGATGGAGAGCGACACCCTGTCCCGCGTGCTGGACATTGCGCGCGACCGTTTTGCCTCGGTCTACAACGGTGTGGATGCGGTTTTTTCGGAACGGCCCCCGGCCAGCCTGTTCCGGGAACACTTCGGTCTGGCCGGCGAGTTCGTGCTCAATGTCGGCAACATTGAAGCGCGCAAAAACCAGCTGGTGCTGGCCCAGGCCATGCGCAGCCTGCCCGACCACAAACTGGTGCTGATCGGCCACGTGCGCGATCCGGACTACCTGGTGCAAACCGTGGCAGCCGGGTTGCCCGGACAGGTGATCTACCTTGGGCCGCTGCCCCACGATTCAGAGCTGCTGCGCTCGGCCTACCAGGCCTGCGCCACCTTCTGCCTGCCCAGCACCCTGGAAACCCCCGGTCTGGCGGCCCTGGAAGCCGCCGTGCAGGGATGCTCCCTGGTCATCACAGAAGTCGGGTCGACGCGCGAATATTTCGGTGCGGCGGCCCGTTATGTTGTGCCGCAGGATCCGACCTCGGTTCAACAAGGACTCAGCCAGGCCCTGCAATCGCGCGCGCGCGGCGTACCAGCGGGGCTCGACGCAGCCGCCTTCCTGCAAACCTACGCCTGGTCCCAGGTCACCCGAAAGCTGAAAGAAATCTATGCCAGCGTCCTATAAGAAGAGCCCCTACCTCAAAGTGAATAGGGGCCAGTTTTCCGATGCGTCAAACCGCTTCCTGTGTGTGTTCTCCCACTTCTCCAGAAACAAGCAGGTCGCGGACTACGTTTACTTCTACCTGCAGAAGTTGCGCGAAGCCCATTGCGACATCGTCTTCGTCTCCACCAGCGACAGCCTGCCCGAAGACCAGCTCGCTCGCCTGGATGCGCTCTGCTGCCGGGTTCTTGTGCGCAAAAACTACGGCTACGACTTCGGCTCGTACAAGTGCGGCATCGACGCGGCAGCGCCGGTGTTGGACCGGTATGAAAAGCTGGTGCTGGCGAACGACAGCTGCTACGGGCCGTTCCACGATCTGAACGACCTGATCACCTACGGCGATTCGCAGAACCTCGACATGTGGGGCGCAACCGACAGCTTTGCGGTCCGTTACCACATCCAGAGTTACTTCATGGTCTACAACCGGAATGTCGTGGCCAGCCCGGTGTTCAATCTGTTCTGGAACAAGGTCAAGTATTCGCGCGACGCGCTGAAGATCAAGAAGCAGCAAATCATCGACGACTTCGAGATTGGCGGCTCGACGCACTTCATCGACAAGTCGTTCAAGCTGGGTGCTTTTTGCGATGTATCACGTCTGAAAAGGTACATCACCGATTCGGTCAATGAGCGTCTGCACGACGATGCCACGCTGCGCCGCCTGCTGCTCGCCAACATCACGGTCAAACACAATCCCACGCACTTTTATTGGGATTTGCTGATCCGCAACATGAACTTCCCGTTCATCAAAAGGGAGTTGCTGCAGGTCAATCCGGTCAAGATTGAAACCCATGGCTGGGACAAGTTGATCGCGGCAGTTTCCGAATACCCCATCGAGTTGATCTTCCGCCACATCCTGGAGGCCTCGGAGCTGCGCGACACCAAAGACTTCGCCTGGTTCTTTGAGCCGGTGCCGACGCCGGCAGGCGTCGAGGTACCATACTTCTTGACCC
This sequence comes from Burkholderiales bacterium GWF1_66_17, assembly GCA_001770705.1. Taxonomy (GTDB): domain Bacteria; phylum Pseudomonadota; class Gammaproteobacteria; order Burkholderiales; family Burkholderiaceae_C; genus Hydrogenophaga. The sequence continues at coordinate 177,764 of MERT01000015.1, read as the reverse complement.
AGCTGCTGACGGTGTGGCCCGACCTGTCCGACAAGATGGGCATCCACTGCGACACGGTCGATGGCGTGCTCAATGGCATGGCCTTCTGGGAGCAGCCGCAGCGCAACAATTGCCCCGACATCGCCTGGCCCAAGGACAACCTGTTTCCGTCCTATGTCTACGAGCCCGCAACCGGCCTGGAGCAAGACGCGGCACTGCCGATCAGCCGCGGCGCATTGGCGGCCTGGCGCACCCGGCCCGATCTGCAGAGCTTCGACCTCAACAGCTACCTGGGGCGCCAGTGCCTGGTGTTCTGGCGACTTTCCCTGGGCCAGCAGGAATACCGCTTCCTGGTGCCAACGCCGGCCGAGATCGAATTCCTGCAAGCCCCTTGCCGGCGGTTTGGCGACAACCTGGCCCACCTGCCCAATCTGGCCTTGCTGCTGCCGGTGTTTCACGCCGGTACGCCGCGCCTGGTCGAGTTGTTGCAACAAGGCGATGTTGCGACCTACGAACAATGGTGGGCCATCAAGAGTCCCGATCTGCTGGCCTTACTCAAAGGCTTTGTGCAGCCAGCACCGGTGTCAGAAGAGACCATTTTTCATGGCCGCCCATTTGGCACATTCAATCCGGACGGCATCAATATCATCGGCCTGCCCAACGGCCAGTTTGGCATCGGCGAAGATGCGCGCACAGCGACCCGAGCCATGCAGCGCGCCGGCTTCGAAACCACGGTCTGCCCGGCGCCGATTTCGATCGCCACCATGGTCTCGCGCGATGAATGGACCGACGACTTCATCAAACCCGAACCCGTCGCCAAAACCAACCTGATCTGCCTGCCTGCCGCCGACTGCTTCCAGCTGCTGCTCAAACAATGGTCACCGGCCTTGAACGGCCGCTACAACATCTGCGGCTGGCAATGGGAACTGCCGCACTGGCCCGACAAATGGGCACCACTGCTGAACATACCGGACGAGATCTGGGCCCAGTCGCGTTTTGTGCAGACGATGTTCCAGGCCGCGACCGACAAGCCCGTCACCTACATGCCGCTGGCCGTGGACAAACCGGTCTTCCACCCCGTCAGCAAGGCCTTCTTCGGCATCCCCGAACAGGCCTTCACCTTTCTCTCGGTGTTCGACTGCAATTCCTGGATCAAGCGCAAGAACCCGCTAGCGGCGATCCGCGCATTTGGCGCTGCCTTCCCACGCAGCCGCAGCGACGTGCGCCTGGTGGTCAAGATCATGAACTCGCGACCCGATCTGGCCGAGTACCAGGAGCTGTTGCAGCAAGCTGGCAACGACCCCCGCATCATCGTCATCGACAAGTTCCTCTCGCGCAACGACATGCTGGCCTTGATCGATTGTTGTGACGTCTTTGTCTCGCTGCACCGTTCAGAGGGTTTTGGCCGCGTGATTGCTGAAGCCATGTACATCGGCAAACCCGTGATCTCCACCAATTATTCCGGCAGCGTGGACTTCGCTTTTGAGCAGACCGCCTACACCGTGGACGGCCCGATGGTGGCACTCCAACCGGGTGACTATGTCGAGTTCGAAAATCAACATTGGATGGACCCGGATGTCGGCATGGCGGCCGACGCCATGCGCCGTTGTATCGACGATGGTGAGCACACGCAAGCCCTGGCAACGGCGGGCAAGCTGCAGATCGAGAACCACCACACCGTTTTCAAAGTGGCCGTGCGCTACCTGAACCGGCTGAAGGCGCTGGGCGTCAATTGAAAGAGCCCCACTTCCAACAGACCTATCTAATCTCGCGCATGCCCCAAAAACTGCACATTGTCGCCCCGGACATCCACCGCTTCGACGCGGTGGGCAACCATTGCCTCTATCTGGCCGAGGACCTGCGCAACACCGGTCTGGACGTGCAGCTGTACGCCCAGCGATTTTCGCCACCCGACGTGCCCGTGCACGCCCTCGAAACCCTGTTCACACAAGACCTCTCCGACAGCCTGCTGCTGGTGAGCTACTCGATCTTTGACCCGTATCTGGAGCGGCTGCTGGCCCTGCCCTGCCGCAAGCTCTGCTATTTCCATGGTGTGACGCCGCCCGAGTTGCTGCGCGAACACGAGCCTGTCACAGCCGATTTGTGTCAACGCTCTATTGAGCAGTTTCCCTTGTTGGCCGGTTTTGATCGGCTGGTGCTCAGCTCGCAACTGAACCAACGCTTTCTGGAGCGCTACGCACCGGGCCGACCCAGCGTGGTGATTCCCCCGGTGTCGCCCAATTTCCCGCAGTTCCAGCCCGGCCCGGTGCTGGAACACGACCGGAACGAAGGCCTGAACCTCCTGGTGCTGGGCCGGGTGGTGCCGCACAAACGCCTGGAAGACGCGATCCAGGTGCTGGCGCTGCTGCGCCAGCACGGCGTGGCGGCCACACTGAACATCGTGGGTTCGTCCGGCAACAGGGTTTACCAGGACCATCTCGATCAACTGGTGCTGTCCCTGAGACTGGGCACTTCGGTGCACTTCAAGGGCCTGGTCGACGCGCCCGCCCTGCTGCGGGCCTACAGCGAAAGCGACGCTCTGCTGCTGACCAGTGAACACGAGGGCTTTGGCGTGCCCGTTCTGGAAGCGATGCACCGCGGCCTGCCGGTGGTGATGCGCGAGGGTACGGCGGCGAGCGAGGTGGGCGCGGACGCGGTGCAGAACTTCGTCTCCATCGAACAGGCGGCCGACCAGCTCCAGCGCCTGGCGCAGGAGCCGTGGCTCAGGGAGACGATGGTAAAAACCGGGCGGCGCCGCGCCGCCGAACTGCTGGCGCAGGCCTCGGCCGGTGCCTGGCAAAAGCTGTTGCAAGAAGTTGACGCGAAGTCCGGCTTCTCCTAATGCCACAAGTAGCGGATGGGTTGTGCGAGGACCCCAACCACATCAAGGTCTGCTCCAGATCTTGCTCGCCGTGGCAGTGATCCTTTTTGAGCACATCCGCAATGCCTCCTTTGAGGCGGTCGATCCTGCCATTGATTCTGGACATTCTGGGTTTGGTCAGTTGATACCCAATGCCCAAGGACTGAAACAGCAGATAAAGCGCCCCTGAAGATACAAGGAAAATCTGGCGAATTAGGCTTCATGATTTTACTCCGCACGACGCAATCTGGACTCAGCCTAAAAGAAACCGAAAGCCAAGCCCCCATGCTATTTTATAATATTGCAAAGAATGCTTTGAAAATACTGGATAGATTCTCCCCCTATCCAATACTTCACCCCTTCGTCATGTCCAATGAGGAAATGAGAGTATTTGACGAAGAGATCAAAGATGCAAAATATTATCTCGAGTTTGGGTTAGGGGGGAGCACCATTCGAGCGATCCAAAGGTCCAAGGCAATCATTCATACAGTCGAATCGAGCACGGACTGGGTGAAGGAAATGCGAAGATACCTGCTTGTGAGACAGCATGAGAAAAGACGGCTCCGCATATTTTCTGTAGACATCGGCCCCGTGCTAGAGTGGGGTTACCCAAAATCGGATAACTTCAAAAATTCCTTTGAAACATATTCATCCGGCATTTTTCAGTCTATCGACTGCAGCCAGATCGATTTAATTCTGGTTGATGGCAGATTCAGAGTAGCATGCACACTCAAATCAATTCTGGAATGCCAAGTTAACTCCAGCGTAAAAATATTGATCCATGATTTCTGGAACCGACCGCAGTACCACACAGTTCTCCAGTATCTGGATATCGTGAAAAAAGTCGATACCATTGGATTATTTTCGATCAAAAATGGTATTGATCGAGAATCATTGCTGAGGGACTATGAGGTCTATAAGCTGATTCCCGAATGAACGTGAAGCTACCAGCCCACCGGACCGACTTTGTGCAACAAAGCCTCCAAAGACTATCATGCCGAAAATTTTTGAACCAATATACCAGTCTGGACAGGTTCTAACGGAGCCATTGTTCCATCCCCTGCAGATTTCAGACAACCGATTTTCGGCATGGCGTGAGTTTCGCATCTACATCGACATGTACCGCTCCGGAAGACATCTTGAAAAAGATAAAGTCGGAATGTTTTCACCGAAATTCGGATTGAAATCCAAGATATCTGCACAGCAGTTTCTCGATTTTTGTCACAAACACAAATCAGCAGATGTCTGTTTTATCAACCCATTTCCGCATATCCGTTATCGATCCTACAATGTCTGGATGCAAGGCGAGGCAAACCATCCTGGCCTGACCACATGCGCTCAGAACCTTTTGGACGCCTGCGGCGTATCATGGCAATTGAACACCGTCCCGCGCCAGGCCGAAGATACACTTGCTTATTCCAATTTCTGGGTAGGATCAGAAAAATTCTGGAATAGATATGTGGGGCAAATCCTCGAACCCATCGCGCAGTTCTTGGAAAGCAGTCCCGAACATCCGGCGGCCCAAGCGGTGACGCGTCAGACGTTCCACTCCGACCCTGCCCCATTTTTGCCCTTCATCATCGAGCGTCTGTTCAGCACCTTCTTGTCTTTCTCCCCTGATATCAAAGCGCAAGCATACCCCCTGAAAAATACCCTGGACTATTGCCTTTCGGAGTATGAAAAAACCAGCCTGTTGGAAATCATGCCCACGATCGATGCTGCGGATCAAGCCGGGTTTTTTTCCGAGGAATTGCTGAAAACGATGTGGGAGCTGGTTTGCGACGATACAAAGGCTGCTAAAGAACACTTTTCAATCCATCCACATCCGCACACTGGCAGAGTGATTCAAGACAATTCAATACCAGAAAGCAACCCAACCAATTCACAACCTTGATTGCCGTCAAGAGTATGGTCCACGAGATGTTTGAAGCATTGCGACACATGCACCTACAGGCCCGGCAAGAGGTTATGCGTGGCTGTCCTTGATGCCATGCACTTGGCATGCCTGTCCTAGCCAGACAGGGAACAGCCGCAGTCGGGGATGCGGTTCCGGCGTTCTCAATCGCCGGTGAGGCTACTGGTCAGCAGCACAGGGTTCCGAACGATCTGGGGGCTCGCGACGAACTGGTAAAATCGACCCATGTGAGCGCATCAGCGCTGATCCGCCAAAGCTTCTGTCGACATCTGGATTCCGCTCCTGGAACGACTTTTGGCACCGCTCCAGGCGACCCCGCGATTCACGACCACCGGCCAGGCGCTGATCGCGTGGTCGCGCATTGATACCTATAACATGTCGCCTCCTCGCGTTCTTCTGACCACCTACCACCACGCCTATCTCAAGAAGGCGGGTGGAGAGTTCGAAATTTTCTCCATTTCGGAGAAGCTCAAGCGCCACGGCATGATCGCCGACATCTACGGGCCCTTGTCCCGTGGCCTGGAGAGCTATGACGTGGTGCTGCACTTTTCGGTGCATGGTGGGGGTCTGGATCTGCTCCGATACATCCACGATCAGGGCAAACCCATCGCGCTGTGGCCGAATCTCTGGCTCAACCGGCCTGCCAACGACATCGGTCAGATGGTGCGCGCCTACACCGACCTGGCCAACGTGGTGATCTTCAAGTCGTCGGCTGAGCAAACCATGTTTTCCAGCCAGTTCGAGCTGCCCGCCGACAAGATCCGCCGGGTCATCGCTCAGGCCGATCCGGTGTATCAGAAACCGGCACCTGCGGGCCTGTTTCCTGCACTCTACGGACTGGAGCGGTATGTGATCGGTGTCGGCATCATCGAGCCCAACAAGAACCAGCTGTCGGTGATCCGGGCCCTCAAGGGCAGGGACATCAAGCTCGTTCTCATTGGTGGACATCGCGACTCCCAGTACTACAAAACGTGTCAAGAGGAGGGCGGGAACGATGTGCTGTTTATTGAAGCCTTGCCGGCCCGTTCCGAGCTGATGCGATCGGCATTACGCGAATCCCGCCTGTTCATCGAGTGCTCACACGAACCTCCCGGGCTTTCGGCCATCGAGGCCGGTCTGGCCGGCTGTCAACTGGTGCTCAGCGATTCAGCTTGGTCAAGAGAGCATTTTGGCGACCTGGTGCAGTACTGCGACCCGAACAGCCTGGACTCCATTCGCAACGCGATCGATGTCTCGCTGACCAGGGAGCCTGGCTCGCAGGCCTTGTCGCAGCACCTGGTGCCGTATTGCGCCGACGAGTCGATCGAACGGCTGGTCCACATACTGGCGGACATCGCGGCATGAGACTGGTGCTGGTGCGACACGGCCTATCCGTGGCCAATCTGAAGGGGCTGGTGACGGGCACGCCACTGGACGACCTGTCCCCGGCTGGTATCGAGCAGGTGGATCAAACGCGCCGCTTCCTGGAGCGCATTGACTTCCAGGCCAAGCACTTTTTCACCAGCCAGTGGCTCAGGGCGCAACACAGCGCCCGCATCCTGTTTCCAGATGCATACTTCCAAGTGGACCCCCGCCTGGGCGAAACCCACGCGGGGTCGGTGGCCGACATTCGTCTGCCCGATTTCCTCGTTCAGCAACCTGACTTCTACGCCAATCACCTGAACCGCTACCCGGATGGTGAGACACACGCGGAGCTGAATCGGCGTGTGCTGGCCTGGCTCCAGGATATCCAGGAGCAATGCACGGGTACGGTCGTGGCCGTGACGCACGCCGGACCCATCGCCTGCCTGCTGCAACACGCCCTGGGCATCCCCATGGAGCGTTTTCCCAGCCTCATCGCGCGCAATGCCAGCCTGAGTGTGATCGACTATGCGTCGGGCGACGACGCGGGCAAACTGGTGCTGTTTTCCCAGTTACCCGAGTCTGCGGCCAAGACACTGATCGGGGTCCCTGCATGAGCAAGGTCCGCGTCCTCGCCTTGCAGCGTGAATCGCACGTGGCTCCCGGCGTTCCTTCCTTGTCGGTGGCAGCCCGAGTGACGGAATTGCTGGACTACTTGCAGGACCGGGGTCAGATTGACTACGCCTCCATCTCGGAAAGCGACCCGGCAGCGAACAATGGTGTGCGTTGGGCCGATGTGATCATTCTCAGCAAGCATTCCTCAACCGCCGCACTGCAGCTCACCCAATATGGTCGCCAGTTGGGCAAGCGCCTCGTCTATGACATTGACGACTGGATATTTTCCTTTCCTGAATACAGCGGTGGACGGGCGAAAAACGACAAGACCGGCCTTATTCTGGACATCCTGGAGAACTGTCATGTGGTGACGGTCGCCAACCGTCGCCTGCAGGAGAAGATCCGCACCCATGTGCCGGTCACGCACTATGTGCCCAACGGCATGTGGGTCGAGAAGTACGCTGCCTCGGGGTTGCCGACCATCAGCAAGGAGGCCATTCCGAACAGGATCGTGTTCACGAATGCCGACCTCATCAAGCTGGAGAGTTCCAAGGAACTGCTGCTGACGGCCCTGCAGGTTTTCTTTCTCAAGCACCCCCAGTTTGTTCTTGATTTCTACGGTGACCCGTTTCCCGAAATCATTTCGTTGCCCTTCCTGCATTTCACCAACCGAATGCCCTATGAGCAGTACATGCATTCACTCATCTCGGGCAGCTATGCGTTTTCCATCACACCGCTGGGCGCCGGTGAGGACGCAGCCGCATCGGATTTCAACGCCTGCAAGAACCCCTTCAAGTACCTGAACTATGGGGCCGCGGGCATTCCTGGCATCTACTCGGCATCACCCATCTACACGCGCTGTATCACCAACATGGAAACGGGCATTCTGGTGGAGAACAGCCTGAATGACTGGTCCCGAGCGCTTGAGCATCTGGCGTTTGATCTGAACCTGCGCCAGCGCATTCGCGTGGCCGCCTTTGATGACATCATGAGCCGGCACCATGTTCGCACGAGCGCCGCGGCCCTCGTTCAGACTTTCGGTTGACCATGGCTGCGCACATGCTCCGGATTTATGAGCCACTCTACGCGGTCGGCCAACAACAGGTCGAACCCCTCTTCCTGCCTCTCCCTTTGGCCAACAATGACTTTGCCTGGCGCGAGTTCAGGATATATGTTGACTTCTACCGACAAGGGCGTCACCGTGGTCTTGGACGCTGTGGCATTTTTTCACCCAAGTTCCCACTAAAATCAAAGATTCGAACCTCCCAGTTTTTCGACTTTTGCCGGTCCCATGAAGAAGTTGATGTTTGTTTCTTCAATCCATTCCCCCAGGTCCGGTACCTGGCATACAACGTTTGGACCCAGGGAGAGCCCTGGCATCCAGGATTGATACAGGCGGCCCAAAGCCTGATGGATGCGGTCGGCATTCCTTGGAAAATTGACCGTATGCCCCGGCACGACGAACGATTTCTGGCCTTTTCAAACTTCTGGGCTGCCAATGAGAAATTCTGGGATGCCTATGTTGGCGGCATTCTGATTCCAATAGCCGAATTTCTCCAGCAGCAACCTGATCATCCGGCTGCAATGCAGGTGATGCAGGACACCTATCACTCGAACAAGGCGTCATTTCTACCATTCATCATTGAGCGACTCTTCAGCACCTTTATCTCGCTGCATCCGGAGTTCAGTTGCAAGCCCTATCCAATTTTTGACATCAGACCCTATTGCCTGAACGAAGCAGAATGGGAAATGGCAATCGCCATGAAACCGTCCATTGACGCCGCAGACAAGAACGGGTGCTTTACAAATGATCTGGTGGAATCCCTGAATCAAGCTGCTATATCCAATACAGCACAAGGGAAACGATACTTCCAGAACAATCCGCACCCCCACACGGGAAGAGTGATATCAGATCACCCGACTGTCTCTTCTTGATTTCACAATCGTGACAGCCGAACCATAGAGGCGAAACCTTGAAACTCATCATCCAGATCCCTTGCTACAACGAAGCCGAAACCCTGGGCATTGCCCTGTCAGCGCTGCCGCGACAAGTCCCCGGCTTCGACAGCGTTGAGTGGCTGATCATTGACGATGGCAGCACCGACGACACGGTCAAGGTCGCGCTGAGTCATGGTGTCGACCATGTGGTCCGGCACACGCGCAACCAGGGTCTGGCGCGTGGTTTCATGAACGGACTGCAAGCCTGCCTGGAGCACGGCGCCGACGTGATCGTCAACACCGATGCCGACAACCAGTACGAGGCCGACGACATCCCTCTGTTGACGGCCCCCATCGTCAACGGCAAAGCCGACATCGTGATCGGTGCCCGCCCTATCCAGGCGATCGAACACTTCAGCCCGATCAAGAAGTTGTTGCAAAAGCTGGGGAGCTGGGTCGTGCGGGTGGCCAGCAAGACCAGCATCCCGGACGCACCAAGCGGCTTCCGGGCCATGAGCCGGGCTGCAGCCCAGAAGCTCACCGTGTTCAGTGACTACACCTATACCCTGGAAACCATCATCCAGGCGGGCCAGAAAAACATGGCCATCACGTCGGTGCCCATCCGGGTCAACGGCGACCTGCGCCCGTCCCGACTGGTCAAGAGTATTTCTTCGTACATCCGGCGCAGCATCGTCACCATCATCCGCGTCTTCGTCATCTACCGGCCGTTCCGTTTCTTCGCTTCGATCGGCATCACCCTCTTTGGTCTGGGGTTCCTGATCGGGATGCGCTTTGTCTACAAATGGTTGACGACGGACAACGGTTACGACGGCCATGTGCAATCCCTGATTCTGGCGAGCTCGCTGATGGTCATCGGTTTTCAAACCATCCTGATTGCCTTCGTGGCCGATCTGCTCTCCGCCAACCGCAAGCTGCTCGAAGAGATCCGCTCGATGACCTTGCAGAACCGGGATGCGCTGCGCTGAGCGCGGCGGCTGCCTGACCAGTTCACCACAACAATGCAGCCTGTAGCCCGTCCCGTCGACGAACCCCGCACGGGTCCACGCATAGACTGGATTGATGCGGCCAAGGGGCTGGGCATCGTGCTGATCGTGATCGGCCACATTTATTCGGTAGCGGAGCCTTCGCCGCTCTACGTCTTCATCTACGCCTTTCACGTTCCGCTGTTTTTCTTCATTGCCGGTCTGACCTACCGTTTTGACCCGCCTGCCCTCCCGGCCTTCTTCCGCAAAAAGTTCCGAACCCTGCTGGTGCCCTACCTGTGCTACGCCGCACTGGGCTACCTTTTTTACCTCGCGGGTTACTGGGCTGCGGCCCGTTCGGGACTGAAACTGGAGCAGTTCAACCATGGCCTGCTCACGCCCTTCCTCGGCATTTTTTACGGATCGCTGGGTGACGGCCATCTGGTCAACACACCGGTCTGGTTTGTCATCGCCTTGTTCTGCACCCTGATGATCGGCCATCTGCTCCGGCGCCTGACCTCTTCCTTCGCTCTGCGGATGTTCATCGCCTTGCTGCTGGCCGCGGCCGCCCATGCCGTGGCTCCGCACTTTAAGCTGCCGTTCAGCCTCGGTCCGGCCCTGGTCGGCCTGGTGTTCTTCGAAACGGGCGTGGCGTTCCAGGGTCTCGCCAGGTCGGGCTGGCCGTCTGCCGGCTGGCGCTGGGCCGGGTTGGCCATTTGCCTGCTCATCAGCCTGTTCAGCCAGATCAACGGCTTCGTGACCATGGCAGACACCCGGCTGGGTCACCCCGCACTCTTTTTCCTGTTCGCGTTCAGCGGGCTGTTCATGGTCTTGGCGTTTGTTCAGCTGCTGGGAAGCAAGGGGCGTTTCCTGGCCTGGATCGGACGCTACAGCCTGTCCATCATGCTGATTCACATGCTGATCATCAAATCGGTCAAGGTGGTGCTCGCCGGTGTGTTGTCGATGCCGATCCGGGAGATCGAGGCCAGCGTGGGCCTGGGTCTCGTGGTTCTGGCGGTCACCGCAGCCCTCCTGATCCCGGTGGTTGCCGTGATGGAAAGCTGGCTGGCTCTCAGCCTGGGCAAAAGCGGCGCCGTTCGCCTCGCAGCCGGGGGGCGGGCTTGATCGCCGTGACCGGTGCCAGCGGCTTTGTCGGTCGTGCGCTCTGCCAGGCCCTGGCCGATCAAGGTGTGCCGTTCCGGGCCCTGGTTCGTTCACCCGATGCGCGCCTGCCCCAGGCCCGCGTGATCGGCGACATCGGCGCCGACACCGACTGGGCCGCTGCCTTGCAGGGGGTCAGCTGCATCGTCCACTGCGCTGCGCGCGTCCATGTGATGCAAGACACCGAGGCAGATCCTCTGGCCGCGTTTCGGCGGGTGAACGTGGAAGGCACGCGCCGTCTGGCCCGCTCAGCGGCGCACGCCGGTGTCCGAAGACTGGTGTTTCTGAGTTCGCTCAAGGTGCTCGGCGAGCAGACCGCGCCGGGCCTGCGTTTCAACAACCTGACGCCCCCGGCACCGGAGGACGCCTACGGTCGCTCCAAATGGGAAGCCGAGCAGGCCTTGTGGGCCGTTTCAAAGCCCACCGGGCTGGAAGTCGTGGTGGTCCGTCCGCCACTGGTGCACGGCCCGGGTGTCAAAGCCAATTTCCTGCGCCTGATGCAAGCGGTGGCGCGCGGTCTGCCCCTGCCATTCGGGCAGGTAAACAACCAGCGCTCCCTGCTGGCCCTGGGCAACCTGACCGACCTGTTGCAGTTGTGCACCCGACACCCCGACGCCCCCGGACAGACCTTCCTCGCCTCGGACGATCAGGATGTTTCCACCCCCGATCTGGTGCGGCAACTGGCCGCGGCCATGGGACGACCGCCCCGGCTGCTGCCGGTTCCGGTCAGCTGGCTACGCTGGGCAGGTCGTCTGACGGGTCGGGCACACCAGATTGAGCGCCTGATCGGGTCCTTGCAGGTGGACATCGGGCATACTAGAGAAGTTTTGGACTGGTCGCCCCGTTTGACATTGCAGCAGGGTTTGAGGCTCACCGTGCAGGGTTTCACCAGATGAAGCGGGCTTTCGACTTTATGCTGGCGGCCTGTCTGGGTCTGCTGTTGCTGCTGCCGATCGGGGTCATCGCCCTGCTTGTGCGCTGGACGTCGCCTGGACCCGCCCTGTACTGGAGTGACCGTGTTGGCCAGCACAACCGCATTTTCCGCATGCCCAAGTTTCGCAGCATGAGAGTGGACACCCCCGCCGTGGCCACCCATCTGTTGCCCAATCCGCAGGCCTGCCTGACACCGATGGGGTCTTTCTTGCGCAAAACAAGCCTCGACGAATTGCCGCAACTGTGGAACATCCTCAAGGGTGAGATGAGTTTCGTCGGCCCACGTCCAGCCCTGTACAACCAGGACGATCTGATTGAATTGCGCACCCACAACGGCATCGACCGGCTGGTTCCGGGTCTGACCGGATGGGCACAAATCAACGGGCGGGACGAACTGCCGATTCCCGAGAAGGTTCGCCTGGACGCCGAATACTTGCGGACGCACTCCTTCGGGCTGGACCTCAAAATCATGTTCTTGACCGCGTGGCGCGTGCTGCGCCGTGATGGCGTCACCCACTGAAGTCAGGAACCCTCCGATGCTGAACCGTTTCGCCTTGCCCATACTCGCCATGCCGCGGCGTGCCAAGCGCGTCATCGTGCTGAGCGTGGACGCCTCGCTGTGCGTGATCACCGTGTGGCTGGCTTATTACCTTCGCCTGGGTGAGTGGGTCAAACTCTCCGGTGACGGCTTCTGGCAACCCTTGTGGGCGGTCGGTGGGTCGCTGGTCGTGGCCCTGCCGATTTTTGTCGTGAACGGGTTTTACCGCGCGATCTTCCGCTACTCGGGACTGACAGCGCTGATGACCATGATCAAGGCGATCGCTGTCTACGGGCTGCTCTATGCCACGGTCTTCACGGCTTTTGGTGTGAATGGCGTGCCGCGTACCGTGGGGCTCATACAACCCATGCTGCTGCTGCTGCTGGTCGGAGCCTCGCGCATGCTGGCGCGCTTCTGGCTCGGAGGCCTCTACCGCAATCAACTCAAGCTGGTTGCGCTGCCCCGTGTGCTGATCTATGGCGCTGGCAATGCCGGCCGGCAGTTGGCCGCGGCCATGGCCAACAGTCACGAGATGCGTGTGGTGGGCTTTCTGGATGACGATGACCGCCTGCACGGTCACGTGCTCAATGGCCTGTCCATCTACAGCCCGGCAGATCTGCAGGGCCTCGTCAATTCGCTCCAGGTCAGTACCGTGTTGCTGGCCCTGCCATCCGTGAGCCGGCACCGCCGCAACGAACTCATCGCGCAGATGCTCGATGCCCACGTGCAGGTGCGTACCTTGCCCGCCGTGAGTGAGTTGGCGCAGGGCATGGTCAGCATCTCCGACCTGCGCGAACTCGATATTGACGACCTTCTGGGGCGCGAACCCGTCAGCCCCAACCACATCCTGCTGGGCAAGAACATCACCGACAAGGTCGTTCTGGTGACAGGTGCCGGCGGCTCCATCGGGGGGGAGCTCTGCCGGCAGATTCTGGGCATGGCCCCTGCCACGCTCATCCTGCTGGAACAAAGCGAATTCGCTCTGTACGAGATCCAGCAAGAGCTTGAAGACAAGCTCGCCGACGACACCACCCTGCTCGTGCCTGTTCTGGCATCGGTGCGGGATGCCGATCGTCTGCGGGATGTCATGGCCAGCTGGAAGCCGGACACGATCTACCACGCCGCGGCCTACAAACACGTTCCGCTGGTGGAACACAACCCGATCGAGGGCATCAAGAACAACACCCTGGGCACGCTGACCACCGCCCGGATCGCGGTGGAGCATGGCGTCACCGACTTCGTGCTGATCAGCACCGACAAGGCCGTGCGTCCGACCAACATCATGGGGGCCAGCAAGCGCCTGGCCGAAATGGCTTTGCAGGCCCTCGCCTCCACCGCGCCTCACACCCGGTTTTCGATGGTCCGGTTTGGCAACGTGCTGGGCTCATCGGGTTCGGTGGTGCCGAAGTTCCGGCGCCAGATCCGAGACGGGGGTGCCATCACGCTGACCCACCGCGACATCACACGCTACTTCATGACCATCCCCGAGGCTGCCCAACTGGTGATCCAAGCCGGTGCCATGGCCAAGGGCGGCGATGTGTTTGTGCTGGACATGGGCGACCCTGTGAAGATCATGGACCTGGCCCTGCGGATGATTGAACTCTCGGGCCTGACCGTCAGGGACGAAGAAAACCCCGATGGCGACATCGCGATCGAGATCACCGGCCTGAGGCCTGGCGAGAAGCTCTACGAAGAGCTGCTGATCGGCAACGATCCGCGCCCCACATCACACCCGCGCATCATGAAGGCGCATGAAGAATTCCTTGCCTGGCCGCTGTTGCAGGACAAACTCCAAGAGCTGGAGAACCTGCTCGCCAGCAACGACGTCGAAAGCACCAAGGCGCTGCTGGTCGAGCTGGTTTCGGGCTACACCCCGCAAGACCAGGGGCTGGACGCCGCCAGCCCGGCCCGACGTCTGCGCTACTGCGTGTAAGGCCAGGAAATCCCCCAGTCTTTTTCCCGGCCTGCAGGGAGCCATGGAACCATGGCTTGTGCGGCCCCATCCCATCAATACATAGCGACTCAACGGTCAGGACTTCCATGAACAGCTTGAACAAGCACCGAATCGGCCTGGTGGGTACCGGGTTCATCGCCAGCGGTTTCGCGCGCCTGGTGCACAACCATGCCCCGGACCTGGACATTGCCGCCGTATTGACACGCCGTACCCCCGACAACACCGAAGGCTTCCCCTTTCCCGAGCGGCTCACCCGTTCGGTTCAGGAATTGCTCGACAAGTGCGACATGATCGTGGAGTGCAGCGGCGACGTGCTGCACGCCACCGATGTCATCGACACCGCGCTGCGCGCCGGCAAGCCGGTCGTGACCATGAATTCGGAGTTTCATGTCACCACCGGTTCCTGGTTTGCCGACAAGGGCCTGTTGACCGAAGCCGAGGGCGACCAGCCCGGCTCCATTGCAGCCTTGCGCGAAGAAGCCGTGATGATGGGTTTCAAGCCCCTGGTCTACGGCAACATGAAAGGCTTCCTCAACCACCACCCGACCCCTGAAGAAATGGCCTATTGGGCGGGCAAACAGGGCATCAGCGTCGAGCAGACGACCTCGTTCACCGATGGGACCAAGATCCAGATCGAGCAGGCGCTGGTGGCCAACGGCTTTGGCGGTACCATCACCCGGCAGGGCATGGAAGGTCCGAAGTCGGCGGATGTCACCAAAGCGGCCATTGAACTGGCCCGCACCGCGGCCGAACGCGGACAGGCCATTTCCGACTATGTGCTCTCGCCCGGAAACGCCGGCGTCTTTGTTGTCGGGACGCACGACAAGTCGGAATGGAAAGCGCTGAACTACCTCAAGCTGGGCGATGGTCCCTATTACGTGCTGGTTCGCCCGTTCCACCTCTGCCAGTACGAAATCATCAAGACCGTGCGCCGTGTCATCAACGGTGGTGGCGTGCTGCTCAACAATTCCATCGCCCCGACGGTTTCCATCGTGGGCATTGCCAAAACTGACCTGCCCGCCGGCACACGGATCGACCGCGCCATCGGCGGTTTCCAGGTGCGCGGCGAAGCGGCCCGTATCCAGGACGTGCCGAACCATGTGCCCATCGGCATGATCCAGAATGCCGTGATCACCCGACCGGTGCTGGCCGGCCAGACCTTGAGCTTCGACGATGTCGAGCTGCCGGACACGCTCGCGCTGGGCATCGCACGCAAGCTCTACGCCTGACCGCCGCGGCCTCCGTTCGCGGGAGGCTGCCTTTTCTGCTCATGAATCGCCGCGCGCTGCGCGGCCTGTCTTCCCTCCATGTCTTCTGATCCCCACAGCTCCCAATACCGCCCCGACATCGATGGCTTGCGCGCGATTGCGGTGGTCTCGGTGGTGCTGCACCACGCTTTCCCCGAACACATCCGGGGGGGATTCATCGGGGTGGACATCTTCTTCGTGATTTCCGGCTACCTGATCAGCTCGATCATTCTGGGCGGATTGAAGAAACAGCACTTCGGGTTTGCGGATTTTTATGTGCGCCGCATCAAACGCATCTTCCCGGCCTTGTTCCTTGTGCTGGCCACGGTGCTGGTGATGGGCTGGTACCAGCTGCTGCCGGTTGACTACAAACAGGTGGGCAAACACATTTTTGCGGGCAGCACCTTCATCTCCAACTTTGCCTTCTGGGGCGAGGCGGGCTACTTTGATGCGGATTCCGCCAACAAACCCCTGCTGCACCTCTGGTCACTGGCGATTGAGGAGCAGTTTTACATCTTCTGGCCACTCACACTGTTCGCCCTCCACCGCTGGCGCATGAATGCGCTGCGCTGGATATTCGCCTTGCTGGTGGTTTCGTTCCTGATCAACCTGGCCCTGGTCAGGTCCTCACCCACCGCCGCCTTCTACAACCCGGTCTCGCGTTTCTGGGAACTGATGGTCGGCGCCATGCTGGCGGCCATGCATGTGCACCGTGTGGGCTGGAAATCCATCTTCCGCAACCAGGTGTCCACCGAGGAAGACAGCGTGACCGAGCGGCACTGGCGCAACAACCTGTGGTCGTGGACCGGCCTGGCGTTGCTGGTCATCGTGTTGCTCACCATCCACCCCGAACGCCACTTTCCGGGCTGGTGGGCCCTGTTGCCGACCCTGGGCACGGTGCTGCTGATCGCCGCCGGCCCCAGGGCCTGGTTCAACCGCCATGTCCTGGCCAGCAAACCTTTTGTCTGGATCGGCCTGATCAGCTACCCGCTGTACCTCTGGCACTGGCCGCTGCTTTCGTTTGCCCATATCCAGGCGGGTGAACTGCCGCATTGGCAAACCCAGATGGGCTGGATCGCCCTGAGCGTGCTGTTGGCCTGGCTCACCTTCCAGCTCGTGGAGAAACCGATCCGCTTCGGCCGATGGAACCGCAAAGTCGTGATCGGCACGCTGTGTGCCGGCATGACGGCCATGGCGGGGTCCGGCTACGCCACCTACCAGCGCGATGGCTTTGAGCAGCGCTTCCCGGAAATCGTGCGCAACATGATGTCCAAGGGTGGGAAAACCGCCGTCGTCGAGGGATGGCGCGACGGCGACTGCACGCTGGACTTCAGACTACCGGCCTCCCACTACAAGGACTTCTGCATCGAGAAGAAGCGTCCGCTGGTGTTTCTCTGGGGCGATTCCCACGCCGGTTCGCTGTATCCCGGCTTCAAGGCACTGCAAGAGGGTGGCAAGTACAGCTTCGGCCTGGGCGAGCGTGCGGCCGCCATTTGCCCGTCCGTGCTCGGCATCGAACCCCGCCCCCTCTGCAAAAGTCTCAACGAGGCCAATATCCAGGCCATCCGGGATGTCAAACCCGATGTGGTGATCCTCTATTCCTGGTGGCACAACAAACGCTACGATCTGAGAAACCTCGAAGCCACCGTGGCAGAAATCAAGAAGGCCGGCGTCCCGCGGATCATCATGCTCGGCGCAGTACCGTACTGGAAAAAGCAACTGCCCCAGATCCTGCTGGAGGAATGGAAAAAGGGTCCGCCCATGAAGCGGCCTCCGATGCGGTTGAAAGACGAGTTCCTGGATCCCGGCGTCCGTGCCGCCACCGCGAGCATGCGGGCGCGGGCACAGAAGATGAACATCGAGTTCATTTCCGGCATGGATTTTTTCTGCAACGAGCAGGGCTGCCTGACCCGCATGTCCGAGGATTCCACCCAACCGCTCTCGTATGACTACGGTCATTTGTCCACCGGTGCGGCCACTTACTACGTCGAACAACTCGCACCCCTGATCTTCAAGGCGAAATAGCGTCACTTGGGCTCCGCTCGCAGCGGTATTCACGCGAAAAAAAAAAGCCGGGTCAAAACCCGGCTTTTTTGTTGGGCGTCTGGTGCGCCCTTTTTAGAAACAGTCGATCAGCGTGGCTGACGACGCGCCACCGGACGTGCCGTGCCGCCTTCGCTGCGGCGCGGGGCGAATTCGCCACCGCGCATGGCCGTGCGTTCGGAGTTGCCACGGTCGCTGAAACGGTCACCACCGGCGTCGCTGCGGCCGAAGCTGCCAAAGCCACTGGGTTTGCCAGCGGGACGCGACGGGGCGCCACGATCACCAAAACCACGGCTCGGGGCTGCCGGACGGCTGTCCGAACGGTTGTCAAACCGACCTTCGGGACGCGGGCCACCGCGGTTCTCGAAACGTGCCGGTTCGGCGCGGTTGTCGAAACGGCCTTGTTCGCCACGGCCTTCGAAGCGCGGTGCATCACCACGGCCTTCAAAACGCGGGGCTTCGCTGCGACCTTCGAAGCGTGGGCCGCGGGCCGGGCCACGGCGCTCGGCATAACGCTCGTTGCCGCCACGACCGGCCGGACGGCCAGGGCCGCCGCGACCAAAGGGCTCGGCCATGGGGGCACGCTGGCGCGGCTCGAGGCCGGTGACGGTTTCCACCGCAATGCGCTGACGCGTAAAGGCTTCGATGTCACCGATCTTGCGGCGATCGCGCAGCTCGGCAAAGGTCACGGCCAGGCCGTCACGGCCGGCACGGCCGGTGCGACCGATGCGGTGGGTGTAGTCCTCGGCCTTCATGGGAAGACCGAAGTTGAACACGTGGGTGATGGTGGGCACGTCGATACCGCGCGCAGCCACATCGGTGGCCACCAGAATCTGCACCTGACCGCCACGCAAAGCCATCAGACGGCGGTTGCGGATGCCCTGGCTGAGCGCACCGTGCAGCGCGACGGCGGCAAAGTTGGACTGTTGCAGGTCGGTGGCCAGACCATCACATTCGATCTGCGTGCTGCAGAACACGATCGCCTGGTTGATACCGGTGTCACGCAGCCAGTGGTCCAGCAGCTTGCGCTTGTGGTCGGCGTTGTCGGCCCAGAACAGCACCTGCTTGATGTTGGCGTGTTGTTCCTGCGGGCTGTCGATCTGAACCTTCTGCACGTGCTTGCCGCCATCGTGCATCACGCGCATGGCGAGCTGCTGGATGCGCGGCGCAAAGGTGGCGCTGAACATCATGGTCTGGCGGCGCTGGCTGGTCATGTCGTTGACATCGGCCAGGTCGTCGGCAAAACCGAGGTCCAGCATGCGGTCGGCTTCGTCCACCACCAGGAACTGCACCTGGTCGAGCTTGATCTGCTGCGAGCGTTGCAGGTCCAGCAAGCGGCCGGGCGTGGCGACCACGAGGTCGGCGTTCTGCAGCTTGGCGATCTGCAGCTGGTATGGCATGCCGCCCACCACGTTGGCGATGCGCAGGCCACGGCAATGGCGCACCAGGTCGATGGCATCGTTGGCCACCTGCTGGGCGAGTTCGCGCGTCGGGCACAGGATCAGGGCGCCGGGGGTAGCGGCCTTGAAGTTGCGCGGGTTGGTCGGGTCCTTGCGCTTGGCGCGCTTCGGAGCCACTTCGCCGCGGGCCAGGGCGTCGGCGACGCTCTGCTCGAACTCGGCTTTTTCGTTGGCTTCGGCCTGGGCCTGTTGCTGCAGCAGGGTGTGCAGCACGGGCAGCAGGAAAGCCGCCGTTTTGCCGCTGCCGGTCTGGCTGGAGACCATCAGGTCGGCAAAGCGCTTTTCGCCTTCGCCGAGCATGGCCTTGGGCACCACGTTGTTTTGCACCTGCGTCGGCTGCACATAGCCGAGGTCGGCACAGGCCTGCACGAGTTCGGGTGCCAGACCCAGCAACTCGAAGCCATTGGGCTCCGTGGGCACGTCAGGGGTCTCCAGAACAACCGGCTGGTCCAGCAGGTTATCGGATTCGTTGGAAATCATTTCGGGCGAGAAATCGCCGCGGGCTTCAAAAGAGTCGCTCATGTTCGTCCTTGCGCAGATACAGCGCAATTGATCGAAAAAAGCACAAGGATGATGCCCGCCTCATGGGCGGGCGCTCCAGGGCGCTTGATCCGTTCGTGGTTACAAAACATCAACCATCAAACGGTCAACGCGCTCGGGGTCCTGCTCTAAAGCAGATGACACCGGGAGCGAATGGCCTCTTCCGTGGCGCCAGCGGAGTGTTCCGTGGCGTGCAGGCAGATCACCTTCCTGGGAAGGGAAAAGCCAGCGCAAGTATCGGGAGGCCTGGTGTGAGAGGCAGATGCACAAATCAGCACAGTTTCCTGCGCAGCCTGCAATTATCGCAGGTTTTCAGGGATAACCCTAGAAATATTTCAAAACATCAACCCAGCACGGCAGCAACGAGGTGGAACAGGATGGCCGCGAGCACCGCAGTGGCCGGCACGGTGATGATCCAGGCGGCCACGATCCGCAGTACCGCTGAGCGTTTGACCAGCTCCTTCTTGTAGGCCTTCTTCAGCGCCTTCTGCTCCTTCTTGGCAAACACTGCACCTTCAGCCGTTTCATGCAGCTTCGCTCGGCGCTTCATGTCGGCCAGCATGCGTTTTTTCTCCTGCACTTCGGCCGCTTCAAAACGCTGAAGGTACGCCTCGACCTCGACCCGGTCTTCGCCCTGGTGGCCGGCAAAAACCACCGCTTCCATCTTGGCGTAGTTCACCTTCAGCAGTTCGCGCAGGAAGCCCACGCCGAACACGGCGCCGATGGTGATGTGGGTGGTCGAGACCGGCATGCCCACCTGCGATGCCGCGATCACGGTCAAGGTGGCGGCCATCGCGATGGAATAGGCCCGCATGTTGTCCAGTTCGGTGATCTCCTTGCCCACGGTGCGGATCAGCTTGGCACCATAGAGCGCCAGACCCACCGCCAGTCCGAGCGCGCCCAGCAGCATGACCCACAGGGGCGTCGCGGCCTTGGTGGCAATGGCCCCCGCCTTCACCGCTTCATAGATCGCCGCCAGCGGACCGACCGCGTTCGCCACGTCGTTGGCACCGTGCGCAAAACTCAGCAGAGCCGCCGAGCACACCAGAGGCCAGGTGAACAACTTGTTCACGCCATCTTTGCTGTTGTCTTGCCGCAAGGCCAGTCGGGCAACGGGCCGGCGCACCGCCGCCCAGACCAGGGCACTCAGAACCGCGCCCAGCGACAACGCCATCCAGAACGGGACCTTCACCAGTTGCCCCAGGCCCTTGAGCAGCATGTAGGTGCCAAAAGCCCAGGCCATCACCGCAATCAGCCAGGGCACCGTGCGGGTGGCTGCCTCGGTCATTTCGTTGCGGTAGGTGATGCTGCGCTTGATCAGGTAGAGAAAGGCCGCAGCGATGGCGCCGCCCATCAAGGGTGACACCACCCAGCTCACCACGATCGAACCGATGGTGCCCCAGTTCACCAGCCCCCAGCCGCCGGCCGCAATGCCCGCGCCCATGACCGCACCAATGATGGAGTGCGTGGTCGACACCGGCGCTCCGATGGCCGTGGCCAGGTGCAGCCACAGCGCCCCGGCCAGCAAGGCTGAAAACATCACCCAGGCGAACAGCGTCGCATCGGTGATCTGCTTGCTGTCGATGATGCCGCCCTTGATGGTGCCCACCACCTCACCGCCGGCCACGATCGCGCCCATGGCTTCAAAGATGGCGGCCACCACGATCGCCCAGCCCATCGTCATGGCGCCCGAGCCCACGGCGGGGCCCATGTTGTTGGCCACGTCGTTGGCGCCGATGTTCATGGCCATGTAGCCACCGACCACGGCCGAGATGATCAGCAGCCAGACCGCCGTGCTGGACAGCCCCAGCACGTTGGCGCCCGTGAGCGATGCGTAGAGGCCCACCAGGAGCAGAAAGCCGATGGCGGAGCCCAGTTGCAACACGTCCATGTGGCGGGTGACGAAGCTGGAGCGGGATTTTTTTGTCATGAAAATATCTCGTGAATGACACGATTTTGACATGTCGACCTGACGGCCCAGGGCGCCGAGCAAGGCCGTCAAAGCCCGGCGTGCGGGCGGAATTCGGGTGAAAACGGCGCGCCGCTCAGCGCAGGAAATGCGTGCGGTAGTGCACCAGCTCGTCGATCGACTCGTGCACATCGGCCAGCGCCGTGTGCTTCTGGTGTTTCTTGAAGCTGTCGTACACCGCCGGGCGCCAGCGCTTGGCCAGCTCCTTGAGCGTGCTCACGTCCAGGCAACGGTAGTGGAAATACGCCTCCAGCCTGGGCATGTACTTCACCAGGAAACGGCGGTCCTGGCTGATGGTGTTGCCGCACATGGGCGAGCTGTTCTTCGGCACGTAGCGGGCGATGAAGGCCAGCAGTTCGGCCTGCGCCTGCTCCTCATCCACGGTGCTGGCGCGCACCTTGTCGATCAGGCCGCTCTTGCCGTGTGTGCCCTTGTTCCAGTTGTCCATGGCGTTCAGCACCGCATCGCTCTGGTGGATCACCAGCACCGGCCCTTCCACGCGTGGCGTGAGTTGCGGCCCGGTGATGACGACCGCAATCTCCAGCAGGCGCTCTTTTTCGGGGTCGAGCCCGCTCATCTCGCAATCGAGCCAGACCAGATTCTGGTCACTCTTGATCAGGACAGGGGTATCGCTCGGCGCGGCAAGTTCTGCGGCCGGCAACGAAGGGGTGGTGTGTTCGGTCATGCCGCCGATTTTCACCGATTGGCCTGTCCGCCCCGCCAGCAAGCCCGTCCGGGCCATCCCTCCCGGCACCATGTGCATGCGGTGTTGGATAGACTCCCCCCATGGAATCCCCCGCCCTGATGCTTTCCCTCGTTTTCTGCGCCCTGCTCGTGGCCGGTCTGATCACGCGCACCGTGCTGGCCAGCCGGCAGATCCGGCACGTGGCCCGGCACCGCGCCACCGTACCGGCCGCCTTTGCCCAGACCATCACACCCGAAGCCCACCAGAAAGCGGCCGACTACACCATCACCAAAGCCCGTTTCGGCCTGCTGGACACAGCCCTGGAAGCCGCCATGCTGTTGGGATGGACGCTGCTGGGCGGACTCGACTGGCTGAACCAGACCCTGCTCGCGGCGCTCGGTGGTGGAATGGTGCAACAGCTCACCCTGCTGGCCGCGTTTTCTTTGATCGGTGGCCTGATCGGGCTGCCGCTCGCCTGGTGGTCCACCTTCCGCATCGAAGAGCGCTTCGGCTTCAACAAGATGACGCTCTCGCTCTGGCTGGGCGACCTGCTCAAGGGCGCGCTAGTGGGTGCGCTCGTGGGCCTGCCCATCGCCGCGCTGGTGCTGTGGCTCATGGGTGCCGCGGGCGCGAGCTGGTGGGTGTGGGCCTGGGGTGTCTGGATGGCCTTCAACCTGCTGGCGCTGGTGCTCTACCCCACCCTCATCGCCCCGCTGTTCAACAAGTTCGAGCCGCTGCAGGACGAAACCCTCAAGACCCGGGTCAACGCGCTCATGCAGCGCTGTGGCTTTGCCGCCAAAGGCCTGTTCGTCATGGACGGCAGCAAGCGCAGCGCCCACGCCAACGCCTACTTCACCGGCTTTGGTGCCGCCAAGCGCGTGGTGTTCTTTGACACCCTGCTGCAGCAACTCAACCCGGCCGAGATCGACGCCGTGCTCGCCCACGAACTGGGTCACTACAAACGCCGCCACATTCTCAAACGCATCGTGCTCATGTTCGCCCTGAGCCTGCTGGGTTTTGCCCTGCTGGGCTGGGTGTCGGGCCAGATCTGGTTCTACACCGGCCTGGGGGTCATCCCGTCGCTGGATGCGCCCAACAACGCCCTCGCGCTGCTGCTCTTCATGATGGTGGTGCCGCTGTTCACCTATTTCCTGTCGCCGCTGATGGCGCGCATGTCGCGCAGCCACGAGTTTGAGGCCGACGCCTACGCCATGGCGCAAACCAATGGCCAGGACCTCGCCAGTGCGCTGCTCAAGCTCTACAAGGACAACGCCAGCACCCTCACGCCCGACCCCGTGTTCGCGCGCTTCTACTACTCCCATCCGCCCGCGAGCGAACGCATCGCCCGCCTGCGCGCCACCGGCACCCCGGCCTGATCCACATTGTTGTCCCCAAGGCCCATGAACCCCATCCACCAGAACCGGCAAGCCCTGTCCGCCACCGCGGTCGTGACCCAGCTCACCCAGCTCAATGGCGACGCGGCCCAGGGCTGGAAACTGATCGACGGGGCGCTGGAGAAGACCTACACCTTCCCCGACTTCCACGACACCATGGCCTTCGTCAACGCCGTGGCCTGGATCGCGCACCGGGAAGACCACCACCCCGATCTCGCGCTCGGCTTTGGACGCTGCACCGTGCGCTTCAACACACACGACGTGGGCGGCATCTCGGTGAGCGATTTTTTCTGCGCCGCCGCGGTCGACGCGCTGCTGAAAGACTGAATGCACTCCCTCCCCGCCACCGGACCCACGCCTTGAGCAAACAACCCGCCACCCCCGCAGCCGACGCTCTGCAGCCCGGTCTGGTGGTCGCCGCCTTCGGGCGGCATTGCCTGGTGGAGAGCCCCGATGGCACACGGCGCATCTGCCATCCCCGGGGCAAAAAGAACGCCGTGGTGGTTGGCGACCGGGTGGCCTGGCAGGCCACCGGGGACGAGGGCAGCATCGAACGCGTGGAACCCCGCCGCAACCTGTTCTACCGGCAGGATGAGATGCGCACCAAGTCGTTTGCCGCCAACCTCGACCAGATCCTGGTGTTGATCGCCGCCGACCCGGAGTTCTCCGAGCGCCAGCTGGCACGCTCGCTGATCGCCGCCGAAGCCGAGGGCATTCCGGTGCTGATCGTGCTCAACAAGAGCGATCTGCAGCCCGGCTTTGACCAGGCGTGGGAACGGCTGGAGAGCTACCGGCGCATGGGCTGCGAGGTCCTGCCCCTGCGCCTCAAAGGCCAGACCGCTGCAGAAAACGAGCTCGGTCTGATCGAACTGGAGCAACACCTGGCGGGCAAGACCACGCTCGTGCTCGGTCCTTCGGGCGTGGGCAAAAGCACGCTGGTCAACCGGCTCGTGCCACACGCCAAGGCGCTGACCGGTGAAATCTCGCGCGCGCTCAACTCCGGCAAGCACACCACCACCAGCACCACCTGGTACTGGGTGGACGAGACGCGTTGCACCGCCCTGATCGATTCCCCGGGGTTTCAGGAATTCGGCCTCAACCACATCGAACCTATGCAGCTCGCGCACTTCATGCCCGACCTGCGCGCCACGCTCGGCCATTGCCGCTTCTACAACTGCACGCACCTGCACGAACCAGGCTGCGCGGTGCGCGATCAGGTGATGGGCGTCGAAGACGCGGGCCGCGCGAGCAAAGAAAAAAGCATCGGCGACAACCGCTACCGGATCTACGGCGAACTGTTCGCCGAACTCTCAGCCCGCCGCAGCTACTGAGAAATACCGCCCCCGCAGCGCTTCGCGCTACCCCCTCACGGGGGCGACACCAGCCGTCCGGCAAAGCCGGCCCGGCGGTGTCCCCGGTTGGACCATGTCGTGCGGCGCAAATCGCGCAGCTTCGAGATGAAACTGTGGCTCGCCCAACAGCTCATCCAATCAAGCGGGCCAGCGTCAGCAGCGCCAGCAGCAACATCCACAGCACCACGCTGCGCCACACCAGACCCACGGCGCTCGCCAGATGGGCGATCTGGGGTTCGGCTCTGGAACTGCCCTCCACGGCTTCGACCACGCCATCGACCTCGGCGAGCTGCGCCAGCCGCACACCGAGCGCGCCCGACGTGGCCGCCAGCAACACGCCGTCGTTCCCGTGCGCAAAGCGGTCGGACTCATCGCGCCAGCTGGCCACCGCCTCTTCGAAATTGCCCACGATGGCGAAACCCAGTGCCGTGGCGCGCGCGGGCAGGTAGTCCACCCAGGCCCATGCGACAGCAGCAGCCTGCTGCAGGGCGGCGCTGGGCGTGCCATCGGGTCGGGCGCGCCAGTTGCGCGCCAGGTATTCGGCCATGCGGTAGAACACCGCCCCCGACGGCCCCAGCCCCAGCACCCAGAAGATCACAAAACAGGCCAGCACGCCAAACACATGGCGGTGGGCCGCCAGCACCGAGTGCTCGATGACCTGGCGCAGCAGCTCGGCGCGCGGCAGGCTGGCCGCATCCACCCGCAGCCAGGCGGCCAGCTTCTCGCGGGCTTCCGTGTCGTTTCCTGTCTCCAACGCCTGGCGGATGTCGGTGAAGTGGTGGCTGAACTGCCGGAACCCGACCATCACGTACAGCACCGCCACCAGCCACGCAAAGGCCAGCACCGTGCTGAACGTCCAGAGCCCCCAGTACACCAGGCCCGCGAGCAGCGCCGGCACCCCCGCGGCCAGCAGCCAGGCCAGCCAGCCGTGGGCACTCTGCCCGGCATCGAGGTTGCGGCGCACCAGCCGCGCCCAGGCACGCAAGCCCGAATGCACCGGGTTGTCGTAGGCGAGCGGGCGCGCCTGTTCCAGCAGGAAAGCGATCAGGATGGCGAAGAAACTCATGGGTCAATGATAGTGTCTGGTCCCGCGTGCGGGTGGCTGCCACCCAGCGGGCACCACATTCAGCGCGGCGACCCTTCCGGCACCAGGCGTCAGGCGCTGAGCAGCCGGTAGAAGTTGCGCAACATGCCGGCGGTGGCCCCCCAGATGAAGCGCTCGTGCTCGCCGTCCTGATAGGGCATCGAGTACCACTCGCGCACCACGCCCTCCCATTCCAGGGCGTGCCTGCGGTGGTGTGCCGGGTTCATGAGGAAGTCGAGCGGCACCTCGAACACATCGTCCACCTCGTGCGGGTTGGGCTGCAGGGTGAAGCCGGGTTGCACCAGGCCCACCACGGGCGTCACGATGTACGAGGTGCCCGTCACATAAACAGGCAGGCTGCCCAGCACCTCCACCCGTTCCGGGGGCAAGCCGATCTCTTCAAAGGTCTCGCGCAAGGCCGCAGCCGTGGCGTCGGCGTCCGTCGCATCCAGCTTGCCCCCGGGAAACGCAATCTGGCCCGAATGGGTGGACAGGTGGGCCGTGCGCTGGGTCAGCAACAGGGTTGGCCGCGCGTGCATCACCAGTGGCAGCAAGACCGCCGCCTGCGCGGGCGCCCGGTCGGCAAATTTCACCTCGCGCCACAACTCGGGCGTCCAGACGGGCGGCCGGGAAAACCGTTCGCGCAAGCCTTGCTCGGTCAGGTGATCGGCCCGGGCGGGCAGCAAGTTTTCACGGGATGCGCTGGGCACCACCGGAATCAGGCGCGGATCAAAAACAGGCAATGTTTGAGACATGGTGGTGCGAGCATAGGACACAAGGCGTGCAACCGATCGTCCCGCCAGGAACAGCCCCAGCGGGCACAAAAAAGCCGCTCCAGGGAGCGGCTTTTTGCGAAGGGAAGCGGTCGCCGATCAAGCGCCCAGCTTTTCCTTGATACGTGCCGACTTGCCGCTGCGCTCGCGCAGGTAGTACAGCTTGGCGCGGCGCACGTCACCACGGCGCTTGACTTCGATCTTGGCGATCAGCGGGCTGTACAGCGGGAACGTACGCTCGACGCCTTCACCGTTGGAAATCTTGCGCACGATGAAGTTGGAGTTCAGGCCACGGTTGCGACGGGCGATCACCACGCCTTCGTAAGCCTGGAGGCGCTTGCGCGTGCCTTCGATCACGTTGACGCTGACGATCACGGTATCGCCAGGCGCGAAGGCGGGAATGGTCTTGCCAAGGCGAGCAATTTCTTCTTGCTCAAGGGTCTGGATGAGGTTCATGGTTTCCTGTTTTCACGATCATGCCCGCGCTGCACTAAAGGCCACGAATCCGGCAAAAGCCCTGTCCAGCTGGCACTGACGAATCGGCGCTGGCTGCGGGCTGGCCCGGTCATGGCGGCCGGTCAGAGGATCGAAAAGCCTTGGATTATAGCCTTTTTGGCTGTCTCAGAAAAGCCTCGTCAGCTTTGCTGAGGCGACCAGTCGCCCTCGCCTCCTCGAGCAGCTCGGGCCGCAGGCGGGCGGTGAGCGCCAGGCTCTGCTCGCGCCGGTAGCGCGCGATGCGCTCGTGGTGCCCACCCTGCAGCACGTCAGGAACGGCCATCGGTCCCTGCGGGCCGTTCCAGACCTCGGGCCGGGTGTGGTGCGGGCTGTCGAGCAGACCGTCCAGCGCCGGATTGAAGCTGTCCTGCTGGTGGCTGCCCACATCGCCCAGCACGCCCGGCATGAGACGCGCCACCGAATCCAGCAAAGCCAGCGCAGCGATCTCGCCACCTGAGAGCACAAAGTCACCCAGGCTGATCTGCTGATCGACACAGGCGTCGATGAAACGCTGATCGATGCCCTCGTAGCGGCCGCACACCAGCACCGCGCCGGTGCTGGCGGCCCACTGTGTAGCGCCCGCATGGTCCAGACGCTGGCCGATAGGCGAAAACAACACCACCGGAGCGCGTTTTTCGCCGGGTTCGGCCCGGTCGGCACGGATGGCCTGCAGGCACTGCCAGAGCGGCTCGGCCATCATGACCATGCCAGGGCCACCGCCAAACGGCCGGTCGTCCACGCGGCGGTAATTGCCCTCGGCGAAATCACGCGGGTTCCACAGACGCACATCCACCTGTTTCGACTCGAACGCACGGCGGGTGATGCCGCTCTTGAAAAACGGCTCGAACAGCTCGGGAAACAGGGTGATGACGTCAAAGCGCATGGGGGTATTGTCACCCCCCTGCGCCGCTGCACGGCTTCCCCCCCAAGGGGGACGGCGCCCTTTGACCGGCAAAGCCGGATCCTCGGCGCCCGCTGGGCAAGACACCTCGCTCGCGAGCGTGCTGTGAATTCAGTTGTCGAGGTCTCTGCGACCCAAGGGATGGCGGCGCGCCCCGGTCCAACCCAGCAAACGCCGAGGATCCGGCTTCGCCGGGCCTAAGGCGTTGTCCCCCAGGGGGAAGCCGCAAAGCGGCGCAGGGGGGGTCAGTAGTCGATACCCCAGTCGGCCGTGATGCGACGGGCTTTGAGATCGACGTCGTCGATGTAGGCGGCCACGAAGGGAATCATGCGCTCGGCGCTCTGTTCCTTGCCATCCACCATTTCGGTGTATTCCATCACCAGCACCGAGTTGGGTCCGGTGGGCATGAGGTCGCGCACCACGCCCAGGTGCACGCCATCGCGGTTGACCACGGTGAGACCGATCAGGTCGACCCAGTAGTACTCGCCTTCGGGTGTGGCCGGGAACGCACTGCGCGGCAGGTAGATGCGCACGCCCTTGAGCGCTTCGGCGCCGTTGCGGTCGTCCAGCCCTTCGATCCGGGCCACGATGCCGTCGGAGTGGGCCTTGATCTCGGCCACTTTCACCCGGACACCGCCCGCAAACGCCGAAAAGCCGCGTGCGAAGCGGGCTTCGGGCGGCTGGAGAAACCATTCGGACGATTCAAACAGCGCCGAAGTGTCGGCGCTGTGCGGCAGGATGCGAACCCAGCCTTTGATGCCCCAGGCTTCCTGGATGCGGCCCAGTTCGATGGCGTCGTCCGGCAGGGACGCGGTGGCGAACGGGCTGTTGGACATGCAGGAAAGAGGCAAACCGGCCAGCCCTGTGCGGGCCGGCCAGGCCCATCAGGCGGGCACGACCTTGGCGGCGGCTTGCTTGACCAGGCGGGACACGGTGTCCGACGGCTCGGCGCCGACGCTGGTCCAGTAGGTCAGGCGGTCCATGGCGACGCGCAGGGGCTCTTCACCACCGCGGGCCAGCGGGTTGTAGAAGCCGATGCGCTCGATGAAGCGGCCATCGCGGCGGTTGCGCTTGTCGGCAACCACGATGTTGTAGAACGGGCGCGATTTGGAACCGCCGCGGGAGAGTCGGATGACGACCATGATTTATCCTTCGGATGGAGAAGCCCCAAAATCGGGACTTCAGTGGGTTTTTTTGGCTGAATAAACCCCATTCATTGCAGCGCCTGAGACACACGACTGACCACCCGGCCAGCGAAACACCACAAAACCCGCGATTATAGCCCGTGTGGTACCCCCATCAGCGCATCATCCCCAACCATTCGCCCTCCCTCACGACATGCCCCTCATCCGACCCAGCCGCGACGAAGATCTCGACGCCATCACCCGCATCTACGGCCACCACGTGCTGACCGGCACCGGCACATTCGAAACCACCCCGCCCTCGCTCGCCGACATGACGGCGCGGCGCGCCGATGTGCTGTCCAAGGGCCTGCCCTGGCTGGTGGCCGAAGAAGGCGGTCAGGTGCTCGGCTTCGCCTATGGCAACTGGTTCAAGCCGCGCCCAGCCTACCGTTTCTCGGTGGAGGACTCGATCTACCTGGCGCCGGAAGCCGCGGGAAAGGGCCTGGGCCGCGCCCTGCTGGCCGAGCTGCTGGCGAGTTTCGAGCGCGCCGGCGTGCGCCGGGTCATGGCGGTGATTGGCGACTCGGCCAACGCCGGCTCTGTCGGTGTGCACCGCGCACTCGGTTTCGAGCAGGTCGGCGTGGTGCCATCCTGCGGCTGGAAGTTCGGCCGCTGGCTTGACATCGTGCTCATGCAGCGCAGCCTGGGCGCGGGCGACAGCACCCCGCCCGAGCCCGGCGAAGGCGCGGCATGACCGCCCGCGCACGCAACAAGACGCTCACCGTCTGGCTCGCCGTGCTCGGCGGCAGCATGGGTCTGCACCGTTTCTACCTGCGTGGCCTGGGCGACTGGATCGGCTGGCTGCACCCCATCGCTGCGGCATTGGGCTGGTGGGGCGTGGAGCGGGTGCAGGAACTGGGGCAGGACGACAAGCTGGCCTGGGTGCTGATTCCGTTCCTGGGCGCGAGCATCGCCACCAGCTGCCTCGCCGGCATCGTCTACGCACTGAGCGACCGCGCGCAATGGAACAGCTGGTTCAACCCCGGCCTGGACGCCGAAGCGGTGGCGGGCGGCACCAACTGGCTCACCATCGGCGCGCTGGTGCTGGCGCTGCTGGTCGGTACCGTGGCCTTCATGGGCAGCCTCGCGTTTGGCATCCAGCGCTACTTCGAGTACCAGATCGAAGAAGCCCGAAAAATAAGCCAATAGCGCGCAGCGCGGCGGGGGTCAGTTCAAGTACGACATGACCAGCATGACCAGACTCAGCGTGAACAAGGCCAGCACGGTGGACAGGCCCATCGCTGCCGTGGTGAGTTCCTGCGCCACTTCGTAGCGCTGGGCAAACAGAAACACGTTGGCGCCCATCGGCAGCGCGGCAGCCACCACCATCACGGTGAGCGGCAGGCCTGTGATACCCAGTGTCCAGGCTGCCAGCCCGACCAGCAGCGGCAAGAGCAGATTCTTCGACGCCGTGATCCAGAGTGCCTGGCGCAGGTGTCCGCCCAGCGGCGTGCGCGCCAGCGTCACACCGACCAGCACCAGCGCGATGGGGCCGAACGCGCTGCCCAGCAGCTGCAGCGGCTTGTCCACCACCGTGGGCAGCGTCCAGCCTGTCTGCGCGAACAGCAGGCCGCTGATGATGGGCAACGGAATCGGGTGGATCAGCGCGCCTTTGAAGGCCGCCCACGCCGTCTCCAGCACATGCGGCACGCGCTCGCCACCCTCGCGGGCTTCGCGCGCCACCACCAGTTCCAGCACCACCGAGCTCACCGTGAGCAGGATCAGCGCGTGCACCGACACCAGGGTCAGCAGCGTCACCAGCGCCGCCTTGCCGTAGGCCAGTTCCACCAGCGTGATGCCGATCATGACCATGTTGGAAAACACGCCGCCCACCGCCATCACCACGCTGCCGCGGTTGAAACCGCGCCAGGCGATCGAAGCGCCCAGCAAGCCCAGCGCCACCGGGAAGTAGGCCGCCAGCGGCCGCAGGTCCAGCGCCTGCACGTTGACCGCGCTCATGGTGCGGAACAGCAGCGCCGGGATCAGCAGCAGGAACACCAGGTTGGACAGGTCTTTCACCGCGCCCTCGCGGATCCACTGCAATCGCCCGGCCAGGTAGCCCAGGCCAATGAGCAGGAAGACCGGGGTGAGCGAAGCGACGACGGGGTGGGCGGTGATGTTCACCGGGCGATGGTATCGCCGCGGTGCGCGTGCCCACAGGCCAGGGGCTTTCGGAGTTGGCCGTTCACTTCACACCCGCGGCCTCGGTGAAACGGTAGTACAGCCCGGCTGGATCGTTCTGCAGCACATGGAATTTTCCTTCGACCACCACCGCGGCCTGGCTGTACTGCACCGGTTTCACGGTGCGCACTTCGACCATGCTCTCCGGTCCGCCGGGCGTGCAGAACGCACACGTCAGCGGCACGGAAGCGAGCAGGAAATGGCGCTGCTGCTCGCCCGGACCCAGCGGCATCATGAAGCCCTGCAGGCGGATCGTCTTCTGGTCCAGCGCCGTCACCGCGGCCGGGTACACCGGCACGATGCGCCGGTTCTGGATTCTGGTTTTCACATCCGTCAACACCGACCAGGCCACCACGTCGGTGCGTGGTTTGAGCGGCGCGAACGGGCTCAGCGGACTGTGCACCCCCGCGCCTTGGCCGTGCGGCACAGCCGACGGCGCACCTGCCGGGGCGGAAGCAGGCGGCGACCCCAACGGGGACGACAGGGTCTGCGCGAAAACGGCAGCTGCTCCGCAAAAAGACACAGTGATCAAAGAACGAGAGAGGTGATTCATGTCAACGAAGTGTCTCCAGCCGAGAACGCCGCGGAACCGGCTTCGCCGGGCCGCCAGCGTTGCCCCTCGAGGGGCTGAGCGGCTAAGCGAACTACCGCTTGAGGCGGCAATTCGGGGCGCAGCGAGCACGCGATGGGGGTGTGCTCAGTGACTGTGCCGCATCCCACAGTACTTGCCAATCGCCAGACCCTTGCAGGCGGCCTGAAGTTCCGCCATGCACACGTCTTCTTTCTTGCCCGACGCCAGGCACTTGGCCGCGCCTTCGTGCGCCGCGGCCATGGCGCGGTGGCGTGCGATGTCTTCCTGGGTTTCCTTGTCGGCGTGTTGAGCGAAAGCGGCCGTGGCGAGCAGGGCCAGAAACAGCGAGAGCAGGTGTTTTTTCATCCGGTTTACCTCGTTTGCAAAAGAGACAGTACATCCGTGCGGTAGGCGCTCACCGCCGGCACCGCAGCCGCGACCAGCGCCACCCCCAGGGCCGCCACGGGCATGCCGGCCAGCGCGGTCGGCCAGTGCCAGCCACTGATGGCCAGGCCCTGGTCGGCCATCCACCACCAGCCCACCAGAGCGGACAGGCCCTGCGCGGCCAGCAGGCCCAGCGCGCTGGCGAGCAGCGCCAGCCAGAGTGCTTCACACAGCAGCAAGGCGCCCACCTTGACCGGTGGAGCGCCCAGCAAGCGCAGCATGGCGATGTCGGCCCGGCGCTCGCGCACCGCGCTCCACAGCGCGATGAACACCGAGAGCGCCGCCACCAGCAGCAACACGGCTCCCATGCCCTGCAGCACCCGCGTGCCCACGCCCAACATGGAGAGCAGGCGCGTGATCTCCATCGCCGGTGCGGCGGCCTGCATCTTCGTGGTGGCGTTGATGTAGCGCGGAAAACTGATCGCCGCCATCGGCGTGTTGTAGCGCACCAGCGCCAGAGTCACCTCGCGCTCGGCTCGAATAGCTTCACGGTCTTCGGCCGACAGGCTCTGAAACTCGCCCGGCGCCAGCCCCTCGTGCACGTTCCAGACCGAGGCCGTGTCGGTGAGCACCAGCCGGTCCAGCACGCAGGCGCAGGGCGCGAGAACGCCCACCACGGTGTAGGGCATGTCGGCGTGTTCGTGGCCACCACCGCCCAGACCATGTGCGCCGGTGAAACGCTGGCCCAACGGCAGCCCGGTGGCCTGCGCCACCTGTGCGCCCAGCACCGCCTGCATGGGCGCACTCCACAGCGCGCCCTGCGCCAGCGTGGCGCCGTAGTGCGCCGGGTAGTCGGCGCTGGTTCCAACGATGCGGAAGCCCGCCACGCTGTCGCCCAGACTCAGCGGGATCACCTGTGCCACCTGCGGGTGCGTGGCGAGCGCCTGCACCTCGGCCAGCGGCACATTGCCCGGCGGCACGTCCATGTGGAACACGCCCGCCAGGATCAGCTGCAGCGGGCTGCCCTTGGCACCCACCACCACGTCGATGCCGGCCAGATCGCGCTCGAAGGCGTGGTCAATCTGGTCCTGCGCGA
Organism: Burkholderiales bacterium GWF1_66_17; assembly: GCA_001770705.1. Classification (GTDB taxonomy): domain Bacteria; phylum Pseudomonadota; class Gammaproteobacteria; order Burkholderiales; family Burkholderiaceae_C; genus Hydrogenophaga. Next base: position 144,188 of record MERT01000015.1, on the reverse strand, counting down.
TCAACACAAAAGCCATCGACGCCAGCCCCAGCGTGAGCAGCAGCAGGTTCAGCGCCGAAGCCAGCGGACGCGACCACAGGTAACGCCAGGAGAGCGAGCACACGTTCATGCGTCGCCCCCCATGGCCAGCACCTGAGCGCCTGGCACAGCCTGCAGCACGCGCGCGTCGTGCGTCGCGATCACCAGCGTGGCACCCGCGGCCTGGGCGCGCTGGCGAAGCAGCGTGAGCGCGGCGGCACAGGCGGCATCGTCCAGGCTGGCGGTGGGCTCGTCGGCCAGGATTACGCGCGGGCGCAACAGCAGCGCGCGTGCCAGCGCCACGCGCTGCGCCTCGCCGCCCGAGAGCTGTGCCGGCTTGCGCGCGGCCTGGTTCGCCACACCGAGTGCATCCAGCGTGTGGTGTATCGCCACCTTGTCCTGCGGCAACCCGGCGGCGAAAAACACCAGGCCCAGGTTGCCCGCCACCGTGAGCGCTTCGCTCAGCAGCAGGCGCTGCGGCAGAAAGCCGATGGTCCGGGCTCGCCAGGCGTCGCGCGCGGCGGGCGCCAACGCGCCCACCGATTGCCCGGCCACCGCCATCTCGCCGCCCGCGGTCGAGAGCAGGCCCGCGGCCAGCGCCAGCCAGGTGGACTTGCCGCTGCCCGACGGCCCGCGCAGCAACAGCGTGCCGCCCTGGGGCACATCGACATCGGCGAAGTGAATCGTCCTGCCGTCGGCAAACCGGCAGGCCAGGTCGCGGGTGTGGATCACGCAGCCGGCTCCTGCGGCAAGCAGCTCGCGCAGGTGCCGTGGATCGCCACATCCACCCGCTGGCCCTGGTGGCCCAGGCTGGCCAGGGTGCGGAACAGATCGGTAGCCACGGCGCGCGTCGGCTCGCTGGCCTCGGTCAGGCGGAACTGGCGATGGCAGGCGTCGCACTCAAAGCGCGGCGCCAGGCCCTCGTCGGTGTCGGCCAGGCCGTAGCGCCAGGTGCGGGCGTCGTCGTTGGCGTGGCGCTGCAGTGCGCCGCAGGCGGCCAGCCGGTCCAGCAGGCGGTAGAGCGTGACGCGGTTGATGTCCAGCCCGCGTGCGGTGAGCGAGGCCAGCGCCTGCGCGTGGCTCAGCGTGCCTTGCGGATTCGCCAGGAACAGGCCCAGCACGGCGCGTGTGGCCAGGGTGCGTCGCAGGCCCGCGCGCTCCAGGCGGGCCTGGATCTCGGCAGGCACCAGGGCGGGTTCTTTCGGCGGGCGTGTGGACACGGGCATGGCTTCATTATTGCAACAAAGTTGCGTTAATATCGTCGTTACTGCAATTCAGTTGCGATAGTTTACGCCCGCCCTCCATGCACAAACCCCCATCCCCATCCGCTGTCCCGGCGATCGAACTGCACGATCTCACGCTCGGCTACGACCGCCACCCGGCCGTGCACCACGTGAGCCTGCGCATCGCGCCGGGTTCGCTGCTGGCCCTGGTCGGCCCCAACGGCGCGGGCAAGTCCACGCTCATCAAGGCGCTGGCCGGTGAGCTGCATCCCATCAGCGGCACGCTGCACGGGCTGACCGGGCCGCGCATCGCCTGGCTGCCGCAGCGCAGCGAGCTCGACCGCAGCTTCCCCGTCACCGTGCGCGACATGGTGGCCCTGGGCCTGTGGCACCACGTCGGCGCGTTCGGGCTCTTCACCGCCGAACACCGACGCCTGTGTGCCGAAGCACTGGCCGCCGTCGGGCTCACGGGCTTTGAACAACGCAGCCTGGACGCTCTCTCCGGTGGCCAGCTGCAGCGCGCGCTGTTTGCCCGCCTGATCCTGCAGGACGCACCGGTCGTGCTGCTCGACGAGCCCTTTGCCGCGGTGGACAACCGCACCACCAGCGACCTGCTGGCCCTGCTGCACCGCTGGCACCGCCAGGGCAAGACGGTGATCGTGGTGCTGCACGATCTGGCGCAGGTGCGCGCGCACTTCCCGCTCACCCTGCTGCTGGCGCGCGAGCTGGTGGCCTGCGGCCCCACCGCCGAGGTGTTGACCGATGCGCACTGGGCACGCGCCCAGCGCATGCACGAGGCGTTCGACGACGAAGCGCCGCTCTGCGCGGCGACGCCGGACACGCACCCCCACACCCATGCAGCGGAGGCGTTCACATGAACGACATCGCCGTTTCACCGCTCATGGCCTGGCTGGTGGGCAACCCGCTGCTCGGCCCGTTTGCCGAATTCGGCTTCATGCGCGACGCGCTGCTCGGCTGTGTGGCGCTCTCGCTGAGCGCCGCGCCCGTGGGCGTGTTCCTGATGCTGCGGCGCATGAGCCTGACCGGGGATGCCATGGCCCACGCCATCCTGCCGGGCGCCGCCATCGGCTACCTGGTGAGCGGCCTCTCGCTCACCGCCATGACCATCGGCGGCATCGCCGCCGGGCTCACCGTGGCCGTGGGCTCCGGGCTGGTGGCGCGCAACACCGTGCTGCGCGAAGACACCAGCCTCGCCGCCTTCTACCTGCTGTCGCTGGCGCTGGGCGTGCTCATTGTCTCGGTGCGCGGCAACAGCGTGGACCTGCTGCACGTGCTGTTCGGCACCGTGCTCGCACTGGACAACGCGGCGCTCACGCTGCTCGGCGGCATCTCGGCCACCACGCTGGTGGCGCTCGCCCTGCTTTACCGCCCATTGGTGCTGGAGTGTCTGGACCCGGGTTTCCTGCGCCAGGTCAGCCGCTGGAGCCCGGTGGCGCACTACGGTTTTCTGGGCCTGCTGGTGATCAACCTCGTGGCCGGTTTTCACGCGCTGGGCACGCTCATGGCGGTGGGCATCATGGTGCTGCCCGCGGCCACCGCGCGTTTCTGGGTGCGCCGCCTCGGCCCCCTGCTGCTGCTGGCCACCGCGCTCGCCCTGCTGGCCTGCCTGAGTGGCCTGCTCATCTCGTACCACGCCGACTGGCCCACCAGCCCGGTGATCGTGCTCAGCCTCGGCGCGATGTACCTGCTCTCCCTGCTCTTCGCGCCGCAGGGCGCGCTGCGCCACCAGCGTCCCGCCTCGTCCCATCTGCAAGCCTAAGGATCTTTCATGAACACTTCCCTGCGCCGTCACCTCATCGCTTCCGTCATCGGCCTCGCCACGGCAGCCCTCAGCCCCGCGCTGCTGGCCCAGACCGTGGCCCCCATCAAGGCCGTGGCCAGCTTCAGCATCCTCGGCGATCTGGTGCGCCAGGTCGGCGGGGACCGCGTCGCGGTGGAGGTGCTGGTCGGCCCCGGCAGCGACGCCCATGTGTTCCAGCCCACGCCTTCGCAGGCCAGGCTGGTGGGCCAGGCGCAGATCGTGTTCTCCAACGGCCTGGGCTTCGAAGGCTGGATGAGCCGCCTGCTGGGCACGGCCGGCTACAAGGGCCGTCACGTGGTGGCCAGCCGGGGCATCCAGGCGATCCACACCGAAGAAGCCGGTGAAAAACCACATGCCGGACACCAACACGAGGAAACCGACCCGCACGCCTGGCAAAGCGTGCCCAACGCGATGGTCTATGTGGGCAACATCGTCAAAGGCCTGTGCGAGGCCGACGCCACCGGCTGCGCCAGCTACCGGCGCAACGCGGTGGCCTACAACGCACAACTCAAGGCGCTGGACACCGACATCCGCGCCACCTGGGCCGTGATTCCGGCAACGCAACGCAAGATCATCACCTCGCACGACGCGTTCGGCTATTACGCGCATGCCTACGGCGTGAAGTTCCTCGCCCCGCAAGGCGTCAACACCGACAGCGAAGCCTCTGCCAAGGGCGTGGCGCAACTGGTGCGCCAGATCAAGCAGGAGCAGATCAAGGCGCTGTTCGTCGAGAGCATTTCCGACCCGCGCCTGATCGCGCAGATCGGCCGCGAGACCGGCGCCAAGCCCGCGGGCGAGCTGTTCTCCGATTCCCTGTCCAACGCCCAAGGCCCGGCCGCGAGCTACGTCGCCATGATGCGCGCCAACACCACCGCGCTCACCCAGGCCATCCAGGGCCACTGAGCGTCGCGCAGGCGCGCTGCCCCGGGGCGGCACGTGGCTACACTGGCGGGCTTTTCACCCGCCGGAGCCCCCTTTGCCTCTCAACCACCTGTTGCTCGCCCTCGCAGTGGTGTTCGTCTGGGGCACCAACTTCGTGGTCATCCGCTGGGGACTGGACGGCCTGCCGCCGTTCCTGTTTGCCACGCTGCGCTTCACCTTTTCTGCCCTGCCCTGGCTGCTGTTCATTCCGCGACCCACCGCGCCGTGGCGCAAGCTCGCCGCGTTCGGCGTGTTGCTCGGTGTGGGCCAGTTCGGCCTGCTGTTCCTCGCGATGCAGGGCAACATATCGCCCGGGCTGGCCTCGCTGGTGGTGCAGGTGCAGGTGTTCTTCACCATCGGTCTCTCGCTGCTGCTCATGGGCGAGCGCGTGCGCGGCTTCCAGATCGTGGGCCTGCTGCTGGCGCTGGCCGGGCTGGGCGTGATCGCATTGAACCTGGACGCCGCCGTGGTCACGTGGCTGGGTCTGGCCTTGGTGATCTCGGCCGCCTTTTTCTGGGCCGGCGCGAACCTGGTGGTGAAGTCGCTCGGGCCGGTGAACATGCTGCACTTCATGGTCTGGAGCAGCGTGTTCGCGGTGCCGCCGCTGCTGGCCATTTCATGGTTCATCGAAGGCCCTGCCTTGATGCAGAGTGCGGTCATCAATGCCACGCCACTGGTGTGGGCCAGCGTGCTCTGGCAGGCGCTGGGCAACACGCTCTTTGGCTACGGCGTGTGGAACTGGCTGCTGGCCCGCCACCCGGCCGCCACCGTGGCGCCGCTGGCGCTGCTGGTGCCGGTGTTCGGCATGGGGGCTTCGGCCTTGTCGCTGGGTGAAAGCCTGCCGGGGTGGAAGCTCGGGGCTGCCTTGCTCGTGCTCAGCGGCCTGGCTGTGATCGTCCTCTGGCCCCGGCTGCGGGCGCGCTTGAACTGAAGCGAAACTACTTCGCCAAGCGAGCGAAGGTCTTGCGGAACTTCGCCACCTTGGGCGCGGCCACGGCCATGCAGTAGCCCTGGTGCGGGTTGCGCTCGAAGAAGTCCTGGTGATAGTCCTCGGCGGGCCAGTAGTGGGCCAGCGGCATCAGTTCGGTCACGACCGGGCGGTCAAAGGCCTTGTCGTGCGCCAGTTCGTCCAGCAGCGCCTGCGCGGTCTGCTTCTGTTCGTCGTTGGTGAAGTAGATGCCGCTGCGGTACTGTGTGCCCACGTCGTTGCCCTGGCGGTTGAGCGTGGTCGGATCGTGGATCACGAAGAAGATCTCCAAGATCTCGCGTGTGCTGATGACGGCCGGGTCGTACTCGAGCTTCACGACTTCGTTGCAGCCGGTGCGGCCGGTGCATACGTCTTCATAACTCGGCCGTTCGGCCTGGCCGTTGCTGTAGCCGGACTCGACGTCGGTAATGCCGCGCACTTCCTTGTAGACGGACTCGGTGCACCAGAAGCAGCCGCCGCCGAGCACGATGGTCGATAGGGTCATGGTTGATTCTCCTTGGCCCGCAGTATGGGACAAGCTCCAAGCACCCACCGCCCCTGGGGTCGGCCGCGTCAGGGTTGTTCAGGCCATCCAATGCTGGCGCCCGCCAGACGGGACCGCAGCGCCTGCAAGTCGTCCGGCGTGTCCAGGTCGGTGACGTAGGCGTCCCGATCGCTCGTCAGCATCTGCGTCGCATCGATCGAACCTTGCATCCACTCACGCACCCCCTGGGGCAAGGACTGCCCGGCGACCGCCTGCACGGCCTGCCAGGACAGCAGCACCGGATGACCGCGCACACCGCCGACCACGGGCACCTGTGCCTGCGCGTGCGCGGTTCGTTGCGCCCAGGCCCGCAGCAGGGGACGGATGTCGTCGGCCGCCAGCAGCGGCAGATCCGCCACGAGCAGCATCAGGTCGGCGCCCGGCTGCTGCCGCAGGTGTTCATGCACCGCCAGCCGCTGTGAGGCCACCAGTTCGTCCGCGGGCCCGCTGTGCCGGATGGCCTGCACATCGCAGCGCCGGGCCAAAGCCAGCAGGGTGTCGGCGTACGGGCCGATCACGACGCTGATGGCCTCAATGCCCGACTGGCGCAGCGCACGCACCAGCCGCTCGAACAGGCTTTCCCCATCGATCAGCAGCGCCGGTTTGGGCACACCACCCAGTCGACGGCCCAAACCGGCCGCCAGGAGGGTGGCCGCCACCGGGACGCCAGGGTGCACGGGCAGGTTCATTGGCGTACCTCCGTCCTCCGGGCTGCGGTGCGAGCTGGCTTGGGAACGGCCCGGCGCGGCGCTCATCGATTCACACCGGGCAGATGGCCGGCAGGTCTGCGGGTGCAGCCCCACCGGCCTTGCCTTCGGCCACCGGCACCAGCGCGGCCCGCTGAATGCCGTTCTTCGCCGCCACCACCTCGGCCATGATGGACAAGGCGATCTCGGCCGGCGTCTTGCTGCCGATGTACAGGCCGGCCGGCCCGTGCAGCGCGTCCAGCTCGGCCTCGCCCAGACCGAAGTGCTCGCGCAGGCGGTCCCGCCGCAGCGCGGTGTGCCGCCGCGAGCCGATGGCGCCGACGTAGAAGGCCTCGGACTGCAGCGCGTCGATCAGGGCCAGGTCATCGAGCTTGGGGTCGTGCGTGAGCGCCACCACCGCGGTGCGCGCGTCGGGCTTCAAGCGCAGGATCAGGTCGTCCGGCATCTCGTGGCTGAGGGTCACGCCGTCCAGCGCCCAGCTGGCGCGCTGTTCCTCGCGCGGGTCGCAGACGATGACCTCGAAGTTCAGGCTCAGCGCCATCTGGCTCAGGAAGCGCGAAAGGTCGCCCGCGCCGATCACGATCAGCCGGTGGCGCGGCCCGAAGTGGGTGACCAGCGTGTCGTCGGTCAGCTCCGGCACACCGTCGCGCCGGCCCGGCTGCAGCTCCACCGCGCCGCTGCGCAGGTCCAGCCGGCGCTGTGTGCTGCGCCGCTCCAGGTTGGCCTGCAACAGCTGCGGCAACTGGCTGTGCGCGGCCACCGGCTCCAGCACCAGCTCCACCGTGCCGCCGCAGGGCAGGCCGAAGCGGTGCGCCTGGTCGGCCGAGATGCCGTAGCGCAGCGTGGCGGGCCGGCCCTGCGCGCACACCGCGTCCAGCCCTTCTTCGCGCACGCGGCGGATCAGGTCGTCCTCGATGCAGCCGCCCGAGACCGAACCCACGGTTTCACCCCGGCCGTTGATGGCCATGAGCGAGCCCGGCGGCCGGGGCGATGAACCCCAGGTGCGGGTCACCGTGACGAGCAACACCGGCAGGCCCGCTGTGTGCCAGGCCTGCGCCGCGCGCAGGACTTGGGTGTCCAGGTCTTCCATGGTCACACTCCTTTCGCGTTCAGGCGAGTTTGAACGGCAGCGCGCGCAGCGGCTTGCCGGTCAGGCGGCTGATGGCGTTGGCAAACGCCGGCGCCAGTGGCGGCAGACCCGGCTCGCCCATGCCGGTGGGTGGGTCGGCGCTGGGCACGGTGTGCACGCTGATGGCCGGCATGTCGGTCACCCGCGCCACCGTGTAGTCACCAAAGTTCTGCTGCTCGATCACGCCGTCCTTGAGCGTGATGGCCGCCCCCGGCAGGCACATGCCCAGGCTCATCAGGGCCGCGCCCTGCACCTGCGCCTCCACCGTGCGCGGGTTCACCACGAGATTGCAGTGCACGCCGGCCGTGACCCTGTGCAGCAGCGGCTGGCCGTCTTTCACCGAGGCCTCGACCACGTAGGCCACCACCGACTCGAAAGACTCGTGAACCGCCACGCCCCAGGCGCGGCCGCCGGGCAAGGGCTTCTTGCCGTAGCCGCTTTGGTCCACCGCCAGTTGCAGCGCCGCGCGGTGGCGCGGGTGCTCGGCGCCCATGAGCTTCATGCGGTAGGCCACCGGGTCCTGGTTGGTCTCGCGGGCGATCTGGTCGATCAGCGTTTCCATGACGAAGGCGGTGTGGGTGCTGCCCACGCTGCGCCACCACAGCACCGGCACGTTCTGCTTGGGGTGGTGCACCGTCAGCCGCATGGGCAGCGGGTACGGCGCGCGCATGCCCTCCACGGCGGTGGCGTCGACGCCGTTTTTGACCATCATTGCCTCGAAGGGCGAACCGGCGAGGATGGACTGGCCCACGATCACGTGGTCCCAGGCCAGCACCTTGCCGGTCGCGTCAAAGCCCACCTGCGCGCGGTGCAGGTGCATGGGGCGGTAGTAACCACCCTTGATGTCGTCCTCGCGGCTCCACAGCGTGCGCACCGGCGCACGCAGGCCGGCGGCCTGGGCCGCCTTGGCGATGGTGCAAGCCTCCACCACGTAGTCGCTGGTGGGGATGGCACGGCGGCCGAAGCCCCCACCGGCGGACTGCACCAGCACCTTCACCTGCTCGGGCTTGAGGCCCAGGGTGCGCGCGGCGGCCATGCCGTCCAGGCCGGGCATCTGCGAGCCGACCCAGAGCGTGGCGCCCTGCTCCGACAGCTCCACCGTGCAGTTCAGCGGCTCCATGGGCGCGTGCGCCAGGTAGGGAAACACGAACTCGGCCTCGATCTTTTTCGGCGCGTTCGCGAGCGGCGCCATGTCGGCGTCGAAATGTTTCGCGCCGGGCTGGCCTGCCATTTCGCGGTACTGCACCAGCTGGCGGACGCTGTCTACCTTCTCGACCGTGCTGGTGTCCCACTCGAGCTTGAGCGCGTCGCGCGCGGTCTTGGCCGGCCAGTAACCGTCGGCGATCACCACCACGCCCTCGGCACCGCGGTCCAGCGGCACGCGCAGCACCGCCTTCACGCCCTTCACGGCGCGCGCCGCGGTGTCGTCCACCGACTTCAGCCTGGCGCCGAACACCGGCGGGCGCGCAACCACGGCGGTGAGCTGGCCGGGGCGGCGCACGTCGATGCCGAAGTCCTGCCGGCCGCTGCTCTTGGCGGCGGCGTCCAGCCGCGTGGTGGGCTGGCCGATCAGGCGGAACTGCTTCGGGTCCTTGAGCGTGACGCTAGCGGGCACCGGCAGGGCCATCGCGGCTTCGGCCAGCTCGCCGTAGCCCAGGCGCCGGCCGCCGGCGCCGAGCACCGCGCCGTTCTCCGTGCGCAGGCTCGCAGCGTCCACACCCCATCGCGTGGCAGCCGCCTGCACCAGCATGGCCCGGGCGCGGGCGCCCAGCTCGCGGTACTGCGTGAAGCTGTGTTTGATCGAATTGGAACCACCCGTGAGGTGCATGCCGAACAGCGGGTCGGCGTAGGCCATGTCGTTGGTGCCGAGCTGGCTGCGCACCTTGGACCAGTCGGCGTCCAGTTCCTCGGCCAGGATCATGGGCAGCGCGGTCTGCACGCCCTGGCCGAACTCCAGCCGGTTGACCGTGACGGTGACGGTGCCGTCGGGCGCGATGGCCACGAAGGCGCCGGGCATCTCCACCGGCTTGAGGGCGGCGGGGGCAGCGGCGCCCTGGCTGTGCGCGGCCAGCGGGAACAGGCCCAGCGCAAAACCGCTGGCCGCGCCCAGCTTGAGAAAGGTGCGGCGCGGCAGCTCGGCCACAGCGGGGGTGTCGGCATCACGCGCCAGCAGGAGTTGCAGCGCGCGCGGGAGTTCTTGCATGGATGTATTGAACATGGTGGTTGCTCCTTCAGGCCAGGGTGCGCGCGGCGTCGGCCACGGCGGCGCGGATGCGGGCGTAGGTGCCACAGCGGCAGACGTTGCCGGCCATGGCGGCGTCGATGTCGGCGGCGGCGGGTTGTTGGCCCTTGGGCAGCGTTTTGAGGAAGGCGGTGGCGCTCATGATCTGGCCGCTCTGGCAGTAGCCGCACTGGGCCACGTCGTGCTTCACCCAGGCGTCGCGCACGGCGCGGCCCACGCGGTCTTCTCCCCCGGTGACGGCTTCGATGGTGGTGATCTTCTTGCCCTCGACGCTGCTGATGGGCGTGACGCAGGAGCGTACGGCCTGGCCGTCGACGTGCACGGTGCAGGCGCCGCACAGGGCCGCGCCGCAGCCGAACTTGGTGCCGGTCAGGCCCAGCGAATCGCGCAGCGCCCAGAGCACGGGCGTGGAGGGATCGACGTCGAGCTGCTGGGCGCGACCGTTGACTTGCAGGGTGGTCATGGGGGATCTCCTGGAAACATGGGGAACGGGGATGCGGGTTCCCGTGGCCGCAACCCCGGGAAGGGCGCCAGTGTCGTCCCGGGGCCCCGCCCGGCGTTAGCCTGAACCTGCGCCATGTTTGCCCAATCCTGCGAGCGCGCTGCACAAACGGGCAAGTGCCGATACCATGGCCCGCAGACCTGACACCAGCACCCCGCCATGCCCGATTCTTCCTCCACCCCACCCGCGCCCGGCGCGCGCGCGTCCATCGTCCGGCGCTTGCTGGAGCGGGCGATCGACAGCTCGCCGCACATGCCGCCCGAGATTCCGGGACTGATGCTGATCCGCATCGACCAGCCCTTCCTGAACACCTGCAGCGTCTACGAACCCTGCGTGGCCGTGATCGTGCAGGGCAGCAAGCGGATCACGCTGGGCGACGAGACCCTGTGCTACGGCGAGGATCGCTACCTGATCACGTCGATGGACCTGCCGGTGAGGTCGGCGGTGGTCGAGGCCAGCACCGAGCGGCCGTACCTCGGGGTGGCCCTGCGCCTGGACTGGCGCGAGATCGCCTCGCTGATGCTGGAGTCGCCCGCGGTGCCCGCAGGGACCGCGGCCCGCGACAGCCGCGCCATGACCACCGGCGCCATCACCGCCCCGCTGCTTGAGGCCTTTGACCGCCTGCTCACCCTGCTGGACCAGCCCGAACACATCCCGGCGCTGGCGCCGCTGATCAAGCGCGAGATCCACTACCGCCTGCTCACGGGCGAAGCCGGTGCGCGTCTGCGCCAGATCGCCACCGTGGACACCCAGAGCCACCAGGTCGCGCGCGCCATCGCCAGCCTCAACGCCCGCTTCACCGAGCCACTGCGGGTCGAGACACTGGCCCGCGAATCGGGCATGAGCCTCTCGACCTTCCACCACCATTTCAAGACGCTGACGGCCATGAGCCCGCTGCAGTACCAGAAGCAGCTGCGCCTGACCGAAGCGCGCCGCCTCATGCTCTCCGAAGGCATGGAGGCGTCCACCGCCGCGTTTCGCGTGGGCTACGAAAGCCCGTCGCAGTTCAGCCGAGAGTACCGCCGCTCGTTCGGCGCGCCGCCGTCGAAAGACGTGGCCGATTTCCGCTGGCAGCAGGAGCCGGTCGCTGCATGATCCGCCGGGGTTGCCCCGGCCCTCACCGTGCCGCCACCTCGCGCACCGCCGCCAGAAATGCCCCCAGCGCCGACTGGTCGCGCCCGGTGCGCCAGAGGCAGTGCGTGTCGTAGGGCGCGAGCGGCTGGGCCAGCGGCACGAAGGCCACGCCGGGCAGGCCGGCCTGCTGCAACGCGGCGGGCACCAGGCCCACGCCGAGCCCCTGCGCGATGACCGAGACCACGCTCAGCCAGTGCCGCAATTCGAAGGCCAGCGACGGCTCGAAACCCGCGTCCGCGCAGGCCGCGAGGATGCGGTCGTGGTAGTCGGGCGAGACGGCGCGCATCACGATGGCGAAGGCCTCGCCTTTCAGCTGATCGAGCGACAGGACTTTTGCGTTCGCCAGCGGATGGCCTGAAGGCAGGCAGGCCATGAACGGCTGGCTCGACACCAGGATCTGCGAGAAGCCCGCCGGCACGCGCGTGGTGTGCACGAAACCCAGGTCCAGCCGGTCGTGCACCAGCTCCACCAGCTGCTCGCTGCTGGAGAGTTCAAGCAGCGCCAGCCGCAGTTTGGGGTGCGCGGCGGCAAAGTCGCGCAGCACCTGCGGCAGGCCACGGTAGAGCACGGTGCCGGCAAAGCCGATCTGCAACTGCCCGGCCAGCCCCTGCCCCACGTCGCGCGCCTCGCGCGCTGCCAGGGCGGCTTGTTCCAGCAGCGCCTGCGCCCGCGGCAGAAAGGCCAGCCCGGCGGCCGTGAGCGCCACGCCGCGGCTGTTGCGCTCGAACAGGCGCGCGCCCACCGAGGCTTCGAGCTGCTGGATGTTGAGCGAGAGCGGCGGTTGCGTCATGGCCAGGCGCTGTGCCGCGCGGCCAAAGTGCAGCTCCTCGGCGAGCACGGTGAAACAGCGCAGGTGGCGGAATTCCATGAATATGCGATGTGTATTGATCAATCGGCAATCAATATTAGACAGCTATTCATGAGGCGCCGACAATCGCGCACCAACCCTTCTTCCAACCCGCCCCGGAGACACGCCATGGCCAGCCCCAAAAACACCTTCAACTGGGAAGACCCGTTCCACCTGAGCGCCCAGCTCACCGACGACGAGCGCCAGGTGCAGGACGCCGCCCGCGCCTACTGCCAGGAGAAGCTGCTGCCCCGCGTCACCGAGGCCTTCCGCCACGAGAAAACCGACGTGGCCATCTTCCGCGAGATGGGTGAACTCGGCCTGCTCGGCCCCACCATCCCCGAGGCCTACGGCGGCAGCGGCCTCAACTACGTCTGCTACGGCCTGGTGGCGCGCGAGGTGGAACGCGTGGACTCCGGCTACCGCAGCATGATGAGCGTGCAGAGCTCGCTGGTGATGGTGCCGATCAACGAATTCGGCTCTGAAGCGCAGAAGCAGAAGTACCTGCCCAAGCTGGCCACCGGTGAATGGATCGGCTGCTTCGGCCTGACCGAACCCAACCATGGCAGCGACCCCGGCAGCATGGTCACCCGCGCCAAGGCCGTGCCCGGCGGCTACTCGCTGAGCGGCGCCAAGATGTGGATCACCAACAGCCCGATCGCCGATGTGTTCGTGGTCTGGGCCAAGGACGACGGCGGCCAGATCCGCGGCTTCATCCTCGAAAAAGGCTTCAAAGGCCTGAGCGCCCCCGCCATCCACAGCAAGGTCGGCCTGCGCGCGTCCATCACCGGCGAGATCGTCATGGACGAAGTCTTCGTGCCGGAAGAAAACGCCTTCCCCGACGTGCGCGGCCTCAAAGGCCCGTTCACCTGCCTGAACAGCGCACGCTACGGCATCGCCTGGGGCGCGCTGGGCGCCGCAGAAGACTGCTACTTCCGCGCCCGCCAGTACGTGCTGGACCGCCAGCAGTTCGGCCGCCCGCTCGCCGCCAACCAGCTGATCCAGAAAAAGCTGGCCGACATGCTGACCGAAATCAGCCTCGGCCTGCAAGGCTGCCTGCGCCTGGGCCGCATGAAGGACGAAGGAACCGCCGCGGTGGAAATCACCAGCATCCTGAAGCGCAACAGCTGCGGCAAGTCGCTCGACATCGCCCGCATGGCGCGCGACATGATGGGCGGCAACGGCATCAGCGACGAATTCGGCGTCGCCCGCCACCTGGTGAACCTGGAGGTGGTCAACACCTACGAAGGCACGCACGATGTGCATGCGCTGATTCTGGGTCGGGCGATTACCGGGATTGCGGCGTTTGCGAACTGATCAGGTTGCGTTCACCAACAAGAAGGGCTGCCGTTGGCAGCCCTTCTTGTTAGCGAGTTTGAGACTAACAAACGCTTAGCAGAGGCCCGTTATGCTGACACACTCCGCCCATAGTGCTCGTCCAAATATCGCTTCAGCAGTTTCTCGAAGCGTTCACGAACAGATAAATCCGGCTCCTCTACCGGTCGCTTATTGGACAAAGCCTCGTGAACCATTTGATTGGTAATGCGAGACTCAGCCATCCTGACAATCAACCGCTCACGAGCAACTTCAAGATTAATAAATCCCACAGCAAAAAGTGTTTCCAGAATATTGCGAGCCTCGGTTACTTTCCTGAAGTCATCCGGCACGACTGGCGAGACCCTCGACAAAAGTACGTTCTTAATTTCTGTAGATTCCTTTGGAGAAAATTCGACATACGGATTGTGTGCAACCCGATTTCTTACAGTATCTATTAGAGCAAAAATTGGCCTCAAATCAGATCTCAACAAACCCATGCCAGCAGCAAAATCAAACTTCAACAAAAACGAAACACGTCCCAATTCGAGTGCGTCAGCCTTCGGCAAAGCATCTTGCAGCATTAAAATCAAATGCTGATCTATCGAATAATGAGATTTCACCACAAGAGACAAATAGTCTGGCGCATCCCTGAATAACCCTTCAAATTGAGTACTATTTATAGGAAATGACATACGAAGACTCCTCCATCTGGATTTGGGGTTCTGGACTTTTTGGGATCGGAATCGATCATGCCTCTTCCTCAAGTTTCATCGTCGAAACAATCGCCTAAGCAACAGCGTCTGAAAATCCTGCGTCTGCCCGGCCACCGCGTACAAATAGGTTTTGCCGTCGATCTGCCGGTACAGGATGCGGTGGTGTGAACTAAGGACGGTTCGGTAGTCCGTCATGCCCACGCTGGCGAGCAAGGGGACGACCGGGCCGGTGATGAAACCCGAGTCCACCTGGGCGAGCTGGTCAAAGATGTCTTGTTCTGCGGCCAGCCAGAGCTCGGGCGTCCAGCGTCCCAGCATGTAGTCCTGCAAGTCGAGCAGATCGGCCTGCGCGTCCGGCAGGATGACGATAGCCATGCTGGCGTTCAGCGCTGCTGGCGCCGTTGGGCCAATTGCTCGCGGGACTCCTCCACCGAGAGGCCGAGGCCCGCCTGCCGGTCTTTTTCCCCCAGGGCCAGCAGTTTGAGCAGGGCGATCAGGTCTTCCTTCTCCTGGTACTGCTGCACGCCCTCGATCACCATGGCGGCTTCGCCGTTCTGAGTGATGATGACCGGCGAGCCGGTGGCGGCCACCTCTTCAGAGATCTGGGCAGCGTGGCTCTTGAGATAAGAGATAGATCGGATGTGTTCGCGGGCTTGCATGGCGCCTCCTTGGGGTGGACTGAATCTATCCCCGCATTTGGTCTTGGTCAAGGTTTCACCGATGGCCAGGACACCGTTCATCCCGCGCGGACGTTGCTGGAATGGCGCGCAACCACCGCCAAAGGCTTGGCCAGATACCGCACCAGCCCGATCCGCCCGGCCTCCGACTCGGTGTACTCGGTGAACCCCGCCACCTCATAGGCGCGCCGAGCGGCCAGGTTCTGATCGTCCACGCAAAGCGCGAGCAGTGGACAAACCGGCCAGTGCTCCGCCAGCCAGGCCTCCACGAGGGCCAGCGCGTGTCTGCCGTGACCTTTGCCCTGTTCGCGGCTGTCGATGCGCATGGCCCTGAGGGCGACGGCGCCGGTGGGCGCCCACTCCGGCAGCCGGGAACCCCGGCAGAGCACCACGAAGCCGACCGGCACCTCGGTTTGAAACACGGCCAGGCCGGCGACTTCGTCCGGGCTGGCGCCCTCGCCCACCGCGACGGCCTGCGCCATCGTTCCCGCGAATTCAATCTGCTCGGGCGGGATGTGCAGGGCCAGCACGGATTGCTGTTGCTCGCTGGCGAGCGCTTGCCAGCGCTGGAGTTGAAGCCGGGTGGGTGTCATTGGGCAGGCCTCGCCTGCCAGTACCGGCTGGCCTCGGTCGGCAGCTGCGCCAGCACCTGTTCGAAGGCGGCAGCGTCCACGTGCCGGCGAAGGGCGGTGGCGACGGACACGACCGCATCGGCCGGCGAGAAGTTGTGCTCCGTGCGAACGGCGCGCACGTCTGCCAGCCACTCGGCCGGCCCGCCAAAGGGCACCGGCGCCTGGTCGAGGGGCCAGTCTTCAATGAAGAGCGCGCGGATCACGGGCGGCAGCACAGCGGCAAAGGCGAGCGCCTGCGGGACGGTCAGGCGTTTGCGGAACGCGTTCAGCACACCCACCACCATGTTCCAGGCCATGTTGGTGGTGGGCAGCCCGGCGCAGTCGCGGGCGTCGACCATGAAGCGCTCGAACTGCAGCGTGGGGTTCTGGTACTCAAAGGGCAGCGGCATGGCGGCGCAGTGTGCCACGGTGCGAGAAGCCTGCTGGAGCTTGGGGCAAGGGGGTGAGTTTTCATTCAACCATGTGGTTGACTATTCGCAAGAACGTCGATATATTCAACCACATGGTTGAATTAAATACCCCCCAACTCGACGCCGTCTTCCACGCCCTGGGCGACACCACGCGCCGGCAGATGCTGCGTGAACTCGCGCAGGCCGATCGCACCGTCGGCGAGCTGGCGGCGCCCTTCGCCATCTCGCTGGCGGCGGCGTCCAAACACGTCAAGGCGCTGGAAAACGCCGGGCTCATCCGCCGCGAGGTGCGCGGACGCACGCACGTGTGCCACCTCAACCCCGGGCCGCTCGCCAGCGCCAACGCGTGGCTGCGCTACTACGAAGCCTTCTGGACCGTGCGCCTCGATGTGCTCGAAGAGCTGCTGCAACAGGAGCGCCCACCCGTTTCCCCACCCCCCCCAGGAGATACACCATGACCGAACTGACCGCCCCCGACAGCCACGGCGTGCTGACCGAGCCCGCCACCCTCACCCTCCAGCGCCTGCTGCCCGGCTCCATCGAGCGGGTGTGGGCCTACCTCACCGAGAGCGAGTTGCGCCGCCAGTGGCTGGCCGCTGGCCCGATGACGCTGGAAACCAGCGCGCCTTTTGAACTGGTCTGGCGCAACGACGAGCTGTCCGAAACGCCCGGCCAGCGGCCCGCCGGGTTCCCGGAAGAGCAGCGCATGCCGAGTCACATCACCGAGCTCGACCCGCCGCGCAAGCTGGCCTTCACCTGGCAAGGCAGCGGCGATGTGTCCTTTGAGCTGGCCGAGCGTGGCGACCAGGTGCTGCTGACGGTGGTCCACCGCCGCCTGCCCGACCGCAGCACGCTCACCATGGTCGGCGCCGGCTGGCACATGCACCTGGACCTGCTCGTCGCCAGCATGAAGGGCGAGTCCAAAGCCCCGTTCTGGGAAGGCTGGACTCGGCTCCGGCAGGTCTACGAGCAACGCCTGCCGGCCTGAACCGTCAGACGCGCAACGCCAGCGCCAACCCGAACACCCAATACACAGCCACCCCCATCTGCACACCGAAGGCGGTGAACCGTGCCGTCACGGCGGCGGGCGAGGTCGAGGCGAGGTGGATGAGGGACTGGACGACCCTGGCACCGAGCAGCACCCAGGCCAGCGGGTCGGTAACGGTTGCGCGGTCGGCCACCACGGCGAGCAGCATGAGCCCGCCGAAGACGGGCAGGCCTTCGAGGCAATTCGCGTGCGCCCGGGCCAGGCGTTGCATGAAGGGCGAGAGGTTCGAGTTCTCCGGATTGAATCCGTTGGCGGGCACAGCGCCACTCAGCACGAGCCAGGACCGGATGCCTTCCATGAGGACCAGCAGGAACAAGGTCCAGGCGATGAATCCAAGAAGCGCTTGCAGCGTGACGGTCATGGAACGGACTCCGGGCTGACGGCGTGGACGACCTGCCACGGGGTGACCATGCAGCCTGGCGTAATGTATCGCGCAGGTCTCCCGCTGGCACGCTTTCTGTTAGCTTCAGCGCATGGCCCTCTCGCTCGATTTCCTCACCCTGCCACTCATGGTGGCCGCCTCGCTGGTGTTCATCAGCGTGCTGGCGGGGGTGTTGTCGACCCGCATGGGGTTTTCGTTCCTGCTGGTGTTTCTGGTCGTGGGCACGCTCGCGGGTGTGGACGGGCCAGGCGGGCTGGTCTTTGACGATTTCCGCCTGAGTTTCTGGGTCGGCAACGTGGCGCTGGCGGTGATCCTGCTGGACGGCGGCTTGCGCACCGACTTCAGCACCTTTCGCACCGGTTTGAAGCCTTCCATACTGCTGGCCACCATCGGCGTGGTGGTCTGCACGGGCATCACCGGAACGGCGGCCTACTGGTTGCTGGACCTGAGCTGGCCGCTGGCCTTGCTGGTGGGCGCCATCGTGGGCTCGACCGACGCGGCGGCGGTGTTTTCGCTGCTCAAGTCGTCGGGCGTGAAGCTCAACGAGCGCGTGGCCGCCACGCTGGAGATCGAGTCGGGCATGAACGACCCGATGGCGGTGTACCTGACGCTGACCTTCATCACCGTGGCGCTCACTGCTCAAGGGGTGGCGGGCGCAGCCGCCGGGCCGACCGCGCTGGACGTGCTGTTGTCGCTGCTGCAGCAGTTCGGCTGGGGCGCCGCGCTGGGCATGGGCAGCGGCTTTGCGCTGGCCGAGTTGCTCAAACGCCTGGGCCGCGGGGTGGACGGAGGCGGTGGCATCCGTGCGCTGCTGGTGGTCTCGGCCGGGCTGGCGGTGTTTTCCGGCACCACCTGGCTGGGCGGTTCGGGTTTTCTGGCGGTGTACGCCATGGGCGTGATCACGGGCAACATGGCGCGGCGCCAGGTGCGGGCGGCGCTGTCCGCCATGGACGGCTACGCCTGGCTCTCCCAGGCGGGCATGTTCCTGCTGCTGGGGCTGCTGGTCACGCCCACCGGCCTGCTGCGCACGCTGTGGCCCGCGCTGGGCGTGTCGCTGGCGCTGATGCTGGTGGCCCGGCCGCTGTCGGTCTGGTTGTGCCTGGCGCCGTTGCGCTTCAACGCCCGCGAGATCACCTTCATTTCGTGGGTGGGCCTGCGCGGCGCGGTGCCGATTGTGCTGGCGGTGTTCCCGGTGATGGCCGGGGTGCAGGGCGCGCAGACCTTCTTCAACGTAGCGTTTGTGGTGGTGCTCACTTCGCTGCTGCTGCAGGGCTCGACCATTGCCTGGAGCGCCCGGCGGCTGGGCGTGAGCCTGCCCGACCCGGGCGATGCGGCCCAGGCACGGCTGGTGTATGGCGACTTTGTGCTGGACGCCGGTACCTCGATGGACAACCTCTGCGCCTTCTACGGCCTGCCGCTGCCGGCCGATGCGTCCCAGGACCTGGCCACCTGGCTGCGCAGCGAACTGCAACGCCCGCCGGTGGTGGGAGACAGCACCCTGCTCGGGCAGGCCGAAGTGAGCGTGCGCGAGATGGCGGGCGAACGCATCACGCGCGTGGGCATCAAGCTGGGCTGAAGGCTCCGGCGCGCGCCAGGCGCAAGGCTGGGTGGACCCCTGGCCAGGCTGGAGGAACCGGCGATGGGTTATATTAATAACCCGCCGGTCATTAAATCCATGCCATCCTCCTCTCCCCCTCTCATGCCCCTCGTTGAAGAGGCACCGCGCCAGCGCCGCGAACGCCGCAAGGAAGCGCGCCCGGGCGAGCTGCTGGACGCCGCACTCACCCTGTTCGTTGAAAAGGGTTTTGCCGCCACGCGGGTGGAAGAAGTGGCCGCGGCCGCGGGCGTTTCCAAAGGCACGCTGTTTCTCTATTTCCCGAGCAAGGAAGAGCTGTTCAAGGCGGTCGTGCGCGAAACCATCGCCGGGCGCTTTGGCGAGTGGAACGAAGAACTGGACGCGTTCGAGGGCAGCAGCGCCGAGCTGCTGCGCTACTGCATGCAGTCTTGGTGGGAACGCATCGGCATGACCGCGGCCTCGGGCATCACCAAGCTGGTGATGAGCGAGGCGGGCATGTTCCCTGAGATCGCGGCGTTCTACCAGCAGGAAGTGATCGGCCCCGGCCACGACCTGCTGCGGCGCATCCTGCAGCGCGGCATGGACCGCGGCGAGTTCCGTCCGATGGAGCTGGAATACGCGGTCTACAGCCTCATCGCGCCCATGATCTTCCTGCTGATGTGGAAACACTCCATGGCGCCGTGCTGCCCGGCCTCGCAACGGATCGAGCCGGTCGCCTTCATCGACAGCCAGGTCAGCCTGCTGCTGAACGGCATGCTGGCAACGCCCGACAACACACACAAAAGTCCCACGCCATGAACCCACACACGACCCGTTCCACCTGGCTGAAATGGCTGCTGCTGGCCGCCCTGGTGCTGGCCATTGGCCTGGGCGTGGCGCGTGCGCTGAACAAGCGCAAGCTGCAGAGCGAAGCCGCCAACGCCGCGGCCGCGGCCATGCAGCAGGCGCCTGTGTACCAGCTGGCGCCGCAGGATGTGACGACCGTGCAGGCGCTGGCGCTTTCGCAGGCGGTGGGCGTGTCGGGTGCGCTCAAGGCGCTGCAGACCGCGGCCATCAAGGCCAAGGTGGCGGGTGAATTGCAGGGCCTGCAGAAGCGCGAAGGCGAGAGCGTGAGCGCGGGCGAGGTGGTCGCGCGCATCGACAGCACCGACGCGCAGGCGCGCGTGCGCCAGGCCGAGCAGCAGGCGAAGTCGGCCCAGGCGCAGGTGGCCATATCGCGCCGCGCGCTGGAGAACAACCAGTCGCTGGTGAAACAAGGCTTCATCTCGGCCACCGCGCTGGAAACCACCAGCAACAATCTGGCCGCGGCCGAAGCCACCCACCAGGCCGCCCTGGCGGCGCTGGACATCGCGCGCAAGGCGCTGGGCGACACCACGCTGCGCTCGCCGCTGACCGGCCAGGTGTCGGCCCGGCTGGTGCAGAACGGAGAGCGGGTGGCGCTTGACGCCCGTGTGCTGGAGGTGGTGGACCTCTCCGGCTTCGAACTCGAAGCCGCGCTGGCCCCTGCCGACGCCATGGCCGTGGCGCCCGGCCAGAAGGCCCGGCTCACGGTCGAAGGCCTGGCCCAGCCGGTGGACGCCACCGTGGCGCGCATCAACCCCAGCGTGCAGGCGGGCAGCCGCAGCGTGCTGGTGTACCTGCGGGTGCCGGCGGTCGCGGGCATGCGGCAAGGGCTGTTCGCCCAGGGCCAGATCGTCACCGGCCAGCTGAACGCACCGGCGGTGCCGCTTTCAGCGGTACGCAACGACAAGCCGCAGCCCTACATCCAGACCGTCACGGACGGCAAGATCGCCCACGTGCCGGTGGTGCTGGGTCGCCAGGGCCTGCTCGACGGCGAGCCCATGCTGGTGATCGACGGCGTGGCGCTGGCGCCCGTGGGCACCACGCTGCTGCGCGTGCAGGCCGGCCTGATCCGCGAGGGCACGGCGGTGACGCTGACGGGCCCCAAAGCCGCGGCCACCGCGCCGGCAACATCCACCGTTTCGCACTGAGCCCCGCGCCATGTGGTTCACCCAGATTTCGCTGCGCAACCCGGTCTTTGCCACCATGGTGATGGTGGCCTTCGTGGTGCTCGGGCTGTTCTCCTTCCAGCGCCTCAAGGTGGACCAGTTCCCCAACATCGACTTCCCGGTGGTGGTGATCACCACCGAATACCCCGGCGCCTCGCCCGAGATCGTGGAGAGCGAGGTCACGAAGAAGGTGGAGGAGTCGGTCAACGCGATCGCGGGCGTGAACACGCTCACCTCGCGCAGCTACGAAGGCCAGTCGGTCGTCATCATCGAATTCCAGCTGCACATCGACGGGCGCAAGGCGGCCGAAGACGTGCGCGAAAAAATCGCCATCCTGCGCCCGACCTTCCGCACCGACGTGAAGGAACCGCGCGTGCTGCGCTTCGACCCGGCGGCGCGTTCGATCTGGTCGGTCGCGGTCCTGCCCGAAGCTGTCAATGGGAAAGCGCCCTCGGCGGTTGAACTCACCACCTGGGCCGAACAGACGCTCAAGAAACGCATGGAAAACGTGCGCGGTGTGGGCTCGGTCACGCTGGTGGGCGGCACGCGGCGCGCGGTGAACATCGACCTGGACCCGGCAGCCATGGAGGCGCTGGGCATCACCGCCGAGCAGATCACCACCGCGGTGCGCAACGAAAACCAGGATCTGCCGGTGGGCACGCTCAAGACGGCCGAGCGCGACCGCGTGGTGCAGGTGCTCTCGCGGCTGCAGAACCCCCAGGATTTTGAAGACATCATCGTGGCACGCCGCGGCGGCAGCGCCGTGCGCCTGGCCCAGGTGGCGCGCGTGAGCGATGGCACCGAAGAGGTGGAGAGCCTGGCGCTCTACAACGGCCAGCGCACGCTGCTGATGCAGGTGCAGAAGGCGCAGGACGAAAACACCATTGCGGTGACCGACGGCCTCAAGGCCACCATCACATCGCTCCAGGCCGAACTGCCGCCGGGCGTGCGTCTGGAGCCGATCGCCGACGGCTCGCGGCCGATCCGCGTGTCGGTGGACAACGTGCGCCGCACGCTGATCGAAGGCGCGCTGCTCACGGTGCTGATCGTGTTCCTGTTCCTGAACTCGTGGCGCTCGACCGTGATCACGGGCCTCACGCTGCCGATCTCGGTGATCGGCACCTTCTTCTTCATGAACCTGTTCGGTTTCACCATCAACATGATCACGCTGATGGCACTCACGCTGTCGGTCGGCCTGCTGATCGACGACGCCATCGTGGTGCGCGAAAACATCGTGCGCCACGTGCAGATGGGCAAGCGCCCGTTCGACGCCGCCATGGACGGCACGCAGGAGATCGGCCTGGCGGTGCTGGCCACCACGCTGTCCATCGTGGCGGTGTTCCTGCCCATCGGCTTCATGGGCGGCATCATCGGCAAGTTCTTCCACGAGTTCGGCATCACCATGGTGGCGGCGGTGCTGATCTCCATGTTCGTGAGCTTCACGCTCGACCCGATGCTGTCGTCGATCTGGCACGACCCGGAAATCGAAAAACACGGCCAACACGCCGCGCCGGTCACGCTGTACGACAAGACCATTGGCCGCGTGACCGGCTGGTTCGACCGCGTGCAGGACGATCTGACCGAGCTCTACCAGGGCACCCTGCGCTGGTCGCTGCAGCACAAGCTGGCCACGCTGGGCCTGGCGCTGGTCGTCTTCGTGAGCAGCCTGTTCATGGTGCCGCTGCTGGGCACCGAGTTCGTTCCGAAGGCCGATTTCTCCGAAACCTCGCTCTCGTTCCACACGCCGGTGGGCTCTTCGCTCGAAGCTACCGAGGCCAAGACACGGCAGGTCGAAGGCATCCTGCGCGAGTTCCCAGAGGTGAAGTACACACTGTCCACCATCAACACCGGCAACGCCCAGGGCACCATGTACGCCAGCGTCTACGTGCGCCTGGTGGACCGCAAGGACCGCAGCATCAACGCCGACGCCATGGCCGCGAAGCTGCGCGAACGCCTGCGCACCGTGCCTGGCATCAATGTGACCCACGCCGGCCTGCTTGACCCGGTGGGCGGCAACAAGCAGATCGAGTTCTCGCTGCAGGGCGACGACCTGGCTGAGCTGGAGCGCCTGACCGCGCAGGTGATGGAGCGTGTCCGCCCCATCGTCGGCCTGGTGGACCTGGACGCCAGCGTCAAGCCGGACAAGCCGACGGTGGACGTGGTGATGCGGCGCGAGATCGCGTCCGACGCCGGGTTGAACGGTGCCGCCGTGGCGAGCAGCCTGCGCACCCTGGTGGCGGGTCAGACGGTGGGCAACTGGCGCGCCGCGGACGGCGAGAGCTACGACGTGAACGTGCGCCTGGCACCCGAGCAGCGCGCACGCACCAGCGACCTGGAACAACTGCCCTTCGTGGTCGGCACCGCCGCCGATGGCAGCGCGCGCGTGGTGCGCCTGGGCCAGGTGGCGCAGGTGGTGGAATCGACCGGGCCGAACCAGATCAACCGCCGCAACCTGAACCGCGAGGTGGCGATCAACGCCAACGTGTTCGGCCGCTCGGCCGGCGATGTGTCGGCCGACATCCGCCAGGTGCTCGACACCATCGCCATGCCACCGGGCTACCGCTACGAATTCGGCGGCTCGACCAAGAACATGCAGGAATCGTTCGGCTACGCGGTGTCGGCGCTGGCGCTGGCGATCATCTTCATATACATGATCCTGGCCAGCCAGTTCCAGAGCTTCCTGCAGCCGCTGGCGCTCATGACGGCGCTGCCGCTCACGCTGATCGGCGTGGTGCTCACGCTGCTGATGTTCGGCTCCACCATGAGCATGTTCTCGGTCATCGGCATCGTGCTGCTGATGGGCCTGGTGACCAAAAACGCCATCCTGCTGGTGGACTTCGCGATCCGCGCGCGCCGCGGGCTGGATGGCGCCGCGCCGCTGGACCGCGAAAGCGCCCTGCTGCTGGCCGCCCGGGTGCGGCTGCGCCCCATCCTCATGACCACGCTGGCCATGGTGTTCGGCATGGTGCCGCTGGCCTTCGCGCTCACCGAGGGCTCGGAGCAGCGCGCACCGATGGGCCAGGCGGTGATCGGGGGTGTCATCACCTCGTCGCTGCTGACGCTGGTGGTGGTGCCCGTGGTGTACTGCTACATGGACGATTTCGCCCGCTGGCTGCGCCGCCTGTTCGGTGCGGGTCACACCGATGACAGCACGCCCGTCAGGGCCACAGCGGGTGGCGCTCAGTAAAATGCATCAGGATCGGCTAATATACCCACCGGAGTATCAAACATGACTTCTCAGACCCCCACCAGCTTCGACCAGGCCCGCTTCAACATGATCGAGCAGCAGATCCGCCCCTGGGAGGTGCTCGACCCCCAGGTGCTGGCCTTGCTGGCCCGCATGCGCCGCGAGGACTTTGTGCCCGCCGCCCACAAGGCGCTGGCCTTCGTCGACATGGAACTGCCGCTGGGGCAGCCGGCCGTGGACGGCGATACCATGCTGGCGCCGCGCGTGGAAGCCCGCCTGCTGCAGGACCTGGCCATCCAGCCGACCGACAAGGTGCTGGAGATCGGCGCCGGCAGCGGCTTCATGGCGGCCTTGCTCGCCAGCCTGGCGCAGCGCGTGGTGTCGCTGGAGATCAACGAAGCCCTCGCGCGCACCGCGCGTGAAAACCTGCAGAAGGCCGGCTTCACCAACGTCGAAGTGCGCGTGGCCGATGCCGCCGCCAACAACTTCGCCGCCTGCGCCACCGAAGCGCCGTGGAATGTGATCCTGCTCAGCGGTTCGGTGGCCGAAGTGCCGCCCGCCCTGCTCTCGCTGCTGGCCCCCGGTGGCCGCCTGGCCGCCATCGTGGGCAACGAGCCCGTCATGCGCGCCACCTTCATCACGCGAACCGGCGAAGCGTCGTACGTCACGGCCCAGCCCTGGGACACCCTGGCGCCGCGCCTGCGGAACTTCCCCGAGCCTTCGCGCTTCCAGTTCTGAGCCAGCACACCCGCTGAAACGCTCACAGGTCCGACCCCATGATCTCCATCCACCCTGCCCAGCTCACCGAGTGGCTTGAACAGGCCCGCTCAAAGTCGCCGGACCTGCGCCCGGTCGTGCTCGACGTGCGCGAGCCCTGGGAGTTCCAGACCGCGGCCGTCAAGCCCGATGGTTTTGATCTGGTCCACATGCCCATGCGCAGTGTGCCGGCACGCTACCTGGAACTCGACCGCAAGCAACCCGTGGCCTGCCTGTGTCACCATGGCGCGCGCAGTGCGCAGGTGGTGCACTTCCTGATGCAGAACGGTTTCTCCGAGGTGGTAAACATCCACGGCGGCATCAACGCCTGGGCCCGCGAGCGGGACCCGTCCGTGCCGGTGTACTGAAACCGCCACCCTGCATTCCGCGCCTGTTATCCAAAGGAACCCTCATGACCGCCCTGTCCGCCCTCACCCCGTTGAAGCTGCGCCCGCTTTCCCTGAAGCCGCTCGCGCTGGCGGCCTTGCTGGCACTGGGTGTGTCCGGCGGCGCGCAGGCGCAAAGCCTGGTCGAGCTCTACGACATGGCCCGGGGGTTTGACACCACCGTGCAGTCGGCGCGCGCGCAGTACGAGGCCAATCTCGCCAAGGCCGACCAGGCCAAGGCGGGCTTGCTGCCCCAGGCCGGTCTGGGCGCCGGCGTCAATTGGGCGAACGTGGACAGCAGCGCAGCGGCTGGCAGCCGCAGTGCCGACAGCCAGAACCTGGCGCTTTCTGCCAGCCAGCCGCTGTACCGCCCCGCCAACCGCCTGACCAACGAGCAGGGCCAGCTGTCGATCGACGTGGCCAAGGCCCAGCTGGACGCGGCCGAGCAGGACCTGATCGTGCGCACCGCGCAGGCGTACTTCGACGTGGTCGCAGCGCAAGACACGCTGACCTTCGTGCTGGCCCAGAAAGCCGCCGTGGCGGAACAGCTGGCATCTGCCAAGCGCAACTTCGAGGTGGGCACCACCACCGTCACCGATTCGCGCGAAGCCCAGGCCCGCTACGACCTCGTGCTGGCGCAGGAGATCGCCGCCAGCAACGACCTGCGGGTGAAGAAGCTGGCGCTCGATCAATTGGTCGGCAAAGACAACACCAGCCCCAAACCCCTGGTGAGCGCCGTCGCGCTGGAGCCGGTGCAGCCCGCCGATCCCGAAGCCTGGGTGCAGCAGGCGCAGCGCGAGCATCCGCTGGTGCGCCAGGCCATCCGGGCCTTTGACATCGCCGAGCTGGAAGTCAAGAAAGCACAGGCCGGTCACAAGCCCACGCTGGATCTGGTGGGCCAGTACCAGGTCGCGCGCGGCCCCAGCACCACGATGCCCACGGCCGGCAACGTGCGCACCAACACCGCCAGCGTCGGGCTGCAGTTCAACCTGCCGCTGTACGCCGGCCATGCCATTGAAAACCGCGTCAAGGAAACCGTGGCGCTGGTGGAAAAGGCCCGCGCCGACCGCGAGACGGCCCTGCGCAACATCGGCCAGGCCACGCGCAGCGCCTACTTCGGCGTGCTCTCGGGCCTGAGCCAGGTCAAGGCGCTGGAAGCCGCCGAGGCCTCCAGCCAGAGCGCGCTCGACGCCAACCAGCTGGGTTACCAGGTGGGCGTGCGCATCAACATCGACGTGCTCAACGCCCAGAGCCAGCTCTTCCAGACCAAGCGCGACCTGGCCCAGGCACGCTACAACGTGCTGGTGGGCCAGCTGCGTCTGAAGCAGGCCGGCGGCCTTCTCAAGGCCGAAGACCTGCAGCCCATCAACGCCCTCCTCGCGCGGTAAACTGCGGCACCTCGCCGGCCGGGCATGTCGCCCCGGGCTGCGCGATCCAGTGAAGGGTGATTCATGCAAGCGGTCAATGTGCTGTGCATCAAATGGGGCAAGAAGTACGGCCCCGAGTACGTCAACAAACTGCACAGCATGGTCAGCCGCCACCTGCACCGGCCGTTCCGCTTCGTCTGCCTGACCGACGATGGCGCCGGCATCGACCCGGCGATCGAAGTCAAGCCCATCCCCATGGTGGGCTTTGACGAGTTCGACCAGCGCAAACCCTGGACCTTTGGCCACGGCTGGCTCAAGCTCACCAGTTTCGCCAGTCCGCTCTACGACCTGCAGGGCCGCACGCTCTTTCTCGATCTGGACATCGTCATCCTGGACAGCCTGGACCCGTTCTTTGAACAGCCCGGCGAGTTCACCGTGATCAAGGAATGGGACAAGAGCGACGGCACGGGCAATACCTCCTGCTATGTCTACACCATCGGCGCCCACGCCGACGCGCTGGAACACCTGAAGAACGACTACCCGGCCTCGATCAGCACCGTGCGCAACGAGCAGGAGTTCATCACGCTGTATCTGGCGCGCCAGGGCAAGCTCAGCTACTGGCCCGACACCTGGTGCCGCAGTTTCAAGCGCCACTGCCTGCGCGGCGGCATCATGGGCTGGTTCCTGCCACCCACCATCCCTGAAGGCGCACGCATCATCGCCTTCCACGGCAAGCCCAACCCGCCCGACGCGATCGCCGGCGTCAGTGGCAAGTGGTACCGGCGCGTGCTGCCGACCCAATGGGTCGCCGACCATTGGCGTTGAAGGCCGTCCCGCTGGCGCACCGGGGCTACCGGCTGCTGTTGAGAGGGCTGGCGCTGCCGATGCTGGCCTGGCTCTGGTGGCGGGGTCGCAAGGATGCCGGCTACCGGCAAGGCCTGGCACAGCGGCTCGGCTTCATCGAGCCTGCGCCCGCCTCGTTGGGCGGTCTGCTGATCCATGCGGCCTCGGTCGGTGAAGTGCAAGCCGCGCGCCCCCTGATCGAGGCGTTGCGCCAGGAATGGCCCGACCACACGATCACCGTCAGCACCCAGTCGCCCACCGGCGCGCGCCAGTTGCGCACCCACTGGGGCGAGGCCATCCAGCATGTCTTTTTTCCCATCGACACGCCCGGTGCAACGGCCCGGTTTCTGGACCGTCTGCAACCCCAGCTGGTGGTGCTGGTGGAGCGCGAACTGTGGCCCGAACTGTTGCTGCAATGCCGCGAGCGCTCGATCCCCGTGGCGCTGGTCAGCGCCCGGCTGTCAGAAGCGTCCGCGAAGTCCTACCAGCGCTGGCAGGCCGTGATGCAGCCGGTCTGGGCGCAGCTCGCCTTGGTTGCGACAGCCGACACGCCGACCACCGAGCGCCTGCGGGCCCTGGGCGTACCTGCGGAGCGTTTGCTCGAGACCGGCAACCTGAAATTTGACCAACCCGTTGCGGCGACCGGCTCACAGGATCTGCCCTGGCTGCAGGGGCGCTCGGTGGTCGTTGCCGGCAGCACCCACGATGGTGAAGAAGACGCCTTGCTGGCGGCCTGGCCGGATTTTGCGGCGCGCCATCCCGGCAGCGTCCTGATCCTGGTGCCCCGACACCCCGAACGCTTCGATGCCGTCGCCCGACTGATTGATCAGGCGGGGCTGCCCTATGCCCGACGCAGCCGGCAGGAAACGCTGGCACCGGAAGCGGGCGTGTACCTGGCCGACACCATGGGCGAACTCGGCCTCTGGTACGCCCACGCCAGCGTGTGCTTCATCGGTGGCAGCCTGGCCGCCATCGGTGGACACAACGCCCTCGAAGCACTGGCTTGCGGCAAACCCGTGCTGTTCGGTCCGAACACGCAGCACTTCCAGCGTCTCTACCAGGAGATCCAGAGCCACGGCATCGGAGAACGCATCACATCGGCGCACTCCCTGCTGGAGCTTGCCGGACAGTGGCTGGATCAGCCTGCCCAGCTCGCCAGCAAGGGCGTACAGGCGCGTCACTTTGTGGAGCGGCAACAAGGCAGCAGCCAGCGCAGCCTGCAGGCACTCAGACCCTTGTGGCAACCCACGCGGCCCGGCTTGTTGACCCCCGTGGTGCAACAGTCGTTGACGAACCAGACCCTGTGGCACGACCCGGCGCTGCTCAAAGTCTGCACCCCCACCCTGTTTGAACCCGAAAACGGCAGTACCGCGCTGGCCACCGGCAGCGGTCGTGGCCAGGCCCACCGGATGGTGCTCGAAGGTCTCGACGTGGTGTTGCGCCACTACCGGCGCGGCGGACTGATGGCACGGCTGAGCCCCGACCGCTACTGGCGCAGCCGCCCCCAGGACAGCCGGGCCCTGGGTGAATACGCGCTGCTGCGCCACATGCAAGCCTGGGCGCTACCGGTGCCGGCGCCGGTGGCGGCCCGGCAGCTGCGCCACGGCTGGTGGTACACCGCCGACATCGTGGTGGCCATGATTCCGGACACGCAGAACGTGGCTCAGCGCCTGTCACGGGCGCCACTGAGCAGGGAGGAATGGCAGGCATTGGGTCGTGCCATCCGGCAGATGCACGACCGACAGGTGTTTCATTCCGACCTGAATTGCCACAACCTGCTGCTCGACGACAGCGGGCGGGCCTGGATCGTGGATTTCGACAAATGCGGGATCCGGAGGGAACACCACTGGAAACAGCAGAACCTCGATCGGCTGCTGCGCTCCTTGCGCAAGGAAAAGCGAAAGCGCGCGTCGTTCTTCTGGGAAGAAGCCAGCTGGGAACCATTGGCCAGCGGCTACGGTGACACTTCGAACAACCTTGCCTAAAACCCTGGTAGTCGGGGCGTTCTCGCCCACCTTGATGCCGCATGCATTTGAGCCCCCCCCGGGTACGGCAGACCACCACTCAATAGTCAGTGGGGTTTTTCGGCCAGCTCCCAGCTTTGATCAACGCCATACTGGTCAATCCCGACCAAGGCCTTCACCGTTCGGTGCAGGCGGGTTTCCAGACGGATCTTGTTATTGGCCTCAATCATGGCCGGATTGACATACCCTCGGCCATGCTCAAGATGAACGCAGATCGCAGAATAGCGAATGCGCTTCGCTTTGAGGCCCAGATTTTTCAGCCGGTCCCCAAACTCGCAATCCTCACCCCCGTACTGCATGCGCTCATCGAATCCATTGACCGCGAGCACAAATTCCTTGTGACATGATGAATTGTGACCATTCCATGTCAGCTTCGCCGGACTGATGAAGTTCAGAAAACGCGTCAAGAAACCGCGCGCCATCACTTTCAGATCCTTGATTGATCGCTTCAACCCCTTGGAATGCAACCAATCGATGTTGAACACCCGCTGGGAAGTGATGTCTTCGCGGGAGATCATCTGACTGATGTCAATGGGCAATTTGAAATATCCACCCGAGAGAAAAGTCCCGCGCGATGAGACTCGCAGGTGTTGCTCTACAAAGTCCGAGCGCGGAATGCAATCGCCATCGGTAAAGATCAAATAGTCACCGGATGCAGCCAGGACGGCCTTGTTCAATATCCGGCATTTCTGGAATCCATCATCCGGATGCCATATGTGCCGAATAGGAACCGGGGACTCCTGGCGCATTCTTTCGATCAAGGCCCTTGTGTCATCGCGTGAGCCGTCATCCGCAATGACGATTTCAAAATCGCGAACAGATTGGCAAAAAAAGCCCACGAGCACCTTCTCCAGCCATTCGGGAGAATTGTATGTCGTGAAGATGACCGATACCTTCATATGAAATCACACTCTCAATACAGTCACAGATGCGCAACCTCGGCACCACGCCACCTATTCACCTTGACGCTTTCCAAGTCGCAGCAAAAAGATCGCTGACAATGCCAATCCGATCATGACACTGTAGTTGTTGGTTTGAGAATTGGCATCGGTAAAGCTCATCATGACATGAATGTACGCCAGTCCGCCAGCAGACATCGCAAGGAAATGACAGTGCCGGCGCAAGATGAAGGTCAGAAATATCAAACCGGCCATGTAGGTCAATGTGCTCAACAGGCCAAACACACCATGGTCAACCATTCCGTTGATGTACTCACTATGAAGGTGGGTCTGGTCCTTCACAATGTGCGCGTTCGCCTGGCCACCCCATTCTTTGATAAAGCGTATGCGCTGCGCCCTCCCGTAGCCGATCCAGGGGCTTTCCTGAATCACGTCAAGGCTGCGCTGCCACATGTAGATTCTTGCACCGATGGAGGTGTCAACAACATTCCCGGTTGTTTCCTCATCAGACAATACCGCGTGAATCTCGGCAACAGCAATCGATATGCGCTCCTTGGGCACCTCGATGATTTTCGGCGCAAAGTAAAAAACCAGAACGGCGCAGACTGCAAGCAAGGCCGCAGCACGGTATACCGCGGCACCCGAACACCCGCCATTCAGGTACCCACGAAGCACAACCAAGCCACTGATCAAAATCCAGGGAAATGCCAGGTATGCGCCGCGCGCCCCAGACATCAGAATCGCGGAAACAAAAACGACAATACCCGCGGTTGCGCACCATCTCCAGCGCAATGCAATCGTTCTGGATGCGGTGACGGGCAACAGGACGCAAGACAGCATGGCCAGTCCACCAGCCCAGTTGATCCGGTTCGATGGCGTCGCCCACCCATACTGGGCGTGCATGTAACTGACTGCGATGGCGGAAAAACTGGCCAACGTCAATGCAATCACCAACATCAGAACCTGGCCCGCCGACAACCGGATGCGGGGTACAAGGGCCCGAAGGGCAAAAGCCATCAACAGGATTCTGAAGTCGAAATGGCGTGTTCTCCAGGGATCATCCCAGTAGAACATGCCGATCGCTTTAAAACAAAAAGCAGCAATACAAAAATAGAGCCACCATCTGACCGCATCATACAAAATCTTCTCTTTGGAAGATTCAGGCAGCATCACTGGCAAGCGCCAGAAAGCCCATGCACCCAGGCAAATCACCAGAAACCAGGCCGCCCCAGCCATTTTTGTGGAAATGGGCGCGAGGGTCAGCAATGCCAGAAACAGCATCCATATCCAACCAGGGATATTGCCGGACGTTCTTGGGGACAATTCAGTGTGACTCATCAGAGCCGTCATTGAGCCATGCAGTCCCTTGATTGATCTTCAGAAAATCAAACAAACCACAAACTCCGAATACAGGCGAACAGAGCAATCATTTTCAGGCCTGGCTCTATCTCAGTGCGCGCTGGCGCCCACCACCGCGTCCGGCTTGGCCTGCCGGAGCAAGGTCAGCATGGACGCTTCTATGCGGTGCAGGGCCTCGGGGGTATGCCCCTCAAAACGCATTACCAGCACGGGTGTGGTGTTCGAGGCACGGATCAGGCCAAAGCCGTCTGGCCAGTCCACCCGCACGCCGTCGATGGTTGAAATCTTGGCCGGCGCATCGAAGCGGGCCAGTTCGACCAGTTGAGCGACCACCGTGTGGGGCTCGCCTTCGGCACAGGCCACATTGAGTTCGGGGGTGCTGAAACTGGTCGGCAAGGCGTCGAGCACGGCGTTGGCGTCCGGGCTGCGGCTGAGGATCTCGAGCAGGCGGGCGCCTGCGTAGGTGCCGTCATCGAATCCGTACCAGCGCTCCTTGAAGAAGATGTGACCACTCATCTCGCCCCCGAGCGGGCTGTCCAGCTCCTTCATGCGGGCCTTGATCAGCGAATGCCCGGTCTTGTAAATGTGCGCCACGCCGCCAGCGGCTTCGATGGCCGGCGCCAGGCGCTGGGAGCACTTGACGTCGAACAGGATGTTGCCACCCGGCACACGCGACAGCACATCGCGCGCAAACAGGATCATCTGGCGATCGGGGTAGATGTTGTTGCCGCCCCGGGTCACGATGCCGAGGCGGTCGCCATCGCCATCAAAGGCCAGGCCGAGTTCTGCGCCCGTCTCGCGCAGGGTACGGATCACGTCCTGCA
Organism: Burkholderiales bacterium GWF1_66_17; assembly: GCA_001770705.1. GTDB lineage: Bacteria > Pseudomonadota > Gammaproteobacteria > Burkholderiales > Burkholderiaceae_C > Hydrogenophaga. Next base: position 111,723 of record MERT01000015.1, on the reverse strand, counting down.
GGTTTTCCGGCTTGCTCGGGTCCGGGTGGTGGTTCGGAAAGTTGCCGTCCACTTCGCTGAACAGCTCGATCACCTCGCAACCGAGCGCGCGGAACAGCGCCGGAGCGGATGCACCCGCCACGCCATTGCCACAGTCGATCACCACCCGCATCGGGCGCTGGAGCTTCACGTCGCCCACGATGCGGTCGTGGTAGGCGGGGCCCACGTTGACCTCGCGAACCCGTCCGCCGTCCAGACGCTGCCAGTTTTCCACCTCCATCATCCGGCGCAGCGCCTGGATGTCGTCGCCATAGATCGCGCGTCCACCGAGCACCATCTTGAACCCGTTGTAGTCCTTGGGGTTGTGGCTCCCGGTGACCTGGATGCCACTGGTGCACAAGGTATGGGCAGCGAAGTACAACATGGGCGTGGTGACCATGCCGATGTCGATCACGTCGACACCCGCGGCGGCGAGCCCACGGATCAGTGCGGCCGACAGGGCCGGCCCACTCAGCCGGCCGTCGCGGCCCACGGCCACGGTGTGTTCACCTTGCTGGAGAGCCTGCGTCCCAAAAGCCAGCCCGAGGGCTTCGGCCACGGCTTCGTTTAGGGTATCGGGGACGACACCCCGAATGTCGTAAGCCTTGAAGATGGATGCCGCGAGTTGCATGAATGGGAGCTCTGAATGCCAATCCCTGCATTGTAGGTCGCGTGACTGACAGAGGCTGCCAGCACAGGTCCGAAAACGGCCAGCCAAAGACCGTGGCAGGTTCTACCATGAGCGCCATGAACACCCCCGACTCGATCGACGACGAGGCCCGCTACCGGGCGCTGTGTTCACACGACGCCAGGTTCGACGGCCGGTTTTTCACCGCTGTCACCTCCACAGGGATCTACTGCCGGCCGGTTTGCCGCGTGCGCACGCCGCGGCGCGAGAACTGCCGCTTCTTCGAGCACGCGGCCCAGGCCGAACAGGCGGGCTTCCGGCCCTGCCTGCGCTGCCGCCCGGAGCTTGCACCACTGCAACGGCACTGGTCTGTCGAGGACGCGCGCAGCATCCTGGTGCAACAGGCCACGCAATGGCTGGACAACCCACAAAACTGGCCCGGGGCCAGCGAAGGCGGCGCCACGGTGGCGCGACTCGCCTCGCGCCTGGGCGTGAGCGACCGCCATTTGCGCCGCATTTTCGAAGACCGGCTGGGCGTCTCACCCCTGCAATACCTGCTCACGCGCAAGTTGCTGGCCGCCAAGCAGATGCTGGCTGACACGGCGTTGCCCATCACCCAGATCGCCCTGGCCAGCGGCTTCGCCAGCCTGCGCCGGTTCAATGCCGCCTTCGGGGATCACTACGGCTTGAGCCCCGGCCAGATGCGCCGCCAGCCACTCAGCGCCGACAGCCAACGCGACGGCACCCCGGTGCAGCTGTTCTGGCGCCCACCGTTTGATGTCGCCGCGCTCCTGCGCTTTCTCGCCGAACGACAACTGCCCGGCATCGAACACGTCCAGCCAGACGCCCCCCTTGGCCTGCAGCGAACCGCACGGGTCGAATCCGGCGGGTTGATGCACACCGGCTGGTTTTCCGTGCGATTCGATCCCGATGCCAACCGGCTGGGGCTGCAGGTGAGCGACAGCCTGCTCCCCGTGCTGCCAGCGGTGATCTGGCGGGTGCGCGCCCTGTTCGACCTCGATGCCAACCCACTGGTCATCAACTCTGCCTTGCACGCCGACTTTCCTGCGGGTGATGGCCTTCGCGTACCGGGCTGTTTCGATGGCTTCGAACTGGCCGTGCGTGCCATCCTGGGGCAGCAGATCACGGTGGCCGCGGCGCGCACCCTGGCCATCCGGCTGACCGAGCGACTGGGCGAAGCCATCGCCACACCGCATCCCCAGTTGCACCGCCTCTTCCCGACGGCCCAGGCACTGGCCAGCGTCAGTCCCGACATCCTGGGCGAACTGGGCATCGTGCGCCAGCGCCAAGCAGCCTTGCAGTCCCTGGCCCGCGCGGTTGTCGAAGGTGGTCTGGTGCTGAACGCCTTTGCCGATGCGCACACCACCACACAAGCCCTCCAGGCGCTGCCGGGCATCGGCCCCTGGACCGCACAGTACATCGCGATGCGGGCCCTGCGCTGGCCCGATGCCTGGCCGGTGGGCGACGTGGCCCTGATCAAAACCCTCGGCATCGAAGGGCGGGGACGCGCCGCCGCTCTCGAAGCCGACCGGCAATCGGCCGCCTGGCGACCCTGGCGCAGCTACGCCGTGATCCGCGCCTGGGCCGGCACCCATGCAAACCCCATCCTTACTTCTGGAGTGCCATCACCATGAAACCCACCACGCACCGGGTGAAAGCCACCGTCCTCTCGCCACTGGGCCCTTTGCTGCTGGCCGCCACCCCTTCGGGTTTGAGCGGCGTCTGGTTCATGGACCAGCGGCACCTGCCCGCAGAACGGGAGGTGCAAGACTGGACACCCGTTCGGGACAACGCCATCCTGAACACCGCAGCCGACCAGCTGACCGCCTTTTTTGCACACCGCCTCAACCGCTTTGACCTGCCACTGGATCTGTCGGCGGGCACCGCATTCCAGTCATCGGTCTGGCGCGCGCTGCTCGACATTCCTTTTGGCCAGACACGGAGCTACGGCGAACTCGCCCGCGCCATCGGCAAACCCGCAGCGGTGCGCGCCGTGGGCGCGGCCATCGGTCGCAATCCCCTGGGCATCGTGGTTCCTTGCCACCGGGTGATCGGCGCACAGGGTGCGCTCACCGGCTATGCTGGCGGGCTTGACCGCAAAGCGGCCCTGCTCCGGCTCGAAGGCGCATTGATCGACAAAGCGCATCAATCGCAGGGGCAAACAACATCAACGGGCCACCCCGCCGCACAGCCTTTGCCGGCACACTGAACCCATGTCGCCCGCCCTCCTTCTTGAGTTTTTCCTGCTCGCCGCCCTCTGGGGTTCGTCGTTCCTGTTCATGCGCCTGGGCGCTGCCGAATTCGGCGCACTGCCCACGGCGGGTCTGCGGGTCGCACTCGCCGCACTGTTTTTGCTGCCGGTGTTTCTCGTCAAAGGCGTCTGGGCCGACTTCCGGCAGCGCGCCAGACCCATTTTGTTTGTCGGCCTGCTGAACTCGGGCATTCCGTTTGCGCTGTTTGCCTTCGCCGTGTTGCACATCACCACCGGCCTGACCTCCATCCTCAACGCCACCGTTCCCCTGACCGGTGCGGTGGTCGCCTGGCTCTGGCTCAAGGACCGCCCCAGCGGCTCCCGCATGCTGGGTTTGCTGATCGGCTTTGTCGGTGTGACCCTGCTGGTGATCGGGAAATCCGGATTCAGCGCCACCGGCGTGGCCGGCGCTGCATCCATCGGCACGACCTTGCTGGCCATGGGCGCCTGCCTGCTGGCCACCGTGTGTTACGGCTTGGCCGCGAGTTTCACCAAGCGCTACCTGACCGGCGCACACCCCCTGGCCACGGCCACCGGCAGCCAGATCGGTGCTGCGCTCGGCCTGGCGTTGCCCACGTTCTGGTTCTGGCCCGAGACACCCGTGAGTCTGGGCGCCTGGGGTGCGCTCGCGGCGGTGGCCTTGTTCTGCACGTCCATCGCGTACATCCTGTTTTTCCGCATCATCGAACAAGCTGGACCGTCGAAGGCGCTGACCGTCACGTTCCTGGTCCCGGTGTTTGCGCTGATGTACGGTGTGCTCTTTCTGGGCGAAAGCATCACCCCTTGGATGATCACCTGTGGTGTCATCATCGTCTGCGGTACCGCGCTCTCCACCGGACTGGTACGCTTGGGAAGGCTGGAGCGGGCAACTTGAGGGCGGCACGCTGCTGATAGCGGCCGCACGCCAGACCAAACCCATTCAGAAGCGCGCACAAGAAAAAACCGCCGCAGTCTTGCAACTGGGCGGTTTGTCTTTAACTGGCGGAGTGGACGGGGCTCGAACCCGCGACCCCCGGCGTGACAGGCCGGTATTCTAACCAACTGAACTACCACTCCGCAGTGGTGCAGCTTTTGCCTGATGCTTTTCAGCTTCAAGCCAAGTGCCACAAACTTGGCGACCCTACGGGGATTCGAACCCCGGTACTCACCGTGAAAGGGTGATGTCCTAGGCCTCTAGACGATAGGGTCAAAACCTTGGAACTTACCGAACCTCGCATTGTATCAGCGGCGCAATCGCTTTCCCGACACAAGCTTCACAAATTTTGGTGGAGGTAAGCGGGATCGAACCGCTGACCTCTTGCATGCCATGCAAGCGCTCTCCCAGCTGAGCTATACCCCCACAGGGTTTGTTGATTCACACTTCACATGTCACCGCTTGGTGCGAATCAGCAAGCCTCAAATTATAGGACATTTTTCAGCGATTTTGAAGCCGCGTCAAAACTGTTTGCTGATTTTGCAGTTCGAGCACCGCGTCCAGCGACGGCGTCTGCGCCGTGCCCATGACCAGCACGCGCACCGGCATCGCCAGTTGCGGCATCTTGATGCCGTGGGCGGTGATGGTTTCCTTGATGGCCGCCGAGATGCTGGCCTTGTCCCAAGCGCTGGCAGCCAGCCTCTCCGCCAGCGTGGCCAGCGCAGGCTGAATGGCAGGCGTGACATGCTGTGCACGCTCTTCGGCGCTGGGCGTCACATCGGCGTAGAAGGCAGCGGCCCAGCCAGCCAGCGCCACCGTGGTGTCACAGCGGTCCTTGAACAGGCCACAGATGCGCGGCAGGCGCTCGTCGGCCGCGATGCCACGTTTCGCCAGCTGCTCGGCCACCAAGGTGCTGAGCGCCCCATCGTCCATGGCCTTCATGTGCTGGGCGTTGACCCAGCGCAGCTTGGCCTCGTCGAACTGCGCGGCGCTGCGGCCGAGGTGGTCCAGGTTGAACCACTCGAGGAACTGCGCACGGCTGAAGATCTCGTCGTCACCGTGGCTCCAGCCCAGGCGCGCGAGGTAGTTCACCATCGCGTCGGGCAGGTAGCCTTCGTCGCGGTACTGCGTCACGGGCTTGGCGCCGTTGCGCTTGCTCATCTTCTCGCCCTGCTCGTTGAGCACGGTGGGCAGGTGGGCGTAGACCGGCGGTTCTTTGCCAAGCGCTTTGAAAATGTTGATCTGGCGCGGCGTGTTGTTCACGTGGTCGTCGCCACGGATCACGTGGGTGATCGCCATGTCGATGTCGTCCACCACGACGCAGAAGTTGTAGGTGGGCGTGCCGTCGGGGCGCGCGATCACCAGATCGTCGAGTTCGTCGTTGCGGATCTCGATCAGGCCCTTGACCTTGTCGTCCCAGGCCACCACACCACCTTGCGGGTTCTTGAAGCGCAGCACGGGCTTCACGCCTTCCGGCACCGGCGGCAAGACCTTGCCCGGCTCGGGGCGCCAGGTGCCGTCGTAGCGCGGCTTTTCCTTATTGGCCATCTGACGCTCGCGCAGCGCGTCCAGCTCGGCCATGCTCATGTAGCAGGGATAAACATGCCCGCCCGCCACCATCTCGGCCAGCACCGCCTTGTAGCGGTCCATGCGCTGCATCTGGTAGAACGGGCCTTCGTCGTGGTCCAGGCCCAGCCACTTCATGCCTTCGATGATCACGTCCACCGCGGCCTGGGACGAACGTTCGAGGTCGGTGTCTTCGATGCGCAGCACGAAAACACCGCCTGTGGCGCGGGCGAAGGCCCACGGGTAGAGGGCCGAGCGGATGTTGCCCAGGTGAATGAAGCCGGTGGGCGACGGAGCGAAGCGGGTGCGAATGGGTGCTGTCATTTCAGGATCTCTCGACGGGCCGCCCCTGGGGAGACCCGCACCCCCATGGGGGGCAGTGAATACACGAAGTGATGAACGTGGGGGTTATAGCGAGCTGAGGCCGCGGTCGAGGTCGGTCTGGATGTCGGTGAGGTGTTCAAGTCCCACGGCGACGCGGATCAGGCCCTGGCTCACGCCGGCAATCTGGCGCTGCGCTTCGGTCAGGCGACCGTGGGACGTGCTGGCCGGGTGGGCGCACAGGGTCTTGGTGTCACCCAGGTTGGTCGAGAGCGAGAGGGTCTTGAGCGAATCGAGCACGTGGAAAGCGCGCTGGCGGGCCTGATCGGCGTCAGATGCTTTGACCTCAAACGACAGCACCGCGCCGCCGCAGTTCGACTGCTGGGCCATGGCCAGTTCGTGCTGCGGATGGCTGGTCAGCCCGGGGTAATGCACGCGCGCCACACCCGGATGCACCTGCAGCCACTGCGCCAGCGCCAGCGCGCGGGCGGATTGCGCCTGCATGCGGATCTCCAGCGTCTCCAGGCCCTTGAGCACGACCCAGGCGTTGAACGGAGCCAGCGTCATGCCGCCGCTCTTGAGCACCGGCAGAAAGGTCTTGGTCACCATCTCCTGGCTGGCGCACAGGGCACCGGCCATCACACGACCCTGGCCATCCAGGTACTTGGTGCCCGAGTGCATGACGATGTCGGCGCCCAGTGCCATCGGGCGCTGCAGCGCCGGCGTGGCGAAGCAGTTGTCCACCGCCAGCAGCGCGCCCGCGTTGTGCGCGATGTCGGCCAGCGCGTGGATGTCGCAGACGTCGGTCAATGGGTTGGTGGGCGTCTCGGCGAACAGCAGTTTCGTGTTGGACTTGACAGCCCCAGCCCAGGCCGACACATCGGTCTGCGAGACAAAACTCGACTGCACGCCGAACTTGGCCAGATCCGAACCGATCAGCTTGATGGTCGAGCCGAACATGGAGTGCGAGCAGATCACGTGATCGCCGCTTTGCAGCAGGCCCATGCACATCATCAGGATCGCCGACATGCCCGAGGCGGTGGAGATGCAGGCTTCTGCACCTTCCAGTGCCGCCAGGCGCTGCTCGAAGCTGGACACCGTGGGGTTGCCGTAGCGGCCGTAGGTGTAGCCGTCTTCGTCGCCCGCAAACCGCCGCGCGGCGGCTTCGGCAGAGGGCTGCACATAACCGCTGGTCAGGAACAGGGCTTCGGAGTTTTCACCATAGGGGGTGCGCGGCACGGCGGCACGCACAGCCAGGGTGTCGCGGTGAAGGTCGGGGTCTTTGTCTAAAGGCATGGGCGTGTTCAGGCGGTCTGGGCGTTGGGCAAGGCCAGACGCGAGTTGTCTTCCTGGCCTTCTTCGCTCTGGTCGCGGCCCTGGTTCATGCGTTCGATGGTCTCGAGTGTGATGTCGCCGGTGACATAGACGCCATCGAAACACGAGGCGTCAAAGCCGGCCAGGTTCGGATTGAGCGAGCCGATGGCCTGCTTCATCGCGTCCACGTCCTGGTAGATCAGCGCGTCGCAGCCGATGCTCAGGCGAACCTCTTCGACCGTGCGGTCGTGCGCCACGAGCTCGCTCGAGGTCGGCATGTCGATGCCGTAGACGTTGGGATAACGCACCGGCGGCGCGGCGCTGGCCAGGTAGACCTTGCGCGCGCCGGCATCACGTGCCATCTGCACGATCTCGCGGCTGGTCGTGCCACGCACGATGGAGTCGTCGACCAGCAGCACGTTGCGGCCCTTGAACTCGCTCGCGATCACGTTGAGCTTCTGGCGCACCGACTTCTTGCGCACGCCCTGCCCTGGCATGATGAAGGTGCGCCCCACATAACGGTTCTTCACGAAACCTTCGCGGTACGGCAGGCCCAGCAACTGGGCCAGCTCCATGGCGCTGGGGCGCGAAGATTCGGGGATCGGGATCACGACGTCGATCTCGTTCGGCGGCACCGTCGACACCAGGCGCTTGGCCAGGGTCTTGCCCAGGTTCAGGCGCGCCTGGTAGACCGAGATGCCGTCGAGCACCGAGTCCGGCCGTGCGAGGTAGACGTACTCAAAAATGCAGGGGTTGTGGCTGGTCTTCTCGGCGCACTGCTCGAACTGGGTGCTGCCGTCGTGGGCCACGAACAGCGCTTCGCCCGGCTGGATGTCGCGATCCAGTTCAAACCCGTTGCCTTCCAGCGTGACCGATTCGCTCGCCACCATCACGCTGTCGCCCTGACGGCCCACGCACAGCGGCCGGATGCCGTAGGGGTCGCGGAAGGCGAGCAGGCCGTGGCCGGCGATCAGGGCAACCACGGCGTACGAGCCGCGAATACGCTGGTGCACGCCGCGCACCGCCGCAAACACGTCGGCGGGCTTCAGCGTGATGCCGCGGCTGACTTTTTCCAGCTCGTGGGCGAGCACGTTGAGCAGCACCTCGGAGTCGCTGTCGGTGTTGATGTGGCGGTGGTCGGTCTGAAACAGCTCCTGCTTCAACGCCTGTGCATTGGTCAGGTTGCCGTTGTGCACCAGCACCAGGCCAAACGGCGCGTTCACATAAAACGGTTGCGCTTCTTCTTCGCTGTAGGCATTGCCCGCGGTCGGGTAACGCACCTGGCCCAGGCCGCAGTGGCCAGGCAGGCTGCGCATGTTGCGCGTGCGGAACACGTCACGCACCATGCCCTTGGCCTTGTGCATGAAGAACTTGCGACCTTGTTCGGTCACGATGCCGGCCGCATCCTGGCCCCGGTGCTGCAGCAACAGGAGTGCGTCGTAGATGAGCTGGTTGACCGGCGCCTGGCTCACAACGCCAACGATTCCACACATGATCGGATCCTTACGGAAATAGTGACAAAAACTTCAAGGCAGGTAGCTCGCCAGAGCCGCCGGCAACAGGGGGCGCAGTGCGTGAACACTGTCCGCCATGGCATCGGCCACCACCGACGCCCGCCAGTCGGTTTCGGCACGCAAAGGGGTCATGCTGATCACCACCGTCAGGGCCAGCAGGATCAACACCCCGCGAGCCAGACCAAAGGCAGCACCCAACACCCGGTCGATGGGCCTGAGCCCCACCGAAGCCACCAGCTGCTTCACCAGCCAGGCCAGCAAACCACCCGCAAACGCGGTGGCAATGAACACCAGCGCAAACCCCGCCGCCAGCTTCAAGGCCGGCAACGCATCACCCATGGGCAACACCGCAGCCACCTCGTCGGCATAGGCCTGGGCCAGCAAAAAAGCCGCCACCCAGCCCGCCACGGAAATCACCTCGTACACCAGGCCGCGCCACAGGCCCAGCACCGCCGACAGCACCAACACCGCCAGCAAAACACCATCGACCCAGTTCATGCGCCGGGGCCCGCAATAAAAAACAGCCCCATCACAAGGTCAGGATGGCGGCGGGCAGTCCGAGCGCTTTCACGCGCGCTGCCGCCTTCTCGGCTTCGGCCCGGCTCGTGAACGGTCCCAGGCGCACGCGAATGCGCTTGCCTTGCGGCGTGTCGGCCACATGGGTGTAGGTCGTGAGACCTGCGCGCTCCAGCTTCAAACGGGTTTCGCGCGCCCGGTCTGCCTCGGCAAAGGCGCCCACCTGCACCACGATGCGCACGCTTCCAGCCGCAGGCTTGTCTTCCAGCAGGGCTTTGGCCCGCGCGGTCTCGGTGGCCGCGGTGCTTTCCTTGGCTGGCGCTTCGACCTTGGCCACCGGTTTCGGTGCGGTCTGGGCGGCGCCGACGGGCGTGTCCTTCGCTTTGGGCTTATCGGATTCGGGCGTTGCCGCCACGACTTCTTCGCGCGCATCGAGCCCGTCGCCGGCCGGCAGGCTTCCCTCCGGGCTCTTGCTTTTTTCTGCCTCGGCGGAGACCGTTGCGGGCGTCTGAACCGGCGTTTTGGCCTGTGGGCTGGTCGCTTTGGCGCCAGGCAAGGGCTGCGCGGGATGGCGGGCCGGAATCTCGATCGGAATGTCCACCGCGACGGGCCGCGGCTGCGTGTCAAAAAGCATCGGGAAGCCCAGCACGCCGAGCAACACCAACACGGCGGCACCGATCAGCCGGTGGCGTGCGCGGCGGCGAATGGCCTCGATGCTCTGAGGCGGAGGCGTCGTGGGGCTGCTCTGGGAACCTGAACGGGGTGTGAGCATTCGGGGTTGGACCAATACGCTTTCAAAGCCGGCGGTGAGGCGCAAAAACGCACAAAGGCGTGATCGGCGGAGAGGGTCAGGCGGTCAGGTGTTTCGCCGACAGCCGGGGTATCCCATCCTGCAAAACCCCACCCACGGTGAAGAAGGAACCAAAGACTACGATTCTATCAGCGGGGTCTGCTGCAGACACCGCGGCCTGCAATGCCCCCAGGGGGGTGGCGTGGCGCCCTGCCACCCGGCTCTTGCCCCCCGGCGCGGTGGCCGGATGGCTGTCCAGCAGCTGCGCCAGCGCGTCGGCGCTGCTGGCGCGCGGCAACGGCAGATCGGTCACATGCCAGCGGTCGATCAACGGCGCGATGCGTTCCAGCATGGCGCCCAGATCCTTGTCGGCCATGGCGCCGAACACGGCATGGGTGGTCGGGTAGTAGCCCATGGCGTCCAGGTTTTCGGCCAGCGCCGCCACCGAATGCGGGTTGTGCGCCACGTCCAGCACCAGCGTCGGTGTGCCGGGCACGATCTGAAAGCGCCCCGGCAGCTCCACCATGGCCAGCCCGTTGCGCACGGCCTGGGCCGTGACCGGCAGGCGCGGGCGCAAGGCCTCGATGGCCGCCAGCACGCCGGAGGCGTTGACCAACTGGTTGGCGCCGCGCAGCGCCGGGTAGGCCAGGCCGGCGTAACGCCGCCCGCCGTGCGAGGGGTGCATGGCCCAACCCCATTGCTGCTGGTCGCCGGCGAAATGAAAGTCCTTGCCCAGGCGCCACAGCTCGGCGCCCACTTCCAAAGCCCGGTCCAGCACGCTTTGCGGCGGCACCGGGTCGCTCACCACCACCGGTCGGCCGGTGCGCATGATGCCGGCCTTTTCGTAGCCGATGGCTTCCCGGTCCGGGCCCAGGATGGCCATGTGGTCCAGCGCGATGCAGGTGATGACGGCGCAATCGGCGTCCAGGATGTTCACCGCGTCCAGCCGCCCGCCCAGACCCACTTCCAGAATCGCCACATCCAGCCCGCTGCGCGACAGGGTGCGCAGGATGGCCAGCGTGGTGAACTCAAAATAACTCAGGCTGATGCTGTCTTCACCGCCCTGCCCCAGCCGGGCCGCCTCCACCTCGACGAAGGCGGGCAGCAGTGCGTCGGCGGCCACCGCCTCACCCTGGACGCGGCAGCGCTCTTCAAAATGCACCAGGTGCGGCGAGGTGTAGACACCGGTGCGGTAGCCCGCTTCGCCGTAGATGGCTTCCAGCATGGCGCAGGTAGAGCCTTTGCCGTTGGTGCCCGCCACGGTGATCACCGGGCAGCCCATCGCCAGCCCCATGCGCTGGGCAACGCGCTGCACGCGGTCCAGGCCCATGTCGATGGTGACGGGGTGCAGTCGCTCGCAGTGAGCGAGCCAGTCTTCGAGCGTATTCAGGGCCGGGAACGTGTTCATGGCCCCGATTATCCCGGGCCGACCAAAACCTCAGCGCGCGAAGCGGTCCGTGGCCTCGATCAGCTTCGTGAGGATGCCGGGTTCGTTGAAAGCGTGCCCGGCATCGGGCACCAGGTGGAACTCGGCCTGCGGCCAGGCGCGGTGCAGCGCCCAGGCCGTGTGGGCGGGGGTGCAGACGTCGTAACGGCCCTGCACGATCACACCGGGAATGGCCGCCAGCTTGCCTGCGTCGCGGATGAGCTGCCCCTCGTCCATCCAGCCGTCGTGCACGAAATAGTGGTTTTCGATGCGCGCGAAAGCCAGCGAAAACGCATCGTTCGAATGTTTGGCCGTGTTGGCCGCGTCGGGCAGCAGGCGGATCGTCTGCCCTTCCCACAGGCTCCAGGCGCGCGCGCAGGCCAGCTGCTCGACAGGGTCCGCCCCGGTCAGGCGCCGGCGGTAGGCGCTGATCAGGTCGCCCCGCTCGGCCTCGGGAATGGGCGCCACAAAACCCTCCCACAAATCCGGGAACAGCCACGAAGCGCCCTCCTGGTAGTACCAGCGCAGTTCCTCGCGCCGCAGGGTGAAGATGCCGCGCACGATCAGCGCCGACACGCGCTCGGTGTGCGTCTGCGCATAGGCCAGCGCCAGCGTGCTGCCCCAGGAGCCGCCAAACACCAGCCAGTGGTCCACGCCCAGCATCTCGCGCAGGCGTTCCATGTCGGCCACCAGGTGCCAGGTGGTGTTGTTCTCCAGCGAAGCAGCGGGCTTCGACCGCCCGCAACCGCGCTGGTCGAACAACAACACACAGTAGCGTTCCGGATCGAACAGGCGGCGGTGATCGGCCGAACAACCTGAACCCGGTCCGCCGTGCAGGAACACCGCCGGTTTCCCTGCCGGGTTGCCACACAGCTCCCAATAGACCGAATGGCCGTCGCCGGTGTCGAGCACGCCGGTTTTGAATGGTTCGATGGGTGGGTAGAAGTCGCGCTGCTGCATTTTGAAACCTGGCTTGAAACCTGGGGTTGGAGGGACGCCACCTGAGGGCGGCGTGCCAAAATTCGGGGATGACCACACTCTACGGCATCCCCAACTGCGACACCGTCAAAAAGGCCCGCGCCTGGCTGGCGGAGCACGGTGTCGAACACCGCTTCCACGACTTCAAGAAACAGGGCGTTCCCGAGACTGAACTGAACCGCTGGCTGGACACCGCCGGCTGGGAAAAACTCGTCAACCGCAAGGGCACCACCTGGCGCGGCCTGGACGAAGCCACGCGCAACGCGGTGACGGACGACGCCACCGCCCGTGCCCTGCTGCTGGCCCATGCCAGCGTGATCAAGCGCCCGGTGGTGGTGTGGGCCGATGGCCAGATCACCGTCGGCTTCGACGCTGCCGACTGGCAACGCCGCGTCTGACCGGCCCCCGCCCGCCTAAAATCGCGGTTTCGCCTTCACTTTTCACACACTCCTCCCCATGAGCACCACCCAGATCAGCGGCGTCACCGTCAACACCCAGGCCAGCGTGTATTTCGATGGCAAATGCGTCAGCCACGGCATCACCTTCCCGGACGGCACCAAGAAGTCGGTCGGCGTGGTGCTGCCCGCCAACCTCACCTTCAACACCGGCGCGCCCGAGATCATGGAATGCGTGGCCGGCGGCTGCGAATACAAACTGGCCGGCACCGACGCCTGGCTCAAGTCCGGTCCCGGCGACAAATTCGCCATCCCCGGCAACAGCAGCTTCGACATTCGGGTGACCGAGCCCTACCACTACATCTGCCACTTCGGTTAAGCACACACATGGCCACCATTCTCCAAAACCTGCCCACGCAGCAGAAAGTCGGCATCGCCTTTTCCGGCGGCCTGGACACCTCCGCCGCCCTGCTGTGGATGAAGCAGAAGGGCGCGATCCCCTACGCCTACACCGCCAACCTGGGCCAGCCCGACGAGCCGGACTACGACGAGATCCCGCGCAAGGCCATGCAGTACGGTGCCGAACAAGCGCGCTTGATCGATTGCCGCACCCAGCTGGCGCACGAAGGCATTGCCGCGCTGCAGTGCGGCGCCTTCCACATCAGCACCGCGGGCGTGACCTACTTCAACACCACGCCGCTGGGCCGCGCCGTCACCGGCACCATGCTGGTGGCCGCGATGAAGGAAGACGACGTCCACATCTGGGGCGACGGCAGCACCTACAAGGGCAACGACATCGAGCGCTTCTACCGTTATGGCCTGCTCACCAACCCCAGCCTGAAGATCTACAAGCCCTGGCTCGACCAGCTGTTCATCGACGAGCTGGGTGGCCGCGCCGAGATGAGCGCCTTCATGACGGCCAACGGCTTTGGCTACAAGATGAGCGCCGAAAAGGCCTACTCCACCGACAGCAACATGCTGGGCGCCACACACGAGGCGAAAGACCTGGAGCAGCTGAACAGCGGCATCACCATCGTCAACCCCATCATGGGCGTGGCGTTCTGGAAGGATGAAGTCGTGGTCAAACGCGAAACCGTGACGGTGCGCTTTGAAGAAGGCCAGCCGGTCGCACTGAACGGCCAGACCTTCGACTCACCGGTGGACCTGATCCTGGAAGCCAACCGCATCGGCGGCCGCCACGGTCTGGGCATGAGCGACCAGATCGAGAACCGCATCATCGAAGCCAAGAGCCGCGGCATCTACGAAGCCCCGGGCCTGGCCCTGCTGCACATCGCCTACGAGCGCCTGGTGACCGGCATCCACAACGAAGACACGATCGAGCAGTACCGCATCAACGGCCTGAAGCTCGGCCGCCTGCTCTACCAGGGCCGCTGGTTCGACCCGCAGTCCATCATGTTGCGCGAAACCGCCCAGCGCTGGGTGGCGCGCGCCATCACTGGCGAGGTGACGATCGAACTGCGCCGTGGCAACGACTACTCGATCATGAACACCGAGAGCCCGAACCTGACGTATGCGCCCGAGCGCCTGTCGATGGAAAAGGTGGAAGACGCGCCGTTCACACCGCTGGACCGCATCGGCCAGCTGACCATGCGCAACCTCGACATCGTGGACACCCGTGCCAAACTCGGCATCTACGCCAAGAGCGGCCTGCTGTCGCTGGGCGAAGGCGCGCAGATGCTGCGCCTGGAAGGCGACAAGGGCGAATAAGCCCCGTCGTCTGCCCCCTGAGAAAGCCGCTCCCCCGAGCGGCTTTCCTGCTTCTGGGTGTGGCTCGCCGGGGATCAGTGGCTTCCGCCGCCAGCGCCAGCGGGTTCGACCCGCTCGAAACGCCGTTCGATCAGATCCGGATCGTCAAAATGACGCCGCCCGACAAAGGCCGTGGCGTGGTGCCCCCACTGCCGCTGCGCACCGGCGTCCCGCACGCCCATGGGCCAGAACAGGTAGCGCTCGCCCCGCTGTGTGCCGGCAATGAGGCCGTCGGGGCCGTACAGGCTGCGGCGCGCGCCGGGTTCACCGCCGGGCCAGGGCAGCGAACGCAACACGGATTCCGCCCGGTGTTCATAGGGTTCGCCGACCGGGTCGCGCACCGTGCTCAGGGCGGTCAGGTAATGCGACCCCGAAACCAGCCGCAGGACCATGCGTTCCCCGACCCCCGGCTCCGGCGCCTCACCCGGGATGAACACCCATTCGATGCCCGGTTCGGGTGCGGGTCTGGCGCGCAGCGCGCGGGTGGGGAAAAAGAGGTGGTAACAACCGCAAGCGTGGATCGTGTCGTACAGCAGCGGTTGGCCGTGGTTGTCCAGCGTCACGCGCCAGACGAAGCCATCCAGCTGGCCCGCCAGCAAATCAAAGGACCCGGCCGATGGCCGCTCGGGAAACCACGCGAGGTAGACCAGCTGCACCAGCGTTTGCCCCGCCTGCCGCACCAACGCGATGCGCCGGTACACCGTCGGCTGCGAAGTGTCCACGCGCGGCGTGCCACCGGGCGCCAGGGTCATGGCGCCGATGCGGTCAAAGCCGGCACCCGTGTGCAGCTCAAACACCGGGGCATGGCGGTCCAGCAGTTGCTGCTGCAGGCGCTCATCCAGCTGGGGAATGCCCAGCGCGTTGCGCGGGGCCCGCGCGAACGCATCACCAAGGTCCCCCACCTCCGATGCCCGAGGCACGAAGCGCGTGGTGGATGGCCCGCCGGGCGCCACCTGCGCCTCGCGGGCAAAAGCGTCCAGCGTGTCCTGTTGCCAGCGCTGCACGCCCGCGCTGAACGGCAGGCGCGTGATGGCGTAGACACCCAGCGCACGGGCCAGTGTGGAATAGGCATCGGGCACCTGCGCCCGTTCGAGCAACAGCGTGCGGCGCACGGTCGCGCTCCGGTCGGCGTCTGTCAACACCTGCGCACAGTGCCGGGTCTGCTCGGCCACAGCGGCCCGTGGTTCCTTCGGCGGGCTGTTGTTCCAGCCCTCGGCAACCGCAGCCAAGGCCTCAATGCCCGCACCGGGCAGGTTGGCGATTTCAATCCCGTGTCCTTCGGTTCCCCGCGCCTGCAACAAACCCAGCCAGTCGTTGAAAGCCACACCGCCCTGCGCAGCCCGCTCACGAAACGAGGCCAGAAAACGGGAGCTCCGCAACTGCGGGAACCCCGCCACGCGGTGATCCTCGGCGTCGTTCACCCGGTGCTGGGTCACGACACGGTCCAGCTGGGTGAACCAGGCCCGGCAACTGGCCACCGGCTCATCCAGCTGGCTGGCCGTGCGTTCCGCAGGTGCGGGCCACGAAGCACAGGCCGACAAGGCCGCCAGCAGCAGCGCGGCCCACAGGCACCGCAGGGCCTGCAGTTGCGGGGCATCAGCGCGCGCGAACCCCATGGCTGGCTACTTCTTCGGTACCGCTCGCGTGCGGCGTTGGATCTCGGCCACGAGGCTTTCAAACCGCTGGCGGATGTTCGCCCGCAGGATCGGCTGGGCCAGGAACCCCGGCACCGGGGACGCCAGTTCCATCTCCCCGCGCCAGGTGAGGTCGTACAGATCGGTGGCTCCCGTCACGGGTACCAACCGGTATTCCCCTTCCAGGTGGCTGAAATCGCCGCGCACCGCCTTCACGCCGATGCGCTCCGGCGGGTGTTCGTCCACCTCCAGCACCACGTTGACCGCCATGTTGAAAAACAGGATGTCGGCGTGCCCACTTTGTTCAACCAGCGCGCCGCCCGGTTTGCGCTCAAGAACCACGCTGCGGTCCATGCCGGTGATCCACCGGGCGGTGTTGTCGTAGTCGGTCAGGGTGGCCCAGATCACGCTGTAGGGCGCAGGCACCGTGGTGCGCATGCCGATGGTGACACGGCGGCCCTGGTGGGTGGACGTGATGTCGACGCCAGCGGTCTCGGCCATCGCCAGGCGGGCCGGAACAGCGTAGGCCACACAGCCGGTCACGAGCAGCAGCCGCGCCATCTGCGAAAGGTATCGACGGTTCATGAGCCGCATGCTACAGCGGTGACGCATTTGGCGCTGGCGCCGGGAAACCCCTCAAACCACCACGGGCTCGGGTTCCAGCCGGATACCGAAACGTTCGTAGACGCTGGTCTGGATCGCCTTGGCCAGGGTCATGACTTCACCACCGGTGCAGGGGTGGCTGGGGCCGCCGCGGTTGACCAGCACCAGCGCCTGCTTTTCGTACACGGCGGCATTGCCCACGCTCTTGCCTTTCCAGCCGCAGGCGTCGATCAGCCAGCCCGCCGCCAGCTTGATGCTGCCGTCCGGCATCGGGTAGTGCACCACCTTCGGGTCGCGCGCGATGATGTCGGCGCACTGTTCGGGTGTGACGGTGGGATTCTTGAAGAAGCTGCCGGCGTTGCCAATCACCGACGGGTCGGGCAGCTTGGCACGCCGGATCGCCACCACCCAGTCGAATATCTGCTGCGCATCGGGCGTGTGGATGCCGGTCTCGGCCATCTTGCGCTCCAGGTCCAGGTAACCCAGCACCGGCTTCCATGGTTTGGGCAGCAAAAAACGCACGCGAGAGATCAGCGCCCGGCCCGCCAGGCCGAAGCTGCGCGCGTCCGATGGCACGTGTTTGAACACCGAATCGCGGTAGCCGAAACCACATTGCGCGGCGTCCAGCGTGAAGGCACGACCGGTCTGCAGGTCGATGGCGTCGAGTGAATGAAACCGGTCCTGCAGTTCCACGCCGTAGGCGCCGATGTTCTGCACTGGCGACGCGCCCACCGAGCCGGGTATCAGCGCCAGGTTTTCCAAGCCAGGCCAGCCCTGCTCCAGCGTCCAGGCCACGAACTGGTGCCAGTTTTCACCCGCACCGGCCTCCACCACCCAGCCCTTGGCGGTTTCTTCCACCAGGCGCCGGCCCGGGATGTCGACCTTGAGCACCAGCGCCTTGATGTCGCCCGTGATCACGAGGTTGCTGCCCCCGCCGAGCACAAACACCGGGGCGGCCCAGTCGGGGCTGTTCATCAAACCGGTGAGGTCCGCCTCGGAGCGCACGCGCGCGAAACGCTGGGCCCGCGCCGCGATGCCAAAACTGTTGAAGGGCTGGAGCGCCACATTGTTCTCGACTAACATCTGAAGATTGTCTCACCCACGCTTTCTGGAACCACGCACCATGCCTTCTTTTGACACCGTTCTCGAAGCCGATCTTGTGGAAGTGAAAAACGCGGTCGAACAGGTCGCACGCGAAATCGGCACCCGCTTTGACTTCAAAGGCACCAGTGCCGGCATCGAACTCAAGGACAAGGAAAAGGAAATCACCCTGTTCGGTGATGCCGACTTCCAGCTCACCCAGGTCAACGACGTGCTGGTGGCCAAACTGGCCAAGCGCGGCGTGGACGTGCGCTTCCTCGACGCCGGCAAGGTCGAAAAGATCGGCGGCGACAAGGTCAAGCAGGTGGTGAAAGTCAAAAACGGCATCAGCACCGAAGACGGCAAAAAAATCCAGCAAACCCTCAAGGGCAGCAAGATCAAGGTGCAGGGTGCCATCCAGGGCGACGCGGTGCGCGTGACCGGCGCCAAGCGCGACGACCTGCAGGCTGCCATGGCGCTGATCAAGAGCGAGCTGAAGGACCTGCCTTTGTCGTTCAACAATTTCAGAGATTGAGCTCACCCCCGCGCGGCGCCTTTGGGCCGGCAAAGCCGGACCCTCGGCGCCCTCGGTCAAGGCACTTCATGCGCACATCGTTTCTTTGCCCCGCACTGCTTCTGGCCCTCGCTGCCAACGCCTCGCTGGCGCAGTCGGTCGCGCTCTCGGGCATGAGTGGCAGCAAGGCGCTGGTGGTGATCGACGGGAGCGCGCCCCGGTTCATGAGCGCGGGGCAGACGCACCAGGGCGTGCGCCTGGTCAGCGCCCAGGACGACACCGCGGTGATCGAGATCGAGGGCAAGCGCCAGACATTGCGGGTGGGTGATGCGCCGGTGAGCGTGGGTCGCATGGCGCCCAGCGGCGGCGGTGGCCAGCGCATCGTGCTGACGGCCGACGCGCGTGGCCACTTCATGCCGCAGGGGCAGATCAATGGCAAGACGGTGCAGTTCATGGTGGACACCGGGGCCACCGGCATCGGGATCGGAGAAGCCGAAGCCCGGCGCATCAACCTGAAGTTCGATCAAGGGCAGAAGGTCCGGCTGAACACCGCCAACGGCTCGGCCAACGGCTACCTCATCAAGCTGGATTCGGTGCGCCTGGGTGATGTTGTGGTGTACGACGTGGCGGCCATCGTGTCGCCGCAGCCGATGCCTTATGTGTTGCTCGGCAACACCTTCCTCACCCGCTTTCAGATGCAGCGCACGAACGACCAGCTCACGCTGGAGAAAAGGTATTGACCCCCTGCGCCGCTTTGCGGCTTCCCCCTGCGAGGGGGACCACGCCAGTGCCCCGGCAAAGCCGGTTCCACGGCGTGCGCTGGAACAGGCCCGAGCTCCGGAAAGCTGTGTCAGAGGTCACTTGCCGGCAGGCGGGTCAAAGCTGCGCAGCCGTCACCACGATCTCGATCTTCCAGTCCGGGTTGGCCAGCGCGGCCTGCACCGTGGCACGCGGCGGCGCGGTGCCCGGCACCACCCAGGCGTCCCACACCTCGTTCATGATGCCGATCTCGCGGATGTCGGTCAGGTAGATCTGTGCGCGCAGGATGCGCGACTTGTCGCTGCCGGCTTCCTGCAGGCGCTGCTGAACCTGGTCGAGCACGTCCTGCGTCTGGCCCCGGATGTGTGTATCGCCCCGTTCGGGCACCATGCCGGCGAGGTAGACCATGCCGTTGAAAACCGCCGCTTCGCTGTAGCGGGCCGCCACGCCGTGGCGCTCAATATCCTGGCTCATTTGCTTTTGGACCCCAGTTTGCTTTCTTTGCCGGCGAACAACCGGTTGATGTTTTCCGCGTGGCGCCACACCAGCAGGATGCCCATGACCGCCAGGCTCAACACCATCACATTCGGGGCATCCCAGGCCACCTGGCGGCCAAACAGGTAGTACGCCGGTGCGAACAACGCCGTGACGATGGAGGCCAGTGACGAGTAACGAAAGAAGAAGGCCACGATCACCCAGGTGGCCAGCGTGGCGAGACCGAGCCAGGGGTTGAAACCGAGGATCACGCCGGCCGCCGTGGCCACACCCTTGCCGCCCTGGAAACGGAAGAACACCGGATACAGGTGCCCGAGAAAAGCCGCCAGGCCGACCAGCGCCACCGTGCCGTCGCCCAGCCCCCAGGCATCGCCCCACCACTTCACCGCCACCACCGGCAGCCAGCCCTTGAAGGCGTCCAGCAGCAGCGTGACGATGGCAGCGGCCTTGCTGCCCGAGCGCAGCACGTTGGTGGCGCCGGGGTTCTTGCTGCCGAAGGTGCGCGGGTCGTTCAGGCCCATCGCGCGACTGACCAGCACGGCAAAAGACAGCGAACCGATCAGGTAGGCGGCCAGGGTGGCGATGGCGGGGTAGAGGGATTCCAAGGCGACGTCCTCGTTGTTGTTCTGGGGGTTCGCGCGTCCAGCGCGCGCGGGCGGTTCCGGTCGCCTATTCTGCCAGCGCGCACTGCACGGCCCTGGCCCCCAGCGGACCGCTGAGCACGGCCGGATCGATGCCGACCAGGAAACCGCGCCGCCCACCGTTGATCCAGATCTTCGGCAGCGCCAGCACCGTGGACTCCACCCACACCGGCATGTCGCGCTTGAGGCCAAAGGGCGAGGTGCCACCCACAAAATAGCCGCTGTGCCGGTTCGCCACCTCGGGCTTGCAGGGCTCGACCGACTTGGCGCCGATCTGCCGCGCCAGGTTCTTTGTGGACACCGTGCGGTTGCCGTGCATCAGCACCGCCAGCGGCTTCGCCGCCTCGTCCTGCATGATCAGCGTCTTGACCACGGCAAACGGGTCGAAGCCCAATACCGCGGCGCTGTGCTGCGCACCGCCGTGCTCCAGGTACTCATAGGGGTGCTCGGTGAAGACCACGCCATGCGCCTTGAGCCAGGCGGTGGCGGGGGTTTCAGAGATGTGGGTCTTCTTCGCCATCACTGGGCGGGATCGCGCAGTTCCCAGCGGATTTTGTCAATCTCTTTGAGCAGCTCGGGCGACAGTGCCGTGCCCCAGGCATCCAGACATTCGTCCAGCTGCGCCAGCGAGGTCACACCGATGATGGTGCTGGCCACGCGCCAGTTGGTGTAGCAGAAGGCCAGCGCCAATTGCGCGGGCGTCATGCCGTGCTCGCGGGCCAGCGCGTTGTATCGGCGCGCGGCATCCAGCGCCTCCGGCCGGCCCCAGCGCTGTTTGCGCATCGAGTCGTACAGCGCCATGCGCCCGGCGTCGCCCACCAAGCCGTTGGCGTCGTATTTGCCGGTCAGCAGACCGAAACCCAGCGGTGAATACGCCAGCAGCGACACGCCCAGGCGGTGGCAGGTTTCGTCGAGACCGTTCTCATAGCTGCGGTTGATCAGGCAATACGGGTTCTGCACCGTGGCCACGCGCGGCAGGCCGTGCTGCTCGGCCAGGCGCACGAACTCGTGCACGCCGTAAGGTGTTTCGTTCGACAGGCCCACCGCCCGCACCTTGCCCGCTTGGACCAGCTCGGCCAGGGCCTCCAGCTGCTCGTGCACGGAAACGCCGGGCTTGTCTTTGGCCGGGTCGAAATACAGTGCGCCGAAGGCCGGCATGTTGCGCGCCGGCCAGTGGATCTGGTACAGGTCGATCACGTCGGTCTGCAGGCGGCGCAAGCTGGCCTCGCAGGCCTCGATGATGCCGGCCTTGCTCACCTCGGGGCGCAGCCAGGGCATGCCGCGGGCGGGGCCCGCCACCTTGGTGGCCAGCACGAGCTTTTCGCGTGCGCCCGGCGTCTTGGCGAACCAGTTGCCGAGAATGGTTTCAGTGGCGCCGCAGGTTTCGGCCCGGGCGGGCACCGAATACATTTCGGCCGCGTCGAGGAAGTTGACGCCGCGCTCCAGCGAGCGGTCCAGGATCTGGTGGGCATCGGCTTCGTTGACCTGTTCACCAAAGGTCATGGTGCCGAGGCAGATGGGGGTGACTTGCAGGGCGCTGGCGCCCAGTGAAACAGTGTTCATGAAGAAGTGTGCAAATGCGTATGGCGTGAAACCGGAAGACCGAAACGGTCTATAAGTTTAGGGCCGCGGGAAAGCCCCGTGTGTCACCCGTGAACCCGCTGCCCGCCCTGGAGTTGCCCATGTACCGATTCAAACCCCTGCCCCTGCTCACCGCCTTCGCCTTGTGCATCACCCTGGCGGGTTGTGGCACACCCGACCGGGGCGGTGGTCCGCGGCCTGACCGGGCTGGAGATGCCACCGGATCGACGCTTGAAATGCCTGTCACGGACGCCTTTGCCCCCGGGCGATCGGCCGTCAAACCCGCCCTCGCCCGCCAGCTCAACGGCCTGGCGCAGCGGTTGCAGGGACAGGGCTATTCGCGCCTGCGCATCGTGGGTCCGGGCGACGAGACGGGCAGCGCATCGGCCAACCGGATGCTGGCGCTGGACCGCGCGCACAGCGTGCGCGACTACCTGATCGGGCGAGGTCTGTCGGTGACCCGGCTGCAGGCCGAAGGCCTGGCGTCGAGCCGCAGCCTGACCATCCAGGTCACCGCGCCGCCCGGTCGCGGTGCCCGCTGAAGGCGTTCAGGCCAGCGCGCGGGCCCGCGCCTCTTCCTGCAGACGCAACACGCGGCGCTGCACCTTGCCCGTGGTCGTCATGGGCAGGGACTCGACGAATTCGATCTCTTTCGGGTACTCGTACGGTGCGAGCTTGCCCTTCACATGGGCCTGCAGCTCGGCCACCAGCCGCTGCTCGAACGCTGCATCGCCCGCCGCGCGCCCGGGCTGTGCGGCGAGGTATTCCTGCGCCAGCACCACATAGGCCTTGACCACCGCGCCGCGCTCGGCGTCGGGCTTGGGCACCACCGCCGCGTTGGCCACCGCCGGGTGCTTGACCAGGCAGTTCTCGATCTCGCCCGGCCCGATGCGGTAGCCCGCGGCCTTGAACACGTCGTCGGCCCGGCCCTGGTACCAGAGGTAGCCCTCGGCATCACGCACCGCCATGTCGCCGGTGCGGCACCAGCTGCTGGCCATGTCGCCGGTGAACTTGGCGCGCGTGGCGGCCTCGTTCTTCCAGTAGCCGAGGAAAAAGATCGGGTCGGGGTCGCCATGCACATCCAGCCGGTGCACCGCCACGTCGCCCGGCACGCCCACCGGACATTCGTGACCTTCGTCGTCGATCACCGCCACGCGGTGGCCCGGGTAACCCTTGCCCATGCTGCCCGGCTTCGCGGGGTAGAGCCGCGCGCAGTTGCCCACGATGTAGTTGATCTCGGTCTGGCCGAACATCTCGTTGACCGTCACGCCCAGCTGTTTTCGGCAGTAGGCGAACACAGCATCGCCCACGGCCTCGCCCGCGCTCATGATGGCCTGCAGTTGCACCCGGAACTGCTTTCGCGGCTGGGGATAGGCCTTCATCATGGCCTTGAGCGCGGTCGGAAACAGGAAGGTGTGCGTGACGCCGTGGCGCTCCATCAGTTCAAACGCGGCCTGCGGGCTGAAGCGGCCGTTGAAGGCCACGATGGGGCGGCCGAAATACAGCGAGGGCAGCAGCGCGTCCATCAGGCCACCGGTCCAGGCCCAGTCGGCCGGCGACCAGAACACCGCCTGCGACGGCTTCGACGCATCGAAGGGATCAAAGCCGAACCAGTTCTGGCTGCAGACAAACCCCGTGAGGTTGCCGATGAGTGCGCGGTGCGGAATCAGCGCGCCCTTGGGGTTGCCGGTGGTGCCGCTGGTGTAGATCAGCACCGCGGCTTCGTCCGCCAAGGTGTCCACCGCCTTGAAACGCGTTGGGGCCGAGGCCAGCAGGCCGGTCCAGTCCAGCGCACCCGGCGCCGGCGCTTCGACCGCGATCAGGGCCCGCAGCTGCGGGCAGTTGCCGCTGACCGACTGCACCGCCGCCAGCGTGCTGCCGTCACAGATCGCGACCACCGCCTCGCTGTCCTGCAGACGGAACGCCAGCGCCTCGGGCCCGAACAGCTGTGACAGCGGCATGCCCACCGCGCCCATCTGCAGCACCGCCATGTAGGCCACGGCGGTCTCGAAGCGCTGCGGCATCACGATGGCAACCCGGTCGCCGCGTCGCACGCCGAGCGCCGCCAGGGCGCTGGACAGGCGGTTCGCCTGCCGCTGCAGCTCGGCGTAGCTGTGGTGGCGATCGGGCTGCCCCGGCGCGGTGGCGATCACCGCGGTCTGCTGCGCCGTGGCCGTATCGGCGGCCCAGCGGCGCGAGCAGACGGCCGCCATGTTGAAGCGGCGAGGCACCTGCCAGCCAAAGCGGCCATGCAGATCGGCGTAGTGGTCGGGGGTGTCGCTGGCTTGACGCGGGCGCATGAAGGGTCTCCGTCTCGTCTTTATGATGAATCGAATGTACCAAGCCCTGAAAGCCTCGCGCAGCACGTTTGTGCCGATCCGTCACCTGCAATACCACGTGCGTCAGTGGGGTGAACCGGTGCCCGGACAGGCGCCGCTGGTGCTGGTGCACGGCTGGATGGACGTGTCGGCTTCGTGGCAGTTCATGGTGGACGCGCTGAAGGCCGATCGCTGGATCATCGCGCCCGACTGGCGCGGCTTCGGCCTGACCCGCAGTGGCGATCCGTCTCCGGACAGCTACTGGTTCCCCGACTACCTGGCCGACCTCGACGCCCTGCTCGACCACTTCGCGGGCGGACAGCCGGTCGATCTGGTCGGCCACAGCATGGGCGGCAACGTGGTCATGATGTATGGCGGCGTGCGGCCGCTGCGCATTCGCCGGCTGGTCAACCTGGAAGGCTTCGGCCTGCCCGCCACGCGCCCGGCCCAGGCGCCCGAGCGCTACGCCAAGTGGATGGACGAGATCAAGGCCCTGCACCGCGGCGAGATGGACCTCAAGGGCTACGACTCGTCGGACGGCGTGGCCCGGCGCCTGATGAAAACCAACCCGCGGCTGCCGCAAGCCAAGGCCGACTGGCTGGCGCAGCACTGGGCCGCGCCCGATGCCCAGGGCCGCTGGCAGATCCTCGGGGACGTGGCCCACAAGGTGGTGAGCGCCCACCTCTACCAGGTGGAAGAAGCGCTGGCGATCTACCGCCGCATCAGCGCGCCGGTGCTCAGCGTGACCGCGAGCGACGACAGCCTGGGCCAGTGGTGGAAGGGCCAGTTCACGCTGGCGCAGTACCTGGAGCGCCTGCGGGCGGTGCCCAACCTGCAGAGCGCCGTGGTTCAGGACGCGGCCCACATGCTGCACCACGACCAGCCGGAAGAACTCGCCCGGCTGATCGAGAATTTCCTGATCTGAGGCGATGACGGGACCGTCCGTACCAGAGGGCGGCGGGCATGAGAAAATCGGGGATTGTGTCAACGGCGGCTTTCTGCCTGTCCGGCTGATTCCCATCCCCGAATTCCGATTGAGGCCCCATCATGGAAGCAGAACGCGTCAACACCATCCGTAGCCAGCTCGAAGACCTGACCACCCGCGTGGTCGAGTTACGGAGGTATCTTTGACTACGATGCCAAAGCATCGAAACTGAAAGAAGTCGAATCCGCGCTGGAAGACCCGACGGTCTGGAACGACCCCAAACGCGCCCAGGATCTGGGGCGTGAGAAAAAATCGCTCGAAGACGTGGTGCACGTGCTGGACCGCCTCACCGGTGAGCTGTCCGACAACACCGAGCTGTTCGAGATGTCGAGCGAAGACGGCGACGACGCCGGGCTGATCACCATCGAAGGCGAGGCCGCCAAGGTCGCGGTCGAGGTGGAGAAGCTCGAATTCCGCCGCATGTTCAACAACCCGGCCGATCCGCTGAACTGCTTCCTGGACATCCAGGCCGGCGCCGGCGGCACCGAGGCCTGCGACTGGGCCAGCATGCTGCTGCGCCAGTACCTGAAGTACTGCGAGCGCAAGGGCTTCACGACCACGATCGAAGACGAAACCGCGGGCGACACCGCCGGCATCAAGGGTGCCACGATCAAGATCGAAGGCGACTACGCCTTCGGCCTTCTGCGCACCGAAACCGGCGTGCACCGCCTGGTGCGCAAGAGTCCGTTCGACTCGTCGGGCGGCCGCCACACCTCGTTCGCCTCGGTGTTCGTGTACCCCGAGATCGACGACTCGATCGAGATCAACATCAACCCGGCAGACGTGCGCACCGACACCTTCCGCGCATCGGGCGCGGGCGGCCAGCACATCAACAAGACCGACTCGGCCGTGCGCCTGACGCACATCCCCACCGGCATCGTGGTGCAGTGCCAGGACGGCCGCAGCCAGCACAGCAACCGCGACGTGGCGTGGAAGCGTCTGCGCTCACGCCTGTACGACTTTGAGCTGCGCAAGCAACAGGAAGAGCAGCAGAAGCTCGAAGACACCAAGACCGATGTCGGCTGGGGTCACCAGATCCGCAGCTACGTGCTGGACAACAGCCGCATCAAGGACCTGCGCACCAACGTCGAAATCTCGGCCACGCAGAAAGTGCTGGACGGCGACCTCGACGCCTTCATCGAAGCGTCTCTCAAACAAGGAGTCTGAGCATGAGTTCACTGCGTGAAGGCCCCACCACCGTGGTCCGCCGGGAGGACTACACCGCCCCCGCCTACTGGATCGACACCGTCGACCTGAGCTTCGACCTCGACCCGGCCAAGACCCGGGTGCTCAACAAGATGCGCCTGCGCCGCAACCCGGACGTGGCTGCGCAGGCGCTGCGGCTCGATGGCGAAGACCTGAACCTGGCGCGCGTGCTGGTCAACGGCGCGGGCTGCTCATTCAAGATGGACGGCAACCAGCTGGTGCTGGAAAACCTGCCCGACGGCGACGCGCCGATCGAGCTCGAAATCTTCACCACCTGTGCGCCTGAGAAGAACACCCAGCTCATGGGCCTTTACGTGAGCCAGGGCACCTTCTTCACCCAGTGCGAGGCCGAAGGTTTCCGCCGCATCACGTATTTCCTCGATCGTCCGGACGTGATGGCGAGCTACACGGTGACGCTGCGCGCCGACAAGAAGCTCTACCCGGTGCTGCTGTCCAACGGCAACCTGGTCGAAGAAGGCGCGCTGCCCGATGGCCGCCATTTCGCCAAATGGGTCGACCCGCACAAAAAGCCCTGCTACCTGTTCGCGCTCGTGGCCGGCCAGCTGGTGGCGCGCGAGCAGCGCATCAGGGCCCGCAACGGCAACGACCACCTGCTGCAGGTGTATGTGCGCCCCGGCGACATGGACAAGACCGAACACGCCATGAACTCGCTGATCGCCAGCGTGATCTGGGACGAAGCCCGCTTCGGCCTGCCGCTCGATCTGGAGCGCTTCATGATCGTCGCCACCAGCGACTTCAACATGGGCGCGATGGAGAACAAGGGTCTCAACATCTTCAACACCAAGTACGTGCTGGCCAACAGCGCCACCGCGACCGACACCGACTTCGCCAACATCGAGTCGGTCGTGGGCCACGAGTACTTCCACAACTGGACCGGCAACCGCGTCACCTGCCGCGACTGGTTCCAGCTCTCGCTGAAGGAAGGCCTCACCGTCTTCCGCGACCAGGAGTTCAGCATGGACCTGTGCGCCGAAGCGTCGGCGCGCGCGGTCAAGCGCATCGAAGACGTGCGCGTGCTGCGCACCGCGCAGTTCCCCGAAGACGCCGGCCCGATGGCGCACCCGGTACGTCCCGACAGCTACGTCGAGATCAACAACTTCTACACCGTCACGGTCTACGAAAAAGGCGCCGAAGTCGTGCGCATGATGCAGACCCTGGTGGGCCGCGCCGGCTTTGCCACGGGCATGAAGCTGTATTTCGAACGCCATGACGGCAGCGCCGTCACCTGCGACGACTTTGCGCAGGCCATGGCAGACGCCAACCCGGACAGCGACCTCGCCCGCCTGCTGCCGCAGTTCAAGCGCTGGTACAGCCAGGCCGGCACGCCGCTCGTGCAAGCCCGCGGGGTGTACGACGCGGCCTCGCGCAGCTACACGCTCACGCTCACGCAAAGCTGCGCTCCCACGCCCGGCCAGGCAGCGAAAGAGCCGTTCGTGATCCCGGTCGCCATCGGCCTGCTTGACGCCCAGGGCAATCAACTGCCGCTGCAGCTCGCGCACTGGAACCAGCCCGAAACCGGCACCCGCACCTTTGTGCTGACGCAGGACAGCGAAAGCTTCACCTTCGTCAACGTGGACGCCGAACCCGTGCCCTCGATCCTGCGCGGCTTCTCGGCGCCGGTGGTGCTGGACGCCGAATACACCGACGCGCAGCTGCTGAGCCTGCTGGCCCACGACACCGACGCCTTCAACCGCTGGGAAGCCGGCCAGCGACTGGCGCTGCGCCGCGCACTCGCCGCCATCCGCGCCGAAGGCCCGGTGCCGCACGAGCCGCTGGATGCGGCCTACCTCGGCGCCATGCGCGACGTCCTGCGCCACCCCACGCTGGACGCGGCGTTCAAGGAACTGGTGCTCACGCTGCCGGGCGAAACCTACATCGCCGAGCAGCTCGACGTTGTGGACCCGCAGCGCATCCACGCGGTGCGCGAGACCATGCGCGAGCAACTCGCCGAAGCCCTGCTCGACGACTGGGCCTGGGCCTATGAGACCCACAAGGACAATGGCGCCTACCGCCCCGACCCGTTGAGCACCGGCCGCCGTGCCTTGGCCGGCATGGCCCTGACCATGCTCTGCCTGGCCGCGCGCGAAACCGGCGATGCGGTCTGGCCCGGCAAGGCCTACCAGCGCTTCAAGGACGCTGGCAACATGACCGACCGCTTCAACGCGCTCTCGGCCCTGGTGGTGAGCGGCCAGCCGCTGGCACAAGACGCACTCGCCCGCTTCCACGCCATCTTCCGCAACGAAGCCCTGGTGATCGACAAGTGGTTTGCCCTGCAGGCCGGCGCGCCCGACCGCGGCGGCAATGTATTGCCCGCCGTGCGCCAGCTGCTGAACCACCCGGACTTCAACCTCAAGAACCCCAACCGCGCACGCAGCGTGATCTTCAGCTACTGCAGCGCCAACCCCGGTGCCTTCCACCGCAACGATGCATCGGGCTATGTGTTCTGGCGCGAGCGCGTGATCGAACTCGACGCCTTCAACCCGCAGGTCGCTGCCCGCCTCGCGCGCGCGCTGGACCGCTGGAAGAAGCTCGCCGAACCCTACCGCAGCGCGGCGCGAGAAGCCATCGCCCGCGTGGCGGCCAAGCCCGATCTGAGCAACGACGTGCGCGAGGTCGTCACCCGCGCCCTCGCTGAATGACCCTGACAAAACCAGCAACGGAGGAAACCTTGACCAAACGCATTTCCCTGACCCGCTACCTCGTCGAACAACAGCGCGTCGACGGCCACATCCCTGGCGACCTGCGCCTGCTGCTGGAAGTGGTGGCCCGCTCGTGCAAGAGCATCAGCCAGGCCGTCAACAAAGGCGACCTGGGCGGCATCCTCGGCGCTGCCGAGACCGAAAACGTGCAGGGCGAGGTGCAGAAGCAGCTCGACATCATCGCCAACGAGGTGCTGATCGAAGCCAACGAATGGGGCGGTCATCTCGCCGCCATGGCCAGCGAAGAGATGGACAGCATCTATGTGGTGCCCAACCGCTTTCCGCAGGGCGAATACCTGCTGATGTTCGATCCGCTCGACGGCTCGTCGAACATCGACGTGAACGTGTCCATCGGCACCATCTTCTCGGTGCTCAAGAAGGGCAACGACGACCCCGACACGATCGAGCCGGTCAGCGAGCAGGATTTCCTGCAACCCGGCACTCAGCAGGTGGCCGCCGGCTATTGCGTCTACGGCCCGCAGACCACCCTGGTGCTCACCGTGGGCGATGGCGTGGCCATGTTCACCCTCGACCGCGAACAGGGCTCGTTTGTGCTCACCCGGGAGAACGTTCAGATCCCGGCCGACACCAAGGAATTTGCCGTCAACATGAGCAACATGCGCCACTGGGCCGAACCCGTGAAGCGCTATGTGAACGAATGCCTGGAAGGCAAGGATGGGCCACGCGGCAAGGACTTCAACATGCGCTGGGTCGCCTCCATGGTCGCCGACGTGCACCGCATACTCACGCGTGGCGGCGTCTTCCTGTACCCCTGGGACAAGCGCGAACCCGAGAAGCCAGGCAAGCTGCGCCTGATGTACGAAGCCAATCCGATGGCCTGGCTGGTCGAACAGGCGGGCGGTGCCGCCACCAACGGCCACCAGCGCATCCTCGACATCCAGCCGACCAAGCTGCACGAACGCGTCAGCGTGGTGCTGGGCTCAAAGAACGAAGTCGACCGCCTGACCAGCTATCACAGCACGCTATAATCTTGGGCTACAAGCCGGTGTAGCTCAGTCGGTAGAGCAGCTCATTCGTAATGAGAAGGTCGGGTGTTCGATTCATCTCTCCGGCACCACTCTGAAACCCCGCACGCTGTCATGGTGTGCGGGGTTTTTCTTTGGGTGTTGCATGTAGGCCATCTGTAGGCAAGTTGCGTCAAACCCTTTGTGCTTCCCCGGGTTGGGCGAGCACCACCATGGGCGTGTTTTCAGGGCCAAAACACACGCTGTGTTCGGAGCAGGCCTCGCAGGTGGGCGAGCGGCAGATCGACAGCTCTTCGCGCAGGCAGAGCTGCTTGTAGAGGAACTTCTTCCACCGCATGTGCTGCGTGTTGCGGGCCGCCAGGGACGGAAACCAGTGGGCGATCAGCTGCGACAGGGCCTCGCGCGAGGGCAGGCCCATGTCTTGCCACAGGTGCTCATCGCCCAGCGTGGCGCAGGCCATGGCCCACGACACCTGGCGCAGCTCGTCGGCCGGGCCCACCGCCATGTCGGCGTGCTCCAGCAGCAGGCTCAAGACGTCGTCGACCTCATCGCGCCGGCTTTGCATGCGCTCGGCCAGTGCGCTCCAGTCGGGTCGGGGAGTGGCCAGCTCGGGCATGGGGATTCAGGCCGGCGCGGCTGCGTGGGTATAGCACTTCTTCGGGCAGATCTTCGAGCAGGCGGTGCAGCCGATGCACAGCTCCTGGTGCGCGATGGTCATGACCTTCTTTTCGTATTCCTCGTCGTCGTCATCGTCGTCGAGGCTCACCGAAATGCGCTCGCCTTCGTCGGTCAGGCCCACGAGTTCGAGCACGCCGCGCGGGCAGACCTTGAAGCAGCGGCCGCAGCCGATGCATTTGTTCTCGTCCAGGGCGGCGACAAAGGTCGGCGTCCAGGTGACGCCGCTGGGCATGGTGATACTGAATGTGGCGCTCATGCGGTTCTCCTTCAGCTTTCAGCAGCCGCGGCAACGGCCTTGCGCAGGTCCATCAGCGTGGCGTGGGTGTCGTGGCAGCGCTGGGCCACCGAGAGGATGTTTTCCCAGCCTGTGGGAAGGTCCTCGGACAGGTCGTGCAGGTCCATCTTGGCCTGCGTGGCCTGGGCGTTGGCCTTCTTCAGGCGCGCCTTGAGTTCGTCGGCTTCGGTGCTCATGGTCAGGCTCCGTACTGGGCGACTGCGGGAAATTCGCGGATCATGGCCACGGCTTCGGTCAGGAACTTGCTGCCGGCGTCGGACAGTTTTGCCAGCGAGGGGAAGCCGAAGCGGTGCACGTCGCGCAACTGCTTGTTGACCACCACCAGGCGGCCGGCGATCAGCACCATGCGACCGAAACCTTCGTGGCTCATCTTCATCATGGGTGAAACCATCTGGCCGGTCTCGCGCTCGATCGCGACCGCGATGGCGTTGTAGAAGATCTCAAGGTGCCACAGGGTCTCAGGGTCCGGGTCGCCGAGGATGGGCAGGGCTCGGCGCTCTTCGGCGGTGTGGATGAAGGGCTTGAGCAACTGCAGGTCGGTCTTGCCTTCCCAGCTGCCGTGCGTGTCCTGCGCGCGCATCTGCTTGATCAGCTGCTGCACGAAGGGTGTGGAGAGAACAGCCTCGTCGCTCTCAGGCGCGAGTTCGGGCGTGGCGGTGGCGTTCATGGGGTGACCTCGTCGTCTTCAAAATCAAATGCGCGTTCGCTGTCCTTGGCCATGGCCTTGCGCAGCCAGGGCGGCGGCGTGCCTTGCAGCACGGCCTGCAGCTTGTCCAGGATCTCGGCGATGTTTTCGGGCTGCGGCACCTTGATCGGGTGGATCTTCATGGCCACGACACGCGCCGCGCCCGAGCCGCCGATGGCGGCCACGTAGAGGATCGCGCAGTCCTTGATGGCTTCGAGCTTGGGCGCGAGCTTGTCCTCGTCGCCGTCTTCTTCGAGCTTGTCGCCGAACTCGAAGCTCTCGACGAAGTGGTGGCCGGTGGCTGATATCTCGTAGACATCAATGCTCTTGGCCCAGCCGAAGTGCGCGTCCACGCGCTCCTTGTCCTGGGTGGCGAAGGCGATCTTCATGGTGGACTCCTGGGTCAGGCGCTGGCAGCTGCCAGCGGGGTGGGTGGGAGGGGCTCGTGGTGGTCCATGCGCCTGGTGGCCAGCTGCGCTTCGGGCGTGAGCGGCCAGTCGCCCGCGTGGTGGTGGGCGATGCGCTCGATCATCAGGTTGGCGATTTCAAAGATCAGGTTCATGCTGCCGCGGTAGCCCACGCTCACCTTGTGCGCGTTGCCGACGCGGTCGAACACCGGAAAGCCCACGCGCAACAGCGGCTTGTTCAGGCGCTCGGCGGCCTGGCGGCCGTGTGAGTGCGTGACCAGCAGGTCGCAGTCGGCGCCGGCGGTCTCCAGGTCTTCCAGGTCGCCGAGCAGCACCTGCTCGGCCGGCAACAGCTCGTGGGCTTTGGACTGCGTGGTACTGATGCAGCACGTCAGTTCGGCACCCATCTCGTGCAGCAGACCGCCCAGGGCCAGCATCAGGTCGGGCTCGGCGGCGATGGCGACCTTCATGCCGCCGGTGTAGAAATGGCCGTCGAGCATGGCGTCGAGCAACTGGCTGCGCTGGCGCCGGTACTTGGCCGGCACGGGCTTGCCCGACAGCAACGAGAGGCGCTGCAGGAAGCGGTCGTTGCTGGTCAGGCCGGTCAGGCGCTCGAAGATCTCCAGCGGCGTGCCGGTGATCTTTTCCAGCGCCTCGGCGCCTTCGCGCGTCTGCTCGCCGATGCCCAGCGTGAAGGTCGAGGCGCCCGCGGCGCGGATCTGTTCCAGCGTCGTGCCACCCAGGGTGGTGCCGCGCCAGTCGGGCGCAATGTGGCCGTCGAGCGAGCCCGAAATGTCGGGCAGCACGATGGGGTTCAGGCCAAAGGCCTGGATGATCTCGCGCAACTCGTCGATGTCGCTCGGCGTGAGGTGGCTGCCAGGCAGCAACGTGACCTGGTCGGCCACCACCGGCAGCGGTTTCACCTGCGACTTCACGATGGCGGTGATGGCGTGTTTGAAGCCGTCTTCGAACGCACCCACGTAGTCGGGCGTGGACACATAAATGATTTCGGTGTCAGCCAGATCGGGGTTGCGCTTGCGCGCGGTGACGAGGTAGCCGTCGACGTCGTCGCCCTTGGTTTCGGTGAGGCCGGTGGAGCAGATCGCGATCACCTTGGGGGCCGCGCGCTTGCGGATGTTGAGCAGCGCCGCCTCGATGTTCTCGTAGCCGCCGAGGATGGTGGTCACCTCGTTCATGGCCGTGGTCTGCAGCGGGATCGCTTCCTTGAAGTGACGCACCAGCAGCACCAGACCGAAGGAGGTGCAGCCTTGCGAGCCGTGCATCACCGGCATGCAAGCGTCCAGACCGAGAAACGCGAAGCTCGCGCCCAGCGGCTGGCTCATCTTGAGCGGGTTGACGGTACAGGCTTTTTTGGATTCGACGACGCGTGCCATGGCTGTGTTCCTTAGGGTTGCGTCAGACCGGGATTTCTTCGGGCTCCAGGCCCATGGCGTTCGCTGCCACCGCGCTGAGGTGGTCGGTCGACGAGGCTGTCACGGCGGGCGTGACTGCGCCCAGGGTTTCACCGTCGTCGCCCCAGGGCGCGGGGATGCGCACCTGCTGCCACACCGGGTTGAAGATGGCGCGGTCGATTTCGTGCACCAGCTCGACCATGCCCTCGTAGCCGCCGTAGGGGTGGTGGCGCTCCTGGTTGATGTCCAGCCAGGGCATGCGCGCCTTGAGCGCGACGAACTGCGAGCGGCCACCGCTGAGCATGATGTCGGCGCGCGCATCCTTGAGCATCGCGTACATCTCGCGCGGCGTCATGTCGTCGATCATGTGGGCGTCGGCGCCTTCGCCCATGATCTCCTTGATCTTTTCCTTGTCTTCCTTGGTGCTCTTCTTGACGCTGGTGCCGACGATTTCCATGCCGCCTTCCTGCAGCGCCGCCACCACCGACCAGGACTTCACGCCGCCCGTGATCAGCAGCACGCGCTTGCCCTGCAGGCGCTTCTTGTATTCGGCGATGCGCTTGTAGGCGCGTGCTTCTTCCACCTCGATCAGGCGCTCGGTGCGCTCGATGAGTTCGGCGTCGGCGCCCTGCTTCACCAGCAGGCTGGCGATCTGGCGCAGGGTCTCGCTCATGTCGCTGATGCCGTAGAACGAACCTTCGAAATGCGGGATGCCGTAGCGCTGCTCCATCTTGGTCGCGATGTTGATCATCGACTTGGAACACACCATCATGTTGACCTTGGCGCGGTGGGCGCTGGCGATCTCGTTGTAGCGGCCGTCGCCCGAGATGCACGAGAGGATGCGGATGCCCAGGGCGTCGAGCAGCGGCTTCACTTGCCAGAGTTCACCGACCAGGTTGTATTCGCCAATGATGTTGATGTCGTAGGCGGTGGTGAACTCGGGTTCGACGGTGCCGATCACGTAGTCCAGCAGGGCTTCGGCGCCGAGCTTGTTGCCCAGGTTCTTGGGGCCGGCGAAGCCGGGCGCGTTGACCGGGATCACCGGCTTGCCAAACTTCTCGGCGGCGCGCTTGCACACGGCTTCGATGTCGTCACCGGTCAGCGCGGTGACGCAGGTCTGGTAGACGAAGACCGCGGGCGGGTCGTACTTTTCGATGATCTCGCGGATGGATTTGAACAACCGCTTCTCACCGCCGTAGATCACGTCGAGTTCGTTGATGTCGGTGGTGAAGCCGCTGCGGTAGATGGTGGAGCCACTGGACGCGCTGTGGCGGTTGTCCCAGGAGTTGCCTTCACAGGCGATGGGGCCGTGCACCAGGTGGGCCACGTCGACCACGGGCTGCAGTGCGATCTTGGCGCCGTCGAAGGCGCAACCGCCCGCGGCCGCGCCGGGCGAGAGCTGCTTGGTGCAACCCTTCTTGCGTTCCTTCTCGCTCTTGCCCTGGTTGATGTCGCAGCCGGGCTCCTCGAACACTTCAGCGATCTTGGCCTTGAGCGATACAGACATGGCGGACTCCAGACGGTGGGTTGGGAGTCCCTTTGCAAGTTGGGTGCCAGCCAAAAACCGCTGCTTTTCAGTCCGTTTTCGCTTGTCGCTCGCTCTTCAGTGGCGGTTTTGGAGGAAATGTCACGGTGGCTTTGCGACAGGCCGCCCCACCACCGCGGTTCACTTCTGCATCGGAAGCTTTTCACCCTTGCGGTGCAACGCGATCCAGCGCTCCAGCTCGGCCACATGCTGAGCCTCTTCTTCCACGAACTCTTTCGCCAGCACCTTGATCTCGTGATCGGTCGTGGTCTGCAGCACGTTGTCGTAAAAGGCCAGACCGGCACTCTCGGCGTCCAGCGCCACCTGCAGCGCCTGCTCGATGCCGATGAATGGATCGGCGGCCCAGATCGCTGCGGCCTCGGGGCTCTCGATGTCGGGCCACTGGTAGTCGGCCTCGGCCAACGTGGGCAGGCAACGGTAGCCGGCCCGCTCGCGTGCGTCGCCCAGGTGCAGCAGCGAGTAGTCGGCCAGCTGACGGAACAGCTGGGCCACCTCGGTGTTACCGGCCGTGCGCATGGCGTCGGCGAGCTGACCGAAGCGCAGCGCGGCCTCGTTTTCCAGCTGGATGGTGTGGGCCAGAAATTCTTCTACGGAGTCCATGTCAATTTTCCTTCGGTCAAAAATCCAGCTCGAACCAGGCCGGCTCTTTCTGGCGCAGCTGGGCGATCAGTTCCAGCGTGGCCGGCACCAGGGCGTGGATGCCGTACCAGACCTCTTCGCGCCGCGGCTGGCCGTCGCTCTCCAGCAGGCCCTGCAGGCGGCCCCAGCCGTGCCAGTCGAGCTGGACCAGGCGCAGGCGCAGCGGCTCCGGCCAGTGCGCCAGGGTCTGCGCCATGCGCAGCAGATGCATCTCCACACAGGCCAGGGTGTTGGCGCTGGCGAACAGCTCGTCTTCGCCCTGCAGCTCGGCGAGCAGGCTTGTCATGACCTCGCCGCTGTTCTGCAGGATCAGGTATTGCATGCGCGCGATCATGGTGTGCTCACCGGGTCCAGGCCACGGAACATCGCGCAGCGCAAAAACACCTCGCGGCTCGCGTCCACCTGCTTGTGGCGGCAGTACTTGGCGACCAGTTTGGCCAGGCCCTTGATGTCGCGCCCGGTCGCGGCCGGGAACAGCTCGGCCAGCGTCTGGGCCATGCCGGGCGCCAGCGCCAGCGCAAACTGCTCGCCCATCACGCCCCAGATGCGCGCGCGGGCGGCGGCGTCGGGCGGGTGGTAACGGATCAGCGCGATGCAGCGCGAGACGATGGCCTCGTCGATGTCGTCGACGCGGTTGGTGGTGAGGAACAGCAGGCCGTTGAAATACTCCAGCACACGCAGGAACACGCCCACCACCGCGTTCATGGTCAGGTTGTCGTCGCGCTTCTTGATGTAGACGTCGGCCTCATCGATCAGCAGCACCGCGCCCCAGCGCTGGGCGCGCTGCAGCACGTCTTTCAGCGCCGTCTCCATGGTGGCCACGTTCAGGCCGAGCTGGCCCGAGTGCACGCGGTAGATCGGGCGCTGGATGATCTCGGCGTAGACCTCGGCGGTGAGCGTCTTGCCCACGCCGGGCGGGCCGGCACAGAGCACCGTGGTGCCGCCCGACTTGCCAGCGATGATGTCGTCCATCAGCACGTCCATCTCGGCGGTGAGGATGTCGATCAGGTCAGTCTGCTCGGGCGGCAGGACCAGCAGCTGTTTGAGCTGGGGCTTGTAGGCGTAGGGTTCGAGGTCGTCCACATGCACCCACACATGGTGGTGCAGCTCCAGGTGGAACATCAGGATCAGCGGGTGCACCGGCAGCTGGCGGAACAGCCGGGGCCGGTCTTGCAGCGCAGCCTTCAGAGCGATCACGTCCTGCTCGGCGTCGTACTGGCTGCTCTTGGCGGCTTTGTTCAGGTAGTTGGTCAGCAGCTCGCCCGGGGTCTCCAGGCTGGTGTCGCGCTGCTGCAGCACGGCCTCGTCGTTCACCAGGCGCGCCGCTTCGCCCTGGGCCGAGAGGATCACGATGTCCTTGCGCAGCCAGTCGCTGTCGCGGTGGGTGGCGCTCGGGTCGGGCGCGTGAAAGGCCAGACCACGCCCGAGGAACTGGGCGCCGCTCTGCGCTCGCCAGTCGAAGTAGGTGGCCACCGACGTTTCGTACGCGCGCAGCAGCTCGGGCGTCTCGCGTACCAGGCCGCGCGCGAGCAGCAGCTCGGCCACGCTGCGGCCGATCACGTCGTTGCCCGAGAGGCGCAGGGTCTGGTTGACCAGGCCGCCCTTGGCGTTGGCCTTGAGGTCGATGTAGACCTTGCCGGTTTCGTCGTTCGAGGGCGGGGTGTAGTCGATGCGGGTCGGGCA
This sequence comes from Burkholderiales bacterium GWF1_66_17, assembly GCA_001770705.1. Lineage (GTDB taxonomy): Bacteria > Pseudomonadota > Gammaproteobacteria > Burkholderiales > Burkholderiaceae_C > Hydrogenophaga. The sequence goes on along the minus strand of MERT01000015.1, from coordinate 74,438 downwards.
CCAGGCCAGCGGCACGCCGTCGGTGTCGGCGCTGAACAGCCAGCCGTGGGTGCTGCCCTCGGCCAGATAAGCCACCAGCGCGGGCACCACGTCTTCCAGCGTGTCGGCCGTGAAGCGCTGGGCGCCGGGCACGCCAAGCAGGCCGCGCAGCGAACGCAGCTGCACGGCGCGGCGCTGCTGGGCCGGGCCGCCCGTGTTCCAGAGCTGGTCGAGACGGTCCAGCACCGGCGCGCTCAGCAGGCGCAGCCGGGTCTCGGCGTGTTGCCCGAAACGCAGCTGGTCCGTCAGGCCGGCCAGCTCGGGGAACTCCTCGGCCAGGGTCTGGGCATGGGTGCGTTCGATGCGCAGCTTCATGGCCGTGGATCGGTTGGGGGTCAGTTGTCGTCGGCCAGCACTTCCAGCGCCACCAGCTGTTCGTACAGGGCGCGCCGCGCGTGCCAGTTGTCTTTGCCGGCGATGCGCGGGTCGGCGCCTTCAAACGCGCCGATGGCGTCGCGGTCGCCGTGGTAGACGCAGGTGAGCCCGCCGCGCGCGGCCAGCGCCGCTTCCAGTGCCGCGGCCTCGCTCACCGGCTCGGCGCTCAGCACGCCGCTGCCCAGCAGGTGGTCGGCGCGGTACAGCGGCGCGTCCCAGCCATGGCTGTCGCCAAGGGCGCAGATGGCCGGGTAGCGCTCCCGTGCGGTCGCGTCCACCGATTCGTGGCCGATGTCGCTGAGCAGCTCGCGCGCGCTCAAGGCGTCAAAAATTTCCCACGGCTGCAGCGGGTCGCCAGCCGCGACCTTGCGGGCGAAGTCGGTCTCGTCGTAGGCGAACCAGGCGCGCGGAGCGGCTTGTTCGGGCACTTCCACCACATAGATCATGGTCTTCTCCGTGGGCCGCAGCCGGTTTTCAACGCCAATTCACCACAACCAGTCATCGAAGCGCGGCCCAGATACCTGAGGGGAAGCCCCCCAGGGCACCGCCGGGCCGGCTTTGCCGGACGGCCAGTGCCGCCCCCTTGAGGGGGTCGCGCATAGCGCGGCGGGGGTGTTCACTTCACTCCACGCCTTCAGCGGCCGTTTTGGCCCAGACGGCTTTGCGCAAGCGCTGGGTGATGCCGGCCGGACTGGCGTCAAACTGCCGCTGCGCAACCGACAGGGCGCCCTGGGCCACAGCGGCTTCGGGCAGGGTCAGGGGCAGGCGACCCGCCACATGGGTGGCACCGGGCACCGCCTTGGCGATCGCCTGGCGGTTCGGGTGCTCGTCCATGGCGATCAGGTTGTCGGCCTCGCGCACGCCACCCAGACACACCCAGCCGTCGATCACTTCAACCTTGCGGCCGTCCTGCGTGGTTTTGATGTAGGTGGCGTCCATGATCAGAACTTCACGACGATGTCTTCGTTGCGCACGATGAACTGGCAGGCCAGTCGCCACGGGGGCGGCAGGTCCTTGGTCTCGGCGTCGGCGATCTGCTGCGCCGTGATCTTGCCGGCCAGCTTCAGCACGGTCTTCTCTTTTTCGGTCAGCGCCACACCGTGCGGCGTGTTGCCCGAAAGCACGGTCACCTGCAGCTGGCAGGAGCCGCACTCACCGTTTTCGCACTCGAAATCCAGCGGAATGTTGTTGGCCTTCGCCACCGCCAGCAAGGTCTTGGTGTCACCCGCGATGGCATAGACCGTGAGGTCCTTCTTCATGCGCGGAGAACTGAATGTCACGTTGGCCATAGGGCACCTATAGAAAGATAAAAACTCCGACCGAGGCAGCACCAGACAAGCGAAGGGAAGCTCACCCAGGCCGCCGCGGAACGGGCTTTGCCCGGCCGCCAGCGGCGCCCCCTGGGGGGGGGGTGACGCGAAGCGGCGCGGGGGGAGCCCTCAACGGATGATGTCGTAGCTGTAGTCGGTCTTGCCCGGGATGATCGTGTTGGCATCCAGCGTCTCGAAGAACTCGTCGAGCAGGGTGACCAGCACGCGCATGCCGCCTTCGTAGCCCCAGGTGGGGAAACGGTGGTAGTGGTGGCGATCAAAGATCGGGAACACCATGCGCACCAGCGGGGTCTTGGTGTCGCGCTCCAGGTATTTGCCGTAGGTGTTGCCGATCAGGAAGTCCACCGGCTCGGTGAACAGCAGCGAACGCAGGTGCCACAGGTCGCGCTTGGGGTAGACCTTGCAGCCGGCGCCGTAGGGTGAAGAGTCGAACAGCTCCTGCACTTTCTTGGCCCAGGTTTCGGTGCCGTTGGTGGCCAGCACGTGCGAGGGTTCGGCACCGAGTTCCAGCAGGAACTGGGCGTAGCCGAGCATCTGGTCCGGGTCGCCGTAGAGGGCGTAGCGTTTGCCGTGCAGGTGGGCCTGGCTGTCGGCCATGGCGTCGACCAGTTCGCCGCGCTCTTTTTCCAGCTCGGCCGGGATCGGCTTGCCGGTCAGGCGCGAGATTTCCATCAGGAACTGGTCGGTGCCGGCAACGCCGATGGGGGCGTTCAGCGTGACAACTTCCTGGCCGTGTTCGGCGATGAACTTGCTGGTCTTCTCGCAGCAGAATTCCTGGAACACGATGGTGGCCTTGGCGTGCAGCGCGGCAACCACTTCTTCTTTCGAGGTGCCGCCGGCGTACATGCGGAACTCGCCGTCGGTGGGCGTGTTCCAGTTGCCGGACGGATCGCAGATGATGTTCACCTGCACACCGAACAGATCGAAGATGCGGCGGATTTCCTTCATGTTGCCGACGACGTAACCGTCGAAGCCACCGATGAAGTTGATGCTGTCGTTCGGCACGCGGACCAGGGGTTCGGTGGTCTTGGCCTTGCCGTCCCAGAAGTGGCGCAGGATGCCCAGCAGCGCGTTGTCGTAGCCGGTGATGTGGCTGCCGACGAAGGCCGGGGTGTGGGCAAAGGGCACGTCGAACTCGTCGGGCACGCTGCCTTTTTGCTTGCTGGTCTTGATGAAGGCGTCGACGTCGTCACCGATCACTTCGGCCATGCAGGTGGTCGAGACGGCGATCATGTCGGGCTTGTACAGGCTGTAGGCGTTGGCCAGGCCGTCGACCATGTTGTTCAGGCCACCGAACACGGCGGCGTCTTCCGTCATCGAAGAGCTCACGCAGGAGGTGGGTTCCTTGAAGTGGCGGCTGAAGTGCGAGCGGTAGTAGGCCACGCAGCCCTGGCTGCCGTGCACGAAGCTCAGCGTCTTCTGGAAACCGTTGGCCACGTACACGGCGCCCAGCGGCTGGCAGGCCTTGGCCGGGTTCACCGACAGGGAATCGCGGGCGAAGTTCTTCTGCTTGTAGTCTTCGGTCTTGGTCCACTCGACGATCTGCTTGACCGTTTCGTCGCTGTGGTTGAACTCGAATTCCGCTTTCTTGTTGCGGAAGATGTCCTGGTACTCGGGCTCACGGAACAGCAGTTCGTGGTCGAGGATCTTGTCGGCTGATTGGGGCATGGTGCTCTCCAGAGGATGTTGAGAATTCAAGGAGCGGGCGACCGGCACAAGCCAGGCCGCCCACGGTCTTTAGGCTGCTTTTTTCCAGGGAGCCTTGGTCAGGCCCCAGATCGGAGAGCTGATCGCCATGTCCATGTCACGGGCGAAGATGGCGAAGCCGTCGTAGCCGTGGTAGGGGCCGGAGTAGTCCCAGCTGTGCATCTGGCGGAAGGGCACGCCCATCTTCTGGAACACGTACTTTTCCTTGATGCCGGAGCCCACCAGGTCGGGTTGCACCTGTTCGACGAACTTCTCGAATTCGTAGCCGGTCACGTCGTCATAGATCAACGTGCCGTCTTTCACGTAGTGCGTGGTGCGCTGGTAGTCGTCGCCGTGGCCGAATTCGTAGCCGGTGCCGACCACGTCCATGCCCAGGTCTTCGTAGGCGCCGATCACGTGGCGCGGACGCAGACCGCCCACGAACAGCATGACCTTCTTGCCCTGCAGACGCGGCTTGAACTTGTCGATCACGGCCTGCATCAGCGGCTTGTACTTGGCGATGACCTCTTCGGCCTTGGCCTTGATGCTGTCGTCGAAATGGCTGGCGATCTCGCGCAGGCTCTTCTCGATCATGGTCGGGCCGAAGAAGTTGTATTCCACCCATGGAATGCCGTACTTCTCTTCCATGTGGCGGCTGATGTAGTTCATCGAGCGGTAGCAGTGCAGCACGTTGAGCTTGGCCTTGGGCGTGTTCTCGATCTCGGCGATGGTGCCGTCGCCGGACCACTGGGAGATCACGCGCAGACCCATTTCTTCGAGCAGGATGCGGCTGGACCAGGCGTCGCCACCGATGTTGTAGTCGCCGATGATGGCCACGTCGTAGGGTGTGGAGACGAACTCGGGGCGCTTGTTTGGATCGGTGCGGTCGAACACCCAGTCGCGGATCGCGTCGTTGGCCAGGTGGTGGCCGAGCGACTGGCTCACGCCGCGGAAACCTTCGCAACGCACGGGCACGATGGTCTTGCCTTCGTACTCTTTGCTCTTTTTCTTCGACACGGCTTCGATGTCGTCGCCGATCAGGCCGATCGGGCACTCGGACTGGATCGAGATGCCCTTGTTCAGGGGAAACAGTTCCTGGATCTCGTCGATGATCTTGTCGAGCTTCTTGTCACCACCGAAGACGATGTCCTTTTCCTGGAAATCGCTGGTGAACTGCATCGTGACGAAGGTGTCGATGCCGGTGGTGCCGATGTAGTAGTTGCGGCGTGCGGCCCAGGAGTACTGGCCACAACCCACGGGACCGTGGCTGATGTGGATCATGTCCTTGATGGGGCCCCACACCACACCCTTGGAACCGGCGTAGGCACAACCGCGGATGGTCATGACGCCCGGCAGGGATTTGATGTTGGATTTGACGCCGCAGTCCGGCTTGCCTTCTTCGAACGAGCCCAGGTGCTTCGCCCTGCGCTTGGCCATCTTTTCGGGATAGGCCTTCAGCACTTCATCGATCAAGGCTTTGTTCGTGGCCTTGCGGTCTTCAACTGTGGCAGTCATGGGTAACTCCGATGGATATTTGGTTTGCTTGGGTGATCAAGACCGACCCGCCGGCACAAGCCAGGCGGATCGGACTTGCGGGGCCGTTCAGGCGGCGGCCAGGGCGGCGGCGGCCGCAGCGGCCTTGCCGACTTCGGACTCGTCGATCTGCTGCATGATCCCGAACTCCATCAGCATGTCTTCCAGCTGGTCCATCGTGATGGGGGTGGGGATGGTGCCGTTGCCAGCGTTGTTGTGAATCTTCGAAGCCAGGGTGCGGTACTCGGCGGCCTGCTTGGAATCGGGTGCGTACTCGATCACGGTCATGCGGCGCAGCTCGGCGTGTTGCACGATGTTGTCGCGCGGCACGAAGTGGATCAGCTTGCTGCCCAGCATGCCGGCGAGGGCGTCGGCCAGTTCCAGTTCCTTGTCGGTCTGACGCTCGTTGCAGACCAGGCCACCCAGACGCACACCACCCGAGTTGGCGTACTTCAGAATGCCCTTGGAGATGTTGTTGGCCGCGTACATGGCCATCATCTCGCCCGACATCACGATGTAGATCTCCTGCGCCTTGTTTTCGCGGATGGGCATGGCAAAGCCGCCGCACACCACGTCACCCAGCACGTCGTAGGACACGTAGTCCACGCCGTCGTAGGCGCCGTTTTCTTCCAGGAAGTTGATCGAGGTGATCACGCCGCGGCCAGCGCAGCCGACGCCTGGCTCAGGGCCACCGGACTCGACGCAGCGGATGTCCTTGTAGCCGATCTTCATCACGTCTTCGAGCTCCAGGTCCTCCACCGAACCGGCTTCAGCGGCCAGCGAGAGGATGGTGTCCTGGGCCTTGGCGTGCAGGATCAGGCGGGTCGAGTCGGCCTTGGGGTCGCAGCCGACGATCAGGATTTTCTGGCCGAGGTCGGACAGAGCAGCCAGGGTGTTCTGGGAAGTGGTCGATTTACCGATGCCGCCTTTACCGTAAAAGGCGATTTGCCGAAGTTTGGCCATTGCAGTACTCCATTCAGGAAAGTTAAAGAACCTAAGCAAGCGTTGCCGCGACTTTGGGTCAGCCTTCCGTGCCTGTTGGTCTTATTGCTCTAGGTTCACGTCGGCCGGACTGGTGTCCGCGCACCCTCCTCTTTGCAGCTTCCGTGCCATGTTGTCTGGCCTCTGTTTTATCGCTCTTGAAACAGGGCCTCCACAGAGGGAAAAACGCACTTTTCAGGACTCGCTGCGGGCGCTGAAAGGGCTTTGTCCTGTTCCCGACAAAACGGCGAAATCCGTCGCACACACATCGCGTCGGCGGGTCGCTGCGGCGGCTTTGTGTCGCATTTGATGGCCCCGCATCGGTAAATCCGCCTGGTACGGTCATTGCTCTTTAGAGAGGCATGAACCTGCCCCACGCGCTCACCACCGAACCGGTCGCTCCGCCCTCGCACTTTGAAGCGATCGGTGGCCAAGCGGCGGTGGACCGCTTGGTCAATGCCTTCTACGCGCAGATGGACAGCCGCAGCGATTCGCGCGGCATCCGCGCCATGCACGAGCCCGATCTGGGCCACACCAAGGCCGTGCTGCGGCTGTACCTGGCCGAGTGGCTGGGCGGCCCCAAGGACTACACGGCGCAGCGCGGCCACCCGCGCCTGCGCATGCGCCACGCGACTTTTCCCATCGGCGTGCCAGAACGCGACGCCTGGCTCGCCTGCATGGACGCCGCGATGCAGCAGACCGGCGTGCCCGCGGACCTGCACCGCGTGCTGATGGCGGCCTTCTTCAAGACCGCCGACTGGATGCGCAACACCCCAAACCCCCCGGCAATCCCTGCCACCAACCCGAAGGAAGCTCCATGACCGCCACCCTGGCCACCAAAGAGATCGACGACACCGCGTTTGCCCGCCTGGACGACGAAGGCCGCCTGCTCAACCCCCTGCTCAAGGGCAGCACCAACAAGTTCGGCCGGGTCGGCTTTCGCGGCGAACTCGCGCTGCGTTTTGCGCCCAAGCTGGCCGACGAAGCGCGCCCGCCCGAACTGCTGTGCGGCCAGGCCATGGCGGTGGGCTCCGTGGGCGAGAAGACCCTGTCCTTCTTCGCCGGCTACCTGCTGAGCTTCGAGTACCTGAAGGACGTGGCCGAGGTGCTGGGCGACACCCTGAGCGCGGGCGGCAAGTACTTCCTGTTCTGCAACAACATCGACCTGTCGAAGAAGTACCAGGTGCCGTACAAGGGCGCGATGTTCTATGTGCTGCCGATCGACGAGGCCACGGTCTACAACGAACTGCTCGACCTGTTCTACCTGGAAAAGGGCGACCTGAAGAAGAAGGACACTGCGGGCAAGCTCGACGCCATCGCCGACGCCGCGCTGAAGTACGACGTCACCTTCGACACCATCACCTACGCAGAAGGCCTGACCCTCATGGGCCCCGTGCGGAATCCCAACGAAAACCGCCCGGTTTGATCGGTGTCTTCCTGCTGCGCGAACCGATCCTGCATCTGCGGTGCTCGCCGTACGTGAGTACGGCTCCGCTCCTCAACGCAGCCTCGGTCCGCTCGCGACGGAATCCATCCGATCAAACCCACAGGCCGTTGAGATGGACGACGATGAGCGCGACCAACCCCAACGCTGGACCAGCACCAACCTGGTGGGGGTGTCCACGGCCTGGCTGGCCAGCACGGGCTTCAACCAGCGTGCGCCCGAGCTGCACATCGCCGGCACGCGCGAGACCCAGCCGGGTCTCTTCGCGCTGCTGGACCGCTGCGACGACCTGACCCAAGCGCGCGAGGTCTTTGTGCACTACCTGTCCATCGCCTTCGGTCTGCAAGCTCCCGAGAAGCCCGCCATCGGCAGTGCGGCATCGACCGAGCCACGGCGCTGGCGCGGCAGCTGGCGCCGCCTGCTGCAGGGCTGGGGCATGGACGCCAACGGTGTCGCGGGCGCGGTGCTCAAGGGCTGGGTCGAAAGCCGCTTCGGCCTGGTGCCCACGTTCCACAAAGCGCCGCTGGCGCACTTCCCGTCACCGGCCTGGGTGGCCTACCTGGAAGAAAAAACCAGCAGCCGCCACCACAGCAACAACATCCACCAGCAGCTCGACCTGCTGTACGAGTTCTGCCAGTGGGCGCTCGCCCGCTTCCCGCTGCCCGCGCCCCAGATGCAGGGCCCGCACGTGCGGCTCTGGCGCGGCAGCAACCGCGTGGAAGAGCAGCTGCTGCAAGGCACGCTGCGCGAACGCCGTTGCCGCGTTCGGCTCAACAACATCGTGTCTTTCAGCCTCAGCCCCGAAGAAGCCTCGTGTTTTGGCGACTGGGTGTTCGAGCTGCTGGTGCCGCGCAGCAAGCTGCTGGTGTTCCCCGGCCTGCTGCCCGGCCAGGTGCTGCAGGGCGAGCAGGAAGTGATCGCACTCGGCGGCGACTACGACGTGGTGGCGCGTTATGACTGATCGTTTTGACAAGGTGCTCGGCGCCTACCTCGGTCTGGCCATCGGCGACGCGCTGGGCGCCACCGTGGAATTCATGCGCCCACGCGAGATCGCCCTGCAATACGGTGTGCACCGCGACATCGTGGGCGGCGGCTGGCTCAAGCTCCCGCGCGGCCAGGTCACCGACGACACCACCATGTGCCTCGCCCTGGGCGAGGCGTTGCTGCAGGGCGGCCCACAGGCCCTGCAAGGCCATGCCCTCGGCGACGACGCGCTGGTGCACGCCATCGGCCAGGCCTTCGTGCGCTGGTTCCAGGCCAAGCCGGTGGACATCGGCAACACCTGCCGGCGCGGCATCCTGCGGTACCTCCACGAGCGCAGCCTGTCGGGCCCCTACAACGCCGGCGACGGCGGCAACGGCGCGCTGATGCGCAACCTGCCCGTGGTCCTGGCCACGCTGGGCGACGACGCTGCCTTCGAGCGCCTGTCCATCGCCCAGGCGCGGCTGACGCACCACCACCCGCTGTCCGACGCCGCCACGCTGGGCTTTGGCCACCTGGTGCGCCGGCTCATCGATGGCGCCAGCCACGTGGACAGCCTGCTCTGGATCGATCGCTGGATCGAGCAGAACCCGGCCTTCAAATTTGCACCGTACCGCGGCCACGCCACGGCCTATGTCGTCGACACGGTGCATACCGTCTTGCACTTCTACACATTGCACCGCGACTTCGAAGCCGCCCTGATCGCCACCGTGAACCAGGGCGACGACGCCGACACCACCGGCGCGCTGATCGGCATGCTGGCCGGTGCGCGCTGCGGCGCGGCCGCCCTGCCCCGGCGCTGGCTGCAGCGCCTGCAGCCACAGACCGTGATGGCCATCACCGACCAGTGCAGCGGCCTGCTCGCGCTCTCGCGCGGCCCGGCGGAGGTGCCCCATGGCTGAAAACACCGCGCAAGTCAGCGCGCTGGCCCGCGTACAGGCCTACCACGAGCGCAGCAAACACCGGCTGGGCGCCTACGCCGCCGGCCCCGAGACGCTGGACTGGGACGCCCAGCCCGACCCCTTCCGCCGCTTCGCCGGCGCGCCGATCACGTCCTTGCCATTGAAGGCAGCTGACGAGGCCATCGGCTGGAATCAACTCTTCGAGCCCGGGCGCGAGGCCTTTCCCGCGAACCTCGCCCAGATCGGCCGCCTTTTCGAATGCTCGTTCGCGCTCTCGGCGTGGAAAGAACTCGGCCCCGACCGATGGGCGCTGCGCGTGAACCCCTCCAGCGGCAACCTGCACCCGACCGAGGTGTACCTGGTGGCGCAGGGCCTGCCCGATCTGGCCGATGGGGTGTACCACTACGCGCCCAAAGAACACGCGCTGGAGCAACGGGCTGCCTTCGCTTCGCCGGTCACCGCGCCGCGCCTGCTGGTGGGCTTCAGCTCGATCCACTGGCGCGAGGCCTGGAAATACGGCGAGCGCGCCTTCCGATACTGCCAGCTGGACATGGGCCACGCCATCGGCGCCCTGCGCTACGCCGCCGCCCTGCTGGGCTGGCGCGTGCGCGAACTGGGCCTGGGCCATGGCGAACTCGCCGCACTCATGGGCCTGGACCGTGCGGCCGATTTCCAGAACGCCGAGGGCGAAGAGGCCGAGTCCGTGTTCGAGTTGTGTTTTGACGCAGCGAACGCGCCGCCGTTGGACCCGCGCGCGATGCTCGCTGACGCATGCTGGTTCGGGCAAGCCAACCGCCTCGACGCCCACCCCATGTACCGCTGGCCGGTGATCGATGCCGTGGCCAAGGCCTCACGCCGCCTCACCGCAACACCGACTGCGACACTGCCTCCGTTGACCCGCCGCACGCTGTTGCCCGGCAGCACAGCCCAGGCCTCCCAGCTGATCCGCCAGCGCCGCAGCGCCCAGCGCTTCGACCGCAGCGCGCGCACACATACCACCGCCCTCTGGCCCCTGCTCGCCGCGCTGATGCCAGCCGGTCAGTTGCCGTGGGACATGGGCGACGAATACGCGCAGGTGCACGCCGTCCTGTTTGCCCACCGCGTCGATGGCCTCGCGCCCGGCGCCTACCTGCTGCCGCGCAACACCACGGCCCGGGCTCGGCTGCAAACCGCCCTGCCCCAGCTGGCCTGGAAGCCGGTCGAAGCCTGCCCGGCCGAGCTGCCGCTGGTCGAGCTCGCCTTGAACCCGGCGCTGGCTGGCACGCTGCGCACGCTGTCGTGCCACCAGGCCATCGGTGCCGATGCGGTGTTCGTGATCGCCTTGCTGGCCGAGCTGCCCACGCCTGAGAGCGACGCGCCCTGGCGGTACCGCGAGCGCCTGCGCGAAGCCGGCCTGATCGGCCAGGTGCTGTACCTCGAAGCCGAAGCCGCCGGCCTGCGCGGCACCGGCATCGGCTGCTTCTTCGACGACCCGGTGCGCGAGCTGCTGGGCCTGGGTGCCCCGGGCACCGAGGCCTGGCAGGTGCTCTACCACTTCAGCGTCGGCCTGCCGGTGCTGGATGCGCGCATCACCAGCACACCCCCCTACCCGGAGCACCGCCCATGAAAGGCCAACGCGTTTTCCGCCGTCTCACCGTGGCCGAGCTTGGCCCCTGGTGCGCGTCACACCCCACCGCCCTGCTGCTCGACACGCGCGACGCCGCCAGCCATGCGCGCGACGGCTGGCCCGGTGCCGTGCGGCTCTCGGGCGAGAACCAGGACACCCTGCTGCTGCGCACCGCGCGCACGCGCCCGGTGCTGATCTACTGCTACCACGGCAACGCCAGCCAGTCCTGGGCACAGATGTTTGCCGACTTCGGTTTCACCGAGGTCAGCGACCTGATTGGTGGCCAGGCGGCCTGGGTCGCGGCGCAGAACGCACCGGCCCCTGCCGCGCCCCCACCGCCTCCGCCAGCACCGCCGCGCAAACCACCGACGCAGGCGCTGTCGGACTGGCTGCGCGCCGAGGGCTTCGATGACCCCGATGCGCGCGGCGCACATGGCAACACACCCCTGATGCTCGCGGCCTGGCGCGGCGACGCCGCCATCGTGAACGCGCTGATCCACCACGGCGTGACGCTGGACGCGGTCAACCGCGACGGCAACAACGCGCTCTGGCTGGCCTGCGTGCACGGCGATCTCTCGGGGATTGATCGCCTGGTGCGCGCGGGCGTGCCGATCGACCAGACCAACACCACCGGCGCGACCGCGCTGATGTACGCGGCCAGCAGCGGCAAGGCCGCCGTGTTGCGCCAGCTGCTCGCGCTAGGCGCCGACGCCAGTCTGCGCACCCAGGACGACTTCAGCGCGCTCGACATGGCCGCCAGTGTGGAATGCCTGCGCCTGCTGCGCCCGGCGCGCCAACCCATCCCCAGCGAAAGCCCCCCGTGAGCCACATCATTTTTTTTGAAAAGCCTGGCTGCGGCGGCAACGCGCGCCAGCGCGCCACGCTCCAGGCCGCCGGCCACACGCTGGAGCGGCGCAACCTGCTGACCGCGCACTGGACACCCGAGGCCCTGCTCGAATTCCTCGCGCCGCTGCCCGTGCCCGAATGGTTCAACCGCGCAGCGCCGCGCATCAAGAGCGGCGAGGTGCTGCCCGAGGCGCTGGACGCCGAGGCTGCCCTGGCCCTGCTGATCGCGGAGCCGCTGCTGATCCGCCGCCCGCTGATGCTGAACACCACCGACGGCAGCCGCCATGTCGGCTTCGACACCGCCGCGGTCACGGCCTGGGTCGGCCTCGATCCCTCCGCACAGCGCCCGACCTCGCTCGAAGGCTGCGCCTCGCCCACCGAATCCTGTCACCCCCCCACCGGAGGCCAACATGCCCATGTTTGACTACCACTGCAAGGCCTGCCAGGCCGACTTCGAGCTGCTGGTGCGCGCCAGCACGGTGCCCACCTGCCCGCACTGCGCGAGCACGGAGCTGGAGAAGTGCGTCTCGCGCATCGCCCCGGCCGGCAAGATCGAAGCCATCCGCATGTCCAACCGCCGCCTCGCTGCGGCACAGGGCCACTTCAACAACTACAGCCCATCCGAACAGGCGCGGCTGCTGAAAGGCAAAAGGGTTTGATATGGATCTGGTCTACAAAACGACGATGCTGACCCAGGGCGGGCGCGGCGGTCAGGTGCAGAGCGAAGACGGCAGCTTCAAGCTCAAGCTCGCGGTGCCCAAGGAGATGGGCGGCAGCGGCGAAGGGCCGAACCCCGAGATGCTGTTCGCGGGCGCGTTCGCGGCCTGTTTCGAACACTCGATCCGCCACATCGCCAAGGCCGACAAGCTGCCGCTGCGCGGCTGCTACGTCGAGGCCACGCTGTCGATGTACGTGAACTTCGAAGGCGCCTACCGCATGGCGCTCAACCTCACGGCCACGCTGGCCGGCCCGCTGGACCAGGTCACGGCCGACAGCCTGATGGAGCGCGCCAAGGGCATCTGCCCCTACGCCGACGCGACCAAGAACAACATGAGCCTCAACCTCAAAGCGGTGCTCGATACACCGGTGACGGCATGACCACAGACGCGGGCTTCTTCATGGACTGGGACGGCAACGTGCGCCGCACCGACGACCCGGGCGGTGGCTACCGCTGCGATGTCGACCGCGGTGCGCGCTACGTCGGTGTGCTCGCCAAGTCGGGCGCGCTGGTGCACGAAGCCACCTTCTACAAAGACCAGGCGGCGCTGGACAAGGCCGGCATCAAGGGCACGCTGGTGCCGGGCAGCCATCCCTGGGGCAAAGAGGGCGCCGCTTAAAACAACCACCTGAGACAGAGACCATGAACGACGCTGCCGACCACGGCGCCGAAGCCTTCTTCCGCGAGCAGCGCGGTGCCTTTGAACACACACTCGCCACCGGCGGCCCCGAGGCTGCGCTGCTGCAGGCCTGGGACAGTTTCGATGGCAATGTGGCGATCCAGTGCGAGGGCCAGCCACCGGTGGCCTGCGGCAAGGGCTGCGCCAGCTGCTGCGAGCTGCGCGTGGCCGCGCTCGCGCCCGAGGTGTTCGTGCTGGCCAACTACCTGCGCGCCACCGCGCCCACGCTGGCGAGCCACGGCATCAACCTCATCACCGCCGTGCGCGAGATCGATGCCGCCACCCGGGGGCAGGACGAAACGGCGCGCGTGGCGATGCACCGGCGCTGCGCCTTCGTGGTCAAGGGCGTGTGCCTGATCCACCGCGCGCGACCGCTGGCCTGCCGCGGCCACGCCTCACACGACCGGCGCGCCTGCGTGGACGCCGCGGCAGGGCGCGTGACCGAGGTGCCGTTTTCCGGGCCACACCGGATGGTGCGCATGCTGCTGCAGTCGGCCTTGCAGGCCGCCCTGCGCCAGCAGGGCCTGGCCTGGGGCGCCTACGAGCTGAACCACGCCCTGGTGCTGGCGCTGGACGCGCCGGACGCGCAAGCCGCCTGGCTGCAGGGTGCCGATCCGCTGGCCGAGGCTGCGGTGGATCTGGACCAGCGCGAGGTCATGGCTGCGGGGTTCGACGAAATCCCGCACCAAGTTAGCCGCAGCACTTCTTGAACTTCTTCCCGCTGCCGCAAGGGCACGCATCGTTGCGGCCCGGCGCGGCCGTGGCGTGTTTCACCGTCTCGACGCGCGGGCCCAGGCTCTTCCAGGTTTCGCGCAGGTTGTAGACCGCCCAGATCGCATCGCCCACGGCCTTCATTCGCGCGGCGCTCACACGGGGCGCGCCTTGCTGGTCTTGATAGGCGTGCAGGGTGGGCGCGCCGGTGTCGGGCAGCGTGAGCGCGCGCAGCAGCTTCAGCGCAGCCTCGCGCCACTGCTGCGCCTGGGCGTTGCGCGGGCCGGCCCACTCCTCTGGCCAGGCGGCCACGGCGGCCATGAAGCCTTGCGCCCAGCGCTGTGCGAACGAATCCGCGCTCTCGCCCAGCTCGGGCTGGTAGGCCGCGGGGTCGTCGAGCGCGCTCACCCGGGTGTCCAGCGCCTGCTCGACCAGCGCCCAGCGCCGCGCCCACAGGGATGACACATTGGCGGGCACGGCATCGGCCGCCAGGCCCAGCAGCCGGGGCCAGTATTCGCTGGGTGCGATGGCGCGACGGCAGCAGACCAGGGCCGCCAGGAAGCCTTCGCAGAACTCCCAGTCGGGTGTCTCGGGGAAGCTCGTGCGGCGCGCGCTGAGCCAGGCCTCCAGCGTGGCGAAGTCCTCGGCAGACAGGGGCAGCAGTTCGGTGGCAACGGTGTTCATGGTGCGGTTCCAGCTTGTTCAAACAACGCCAGCAGGCGGCGCAACACCGCCGTCTCGCGCTGGCCATGGGCTTGCAGCGCGGCCCGGCAGGCCTCGCGCACGGTGGCGTTTTGTCCGGGCTTCTGCATCAGCGCAAACACCGCACGCGCCGAGCGTCCAGCGCCCAGTTCGGGGTCGAGCACGATGTCCATCGCCAGCCCGGGCGCCACGGCGCGCGCCATGGACCGGAACGACCACGAGCCCGCCATGACCGGGTGGTAGTAGTGGCCGCGCGCGACCTGGAACAGGTCGACGATGCGCGGCAGCAGCGCGTCGAGCGCGGGCGCGAGGTCTTCAAACCACTGCGCCAGCTCGCGGATGCGGTTGCGCTCGAAGCCGGCGTTGTAGGCCAGCACCGCGCCCGAGGTGCCGAGCACGCCCAGCAGCGACAGCGCAAACGCACGGCGCGGGTCACCGCCCTGCCCTTCGGCCAGAAAGTGGTGCTCGCTCCACGCGCCGTCCGCCGTCTGCACCGCGCAGCTCCACTGGAACGGCAGCGTCTGGTAGGGCCGGGTGCCGGGCCAGATCGGCACGGCCAGACCGATGGTGTCAAAGCGCAGGCAGTGGCGCGGGTAGGGCCAGGCGCGGGCCAGCGCGCCCACCTCGGGCTCCAGCAGCGGCGCGCTCTGCTGCACCGCGCGCACGGCGCGGCGCTGGCGCGGCGGCGCGATGTCTTCGGGGCGCAGGCTCATCACGTCGTGGTGGCCAGCGGCGCGCCATTCGGCCGCGGCTTCGCGCCCCAGGATGTCGAGGCTGGTCTCTGCAGGTTCGGCCGGGGCCGGCAGCACACAGGCCTTGCAGCTCGCCGCGAACTCGCAGCCGCTGCCCTCGTGGCAATGCGGCCCGGGCGTGGCCTCGGGTTCCGAGCCGCGCTCGCACTGGCGCATGGCGTCCAGCCATTCGGCGACCGGGCGCGAGCCGAGCACCGGCCCCAGGTCCACCTCGCGGAACAGGCCGGCGTAACAGCCGTGGCCGGGGTAGACGAAGTCGGTGTCGACCAGCAGCAGGCCCACGCTCTGCACCGCGAAGCCGCAGCGCGCGGCCACGTGGGTCCAGAGCGCGACGGTGTCCACGTCGGTGTCGTCGCCCACGGTCGCGTAGCGCACCTTGAAAAGGCGCAGCCCGTGTTCACCCGCGGTGAGCACGTCGATGCGCACCTGGGCGCGGTCTTCGCTGGTCAGGCAGGCGCCCAGAACGGCCCAGCCCTCGGGCGGCTCGGCGTCGCTGTCGAGGCAGTTCAGGGTGTGGCGCACGGCCTGCAGCCACTGCGCGGGGCTTTGCGGCGCAGCCACCGTGTCGGCGTGCGGGAACGAGGCACGCAGGGCCACGTCCAGGCCCGTGGCGCGCGCCAGCTCCGCGGCCTCCGGGGTGGGCGCTGGCGCGGGCGCCGCCACGCCGCGCTGCAGCTGGCGGCGCGCCAACCAGAAGCGGCGCTCGCAGCTGCGCCAGCGGCGCAGGTCGTCGGTGTTGAGGGGCGGAGCAAATACCATGGGCGCTATCAGACAAAGCCGACACAGGACCGGACAGGAACCGGCACAAAGGCCACAGGCGCAAGCATGCGGAAGGCCCTTGCACCGGCGGACGGCTTCTGTTTAGCAAGCAGCGTGCAAGCCCTGCCGCCCGAACGTGCATGGCGCGGGTCTTGCACTCCCGACGCGCATGACCCTCCAGTTCCACATGACGCCCGGCTCCTGCACGACCGGCATCCACATCCTGCTCGAAGAACTGGAGCTGCCGTTCCAGGTGAACATCGTCAACCTGCCGGCGGGCGACCATCAAAAGCCCGCCTACCTGGCGATCAACCCCAAAGGCACGATCCCGACCCTGGTTCTCGACGACGGGAGCGCCCTCACCAGCTTCCCGTCCATCGCCTACTGGCTGGCGCGGCGCCACCCGCGCAAGCGCCTGCTGAGCGACGACCCGCTGCTGGCCGCGCGCACGCTGGAGCTGATGGACTACGCGGTCGACACCGTGCACGGTCAGGGCTTCACGCGCATCTTCACCACCGAGCGTTACCTGCCCGAGGGCCTGAGCACATCTGACACCGCGCTGTGGACAGCCGAGATCACGGCGCGTGGCCAGGCCATCGTGCGGGAGTCCTTTGCCGTGATCGAAGCAGGCCTGCCGGAAACCAGCTATGCCATGGGCCCTGAATTCACCATTGCCGACGCGGCCCTGTTCTACGTCTTCTTCTGGGCCAGCAAGACCGCCATCCCCCTGCCGCCGCGCTGCCAGGCCCTGTTCGAGCGCCTGCGCGCACGCCCGGTCGTGCACCAGGTGCTGCGCGAAGAAGGCTACCGCTGAAGCCGCCTGACGACCTTCCACCCAACCGACCGGAACACCATGAACAAGACAGAACTGCTGAGCCGCAACCGCGTGATCCACTGCCACTTCGACGACTACAGCCACGCACTGCTGTTCCCGCGCTGGGCGCACGGCATGCTCTGGCCGCAGGCCCTGCCCGAGGGCGCCGAGCCCATGGCCGCACCCGCCACCGATCTCCCTGGGCACGAGGCCGAGGCACTCAAACAGGCCGTGGTGCAAGACACAGGGTTGAACCCCGACGAGCTCGACTACGTCGGGGATTTCAAGGCCTGGTTCCAGACGCCCGACGGCCCGCTGCGTGTGCACCTGCTGCGTTTCAACACACCCGACGCGCCCAAACCCGCCATCGCGGCGCTCGGCGGCACGTTCAAAGCGTTGAGCGAATTGCGTGGCGGTGCCATGGCCGAGCTTCTGTTGCTGCGTGAGGCGTTCACGCTGGTGGGTGGCGGCAAGGGCTGAAGGCGGGTCAGCCGGTCAGCGATGTCGCGCTGATGTCCTGCGAGCACATGGGCCTATTCAACCTCAGGAGTTCCACCATGTTCATTGCTATGAACCGTTTTCGCATCGCACCCGGTCGCGAGTCCGACTTCATCGAGGTCTGGCGACTGCGCGACAGCCGCCTCGCCGGGGTGCCCGGCTTCCAGTCCTTCCACCTGTTGCAAGGCCCCAGCAACGAACAGGCCACGCTGTTCGTCTCGCACTCCACCTGGGACGACGCCGCCGCCTTCGAGGCCTGGACCCGCTCCGAATCGTTCCGTGCCGCTCACGCCAATGCGGGCCAGCAACGCGACCTGTACCTTGGACCACCGCAGTTCGAAGGATTTGACGTGGTGCTTTGAGGCGCCGCGGGCGGTTGGAGTTCAGCGACCCGCAGCCCGTGGCAGCGGGGCTTAGCCTGAATACCTACCCGATCAAAGCCACCGCCTTGATCTGCGCCCACACAGCCTGCCCCGGCTGCAGATCAAGAGCAGCCGCCGAGCGCCGCGTCAACCGCGAGAGCAGCGACGACGAAGTCCCCACCTGCAAACGGCACAAGGCCAGCGCCGGGTGGCTGTCGTCGGCCAGTTGGTCGACCACCACCGGGAGGCTGTTGAGCAAACTGGTGTCGGTCGCGGGCGAGAGCGCCAGGCTCACGTCGCGCGCCAGGATGCGGACGCGCACCGTGGCGCCCTGCGCCTGACCACCGTCGCGCACCCAAAGGCAGCCGCCCGGGAACGCCACCCGGGCCAGGCTCCAGGCCGCATCGCGCTCGACCACCACGCCCTCCAGCACCACGCCCGCGTCTTCGCCCAGGCGGATGGGCAGATCGACGCGCGACAACACCTCGGCCAGCGGGCCCGAGGCCAGCGCCCGGCCCGCGTCCATGGCCACGATGTGGTCGGCCAGCCGCGCCACCTCGTCGGGGGCGTGGCTCACGTAGACCACGGGAATGTCGAGCTCGCGGTGCAGGCGCTCCAGGTAGGGCAAGATTTCCTGCTTGCGCGCCAGGTCCAGCGCGGCCAGCGGCTCGTCCATGAGCAGCAGTTTCGGCCCCACCGCCAGCGCCCGCGCGATGCCAACCCGGCTGCGCTCACCACCCGACAGCCGAGCCGGCTTGCGGTCCAGCAGGTGCGCGATGCCCAGCAGCTCGACGGCCTGGTCGAGCCCGCGCGCGGAGGCGCCGCCCACGCGGCGCAGGCCGTAGCGCAGGTTGTTCATCACGCTCAGGTGGTCAAACAGGCTGGCCTCCTGGAACACATAACCCAGCGGGCGCTGGTGCGTGGGCCGCAGCTGATGGCCGTCTTGCCAGACATCGCCGTTGACCACCAGCCTGCCGCCCGGGGCGCGTTCAAGCCCGGCGATGCAGCGCAGCAGCGTGGTCTTGCCGGAACCGGAGTGTCCGAACAGCGCCGTGACACCGCATGCTGGAAGATCCAGATCCACGTCGAGGGTGAAGCCGGCCCGTTCGAGGCGGAAGGCCGCCTGTATGCCTCTCATGTCAGTTGTCCTTCGGGTTCTTGGGGCGCCAGGCGTACAGCGCCAGCAGCACGATGAACGAGAACACCAGCATCACCGCGGACAGCCGGTGCGCCTGCAGGTATTCCATGGCTTCCACGTGGTCGTAGATCTGCACCGAGGCCACGCGCGTCACGCCCGGCAGGTTGCCGCCGATCATCAGCACCACGCCGAACTCGCCCACCGTGTGGGCAAAGGTCAGTATCGAAGCGGTCAAGAAACCCGGCAGGGCCAGCGGCACCGCTACCGTGAAGAAGGCGTCCAGCGGTGAGGCCCGCAAGGTGGCCGCCACTTCCAGCGGCCGTTCGCCCACCGCCTCAAACGCGGTCTGCAAGGGCTGCACCATGAAGGGCAGCGAGTAGAACACCGAGGCCACCACCAGACCCCAGAAGGTGAACGGCAAGGCGCCAATGCCCAGCGCCTGGGTGAGCTGGCCCACCGGCCCATGCGGCCCCATGGCCAGCAGCAGGTAGAAGCCGAGCACCGAGGGCGGCAGCACCAGCGGCAGCGCCACCACGGCCCCCACCGGCCCTTTCCACCAGCCCTTGGCGCGCGCCAGCCACCAGGCGATGGGGGTGCCGATCACCAGCAGGATCAGCGTCACGATGCCGGCGAGCCGCACCGTGAGCCAGATCGCCTGCAGATCGCTGTCGGTCAGTCCCATGGCGCGGTCTCAGCGTGCGGGGTTGTCATGGACGATCCTTTTGCGGTGAAAGCTTCAGAACTCGTAACCGTGGGCGCGGATCACCGCTTTGGCGGCATCGGTCTTGAGGTACTCCAGCAAGGCGGTGGCGGCCGGGTTGTTTTTGCCCCGCTGGAGCAGCACGGCGTCCTGGCGGATCTGCGGGTACAGGTTCGACGGCACCATCCAGCGCGAGCCCGGCGCGTACTGGCCGTCCTTGTAGATCTGCGACAGCGCGACAAAGCCCAGGTCGGCGTTGCCCGTGGCGGCGAACTGGTAGGCCTGGGTGATGTTCTCGCCAAACACCAGCCTGGGTTGCAGCGCCGCGTCCACACCCAGTTGCTTCATGACTTCAGCGGCAGCGGCGCCATACACGGCAACCTTGGGGTTGGCAATGGCCAGGTACCGGAAGTTGCCGCCTTTCAGGACCTCGCCTTTGGCATCGACCAACCCGGGCTGGGTACTCCACAACACCAGTTTGCCGATGGCGTAGGTGAAGCGGCTCGTGGGCATGGCCAGGCCGTCTTTTTCCAGGCGGATCGGCGTTTCGTCGTCCGACGAAACCAGCACCTCGAACGGTGCGCCGTTCTTGATCTGCGCGTAGAACTTGCCCGCCGTGCCGTAGGCCACCAGGGCCTTGTGACCGGTGGCCTTTTCGAAGGCGGGCGCGATCTTTTCCATCGGGCCGGTGAAGTTGGCGGCGACGGCCACCGAGACCTCGGCGGCTTGGGCCGCAGTCGAGAGCAGCACACAGCACGCGAGCGAGGAAGAGAACAAGGTCTTGGTGGTCATGGACACGCTCCTGAAGTTGAAAGACGGAAAGACTCAATGCCGCGAAAACAGGTCGCGCACCTTGCACAGCGTGGTGGTCACGTCGAAGCGCGTGTCGGGCAGCGCCTCGCCGGCCAGCACCTTTTGCAGCGCAGCGCGCGGGTCGGTCTCGCCGGTCAGCAGCACCTGCGCGCCCCAGCCCGCCATGTGGCGCAGGAATCCGTCGCCCGCGCTGCCCGCGATCAGCAGGTCCACGCCGTGCAGCGGGTGCGGGCCATCGTCCTTGAAGTGGTGCGGCAACTGCTCCTTGGTCAGCGCGATGCGTTGCGGCTCGGGCAACGGCTGGCCGCTCTGGCAATCGAACAGCAACCACTCTCGTGCCTGGCCCGCGTGGCCGCTGACCTGGCTCCAGTCCTTGTGGGTGGCGATGGCGACTTTCATGAGGGGCTTTCAGAAGAAGGGATCAGTCGGTGGAGACAAGAAACACGCTGGAGGCCTTGAAGATCGCGGTCACCGGCTGGCCCACGGCGAGGCCCAGGCGCTCGACGCTCGGGTCGGTGACCACAGCGGTGAGCACGTGGTGGCCGCCCGGCAGGTCCAGCGTGACCTCGGTGTTGACGGGGCCGTGGTGGATCTTCTGCACCAGGCCGCGGAAGCGGTTGCGGGCCGAGACGCGCGCGCCCTCCTCGTCCACCATCAAGACGATGGACGAGGCCTTGACGAAGGCCAGCACGTCGCGGCCTTCGGCCAGGCCGAGGTTCTGCACCGACTCGTTGGTGACAATGGCCGTGAGCTCTAGCGACGGCCCGAGCGTCAAGATGACCTCGCTCTCGACCACGCCGGTGCGGATGGCGCCGATGGGGCCGGCGAACTGGTTGCGGGCACTGGTTTTCATGGTGAGCCTCCGGAGGACCTGTCGGAATTCGGCGATGTCGGGTTCACCGCGTTGCGCCAGCTGGCCGCTCAGGCGCGCGAGCGCGGCCTGCGACTCCTGTTCCAGCGCGCGGTAGAAGGCGATCAGGCGGCGGCCAAACGCGGTGAGCTCGCTACCGCCACCGTTGCGCCCACCGGTGGCGCGCAGCACCAGCGGCTCGGGCGCCACGTTGTTCATGTCGTCCACCGCGTCCCAGGCGGCCTTGTAGGCCATGGGAACGGCCTTGGCGGCCTGCAGGATGGAGCCGTGCTGGGCGATGGCTTCGAGCAGGCGGATGCGCTTGTCGCCGAGGAAGCTGCCCATGGCGGTGTCGATCACCAGCTTGCCCATCAGGGGCTGGCTGGCCGAGTTCATCGCGGCATGCCCCGGCTGAGCGAGAGCCGGGGGATGACCGCGCCGGCGCCGAGGCGGTCAATCACCTTGTGGCTGGCGAGCCAGCGGTTGTCGGGCAGGCGCCAGGCGGTCACGGTTTCAGCGTAGACCGGGGCCTCATAAAAGATCTCGTCGTCGTCCGAGCGCAGCGCCGTCTGCACATAACGGAAGGCGCAAAAGCAGGCCTGGCCTTCGGCGTCCAGGCCCAGGCTGCGGTCGGCCACGATCTCGTATTCCTGCTCGACGGCAAAGCTCACCGGCGCCTCCACCAGCCCGATCAGGTCGGACGGCAGTTCCTCCATCCACGCCACCGCCTGGCCGCGCGCGGGGCAGGCGTTGGGTAGCGGGCTGTACAACGGTTGGGACATGACGGACTCCTGTATCGATCACGACATAACGCACGGGTCTTGCGACAGCGTTGTGTGCTTTGCTACACAACGTCCACTCTTGCGTGGCTTGTTGGTCTGGTTTGCAAAACGTGGGCCAGCTTCTGGAGAGAACGCTTGTCTCTTTCTCTGAGCCTTTTGGGTTGAACGCAGATCTCGTTCGTTGCACCTCGCGGCTGCGGCAGGCGCTGCCCGGCGGGTGCTCATCCGTGGCGGTCGGCGCGTTGCGCCGACTTCGCTGTGTCCGCCTGTCTGGGGCCGGCGCGGCCAAACTCGCGCCGTTCGCTGCGCTCTCTCTGCTCAAACAGTGGCCGCGAGTCAGTCAACGAAGCGCGCACTGGCGCGCCCGGCCCCAGACGGGCGGATACAGCCACCCCGGAAAATCGCCCCCACCGGACAGCGCCTGCCGCAGCGAGAAGTGGTGTTGGATGTGGTGTTGGATGTCCACCGGTGGCGCGCATCGACTGACTCGTCGCCACTGGCTGAGCGGAGAGCGCGATGGTACGGACGTGCCTACTGCGTCTCCAGGTTGAGCACGACCACGCCAATGACGATCATGACGACTCCCGCAATCCGCAAGAGCGTCATCGACTCGGAGAACCAGAGGATGCCGAGGGCTGCCGTCAACGCGGTGCCGCTTCCCGCCCACACCGCATACGCCAACCCGACTTCCAAGTGCCTCACGGCCATGGACATGAGCCAAATGGCCGCCGCATACGAGGCCACGACCACCAGCGACGGGACGGGGCGTGTGAATCCATCTGCATATCGGAGTGCCATCGTTCCAGCGACCTCCGCCGCGATGCTGGCTACAAGCAGCAGCCAGGAATAAGTCTGTACGCTCATTGAATACCCTTCGGGCTCCGCATCTATACCGGATGCAGAGCAGAGAGAAGGGAGCGGTACCCGAAACGATCACCGAATGCTAAGGCAACACTGAACAAGTCCCTCGTGGCGCGGGCATCCTGCTCTCGGGCGCTCTGCGGCGTTGCAAAGCCTCGCCGGGCCGCCCGGCCCGTCTGCGTCTTGCGCCTTGCAGCCCATCCCGACAGCAAGCGCCCGCATCCACGGGGAATTATTCAGCGTCGCCCTAGCGATATTTCGCTCAAGCCAGACTCATGCGAAACAGATCGGGCTGGCTCTGCCGGTACACCCGCAACCACAGCAGCGTCGCAGGCACGAGCGACTGGCTGGCGAACCACAGGGCTTCGTCCAGGGTCTCGCCGGGTGGGCCGGCAAGCTGCACGCGCATCAGCGCCCAGCCCGACCAGTCGAGCTCGGGCATGGTGGCGCGCTGTTCGGGTTCGATCTGCGCCACGCTCGCGGCCAAGGTGGCGAGCTGGCGCTGCACCTCGGTGCGCGTGAGGCGCGAACGCATCAACTCTTCGCGCGGCAGCTGTTCAACCAGGATCAGCACCGATTCGCAGGCGTTCTGGATCAGGCCCAACAAGGCGCTGTGCAGCATGGGTTGGCTCATGGTCTTTCAGGCGCCAAGCGCTGCGGGCTCGGCCTGCAGCAACCGGGCGTTGAGTTCGATGGCGAACTCGCGCCAGGCGGCGGCCAGGTCGAGCGTGATGGCGCGCTGGGTCTCGGCGTCGGGCGTCTGGTCTTGTGCGAAGTTCGACAAGGCGCACGAGCCGGCATTGAAGGCCAGTGCGGCCTGCATCAAGCCCTTGTTCCAGCCCGCGAACGGTGCCAGCAGCTGCGGCGTGAGCGCGTGCTGCCCCTGCGCCACCACAGCGTCGGCGGCGTCGAGCGCTGGCAACAAATCGTCGATCTGCGCCAGGCTCTCGCTGTAGACGCGGTCCACGGTCGCCAGCAAGGCGCGCTGCGTGAGCAGATCTTGTTGCTGGCTGGAGAGCAGGCGCGTGAGGTGGCGGCGGTATTGGTCGGGCGCGGCGGCGACGCGCGCGGCCACGCCTTCGGCAAAGGCCCGCAGCGCCGCTTCGCGGTTTTGGGCCACGGGCTCGTGGGTGGTGGCGGTGGGCGCTTTCTGGCGCAGCAGCGCGTGGGCGATGCGGTCGGCCGCTTCGAGCGCGCCTTCCATGTGGCCCGCGCCATGGGCCGCCGTTTCGCTGCCGCCCAGGAACACCCGGCCGCTCCACAGCGGCTGTCGCAGCAGCGGGTCGGCCAGTGGCGGCTCGGGTGGCGTGGCGCGGTCGGTGTCGCTGCAGGTCCAGGGATCCAGCGCCCAGTCCTGCAGCTGCAGCCGGCCGCTCTGCGCGGCCTGGCCATAGAGTTGAGCGAGCTGGCTGTCGATCAGCAGCGGCAGGCCGCGCTGGAAGTGCTCGCGCTGCGCCGGGTTCAGCGCCACGAAGCCGCCCAGCGCCGCGCCGTTGGCTTCGTCGCAGGCGTCGAACACCTCGCCGAGAACGGCCTGCGCGTGGCGCACGAAGGCGTTGCCCGACTGCCCGGCTTCGCGCCAGAAGGCGTGGTCGAAAGCGACCAGGGCCTTGGCGTGCGTCGCCATCCAGGTGGCGGTGCTTTCCATCGCGTCCCAGACCGTCGCGGGCAGGGGCGGGTCCAGCAGCATGCGCTGGTGTACCAGGCGCGGCGGCAGGGCCAGCACGACCTGGCGCGAGCGCAGCGGCGCACCGGTCTCCAGCATGACGTCGATGTGGGAACCGCGGTCGCGCAGCACGCGCACGGGCTTGCCCAGCTGCAGGCAGCCCGCGGGCAGTTCGGCGGCGAGCGCATCGGCCAGCCGGGCCGCGCCACCCTGGATGCGCCGCGCGCCGGCGTGCACACCGCCCTCTTCCTGCCGGCGCTCGGGCTGGCGGTTCGGGTCGGTGAGCCAGAGCGCGTCACCCGGGTCGTGCTGGGCCAGCGTGGCCAGGCCCAGCTCGCCGAGCAGCGCGCTGATGCGCGGCTCGGTCTCGGGCCAGTACCAGGTGGCACCCAGATCGAGCGCCTGGCCGGTTTGCGCATCGGTGTGGGTCAGCACCCGGCCGCCGAAACGATCGCGCGCTTCGAGCAGGGTCACGTCCAGGCCGCGCGCGACCAGGCTGCGGGTAAGCGCCAGGCCACACAGGCCCGCGCCGACCACCACGACGTCGGCCACCTTGTGGGTCGGCAGATGGAGCACGGCGGCCATGGTGGGTGCGCCCTGGGTTTCAGCTCGTCATCAGAAGCTCAACCGTGATCGGGTCTTCGCCGAGCACCGCCTGGCATGCCAGGCGCGAGGCCGATCCGATGCCCACCATGCCGTCGAGTTTTTCGTTTTCCTTCGGCTGGATGCGCGACAGGCTCTTGCGGCCGCTGGTGACGAAGACGTGGCAGGCCTCGCACTTGGCGTCGCCGCCGCATTTGCTCATGATCGGCTCGCCCACGCCGAGCAGGGCTTTGAGGATGGTGGTGCCGGCGGCAACTTCGTAGGATTTGCCGGAAGGAAGAACGGTGATCGTGGTCATGGTTTTGGCCTCATGGCTTGGGGGTTGGGAAACGGAACCGGGGAAACTCAGGCGGCGAGCGCGGGCTGCATCGCATCAATGAAGGCCGCTGAAAAATCGGCCAGCGGCATGTTGATGCGCGTGATGCCCTGCTCTTCGAGAAAACGCGCTTCCATGCGGGTCGGCTCGTTGGGCAGCACGGCCCAGTGCAGGTCGCTGGAGCGCTTCATGATCTGGCGCGCGAAGCAACGCGTGAGCTGGTCGTCGAAACGGCAGCCGAGGAACAGGAAGCTGCGGCCGGTGCGCCAGGCCTGCACCGCCGCGGGGATGGGGGTCTGGATATCGATCTCGGTCAGCACCTCGACGTAGTCGCTGTCGGACACCAGGTAGTTGCCGGCCGGGCTGTGGCCGCCCCAGGGTTTGTAGTGCGTGGGCGCCACCGGCAGGGTGTCGAGCGCCTGGCCCTGGGCGTCGTAGGCGCCGGTCCAGTGGCCGAAATGTTCGGACTGCGACAGGCCCTGCACCTGGTTCCAGCCACTGCCGCCGCGCACGCGGGTCAAGGCGTTCAGCATGGTGTCGTCGTACCAGGTGTCAACCCAGAGGCCGGCGTTGCTGCCCGCCAAGGCCAGCTGCAGGGCCGAGGGCTCGGGCGAACTCGCAAAGGCCTCGTTCATCAGGTGCACCACCGACTTGCGGTGCTTGAAGTTCTCGATGAACTGTGCCGCCTGCGTCAGGCGGTGGCGCACCTTGTGCGGCACGCTGACCTTGGCCGTCATGAAGGTCGCCAGGTCCAGCGGCGTGGCCGGCACCTTGCCGGGCTCACACAGCGACAACATGTCCGGGCCCAGGTAGGGGATGACGCTGCCGGCGTCGAGGCGGCGGGCGATGTCTTGGATCAGGTCGGTCATGGGGTTTCCTTAGAGGTAAATGGCTGCGCCGGCGCCGACGTTGGTCGCGGTGTCTTTCAATGTGGTCACGATGTACTGCACCTGCACCGCGTCCATCTGGGTGTGCAGCGGCAGGGCCAGGGCGCGGTCGCCGATGCGGTCGGTGTCGCGCAGCAGGCCGCGCTGCTGGCCGATGGCCGCCGCTGCGTTCATGTAATAGAACTGCTGGTGCAGCGGGTGGCTGTAGGCGGCGGTCTCGATGCCGCTGGAGGCCATGTCGTCGACCATCTGCGCGCGGGCACTGGCGGTGAAGCGTTTGCCCAGGTGCACCACGTAAAGCATCCAGTGCACCTCGTCGACGTTCTCGGCCAGGTAAGGCGGCTTCACGCCCTCGAAGCTCTGCATCTGCTCGTGGTACCAGAGCTCCACCTGCTTGCGCTCCATCAGCCGGTCGTCCAGGCTGGCGAGCTGGGCCAGGCCGAGCGCGGCGGTCATCTCGCTCATGCCGGCCTGCAGCGGCACGCGCGAACCGACCGAGACCGAATGCCGGTCGCTCACGCGGCGCTGGCGCAGGTAGCGCAACTCGTGCACCAGGGTGTCGTCGTCGGTGACCAGCATGCCGCCCTCGCCGGTGCACAGGGCCGAGGGCTGCGAGAAGTCGAACACCGCAACGTCGCCAAAGCTGCCCACGGTCTGGCCCTTGTAGCGCGAGCCCAGGGCTTCGGTGCTGTCTTCGATCAGGTGGATGCCGTGCGCTTTCGCGAGCGCACGCAGTGGGTCCCAGTCGGCCGGGTGGCCGTTGGTGTTGCCGGCCAGGATGGCGCGGGTCTGTGGCGTGACCTTGAGCGCGGCTTTTTCGGGGCTCAGGCAGCCGGTCCAGTAGTTGATGTCGGCGAACACTGGCGTGGCGCCCGCGAGCGTGATGGCCTGCGCCACCTGGTGCCAGGCGTGGCTGCTGCAGACCACCTCGTCACCCGGCCCGATGCCGTAGGCGCGCAGCGCGATCCAGGTGCCCAGCGTGCCGCTGCCCACCGCGACCGCATGGCGCCGTCCGGCCCAGCCCGCGAAGGCGCGCTCGAACGATTCGAGCATGGGGCCATCGCCCCAGCGGGCCGATTCCAGCACGGCGGTGACGAGCTGGATCTCGCGCTCGCCGCACTCGGGCTCGTAGAGGGAGATGGCATCGATTTCCATGGGGTGCCCGATCAGTCTTGGGTGAGGATGAGTGCGTCGGCTTCTTCGGGCTGCTCGGTCACGCTCCAGCAGTGGCCGTTGGAGGTGGCGAGGTAGACCTTGCGTGCACCCAGCATGAGCGCCGGTTTTTCGTCGCGCATGTCCATCGCATCGACCAGCACCACCTTCATGTCGGGGTGCTGGGAACGCCAGATCGAGGCCGCGTCGCGCAGGGTGGCGGCAGCGCCCACGAGTTCACCGGCGGCGCGCAAGTGTTCGGTGCTGATGGACATGGCGCTCAGTCCTCGGAGACCGAAGAGGCCAGGCGGCGCGCTTCGACGGTGATGGGCAGGGTCGTGCCTTCGGGCATGACCGGCAGGTCCAGTTGCCAACCGTTGGCCAGCGTGACCAGACCACCCCACATGCCGGGATTCACCATGTCGACGATGGGCTCCTCCAGGTCTTTCTTGGGCACATAGGCGCTCAGCACACCTTTGGCATCGCGGCGGATCATCACTTTCATCATCGGCTCCAGTCAGGCAGACACAAAAAATCAGGACTCAGCGGCAACGCTGAGCAAGGGTTCGAGCAAGGCGGGCAGGCTGTTCAGCAGCAAGGCAATGTCTTCGGCGCGGGTTTCATCGCCGAGCGAAAAGCGGATGGCGCACAGCGCCTCGTCGCGCGGCACGCCCATGGCGGTCAACACGTGCGAGGGCTCGCTGCCGCCCGAGGAACAGGCCGCGCCGCTGCTGGCCGCCACGTTCAGGCGCGAGAGGCGCTGCAGCACGACGTCGGCGTCCACCATGCCAAAGCGCAGGTAGCTGGTGCCCGGCAGGCGCGGCACGCCCTGGCTCCACACGTGCAGGCCGGGCAGTTCGGCCAGACCGCGTTCGAGCGCGTCGCGCAGGCCGGCCACCTGTTCGGCCTGTGCCGCCAGATCGCCCAGGCGCTCCAGCGCCGCGGCAAAGCCGACGATGGCCGGCAGGTTCTCGGTGCCACCGCGGCGGCCACGCTCCTGGCTGCCCGGCACCGGTGGAACGAAGGCCCGGCCCTGGCGCAGCAACAAGGCGCCCGCGCCCTTGGGCCCGTGGAATTTGTGGGCCGAGAGCGATACCGCGTCGGCCGGGTAGTCGGCAAAAGAAAAGGGCTGCTTGCCGATCCACTGCGTGGCGTCCACGTGCATGGCGGCGCCGGCCGCGTGGGCCATCGCGGCGACTTCCGTCACCGGCATCAACGCACCGGTTTCGTTGTTGGCCGCCATCAGCGAGACCAGGGCCAGATCCGGGCCCATCAGGGCTTCGGCGGCGGTGAGGTCGATGCGGCCGTCGGGCAACACCGGTATGAAGTCCACCGGCACGCCCTGCTCGGCCAGCGAACGCGCCAGACGCAGCAGGGCCGAGTGTTCGACCGCGCCGATCAGCAGGCGGTCGCGGCCCTGCGCTTTGGCCGCCGCGAGCAGGCCGGTCAGGGCCATGTGGTTGGCCTCGGTGGCGCCGCTGGTGAAGATGAGTTCACTGGTCTTGCAGCCCAGCGCCTTGGCCGCCGTGGCGCGCGCCGCACCGAGCACGCGCTTGGCGTCCTGCCCCGGACCGTGCTGCGACGAGGCGTTGGCCCAGGCGGTGACAAACACCGGCCCCATCGCATCCAGCACTTCGGGCGCAGGCGGCGTGGTGGCGTTGTGGTCCAGGTAGATCATGGCCAGAACTGACGTTCGCTATCTAGGCAGAGAAGATCAAGAAGGGGTTCGATCTGGTCGGCCCGCTCTTTCTCCACCCAGGCTTGCTGCTGGTGGTCGCGTGCGCACAGCGTCCAACAAGGGTGCTCGCCGACGGGGGGCTTCAGCAAGGCAATGGCGATGGTGCCGCCGCTCGGGTCCACGTTGCGCGAGCAGCACGGGCTCTCGACCCGGTATCCCTGCTCGTCGATCAACACGGTGGGTTGCACGAAGCGGTAGCGCACGCGTTCCTTCAGTGCCCGCTCCAGGCGGTGCAGCGTCAGATCACGCGGTGCGCGGACAGCGTTCATGCCGCCTCGTCTTCGGTCTCGGGCAGGAGGCCGGCCGGTGCGGGCACGAGTTCGATCTCCATGCAGCCGACCACGCAGCCGGGGAACTGCACCAGATAAACCGGCTCGTTGAGTTCCTGCGCGTGGCCGATGTTGACGATCTCGCCCACCGTGCCGCGCGCGGCCAGCAGGGCATCGGGTTCGCGCTCGGGGTAGCTGCCGTCGTTGACCAGATCGTCCAGCGCGATCACGCGCTGGCCCCAGGCGTAGACGGGTTCGCGGGGTTCAATGCCGTTCATGGGGCCTCCGTGTGGCTAGGGGTGGGTTGACCGAGGGTGGTGATGGACGCGGCCTTCTCGCCGAGCTGCGCCAGCACCTCGTCGGGCAGGTTGTCCAGGGTGCAGAGTTCTTTGGCGCGCATGCCGACGCGGTGGCCGGATTCGACGAAGTCGACGGCGTAGATGTAGAACTGCTGCAGGAAGGTGTTGATGTTGATGACGTAGCCGATCTCGCCCTTGTTCACCAGCACCTCACCGATGTCCTTGCCGTTGTAGGTGCCGTCGTTGCGCACCACGGAGCGCGCGATCACGCGTTCGCCGTACTGGAAGCGCGGCGGAAAGGCGAGTTCGATCTCGGCATCGTCGCGGTTGATGTCAGCCATGGGGCACTCCCGGTACCAGTGAAAGGGCCTGGCGCGTGTCCTGGCGTTCGAGCACGCACTGGCGCACCAGAGGGTCGTCGTCCTCGCGCAGGGGGTCGAGCAGGGACGGGTCGGCGCGCTGCGCCACTTCCCAGCGCACGCGCCAGTCGGTGTCGGCTATCAGGCGTGGCAACAGCGGCGCGGGCAGCCGCTCGGCGACCGTGCGGCGCACCTCGGGCGATTTGTCGCTGAGCAGGATCAGCAGCGCCGGCATCTCCAGGCGCTGTGCCACGATCAGGCGCACGGCGCGGTCGGGGTCACGCGCCATGGTCGGCAACAGCGCCAGCGGCAGGCGCCGCGCCACCCATTCACGCACGCCGTAATCGGTGTCGTTGCGCATGGCGGCGAGTTCGGCGGTTTCCAGGCGCTGGGCGACGCGGATGCGCACCTCGCGGTGCGGGTCGTGCGCCATGCGGCCGAGCAGCTGCTGCGGCAGGCGCAGCGCGATCTGCAGGCGCACGGTTTCGTCCGGGTCGTCCATCAGCGAGGCCAGGCGGAACACGTTGGCGTGGCGCGCGGCAATGGCGCGCACCTCGAAGTACGGGTGGCCGAGCTGGCGGTCGCCCTGCTCCGGGTGCCAGCGGAAAAAGCGGTCGATGCGGCGCGCGTACACGTCCTGCATGCAGGCGTGGCCGGGTTCGCAGCCTTGTTCAGCCGGGCGGTCGCGCAGGGCTGCGTATTCGCAGGCGCTGCAGTCCACCGGGCCGCCTTGCCAGTGCGAGGCCTCGATGTCGCCAGCGGGGGCGCGGGTGCCGATGAAGTCGCTCAGGGCGTTCATAACTTCGCCCCGTTTCCGCTCCAGCCGCGCACCGGGTAGGCGCTCAGCGGGTCCACCGCATCGGGGGTGTCGGCCGCTTCGCGGCGCGCGAGCACGTGCGAGAGCAAGGCACCACCGAGGTGGTCTTTCGGGTCGAGCTGGCGCAGCGCAGCCAGCATCAGGCGCGCTTCGTCGAAGTCGCCCAGGCGCAGGCTCAGGTAGGCCAGCCCCTTGAGCGTGAACAGGTAGAAGCGCACGGCCGGGTCGTGGCGCAGGGCGTCGTCGTCGGGCGGCTGGTCGCCGAAGTTGGGGCCGAGCGCGGCGCGCGCGATGGCCAGCGCGTCTTCGCCGACCGCGCGGGCCTTGTCCAGCGCATGACCATAAAAATGAAACCGGTAAAGCGCGATCAAGGGCCCGGGGTGGCTGGGCGCCAGGGCACGGGCCCGCTCCAGCAAGGCCAGGGCTTCATCGCTCTGGTCGCGCTTCAAGCCCGCTTCCTTGATCAGTGCATCGACCTCAGGGCTGACCGCGCCGCCGATCGCACCGGCGCCGAACGCGTCGAGCGCGTCGTCCAGCCCCAGGTTGACGACGGCGGCGTTCATGTCCCGTGCTTCAGGAGGCCAGCGTGGCGGGGCGGCCGCGACCGATGGCGCCGATCTCGATCTTGGTCACCCCCACCACCGGCGCCGGGCTCTCGCTCGATGCGCTGCTGCAGCCGCAAGCTGCCTGGTTCGGGTTGGTGAAGGTCAGGCCCGACTGGGTGGGCGTGTCGGCGAAGTCGACGATCACACCTTCGAGCATCAGGCGACTCTCTGCCCCCAGGAACAGGCGCAGGCCTTCGATCTCCAGCACCTGCTCACCCGGGCCGGGCGCGGCTTCGGCGCTGAACTCCGAGCTGTAACCCGAGCACCCGCCAGGGCTGACCGCCAGACGAAAACCCGCGCCCGCCGGCAGGCCGGAGAAGCGCACGATGCGCGAGATGAACTTGACGGCGGCGGGCTTGAGGACGATGTTGGGCAGCATGGTGGTGGTCTCGGGTTGTCTCGGTGAATCGGTGTGACAGGAAAGGCTCAGGAAAATCCGATGCGCTTTGCCTGCCCTAGGCGAGCGAAGCAACGCCCCCTCCAGGGCATCCGCGGAACCGGCTTCGCCGGGCCGCCAGGTACGCCCCCTTGAGGGGGGATGCGGCTACGCGCAGCGAGCAAGCAACGGGGGTGGGTCAAATCTTGACGATGCAGCCGTCAACGGGGCAGACCGCCACGCACTGCGGCTCGTCGTAGTGGCCTTCGCAGTCGGTGCACTTCTTGGGGTCAATGACGTAGGTGCCGCCTTTTTCGCGGATCGCGACGTTCGGGCACTCGGGTTCGCAGGCCGAGCAGGCGGTGCAGGTGGAAGCGATGATCTTCATGGGCATGGTGGCTCTCCTTCTGGGGGACGTCGTGGGGAATGGGATGGGGTGGGTGTCAGGCGGCTTCTGCCAGACCACCGGTGAAAGCGCCCTGGCGGATCTGCGCGTCACCGCGTGACTGGTGCGTGATGGCGCCGCTGGCGATGCGGCCGCGGTAGTCGTTGAACCACTCGAGCGCGGCCTTTTCGATGAACTCGCCGACGTACTGATCGACCGGTTCGACACCGGCGGCCAGCAGCTCGTCGCGCGGGCAGGCGCCGATCTTGGCCACCAGCACGGCGTGGCAGTCGTTGATGGCGTTGACCACCGAAGGCAGCTGCTCGTCGTCGCCGTGACCGCCCTGGCAATACAGGTCGACGCGGCGGTGGCCGACGAACAGGGCCTGCGCGGCCGAGACTTCAAACACCTGGAATTCGGTGACGTGGCCGAAGTGCTCGTTGACCCGACCACCGCCCTTGGTGGCGACCGCGACCAGCACCTTCAGATCGTCGTCCACACCGATGGCGGTGGCCGCGGCCAGCGCTTCGTGCTTGGCGGCCTGTTGCGCCTGGCGCTCGACCTCGACCTTGTCCTGGTAGCTCTTGCGCTTGTCCAGGTCGTAGACCACTTCCATCTGCTCCAGCTTGTCGAGCGTGAACTCTTCCGAGCGGTCTTCGCCCAGCAGGCCCACCGCATCGGCGCGGCACTGGCGGCAATGGCGCATGAGGTTGGCGCCGCCCATGCAGGCGTCCTGCACGGCTTTCAACTCGGAAGCGGTCGGGCCACGCTGGCCGGTGAGGCCGAACACCGTGCCGTGTTCGGCTTCGGAGATCAGCGGCATGATGTTGTGCAGGAAGGCGCCGCGCTTCTTCACTTCGCGGTTCACCTCGATCAGGTGCTCGTCGTTGATGCCGGGGATCAGCACCGAGTTGATCTTGGTGAGAACGCCGCGCGCGGTGAGCATTTCCAGGCCGAGCATCTGGCGCTCGTGCAGGATCCTGGCGGCCTCGTAGCCGGTCACGCGCTTGTGGTTCCAGAAGATCCAGGGGTAGATCTTCTCGCCCACGGCCGGGTCCACCATGTTGATGGTGATGGTCACGTGGTCGACGTTGTATTTGCAGATCTCGTCGACCTGATCCGGCAGCGCCAGACCGTTGGTGGACAGGCAGAGCTTGATGTCGGGCGCCTGCTCCTGCAGCATGCGGAAGGTCTCGAAAGTCTTGGCCGGGTTGGCCAGCGCATCGCCCGGGCCGGCGACACCGAGCACCGTCATCTGCGGAATCTCGCTGGCCACCGCCACGACTTTTTTCACCGCCTGTTCGGGCGTGAGCTTTTGCGAGACCACACCGGGGCGGCTCTCGTTGCTGCAGTCGTATTTGCGGTTGCAGTAGTTGCACTGGATGTTGCAAGCCGGCGCCACGGCGACGTGCATGCGGGCGTAGTGGTGATGCGCCTCTTCGGAATAGCAGGGGTGGTTCTTGACCTTGTCCCACACCTCTTGCGGCATGTCGTCCGGGCCATCGGACGTGCCACAGCTGGCTTTGCCCTCACCGCCGGAGGTGCCGCAACCACCACCGGCAGCGGGCAGTTCGGGCGTGGCGCCCAAGGATTTGATCTGACCGATGCCGATGTAGGTCTTGGCCGGCAATGAACCACTGGCTGCGCTGGTTTGCATGGGAACCCTTTTCGCGTCCGACACTTGGCCGCATGGGGGACCTATAGCCAAATCCGTGCCACCGGAAATCTTGTTTTAAATCAAGGAACTGGCTTGTTTTGTCGCTTGTCGCAGATGCCACAGGAGCCACATCTTTTGGGATGTGTTGCGTCTGGCTTGCGACAAAGACCACACATCGGTTGCATGCCGCTGGCGCCGTTCAGGGACCTGGGCAAGGCCGGCGGTTGGGAGAAAGATTGAGAGAAGAGAGGAAGTCAAACGCTGGTTCCACACACCCGTTCGCAGACGTGTCGGGTGGCTGCGGCGGGGCGCTGAAGCGGATTCGCGCATGCCACAGAGCCTCGACCACCAGCCCGATATTCACGCAGGCCCGTAAGCCCGAAGCCACACATCTGCGCGAGCGCGCAAGCGCCCCGCCGCGGACGCCCGGCGCGTATCCAGCACCTCCGAGCGGCGCCAGCAAGGCAACAGAAAAACCCTCAGAACTTCCGCACCTCAATGCCATGCTTCTGCAAGGCATAACCCATCTGGCGCGGTGAGATCTTGAGCAGACGCGCCGCCTTGGCCTGCACCCAGCCGCTGCGCTCCATGGCCCAGACCAGGCGCTCGGCTTCGCCTTCGGGCTTGCCATCGGCAACCGCCACCGGCGCGGCGGCGGCGGCCGGTTCGGGCGACACCTCGATGGGCGTGGGCAAGGCGACGTCGGCCCCGGCGGGACCCATGGGCCGCTCCTGGATCGGAATCTCCGTCAGCCGACTCGGCCGCACCGCGTCTTCGCGGTCGATGTGGTGCAGCACCTGCGTCAGGCAGCGGTTGCCCTGGCAAGGGAAGGCCAGGTCCGTGATCACGTCGCTGTGCGCCATGGTGGCGGTGCGTTCCACGCAGTTCTCCAGCTCGCGCACATTGCCCGGCCAGTAACAGCTGCTCAGCACCCGCATCGCTGCCGGGCTGAACTGGGTGGTTCGCGCGTTGTCGCGGTTGAAGCGGTCGAGGAAATGTTTGGCCATGGCCGGGATGTCTTCGCGGCGCTCGCGCAGTGGCGGCAACTGGATGCTGACCACGTTGATGCGGTAGTACAGGTCGGCGCGGAACTCGCCCGCCTTCACCATGCGCTCCAGATCCCGGTTGGTGGCGAGGATCAGGCGCACATCCACCTTCACCGCCGTCGAACCCCCGACGCGCTCGAACTCGCGCTCCTGCAACACGCGCAGCAGCTTGGCCTGAAACGAGGCCGAGATGTCACCGATCTCGTCCAGGAACAGGGTGCCGCCGTGCGCCATCTCGAAGCGGCCCTTGCGCTGCCCCTGGGCGCCGGTGAACGAGCCTTTTTCGTGCCCGAAGAGTTCGCTCTCCAGCAGCGACTCGGTCAGCGCCGCGCAGTTGACGCAGACAAAGGCTTCGCGCTTGCGCGGCGACAGGCTGTGGATGGCTCTGGCGATCACTTCCTTGCCGGTGCCGCTCTCGCCGCGCAACAGCACCGTCGTGCGCGCTGGCGCCACCTGGTGCACCTGGTCAAACACCTCCAGCATGGGCGCCGAGGTGCCCACCACGTGTTCGATCTTGTTGCCGCTCTTGAGCGCCTTGGACATGCGGCGCACCTCGTCCTGCATGCTGTCGTGGGCCGCGCTGACACTGCGGTGCAAGAGCAGCGCCTGGCCCATCAGCGTGGACACCATCTTGAGCAACTGCAGGTCGTCGCCGAAGTTGCTGCGGGTCTGCGGATTCAGGTAATCGACCGCCAGCACACCCACCGTGCGCCGGTCCGCCCGGATCGGCGTGGCCAGCATGGCGACACAGGCACCCGGGCTCTGGTCGGCGCCACCGGTGCGGTTCAGGAACAGCGGTTCGGCGCGCAGATCGGGCACCGAAAAGGGCATGCCCGTGGCGTAGACGCGACCGACGATGCCCTCGCCCGGCAGGAACTTCAGCCGCTGGCTTTCTTCGTGGCTCAGACCGACCGCGCACAGACCGTGCAACTCGGCCGAGCCCGGTTCGGACAGCACGACAAAGGCACGGCGCCAGTCCATTGCCTGCAACAAATAGTTAAGGGCTTCACGAAAAGTTTTGTGGACGTCGAGCGAGGTCGCGAGCGTCTTGCTGATCTCGTAGATCACGTTCAGTTCGCGCCGCGCTGCGGTCATTTGT
Organism: Burkholderiales bacterium GWF1_66_17; assembly: GCA_001770705.1. Classification (GTDB taxonomy): domain Bacteria; phylum Pseudomonadota; class Gammaproteobacteria; order Burkholderiales; family Burkholderiaceae_C; genus Hydrogenophaga. The sequence continues at coordinate 38,301 of MERT01000015.1, read as the reverse complement.
GTGTTCATCACCATGGTGCGCTCCGGGTAGGTGCAAGGCAGGACCTGATACAGGGCAGCGCCGTCCCTGGCGTGGCCGGTGAGCACCAACGCAGGGATTTCTGACGCAGAAAAGCCACCTCCTGACGCGCTCTCATGCAAGAAATGAACCAATAACTTGATGGTGTGCGCCGTTGATCGTTTGGCTTCACGCTTTCCGACAAACCGGACAGGGCTGTTCGATGACACGGCGGATGGCGCGAACAAAACCAACAAAGCGGGCCGAAAAACGTCGCGAACAGGCAACAAATGGCATGGCACCGAAATTGCGGAAAGCGCTGCGGCCCACCCAATTTTCTGGAGTCTTCCATGTCGCTCAGCAGCCGAGATCCCGCCCCCGCCCGTGCCGCCGCCAGCGTCTACCTCGACTACGCCGCCACCACCCCGGTGGACCGCCGCGTGGCGAACAAGATGATTCCCTATCTGACGGAGTTGTACGGCAATCCGGCGAGCCGCTCGCATGCGTTTGGCTGGGCCGCCGACGAGGCGGTGGAGCTGGCGCGCGAACAGGTCTGCTCGCTGATCAACGCCGACCCGCGCGAGATCGTCTGGACCTCGGGCGCCACCGAATCGAACAACCTCGCGATCAAGGGTGCGGCACATTTCAACCGCGCCAAGGGCAAGCACCTGATCACGCTGGCGACCGAACACAAAGCCGTTCTCGACAGCATGCGCGAGCTGGAGCGTGAAGGCTATGAGGTCACGGTGTTGCCGGTGCTGCCCAGCGGCCTGCTCGACATCGCGGTGTTCGAAGCCGCGCTGCGGCCCGACACCGTGCTGGCCTCGGTGATGATGGTCAACAACGAAACCGGCGTCATTCAGGACATCGCCGCGATCGGTGCCCTGTGCCGCGCCAAGGGCGTGGTCTTCCACGTGGACGCCGCCCAGGCGGCCGGCAAGGTGGTGATCGATCTGGACGTGCTGCCGGTCGATCTGCTCTCACTGTCCGCCCACAAGATCTATGGCCCCAAGGGCATCGGCGCTTTGTATGTGCGGCGCAAACCGCGCGTACGCATTGACGCCCAGATGCACGGCGGTGGTCACGAACGCGGCATGCGCTCGGGCACGCTGGCCACGCACCAGATCGTGGGCATGGGCGAAGCCTTCTGGCTGGCGCGCGAAAACATGGCCGCCGACAACGCCCGCATCAAGACCCTGCGCGACCGCCTCTGGGCCGGTTTCCAGCAAATGGACTGCGTGGTGCTCAACGGCGACGAGAGCCAGCGCGCCGTGCAGTACCTCAACTGCAGCTTCAACTACGTCGAAGGCGAGTCACTGCTGATGGGCATCAAGGGCGTGGCCGTGTCGTCGGGCTCGGCCTGCACCTCGGCCAGCCTGGAGCCGAGCTACGTGTTGCGCGCCATGGGCCGCAGCGACGAGCTCGCACACAGCTCGGTGCGTTTTTCCATCGGCCGCTTCACCACGGTCGAAGAGATCGATTTCACGATTGCCCAGGTCACCGAGGTCGTGAACCGCCTGCGCGCCATGAGCCCGCTGTGGGACATGGTGCAGGCCGGCATCGACCTCAGCACGATCCAGTGGTCCGAGCATTGATCACGCCCATCTTTGTCACACACCCTCCCGGAGCAACACCATGGCCTACAGCGAACAAGTCGTCGATCACTATGAAAACCCGCGCAACGTGGGCGCCTTCGACGCCAACGACGCCAGCGTCGGCACCGGCATGGTCGGTGCGCCGGCCTGCGGCGACGTGATGCGCCTGCAGATCCGCGTCAACGCACAGGGCGTGATCGAAGACGCCAAGTTCAAGACCTACGGCTGCGGCTCGGCCATCGCGTCGAGCTCGCTGGTGACCGAGTGGGTGCGGGGCCGCACGCTGGACGAAGCGCTGGCGATCAAGAACTCACAGATCGCCGAAGAGCTGGCCCTGCCGCCCGTGAAGATCCACTGCTCCATCCTGGCCGAAGACGCGATCAAAGCGGCCGTGGCCGACTTCCGCTCGCGCCAGGCCACCGGCGAAGCCGCCACCCTGGTGTCGGAGCAGCCCGCCTGCGCCTCCAGCACGCGCTGAAACCCCACCCCTGTCACACACCACCGGAGTCACCACCATGCAAGTTGCTGCCGCTGCCTCAACCCCCGCCGACCCCATCGCCATGCCGCCCATGCTGGAGTTCACGCCAGCGGCCGCGGCCAAGGTGGCTGAACTGATCGTCGAAGAGGGCAACCCCAACCTCAAGCTGCGCCTGTACGTGACCGGCGGCGGCTGCTCGGGTTTCTCGTACGGCTTCGCCTTTGACGATCAGGTCAACGAAGACGACACCCTGACCGTGACCGCCGGCGTGGCCCTGGTGGTCGACGCCATGAGCCAGCAGTACGTGCTCGGCGCACGGGTCGATTTTGAAGACGGCCTGGAAGGCTCGCGCTTCGTGATCCACAACCCGAACGCGGCCACAACCTGCGGCTGTGGTTCATCGTTCTCCGTTTGAAATGGTCCCCGCTTCGGCTTTGCTCCCTCGCCCCTCTGTGGAGAGGGCTGGGGTGAGGGGCCAGCCCTTCAAAGAAAGGACAAATCATGCAAGTTTCACTGACCCCCGCCGCCGCGCGACACGTTGAAAAATCGCTGGCCAAGCGCGGCAGCGGCATCGGCCTGCGCCTCGCGGTCAAGACCAGCGGCTGCTCGGGCTTCGCCTACGCACTGGAATTCGTCGACGTGCTCAACCCCGACGACCAGTGCTTCGAGACTGCCGGCACCAAGCTCATCGTCGACGCCAAGAGCCTGGCCATGCTGGACGGCACCGAGCTTGACTTTGTGCGCGAAGGCCTGAACGAAGGTTTCAAGTTCAACAACCCGAACGCGAAAAACAGCTGCGGATGTGGCGAATCTTTTGCAGTCTGAAATCGTCCCGACCTGAGCACCCCACACCATGGCCCTCTTGCAAATCGCTGAACCTGGACAAAGCGCTGCGCCGCACCAGCACCGGCTGGCAGCGGGCATTGATCTGGGCACGACCAACTCCCTGATCGCCAGCGTCAAGAGCGCGGTAGCCGAGTGCCTGCCCGACGAATACGGTGCCATGCTGCTGCCGTCGGTGGTGCGCTACCTGGAAGACGGCGCCACCGTGGTCGGGCGCGCCGCTCAGGAGCAGCAAGCCATCGACCCGCACAACACCATCGTCTCTGTCAAGCGCTTCATGGGCCGCTCGCTGGCCGATCTGAAAGACGCCGCCGCCCTGCCCTACCAGTTCAAGGACGGGCCGGGCATGGTGGGCCTGCACACCGTGGCGGGCGAACGTTCACCGGTGCAGGTGTCGGCCGAGATCCTGAACACGCTGCGCCAACGCGCCGAAGCCTCGCTGGGCGGCTCGCTCTCGGGCGTGGTGATCACCGTGCCCGCCTATTTCGACGACGCGCAACGCCAGGCCACCAAGGACGCGGCGCGCATCGCCGGCCTGAACGTGCTGCGCCTGCTCAACGAGCCCACGGCTGCGGCGATTGCCTACGGTCTGGACCAGCAGGCCGAAGGCACCTTTGCGGTGTACGACCTCGGCGGCGGCACCTTCGACATTTCCATCCTCAAGCTCACCCAGGGCGTGTTCGAGGTGCTGTCCACCGGCGGCGACTCGGCCCTGGGCGGTGACGACTTCGACAGCGCCATCGCGGCCTGGTTCTGCGCCGAACACGGTTTGAACGGCGTGGCCGCGTTGCCGCCTTCGCAGCAGCGTTTGCTGCTCACGGCGGCACGCGCAGCCAAAGAAAAACTCTCAAACCATGACAGCGCCGAGCTCTGCCTCACGCTGGCCGACGGCCAGTCGCTCGCGGCCATCCTCTCGCGCGCCCAGTTCGCCACGCTGGGTGCGCCGCTGATCGCGCGCACCCTCAGCGCCACCAGGCGTGCGCTGCGCGACGCCCAGCTCAATACCGCCCTGATCACCGGCGTGGTGCTGGTCGGTGGTTCGACGCGCATGCCGATCGCGCGCGACGCGGTGCGCGACTACTTCGGCCTCGAACCGCTGGCCGATCTCGACCCCGACCAGGTGGTTGCCATCGGTGCGGCCCTGCAGGCCAACGTGCTCGCCGGCAACGGCAGCGGCGACCAGTGGCTGCTGCTCGACGTCTGCCCGCTCTCGCTCGGCATCGAGACCATGGGCGGCCTGGTGGAAAAGGTGATTCCGCGCAACTCCACCCTGCCCACCGTGCGCGCGCAGGACTTCACCACCTTCAAGGACGGCCAGACCGCGATGTCGCTGCACGTGGTGCAGGGCGAACGCGAGTCGGTGGCCGACTGCCGCTCGCTGGCGCGCTTCGAGCTGCGTGGCCTGCCCCCCGCCGTGGCCGGCGCGCTCCACATCCGTGTGAGTTTCCAGATCGACGCCGACGGACTGCTCTCGGTCAGTGCGCGCGAGCAGAGCAGCGGCATCGAGGCCCACATCGAGGTGAAACCGAGCTACGGCCTGGGCGACGAGCAGATCGCTTCCATGCTGCAGGACGCGATCGCTGCCTCGCAGTCCGACATGCGGCTGCGCGCGCTGCGCGAGGCACAGATCGACGCGCGGCGGCTGCTGGACGCGACCGAAAGCGCGCTCGCGGAAGACGGCGGCCTGCTCAACCCCACCGAAATCGACGCCATTCACAAGGCCATGTACACGGTGGCCGACCGGCTGGAGACCGAAGCCCCGGTGGAAGAGCTGCGCCTGAGCACCAACGCGCTCTCCGCCGCCACCGACGCCTTCGCAGCGCGGCGCATGAACGCGTCGATCCAGAAGGCCCTGGCAGGCCGCGCCATGGACAGCTTGATGCCCTAGGAACCCCGAACAGGAACCCCATGCCCAAAGTCCGCCTGCTGCCGCACCCCGACCTCTGCCCCGAGGGGCGCGAGATCGAACTGCCCAAGGGCGAGTCCCTGTGCGAGGGTTTCCTGAACCACGGCATCGCCATCGAGCACGCCTGCGAGATGGTGGCTGCCTGCGCGACCTGCCATGTCTACGTGCGGGAAGGCGGCGCTTCCTTGTCCAAGCCGAAGGACGACGAAGAAGACCAGCTCGACCACGCCTGGGGACTGGACGCGCAGTCGCGCCTGGCCTGTTGCGTCAAGCTGCGCGAGGCCGATCTGGTGATCGAGTTTCCACGCCACACGCGCAACCATGCGCGGGAGCATTGACAGGTCAACCGCTGATCTCGGTCATTGCACCTCGCGATCCAAGGCGTGTGCGGGCAGGCCGCAACGCTTCGGTGAGGCGGTCGGCGCTGTGCGCCGACTACCCTGCGATGCTCGCGGCCGTGGCCCGTCGCACAACTCGCTGCGTTCGCTTGCGCTCTCTCCGCTCAAACAAGTGCGACGAGTCAGTTGACGAAACGCGCTGCGCGCACGGCCACCGCCGCTGCGCTTCTCGGCGCCTCACAGGCGCGCTGCGACCTGCCCGCACACGCCTTGGCAAACAGCGGTGTTGGCGCGCAACCGGTGGAATACCCCGACGCTTCTTGCTGCGGCTGGCGCTGTCCGGTGGGGGCGATGTTCCGGGGTGGCTGTGTCCGCCCGTCTGGGGCCGGGCGCGCAAGTGCGCGCATCGTTGACTGACTCGCGGCCACTGTTTGAGCGGAGAGAGCGATAGCGAACGCAGCGAGTTTGGCCGCGCCGGCCCCAGACGGGCGGACACAGCGAAGTTGGAGCGAAGCGCAGACCACCCCGGATGAGCCCCCACCGGACAGCGCCTGCCGCAGCAGGCGAGGTCAACGAACGAGAGGCCCGCATTGAGAAGCTCCGCGCTGTCCGAAACAACACATTTCCGACAGACGCAGAGCAAGGGCTGAACGCGCCCAGCAGACCAGACCCGACAAATCGGCCCCTTGTGCCGCGAGAAAGCGGGTTTTGAACCTTCCAAACAGGTGGCACGGTGCTTGCGATCAAGTCCAGCAAAGGATGCTGCTCACATGCCACGCCATCTCATCATCAACGACACCACGCTGCGCGACGGCGAACAGACCGCCGGGGTCGCGTTCACGGTGTCCGAGAAGTGCGCCATCGCCACGGCCCTCTCTGCCGCGGGTGTGCCCGAGATGGAAATCGGCATCCCGGCCATGGGTGACGAAGAGATCGCCTGCATCAACGCCATCGCCGCGCTCCAACTGCCGGCCAAACTCATGGTATGGGGCCGCCTGACCGAGACCGACCTCGCCAGCGCACTGCGCTGCGACGCGCAGATCGTTCACCTCTCGATGCCGGTCTCCGACATCCACCTGCAATACAAGCTGCGCCAGTCGCGCGAATGGGTGCTGGAGCAGGTCACACGCCTGATCAGCAAAGCCGCGCAAAGCGGGCGCCAGGTGTCGTTCGGTGCCGAAGACGCTTCGCGTGCCGACAGCGATTTCCTGATCGAGGTCGCACGCCGCGCACAGGCCTGCGGCGCCAGCCGCATCCGCTTTGCCGACACCCTGGGTGTGCTCGACCCCTTCGCCACCTTTGATGCCATCGCCCGCCTGCGCGACGCGGTGGACATCGACATCGAAATGCACGCCCACGACGACCTGGGCCTGGCCACCGCCAACACCCTGGCCGCCGCACGCGCTGGCGCGACCCACGCCAACACCACCGTCAACGGCCTGGGCGAACGCGCCGGCAACGCCGCACTGGAAGAGGTGGTGATGGCCGCGCGCCATCTGCAGCAGACCGACACCGGCGTCGACACCCACGCTCTGCTTGGCATTTCGCAACTCGTGGCGCGCGCCTCGGGGCGTTCGGTGGCCTTCAACAAGAGCATCGTCGGCGAAGCCGTGTTCACCCACGAGTCGGGCATCCACATCGACGGCCTGCAGAAACACCCCTCGACCTACGAAGGCTTCGACCCGGGCGAGCTCGGTCGCGAGCGCCGCACCGTGCTCGGCAAACACTCGGGCTCGCAGGCCGTGCGACTGGCGTTCGGTGCCATGGGCCTGGCCATCGAGGACGATGCGCTGACCGAACGCGTGCTGGCCCGCATCCGCGAACACGCCATGCGCGTGAAGCAGGAAGCCACACCCGAAGAGCTGCGCGGCTTCCTGATGGACGCGCACAACATGGCCCACGTGGCCCCGGCCTGGGGACGGGCATGAACAGCTCCAGCAGCGGCGACACCACGGCCACCGGCGCAGCAGCACCCGCGGGCTGGTTCAGCCTGCTGCGCGAAGACGCGCGCTGCGTGCTCACCCGCGACCCGGCCGCGCGCAGCCTGATCGAGGTCTGGACCATCTACCCCGGCCTGCAGGCCATTGCCCTGCACCGCCTGGCCCACGCGCTGTGGAGCCGCGGCTGGCGCTACCTGCCACGCTGGCTGTCGTTTGTGTCGCGTGCGCTGACGCAGATCGACATCCACCCCGGTGCGCGCATCGGCGCCCGCTTCTTCATTGACCACGGTACCGGTGTCGTGATCGGTGAAACGGCCGAGGTCGGTGACGACGTCACGCTCTACCACGGCGTCACGCTGGGCGGCACGAGCTGGCGCGCCGGCAAGCGCCACCCGACCCTGGGCAACCAGGTCGTGGTCGGCGCCGGCGCCAAGATCCTCGGCCCGATCCGCGTCGGCGACGGCGCCCGGGTCGCGGCCAACTCTGTGGTGATCGAGGCCGTGCCGGCTGGCGCCACCGTGGTCGGCATTCCGGGTCGCGTCGTGGCGCCGGCACGCCGCACCACGCACGGCTTCGACCTCGAACACCACCTCATCCCCGACCCCGTGGGCAAGGCGATTGCCTGCCTGCTCGACCGCGTGGCCCAGCTGGAGCGCAGCCTCGCCCAAAGCCAGGGTCTGGCCAGTGCCGACAGCGCCTGCGGCCTTTGTGACGATCAATGTGCCGAACCGGGGTTCGCAACCGCGAAACCCCATCTTCAACCCGCGACCGTGGAGTAACGCCCAATGGAAAACTTTGTTCAACAGCTCAAGGCCCTGTCATCGGCCGAGGATTTCCTGCAGTACTTCGGCGTGCCGTTCGAGCAGTCGGTGGTCAACGTGAGCCGCCTGCACATCCTCAAGCGCTTCTTCCAGTACATCCGACAGCAGACCCTGCCTTCGGCCGACGACGAACTGGCGCTCTACACCGTCTACCGCGAACAGCTGGTCAAGGCCTACGCCGATTTCGTCAAGTCCACGCCGGCGCAGGAAAAGGTGTTCAAGGTGTTCCAGGACGTCGGCGGCAAACAGCACGTCACGCTGGACAGCCTGAAAACATCGCTGCCGCAACGCGCTGTCGCCTGAACCCCGCAACGGAGAAAACCATGCACATCGTCGTCTGCATCAAACAAGTGCCGGACTCGGCACAGATCCGGGTCCACCCGGTCACCAACACCATCATGCGACAGGGCGTGCCGGCCATCGTCAACCCCTACGACCTGTTCTCGCTCGAAGAAGCGCTGCGCCTGAAAGACAAGTTCGGCGGCAAGGTCACCGTTCTCTGCATGGGCCCGCCGCAGGCCGAAGAAGCGCTGCGCAAGTGCATCAGCTTCGGTGCCGACGACGCGGTGCTCGTGACCGACCGCGCCTTCGCGGGCGCCGACACCCTGGCCACCTCGTACGCGCTGGCCGCGGGCATCCGCCAGATCGCCAAGGAGCAGGCGGTGGACATCGTCTTCACCGGCAAGCAGACCATCGACGGCGACACCGCCCAGGTCGGCCCGGGCATCGCCAAGCGCATGGGCTTGCAGCTGCTGACCTATGTGTCGCGCATCGTCGAGACCGATCTGGACGGCCGCACGATCACGGTCGAGCGCCGCGCCGAAGGCGGCGTGCAGGTGCTCAAAACCGCCCTGCCCTGCCTGATCACGATGCTGGAGAACACCAACGAGATGCGCTTCGCCAACCTGCCCGCCATGATCCACGCCGCCGCGTACCCGGTGCGCAAATGGAGCAAGGAAGACGCCGCCATCGAAGACCTCGACAAGATTGGTCTCAAGGGTTCACCCACCGTGGTGAGCAAGGTCTTCGGCCCCTCGCCGCGCACCGAAAAAGTGGAGATGCTGGACCTGGAAACCTCGAACCTGCGCGACATCTCGCTGAACCTGCTGCAGAAGGTGTTCACGCGCCACCCCACGCTTGAAGCCGATCTCTTGATGAAGGAAGAAGCATGAACGCCCCCACCACACCTGCTGCACCCGCCAAGCGACCCGCCGGCCGCGGCCGCAACCTCGAACTGTCGGACGAACTCAAGGCCTACAAGGGCGTCTGGGTGTTCGTCGAACATGACCGCGGCCATGTGCACAGCGTGTCGTGGGAACTGCTGGGCGAAGCGCGCAAGCTCGCCGACACCCTGGGCAGCCAGGTGGGCGCGGTGCTGCTGGGTGGCGCCGACGAGCAGCTGGACAAGTTCGCGGCCGAGGCCATCAGCTTCGGCGCCGACACCGTGTACATCGTGACCGACCCGGTGCTCAAGGGCTATCGCAACGAGCCCTTCACCAAGGGCCTGACCGATCTGGTGAACAAGTACAAGCCCGAGATCCTGCTGCTGGGCGCCACCTCACAAGGCCGCGACCTCGCGGGCTCGGTGGCCACCACCTTGCTCACCGGCCTGACCGCGGACTGCACCGAGCTCAACATCGACCCGGTCTCCAAGGCCCTGGCCGCCACGCGTCCCACCTTCGGCGGCTCGCTCTACTGCACCATCATGACCCTGGCCTACCGGCCACAGATGGCCACGGTGCGGCCGCGCGTGATGCTGATGCCCAAGGCCGACAGCAGCCGAACCGGCAACCTGGTCCACGACACGCTGGGCATGGTCGAGACCCAGATTGTCACCAAGCTGCTCGACTTCATCGCCGACGCCCACAGCAACAAGATCAACCTGCCCTACGCGGACGTGATCGTGAGCGGCGGCAAGGGCCTGAAGAACCCCGACAACTTCAAGCTGGTGTTCGAGCTGGCCCGTGTGCTCGGCGGCGAAGTGGGTTCCACCCGCCCCTGTGTGCAGGCGGGCTGGGTCGAGGCCGACCGCCAGGTGGGCCAGACCGGCAAGACGGTGCGCCCCAAGCTCTACATCGCCGCCGGCATCAGCGGCGCGGTGCAGCACCGCGTGGGCATGGAGGGCTCGGACGTGATCGTGGCCATCAACACCGACCCGAACGCGCCCATCTTCGAATTCGCCCACTACGGCATCGTCGGCAACGCGATGCTGGTGCTGCCCGCCCTGACCAAGGCGTTCGCCGAACACCTGTCCAAGCGCAGCGCGCTGGTTGCCTGATCCCGTCCACCACCTCTGGGGAACGCCATGAAAAAACCCTCTCAATTCGACGCCATCGTGGTGGGCGCGGGGCCCTCGGGCAACGCCTGCGCCTACACCCTGGCCAAGGCCGGCCTCAAGGTTCTGCAGATCGAGCGCGGTGAATACCCGGGTTCGAAGAACGTGCAGGGCGCCATCCTCTACAGCGACGCGCTGGAGAAGATCATTCCCGACTTCCGCGACGACGCGCCGCTGGAGCGCCACATCATCGAGCAGCGCGTCTGGGTGCTCGACGACAACAGCTTCGTCGGCACGCACTACCGCAGCGACGACTACAACAAGCCGCCCTACAACCGCTACACCATCATCCGGGCGCAGTTCGACAAGTGGTTCAGCTCCAAGGTGCGCGAAGCCGGCGCGCTGCTGATCTGCGAGACCACGGTCAACCACCTCATCATGGACGGCGACCAGGTGGTGGGCGTGCAGTGCGACCGCGAGGCCGGCGACGTCTACGCGGACGTGGTGATCATGGCCGACGGCGTGAACAGCACGCTGGCGCGCAAGGCCGGTTTCCACGGCGAGATCAAGGACAGCAACGTCGCGCTCGCGGTAAAAGAGATCCTCTTCATGCCCGAGGACACGATCCGCCAGCGCTTCAACATCGGCGAAGAAGAAGGCGTGGTCATCGAGATGGTCGGCAAGATCACCGACGGCATGATGGGCACGGGCTTCCTCTACACCAACAAGGAATCGCTCACCATCGGCATCGGCTGCATGCTGGGCGACTTCAAGGGCAGCGTGAACAAGACCAGCCCCTACGCCCTGCTGGAAAAGCTCAAGCAGCACCCGTCCATCGCCCCGCTGATCCAGGGTGGCGAGATGAAGGAATACGCGGCCCACCTGATCCCCGAAGGCGGCTTCTATGCCATCCCCAAGGTGTATGGCAACGGCTGGATGATCGTGGGCGACTCGGGTGGCTTCGTCAACGCGGTGCACCGCGAAGGCTCCAACCTGGCCATGACCACCGGGCGCCTCGCGGCTGAAACCGTGATCGCCGCCAAGGCCGCCGGCAAGCCCATGAGCGAAGCGGTGCTCAAGAACTACAAGACCGAACTCGACAAGAGCTTCGTGATGAAGGACCTGCACAAGTACCGCGACATGCCCGAGGTCTTCCACAAGAACAACCAGTTCTTCACCACCTACCCCGAGCTGGTGTCCAAGGCCGCGCACAAGATGTTCACGGTCGATGGCGTGGACAAGAAGACCAAGGAACGCGAGATTTTTTCCAGCTTTCGCACCTCGCGTTCGCTCACCGGCCTGGTGGGTGACGCCGTCAAACTTTGGAGGGCTTTCCGATGAACGCCGTTGCCGTGAATGTCGAAGAGAAACTGTTTCAGAACCGCTACCGCGTCGACGCGGGCCGGCCCCACATCCAGATCAAGGACCCCGAGATCTGCGCCAACGACTGCGCCCAGAAGTCCTGCACCTACGTGTGCCCGGCCTCCTGCTACAAGGCCGAAGGCAACGGCAGCGTGACGCTGATCACCGACGGCTGCCTGGAGTGCGGCAGCTGCCGCATCATCTGCTCGGAGTTCACCAACGTGAACTGGGAGTACCCGCGCGGTGGGCACGGCATCCTCTTTAAATTCGGCTGAAGGAGCGAACGCCATGCCCCGTCCTCAACGCCATGTTTTCGTCTGCACCCAGAACCGTCCGCCGCAGCACCCGCGCGGCTCGTGCGCCAGCAAGGGGGGCACCGCCGTGCTGCAGGCTTTCTGGGCCGAGCAGCAGAAGCGCCAGGCCTACGACCAGCTCTCGATCACCTACTCGGGCTGCCTCGGTCCCTGCGACCAGGGTGCCAACGTGCTGGTCTACCCGGAAGCGGTGATGTACCGCAACGTGACCGATGCCGACGTGGCCGAAATCTTCAACAGCCACCTCGAAGGCGGCGTCCCGGTGGAACGGCTGCTCGCACCCCAGGCCGTCTGGTGAACTTGCTGACCGGAGCCGATTCCAACGAGCTGTTTGGCGGCGAGATCTCGCCGTCCATCCGGCACCTGGTTGACCGGGCGCGCCAGGCCCCGCGCGAAGAAGCCGCGGCGATCCTGTGGACCGCGTGCGTGAGCGCACCGCAAAGCCTGCCGGTGTACTACCTGCTGTACAAGCTGCACGCGGGTCTGGGTGAGCTGGATCGGGCCGAACAGGCGGCCAGCAAGGGCCTGGCGGCCGCCGCAAGGGCCGCGGGTCTGCCCGCCGACTGGCGCACCGTTCAACCAGGTCAGGCGGACTTTGCCGCGCCGGGTGCCGCGCGCTTCTGGCTTTTCACGCTCAAGGCCCTGGCCTTCGTGCAGCTGCGCCGCGGCGAGCGTGGCATCGCGCAGGCTCTGGTGGACCAGTTGGCCCGGCTGGACCCCGGCGACCAGATCGGTGCCAGCGTGGTGCGCGCGCTGCTGGCCGAGAGCGGCCCGAGCAGCCTGGGCCTCAAGCGGGGGTGAGCTTCTCAATGCCGCCCATGTAGGGCCGCAGCACCTCGGGCACGGTCACGCTGCCGTCGGCGTTCTGGTTGTTCTCCAGCACCGCCACCAGCGCGCGGCCCACGGCCAGGCCGGAGCCGTTGAGTGTGTGCACCAGCTCGTTCTTGCCCTGGGCGTTCTTGAAGCGCGCCTGCAGGCGGCGCGCCTGGAAGGCTTCGCAGTTCGACACCGAACTGATCTCGCGGTAGGTGCCCTGGGCTGGCACCCACACCTCCAGGTCGTAGGTCTTGCTGGCACCGAAGCCCATGTCGCCGGTGCACAGGCTCATCACGCGGTACGGCAGGCCCAGCTTCTGCAGGATCGCTTCGGCATGGCCGGTCATGGCTTCGAGCGCTTCATAGCTCTTCTCGGGGTGCACGATCTGCACCATCTCGACCTTGTCGAACTGGTGCTGGCGGATCATGCCGCGCGTGTCGCGTCCCGCGCTGCCGGCTTCCGAGCGGAAACACGGTGTATGGGCGGTCATCTTGATCGGCAGCTCGGCCTCGGCCAGCACGGTGTCGCGCACCACGTTGGTCAGCGTCACCTCGCTGGTGGGGATCAGGTAGAGCGCCTGCGTGTCCGGCATCTCCTCACCTTCCTGCCCGCCCTTCTTGACGGCGAACAGATCACCTTCGAACTTGGGCAACTGACCGGTGCCACGCAGCGTCTCGCCGTTGACGATGTAGGGCGTGTAGCACTCGGTGTAGCCGTGTTCCTGCGTCTGCACGTCGAGCATGAACTGGGCGAGCGCCCGGTGCAGGCGGGCGATGGGGCCGCGCATGAAAGTGAAACGCGAACCCGAGAGCTTGACGCCGATGTCGAAGTCCAGGCCCAGCTTTTCACCGATGTCCACGTGGTCGCGGACATCGAAGTCAAAAGTGCGCGGCGTGCCCCAGCGGCGCACTTCCACGTTGCCCTCTTCGCCCGCACCCACCGGCACGCTCTCGTGCGGCAGGTTGGGCACGGCCAGCAGCAGGTTCTGCAGCTCGGCCTGAATGACCTCCAGCCGCGCAGCGGAGCTTTCCAGCTCGGCCTTCATCGCACTCACCTGCGCCATCACCGCGTCGGCCTCGGCGTGCTGGCCCTTGCCCTTGAGCATGCCGATCTGCTTGGACAGGCTGTTGCGCTGGCTCTGCAGCTCTTCGGTGCGCGTCTGCAGCGTCTTGCGCTCGGATTCGAGCGCCTGGTAGGCGGGCACGTCCAGGAAAGCCTGGGGCTGTTTGCGGGTTTCCAGGCGCGCCACCACGGCGGCCAGGTCTTTGCGGAGGAGAAGGATGTCGAGCATGAGGAGATTGTAGGTTTGGAGCGGGACAGGCTCCGGAGTGGCAATGCCCAACCCAGGCCAGCGCGGAACCGGCTTTGCCGGGCCGCAGCTGGCGCCCCCTTGGGGGGTGACGCCGAAGGCGGCGCGGGGGGACCAATTCAATGAAGATGCTGCAGCGGCGCAACCTCGCCGCCATCGATCTTCAGGCCCTTGGGCAGCGGGAACTTGACCGTCTCGGTCAGGCCGTCCATGGTGCGCACGGAGATCGCGCCCAGCGCCTTGATGCGGTCGATCACCTGGCGCACCAGTATCTCGGGCGCCGAGGCGCCGGCCGTCAGGCCGACACGGGACCGGCCTTCGAACCACTCGGCCTGCAGCTCGTCGGCGCTGTCCACCATGTGGCTCGGCGTGCCGAGCTTGAGCGCGACCTCGCGCAGGCGGTTGCTGTTGGAGCTGGTCGGGCTGCCGACCACGATCACCACGTCCACCTGCGGGCTGAGCAGCTTGACGGCGTCCTGCCGGTTCTGTGTGGCGTAGCAGATGTCCTGCTGCTTGGGCTCGCGCACACTGGGAAAACGCGCCTTCACCGCGGCCAGGATGCTGGCGGCGTCGTCCACGCTCAGCGTGGTCTGCGTCACCACCGCGAGTTTCTGTGTCTGAGCCGGCGCCACGCGGGCCACGTCGGCCGCGTCTTCGACCAGGTGGATGCCGCTGTCGAGCTGGCCCATGGTGCCTTCGACCTCGGGATGGCCCTTGTGGCCGATCATGATGAACTCGAAGCCTTCCTTGTGCAGCTTGGCCACCTCCACATGCACCTTGGTCACCAGCGGACAGGTGGCGTCGAAGATGCTGAAACCGCGCGCCTGCGCTTCCTCCTGCACGGCCTTGCTCACACCGTGGGCCGAAAACACCAGGGTCGAGCCCGGGGGCACGTCGGACAGTTCCTCGATGAAGATCGCGCCCTTGGCCTTGAGGTCGTTGACGACGTAGGTGTTGTGCACGATCTCGTGGCGCACATAGATCGGCCGGCCGAACTTGGCCAGCGCGCGTTCGACGATCTCGATCGCGCGGTCCACGCCGGCGCAGAAACCGCGCGGTTCGGCCAGGATGACTTCTTTCGGCTCGTTCATCACAGCACCCCGATCAACTGCACTTCAAAACGCACCGGCTGGCCCGCCAGCGGATGGTTGAAGTCGAACAGCACCGCGCCGTCTTCGCGCACCTCCACGGCCGAGCCGGCGAAGCTGCCCAGGCCGTCGGGCGTGGGGAACTGCACCACGTCACCGGCCGCGTACTGCTCGTGCGGATCGCCCAGCTTGTTGAGCAGCTGGCGCGCCACCCACTGCACCATGTCCGGCTGGCGCTCGCCAAAGGCCTCGCCTTCGTCCAGATCGATCACGGTGCGGGTGCCCTCCTCCAGACCGATCAGGTGCTGCTCGATCGCGGGAGAAAGCTGACCCGACCCCAGGCTCAGCGTGGCGGGCTGGCCTTCAAAGGTGTCGATGATCACCTGGCCCTGCGGACCGGACATGCGGTAGTGCAGGGTGAGAAAGGAACCTTCTTGGACTTGGGACATGGTGTTCAGACGGGGGTTCGGGGTGGTGAATACGGTGAATCGGCGTGCCGGGCATCACGGCGGCGGAAGCGGCAACGCGCCGATGAGAACCCCGTATTGTAAAAAGCAGGCTGGATCAGGGAGAAAAACATGAATGGCCTTGCCGGAACCGGGCTGAAAAGCCTGCCCCACGACGCGCGCCCGCGCGAAAAACTGCTCGCACGCGGCCCGTCTGCACTCAGCGACGCCGAGCTGCTGGCGCTGCTGCTGCGCACCGGCATCCCCGGAAAACACGTGGTGCAGCTCGCGCAGGAGCTGCTGAACGCCTTCGGCGGTGTCGGTGGCCTGCTGCACACCGGGGCCGAGGCGCTCAAGGTCATCAAGGGCCTGGGGCCGGCGAAACGCGCCGAGGTGGTCGCCGTGCTCGAACTCGCACGCCGGGCGCTGGCCCAGGAACTGCAGCAGAAAGCCCTGTTCGACAGCCCGAAGGCGGTGCGCGAATACCTGCAGCTGCAACTGGGCGCGCGCAACCACGAGGTGTTTGCCGTGCTGTTCCTCGACAGCCAGAACCGGCTGATCGCGCTCGAAGAGCTGTTCCGCGGCACGCTCACGCACACCAGCGTGTACCCGCGCGAGGTCGTTCTCAGGGCACTGCACCACCACGCCGCCGCCGTGGTGCTGGCGCACAACCACCCCAGCGGCGAGGCCCGCCCTTCGCGCGCCGACGAGGCGCTCACGCAGTCGCTCAAGGCCGCGCTGGCGCTGGTGGACGTGCGCGTGCTGGACCATTTCATCGTGACGCGGGAGCAGGCGGCGTCGATGGCAGAGCTCGGTCTGATCTGAGGGACTTGGCGACTGCGCGAGAATCGCGCCACCATGAAACTGCGCTCGTTCGCCGAACTCAAGACGCTGCAGAAGGTGATCGCCCAGCGGGCGGCCGCCGAGGCGGCAGCGCGCGAGGTCGAGCGCCTGCACCTGCAGCGGATGGACCGGGAGAAACGCCTGTTTGAGCTGGCGGTGGGCCCGGTGAAGCCGCTGGTCAGCGCGCGGCGTGTGCACCACCCTCAGCGACACGTAGACCCCTTGCCGCGCCAGCGCCTGCTGGACGAAGCGTCCGTGATGCGCGAGGCGCTGTCCGACGACTTCGACGTCGAAACCCTGCTGCACACCGACGACCAGCTGAGCTTCCGCCGCCCCGGCCTGGGGCCCGACGTGGTGCGCAAGCTGCGCGAAGGCCGCTGGAGCATCCAGCGCCAGATCGACCTGCACGGCCTGCGCATCGACGAGGCGCGCGAAGCGCTCGGCCGCTTCGTGCGCGAGGCACACCAGCACGGGCTGCGCTGCGTGCGCGTCGTGCACGGCAAGGGGCTGGGCTCGCCCGGCCGCATGCCCGTGCTCAAGGGTCGGGTACAGCGCTGGCTGGTGCAGAAGAACGAGGTGTTGGCCTTCGTGCAGGCGCGCCCCGCGGACGGTGGCGCGGGAGCGATGGTGGTGTTGCTGCGCCCGGCCTGAACAGGTTCAACGAGGGGTCAGTCGCATCTCGCCCTGCAGGATCTGGATGTCGAAACGCGAGAGAAAAGCCTGCCCCAGCAGCGCCTGCCCACTGTCTTCACCCACCAGCCCCACGGCCACCGTGGTGCCGGCCAGCCCGAGGTGGGCCGCCTGCACCGGCACGTTGCGCAGCAACCGTCCGGGCAGCGTGCCGTTCGCAGTCTGGAACGTGACGCTCTGCCCGCCTTCCAGCCCCGCAGCGCGGGCAAAGGCTTCGCTCACCGTGACCGAACTCGCCCCGGTGTCAATCAGGAACTCGACCGGCTGGCCGTTGACGCGGCCGGCCACGCGGAAATGGCCGTCCGGACCGCGCGGGATCACCAGTTCGCCGTCGCTACCCTCGTGGGCCACATAACTGGCCTGCTGACGGCGCTCCACCTGGTCGAAACCAAGGTACAGCGCTCCCATGAGCGCGAGCCAGAACAGCGTGATGCCCAGCGCGCCGCGGCGCGTGGTCCGTGCCACGCTGGTGTCAGGTACGCTCATGACGCTCTGCTTTCAGACGCCGCCGGCCCGGTTGCGCATCCAGTCGGCGGTCTTGAAGAAGCTCTCGCGCAGCCGCACACGCAGGTCCTCGGGCACCCCGGTCTCGCCCATGGCCTGGTCCATGCAGGCCAGCCACTGGTCGCGTTCCTGAACGCCGATGGCAAACGGCATGTGGCGCTGGCGCAGGCGCGGGTGGCCGAAGCGGTCTTCGTAGTGCGAGGGGCCACCGAGCCAGCCACAGAGAAACCAATACAACTTCTGGCGCGCGTCGTCCAGCGTGCTGCCATGGGCCACGCGCAGCTCGTGGTAGCCGGGCTCGATGTCCATCAGGTCGTAGAAGCGGTCCACCAGCGCGCGCACGCGCGCTTCGCCGCCGATCCATTCGAACGGGGTGGAGGGAGAGGCGGGAGATTCAGAGGTGTTCATCGTTGTCAAACCGCGGCGCGCCGAAGCGTCTCAACCACAGGCGTTTTCAGGATGCTGCGCAGGCCCCACCAGCCCGCCATCAGGGCCAGCAGGCCACCGGCCACGCTGCCCGCCAGCGGCACCCACAGCGAAGGCTGCCAGCTGAACTGGAAGGCGTATTTCGCCAACGCCCAGCCCACGGCCATGGCCACCAGCGAAGCCAGGAAGCCGGCCAGCAGGCCCACGCCCAGCAGTTCGATGCGCTGCACGTTGCGCAGCAGCTGCGACCCCGCGCCCACGGCACGCAAGACCGCGAACTCGCGCTCGCGCTCGCCGCGCGTGGCGGTGATGGTGGCCAGCAGCACGATCAGGCCCGCCGCCAGCGCAAAGGCGAACAGGAATTCCACGGCCTGGATCACCTGGCCCAGCACGCGCTGCACCTGGCCGATGGTCTGGCTCATGTCGACGTTGGTGATGTTCGGAAACTGGCGCACCAGCGCGTTGTCGAACTGCGCATTGCCCTGCGGCGCCTGGAAAGCGCTGATGTAGGTGACGGGCACGTCGGGCAGATCGGCCACCGGGAAGATCACGAAGAAGTTCACGCGCATGGAGCCCCAGTCCACCTTGCGCAGACTGGTGATGCGGCCCTGCACCGGCTGGCCGGCGATGTCGAATCCGAGCTGGTCGCCGATCTTCAGCCCCAGCTCTTCGGCCAGGCCCTCTTCCACACTCAGGCCGCCCGCTTCGTCTTCGGTCCAGCGCCCTTGTGTCACCTCGTTGTGCGGTGGCCGTTGCGCCGTGTTCGACAGGTTGAACTCGCGCTCGACCAGGCGCTGTGCCCGGTCGGTGGCGTAACTCTCAGGCGCCACCGGCTGCCCGTTCACCAACACCAGGCGGCCGCGGATCATGGGGTACCAGTCGAAGCGCTGCACACCCGCCTGGCGCAGTGCCTGCTGAAACGGTTCGCCCTGCTCGGGCTGCACGTTGATGACAAAACGGTTGGGCGCGTCGGGCGGCGTGGCGTTGCGCCAGCTGGCGATCAGGTCGGTGCGCAGCAGCACCAGCAGCACCAGCGCGAGCAGGCCCACGGCCAGCGAACTGATCTGCACCACCGCGTAGGCCGGCCGCGCCGAGAGCTGGCGCGTGGCCAGCACCAGCGCACGCGGGGCGGTGGCCTCGTTCACGCTGGCGCGCAGCAGGCGCACCGCGCCGTAGCTGGCGAGCGCGAACACCGCCACCGCGGCGGCGAAGCCACCCACGGCGATCAGCCCCAGCATCAGGTCGCGGCTGGCGGCGAGCAGCAGCGCGGCAAAGCCCGCCACACCCAGTCCCAGCACGGCCAGCGTGGCCGGTTTGAGCTGACCCACGTCACGGCGGATCACGCGCAGCGGCGGCACCTGGGCCAGCTGCAGCACCGGCGGCAGGCCAAAGGCCAGCATCAGCGTGAGTCCCATGCCCAGGCCCAGCAGCACCGGCCAGATGCTGGCCGCCGGCAGCGCCGATTCCACCAGCCCGGCCAGCAGCAACACAAACACGTGGTGCAGCGCAAAGCCCAGCAGCACACCCAGCACGCTCGCGCCCAGGCCGACCAGCACGAACTCGAAGGTGTAGGCGCGCGCCATGGTGCCCTGCGACAGGCCGAGCACGCGCAGCATGGCGCAGTCGTCCAGGTGGCGCTGCGCAAAACCGCGCGCCGCGATCGCCACCGCCACCGCCGACAGCAGCGCCGCGAGCAAGGCCACGAGGTTGAGGAATTTTTCGGCGCGCTCCAGCGTCTGCTGCATGGCGGGCTGGCCGCCTTCGAGCGACTCCAGCCGCAGACCGCGCACACCGGGCATTTCGATCTGCGCCTGTGCCCATTGCACGAACTGCTTCACGGCCGGGTCGTTGCCGGCCACGGCGAGGCGGTAGGTCAGGCGACTGGCAGGCTGCACCAGGCCGGTGGCCGGCAGGTCGGCGGCGTTGATCATCACGCGCGGCGCAAATGTCAGGAAGCCGGCGCCCCGGTCCGGCTCGACCACGATCACCTTGCCAATGCGAAACTGGCTGTCGCCCATCAGCAGCGGCGAGCCGACCTGAAGGTCGAGCGCCACCAGCAGGGCCGCGTCCACCCAGGCCGTGCCGGGCGCGGGGATGTCGCGCGTGGGTGCGTCGGGCGCCTGCGGCCCGTCGGCCACGCGCAGGCTGCCGCGCAAGGGGTAGCCGGTGTCCACCGCCTTCAGTGCCACCAGCTTGGCGGCGCCGCCGTCTTCGTCGCGCGCGCGGCCCATGGTGGGGAAACCCAGCGTCTGCGTGGTCTGCAGCCCCAGCGTCTGCGCCTGCTGCTCGAACGCGGGCGGCGTGGCGTTGTCGCTGCTGATCACCGCATCGCCCCCGATCAGCGCCCGCGCATCGCGCGCCAGGCCGCCCTGCAGCCGGTCGGCAAAAAAGCCCACGGCGGTGAGTGCCGCCACCGCCAGCGTGACCGCAACCAGCAGCAGCCGCAGCTCACCCGCGCGCCAGTCGCGCGTCAGCGAACGCCAGCCCAGGGACCAGAAAGAAACAGTGAGGGGAGCAGGAGCGACAGCCATGCTGCGACCTTAACTGAATTGATTCACCCCTGCGACACGTCCACATTCGCGGACGTGTCACCCCCTCAGGGGGCGATGCGAGTGGCCCGGCAAAGCCGGTCCCACCGCATCCTGGGGCCGAGGCACGCGCTCCGGAGGGGTCCATCGCATCAGCCGGAGCGCTCCCGAACCGAGAACGAGATGGAACCGGTTCCATCAGTCCTCTCAAATCACCCCGCGTCCGGAGCAGGAGGCGCAAAA
Source organism: Burkholderiales bacterium GWF1_66_17 (assembly GCA_001770705.1). Classification (GTDB taxonomy): domain Bacteria; phylum Pseudomonadota; class Gammaproteobacteria; order Burkholderiales; family Burkholderiaceae_C; genus Hydrogenophaga. The sequence continues at coordinate 17,539 of MERT01000015.1, read as the reverse complement.
ACCCAGAATGCCGTGGGTCCGGCTCCGCCGGCCCGCAGGCATTGCCCCTTGAGGGGCGGAGCGGTTACGCGAAGCGAACAAGCGACGGGGGTGGACCTACTTCGTGCCAAAGATGCGGTCGCCCGCGTCACCGAGACCGGGCACGATGTAACCGTGCTCGTTCAGGCCGCGGTCCACCGCCGGGGTGTAGACCGGCACATCCGGGTGGTGGTCGTGGAAGGTCTTGAGGCCTTCGGGGCAGGTCACGAGGCAGACAAAACGGATCGACCGCGGGTGGGTCTGCTTGAGCCGGTCCACCGCGGCCACGGCGGAGTTGCCGGTGGCCAGCATCGGGTCGAGCACGATCACGTCCCGCTCTTCCATGCCGCTGGGCATCTTGAAGTAGTACTCAACCGCCTGCAGCGTCTTCGGGTCGCGGTAGAGGCCGATGTGACCCACCCGGGCGCCGGGAATGACCTGCAGCATGCCGTCGAGAAAACCGTTGCCGGCACGCAAGATGGAGGCGAGCACGACCTTCTTGCCATCGATCACGCGCGACTGCATCTTCTCCAACGGGGTTTCGATCTCGATGGTCTGCATCGGCATCTCGCGCGTGATCTCATAGGCCAGCAAGGCGCTGAGTTCGTGCACCAGCTCGCGGAAGCTCTTGGTGCTGGTGTCCTTGCGGCGCATCAGCGTGAGCTTGTGCTGGACCAGGGGGTGATCGATGACGTGGACGTCGCGGCTCATCGGTGGACTTTCAGAAATGGGGGGTGGACAGGGCATGGCCGCGGTGGGCCTGCCGGACAGGGGATCGAGTTTATGCCCGTTGCACGCCCTGTCGGGCGCGGTGGGCGGACCGCGTCTCAGCCTTCAGGCGACGGCGGCCACCGGCGCCACGCCCAGCGGCGTGGGCACGGCATCGAACACGATGCGCTGGGCGTGCGAGTAACACAGAAAACGCTTGTGGGTCGCACGCCCGATGGCGCACAGGCCCACGCGCTGGGCGACTTCGAGCCCCATCTGGGTGATGCCGCTGCGCGAGATCACCACCGGCACACCCATCTGGGCCGACTTGATCACCATCTCGCTGGTCAGGCGACCTGTGGTGTAGAACACCTTCTCGCCATCGGGGAGGCGGTCCTGCATGGACATCCAGCCAGCGATGGTGTCCACCGCGTTGTGGCGCCCCACGTCCTCGACAAAGAACTGCAGTTCACCACCGACGAACAGCGCGCAGGCGTGCACCGAACCCGCCACCTTGTAGGTGGTGTCGCGCAGCCGGATGGTGTTGACGATGTCGTAGAGGCTGGACTGGCGCAGCAGCGCGTCGGGCGGCAGGCGGATGCTGTCAACGTCGTCCATCAGGTGACCGAACACACTGCCCTGGCCGCAGCCGGTGGTGACCACCTTGTGCGCGGTCCGGTCCTCGATGCGGTGAATGCCGTGGCGGGTCTTGACCGACGCGGCGCCCACGTCCCAGTCCACCGTGAGGGATTCGATGTCGTCCACCGACGCCACCAGCCGCTGGTTGAGCAGGTAGCCCAGCACCAGCCATTCGGGATGGCCGCCCAGGGTCATCAGCGTCACCAGCTCGCGCTTGTCGACGTAGACGGTGAGGTCGCGCTCGGCCGGGATCGAGACCGTGCCCGCGACGCCGAACTCGTTGGTCACAGCGACCTCGCAGGTCAGGGGCGCGCGTGCCTGGGTCAGGCGGGGCAGCCGGCGACCCGTGGCGGCGGACGGCTCAGGGGTGGCCGGGTGCGCGCGTTCTGGAAAGGTCATGGGTTCGGCGAGTGACATGTAAGAAAGGTCTCAACTCCGAGTGTCGCTCAAGCTTCAATTCCGCAAGCGGGCGGGGGCCAAAGGACCGGCTGGCAGACAAACAAAAAGGCCCGAAGGCCTTTCTGTCGGCGCGGCCTCGGGCACCCGTGCCCGCATCAGGACTTCTTGGCCGGCGCTGCAGCGGCTGCGGGGGCGGCCGGTGCGGCGGGTGCTGCGCCAGCCGCTGCGGGAGCCGGCCAGACGAACGGCCCCGGGTCGGCACAGGCGGGCGCAGCCAGCGCCGGCTTGACGGCCTTGCCCGAAGTGGCCGCAGTCTTGAAATAGCTGGCCGCGGCACGGTCCATGGACAGGCAGAGCTTGTAGGCATCGACCTTGCCGGCGTGCGCGGTCTTGGCCTTGGCCTCCTCGGCCTTGGCCTTGGCGGCGTCGTCCAGCACCGGTGCGGGCAGCTTGGCCATGACGCTGGCCGAACCGGCGAGCAGCAGGGAGATCAGCAGGAATCGTTTCATCGCAAATGTCCTTGAAAGCTTCAGGCTTTGGCCACCGCGTCGACCGGCGGGGTCGACTGGGCGGGCTGGCTGCGTTGGGCCGGGATCTTGCCGGCCTTGACGTCGTCGTACCAGAGCTCGTGGTGTTCCTTGGCCCAGGCTTCGTCCACGTAGCCGGTGCGCATGGCGCCGTACGCGCCCTTCACGCCGACCGTGCCCATGTAGATGTGACCCATGATCAGCGCCATCATGATCAGCGCGCCCACGATGTGCAGCATGTGCGCGATCTGCATGTCGCCACGCAGGTACAACATGCCCGGAACCAGCTTGTCAAGGAACAGGCCGGAGCCCACCACCACGATGCCGGGGATGGTCACGCCCCACCAGAACAGGCCTTTTTCACCCGCGTTGAAGCGGTGCGAAGGCACTTCCTTGTCGCCCAGCATGCCGCCCAGTTTGGACAGCCACACGAAGTCGGCAGCGCTGGCGATGTTGTCCTTGATGAAGGTCACGACCACGATCAGCAGCGAGACGGCGAACAGCGGGCCCATGAAGTTGTGTGCGTTCTTCAGTGCGAAGGTGAGCCAGCCGAACAGCGTGGTGCCGATCACCGGCAGGATGAAGAACTTGCCGAAGGCCATCACGATGCCCGAGATGCCCAGCACCACGAAGGCGATGGCGTTCGACCAGTGGGCTGCGCGCTCCAGGGGTGTGAAACGTTCGATCTTGCGTCCGGTGTCCTTCAGGTGCCCGCCCAGCGGCCCCTTGGTCATGTAGAAGATGGCGAGCGCCAGCAACACGATGAACAGCAGCGCTCCGCCGTAGGGGATCAGCCAGTCGTTGCGCACCTGGCGCCAGGCTTCACCGGCGTTGGTGAGGCGCGAACCCGGGTACTGCACAAAGGGCTGGATCAGGTTGCCGGCTTCCGGCGCCTGGCTGACGGGCAGGCTGCTGTAGCCGGTGACACCCTTGCCCACGTCGCGCCACATGGGCGCGTTGTTGCCGGGCTGCACCTGGCGGCGCTGCGCGTTGGTCTGGTTTGCGTAGTCCGGGTCCTTGCTCGCGTCGGGCGCGATCTCGAAGATGTTGGCGCTCTTGATGCCACCCACGGCCGCGGGCGCGGTCTGGGCGGCGGGTGGTGCCGGATCGTCGGGCACGGGTGGGTTCGGGGCGGTCTGGGCGCTGGCCCAGCTGGTGCCGAGCGCCAGCAGGGCGGCGACGCCCCAGCCACGCCAGACTGCGGGGTTCAGGATCGGGTGCCGGTTCATGGCTGTCCCTTCAAGGCTTGGCGCCCATGCGGGTGTAGTCGTTCTGGCCGTACTGGGCGCGGCTCTTGAGCTGCTGTTCCCAGCTGCCCTTGTCGCCGGCCTTCCAGCCGGCCTGGGCGTACTGGCTGCCACCCACGCCCTGGAAGGGCGCATCGTCCTGCTTGACGCCACCGCCGGTCATGTCCTGCGGCTGCTCGCCACAAGCCGCCAGCCCCAGCACCGCCGTCATGGTCAGCAGACGGAACATCGTGGTGGTTTTCATCATGACTTTTTCTCCTGAGCCGTGCCGTAGGCGGTGCCCCAGCCCCAGACTTCGGCGCCCTTGCCGCGGCGCAGCACCCGGGTGCGGAAGATGTCGGCCACCACGTCGCCGTCGCCGGCGATCAGGGCCTTGGTCGAGCACATCTCGGCGCAGGCCGGCAGCTTGCCTTCGGCCAGGCGGTTGCGGCCGTATTTCTCGAACTCGTCCTGGCTGCCGTGCTCTTCCGGGCCGCCGGCGCAGAAAGTGCACTTGTCCATCTTGCCGCGCACGCCAAACGTGCCTTCGGACGGAAACTGCGGTGCACCGAAGGGGCAGGCGTACGAGCAGTAGCCACAGCCGATGCAGACGTCCTTGTCGTGCAGCACCACACCTTCGTCGGTGCGGTAGAAGCAGTTGACCGGGCAGACCGCCATGCACGGTGCGTCGCTGCAATGCATGCAGGCCACCGAGATGGATTTTTCGCCCGGCACGCCGTCGTTGAGGGTGACCACGCGGCGGCGGTTCACGCCCCAAGGGACTTCGTGTTCGTTCTTGCAGGCCGTGACGCAGCCGTTGCACTCGATGCAACGCTCGGCGTCACAGATGAATTTCATTCTTGCCATGGTGTCTCCTTATGCCCGCTCTACGTTGCAGACCGTGGTCTTGGTCTCTTGCATCATCGTGACGATGTCGTAGCCGTAGGTTGTGGCGGTGTTGACGGCTTCGCCACGCACCACCGGCATTGCCCCTTCGGGGTAATACGGCTTCATGTCTTCGCCCTGCCAGCGACCCGAGAAGTGGAACGGCAGGAACACCGTGTCGGGGCCCACGCGATCCGTCACCAGTGCCTGCACATTGATGCGGGCACCTGTGGGAGAAACCACCCAGACGCGCTCACCGTTGCGAATGCCGCGCTCGCTCGCCGCAGCCGGATTGATCTCGACGAACATCTCCTGCTGCAGCTCGGCCAGCCAGGGGTTGGAACGGGTTTCTTCGCCGCCGCCCTCGTACTCGACCAGGCGCCCGCTGGTCATGATCAGCGGGAATTTCTCGTAGACCTTGTCGTCCACGTTCTTCTGCTGCAGCGACTTGTAGAGCACCGGCAGGCGCCAGCGGTTCTTCTGGTCGTCGTGGCTGGGGTACTTGGCCACGAGGTCGGGACGCGTGCCGTAGATGGGCTCGCGGTGCTGCGGAATCGCATCGGGGAAGTTCCACACCACGGCGCGCGCCTTGGCGTTGCCGAACGGATGGCAGCCGTGCGCCATGGTCACGCGCTGGATGCCGCCCGAGAGATCGGTCTTCCAGTTCTTGCCTTCGGCGGCGGTCTTCTCGGCCGCGGTCAGGTCGTCCCACCAGCCCAGCTTCTTCAGCAGCACGTGGTCGAACTCGGGGTAGCCGGTGGTGATCTCCGAACCCACCGAATACGAACCGTCTTCGGCCAGCAGGCTCACGCCTTCGCGTTCCACGCCGAAGTTCGCGCGGAAGTTGCCGCCGCCGTCCATGACGTGTTTGGAGGTGTCGTACAGGTTGGGCGAACCCGGGTGCTTGATGGCGGCGGTGCCGTAACACGGCCAGGGCAGACCGAAGTAGTCACCGCTCATGTCGTAGCCGGTTTCCTTGTCGACCACTTTGCCTTTGCATTTGAGCGACTTCACATCGAAGGCGCCCATGTTGCGCATGTGAGCCTTCAGGCGCTCCGGGCTCTGGCCGGTGTAGCCGATGGTCCAGACAGAGGCGTTGATTTCACGCAGGATGTCTTCGGGCACGGGCTCGTCCATGCCCTTGACCTTCTGCATCTTGTAGTTCTTCGACAGCTCTTTGCCAAAGCCCAGCTTGTCGGCAAACTGCTGCATGATCATGTGATCGCTGCGACTCTCCCACAGCGGCTCGATGACCTTCTCGCGCCACTGCAGCGAGCGGTTCGATGCGGTGCACGAACCGCTGGTTTCGAACTGCGTGGCCGCCGGGAGCAGGTACACCGCGCGGTCGGGGTTCAGGTCTTCGGGCTTGCCGGGCATGGCCGCCATCGACGCGGTGGCCGACGGGTACGGGTCCACCACCACCAGCAGATCGAGCTTGTCCATCGCACGCTTCATCTCCAGACCGCGGGTCTGCGAGTTGGGCGCATGGCCCCAGAAGAAAATGCCACGCAGGTTCGGGCCCTGGTCGATCAGCTCGTTGTTTTCCATCACGCCGTCGATCCAGCGCGAAACGGTGATGCCGGGCTTTTCCATCATGCCTTCGGCGTACTTGGCCTTGATCCAGTCGTACTCCACGCCCCAGACCTTGGCGAAGTGTTTCCACGAACCGGCAGCCAGGCCGTAGTAGCCCGGCAGCGAGTCGGGGTTGGGGCCGACGTCGGTCGCGCCCTGCACGTTGTCGTGGCCACGGAAGATGTTGGTGCCGCCGCCGCTCTTGCCCACGTTGCCCAGCGCCAGCTGCAGGATGCACGACGCGCGCACCATGGCGTTGCCGATGGTGTGCTGGGTCTGGCCCATGCACCAGACGATGGTGGCGGGCTTGGCCTCGGCGAGCATCTTGGCGACCTTGAACATCTGGTCTTCTTTGACACCGCAGGCCTCTTCGACCTTGTCCGGTGTCCATTTGGCCAGCACGTCTTCGCGCACCTTGTCCATGCCGTAGACGCGGTCGTTGACGTACTGCTTGTCTTCCCAGCCGTTCTTGAAGATGTGGTGCAGCAGACCGAACAGGAACGGGATGTCGGTGCCCGAGCGGATGCGCACGTACTCGTCGGCCTTGGCCGCGGTGCGCGTGAAGCGCGGATCGACCACGATCATCTTGCAACCGTTTTCCTTGGCGTGCAGCATGTGCAGCATGGACACCGGGTGCGCTTCCGCGGCGTTGGAGCCGATGTACAACGCGCACTTGCTGTTCTGCATGTCGTTGTACGAATTGGTCATCGCACCGTAACCCCAGGTGTTCGCAACGCCGGCCACCGTGGTGGAGTGGCAGATGCGCGCCTGGTGGTCGCAGTTGTTGGTGCCCCAGAAACTCACGAACTTGCGCAGCAGGTAGGCCTGTTCGTTGTTGTGCTTGGACGAACCGACGAAGTACACCGAGTCGGGGCCGCTGGCTTCTTTCAGCGCGTTCATCTTGGCGGTGATTTCTTCCAGCGCCGTGTCCCAGCTGATGCGCTGGTACTTGCCGTTGACCAGCTTCATCGGGTAGCGCAGGCGGTACTCGCCGTGGCCGTGCTCGCGCAGGGCGGCGCCCTTGGCGCAGTGGGCGCCGAGGTTGATGGGGGAATCAAACACCGGCTCCTGGCGCACCCAGACGCCGTTTTCAACGATGGCGTCGGTGGCGCAACCCACCGAACAGTGGGTGCAGACGGTGCGCTTGACTTCGATCTTGCCGGTGCCGTCGATGGACTTGCCTTCGGCGGCCTTGGCCTTCTTCACCAGCGTGAGCTGCGTGGCCGCCAGGCCCACGCCGACACCGAGGCCGGAGCGGCGAAGAAAGCCGCGGCGGTCCATGGTGGGCAACGCGGCCGACAGGCCCCGCTGCAGGCTGTGGACGAACGAGGTTTGTGCACGGGTGCCATGAGCGCCCGGCGTGGAGGTTTTTTTGGTCAGCAACATGGGGTTCTCCTGCTGGCTCAGATCTGGGTGGTCTTGTAGTACTGCTTGACGTGAGCCGACAAGCTGTAACCACCGCCCTTTTCGGGCGCCGGCCGGGCCGCAACCTCGGCCGGTTCTTCGGTGTGCACGCGGGGCAGCAGGGTGGCGGCCGCCGCCAGGGCCCCCACGGTGGAAGCGCCGGCGAACAGCCGGCGACGGTTCAGGCGGGTGCGGCCTTCACTGGCCTCGGGAAGGGGCTTGCTCATGCGTGTCTCCTGGTTGATCGAAAGCCCTTCGGGATGTGCTCACACACCCCTTGTGGACTTTTTGCATAGGTGGAATCTAACGCGCGCACCGTCACAGTGCAATAGAGATATGACACCGTAAAGATGGGTTTGCCCGCCTTCGGGTCATCGCTTGGCTTGCGGCATTGCAGCATGAAGCGGTGCTCGCGATTTAATAGCCAAAAGCGTGCCATCAGTGTTCACTTATGGAACGACGCCATGCCCTTGGCGGGGCACCCCGCGCCAGAGCCTGTCACCACGGGGGTGACTGCCTGAGGGTGCTTCTTGAAACGCGGGATAACCCGCATGTCTTTGGTGACCTTGAACGGTGCGGCGCGCCAGGTTGTCGCCAACTTTTGCGACAACTTGTCGCGATGGAACCGTCAGCGCCAGCAATTCAGCCCACCGCAGCGGTGTTGGATTGCGGTCAATACCCAAGTGAATTTGTAAACTTCATCCGTAGAATGCGAGCCGGTGGAACCCACCTCATTCACCCCCTTCCCCGAAAAGAACCTCGAAGGCTGGCCCGACTGGTCGATCCTGATCGTCGACGACGAACAGGGCATGCTCAACTTCCTGGTCAAGACCCTGGCCCCACGTTGCCAGTTCGTGATGAGCGCGAGCAGCGCTGAAGAAGGCGCGGAATGGCTGCGTGGCCACCACGCCGATCTGGTGATCCTCGACATATCCCTGCCCGGCAAGAACGGCGTGCGCTGGCTCAAGGAGCTGCGCGAGCAAGGCTTCACCGGCGAGGTGATCCTGATCACCGCGTTTGCCGATCTGGACACCGCCATCGAGGCCCTGCGCGCCGGTGCCTCGGACTTCATCCTCAAGCCTTTCCGGGTGCCGCAGATCCTCAACGCCGTGAAGCACTGCTACGAGCGCTCGCGCCTGCGCCGCGAGAACTTCGTGCTCAAGCGCGCCGTGGCACCTCTGGCCTTGGGCGGCCAGGCGCTGGTCGGCGGTTCCGCCGCGATGCAGCAGCTGCGCACTGCCATCGCTCGCGTGGCGCCGGTGAACAGCACGGTGCTGCTGCAGGGCGAATCGGGCACGGGCAAGGAGCTCGTGGCCCGCGAGCTGCACGCGCAAGGCCCCCGCGCGGCCGGCCCCTTCGTGCCGGTGAACTGCGCCGCCGTCTCGCCCGAGCTGATCGAGAGTGAACTCTTTGGCCATGCCAAAGGCGCGTTCACCGGCGCCACCCGGGCACGCGACGGCCTGTTCCACTACGCACAAGGCGGCACGCTGTTCCTCGACGAGATCGCCGAACTGCCGCTGCCCATCCAGGCCACCCTGCTGCGCGCCATCGAAGACCTGCAGATCCGCCCGGTGGGCAGCGAACAGCTGATGCCGGTGAACCTGCGCATCATGGCCGCGACCAACCGCCGCCTGGCCGATGAAGTGGCGGCCGGCCGCTTCCGAAAGGACCTCTTCTTCCGCCTGCAGGTGGTGGACCTGACGCTCTCACCGCTGCGCGAGCGCAAGGACGACATCGCCCCGCTGGTCGAGCATTTCATGGGCCAGCTCGCGCCCGCGCTCGGCGTGGCGCCGCTGCAGATCAGCGAGCCGGAAATGGACTTCCTGCGCCAGTACGACTGGCCCGGCAATGTGCGCGAGTTGCGCAACCTGGTCGAACGTTCGCTGATCCTGGGCTCGCTCAACGTGTCCGCGCTCTACCCGGGCGACACGCCCCGGCAGGCCGCCGCCCCCGGCGCGGGCCCGACCGACCTGCACACGCTGGAGAAGCGCCACATCCTCGCGGTGCTGGACTCGGTACAAGGCGACAAGACACGCGCCGCGCAGCTGCTGGGCGTCTCGCGGCGCACGCTGGAGCGGCGTGTGGCCGAATGGAACGCTTTGTGAAGGCACCCCCGCCGCGCTTCGCACGCCCCCCTCAAGGGGGCAACCCGATGTGGCCCGGCAAAGCCGGTTCCACCGGGTTCCTGGAGGGGGCACTTCGCGCCGGAGTTGACCCGGCATGATCCGCTACAAGCCCCGCTGGCTCGCCACCTCGGTGCGCAACAAGCTGCTGGCGATGGCGCTGCTGCCGCTGCTGGTGGTGTTTCCGTTGCTGGTGCTGGCCATCGCGGTCTGGAGCAACATCACCTACGACCGCCTGCTCATCACCAAGGTGCGCAGCGACCTGGCGGTGGCGCGCGGCTATTTCGACCAGGTGCTGATCGAAGTCGGCAGCGGCACACGCGGCGTGGCCGGATCGCAGCGGCTGCTGAGCGCCATGCAGCCGTCCGGGACCGTCCCCCAAGGCCAGACCGATGCGGCGTTGCGCGATCGCCTGAGCGAGGCCCGGCGAGAGCTAGGGCTCGACTTCCTGCTGCTCTACGGCACCGACGGCCAGCCGCTCGGCAGCGCCGAAGACAACGGCCCGCACGCCGCCCTGCCGTTGGAGCTCCAGCGCCTGGTGCCCGAAGCCACGTTGGGACCCGGATCGCGATCGGCGCGCCTCATGCGCCTCGACACCATGGCCATCGCCCGCATGGCGCCCCAGCTGATGCCCCGCCTGCACATCCCGCTGGTGCCCACGCGCAACGCCGCCCCCGACGTGCGCACCACCGAAGACCGCGCCATGGTCGTGATCTCGCTGCAACCGGTGCGCGACACGGCGGGGCGCACCACCGCGCTGCTGGCGGGCGGCCTGCTGCTCAACCAGAACCTCGATTTCATCGACCACATCAACCGCATCGTCTACCCCGACGGCGCCCTGCCCTTCGGCAGCGAAGGCACGGCCACGCTGTTCCTCGACGACGTGCGCATCACCACCAACGTGCGCCTGTTCCAGGACCAGCGCGCCATCGGCACCCGCGTCTCGCAGACCGTGCGCGACCGCGTGCTGGGACAGGGCCAGACCTGGCTGGACCGCGCCTTTGTGGTCAACGACTGGTATGTGTCGGCCTACGATCCGCTGCTCGACGCCACCGGGCAGCGCATCGGCATGCTCTACGTGGGCTATCTGGAAGCACCGTTCCGTCTCGTGCGCCTGGCCATGATCGGCGTGATGGGTCTGATCTTTCTCGCCGTCATGGCGGTGTCGGCCTGGTTCTCGGTGCGCTGGGCGCGCAGCATCTTCAAGCCCGTGCAACAGATGAACCTCACCATGCAGCGCGTGGAAGACGGCGAGAACCGGGCCCGCGTCGGCGCCCTGCCCGCGCGCGACGAACTCGGCGCCCTGGCCGGCCACCTCGACCAGCTGCTCGACGTGATCGACGACAAGACGCACGCGCTGCAACGCTGGGGCGAAGAACTCGACGGCAAGGTGGCCGAACGCACGCGCGAACTGGAGGCGAGCAACGCCTCGCTGCAGCAGGCGCAGCAGCAGCTGGTGAAGAGCGAAAAGCTCGCGGCCATCGGCCAGCTCACCGCCAGCATCGCGCACGAAATCAACAACCCCATCGCGGTGATGCAGGGCAATCTGGACCTGATGCGCGACACGCTGGGCGACCACGCGCAGCCGGTAAAGGCCGAACTCAAGCTGCTTGACGAACAGGTCGAACGCATGCGCCTGATCGTCACCCAGCTGCTGCAGTACGCACGGCCCACCGAATACGCGGGCTACGTGGAAACGCTGGACCTCAACCGCACGGTGGACGACAGTCTGGTGCTGGTGGCACACCTGCTGGCGCAGACCCGCATCACGGTGCAGCGCTCGTTGCAGGCCACCCAGCGCGTGGGCTTCAACCGCCAGGAACTGCAGCAGGTCATCATCAACCTGCTCATCAACGCCATCCAGGCCATGCCGGAAGGCGGCACGCTGAGTCTGTCCACGCAGGACTGGGCCGATCCACACGGCGCGCGCGGCGCACTGCTGCAGGTGCAAGACTCCGGCCCAGGCCTGGCGCCCGGCGTGGCAGAGCGCCTGTTCCGCCCCTTCTTCACCACCAAGAACGACGGCAACGGCCTGGGCCTGTGGATCAGCCTGGGGCTGGTGGAACGTTATGGCGGCGGCATCAGCGCGGGCAGCCGGGCCGACGGCCAGAGTGGCGCGGTGTTCAGCGTGCGGCTGCTGACGGAGCCGCAGGCGCCAGCGGCGGTGAACACGCGGGATGGGCGGCCTGGGGGGTGAGAGTGGTGGGGTGCATCAGCGCCAATTCATCAGATTCAGGGCTGTTGACGTTCAGCCGACTTCACCATCCAGAACAACCGCAACGAACCCACTCCCTCACACCATCAAATCAAACCCCTGCGTCTCCACGCTGATGAACGCCGCCGTGAACCCCGCCAGCGCCGCATAGAACCGCGCCTTGGGGTGGGCGGCGATGGCTTCGCACAGGGCCGGCGCCCAGCTCTGCACGTGGGCGCTGAAGAACTTCTGCTGCTGCGTGAGGTTGGCGACTTCAACGTCGTCGCCCGCGATCAGGTAGCGCATGACTTCGCAGACGCAGGCGAAGTGGTCTTCGGTTTCGTTCATCGATTCGTCGCGCGCCAGACCCAGGGCGGCCAGGTCGCCGCGCAGCGCGGCCAGGGGCTTTTCGTTGAGGAAGCCGCTGAGGTACCAGGAGCCGAACAGGTAGAGCTCGGGCTTGCCGACGCCGCCGAAGAGCGCGTTGTACTCGGCGGCCACCTGCTCGTCGCTCAGCTCGCGCACCGTGCCCACGAACTGGCGCCAGGGTTCTTCGAGAAAGCCACCGGCCGCCGGCGCTTCGGTCACGGCCACGCGCAGTTGGGCCAGCAGATCGGGGCTGGGCGGCGCGTAGAACAGCGCGGCCAGCAGGCCGTACACCTCGGCGCGGGCGGTTTCTTCGTCGAGAGCGGAGGAGACAGGAATCTGATCGTTCATATCGTTTGCTTGTTCGGTTCGTTCACCGCCTCTGAAGCGGCATTGCCAAGGACCAGCCGAGACACGCCGTGGAACTGGCTTTGCCAGGCCACAGGCGTGGTCCCCCTGGGGGGAAGACGCGCAGCGGCGCAGGGGGGCTACATATCGGTGATCTTGGTCTCGCCCGGGTTCGAATAGATGTCCACCACGCGGCAGTCGCCGCACATTTTCAGGCGCTCCAGCGCCTCGCCCTGGAACATGGCGTGGCCGCCGAGCTTGGCCAGCATGACCTCGATGCCCTTGAGCGTGCCGAAGGGTTTGCTGCAGCGGATGCACCGATACGGCTGCGCTTCATTGAGCACGCGCAGCTGTTTGCGTTGCTCGCCGAGCAGCAGGCGCGGCTGCAGGGTGATGGCTTTTTCGGGGCAAGTCTTTTCGCACAAGCCGCACTGCACACAGTTCTTCTCGATGAATCGCAGTTGCGGGCGTTCGGCGTTGTCCTGCAGCGCGCTGGCCGGGCAGGCGCTGACGCAGCTCAGGCACAGGGTGCAGGTGTCCTTGTTGACGCTGATCGTGCCCAGCAACGAGGCCGCGGGCAGCACGATGGCGTCGGCCGTGCGGGGGCGGGCGGCGCTGTCCTGCAGCAGGTGGTCGATGGCGAGCTCCACCGTGGCGCGCTTCTCGGCCTGCACGGCGAAACTGGCGCGGCGTTGCACACCCTGGGCCGGCGCCTCACCCAGCTCGGCGTCCAGCGCCATCAGGTCGCGTGCATCGCGGGCTTCGATCAGCTTGAAGTGGCGCCCGCTGTAACCCAGGCCACTCACGATGGCCTGCGCCACCGCCATCTGCTCGCGCACGGCGTCGCGGTACTGCGGCGCTTCTTCGCCGGTCATCAGCACCCAGACCTGCGAGGCACCATAGGCGAAGGCGGTGAGCCAGACATCCAGCCCGGTGGAGGCGGTGTGCCACAGCGGCAGCGGGATCACGCGCGCGGGCACGCCGCGCACCGACTTGTCGAGCGCGGCGGCGCGGCCCAGGTCACCGATCAGCGCGGCGCCGGCTTCCTGGCTGTGCAGCAGCAGGGCCGCGTCCTTGCCGCCGGCTTTGGCGTAGGTGGCCAGCAGGGTGCGCAGCTTCACGCCCTGCTCGCTGGCGCGCGGGTAGGCGTAGCTCAGCGCGCCGGTGGGGCAGACGGTGGTGCAGGTGCCGCAACCGACGCAGAGGTTGGGGTTGACGACGATCTGGTTGCGCTTGAGGTCGCTGCTGATGGCCGAGGCCGAGCAGATGTCGACGCAGGCGTTGCAGCCCACTTTTTCGTTGCGGCCGTGTGCACAGAGCTTCTGCTTGTAGGTGAAAAACCGGGGCTTCTCGAACTCGCCCACCAAATCGCGCAGCTGGATCAGCGCCTGCAGGGCGGCGGCATCGCCGAGGCCACCGGGCAGGTGCGTGTAGCCTTGCGGCAGCGCGTGCTGGCTGAAGGCCGGGGTCTTGCGCAGATCCAGCACCAGGTCGAACTTGTCGCTGTGCGTCTGCGGCTCGCGCTGGAAATTGATCGCTCCCACCGCTTCGCAGGCCTTGACGCAGGCGTGGTGCGAGCGGCAGCGGTCCATGTCGATCTGGTAGTCCAGCCCAATGGCGTCTTCGGGGCAGGCGGCGATGCAGGCGTTGCAGCGCGTGCAGAGGTCAAGGTCGATCGGGTTGCGGGTGGTCCAGCGCACGTCGAAGGCGCCGAGCCAGCCCGTGATGTGCGGCGCATCACCGCCGATGACGGGGAAGCGGCGCGCCTGCATGCCGGCGCCGCCCACGGCCATGAGGGTCACGTCCAGCGCATCGCTCACCATCCCCACAGCGCGTTCGGCGTCTTCCAGCGCCCCGATGATCAGTAGCCGGCCTTCGCTGGTGTAGGTCACCGTGGGCACGGGTTCGGCGTCGGGCAGGCGGGCGGCGGCGAGCAATGCGGCCATCTTGGGCGTGGCCATCGCGGCCTCGCGGCCCCAGCCACCGGTCTCGCGGATGTTGACGAAGCGGATGGGGCGCACATCGAGCGACACCGCGCCTTCGGTCTGCTCCGAGAGTTCGGCGAACAGCCGACTTTCCTGCGTGCAGGCCACCACAAGTTCGTCGCTGCTGCGGCAGGCCTTCTGGAAGGCGGGTGCGTCGCGGCGGCACAGCGTGGTGTGCAGGGTCAGGTCTTCATCCAGCGCCTGGCCCAGGGCCTGGGGGTTCAGGGGCATGGTCTGGTTGCAGTTGCAGATCAGCGTGGTCATCGTGGGTTTCTTGTGGTTCCGGCTGGGCGACCTGTTCGGGCGCACCGGCCTGGGGTGCCTGAGCCTCTTCGGGCTCTGCGGCATGCTCTTGGTCGGCGACAACGGGCGCTGGCGCCGGGATTTTCACCTCGTTGGGATCGTCCACCAGTTTCAGGAATTGCGCGCCGACCATTTTGGCCATCTCGGCGGCGGACAGCGGGCTGGGCTTCGAATAGTCGTCGATGTAGATGTCGAGCCCGTCCATCACGTTGTAGTGCGGGTCGGTGAAGAGCTTTTTCACCGCGGCGTTGCGCACGTCGGCCGGCACGCCGCGCGCCACGAAGGGCTTGAAATCACCGTCCAGCGACAGGCGGGCCACGTCTTCCAGCGTGGGTGCGGGCGGGGGTTCTGCCGGCTCGGCGGGCAGCGTGGGCGGCGCCAGACCGTCAACGGCAACTGGCGCAACGACCGGCGCCACGGCCACCACGGGTTCGGGCGCCGGCGGCTCGGCGGGCAAGGGCTGCCCGGTGCGCACCTGCACCTTGCGGCGCGACCAGCGCGAGAAGAAGTTGTCGTCTTCGTCGGGTTTCATGATCGCGCAGACAGGGGCACGCCGGGATGCACCACGGCCGCGCCGCTCTGGTGACGGTCGGCGCGCGCGCGCGCAGCACGCAGAAAGTCCATCATCATCGGACCGCTGTCGAGCAGGCCCTCCACCTCTTCACCCGGCGTGAGGTGGAACTCGGGGTGCCACTGCACGCCAAGCACATAGCCCGGACCGGTGTGGCGGATGGCTTCGATGATGCCGTCCTTCGAGCTGAAGGCTTCCACCGCCAGCCCCTCGCCCAGGCGGTCCACGCACTGGTGGTGGATGCTGGTGACACGGTGAGGCGCGCTGTTGCCATACAGCCGCTGCAGCGAGGACCCGGTTTCGAAATGCACGTCGTGCATCAGCCGGTCGTAGCGCGTGGTGTCCTGGTGGTGAACGGACCCGGGGCGCTGCGAGGGGATGTCCTGCACCAGGCTGCCACCGAAATAGACGTTGATGAGCTGCGCCCCGCGGCAGATGCCGAGCACCGGCTTGCCCGCTTCGACGAAGCCGCGCAGGAGGTTGAGCTCGTAGCGGTCGCGAACCGCATCGCCGGCCCAGGCCGGGTCGCGCAGCGTGTCGCCGTAGGTTTCCGGACAGATGTCGATACCGCCCTGCAAGACCAGGCCGTCGAGCAGGTCGACGAGTTCGGTCATGGGCGCGCGGTTGGCCGACAGGGGGCTGTCCTCGTCGATGAAGGGGACCATCAGCGCGATCGCCCGGTGGGCCATGATCCAGTGCGCCATGGAGCTTTCCAGGAACTGCAACCGCTTCTGCGGCAGACCCAGACCGGGTGGCGGATCGTGCAACAAGCGTGCGCTGATACCGATGCGGAGTGTCATCGTCGGGGCCCTGTGCCGTTTTTTTCTGTGGAGATGCGAACCGGCTGACCGAAGCGGTCGGTCAGTGGCTTGAAACTGTCGGGCCGTTTGCGGCGCTTGGGCTCGGGCTGGTAGGTGGCATCGACGAAAGCGCGCAGCCAGTCCACCACCTCGTCGGCCGCCGCGACCTGGTCCACCCGCTCCTGCGCGTCGAGCCAGCGCCCGGCGTCGTGGTAGCTCAGCGTCACGATCTGCGGCACCGCCATGGGCTCGCCATCGAGCAGCCGCTCTTCATCGGCACGCCAGAACACCCAGAAACAGGGCTGGGGGCTGTTCAGGTTGAGGAAGTAGCCTTCGGCGTCATCGCGGAAAAGTTCGACACGAAAGCGCGGGAACAGCCAGTGGGTCGATGCGGCGTCGGCCGCCGGCTGCAAGGGCTCGACGGCCTGCGGCTCGTGGGTGGGGTCGGGTGCGAGGAATTCGGCGTCTTCGGGGTCGCCACAGGGCAGCACGTCAGCCAGCACCCAGCGCCAGGGCTGCCAGCGGCTCATGGGACCGCTGACCGGCTCGCGGCGCATGACGACGTCCACCTCGATGGCGGGACGGCGCGGAGCAACGGACGCGGTATGTTCGGATGTCATAGGTAGCCCGCAATGTAAGCCATCCCATGGCAGGCCTCCATCCACCAGCCCGTTCACCCTGGCCCCCTCCATGTTTTCCAGGGCCAGCGCCGGGGTCGGCGGCCCCGGCACGTCTTCAGTAGGTTTCGAGGTGCAGGCGCTCTTCGCGCTTGAGCGCGGCGCCGATGGTGTCCCAGTTCAGCCCGGCCTGTATGGCCACGTCGTGCAGCGCGAGCACCACGCCCTCTTCCATGCTTTTGAGGCCACACACGTAGAAGTAGGTGTTCGGGTCCTGCAGCAGCACGGCGAGGTCGGCGGCGCGTTCGCGCATGGCGTCCTGCACGTAACGCTTGGGCGCACCGGGCGTACGGCTGAAGGCGAAGTGGGTGTCGATGAAGTCCTTGGGCAGGTTCTGCAGCGGGCCGAAGTACGGCAGCTCTTCTTTCGTTCGGGCGCCGAAGAACAGCATCAGCTTGCCGCCTTCGAACTTGCCCGACTGCCGCAGGCGCCGGCGCCATTCGGTCATGGCGCGCATGGGCGCACTGCCGGTGCCGGTGCAGATCATCACGATGTTCGATTTGGGGTGGTTGGGCATCAGGAAGCTGGTGCCGAAGGGGCCGATGACTTCGACCTGGTCGCCCACCTGCAGGTCGCACATGAAGTTGCTGGCCACGCCGCGCACCGGTTGGCCGGCATGGTCTTCGAGCACGCGTTTGATGGTGAGCGAGAGGTTGTTGTAGCCCGGGCGCTCGCCGTTGCGCGGGCTGGCGATGCTGTACTGGCGGGCGTGGTGCGGTCGGCCTTTGGCATCGGTGCCGGGCGGCACGATGCCGATGGACTGGCCTTCGAGCACCGGGAAGGGCATGGACCCG
>MERT01000014.1:0-37977 GCA_001770705.1 Burkholderiales bacterium GWF1_66_17 | reverse complement strand
ATCGGGGTCCGGCTGGTCGCTCTTGCAAGGAGTTCCACTATGGCCAACGTTCAAGTCATCCAGCGCCACGCGCACCTGGCCGGTGCCGTCAAGCTCGAATTCGTCAACGGTCGCGAGGGCAAGGTCGCCAAGGCGGTGCTGACCGCCATCAGCAACAGCCGCCGGGGCAGCGGCGAAGAGCGTTCCGAAGAAGCCACCGCGATCCAGTGGACGCTGTGGGCCAAGCAAGCCGAACACGCGGCCGAGTACCTGGGCAAGGGCTCGCACGTGAACATCGTTGGCCGGGTGCGCAACAACAACTACCAGGACAACGACGGTGTGGAGGTCTACGGGCTGGCGTTCACCGTGGACGAAATCGACTACCTCGACAGCAAGGCCGAAGGCGAGGCCCGCCGCGCGCGCGATGGCGGCGCAGAGCCGCCCGCAGCACCCAACCCACCCAGCAACAGCCGCAAGGCACGCAGCGAACGCCAAGCGGCGCACGCCTGAGCCAGCCCCCCGGGCGGTTTCCATCCGCCCGG
Organism: Burkholderiales bacterium GWF1_66_17; assembly: GCA_001770705.1. Classification (GTDB taxonomy): domain Bacteria; phylum Pseudomonadota; class Gammaproteobacteria; order Burkholderiales; family Burkholderiaceae_C; genus Hydrogenophaga. Next base: position 37,456 of record MERT01000014.1, on the reverse strand, counting down.
TCCTCCATCCATTTCAGTCTTCCCGAACCAGGATCATCACCATGCACTCCACCGCCCATTCCCCCCGTCTGGCCGCCCGTTTCGGCCAGAACACTTTTGTCATCCGCAGCGAAACCCCGCTGGCCGAAGACCAGATGCGCCGGGCTGCGCCGTCCATCTTTGCCGAAGGCAAACACGGCAGCCGTTCCGAGCGCTACACCTACATCCCCACCATCGACGTGCTGCGCGGCCTGCACCAGGAAGGCTTCGAGCCCTTCATGGTGGCCCAGAGCAAGAGCCGCATCGAAGGCAAGACCGAGTTCACCAAGCACATGATCCGCATGCGCCATGTGGGGCAAGTGAACACCCGGCCCGAGGCCAACGAGATCATCCTGATCAACAGCCACGACGGCGCCAGCAGTTACCAGATGCTCGCGGGCGTTTTCAGGTTCGTCTGCTGTAACGGTCTGGTGGTGGGCGACGTGACCAACGACATTCGCATTCCCCACAAGGGCAACATCCGCGACGAGGTGATCGAAGGGGCGTTCCGGGTGCTGGAGGACTTCGAGGTGGTGGACGCATCCACCGACCGCATGAAAGCCTTGACGCTACAACGTGAGGAACAGCGGGCCTTTGCCACCGCTGCCCTGGCGCTGCGCTACGGTGAACGCGGGGAGGGCGAACCACCGGCCCCTGTGACCGCCGACCAGTTGATCGAAGCCCGCCGCCCCGAGGACTTCGGCGCCAGCCTGTGGACCACGTTTCAGCGCGTGCAGGAGAACGCCATGAAGGGTGGCCAGCCCGGCCGAGGCGCCAAGGGTCGGCGCCTGCACACCCGTCCGGTGGCGAGCATCGACCGCAGCGTGAGCCTGAACCGGGCGCTGTGGGTGCTGGCCGAAGAGATGCGAAAGCTCAAGGCCTGAGCGATTGAAGCGCTGGATTCACACCCGAATCCAGCGCTCGCGCCACGCCGCACTGCGCCCATCATCGGGCGGTGCGTGCGCGTGAAACCAGAAACGCGCTCGCCGGCTGGCGCCGGCTCGCGCGATCCCGGCCGCTGGCGCATCGAGCGCGGCGCCCGGGAACGGTCCTCCACCTCGGTGATCCCCTTGTCGGTCGCGCCGGAGGACTCCCCCATGAAGACCCTTGTGCTCGCCAACCAGAAGGGTGGCGTCGGCAAATCCGCCGTCGCCACCCTGCTGGCCCACCACTTCCGCCTACTCGGCCTGCGCGTGCTGGCCATCGACCTGGACCACCAGGGCAACTTCTCCGACCCCGTGAGAAAGAGCCAGCGCGCCGCCGTGGCCGAGATGCCGGCCAGTGGCTTGCTGACGCAGAGCAACCCCGCCATCCCGCTCGCCGAGTTTGTGCTGGTGGCCGCAGACCCGGAACTCTCCGGGCTGGAGCGCCAGCCCAGTCTGCACAACACCTTCGCCAACCACTTCCGTGCGTTCCTGGCGGCGATGGACAGCCGGTTTGACGTCTGCATCGTGGACACCAACCCCAACCCGGATATCCGCATGACCACGGCGCTCGCCTCGGCCGACTGCGTGCTCTCGCCGATCCAGCTCAATCAGGAAGCCATGGACGGCGTATCCGCGCTGCTCAACCACCCCCGGGTCGGCGTGCGCAGGATCAAGGCGGTGCTCAACCCCAAGCTGCACCTGATCGGCCTGTACCCGACGATGGTGGAGGCCACGCCGCTGCAGCGGGAGAACTTCATGCAACTGCTCCAGAAATACAGCCCGATGCTGATCCCCATCGGATCCAAGCCGGGTGAGATTGCTTCCATGCCGCGACGTTCGGCCGTGGCCGAAGCGCAGGCCGAAGGGCTCGTCCTCTGGGAGATGAAGAAGACCGCCGCGCGCGATGCTTGGCGCGAGATCGAACCCGGTCTGCGCTTCATCGCCAACACAGTGCTGTCGCCGACCCCAGCGTCCACGACCACCACGACCCTACCCCTGAACGGAGCGAACCATGGCCCTGTCGCTCGATGACCTGAACCTGCTGCCACCAACCGGGGCAGGGGAGAGCGGCACCCCGATGCGCATCCCGCTCGATGCCATCGACGAGGACCCGGACCAACCCCGGCAGGAGTTCGACAACGAGTCCCTGGCCGAACTCGCCGAGACCATCCGAACGCGGGGCGTGCGCCAGCCGGTGTCGGTGCGCCCGCACCCCACGCAGACTGGACGATGGATGCTCAACTTCGGAGCCCGGCGCTTGAGGGCTTCCCGGCTTGCGGGAACGGCCGACATACCGGCCTTCGTGGACCACACGGCCAACAGCGTGGACCAGTTCATCGAGAACGAGCAACGCAAAGGCCTGAGCCCGCTGGAGATTGCGCTGTTCGTGCAACGGGCGCTTAACCGGGGTGAAACTCAGGCCGACATCGCGAGGACCATCGGCAAGAGCAGGCAGTACGTGACCCTGGCCACCGCGCTGATCGACCCTCCCGATTGGTTGATGTCGGTATACCGGGAGGGGCGCTGTCGTGGGCTGACGGAGCTGTACGAGCTGCGTAAGCTGGCCGCAGAGCACCCGCAGTACGTCGAGGCTTGGGCCTCTGATCGGGGCGCCATCACGCGCGAACTGGTCATGGCTTTGCGCGCCGACCTGGCCGATGGTTCGGGCAGCGTACGACGAGGCACGTCGGCGTTGATCGAATCCATGCAAGCCAGTCTGGAGCAGAGCGCAGCTCAAGTTCCCTCTGTGAAGAGCAGCCCATCCCACCCACCAGCCGCCGAACCCATACCCCGCGCACCTCGGCTGGCACCGCTGAAACTGCTGGCACAGCTGGGTGGTACCCAGGTGGCGGTGAACACCCAGCAAGCTCCACCGCAGGCTGGCGAGGTCTTTGTGACCCCTGTGGACGGGGGCCAGGTGCAAGCGGTTACAGCCAGTCAACTGACCCTCATCGGACTGGTGCGGGACGCGGGTTGTCAAGCAGCTTGACAACCCGCTGTCCAACGTCACGCCATATCTCGCGTTCTCTCGGAAGCGTGGTCTGGCTTTGACGCCATCGGCATGTTGCCATCCCCCTCTCTGAGCGCGCCCAGCCTCCCCAGTTGTCAAGCAGCTTGACAACCCGGTGGGCGAGAGCCTGTGCGGTTCTTGCTGGATTTTCGACCGAATCCAGCGCCACGTATCGACCGATCCTCGACGACCATAGGTACATGGATGAGTGCAGGAAAGGCGGTGCGCCGCCGGATTCACAAACGCCTCGCTGCGCTCACGTTGTGCTCCCTTCGGTCGCATCATGAACACCCATCAACCTGACTTCGTCTCGGTCGATATGCGCGGTCTCAAGACCCCGCTGGTCGAGCGCGCTCAAGCCGAGCGGGTGAGTGTGTCGGTGCTGGTCCGGCGGGCTGTGACCCGAGAACTGGGCTTGGGTGAGACCCCTGCGCAGGACAAGCCCGATGCTTTGGCCTCTGGATCGGGCACAAGCATCGTCAAGTTGTCCATCCGATTGACAACCGACGAAGCCGACCGGCTGGTGGCGGGCGCACGTTCGGCGGGCCTATCACGTGGCGCCTACCTGGCCGGTCTCATCGCGGGCATCCCCGCGCTGACATCAGGGACCAGCCGAGTCGACCAACTCGCCGCACTCACGGCGTCCAACGCCCAGCTGTCCAGCCTCAGCCGCAACATCCACGCCCTCACACGGTTCCTGACCTTGGGCAACGTGCCGCAAGCGCTGGTGTACCGCGACATGCTCGACAAGCTGGATGGCGATGTCCGGCGCCACCTCACCCAGGCCGCAAGCTTGCTGGCCGATCTGCGCCCGCGAGGGCACACCGCTGAAACCCGGCACCGTTCCAACCGCTGACACCCAGGAGAACACCATGGCCCAGACACCCAACATCGATGGCGTGCTCGTTCAGTGGGGCGACCGCCTGTTCTATCCAGGCAACCGGATCGTCAAGGTCCAACCCCAGCCCCGGCTGGACAGTGGTTCCATTCGACAGCGGGCGGCAGCCATCCGCCAGCGCATCGAAGCCACGGTGGTGCGTCGGGCGCCACAGGTCATGGTCAAGGTCACCGGGGGAGGGCGGGGCATGCAGGCCATTGCGGCCCACTTTCGCTATATCAGCAAGAACGGTCGACTCGACATCGAGAACGAGCAAGGCGACACCATCCGTGGCAAAAGCGCGGTGCACGAGCTGGCCGACGACTGGCGGTTCGGGGGCAGCCTGATCGACGACCTCGGGTACCGGCGCGAGGCCTTCAACATCATGTTGTCCATGCCGCGCGGAACCGACCCGTTGATCGTCCAGAAAGCAGCGCGCGAGTTCGCGCAGACCGAGCTGGCCGACCACAAGTACGTGATGGTGCTGCACGATCACCAGGCCAACCCGCATGTGCACATCAGCGTGCGGGCCGAATCCATGAGTGGCCGGCGGCTCAACCCACGCAAGGCCGACCTGCACCGTTGGCGCGAGACCTTTGCCGAGAAGCTGCGCGGTTATGGCGTGGCGGCTGAAGCCACCCGGCAGGCCGCTCGCGGGCAGAGCCGGAGCCCGGACGCGCTGTGGCGTCTGAAAGCCAGCGAGGATGGACGATTGAAGAAGGCCCTGCCCCTGAACAAAACCGGATCACAGGCGCGTGCCAGCCGGGCAGATGCCCTGGGGGCATGGGTTCAGATCGGACAAGCGCTGGCCAGAACCGGCGATGCGAAGGATGTGCAACTGGCCACTTCGATTGCGGCATTCATACAGGAACAGTCGGCTACCTGGACCCCGTCGAGGGTTGATTTGGTTTCCGAACGGGATGTACCGCCTTCAGTGCAGGGGGGCGGTCCAATGATGCGGCGCTGATTCTGCTGAAGGGCAGTTTGATTGTGTTGTCGGCCAAGCACCTGTGCAGTTCAACACCCGCCAATCATGCCCTCGTGCATTGAGCCCGCGCTTGGCTTGCGGAAAGGGTATCGATTCGTCCGCCTCTAGAATGTTTGAAAACGTTGACAGGGAGTTCTCGTGGAAATAGTCATTGCACTGGCGGCAGCCAACGGCTTGCTGCTGTTCCTTCTGTGGCGCTGCCACAAAAGCCGGAAGTTGATGGTTCACGAAGTGGCCACGCTCACCGAAAAGTACAAGAAAGTCGAAAACACATGGTCTTCAGATAAGCAACGATGGTCCGCGCTGCACGAGGAGCAGCTGACCAATTTGCACGACCTCGACAGCCGTCTACAGGCTGCGAACGCGCAACTCAAAGCAGTTGAGCCATTTCTCGCCATCACCGACGCACAGCAGGAAGCACGTCAGCTTCTTGAGAGGGCCAACGTAGCGGCGCGCGAAGCGGAGGCTCAAGGCAAGCTGCATGCGGATCAACTCATCCAACGAGCATCGCAGCACCTGTCACAAGCGAATAGCCTGGCTGCACAGAAGATTGAAAGCGCAACCGCTTCTGCCGCGAAGATCGAAGACGATGCGCGTCAACGTGCTGCTGAAGCTCTGGCGCTGCTGGGTCGAGAGAGCGAGCTGAGGTCCCAAATTGAAGCCTTCGAAAACAGGATCAATGGGTATGACGACAGCTATCTTCATCCTGCCTCCTTGCTCCTTGAAGGATTGGCTGATCACTATGGCCATGAGGAAGCAGCACAGGCACTCAAGTCGGCCAGGCTGCATACCAAGAACATGCTCAAAGGCGGCAGGGCAGCAGATTGCGACTATGTTGAGACGAACAGAAAAGTCACGGCCATACGATTCGTGATCATGGCCTTCAATGGGGAAGTGGACTCCATATTGAGTCTGGTGAAGACCGACAACGCAGGTACGCTTCGACAGAAAATCAAGGATTCTTTCGCTCTCGTAAACCAGCACGGTGCAGCTTTCAGGAATGCACGAATCACGAGCCAGTATCTTGATGCACGCCTTGCCGAACTGGATGCGGCGGCTCGTTTCCAGCAACTGCTAAAGGCAGAACAAGAACAGCAGCGAGCGATCCGCGAAAAGATGCGTGAAGAGGCAAAAGCACAGCGCGAGTTCGAAGCCGCACAAAAGGAAGCAGCGCGTGAAGAAGATCGCGCACGAAAAGCCTATGAAGACGCGAAACGAAAGGTGGATGCTGCATCAGTAGAGGAGCGCGCGGCCCTGGAAGCCAAAATGCAAGCGCTCGAACAGGCGCTGCTACAGGCACAGGCTAAAGGGCAGCGTGCCCTCTCCATGGCTCAAAAAACCCGATCCGGCCACTGCTACATCATCAGTAACGTGGGTTCCTTTGGTGAAGATGTTTTGAAGATCGGCCTGACACGTCGCTTGGACCCGCAGGATCGCATCAATGAGCTTGGCGATGCAAGCGTCCCCTTCCCTTTCGATGTCCACGCACTGATCTACAGTGACGATGCCCCAAAGCTTGAGCGAACTCTGCACGAGACGTTCAACGAACATCGACTCAACCTGATCAACCCCCGCAAGGAGTTCTTCCGCGTCTCGTTGCGATCAGTTCGAGAAAAGATCGAACATGCTGGCCATCAGGCTGAGTTCACTTTGACAGCCGCTGCACAGGAGTGGCGCGAAAGCGAAGCAATTCGTCGCGGTAGCGAAGAGGCGCGTAAGGCCGCTTTGCGCTCAGTGCTCGCCCAAGAAGAGGGACTCGATGACGAACTCTCGGACACTATCTCCACTGAAAAGGTCAACCCATGTTCCTGACACTTCAGATTGACAAAGTCCAACCGGGCCTCTACAGAGGCGCAGTTATGAAATCTGGCGGCGAGGTGACCGAGCCAGTGCTGCACCCATCCATTGCGGACTGCATTCGCCTGAGCGCATTGGATGTACCCACAGGCTTCGCTTCTTTTATGGAAATCCACTACGGGGGCATGTCCAGTGGAACGTATTTACTGGCAGATCTGCCTGACAAAGCAGAACACATCGCCTCCCACCTGGTTGTCCTCGTGGCGACCATGCACGAGATAGAGAACGGAAGCGAACACGCGAAGTCACCGTAAGCAGACTGATGTATTTCAACGCAGTTGCACTCAATAAACCAGTAAGCGGAGCGTGTCTCCCCCAGGCTGGGTACGGACGTTCAAATTTGAAGACTGCGCTTTCGCGAGGCACAACACCCGGCGTTCGCCGAGCAAGGTCGCGCGCGACCGCTCGACTACCCAGACCGGTCGCTCGACCAATACCGGCCAGAAAAAGTCTTTGGAACGACCGCACACGCGGAGAACGAACTGGTGCTCGACCCTGGGTCGTCTTTCCAATTGCTATGCCGAATTTCCGCCTCGGTTTGTCAGACCTATAACTCTCGGAGCCGAACCAGAATCGTGTCGAGATGGCTCATGACCGTTTCCGCATGCTGATTGATGAGCGAAAATCTGACGGTCACGATGCCCCGATCCGGCTTCGATCCGGAAATCCGCCGATCTACCCACTCCAGCCGGAGCATCACGGTGTCGTCCGGCCGCAAGGGGGCAACGAACCGCACTTCGTCGTAGCCCAGTGACGCAATGACTTTCATGGTCGGCAGTTGATGAATCAGTCGTTGCTTCACCGCCAGCATGTAGAGACCTGGTGCCGTGAGGCTGCCAAACGCCTGGATACCTGCTTGCTCGTCAACATGAAACGGAAGCGGGTCCCAGACTTTGGCGAACTCCACAAGTTCTCCTCGATCAATGCGATGGGGTGGACTGGTCAGGCAGATGCCTGGCTCCATGTCTTCAAAGTACAACGCTGAAGTGGGCTGCGCAGGTCGGGAGTTGGCGTCATCCTGTCCAGCGCTGGTCATCAGAAATGCGGTCATGGCGGTGTCCATGGAAGTCAAGCCTCGGACGGACTCAGTCGCCTTTGAATCCGGTCGATTTGACGATGGCCCCCCAGCGGGCGGCTTCGGCTTTCAGCATGCGGTCGGTGTCTGCAGTGGAAGCGCCCGTGACGCTGAACCCGGCGTCCACCAGCTTCTGAATCACTTCGGGTGACTGCACCGACTCCACCAACCGCTTGTTCAATGCGTCCACCAGAGCCACTGGCGTGGCCGACGGCGCCAAGACGCCCAACCAGGCTGAGAAGCGCAGTTTAGGCATGCCCGCCTCGGTCGTGGTGGGTACCTCGGGCAACAGCGGCGACCGCTTGGTGGCCGTGATGGCCAACGCGCGCATCTTGCCGCCCTTGATCTGGGCGTGCGCCACGGCAGTCGAAATCCAGGCACCACTCACCTGCGCCGACATGATGGCGGTGATTGCATCGCCCGTGGAGCGAAAGTGCACAGACTCTACCTCGACGCCCGCCTGATCGCCGAACTCTGCGGCGCCGAAATGACCCGGTGTGCCCGCACCGAAAGTGGCGAAGTTGAGGGGATCGGCCTTTCCCTTGTTTGCCTTGACCATGTCATTGAGCGTGCGGTATGGCGAGTTCGCCGGGACCGCCAGCACAAAATCCGCATACGCCAGTTCGGCCACGCCCACAAACTCTTTGGCGGCGTCGTAGGGCAGCTTGCTGAAGGCGGCCGGCGCAATGCTCACCGACCCAGCTTCGGCCAGCAGCAGGTTGTACCCATCGGCAGGACCCCGAGCCACCGTCAGCGTGGCGATCTGTCCGCCAGCACCCGGCTTGTTGTCGATGACGACAGGCTGCTTGATCAGTTCGCTCAGGCGTTGGCCGACAACGCGTGCCAGCACATCGGGGCCACTGCCTGCAGGAAAACCGACCGTGAGCCGGATGGGCTTGTCCGGGAAGGTCTGGCTCATGGCTGCAAGCGGCAACAGGGCCAGGGAAGAAAAAGTGGCCAGCACCAGGCGGCGACCTTGCAGAAAGAAAGTGTGATTCATCGTTGTCTCCAGATCGTTGTTCTGAACCTGGGCCGCTGCATGCGTGCAGCAGCCCTCGGGTATCAACCGGGTGTTAGAGCTTCGGCACGTGCCTTGTCGGGCGAGCCTTCCAGCCCACCGAGCAAGGCACGCTGGTCACCGGGTATGACCATGCGGAACTTGCTGTCCACCGTGGTGTAGTCGAAGTAGCCCATGCGGGCGATGGGTCGGATCTTGAGGATGTCGACCAGACCATCCGGGTCCAGCACCTCATCTGCGATGTGCACCGCCACCACCTTGCCGAAAACGACGTCGGCGCTGCCCATCACACCGTTGCCGGGGAAGCGCAGGGTGTTCAGGTAGGTGCACTCGAACTGGATCGGCGAGCCCTTGACGCGCATGGGCTTGACCAGTCGAGACGCGAGCTTTTCAAGTCCGGCGCGCTCGAACTCGTCGACATCGCGTGGCAGCTCCTGTGCGCTGATGTTGACGGCCTCACGGAGATCCCAGGTGGCCATGTTCCAGACGAACTCGCCCGTGTCTTCGGCGTTGCGCACGCTGTCTTTGCGGACACCCTTGCTGTCCTGGTTGGCTGCGAACATCACGATGGGCGGATCAAACGTGACGTTCTGGAACTGGCTGTACGGCGCCAGGTTGTGGTTGCCGTCTCTGTCCAGGGTCGATATCCAGCCGATGGGCCGCGGGACAACACAGGACTTGAACGGGTCGTACTTGAGACCGTGAGGGATCACACCAGGTTCGTAGTACATGGTGTGTTCCTCAGTTGCGGACTGCGCCCACCAGCACAAACAGCATGGTGGCGGGCTTGTCGCTCTTGTTGCGCCAGGCGTGGCGGGTTCCGTTCTGAATCACCACATCCTTGGGTGCGAGCTGTCGGGACGCTCCGTCGTCCAGCTCCAGATAGATCTCGCCCTCCAGCAACACGGCGTAGTCGACGGTGTCGGTGCAGTGCATGCCGGGGTTGTCCATCTCGAATTTTTCTGCCAGCCCGGGCAGTACGGCCATGTACTCACCACCGGCCGCAGCTGGGTCGAAGTCGGGGCTGCCCATCACCGAGTCGGGCGGAAAGGTGATGAACATGAGGTTGCTGCCTTCGGGCGCGGGAACCCATGAAGTCGCAGCCACGGCAGGATCCCCGGCCTGAGAAGGCACCTTCGCGCCGGGCAGCGTTTCCCACAACAGGGAAGTCACGAAACCCCGAACATGCTGAAAGACAGTGGTGCGGGTGGCCGCTGAATCGGAGACAAAAACGGATTTGCCGGCGGCGTTGTGGCCGGTAACGATGCGTCGGATGGTCATGGTGCTGGTCTCCTCAATGCATGATCACGACGTTGGTGAACCCGCCGCCGCGTTTGTCGATTGCGTCCAGGGCTTCGTTGACCTGGTCGAGTGGGAAGCGCTCGTGCTCGAACACGCCGAGGTTCAGCGTGCCGGCGTGGGCCATGGCGGCCATGTCTTGTCCCTCGGCCGTGGTGAACCAGAGGGAGCCGATGTACGACTTCTGCAGGCACATGAGCGGGAACGGCTCCAGCGGAATCGGGTCGGCCACACCGCCGATGTTGATGGCCTTGCCGCCGCGACGCAGCGCGTTGAATGAATCCAGAACGGTCGCCACTGGCGCGTTGGGACCCAGTGTCTCGATCAGCGCGTCCACGCCGTACCCGCCAGTGGCTTCCATCACGATCTCTGCAGTGGGGCGCTCGCCCAAGGTGATCGGAACCACCCGATTCGGATCGAGCTGGTGCAGCTTCTTCAGCAGAGCCTGATTGCGCCCTGTGGCAAAGACCTTGGCCGCACCCATGGCCAGCGCCAGGATGACGGCACCCAGGCCCAGGGTGCCCGTGCCACCATCGACCAGCACCGTCTGCCCGGGCGAGAACTGCGCCTTGCGCAACGCCGAGTACGAGGTACCCAGATAGCCAAAACGGGCGCCTTGTTCGAAGCTGATCGAATCGGGCAGCTTGACCAGATTGGCAGCGGGGGCTGTGAGGTACTGCCCAAAGCCGCCATAGGGATAGTCTTCGTAGATCTGCTGCGAACCCGGACCAAAGCCAAAGTAGCCTTGAAAGGTGTAGGCGGTGCAGTTGATGTGGTCGCCGCGCCGGCAGGCCTGACAGCTGCCACAAGACAGACCTGGATTCACATAGACGCGGTCACCGGGTTTGATGTCGGATCGCACCTGGCTGCCGACCTGGCTGACGATGCCCGCCGAATCGAGACCGTAAATGGCGGGCAGTTGGGGCAAGGGCAGGAAGGGAAACCACTGCGGGTAGTTCGTGACGACGTTGCGCAGGTTGGGCACCACGCCTGCCGCCTTCACCTCCACCAGTACATCGGTCGGGCGGACCTCCGGGATGGGAATGGTGTCGATCTGGAACGGGTCGCCAATCTTGTGCAGGCGAGCTGCACGCATCATCTTGGTCATGTTGTCTCCTTGTGGTTGGTGATGTGACGCCACGCGGACCAGGCATGGCGGGGGGGGGTGAGCAATGCGTTGGGTCAGTGCCTGGGCTACGGCGCCAGGAACTCGGTGACCATGCGGTTGAACTTGTCGGCGTGCTCCCACTGCGCCCAGTGGCCGCACTGGTTGAAGATATGCATTTCGGCGTTGGGAATGCCCCAGATGACGCGCAGCCCGATGTCCAGGGGTACGAAGCGGTCGTCACGGCCCCAAATCACCAGCGTGGGGGCCTCGATCTCACCCAGACGGGGGCCGTAGTCGGTGAACTGCTTGGGGTTCGCCTCCACGCTCTTGACGAAGTTCTCCAGGTGATCGCGTCGCGCCAGGATGTTGGTCAGGCGTTGCTGGTAGAGGTCTTCGGTGAGGCTGCTGGCATCGAATACGAAGACGTTCATCATGCGTTTGATGTTCTCCACCGTGGGCTCACGGTAGAGTGCACCAATGAGCTTGATGCCTTCGGTGGGCATGGGCACAAACTGGCTGGGACCACCGGTGCCACCGCCCATGAGCACGAGCTTGTCCGTGCGCGCCGGGTTGGCCAGGGCGAACGCCACGGCACTGTGTGCGCCCATGGAGTTGCCGATCACTTGCACCCTGTCGATCCCCAGACCGTCCAGCACGGCCTTGAGGCAGCGTGCGTTGAGTTCGGAACGCGAGCCGGTGCTCACGATGCTGTCGCTCTTGCTCCATCCCGGGCAGTCGAGCAGGATCACCCTGCAACCCGACTGCACCATGGGTTCGATGTTGCGATGGAAGTTGGCCCAGCCGCTGGCACCTGGGCCCGACCCGTGCAACATGACCACGGTGCGGTCACCCTGGCCGACATCGTTGTAGTGCAGCTTGAGAGGCTGGCCGTTTTCTTCGATGGTGATGAAGCGGCTGCTCGCCGCCTCGTTGATGGGCGTGTTCATGGTGTGTCCGTGTGGGGTGTGGATGGGGGATGACGTTGACGGCGATGGCAGCGTTTTCAGCCTGCCTCGCTCATCACCGGTTGCGCGTGGATGCGCTCGTGCTCTTGCGCCTTGAGCAGGTCCAGCGCGACGTCAACGATCATGTCTTCCTGACCGCCGACCATGCGGCGTTTGCCCAGCTCGACCAGGATGTCCACCGCCTTCAGGCCATATTTCTGGGCGGCCACTTCGGAGTGGCGCAGGAAGCTGCTGTAGACCCCGGCGTAACCCAGCGCCAGCGTCTCGCGGTCCACGCGCACCGGCCGGTCCTGCAGCGGGCGCACGATGTCGTCGGCCGCATCCATGAGCTTGTAGAGCTCGCAGCCGTGGTTCCAGCCCAGGCGGGCCGCGGCGGCGATGAACACCTCCAGTGGCGCGTTGCCCGCACCCGCGCCCATGCCGGCCAGGCTGGCGTCCACCCGGTCGCAGCCTTCTTCCACGGCGACGATGCTGTTGGCCACACCCAGGCTCAGGTTGTGGTGGGCGTGCATGCCGGTTTGTGTCTCGGGCTTGAGCATGTCCTTGAAGGCGCGGAAGCGGTCGCGCACGTCGTTCATGCTGAGCGCGCCACCGGAGTCCACCACGTAGCAGACCGTGGCACCGTAGCTCTCCATCAGCTTGGCCTGCTGGGCCAGGCCCTCAGGCGTCTGCATGTGGCTCATCATCAGGAAGCCCACCGCTTCCATACCGAGGTGGCGGGCGTACTCGATGTGCTGGCGCGAGATGTCGGCTTCGGTGCAGTGGGTGGCCACACGCACGATGCGGGCCCCCGCGTCGTAGGCAGCCTTGAGGTCGTGCACGGTGCCAATGCCGGGCAGCAGCAGCGTGGCGATCTTGGCGTGCTTCACCACGCTGGCCACGGCTTCGATCCACTCGATGTCGGTGTGCGCCCCGAAGCCGTAGTTGAAGCTGCCACCCTGCAGGCCGTCGCCGTGCGCCACTTCGATGGAATCGACCTTGGCTTCGTCGAGTGCCTTGGCGATTTGCATGGCCTGCGCCACGCTGTACTGATGGCGGATCGCGTGGCTGCCGTCGCGCAGCGTGACGTCGGAGATGTAGATCTTTTTGGTGGTCATGGGTTTCTCCTTCAGGCGACCACGGCGGCCAGCATGCGTGCGGCCATGTGTTCGGCGGTGCGCAGCGCGGCGCTGGTCATGATGTCGAGGTTGCCGGCATAGGCGGGCAGGTAGTGGGCTGCACCTTCGACCTCCAGGAAGACGGAGGTTTTGAGGCCGTTCAGGTTCTTGCCGATGCCAGGGATGTTCAGACCGTCGATGCGGTCGAACTGCACCTTCTGCTTGAGGCGGTAGCCGGGCACGTAGGCCTGCACGTCGGCGGCCATGCGTTCGATCGATGCGGCAATGGCGTCCTCGCTGGCGAGGTCGCTCAGCGTATAGACCGTGTCGCGCATGATCAGCGGCGGCTCGGCCGGGTTGAGCACGATGATGGCCTTGCCCTTGGCAGCACCGCCCACCACCTCGATGGCTTTGGATGTGGTCTCGGTGAACTCGTCGATGTTCGCGCGCGTGCCGGGACCGGCGCTCTTGCTGGAGATGCTGGCGACGATCTCGCCGTAGTGCACCTTGGCCACGCGCGAGACCGCCGCGACCATGGGAATGGTGGCCTGACCGCCGCAGGTGACCATGTTGACGTTGAACGCGTCGAGGTGGTCCTCGCCGTTGACCACTGGGATGCAATACGGGCCAATGGCCGCAGGCGTCAGGTCGATCAGGCGGATGCCGGGCTTCAGGCCTCGCAGAAAGGCATCGTTCTGGATGTGGGCGCTGGCGCTGGTGGCATCGAACACGATGTCGATGTCGGCGAACTCGGGCATGCGGGTGAGGCCGGCCACGCCCTCGTGTGTGGTGGCCACGCCCATGCGGGCGGCACGGGCCAGGCCGTCGGAGGCCGCGTCAATGCCAACCATGGCGCCCATCTGGATGTGCTGGCCGTGGCGCAGGATCTTGATCATCAGGTCCGTACCGATGTTGCCGCTGCCAACGATGGCGGCTTTGAGTTTGCGGGTCATGGGGTTTCCTTTGAGGTGGCGGCCATCAGGCCGCAGAGAAGCGGGTGCGCACCGTGCCCACGCCATCGATGCGCGCCTCGAAGCGGTCGCCGGGGTTGACGGGCACCATGGGGCCGAGCGCACCGCTGAGCACCAAGTCACCCGCTCGCAGGGGTTGCCCCAGCGAGGCCAGCTTGCGAGCGAGCCACACCGCCGCATTCAGTGGATGACCGAGGCAGGCAGCGCCGCTGCCGCTGGACACCACTTCTTCGCCGCGCAGCATGCTCATCGTGCTGAGCTTCAGATCCAGTCCAGCCAGCTTGGTCGGAACACCACCGAGAACAACAAGGCCGCTGGAGGCGTTGTCGGCCACGGTGTCGGTGTAGCGGATGTTCCAACCAGCGATGCGGCTGCCGACGATCTCGATGGCGGGCAGCACGTAGTCGGTTGCGGAGATGAGGTCCACCAGCGTGGTGTCGGCTCCGGGCAAATCGCGCCCGAGCACCAGAGCCACCTCGGCTTCCACCTTGGGTTGAAGGGTGCGAACCATCGGGATTTCTTCATCGTCGCCGTACACCATGTCGGCGAACAGGGTGCCGAAGTCCGGCTGGTCCACGCCCAGCTGCTTCTGGACTGCGAGGGAGGTCAGGCCGATCTTGCGACCCACGATGCGGCGCCCCTGGGACACCGCGTGGCGCACATTGGCCATCTGGATGGCATAGGCCGTGTGGCCTTGTGGGTCGGCGCCAATTTCGTCGCGCAGCGGCGGGATCGGTTCGTTGCGTGATTCGGCTGTGCGCAGGCGCTCGGCCCACGCTTCAATGCGGGTATCCATGGAGATTCCTTCAGAGGTTGGGCTCAAGCCACATGACACCGAAACCGGCGATGTACTCGGGAATGGCCTGGTAGTGCCGCTGGATGCAGCGAGGTGCAACCAGGCCGGGCAAGGCGCTGCGCGCGACCAGCCAGCTCTTGGACTCGTGGGCCGATCGGCCGCCCTCCTGAGAGATCGTGTCTTCCGACATCGCGCACAAGGCATCCAGTGCGGTGCTGTCGCCGGCCAGTGCGTCCATCCAGCGCTGATCCCACGCCGGGTTGAGTGGTTTCATGGCGCTCTGCCCCGAGGCCAGTGCCATGCCAGCGGCCATCACGCGTTGCGTCTTGGCCTCGCGTTCTGCTGCTGTGGGGTTCTGGCGCAGGGTGATGCGATCGCGAACAGCGGGGTCCGGGTCCGACAACATGGGCACGGGTGGCTCGTGCGAAAGTCCGCCCGACCCGATGAACAAGGTGCGACGCGTTTCGCCCTCCATGTATCGCCCGATGGCCTCACCCAGCGCGCGGCAACGGCGCAGGCGCGGAATGCCGGGCGGCGCCACCGCGTTGAGGAAGACGGGAATCACCGGTGGCGTATCCAGATCACCCCACAGCAGTTGCAGGGGTTGCGCAAACCCGTGGTCCACCTGCATGCGACGCGACAGCGCGACATCGAAGTCCGCGTCCATCAGCGAATGCACCAGGGCTTCAGCCGCAGTGCCATCGACCTTCAGGTCACCGGGAGGCGTCAGGTAGTCGCCCACCGAGTGCGCTTGGGTGCCCACGCAGAAAGGCGGCATCAGTTCATTGAAGAACCCGTTGTAGTGATCGGGCGCGACCAGCACGATCAGCTCGGGGTTGAACGCCAGAGCCTGCTCGCGAGCGGCGGCAATGGCGCCCTGCAGAGCGTGTTCCACAGCCGGGCCGATGGGGTTGAGTCCCATCAGCGGCGTATGGGACATGCCCAAGAAGGCTCGGGCGCTCATGCCAGCTCCAGCGACTTGGACAGCACGGCCGTCAGGGCCTTCTCCAGCGCCTTCCATGCCTCGTTGGCATCGGCGACGCCCGTGTGGTGTCGCCATGCGACGACCCCATCCGGACGGACCAGCAGCGCGCCGGCTTCATCGATCTCACGCACCGCTTGCCAATCGCAATAGACATCCTGCGCGCCAGCTGCGCCGATGACCAGGGTGTCCAAGTACGGGAGGTCCAGGGATTGGGCGCCTTTGACCCAGGCGTGGCCCGCGATGCCGGTCACCAGTGTGAAGCGGCCCTTGCCCACCAGATCCAAGGTGGACACGCGGCGACCACCGGCACCGATCAGCCAGGCGTGCGGGATCTTGGCGCCGGGTCGCGTCGTGGCCTGAAGGTACAGCTGCGGGTCGCGCTTCCACACCTCTTCACCTGCCTGTGGATCGGCCATCACGGCACCAGACACACAGCGCTGATTCAGCTCCACGCCCTGGGCGTTGAACTCGTAGTTCTTGAGATCCAGCGCTTTGGCCAATGCCTCCCGCCGCGCGATTCCCGCGGGGCCTGGATCAGCCAGTTGGGTGAGGCCTGCGGCCACTGGGTCGGCCGCCTCTTTGTCACGGAAGCACTGATTGAGCGGGCCGTAGTCCACACGCGACTGGTTGGCGCGCTTAACGATCTGCTCTCCCACAGGTGCCCGCTCCAGTGAGTAGGAGTCCAGCAGTTTCTCGCCAGCGTGGCCCTTGACCACATAGGCGAGCTTCCAGGCCAGGTTGAAGGCGTCCTGCATGCAGGTGTTGGACCCGAGCCCGCTCGACGGCGGGTGGCGGTGCACGGCATCACCGCCGCAGAACACACGGCCCCTGGAATACACCGGTGCATAGGCCTGGTTGACGTGCCAGACCGACGTGGTCTCGATTTCGATCTCGAGGTTCGGGTCGCCCACGAGGAGTCGGACTTTTTTCAACACCTCTTCGGGTGAAAAATCCGGCTCGCCTTTTTCCATGTCAAAGCCCCAGCCAGCGATCCATTTGTCCCAGGGATCAATGGCTCGCATCAGTCCCATGCCGATCTCGCCAAAGGCGGCATTGGATGTGACGATCCAGTACAGGATGCTGGGGCGGTGGGCCACGTAGCGCGTCAGGTCGGCACGGAACAGCACATACGCTGTTCCCGCGCGGGCCAACTGACCTTCGACCTTCAGGCCAGCGTCATCCATGACCTTGGACCTGGCACCATCAGCCCCCACCAGGTAGCGCGCGCGTACCTGACGCTCCTGGCCGGTCTTCACGTCGCGCAGCAAAACCGTGACACCCGTGGCGTCCTGCTCATGACTGAGGTATTCGGTGTTGAAGGACAGCTCCGCGCCATGTGCCGCCGCGTGCTTGACCAGGATCGGCTCCATCTTGTCTTGCGGAATGTCCAGCATCGTGCAGGGACTGCCTTGCAGGTAGTCACCGATACGCTTCTCACCCGTGCCCCAGGTTCGCAGCCGGGCAATCTCCGGCCCGGCGAGGCTGGTGGTGAACAAGGTGTCACCCATCCATTCCCAGGGCGTGGCTTCGCGCCGCGTGTCGGCTTCCACGCCCAGGTCGCGCAGCACTTCGGCCGCGCGCTGGTTGGTGATGTGGGCCCGCGGGGTGTTGGCGGTCCAGTTGTAGCGGTTCACCATCTGAACGCGCACACCGTAGCGGGCCAGGGCGAGTGCGGCAGTTGCGCCCATCGGCCCTGAGCCGATGACGACAACGTCGGTTTCTTCCATGGGTTTCATGAGGACCTCCAAAGGGTTACTTGACGGTGGCTTGAATCACCGTTCCATACGCGTCGATGTCGCGCAGGAGCCGTGCGGACAGTTCGCTGGGTTCGGAGGGATACGGGTCGCCCGAAGTGATCATCTTTTCGCGCATCGCCGGCAGGCGCAGTGCGGCGTTGATCTCGCGCGAGAGGCGATCCACGACGGGTTGTGGAGTACCCGCAGGTGCCACGAAGTACAGGTAGTTGGCGATGCTCAGGCCGGGGTAACCCGCCTCGGCCAGCGTCGGCACATCGGGCAACATCGGGTGGCGCTGGGCGCCCAGTGTGGCCAGGGCCACCAGCTTGCCCGCGCGGATGTGCTGCGCGGCGTAGTGAACCGGCATCACCATGGTGTCGATCTGCCCGGCCAGCAGGTCGGTCGCGGCTGGCGCGAGACCCTTGTAAGGCACGTCGACAAAGGCGCCCTTTGTCAGGTTGTTCAGCTGGTGCATGTGGATGGACCAGGGGCTGCCCGTGCCCATGGTGCCGAAATTGGTGCCTGGTGCCTTGGTGGACATGGCCACCAGGTCTTTGACGCTGCGCGCGGACACCTTGGGGTTGACCACCAGGACCAGGGGCACCTGGATCATCCCGGCGACCGGTACGAAGTTGCGCACGGCGTCATAAGGCACCTTGGCGCCCAGAATGTCGGCCGACTTGGGCAGCTTGGCCATTGCGTGATTGATGGCGTGCGAGTCGGACACCACGCCCAGCGTGTAGCCGTCGGCAGGTGCGCGTGAAACGGCCTCGGTCCCGATGATCGACGACGCACCGGGGCGGTTGTCGATGATCACCGTCTGCTTGATGTTGGTGGACACGATTTCGGCAATTGCACGCGCAGCCGAGTCGGCATTGCCTCCCGCCGGGTACGGCACGATGATGCGCAGCGGTTGGCGTGCGGGCCACTCTTGAGCCAGAGCGGGCTGGCTCAACGCCATACCGAGACCCAGTGCAGCCAATGAAAAGATTTCGCGACGGTTGATCGACATGTTGTCTCCTGGACGTTTGGAACTGATCGGATTCCGCAGGTTTTCCTGC
This sequence comes from Burkholderiales bacterium GWF1_66_17, assembly GCA_001770705.1. GTDB lineage: Bacteria > Pseudomonadota > Gammaproteobacteria > Burkholderiales > Burkholderiaceae_C > Hydrogenophaga. Next base: position 18,668 of record MERT01000014.1, on the reverse strand, counting down.
AGTGCGACGCAGTGTCTTGGAGCTGTCGAGACGCGTATAGTCTGTGCACAGAGTGCACCATGAAGAATTTCGCCCCCATTGCAGAAGACGCCACCACGTACCGGGAAGTCCGGGGTCTGACCCGAGGATTGGCGGTGCTGCGCGCACTCAATGAAATGCCTGGCGGTGTTGGCAGCGTGACCGACCTTGCGCGGCACACGGGCATTCATCGCACCACGGTCAAACGTCTGCTGGAAACATTGCGGGGAGAGGGATTTGTCCACCAAAAGGACGAAGGCACCTTTTATTCGCTCGGCTTTGAAGTTCGGCGCCTGTCAGAAGGCTATGTGGCGGTGGACTGGATCGACCAGGTGGCCGCGCCGGCCATGAAAGACCACTTGCGCGCACTGTCATGGCCCAGCGATCTGGCCACGCCCGATGGGGGCTTCATGATCGTGCGGGAATCGACCCACCGCGCCAGCCTGCTGTCTCAACACCGAGCCACGATTGGGATCCGAATTCCCATGTTGGTGTCTTCACTGGGCCGTGCCTGGCTCAGTTGGTGCGACGTGGAAGAACGAGAGGCCACCCTGGCTTTGCTGCGTGTCAGAACGGATGCGATCGGTGCGTTGGCGCGCGATGGGGACTACGTGAAACGGATCATCCGAGAGACGAGAAAGCGCGGCTATTCGATGAACCGCGGGGAATGGGCGTCGGAAGCGAGCGTGGTCGCCATCGCCTTCCCGATACTCGTGGGCCACCACGCCATTGGCGCCATCAATCTCGTTCTTCAGCAAAACGTGGTGTCAGATCGGGAGATCGCTACCCGCTACGTGCCACGGCTGCGGGCGCTCTCAAACGAGATTTCTGCCGGGGTGGCCGGCTCGGTTCGAGGATGACCATAGCTGAGATAGGGATAACGGGTTAACCCTTGCTTTTCACGTCATTGCCAAGCTGTCCATGTAATTGAGGGACAACAGACAGCAGTGGCGGCAGGTTCGTCCTGCTACTCCAACCGACATTGTTTAGAAGAGGTCATCGATTCGGCAAAGCCAATCGACCGGTTCTGGCCGAATGCGCAGGTTGGCCGCCGCGCTCAAGCGCAGTCCACGGACTCGGGTGACTGAGCTTTTCAGACTTGACTCAGCGCAAGATGCCAGTGCCTCTCAAGCGCATGCTCGGGAACCCATCAACTCGATGGGATGACCGCACTAAGACGCACCGCTGCCGCTCGCGGCCACTACGCGGCGCCAAACTGAACAGCCGCTTCGTGGCAATCAGCATGAGACTACCTGGCAGTGCCCACCGGCTGCTGTCGCTGCACAGCCGTACTTAAAAAATTGAAGGTCGCTTGAAGGCCGCTGGTTGCTGACACTCAGATTTCACGGTCGAGTGACGGCAGCCGTCGAAATCTGCTGTTCGGGATCCGCTGGGTCGATCGGCTGCTTTGTTCAGAAACAGCCTCAGCTGTGTGCAGGTCAGCATCCGGCAATTCAACTTAAGTCTTGCACCACTCAATCAATCCACTCCGGATCCAAAAATGGCATCTGCACATTCTCTGTTGATGAATAGACGGCGAAACGGTAGGTCGCTGCCAAAAGTCTTGATCAACCTCCCAACGTGGACGACGTTCGGGATTCAGCGAAAGTGATATCTGCACACCGCACCCACCTGGGCAACTCAGGCATGCCCATTTCTTTATGCCGCCGTCCACAACCAACCACAGCTCACCCGCCGGAATCTCGGCTTTGCCCGGATGTCGATCTACTCGTTTCACGAGAAAGTTGAAGTCCAGGAGACCAAATCGGCGCAGCATCAATGCAAAAAGGCGCGTCATATAGTCACCCGATCACGCCAAGAAAGGGGTTCACGTCACCGCGGCCCCAAGTGGCTTCGGTTCCACAAACAGGGCATGTCGCAACCGGCCGGCACGTCATTGAACGATCCTCCACACGGTCGAATCGGCGAATGCGGTTGTGCACCATGCCGCCTGGGCCGCGAAAACCTGTCAAACCCTGGATCAGCTCATCCACCGCGGCGCAAGCAATGCTGGTTGTGAACGTGACCACTGCCGGGGCTGGGTCGCCGCCGCCTTCTACATACGCCTCAGCCTTGCGGCGTTCAAACTCCGCGGGATCATTGCGCTGCAAACCTTCGGCGGCGGCACGCTGGGCGTTGACGACGCCAAGACACATCAGGCAAGGATTGCCCGGCCGGATTGTCGTGACTCGACCCGTCATGTCGTAGTCCACGCCGCTTTTGGCCGACCGCATACGCAACCCCACGTCGATCAGCGGGATCCCGTAGTAGTGGGAAAGCCGGTTCAGCGTGAGACGCCCCTGGTTGTCATCGGTGCAGCCGAAAATCACGTCGCAAGACCGTAGAACGTCGCGCAGCGATGGATCGCCCACCCACGCCCGCCGGGTGACTACGTGGTTGCCCAAGCCGCACGCCTCGATTTCGCGTGCAAGGATGTCCACTTTGGCCAGCTTCGCGGGCACATCGGCGGCGCGCGATCCGTGGACACGATTGAGATTGGTCGTGTCGATCGTGTCGTTATCCATCAACGCCAGGTGGCCTACACCCAGCCGGGTCAGCAGGGAAACCACTGCACTGCCCGTACCACCGCAACCGATCACTCCGACGCGCAGCGCCCTCACGATGGGGTTGAATCCTTTGCCGAACAGCGCTGCCTGTCGAGCCAGAAACTCCGTATCGTCACGCTCAGCGTCCACGCGCCAGATCTTGATCTGGCTTCCGACAAAGGAGATGGACGAAGCTTGCGTGGACGCCTTGGCCGATGTCCACAGGCGCCCCACGATGGCATCGTGCTGACCGAAGACCATGCTGGCAAGCCCCTGTGCGCCCTTGTTGAGGGTGGTGCGCGCCAGTTCAGCTTCGTTGCGATCATCCTGGCCGGAGAAGAACGCGTTCGCGCCAGGATGTGTGTGAACCAGCCCAGGAACGAGGTTTCGGTGCTGCGCCAGGCCCAGCAGCCGCATGAATCCCTGCGTCGACCACGTCACATGCACGGAGGAAGACGACACCATCTCGTCGGGCGTGATCGGCACCACCTCGTGAGAGATCAGGCGGATGCGCGGCTGATTGGACCATGGGTCTGCTGCGATTTCGGCCTTGCCGAACAGCACATAGGCCGCTGCCTCCGAGCCGTTCTCCCGATGAAGCAGCGCACGCAGCGCCGCTTCATGGGATTCCAGCAAGATGATGTCCAGCGCTGCGGCCGACATCACTTGGCCTCCGCCAGTGCGTGCTCGATGCGCTTGATCATCGTGTGCAAGCCATCGACACCCGGCCGCCAGTTGGTGTTGTGGCGAGACCAGCGTTGCCAGTTGCGGCCCATGAAAGCGTGCGGCTGATCCGCACATGTCGGGTAGCGTCCAGCGGACACCAGCGTCAACCAGGGGTCGCAGAAGAACATGTCCGGCGCCACGTCGGGATAGCCGGGCGGCAGGATCACCAACACGTCGGCAGCCGGGTGGTTGAACTTGCCTTGCGGCAGTTGCATCTGCTTCAACACAACACCCGTGTGCGTGCCGTCACCGATCACTTCCACGGCGAAGCCGTGGCTGTCCAGATAGCGCTGATCGGCCTCCGGCAGCGCCGCCAGTCCTTCCGTCGTGTCGCGGATTAGCGTGATGAAGCGCTCGACGCCCGGCTTGCCGAGGTCGATCAAGTCGGTGTCACGGATGAGAACGTCCTGGCCGCCACCACGCACTTCGAGGTAGACGTCGTAGGTGTCGGTCGGAACGCCAGCCAACGCCTTCAAGATCTTGCCGCTGATCGAGGGCTTGCCCCATTCCATTTGGCGATCGTCGATCGCGAACTTGAATGCGCGGTCCGTCTGGAAGACGACGAAACGTTCTGCGCCGCGTTCACGCAAGTCGTACGTCTCGTCGAGACGCAGATCTTCGAATTCGCCCGATGGCAGGATCGCATAGATGCTGTAGTCAGCCACCGAGCGAACTCCGGCAGCCTGAAGGATCTGGCGGCCGGTGGGGACCGGATCACTCAGATCCAGGTTGCGCTCGTTGAGCTGTTCATCGGCCACCACGATGCGGTAGAGGTGTGCCAGGCGAAGACCACGGCCTTCGTGGATGGCTGCGCCTACGTCTTCGAGCGGGATATGGCTGTCATCGCCAGGATTTTGCGTTTGCATTTGATTGACTTTCTGTCGGCCATCTGCGGGATTGCAGTTTTCTTGGCCTCCACTAAGTCAATCGCGGCCGAAATCCGGACCGGAAAGCTGAATCAAACTTTTTTTATGGTGATCGCGCCAGCCGGGAGGTCACCGCAGATGAAGAAGTTGGGGCACCGCGGGCAAGTGCGCGCTTCTTCCTTTACAGGGAAGTCGCCAGCGCGGACACGCCTGACGAAATCCTGGACTTTCTCGCTGCGCGTCTTGAGTTTTCGCTCGGTGATCTCCATCGGCTGCGTTGTCTCGCTGGTCAGGTAGGTCACCTCGACCTGGGCCGATCCGCCGTAAGCCTGCGTGGTCGCGAGGTGAAGCAAGGTGTACTCGATGTCATCGAAGGCATTGGATCGTGGCTTCCCGGTCTTGACGCGCCGAACGACGACTTGCCCCTTGTCCCCTCGGGCGACACTGTCCGGTCGGACAAGTATTTCGCCTTCCGCCCAGCCGAGCGAGATTGGAGTCGCGGGAGCTGGTACGCCGCGACTGCGGGTCTCGACGACAACATCCACAAGCCGCCGAGCGATGCGGCGGTAGTCTTCCGCATAGCCATGATCGACCGATCCCTTGGCTTGCCATGCCTGGTCGAAGCGTGCGCCGAGTTCGGCTTCGGTCGGCACCGCCAGCGCATGCACGGTCTTGAGCCAATCGAACACATCCGCGACAACGTTGTGCATCTTCATGAAGGCCGTCTCCGTGCGGCGGCCTCCAAGTTTCATGACGTGGGTATAGAGAAACCGGCGTGGACATCGTTCGAATAGGTTGACCTGACTGTCGGTCCAGACCGGCTTCTGCTCCCAAACAATCTGTAGGGCTGACGCCGCTCGCAATCCTGCATGGCGCTGCGCCGGAACCGGCGGTTGGATCAAGTGATGCAGGATGGAAGGCATGAACTTGGAAGGGTTGCGCGTTCTGCCATCCGACTGGACTGACGACGCGTAGAGAAACAACCGATCGCGCGCGCGAGACAGGGCCACGAAGAACAGGCATTCCTCTTCTTCGTCGTGCCCCGCCTTCACCGCCTCCAGTCCGGTCATTCCGTCGGAGCCGTGAATGAGCCCGTCGGGTGGCACGCAGCGCGGTGCCATGTTGTTGCGCGGCAAGCCCGAGGTCACCATGCCAGGAATATGCACTGTGTGGAACTCAAGCCCCTTGCTGGCATGGATCGTCATCAGGCGGACGGCATCGATGCCGTCGGCAACACCTGGCAAATGGCGCAATCCACGATCTTCCGAAAGCAGGACCAAGCGGCGAATACGATCGAGAAGTCGCATGCAAGGTGCACCGGCGCCGGCGGGTTGTTGCCGGCAGAAGTTGAGGAACTGCCACAGTGCCAAGCCCTTCATCCTGCTGTGCGCATCGCCTGCCAGATAGAGCGACTTGGCGAGGCCGAGTCGATCTATCACCCAGGTGGTCAAGATGCTCCAAGGATTGCCCATCGGGCTCACCCCGTCAAAAAGCATGGCGGTACGGGTCAGTGCCGCCTTGCTGTCTTCCGCGAGTTCCGGTGGCCAGTTTTTGGCGAGGCGCCAATCGAGAGCCGCAACTTTGCTTTCCCGCAGCCCTTCGATAATCTGCATGACATCTGGCAGCGGCAGTTCGTATGTCGATATCGTTGATATGCGCACCAGCCCAACGGCATAGGGGTCACTCAACATCGAGAGCATGGCGAGGAGATCCTTGATCTCCGGCCGTTCGAACAGACTCCCGAGGTGAAGCACCGGAATGCCTCTGGCTTCGAGGCCCTCGGCAATTTCGCTCAGGCGGGCATTGGATGCGCAAAGGAGCGCTTGTTGACGGAATGCAGTGCCGGTTTCCTGTTGATGCTTGATCGTGGCAGCCACCGCTGAGATTTCGTCTTCCGTTGAGCGCACAACCTTGAACTCTGGCCTGGCGCCCGAAGCCCCGCGGCTTGCATTCAGATGCAATGGCATGGAGCCAGTGGATGCTTTCATCGTGCCGGAGAAGGCAGTAAAGGCATTGATGACCTCTTGTCGAGAACGATAGTTGACGCCGAGTTGGGCGATTTGCGCTCCGGGAAAATCCAAGGTGAATTGAGCCATGTTGGTGGCCGATGCGCCACGGAAGCGGTAGATGGATTGCCGCGCGTCTCCAACAACCCAAAGGTTTCGCCCGTCGCCCACAATGGCTTTTAGAAGGCGCACAGACGAGCGGTTGACGTCCTGGTATTCGTCTACCAGCACATGGCTGTGCCTCGCGCGCAAAGCACTTCTCACCTCGGCGTCGGTTTCCACCAGTCGCACAGGTTGGGCAACCAGATCGCCGAAGTCGATCAGTTGCCTCGCTGTCATCAGGCGCTCGTAAGTCTCGTAGACCAAGGCAACTTCCATGCACTTCTCGGCGCTCTTCATCGCCTCGGCATCCGTACCGCAACTCTGTGCCATGGCCACGGCCAATGCCCGGTAGCCGGCGGCATCGACCACTTCGTCCTTGGCGCGTGAAATCGCACTGAGCATGTCACTGAGATCAAGCGCCGGATCCCACAAGTTCCGGAAGTGGCGCAGCGATAGCCGCGGCAGCTCGTCCTCCAGCAGTTCGATGCCTTCGGATCGATCAATGAGGCGGGGGTTGGCGGGAAGTCCGAGCTTGTCGTGAAAACGGCGCACGATATCCAGGCCGAATGCATGAAACGTACCGATCCACATCGCTGCGGCAGCCTGCGGATTCCGGGCGGCGATCCGCTCGCATAACTCGTTCGCCGCCTTGTTGGAGAACGTGAGAACAAGGATGGACATCGGGTCCGCGCCCTCAGCCAGGAGACTCTCGATGCGCTGCACCAGTGTGCGGGTCTTGCCAGTTCCGGGGCCTGCCTGTAACTGAAATGCCGTGTTGCGATGGTTGGCCGCCTCCATCTGGGTAGGGTCGGGGGTGGGCACGGCAACTGCTGCGGTAGGCTCCACGACGGCGGATGGCTCGCTCGGCAAGAGCAGCGCATCCAGCAGTTGCTGCTGGACCACTTGCAAGGGTGCTCCGAGGCGTGTGGCGATGTCGGCGGAGGAGCAACCGCAGTCGATGTGGTGGTGTCGCACCACTGAACGCGGCTGCAGGAGTTCGCGCGCAAACAGATCCATTCGGACCTCTCGGCGTTCCCTGGCGCCGTAGTCGAGCACGCGTTCCACGCCGACAGGTGCATCTTCGGCCGAACGGTCGGGTTCGACTTCCTCCGTCACCACGTTCTGAGCGTCGCCCTCCAAGACGAAATGTCCCAGTTCGTGCGCTATCAGAAAAGCGCGGTCGAACGACGTACCGATGTCTTCATACAGGATGCACTCAGCTTGACGGTCGAGCACTGCCCGCCCGCCTTTCAGTGCCGAGTCACCAGTCGCTAACGCATACATCTCGAGATCTCGCCGAGCCGCTTCGCGGCCGACGAGTTCGAGCAGGTTCCAAGGGTCAACACCGTCCGCGACCGCAGCTTGGTGGATGCGTTCCGCCTCGCGCCGTGCGGCCTCGGTTGCATCCATGATCAGTCTCGCAACGCCTGCAGAGCTTCCTTTTGGGCAGGTGTCAGCTGGGACGTCTCGACCGCTTGATCGAACGGTATCTGGGCGGCCACTTCGGGCTTCACGTTGGATCGAAAACTCAGGCTGGCCGCCATGGTGGGCGGGCTATGCAGATAGGCTGAAACAGCATCAGCGGTCGCGCCAAGTTCGGCAGCGAGCTGCTGAACGAAGCGTCGGGGAACGGTGGCGGCATCAATCGCCCGTTCACGCACGCGAATCAAGAACAAATTGCTGACGTCTAACCTCTTGGCCATTGACTTGAACGCTGTGGGTTGCAACTGCGCAAAGGGGTTGGCGGTAGCAGCAGCGCCTTGTGCCGACCCCATTGCTGCCTGGAATTGCCGCCAAGCCTGATCGACGACCTGATCTGACGAAACCTGAACCTCGTCGCCGGAGTGGGAGGCATCCATCATCAGTTCAATCGAGCAATCCACGAGGGCCAGCGCATGTTCCGGGTACTGGTTCAAGTAATGCTCCAACGTGGCGCGGTCATGTCGAGGCTCGACGGAAAACGCATGGAGAACCTCTTCTTCGTCGAGTCTGGAATTTTCGGTGTTCATAGTTCGGCTTCCTTTTCAAGGATGGCCTTGAGCGCCTTGCAGGCGCGAGCCTTCCTGTTGCGAACCGTCCGCTCGTCGCAATCGAGCGTGCGTGCAATTGTCATGACATCTGGATCCTCGGAGTGATTTGGAATTCCCTGCAGAAACAGTCCGATGACCTGTTTCTGATCTTGGGGTAGTTGGTCAATCGCAGCGAATAGCACCAACCGGAAAGCAGGATCGTCAATTTTTTGTGGATCACCACTCAGAAAATCTTCGAGTGCCGATTCGACTTCAGCGGAAATCTCAGGACCCTCACCATCTTGACTACCTAACGGAACCGTCTTGATCTTGCGAGTGGCCGGGCCGATCTTGCGCAGTACCGTGGTTCGAAGCGCAACCATCGCCTTGTCAAAACGGATCTCGTAGAAGTCCAGTAGACCAGGGTGTGCGTTGCAGTCCCTGGTGAGCAGGACGACGAAACGGCTGCGAATTTCATCGCGGATGTCTGCTGCACCGTCCATGCGCCTATCAGAGATCGCTGAGTACAGCGACTGATCAATACGTTTCAAAAGGATACGAAAGATCTTCTCGAACTGTCCCTGATCTCCATCGACCCAGGCCCGCCGCAAGAAGTGAAGCACAGCCTCTGTGGGCACATACTGCGGGTGCTTTTTTGACGCGCCGTCGAACCGCGAAAGCCTAACCCCTGCGTCGAGCGCGTCAAGCGTCTCGATGCAAGCCTCGATCTCAGGTGGCCGCTCGTAGCGCTTGCCGTCTTTGTCCTTGCGTTTGAGTGCTGCCGGCATTTCTTGACTCCCGTATTCTTGTTTGGTCGTTCAGGGTGACTGTGTTCGTTTTAACGAATGCGAATCGGCAACGACACTTGCGGCTGGATCGGCACCAGCGTCTTCGCATAGGCGCGCAGGATTTCGTTGTAGAGGTCGACATGCTTAGGGGCCTCGACGGTGATGATCAGTGCGTAGCGGATCTTCTCGGGCCCGTTCGCCTTGTGGCCAGCTTCGCGCGCGTTGTAATGGATGTCGAAGACGGGGTTCTTAAGAGTGCTGCCGCGCATGTTCTTCGCGCTGTGCAGCACCGTTTCCCATTTGCCCATGTCAGAGCGCCGCTCTTCCTCGGTGGCATATTTCTTCATGTCGAAGAAGCTCTTGGTGTCGGCGTTGGCCTTGCCGTCCTTGATTTTCTCGTCGCTGGGACGGAAAACGACTTCCAAGCCTGCGCGCGTGTACGCGGCGGCGTCCTGCGGATCGGTCGGCGAGGCATAGCAGAAGGTCGCCTTGAGGCGGATACTGCCTTTCAGGCCGCCGATGGGCAATGGCAGTGAGGCGCGCAGGTATTTGCCGGGCTTCAACTCTCCCTGGTAGACCACGCGCGCGACCCCTTCAGGGCAGGTGATGATGCTCATCAGGTCTTCGGGCACCTTGCCCCAGCCGACTTCGAGCTTGTCGTGCGTCGCAGCGTCTGCGGCATGTACCAGTAATGCTTTGATCGCCAGCGGCGACAATTCGGCTCCCAGGATGGCGCGAATGCCGACCGCACTGCGCAACAGAAACGGAGAAGCGAAGCTGGTGCCAAGCTGCGGCGAGAGCGACGCTTTCTTTCCTGGTGAGAGCACATGGAAGTAGTTACCAGCATTGCCGCCGAACGCCATCAGGTCCGGCTTGATGACGCCCGGGCTGCGGCCAGGGCCGAACGCACTGTACGGCGCGCGCGCCCAGTTGGCCTCCATGTCGTCGGCCGCCCCGACGGCTAACGCATTGACGCAATCCGAGGGCACCTGTACGCGGGCGTTGCCGGAGGCACGATCCATCTGACCGTTATTCCCGATGGCTACAGTCATCAAGGTGTCGCCATCACTCAGCAGGTCGTCGATGACCGACGTCCAAGCGTGAACGTCCGTATCTTCGATCGGCAAGTCAGGTCCGAGACTTAGGTTGATGAACTGATACTGACGTGAGAGCAAGACCTGCTCGACAAAACCTAATGTCCGGTAAAGCTCCAATGGGTCTTCTGTATCGGCGTCTTTGTCGAGCACGCGCAGGTGATCGACATAGGCGAAAGGTCGGCCGGCGGTGCCGTTCGGCTGGATAGGACCGAACAGGAAGGCGGAGGTGACGGCCAAGCCATGCTCCAGGCCTGCCGGATCATCCCGCGCGTCTTCGTCAAGGACGCGGTAAGAACGCAGCCACGGGCCGATGGCGTGTTGTTTGGGTAAGCCGCCGTCGAGGATGGCAACCTTAGGCTCCGAAGACAGCGGCTGTTCGGTCGGCAAGCTACATCCGACCGTTACCTCGCCCGTTCGGTGAACCGGCCGCATGCCTCGCAGCTTGGGCACCGGACGGATGACGCGCACGAAGACAAACTCGGCAAGCCGTCCAATGTGGTCGTGCTTGCCTTCTACGGGTACGAACCACAGGTTGCCTGCCGTGAAGCCCAGGTCGCTGTGAACCTTGACGCTCACCTCCTTGGCGTATTTCACAAAAGCCTGCTGGACGAACAGGCGGCTTTCCTCGGGCAGCAGGTGAATGCCGACCTCAAAGAAGCGATCCTTGGAGCTGCCGTAGTCGGCAATGCGTTCACGGGGAGTGAATGCGGCAAACTGCTCAATGTGCGCTAGATCGAGCGCTTCGTCGGATTCGGAATCGATTTGTTGGGTCCACTCCTTGAGGTGGCGAAACGCCTGGCGCTTGCCGGCGACGAACAGTTCTGTCGTTGTGCATTCCTGGGGCTCGCCCTTCTTGGTCCAGCCGCCAGGTGTCACCTTCACGGTTCGGCTACCGACCGATTCCAGGCCCACGGTACGCAGCATTGCCGTCGGGAAGAAGGACCGCGCGATGTAGCTGGGGTTCATCGTCAGCCGGGCCACTCCGAAATCGCCAGGACAAGCGTGCGATGGCAAGGCGTCGAGGACCGTCGCAGTCGCTGAGAATTGCGGCGTCAGTCGCTGCGCGGCCTGCGCGAAGGAATAGACCTCCGCTTTGCCTGGCATGCGCTTTGGCCCCTTTATGTCATGCGTCAACAATTCGCCGCGCCCGATCAGAAAATTGGTTTGGCTCATGCTTCAGGTTTTCCTTTAGAGGTTCTCTTGGCTGCGACAGGCTGCTCGCTGGTGTACTTGCGAATCGTGTCGCGGCTCACGCCGGTGATGTCGGAGATGGTGTGCTGCGACAGGCGGGTCTGCTTGGCCAGCAGGACAGCCAGATCGATGCGCCCCTGGCGTTCCAGGACGAGTGCGCGTGATTTGACGAACTCCTCAATCAGGTCGGCGTCCGAAGCAGTGCCCAATGCAACGGCGCGCCGGAACCGCTGCAGATCCCGCTCAATGTCGCTGAACGATTCGCCGTTGAATGCAAAAGTGAGGATGTCGATCCATCGGCCGAACAGTGCATAGTCGGGCCCGAGAAAACGCTTGATAGCCTGTTTGACAGCAGGCATTTCCGGCGCCTTGAAGTTGATCACCAGGTCGAAGCGACGCCATAACGCCGGATCAATCAATTCCGCGTGATTGGTGGCTGCCAGCAACAAGCCGGTGGCAGGCCATTCATCAACCTCCTGCAGGATGACCGTGACCAGGCGCTTCAATTCGCCAATGTCGGTATCGTCGCTTCGACGTTTGGCGATAGCGTCGATTTCATCTAGCAGCAGCACGCAGGGGCTGCGTTTGGCGAAGTCGAGCGCGGCGCGCAGATTGCTCCCGCTTCGCCCGAGCAAGCTGCTCATGACGGCGGTCAGGTCGAGTACATACAGCGGCACACCAAGTTGAGACGCCAGCCAGCGTGCGGTCAGTGTCTTGCCGACTCCGGGTGGGCCGACGAAGATGGCCGAACGCGTGGGGTTCAGGCCCATCGATGCCAAGCGCTTGGTCTGTCTGCGTTCTTGGATCAACTGGCTCAAGGTTTCTTCCAGGTCGAGAGACAGCAGCGGTTGCTCACGGTCGGGATCGTCCTTGAAGACTTTCAGCAGCGACAACCTCGATTCGTCATCGACCGGCAGTGGTTGCGCTGGGGAAACGGGTGGCGCGACCTTGCGCATTGGAGCGCTTGCGCGGGGTGCCTTCGCGCGGAGGTACAAGTCCATCTGTTCAGCCAGTTCCGGGTCAGTGTTGCGGTACTTGCGCACGAGCCGGGCCACGAACAGCCGCACATCCTCCGTCTGCTCTGAAAGTGCAAGCCGGATCAGCTGGGCTAAGTCTGATTGAGCATCATTCATTTCGTCCAACATTTGTGTAACTTGTTGATATTCAATGATAAATTACTATTAGATAATGGAATAGATGTATTTTCTCACGTTTCCGATGCAAGGGTTGAAAAACATCGCAAGCGCAGCTGCACACGCATCAAAAATGGAGAGCCAAGTCCCACCTGGGTCAGATCGGATGGAAAGCTCTCCTAGTGCAGTGAACCGCCCCCGGGACGGTTCAGAACGACCACTGAGGTTCGACAGCGCGAGTTCGACCCTTAAAGCAGCAGACGTTCATAGCAGGTTGAAGTGGCGACTTGCCGCCTGCCAGGCAGAATGACCGCAGCGCACTCGACTCCGGTCATTGCAGCCGTCAGCTTTCAGGTGAGCCGATGACGGCTTCAAGTCACGCACCGTGAAGCTGTCTCTCGGCTTCGAACGCCCGCAATCGCTGCGGCGCGGTCATTCAAGCAGGTGGCTCCACCAGCGCAGCGGGCACGAACCCCTCATCCGTCAGCGCGCGAACCACCCCGCGCAACAGCATGTTGTGGCTGAAACCGATGCTGTACTGCCGCGCCCCTGGTTTGGTTGGTTGCAGCATGCCGCCGTCCACCAGTTTGCGTATTTGGTAGGTGCGCTGGTTGGCATTAAGGTCGGGCATGGCGGCTTCCAGGTCGCCCGCCTTCACCGTGCCTGCCTTGATGGTGGTGGTCAGCACCGCCTGTTCCAGTGGAGTGATTTGCTGTCGCTCGCGGGCGTGGTTCACCGCTGGCAGCAGCACCTTGGCTTTGAGGTGTTCGTAGTCGGCCAGGCGGTCCACCTTGGTCAGTTCGTCGCGCACACCACTGAGCACGTACACGCACCAGCGTTCCAGTGCATCGTCAGTGCCCGCATCGGCATCGCTCAATCTGGCGTAGTAGGCGTTGCGGTCGGCGCAGAACACGGCTGCCGGGTTGAGCAGCCGGCCCACGGCGTTTACGCGAAAGCCGTACTTGATGAGCATGGCGTAGGTGAGAAGGCGCACCACGCGGCCATTGCCGTTGCCAAATGGGTGCACCCAGGCAAACCGGTGGTGAGCCAGCGCCACCTTCATCAGGTCGTACTTGGGCGGGTCTGCCCGGTTGATGAAGGCCACCAGCTCGGTCATGTAGTCCGGCACCTGGGGAGCCTCGGGCGGCAGGTGATCTGCCTGCGCAATCTTCACCGCGCCTTGGCGGTAGGCGCCGGGGTGGGTGTCGCCCTCGCGCGTGAGGCCGGTCACCGTGGTGGCGTGCAGACCGCGCAGCAGGTGCTCGGTCACCGGGGAGCCGGGGTCCACACTGTCTTCCACCTGCTGCATGGCGCGCTCGATGTTGGCTATCTCCTGCAGCTGTTCAGGCAGGTTCGGGCCGTCGATGACCCTGGCTTCCACATAGTCGGCCAGCGTGGTGTGGTTGCCCTCGATGCGGGCCGAGGCCAGGCTCTCCAGCACATGGAACACCTGCTTGAGCTGCATGAACACCGGCAGCGGCGTGGTGCCCTGAATCTGCAGGCGGCGCAGGTGCTCAAGGTCTGTCAAAACGTCCAGCAGCGGTGAGTCAAAGCTGGGGTTCAGCAGGCGCAGGGGGTGGTGAACAAACTGAACCATGGTGGCTGGTATCTGGAATGAGTCTGGTGAATATCTGGACTTTAAGTTAAAAAGTCGTTTTTAAACAATAGGTTTATGGCGGCTGTGTGATTTTGGTATCTGGAAATTTTCCGGTATCGGATGTGGAATGGCCCTGATCTGCAAGCGGAAACGGAAGAGGTAGTGCATGCATGTCGCCGAGGGTTGGGTTCCATCGCCAAATCGGCTCGCCGGGGTCCGGCATAGGCCCGAAAAAGTCGATCAGCATCTCCACTTCCGCGCTGTGTTCTCGGTCGATGAACAGAGGGCAGGGCGTCGCGCCACAGTCCAGCAAGCTGGCGCATACCAGCGCCTGATCGCCTGGCGTGTTGTACCGCAGGCCTTTGACAAAGCTGCGCCCCTGCCGAACCAGTGCCTCGACCAGTTGTCGGTCCCAGCCGTCGTCCACCGGCAGCCACTGGCTGGTGGTGAGCATGACGGAGATTTCCACGATGCACGGTGTACCGGCTTCGTCCACCCGGATGGTTGCAATCATGAGCAGGTGCAGGTCGGGCTCCATGCCCCAAAGGGTGAGTTCGCGTTCAAAGCCTCTGCCCAGGCGCCGGTAGAGCGCATCGTCCAGTGCAAACGCCTGGTCAGGGAGGTGTTTGATGATGGCTTTGTGCCCGTACCGGGTGGGGGCGATCTCCTTGACTTCGGCCACCATGAGCAGCAGGGGCTGGGGTTGGTCATGTCTGGGCGCACTCCGGGCCCACAACCGTTGCCGGCGAGTCTGGATGGCGTCGCGCTGTTCCACCGAAAACACTTCCGGAATGTAGAGGCTGGCCTGCAGTGGCTGACCATGGGTGGTTTTGTTTTCTGCCGCCTGCAGCAGATGCCGCCGCACGGTGGCCCAGTGGCGCCGGCCGGCGAACCCGGGTTTCCAGTGGGTCAGTTCGGCCTGATCCCACAGGTAGTGGAGCAGGGCGCGCAAACCGAGCTTCTGACCCTGTGCGGCCACGCTACTGCTGGCGCTGCCCGCCGCCGGTTGCACGTGGCGGCCGGGCAGCTTGCTCATGGGGAAGCCCAGCCTGAGCGCCGTGACGCCCGTGACCGGGTTTTCAACGATGGCGGAGCCCACCAACTGGCCGAGACCTGAAAACTCGGCCGGTGGCTCGTAGGACGGGCAATCGGTGGCGTGCTGCCAGCCGGTGCTGGGCATGCGCTTGATGACGTAGCCATCGCTCAGCCGGGCCACATACATCTCAACGGTTGGCGTGCCGACCCTGCAAAGGCAACGCGGCCGCAGGTGGTGGGCGTGGGCTTTGGCGATGGCCTCGGAGAAGTCGGGCATTGTCCTGTCCCAGCGCTGCCCGCCGATCTCGTAGGCGGGTACGGTTTCAGCGGTGGCCTCCACAGCGCTGCTCAACGCGCAGGCGCGGACCGTTCGCGGGTGCGTTGTTGCTCCTGCGCTGGCGCGACGACGGGCCGTTGTGATGGCGCGTTCTTGTCGTAAAGCTTGACCTTGGGCACCTGGCCCTCGCGGATGCGTTGGGCGAGCTTCTCAGCCGCCGCTGCCATGATGGCTTCGCGCCGCGTCTCGGGCACACGGTTGGCCACGAGGATGGCCTCAATGGCGGCGAGCACTGTCTTTCGTCCGCCGCTGCCTCGACCTGCGGGTTTGTCGGCTGCGCTGTTCCCGTGGGCCGCACCGGCTTCGCGCGCGGGTTCGATGCGGTTGGTCTGCCGCAGCTCGCGCTCCACCTTGAGGCGCTCTTGGTCGGCGAGGTTGGGCTCGTAGCCCAGGGTTTTCACGCCACGGGCGGCCGCTTCCAGCCAGACCATCCGCCGGAAGTCTTCGGCGCCCGTCACCCGAAGGGCCTGCCAGTTGCGGGCTTCGGCCACATCGACCATGGAGCGCGCCACCGATGGGCTGTTGGTGTCGGTGGCCAAGCGGAAGGTGGATTCGGTGAAGGCGACGCGCGAGGTGTCCCCACGGAAGCGGTATTCGGTCAGGCCGATGCTCAGTTCGCCCACAGTGACCGGGGCGCGCTTGATGATGTAGCGGTCGGTCAGCGCGGCTTCCAGTCGGGCCACGAGCGCTTCGCGCTCGGCCTGGGCGTCGAGCCGGGCTGACGCCTGAGACGGTGCCGCTTCTGGCGCGGTCTTTTCCGGCGGAGCGGATGGTGAGGGGCGCTGTGGCTCAAGTGTTTCTTCGCGCTGCCATTGCCCATTCACCTTGTGGACGAACGATTTCTGACCCCTGGCGTCCAGCGCCACAAAACGGTTGGCGCCGAGCTGGTCGGCTTTGGCCGTCATGTCCAGGTACCGGTCGCTGCGGTAGGTGAGGTCGGCAAAGGGGTCGCGCAGTTCGTAGCGCTCGCCCGGTTCTGGCTCGGGCGTCTGGAAGGTGCGGATGGCGACCAGGGCGCGGTCGGCTGGCTCCACCGTGCCGCCCACGGACGCGGGGGCATCCGATGCAGACCGGTCCGCGCGGCGGGAGGGGGCGGCTTTATCGTCCATGGGTTTCTCCTTGGGTGATGAGGTCTGATGACCACGGATCAGGGTTGAGGCGCTACCGTGGCTTGTGTGGACATGGGGAGGGCGCGATACACCTCGATCTCGACCCGGCGGTTGAGACGGCGGCCCTGTGGGCTGCGGTTGTCGGCCACGTGGTCACCGCTGGGTTGGTGGGTGGCGCGGATGCGCATAGGGTCCACGCCGGCAGCGACCAGGTAGTCGCGCACGGCGTCGGCCCTGGCCTGGGCGATGCGGCTTTCGGCAGATGAGTCGCTGAGGCCGTCGGTGCGACCCCGCAGAACGACGAGCGGTGACGCTTTGGCTTCGTCCGCCAAGGTAGCGGCCTCGGTGGCAGGGATCGACACGCGCGTGCTATTGAAGGCGAAGTACACGGTGTGCACGCGATTGGCCATCTCCTTCTCTTGCATCGCTGCCAGCAGCTGTTGCCGCGCCGCCATGTGGGCCAGCGTGGCGGCTGTGGTCTCGGCGAGGCGGTCGGACTCGACGGCCTGGATGCGTGTGTTCTGCAGATCGTTCTTGCAGACCTGCAGCACCACGGCCATCTGGGCGTTGGCGGGCCGCTTTTGCGATTCGTCCACGGTGGGAGGTTTGGGGGGCGAACTGCAGGCGCTCAACAGGAAGCTCAGCAAGGCGATCAAGGCAATGCGGACGAGGGTCGGGTTCATGGGTTCTCTCCCAAGGTTTCGAGACGCAGGGGCGCCACCACAGGTTCAACATCCAGGGTGGAGGGGGCAGGATGACTGTCTTCTTCGTCGGCGGGTTCGATGGTTCCGCCATCCGCTTCTGGCGCTGCGAACTGACAGAAGAAGTCGATGCATGTCTGAGCCGCTTCGGCCGCAGAACCTTCCAGCTTGTCTTTGAGGATCGTGATGTCGTGGGCCAGCTCTTCAACGTGCACCGCCTTTTTGTCTGGCGGGAGTTCGTCTTCGGCCACGCGCCAGCGCTGCTGGGCTTTTGCAAGATGCAGGTCCATGTTCATCGGCTTCACTTCCGGCGCGGGCATCAGGCGCGCCGTGAACGCTTTGTCCTGGAAGTAGCGGATCTTTTCGCCCAGGATCGGTTTGCAGTTCTCGAAGATCACCACCAGGCGGTCCCGGCCCAGTTCCTTGAATTCCTGAGGCAGCAGCAGGGCGCGACGCTGCTCGCTTTCGTTGCGGCTAACGGTACTGTGGCCGTGTCCGCTGAAGGAGCGGCTACGCCCACGCGTGGTGGCGCGCTCGGTGAAGTGGCCGAGCATGGCGCTGTATTCGTCGGCGTCGCGCTGTTCGCGCGGGGCGAAGAGGATCTGCAGGCCGTGGTTGGTGGCAAAGGTGCGGGCTTCTTTGTCGCCGTAGACCGCGTCCAGCTGCGACATGGCCTGCACCACCGTGAGCAGGCGCAGGTTGTAGCCCGCGAGGAAGGCCGCCGATTGGGAAATGATCCCCACGCGACCCATGGCAGTGAACTCGTCGTTGACCAGCAGGCACTGATATTTGAGGCTCTTGTCCTGCTCGGGCAGGTGTTGTGTGTTGAGGCTGACCAGCTGAGAGAAGAACAGGGCGAGCAACGGCCGGGCGTTGGCCAGCCGGTTGGGCGGGATGCGAACATAGACCGACATGCGCTGCCGGCGGAGCTGACCCAGGTCGAAGTCGTCCGCGCTGGTGGCCGCATCGACGACCGCGTCCGCAAAGATGGTCAATGGCGCGTGGAAGGTGGCCACGACACTGGACAGCGTGTTCTCCGAGTTGCTCAGGAGCCGCTGCAGCGCGTCCACACATTCGTCAGAAAAGGGTTTGTCGGCTTCCTTGCGTTGCTTGATCAAGCCATTGAGATGGTCCTTCAATGAGCGGCCTTGACCCGAGGACTGCCGCAACATTTCGCCCACGGTGCGGGGTAGCTCCGGCGTTTCCAGCAGCAGCAAGCCCAGGCCCAGAAACAGGTTGCGCGCCTGGTCGTTGAAGAAGGCTTCGGACGAGGTGCCGCTGCCGTCGTTGGGGAAGAACACCTGGCCGATGCCGAGCAGATCACCGACCCGGTGCAGCGGGCTGGTGCGAACCGCCGTCAGCGGGTTCCATCGGTGGCTGCGGGCCTGTTCGTCGAACGGGGAGAAG
>MERT01000013.1:0-46690 GCA_001770705.1 Burkholderiales bacterium GWF1_66_17 | reverse complement strand
GGTTCAGCTCAACAAGGTTTATCAGCCGCAAAGGGAGTCCCATGCTTGCTTCACACGTCGTTTCGCGGCTGATAAACGCTGTTCGTTAGAGCGCTCGGGATCTGCCATGGCTACACGTGAATCGTCGAAAGACATTGCAGAGCGCGACGAGACGTTTGGGCAATTCAATCGTCTTCTCGCGTTGACACGCGATGAAGACGATCGTGGCCTAGTCCTTTCGATGGCGGCATTCGCCGAAGATCTGCTCGGTCGCCTTTTGTGTGCTTATCTACGGGAAGGAAAAGCGTCAGCGGACTTAATTGAAGGGTTCAATGCTCCGTTGGGAACCTTCTCTGCCCGCAACAAGGCGGCTTACGCCGTTGGTATCGTCTCGGACCATCAATATGCGGACTTGGAGCTCGCGAGGAAAATCCGGAACGAGTTCGCACATAACTGGGAAGGCTGCTCATTCGAAAAGCAGAATGTTCGGGTCTGGGCCGAGGCGATGAGCCCGAGTCGGATCATCGAACGCGAAGCACCCGACCCAAAGCATAAGTTTCAGCAATCGATGGCCTGCACGCTTGTAGAACTTCAGTATCTTCTCAGCTCGCTCGGACCTGGTAAGAGAACTGTTCAAGTGATTGCCGCTCACCTCTCCACGAAGCCGCCAGCGTGATGCGCTCTAACTGGTCGTTCGACACGGGCACGCACCGGCACTGCGCCGCACGGCGTAGGCTTGTTCACACGTCTTGCGGCGCACTGCCGGTGCGTTCCGGTCAAGTTCGAAGTTAGGTTGCACAGAATGCGCATTCCACAGGCTCGCAGCAGAGAAGCTTTGGCCACGGCCCCACGTTTCCTTCGGAAACCACGTCGCCATAACGTTGAGCAACTGCTGAAGCGCCTTCACGCAGATCTGCGTCCCGAGATTCTCAAGCACATGCAGCCGGCGATGCTCCTTCTCGATGAGTCTGTTCAGTTCTTCATTCATCTTGAGCGACATCTTTTGTCGCGAAAGCTGACGAGGGGTGCGTCCATATTCGCTCAGCAAGTCTCCCGGTTGCGCAGTGATGTAATCGCATTTCGCGCCGTAGTTGCACTTGGACAGGAGGCGCCAGCCGCCGTGCTTGCTCGCGCATTCATCGAGGGCGTCGAGTTGGCAATGTCATTGGTGGTCGATCCCGACTTC
Source organism: Burkholderiales bacterium GWF1_66_17 (assembly GCA_001770705.1). Lineage (GTDB taxonomy): Bacteria > Pseudomonadota > Gammaproteobacteria > Burkholderiales > Burkholderiaceae_C > Hydrogenophaga. The sequence continues at coordinate 45,525 of MERT01000013.1, read as the reverse complement.
TCCGATCGCTACTTCGACTCGAGTGATCACTCGATCTTCTGGAAAACCAGCATCGGCTACGGCAAGATCTACCCTCGCGTTGAGGCCTTCCTGCGCCTCGCAGGTGGCACTGACGAAATGATCGCAGAGCGCATCGCGCATCACAAAGCGACAAAGGATGCCTTGTCTGGGCATGTGCATGCCGCGAACTTCAGCGCTATGCGTTCATTGGCACCTCCTTTGCTTTCCCATCCTGGCGCATTCCACATTGGAGAGTTGGGCACCGCCAGCGCACATCTCCCAAGACTCTGCTTGCTGATCGCTGATGAGACCCAAGTTTTCTCGGCCTGCTGTCTCAGCCTACTGATCCGTCCCGATGCCCCAGAAGCGCTCAAGCACCACAAGCCAAAGGCTGAACTAGGTGACGTGGTGGCATCGGCGCACGTGTTGCAGACACTGCTTACCGAGTACGGGGATCAGTTGGAGGCGCACTACGCCACCTTCTTGGACTACGACACAAGCGCGGCGGATGCCGCTCCTACGAGTGCAACCTAACATGTCGTTCAACCGGACCCGCTCCGGCAGCCGTCGTAAGGCCGCTCCAGGCCAAACCTCTCATCGTCCTTCCGCGGCCTTACGCCGTCTGCCTCCGCGGTCCGGTTAACTCTATGTTGAACGACCGCTTCGCCGTAGCTGCGAAGACTGATTCTGGCCGATGAGCGACATGCTCGCCCTGACAGTCTTGGCTGGTGAAACGACACGCAACCAGTCCGGCGCGTCGTCTAGCGGCAAACCAAGTCGTCAGCATCCAGCGCAGGCGGGCGCGTCAGGTCTTCGTCGATGCCCATGACGGCACTGGCCCGTTCGACGGCCCGCCACAACAAGCGCGGCATCTTCAAAATCTCGTCGGGCGTGTCGGCCTGTGCGATCCAGCTGCTGATCTGCTGGTGCTCGTCGGGGGTCAGCAATGCCAGGTTCAGCATCTCGTCAATGGTTTTCATGGCGGCTTCTGTCAAATCTTGGGGAACAGCGCTGATGCTGTCACAGATCCATTGCGCCAGCGTTCAGCCCAACCTTTCAACCCTGGCCTTCATCGCAACCCACCCTTGCCCAGCTCGCGGATTTTGCCGGGCCGGTGCGCCCTTGTTCGCATGCCATGGGCTCCCGGCGCTGGTTGTGGCAAGCTACGGACGGTTCAGCGCAACCACGTCGGAGATCACCATGTCCACCAGCCTTGAAGTCTTGGAAGCCGAGGTCCTGAAGCTTGACCCTGCGGACCGTTCCCACCTGCTTGAACGCCTCATTGCGAGCCTCGACGTTGAACCTGAAGTGGAGGAAGCCTGGGCATTGGAGGCTGATCGAAGAGAGGCATCGTTGGGGTCGGGAGCGGAAGCCGAGGTGTCCGCGCAGGAAGCCATGAATCGCTTGCGGCAAAGGCTGGTGCGGTGACGTATTCGCTCCACCCCGGTGCGGAGCAAGACATTGCCGACGCCTTGGACTTTTATGCGGAGCGGGCTGGCCTGCAGGTTGCACAGCGGTTCCTTGACGAGTTCGAACGCGTTGCGAAGCTGTTGGTCACGCACCCAGGCTTGGGCACACCCGCCACCAAGGGCCGCCGTGTCTTTCCGCTGCGCATCTTTCCGTACTCGGTCGTCTATCGAAGTCTTGAGCCGGGCATTCGAATCATCGTTGTGCGCCATCAGCACAGAAAACCAGGTTTCGGCGGCGCCAGGCAATAGCACATTGGTGTGCTCTTGGGATGAGTCGCCCAACCCTCCCATCGCAGGGGCCAGAGCACGTTCAGCCTTTCACCTCACCGCAACCCCGCCTTGCGCAGCCGGTAGCTGAACTGCCGTAGCGTGAGTCCCAGGCTTTGCGCTGCGCGCGACTGGTTGCCCTGATGGCGGGTCAGCGCGTCCTGCAAGGTCTGCGCGTCGTGTGACGTGGCGCTCTGGTAGTCGCGCACCAGCCCTGAGCTAGCGGGCAGGGCAGGCGGGATCGGGGCCGAGGCGGGCGCGGGACGGGCATCGCCCAGCGCCTCGGGCATGAAGCGCTCCAGCGCCGCGGCCGTCACCAGCGTGTGGTCGGCCAGCAGCACCAGGCGCTCGATCAGATTGCCCAGCTCGCGGATGTTGCCGGGCCAGTCGTGCGCCTCCAGCCGCGCCAGCGCGTCGGGCGCGAGGTTGACGTTGCGCTGGTGCGCCTGGTTGGCGCGGCTCACGAAATGCAGCGCCAGCGCTCGCACGTCTTCGCGCCGCTCGCGCAGGCTGGGCAGGCGGATCGGGATCACGTTGAGCCGGTAATACAGATCCTGCCGGAAGCCGCCGGCCTGCACCTCGCGGGCCAGGTCGCGGTTGGTGGCCGCGACCAGCCGCACGTCGATGCGGATCTCGCGCGTGCCGCCCAGGCGCACCAGCGTGCCTTCCTGCAGGGTGCGCAGCAGCTTGCTCTGCATCGCCAGCGGCAGCTCGCCGATCTCGTCCAGAAAAATCGTGCCGCTGTTGGCCTGTTCGAACCAGCCGGCGCGCGCCGTGCTCGCGCCGGTGAAGGCGCCGCGCTCGTAGCCGAACAATTCGGACTCGAACAGCGTGTCGGGAATCGCCGAGCAGTTGACCTTGATGAAGGGCTGGTCGCGCCGGCCGCTGGCCAGGTGCACCGCGCGGGCAAACAGCTCCTTGCCGGTACCCGACTCGCCCAGCAGCAGCACTGTGGCCTGCGACTGCGACACGCGCTCCAGCTCGCCCAGCGCCTGCAGCAGCGCGGGCGAGCGGCCGATCAGCCCGTAGCGCGCGCTGCCCACATCCAGCGCGTGCTCCAGCGCCTCGTTGCGTGCGGCTAACTGGCGCCGCTCTTCGGCCACCAGCTGCTCCAGCTGCAGCAGCTGGCCGGCCAGCGTGGCCAGGATGCGCAGCAGCGCCAAATCGTCGTTCAGGTGGCGCTGGCGGCTGCGGATGCGGTGGCAGGCGAGCACGCCGACGGTGGCGCCGTTCACCTCGATCGGCAGCGCGATGAAGGCCACGGTCTGCGGCGGCAGCTGGGCGCGCGCCACGGTGCGAAAAAGGAACAAGGGTTCGGCGTCCACGTCCTGCACGATGGCGGGCAAGCCGCTGGCGAGCACGCGGCCGGTGATGCCCTCACCCCAGCGGAACACGCCGCGCGCCGCTTCCTCGGCGGTGAGGCCGTAGGCGTGGCGGACCGAGGCGGTGCGCTCAGCGCCGGGCACCGCTTCGTCGGCCAGCACCATGCGCCCGCGGTTCAGGCCCAGCAGCTCGCTCATCAGGTGCAACATCTCGCGCAGCACAAAAGCCGGCGCCAGGCTGCGGCCCACGAGCTTCATCACCTCGCGCATGAGTAGCAGCTCCTGGGCGTGCCAGTCGGTGGCGGGGGTGTCGGGGTCGGTGGGGTGGGGGGCCATGCATGTGGATTAGCAAACATCGCACCAGACGCATCCTTCCGACCGGCGGGCGTTTCGCCGCCGAGTGCTGGCTGTAGGAGGGCTGTTGTAAAGCGTTCTTTAAAACACTTGGCTCAAATAAAAGAATTCTTTAATATCGGAGCCATATTCAAAAGAGGGCTTGCACATGAAGCGCGTCACCGGCAGCTACGTCACCCACACCACCCTCGGGGAGCCGGTTCAGGCGTTTGTGCCTCACGCCCTGCCACCCAAGGCACCGGCTCTGGCGGAATCGGCCTGGGTTGAGCGCAACCGCGCGGCGCAGTTGGCGCTGGCGCGCCTGTCGGCCGTGGCAGGGCTGGTGCCTTCGGTGGACTGGCTGCTCTACAGCGCCATCCGCAAGGAGGCCCTGATGACCTCGCAGATCGAGGGCACGCAGGCCACGCTGACCGACCTGTTTGACGAAGAGGCCGGCCTGACCGTGAGCAACACCGACGACGTGGAGGAGGTCACCAACTACCTGCAGGCCTTCCGGCTGGTGCAGGACAACCTGCGCGATGCCGCGGGCCTGCCGATCAGCGTGCGCCTGCTGTGCGATGCGCACCGCCTGTTGCTCAACGGCGTGCGTGGCACCGGCAAGCAGCCGGGTGAACTGCGCCGCTCGCAAAACTGGATCGGTGGCACGCGCCCGGGCAACGCGGTGCTCGTGCCGCCGCCAGCCGACCGGGTGCCGGTGTTGCTGGCCGATCTGGAACGCTTCATTCATGCACCTGCGGGCGGCTTGCCGCCCTTGGTCAAGGTGGCGCTGGTGCACCAGCAGTTCGAAACCATCCACCCGTTTCTGGACGGCAATGGGCGCATGGGGCGGCTGTTGATCGCCGCCTTGCTGGAGCACTGGGGCTTGTTGCCAGAGCCGCTGATGTACTTGAGCGGCTACCTCAAGCGGTACCAGAGTGCCTACTACCGGCACCTGTCCGACGTGCGCACCGAGGGCGACTGGGAGGGCTGGATCGCGTTCTTTCTGGAAGGGGTCGAGGTGGCCGCGGCGGAGGCTGAAAAAGACATTGTGGCTCTGGCCACTCTGGTGGCCGCCGACCGCAGGCGTTTGCTGCAACACGCCAAGGCAGGCCCGGCCAGCTACCGGCTGTTTGAGCTGCTGCCCACCATGCCCCGTTTCAGTGTCGAGCGGGTCCGGGCGGCGTTGAGCACCACCTTCCCCACCGCCAGCGCGGCTGTCAAACTGCTGCAGGAACTGGGGATCGTGACCGAGGTCACCGGGCAGAAGAAGAACCGCAGCTTCAGCTATCAGGCTTACATCGATCTGCTCAGCCGCTGAACCGCCGCTGAACCGCCGCTGATGCCGCGTTCGGTCGAACCCCCTTGCCGGGGGCGTTGGCATAAAATTGCGCTCTCTCAAGGAGCGCTGCAGCGCCGGGGGGCATCGGCCAGATGCCCGCACCCGGTGTCAGGCTTGAGACGTCGGGGCCACACGGTCCCGGCTGGTCACACAGACCCCCAACGGCGCTCACCAGTTTTTGTCCGCAACCCTGGTGAGCCCCATGTCCGCAGTTTCCGACTCCGCCGTTTCTCCCTCTTCGTCCGCCGCCGTGCCGCCCATGCTGCTGTCCGGCCTGGAACCGCTGCGCATTGGCGAGGGCAGCCTGTTCGTGAACGTGGGCGAACGCACCAACGTCACCGGCTCCAAGGCCTTCGCCCGCATGATCCTGAACGGCGAGTACGAGCAGGCCCTGGCCGTGGCGCGCCAGCAGGTGGAGAACGGCGCGCAGGTGATCGACATCAACATGGACGAGGCCATGCTCGACAGCAAGGCGGCGATGGTGAAGTTCCTGAACCTGATCGCGGGCGAGCCCGACATCGCGCGCGTGCCGGTGATGGTGGACAGCTCCAAGTGGGAGGTGATCGAGGCCGGCCTGCGCTGCGTGCAGGGCAAGGGCGTCGTCAACTCGATCAGCATGAAAGAGGGCGTGGACGAGTTCAAGCGCCAGGCCGGTCTGGTCAAGCGCTACGGCGCCGCCGCCGTGGTGATGGCCTTCGACGAAAAGGGCCAGGCCGACACCTACGAACGCAAGGTCGAGATCTGCGAGCGCGCTTACCGCATCCTGGTGGACGAGGTGGGCTTCCCGCCCGAAGACATCATCTTCGACCCCAACATCTTTGCCATCGCCACCGGCATCGAAGAGCACAACAACTACGCGGTCGATTTCATCAACGCCACGCGCTGGATCAAAGCGAACCTGCCGGGCGCCAAGGTGAGCGGCGGCGTGTCCAACGTGTCGTTCAGCTTCCGCGGCAACGACCCGGTGCGTGAGGCCATCCACACCGTGTTCCTGTACCACGCCATCAAGGCCGGCATGGACATGGGCATCGTCAACGCCGGCATGGTGGGCGTGTACGACGAGCTGGAGCCCGAGCTGCGCGAACGCGTGGAAGACGTGGTGCTGAACCGCCGGCCCGACGCCGGTGAGCGCCTGGTGGAAGTGGCGGAAAACGCCAAGGGCGCGGCCAAGGACGACAGCAAGAAAAACGAGTGGCGCGCGCTGCCGATCCGCGAGCGCCTGAGCCACGCGCTGGTGCGCGGCATGAACGAGTTCATCAGCGAAGACACCGAAGAAATGTGGCGCCAGATCGAAGCCGATGGCGGGCGCCCGCTCAACGTGATCGAAGGCCCGCTGATGGACGGCATGAACGTGGTCGGCGACCTGTTCGGCCAGGGCAAGATGTTCCTGCCGCAGGTGGTGAAAAGCGCGCGCGTGATGAAGCAGGCCGTGGCCCACCTGCTGCCCTACATCGAAGCCGAAAAACTGGCCCAGGCCGCCGCCGGCCAGGACGTGAAGACCAAGGGCAAGATCGTCATCGCCACCGTCAAGGGCGACGTGCACGACATCGGCAAGAACATCGTCACCGTGGTGCTCCAGTGCAACAACTTCGAGGTCGTGAACATGGGCGTGATGGTGCCCTGCCACGAGGTGCTGGCCAAGGCCAAGGAAGAGGGCGCGGACATCGTGGGCCTGTCGGGCCTGATCACGCCCAGCCTGGAAGAGATGCAGTACGTGGCCAGCGAGATGGAGAAGGACGCGCACTTCCGCGAGAAGCAGATCCCGCTGCTGATCGGCGGCGCCACCTGCAGCCGCGTGCACACCGCCGTGAAGATCGCGCCGCATTACAGCGGCCCGGTGGTCTACGTGCCCGACGCCTCGCGCAGCGTGAGCGTGGCGCAGGGCCTGCTGAGTGACCAGGCCGCGACTTACATCGCCGAGCTCAACGCCGATTACAACAAGGTGCGCACACAACACGCCAACAAGAAGCAGGTCACGCTGTGGCCGCTGGACAAGGCCCGCGCCAACAAGACGCCGATCGACTGGGCGAGTTTCAAGCCGACCCAGCCCAAGTTCATCGGCAAGCGCCAGTTCAAGAACTTCGACCTCGCCGAGATCGCGAAGTACATCGACTGGGCGCCGTTCTTCCAGACCTGGGACCTCGCCGGCCCCTACCCCGCCATCCTGCAGGACGAGGTGGTGGGCGAGCAAGCGAGCAAGGTGTTCGCCGACGCGCAGGCCATGCTCAAGAAGATCATCGAAGGCCGCTGGCTCAGCGCCAACGGCGTGATCGGCCTCTACCCGGCGAACACGGTCCACGACGACGACATTGAGCTCTACACCGACGAGAGTCGCAGCCAGGTCGCGCTCACCTGGCACGGCCTGCGCCAGCAGACCGAGAAGCAGGAAGTGGACGGGGTCATGCGCCCCAGCCGCTGCCTGGCCGACTTCGTGGCGCCCAAGGGCGCGGCCGAGGATTATGTGGGCCTGTTCGCCGTGACCGCCGGCCTGGGCGCCGAGAAGAAAGAGAAGCAGTTCCTCGACGCGCACGACGACTACAGCGCGATCATGTTCAAGGCCCTGGCCGACCGGCTGGCCGAGTCCTTTGCCGAGTGCCTGCACCACCGCGTGCGCACCGACCTCTGGGGCTACGCGGCCGACGAGGCGCTCAGCAGCGAGGACCTGATCAAGGAAAAGTACCAGGGCATCCGCCCGGCGCCCGGCTACCCGGCCTGCCCGGACCACTCGGTCAAGCGCGCGATGTTCGCACTGCTGCAGGCCGACGACATCGGCATGGGCCTGACCGAAAGCCTGGCCATGACGCCGGCCGCCAGCGTCAGCGGCTTCTACCTGGGCCACCCCGACAGCACCTACTTCAACGTCGGCAAGCTCGGCGAAGACCAGGTGCGGGACCTGGCACAACGCAGCGGCGTGGCCGAGGGCGAGCTCAAGCGCTGGCTGGGCACCAATCTCTGAGCCCCACGCTCGGGCATTCGGGGCGCCGACCAACCGCCCATGCCGGCGATTCACCCGCTGGCACGCCGGCGGTTGTGCCCCTGTCGCACGCCGTGCTAGAAAGCGCCCAAAGCTTCAGCGGGTGGATGAATCATGGTGGTGGTGTGTCAGGCGTGCGGTGCGGAGAACCGGGACAGGGCTAAGTTCTGCCGGGGATGCACTGCGCCTTTGGAACCCGTTGCCGTGCCCCAGGCGGCGCGCAGGCGCGCCCGGTCATCGAAGCCCGTCTGTCCGGCCTGTCAGACGAACAACCCGGCCGGCGCCCGGTTTTGCCAGGCCTGCGGCGTGCCCCTGTTGCCCGCTTCTGCGTCGCACCGCTCGATGCCGGCGTTGCCGGCGGCGGGTGCCGCGAAACGAAAAGTGGTGCTCTGGGGGCTGGTGCTGGTGCTCGCGGGCGTCGGGACCTGGTGGAAGCTGAGCCACACCAGCGGGCCGGCATCGCGGGCCGCCACGCCCGAGGCCACTGCACCTGCGTCAGCGAACGGACCAGCGGCGCTGGCCCCGGCACAGTCCCAGGCAGCCCCCGGAGGGTTCGTCACGGTGGACCTCGCCGGAACCTCACCGGCACCCGGCGACGCGGCGCACCTCTCGGAGGCCGAGCGCCTGCGGCTGTCGCTGGAACGCCTGGAGCGCGAGGACCGGGCACACACCGCCGCGCTGGAGCAACAGCGCGCGGCCGCGGCGGCGGAGCAGCACCGCCGCGCCGAGCTGGCCAGGCGCCGCGCCGAAGCCACAGCGGCGGCGGCAGCAGCGGCCGCCCCGGCGGCGCCTTCACTGGCACCGTCGCCACAGCCCTCGGCGGCGACGCCAGCGGTGGCAACAACCGGAGCCGCCGCGCCGCCCGCGGCGCCGGCCGCTACGGTGGAACTCGCCTGCGCCGGCAGCAGCAACTTCTTCACCCGGGATCTGTGCCGCCTGCGCGAATGCGGTAAAGCGTCGTTTGCCCGCGACCCGACCTGCGTCAGGTTCCGTGAGATGGAAGAGGCCCGCCGAAGCGCGTCGGCACAGTGAACATCTCGGCCACCAGCCGGTGCTCGCCGCCGGGCGGCAGCGTCACCACCTCGTCCGCCGCGTTGGCGGTTTCCACGCAGACGAAGCGCCGGTAGTCGTCGTCCGCCAGGTCGGCCATGCCGGCCGCCAGCGCCGCCCCCGGGTTCCACACCACGGCGGTGCGGCTGCCCTCGGCGCTGATGCGCAGCGTGTGGCCTGACGCGCCATCCACGATGTCCAGTTCGGCGGGTGCCCCGGTGTAGATGCGGTCCACTTCGCCCGCGAAGCGCACCGCGCCTTGCTGCTGTGTGATCGCGCCGTGGGCGCCGGCGGCCTTGTCCAGGTAGCGGCAGCCGTCGAGCCCGTTCACGGTGGTTTGCGCCACATCGCTCACGGCGAGGTAGGTGTGCAGCGCCTGGGTGATGGCGAAGGGTGCCTCGCCCGTGTTGCGCGTGCTCAGCGATAGCCGCAGCGCAGCGCCCACCGTGATCTCCAGCGTCAGCTCGAAGGCATGGGGCCAGATGGCCCGTGTGTCGGGTGTGTCCGTCAACGCGAGGGCGAGGCGGGTGGCGCCATCCGGCAGGGCCGCCGTGCTGGCCACCGACCACAGGCGCGTGCGCGCCAGACCGTGGTTGGGCCGACCCAGCGCTTGCGGGTCGGGGCCGAACCAGGGCCAGCACACCGGCACGCCGCCCCGGATCGCCTTGCCGGTCTGGTAAGTGGCCTGCTGGCTCACGAACAGCAGGTCGCTGACGGCCTCGTGCGGCTGAAACCGCAGCACCTGGCCGCCGTAAACCGACACCTGCGCGGTCGCGTGCCTGTTGTGGATCTGCACGAAAGGCAGGCCACCAGGCCCCGCGGCAAAGCGCAGCTGTCCGGGCAGCCCGTGCAGGGCGTTCAGGGTGTCGAGAAGGGCGGTGTCGGGTGCGTCCATGGCCCCGACTGTAGCGGCGCCCGCCGATGGCCGCTGCCGCCTCAGGTGCGGCGGCCCGTGGGGCGGACGGCGGCCTTCCAGTAACCGAACTCGTCCTCGTGCACGTCGATGTCCAGCTCTTGAGTCCGGGCCAGCATGCGCTCCTGGGCATCGGCCACCGCCCGGTTGTAGACGCAGGGGCCGATCTCTTTCAGGAAGAAGTTCAGCAAGCCGCCCGCGGCCACATTGCCGATGGGCTCGTCCATGTGTTCGCGGAAATAGCGCTCGATGGAGCTGATCGCCTGCTTGCGGGCTTCTCTGGAGAGTTCGATGGACATGGCCGGGCCTGGAAATGCGGGTGGAATGCCCCCGCACCCGGCGAGCCGGGTGGTTCACGCAGCGTCTTCGGGCTCCCAGGCCCGCAGGGCCCGGAGCAGGGGGGTCTTCTTGGTCTGGTGACCGGCCATCCGCCGCAGGATGTCGTCCAGCATGTGGATGGCCTCTGCAATGTAAGGCCCTTTGTTCAGCATCACGCACTCGGCGCGCACGCCCATGCTGGCATCGGAGATTTCCGCGCGCGAGGGCACGCCGGTCTTGGCCAGGGTCTCCAGCACCTGGGTGGCCCAGATGACGGGCATGTGCGCGGCCTCGGCACACCAGAGCATTTCTTCTTGCACCTCGGCCAGGCGTTCGTAGCCGCACTCCACGGCCAGGTCGCCGCGCGCGATCATCACCCCCGCGCTGGGTGCGGCCATGGCGGCCAGCAGCAGTTCGGGCAGATTCTCGAATCCTTGCAGGGTTTCGATCTTCAGGATCACGCCCACCTGGGTGGCCCGCAGCTGCTGCAGCGCCTGCAGCAGCTGGTGGACGTCGTCCGGTTGCTGGGCGAACGACAGGCCGACCAGATCGGCGACCTGGGCCACCGTCTGCAGGTCTTCCAGGTCCTTGTCCGTCAGCGCGGGCAGGGCGAGCTGGCTGTCGGGAAAATTGATGCCCTTGTCGGCCATCAGCTGTTCGCCACTGGCGCGGGCCTGGACGATCTCCACCTCCAGCGCGCGCGACGATGCGCGGCGCACCACGCCGCCGATGCGGCCGTCGTCAAACCAGACCCGTTCACCGGCCCGCACCTGGCTGAAAACCTGCGGCAGGGTGCAGGGAATGCGCGGGATGGCGGCATCGCCCGCTTCGGTGTGCTCCGGCGCATCGCCACCCAGCTGGACCCGGTCGCCCTGGTGCAGGCGAAGGGCGCCCGGCAAGGCGGGAATGCCTTCGGGATACACCGTGTGCAGCTTGTGACCGCGCGGGCTTTTGCAGGTGAGCGCGGTGTCCGGCGTCAGGTAGCAGGTCTCCAGGCACTCGGCGACCACGCCGTCGGCATCGGACGCCACCACCAGCCAGCGCCGCTTCTTGCCGCGCGCGTCGGTCAGGTGGATCTGTGTGCCCACGCGCAGACGGGCCAGCCAGTCCGGGTCCACCACCACCTGCGCGTCGGCGTCCGGCAGCGCGGGGGCCGCGCCATCGTGGACGAGGCGCAGGCGCGCGGCCTGGACCGCGAACCCCAGCTCGTCGCGGACCGGTTTGAGCTTGAGCACCGGGGCGCGCGGGGCGATGGCACCGGTGCGGATCTTCGGGCCACCCAGGTCCATGAGGATCTGGATGTCGCGCTGCGCCCGCTTGGCCGCGCGGCGAACCAGCCGGGCCATGGCTTTCCAGGCCTGGGCATCGTCGTGTGCGCAGTTGATGCGCGCCACGTCCATGCCCGCCTGCACGAGCCGGCGCACCAGGGCCGGGTCGGTCGCCGCTTCGCTGGGCAGGGTCACCATGATGCGCACGTGGCGATCGCGCACGGCGGGGCCCAGCAGCATGTCGGTGTGGCGCTGCAGCAGGAGCGGGCCGGTGACGCTGCCCGCAGGCTCCTCCGGGGAAAGGTCTTGCCAGGTTTGTCCGGTGAGCCGGTGCAGGATGCCCAGCACCTTGTCCACATTGGCGAGCACGTGAGACTCCGAGCGGCCCAGCGACGACACCCCCAGCCAGGCCAGCTGGCTTTGCAGGCCGCGCAAGTCGGTGGCCCGCATCGCCAGGAAATGCACCAGATTGCGGGCGCTGTCCCGCTGGTGGGAACCTGCCCGTTCGATGGCCAGGGCGTAGCGGTGCTCGGCGGCCAGCATCGACTTTCGCAGCGCCCACAAGCGCTGAATCAGCGCCAGGCACACGTCCGTGTTCCAGGGGTGGTCGCTGGCGGACGGCGGTGTGGAACGGGCGGAGGTGTGATCGACGAGCATGCCCCTTTGTATGTCAACGTCATGTCAAAGGCATGACGGTGCGGGACACAACGCGGATTACCCGTTCTGCCGCAGTGCCCGCCGGTACTGCACCGCCTCGGCGACATGCCCCACACCCACCGTGTCCGCCTCGGCGAGGTCGGCGATAGTGCGCGCCACGCGCAGCGCGCGGTGGGTGCTGCGCGCGCTCCAGCCCAGGCGGGCGGCGGCGGTGTTGAGGAACTTGAGAGCCGCGGCATCGGCCAGGATGTGCTGGTCCAGCGCCTGGCCGGCCAGCGCCTGGTTGGTGCAACCCTGGCGGACCTGGGCGCGCTCTCGCGCAGCCACCACCCGCGCGCGCACGGCGTCGCTCGGTTCGCCGGCCACGCCGTGCAGGAGGTCGTTCGGCGGCAGGGCGGGCACCTCGACGTGCAGATCGATGCGGTCCAGCAGCGGGCCGCTGAGCTTGCTCTGGTAGCGCGAGATCTGGTCGGGCGTGTCGCGGCAGGCCCGGGTGGGGTGGCCCAGAAAGCCGCAGGGACACGGGTTCATGGCGGCGACCAGCTGGAAACGCGCCGGAAACTCGCTCTGCATGGCCGCGCGCGAGATGCGGATGTGGCCACTCTCCAGCGGTTCGCGCAGCGCCTCCAGGGCGGCCCGGGGGTACTCGGGCAGTTCATCCAGAAAGAGCACCCCGTGGTGCGCGAGCGAGATCTCGCCCGGCCGCGGTGGCGAGCCCCCGCCGACGAGGGCCACGGCGCTCGCCGTGTGGTGCGGTGCGCAGGTGGGGCGCTGCCCCCAGTGGTCCAGCCGGAAACGCCCGGCGAGCGACGCCACCGCGGCGGATTCGAGCGCTTCCGACGCGCTCATGGGCGGCAGCAGGCCGGCGAAGCGCTGCGCCAGCATGCTCTTGCCCGAACCGGGCGGCCCGACCATCAGCACGCTGTGTCCGCCGGCCGCGGCGATCTCCAGCGCGCGTTTGGCCGCCGCCTGGCCCTTCACTTCGGCAAGATCGGCGTAGGCCACGGTCTGGCCGATCTGCGTCGCGGCCAGGCGCACCCAGCCGCCGTCATCGGGCGGCGCCTCGCCGCCGGCGGCGCCATCGGGCAGGAACTGCGCCACCACGTCCAGCAAGTGGCGCGCGCGGTACACCTGCGCCTGCGGCACCAGTGCGGCTTCTTCGGCGCTGCCGGGCGGCAGCACCAGCCGGGACGGTGCCGCAGGCGCGGCGTCGGCGTCCCGGTGCAGCGCCAGGCTCATGGCCAGGGCGCCGCGCACCGGCCGCAGCTCGCCGCCCAGCGAGAGTTCGCCCGCAAACTCCCAGCCCGCCAGCCGGGCGGCGTTGATCTGCCCGTTGGCGGCGAGGATGCCGAGCGCGATGGGCAGGTCGAAGCGGCCCGAGTCCTTGGGCAGGTCGGCCGGGGCCAAGTTGACGGTGATGCGCTTGTTGCTGGGGAATTCGAGCCCGGCGTTGGCGATGGCCGAACGCACGCGCTCGCGCGCTTCCTTGACCTCCGTGTCGGCGAGACCGACCAGCGTGAAGCTGGGCAGGCCGTTGGCGAGGTGGACTTCCACCTGCACCGGACGGGCTTCCAGGCCCAGCAGCGCACGGCTGTGCACCAATGACAGACTCATCTGAATTTCCTCCCTGTTTCGGTGCATGGCAGTTCTGAAGCGCCTCTCCGGGCGTTGGAACTTCGATGCACAAATTTGGTGCCTGGGTTCGGTGGTGACAGCCACCCCAGTCGGCACGAGCGCGCTCATCATGGCACAGGCCGCCGATCCGCCGGCCACCCCGGTGGCGCAGAGCGGTGCTTTAACGACAGCGCGGGGCACCTCGGCCCGATCCGATCGGGAGGCGGTTGGCACGGTCCGTGCTTGGGGGTGTAAGCGATTGAATCAAGACCATGGCGCTGCCATGAAACAGTCCGCATCCAAAGTGGTGTCAGCCCTCGTGGCCAGCACTGCCCGTGTCAGCCCCGGTGCATGCCTCACGGCGTGAGCACCACGTACTAGAAGAGGAATCACAGCATGAAAATGGTTTCAGCCATCATCAAGCCGTTCAAGCTGGACGAAGTGCGCGAAGCGCTTTCCAGCATGGGCGTGCAAGGCATCACCGTCACCGAAGTCAAGGGCTTCGGCCGCCAGAAGGGCCACACCGAGCTGTACCGCGGCGCCGAGTACGTGGTCGACTTCCTGCCCAAAGTGAAGATCGAAGCCGCCGTGGACGACGGCCTCGTGGATCGCGTGATCGAAGCCATCGAAGGCGCCGCACGCACCGGCAAGATCGGCGACGGCAAGATTTTCGTCACCGACCTCGAACAGGTGGTTCGCATCCGCACCGGCGAAACCGGCAAAGAAGCGCTCTGATCAACGCCCTGCACAAGAAAGATCACGAACATGAAAAAACTACTTGCAACCCTGTTGTTGGGCGTTGGACTGGCCTTTGGTGGCCTGAACGCCGTGGCCCAGACCACGACCGAAGCGCCGGCTGCTGTCGCAGCACCGGCTGCCGACGCGGCGCCCGCGGCCGATGCGCCCGCGGCAGCACCCGCTGCCGAGGCCCCGGCTGTTGAAGCCCCTGCTGCTGCCGAAGCGGCACCCGCCGAAGAAGCTGTCAAGGAAACCGTCGACAAAGGCGACGTGACCTGGATGATGCTGTCCACGATCCTCGTCATCATGATGGCTGTCCCCGGCCTGGCCCTGTTCTACGGCGGCCTGGTCCGCAGCAAGAACATGCTGTCGGTGCTGATGCAGGTGATGGTCGTCTTCTCGCTGATCTCCGTGCTGTGGGCCGTCTACGGTTACAGCCTGGCGTTCGGTGGTGAGGGCCTGATCTTCGGCAACCTCGACAAGGTGTTCCTCAAGGGCGTCACGGTTGACTCGCTCAGCGCCACGTTCACCGCTGGCGTGATGATTCCCGAGTTCATCTTCATCGCTTTCCAGTGCACCTTTGCGGGCATCACCTGCGCGCTGATCGTGGGTTCGTTCGCCGAACGCATCAAGTTCGGCGCCGTGCTGCTGTTCTGCGCCATCTGGTTCACCTTCAGCTACATCCCGATCGCCCACATGGTCTGGGGCACTGGCGGCTACCTGTTCGACAAGGGCGCGCTGGACTTCGCTGGCGGCACCGTGGTGCACATCAACGCTGCCATGGCCGGTCTGGTCGGTGCCTACGTGCTGGGCAAGCGCATCGGCTACGGCAAGGAATCGATGGCGCCTCACAGCCTGACGCTGACCATGGTCGGTGCCTCGCTGCTGTGGGTGGGCTGGTTCGGCTTCAACGCCGGCTCCAACCTGGAAGCCAACGGCGGCACCACGCTCGCCTTCATCAACACCCTGTTCGCCACCGCCGCCGCCGTGCTGGCCTGGTGCGTGGGTGAGACGCTGGGCAAGGGCAAGGCCTCCATGCTGGGCGCTGCGTCCGGTGCGGTTGCTGGTCTGGTCGCCATCACCCCGGCTTGCGGAACGGTGGGCCCCATGGGTGCCATCATCATCGGTCTGGTGGCCGGCTTCCTGTGCCTGTGGGGCGTCTCGGGCCTCAAGAAGATGCTCGGCGCGGACGACTCGCTGGACGTGTTCGGTGTGCACGGCGTCGGGGGCATCGTCGGTGCCCTGCTGACCGGTGTGTTCTCGGCCGGCTCGCTCGGCGGCGTCAAGGGCGACGACTACTCCATCGCCAGCCAGCTGCTGATCCAGGCCGAAGGTGTCGTCATCACCATCGTGTGGTCCGGCGTCGTGGCCTTCATCGCCTACAAGATTGTTGACCTGATCATGGGTCTGCGCGTCTCGGAAGAATCCGAACGCGAAGGTCTGGACATCACGTCCCACGGCGAAACCGCCTACAACCGCTAAACGGTTCCAGCGCGGCGCGCGACAAGGTTCACAGACCGTCGCCACCGCGTTGTAACCCAGAGTCTCCTTTGGATGTTGACCCCGTGCTGCCGCAAGGCACGCGGGGTTTTTTTCGTTTTGCTCCGTATCATCGTGGCAGGACACCACAACATCAGGAGGAAACCATGTCCCAGGCACTGTCACGCGGGTGGACCGGTCGGATCGTGGCCGGATCGCTCGTTTTTGCCTTGACGGCGATCACGCCCATCGCGATCGCCGCGACGGGCCAGACCCCAGGGAGCACGGGTGGCCAGAAGGCGCCCAGCAAGGTCAGCTTCATCGACGCGCCCTCCAGCGAGAAACCCGCGGCGCGGGAAAAACGCCTCAAACGCGAGTGCAAGGGCCGGCCCAACGCGGGCATGTGCCTCGGGCACACGCGGTAGTCGCCCTGCCGGGCCCTTGCGCTGCATTTGCAGCGCCGCGTGCAAAAAATTCAAAACCCGCTTCGGTGTGGCCGCTACGATGGCGGCCATGAGTTACAGCCCCACCGAATCCCCTCGCCAGTTGATCGACCAGGTGCGCGCCGCCGCGTCTGCGCGCCGGTCCCTGCGCATCATCGGTGGCGACACCAAGGCCTTTTACGGGCAGCCCGTCGCGGGTGAGCCCGTGTCCACCAGCGGGTGGGCCGGCATCGTGAGCCACGAGCCGAGCGAGCTGGTGGTGACGGTGCGGGCCGGCACCCCGTTGATCGAACTGGAAGCGGCGCTCGCTGAACAGGGCCAGTGCCTCCCGTTTGAACCACCGCGCTTTGGCCCCGCGTCCACCATCGGTGGCGCGGTCGCGGCCGGACTGGCCGGCCCGGCGCGCGCCAGTGCCGGCGGTGTGCGCGACTACGTGCTTGGCGTGCAGTTCATCGACGGCCGTGGCGAGTGGCTCACCTTCGGTGGCCAGGTGATGAAAAACGTGGCGGGTTACGACGTCAGCCGCGTGCTGGCCGGCTCGATGGGCACGCTGGGCATCCTCACCGACATCTCGCTCAAGGTGCTGCCGGTGGCACCGGCCGAAGCCACGCTCGTGTTCTCGCTGGGCCAGCACGACGCGCTGGAACAGCTGCACCGCTGGGGTGGCCAGCCGCTGCCTTTGAACGCCAGCTGCTGGGTGAAGGACCAGACCCAGCCCGACGCACCCGAGCTGCTGTTCCTGCGCCTGCGCGGCGCGGTGGCCGCGGTGGAGTCCGCCTGCGAGCGGCTGTCGCGCGAGGCCGGCGGCACCCGCATGGACAACGCCGAGACAGGCCCCGACTGGGCCGCCTGCCGGGATCAGGCACTGCCGTTCTTCACAGCGCCTTCGGCGGACCTTTGCCTGTGGCGCCTGTCGGTGCCGCAGACCGCAGCGGTCATTTCGCTGCCCTTTGTGCAACTGATCGAATGGCACGGTGCGCAACGCTGGCTCTGGGCGCCTGCGTCTGCCGCTACCGAAATCCGCAGCGCCGCCGCGGCGGTGAACGGCCACGCCACGCTGTTCCGTGCAGGCGTCGACGGAGCGCCCGGTGTGCCTCGCTTTGACCGCCAGACAGCCGTCATCGACACCATCACGCAACGCCTGCGCGCCGAGTTCGATCCGGCAGGCATCTTCAACCCCGGCCGGATGGGCTGACCCACATGCAAACCCAGCTCTCTCCCGAATACCAGGCGCGCGCCGATGGCCGCGCGGCCGAGGCCATCCTGCGCAAGTGCGTGCACTGCGGTTTCTGCACCGCCACCTGCCCGACCTACCAGCTGCTGGGCGACGAGCTCGACGGTCCGCGCGGCCGCATCTACCTGATGAAGCAGGTGCTCGAAGGCGCCGAACCGACGCGCAAGACGCAGCTGCACCTGGACCGCTGCCTGACCTGCCGCAACTGCGAAAGTACCTGCCCCAGCGGCGTGGACTACGGCCACCTGATCGACATCGGCCGCAAGATCGTGGACGAAAAAGTGCCGCGCCCGGCGGGCGAAAAAGCGGTGCGCTGGCTGCTCAAGGAAGGTCTGCCTTCGCCGCTGTTCGGCCCGGCCATGAAGATGGGGCAACTGGTGCGCGATCTGCTGCCAGCTTCGCTGAAGAACAAGGTGCCCGCCAGGCAGGACGCCGGGCGCTGGCCCACGCAGACCCACGCGCGCAAGGTGCTGATGCTCGCGGGTTGCGTGCAGCCGGCGATGATGCCCAACATCAACTCGGCGACCGCGCGCGTGCTCGACGCCGCCGGCATCCAGACCGTGATCGCGCCCAAGGCGGGCTGCTGCGGCGCGGTGAAGTTCCACCTGAACGACCAGGACGGCGGCATGGCCGAGATGCGCGCCAACATCGACGCCTGGTGGCCGCACGTCGAGACCGGTGTCGAGGCCATCGTGATGAACGCCTCGGGCTGCGGCGTGACGGTGAAGGAATATGGCCACATCCTGCAGTACGACGCGACCTACGCGGCCAAGGCCGCGCGCATCAGCGAGCTGACCCGGGACCTGAGCGAGCTGCTGCCCGCGCTGGTGCCGGTGTTGAAGCCCAAGCTGGCGAAGCAACCCGACGCGAAGAAGGTGATCGGCTTTCACCCGCCCTGCACCTTGCAACACGGTCAGCAACTGAAGGGCGGTGTGGAGCAGCACCTGTCAGCGATGGGTTTCACGGTGATGGTGGCGAAGAACGAGGCGCACCTGTGCTGCGGCTCGGCGGGCACGTATTCGGTGCTCAACCCCACGCTCTCGTACCAGCTGCGCGACCGCAAGCTCGGCCACCTGAGCGAGCTGCAGCCAGACGTGATCACCAGCGCCAACATCGGCTGCATCACGCACCTGCAAAGCGGCACGGCCACGCCGGTGCGGCACTGGGTCGAGCTGCTGGATGAGGCGCTGGCCTGACACCGTCAGGCATTTCCGCACAGGCGCCAGCCTGTGCACGCACCCGGCCGCCCCGGCGATACAAATAAGTAACGCCCCTGTCGCCATACAGCGATAAGCTGGGGCTGCGGTGCCATCAGCGTCTGGCGCCGTGCTTTGTGTTCACGACGCCATTGGAGATTTGACATGGGTTTCTTCAGCAACATCCTGGAAAAGTTGGGTATGAAAGAGGCCGCTGCTGCGCCCGTCATCACACCGCCCCCTGCGGCTGCGCCGGCTCCCGCCGCAGCACCCGCTCCGGTCGCCGCGGCCCCGGCAGAGCCCGTGGTCAACCCCATCGCCATGGTGGACGTGGTTGCCCTGCTGACGGAGAAGGCCGCCAAGCACCCGGAGAAGCTCAACTGGAAAACCTCCATCGTCGATCTGCTCAAGCTGCTGGGCCTGGACAGCAGCCTGGCCGCGCGCAAGGAACTGGCCAAGGAGCTGTACTGCCCCGACGACAAGATGGCCGATTCCGCCCAGATGAACATGTGGCTGCACAAGAATGTGCTGGGCCACATCGCTGCCAACGGCGGCAACATCCCGAAAGAGCTGCTCTAAGAGACTGCGCGTTCCCGGATGATCCCCGCGCTCGCCACCCTGCTCGTGTTCCAGCTCATCGGCGAGGCGCTGGTGCGCGCGCTGGCCGCGCCGGTGCCAGGCCCGGTGGTGGGCATGGCCTTGCTGCTGCTCGCGCTGGTGCTGCGGCCTTCGCTGCTCGGCGCCATCAAGCCCACCGCCCAGACGCTGCTGCAACACCTCTCGCTGCTCTTCGTGCCCGCCGGCGTGGGTGTGATGCTGCACCTGCAGCGCCTGGGCGACGAGGCGCTGGCCATCGGCGTGGCGCTGGTGCTCAGCACGCTGGTCGGCCTGGCCAGCGCCGCGCTCACCATGGGGTGGTTGATGAAGCGCGTGACGCCACCCTCTGATCACGACCAGGCATGAACGAGGGCCTGCCACTCGCTGGTGTGGCGGCCGACCGCCTGGCCGATGTCTGGGTGTACCTCTCCGCTTCGCCGCTGCTGGGGCTCACGGTCACGCTGCTGGTCTACCACGGCGCTTTTGTCGCCTACCGCAAAAGCGGCTTCCATCCACTGGCCAACCCGGTGGCGCTGTCGGTCATCGTGCTCGGCGCGCTGCTCTGGGCCACGGGCACGCCCTACGCCACCTACTTCGAAGGTGCGCAGTTCGTGCACTTCCTGCTCGGCCCGGCCACCGTGGCCCTGTCGGTGCCGCTGTTCGAACAGCTCGCGCGGGTCAAGCGCCTGTGGCTGCCCATGGCGGGTGCGCTGGTGGTGGGCACGCTGGCCGCCACGGTCACCGCCATCGGCGTGGGCTGGGCACTCGGCGCATCCAAGGCCACCATTGCCTCGCTCGCGCCCAAGTCGGTCACTGCGCCCGTGGCCATGGGCATCGCCGAAAAGATCGGTGGCCTGCCCACGCTCACCGCCGTGCTCGTGGTGTGCACAGGCATCCTGGGTGCGGCGAGCGCGCGCTACGTGCTGGACGCGCTGCGCATCAAAGACCCGACGGTGCGCGGCTTCGCACTCGGCACCGCGGCGCACGGCATCGGCACCGCGCGGGCTTTTCTGGTGAGTGAAGAAATGGGCGCCTTTGCTGGTCTGGCGATGGGGCTCACGGCCTTGTTCAGCGCGGTGGCGCTGCCACTGGTGGCGGGCTGGTTGCTGAACTGGATCTGATCAGATCAGCGCAGCTTCGATGTCCTTGGCCAGCTTCTCGGGCGCGTCCTGCGGTGCGTAGCGCTTGATCACCGTCCCGTCCTTGCCGACCAGGAACTTGGTGAAGTTCCACTTGATGGCCTTGCTGCCCAGCAGGCCCGGGGCTTCGGCCGCGAGCCACTGGTAGAGCGGGTGGGCCTCGGGGCCGTTGACGTCGATCTTGCTCATCATGGGGAAACTGACGCCGAAATTGCGCTGGCAAAAGGTGGCTATTTCGTCGTTGCTGCCCGGGTCCTGGCTGCCAAACTGGTTGCACGGGAAGCCCAGCACCACCAGGCCACGCGGGCCGTAGGCCTGGTGCAGCTGCTCCAGACCACCGAACTGCGGCGTGAAGCCGCAGGCACTGGCGGTGTTGACGATGAGCATCGGATGGCCGCGAAACTGCTCAAGGGCGACCGGCTTTCCGTCGATGGACAGGGCGTCGAAGTCGTAGATGGTGTGCATGGAGGCTCCTGAAAATCAGGACCCACTATGGCAGATCGCACACACCCTGTGCGTTGCGCGGGAACTGGATCACGTTCACGCATCGGGGGCGCGTTAACCCCCTCAGGGTATGCACCAGAACAGGCATACTCTTGTTCAGGTAGTTCCTTTGTGTTCGTTGGAGGCGTTTGAATGGCTGTTGCCTATACGGTGGCCCTGGTGGGTTTTGCACAGAACGAGTCGGCGACCTTCGAGTCGTTTTTCCGGCTGGCCGCCCGCCGTCCGCCCGCTTACACCGTGCAGGACGAGGTGATGGATGCCCAGATCCTGATCGTCAACGCCGACAACACCCAGGCACTGCACCTCGTGCGCTATGCCGAGTTGCCGGGCAAGGTGCTGCTGGTGGGGCACAACGATGGGGGCACAGGCTGGCCCCTGCAGCGCAAACCCGTCAAGCTGGTGTCGGTGCTGGCGGCGATGGATGAGCTGGTGGGCGTGAGGCAGCCGGCCGCTGCCCGCAACGGGGCCCATGCACCGGTGTCACCCCGTCAGGGCGCCGATCGCGGCTTCTCGGCCACCGAGCCGGCAGACAGCCGCAAAGTCCCCTTGGCGCCCGCTGCCCGGCTTCGGCCGCGCTCGGTTGACACAGAGTTTCCACCCACGCGGCCCATGGTGCGCAGCCGTTTGGCGCCCGTTCCTCACACCCCCCCCGCAGCGGCGCCTGCCCACCCGGCGGTCGCGGCGCGCCCTTCGCGCATGCCGCGACCCGGGGTGATGGGTTTGACCGACTTCGGTGGCCTGGATGTGTTGCCCACGCTCACGGCGGTCGCCCGTTCGTCGGCCTCACGTTCCACACGCTCCGCGGCCGAACGCAGCAAGGCGCCGGTGCCCGAAGTCCAGCGGGGCGACGCGCTGCTTGTGGCTGAAAGCCTGGTCGAAGGCCGCATCCTGCACAAGCGCTTCAAGCGCTACAACCTGGCCATCGACTGGTCGCGCGAGGCCGCTCAGTCACTGGCCATGCTCAAGGCCCATCCCTATCGGCTGGTGATCATCGATCGCCTCAACGGGGAGCCCGACGCCTATCAGGTCTGTCGCAGTGCCAAGCAGCGCAAGCTGCCCAACGGGCAGAGCCCGGTGGTGGTGATGTTTGCACCCAGTGCGGGCAGCATGGACCGCCTGAAGGCGGGTCTGGCGGGCAGCGACGCCTACCTGTCGCGCTCGGTGGGCGAAGGCGAGCTCTACAAGGTGCTGGCGCAGCACCGCCTGGTCAGTCTGGACGGTTTCGAAAAGACCAATATCAGTTTTTGATCCCCCCCGCGCCGCGCCTAAGTGCGCGTCACCCCCCAGGGGCGATGCGAGTGGCCCGGCAAAGCCGGTTCCACCGCATCCTCGGATTGGGGCCCGCGCTCCGGAGAGATGATCTGCGAACAGAGGGGATGTCAGTTCCAGGGCACCGCGGAACCGGCTTTGCCGGGCCGCCAGTGCCGCCCCCTTGAGGGGGTGACGCGCGCAGCGCGGCGCGGGGGTGGGTCACCCATGAAGGTCGTCGCGGCGCGCGATTTCCATCAGGCGTTCGAGCTCGTGCGGGTGTGCGCGCTGGTTGTGCTGGTGCCACTTCATGATCAGCCACATGAAGCCCGCGACCACGAGACCAAACGCGGTGATGGCGGCGAAGGCCGACAGGCCGGCGGCCGTGGAGAAGCTGTAGAGCGCGCCGAGGCTGAGGATGCAGGCCTGTTCGTTGAAGTTCTGCACGGCGATGGAGCGGCCGGCGCCCATCAGGTTGTGGCCGCGGTGCTGCAGCAGGGCGTTCATCGGCACCACCAGAAAACCACCCAGACCACCCAGCAGCACCAGAAACGGCGCGGCGATCCAGACGTTGTCGATGAAGTTCATGCAGATCACCAGCACGCCCATGGCAATGCCCAGGGGCATCACCCGCGTGGCCTGGTCCAGCCGCATGCGCAGCGAAGCCACCACGGCGCCCACGGCGGTGCCCAGCGCGACCACGCCCACCAGCGAAGAAGCCTGGGTGGTGCTGTAACCCAGCGCCGCGCCGGCCCAGGCCAGTACGATGTAGCGCAGGTTGCCCGAGACGCCCCAGAACAGCGTGGTGGTCGAGAGCGAGATCTGGCCCAGGTGGTCGCGCCAGAGCCGGCTGTTGCAACGCCAGAAGTCGGGCAGCAGGGCCAGCGGGTTCTTGGGCATGTGGCGGGGTGTCACGCCGGTCAGCGGGATGCGGGTGTTGAACCAGGCCGCGAGGGCATAGACGAGCACCAGCGCGCCGATCGCCGCTTCGGCCGGGTGCGTGATGCCGGTGTGCAGCAGCGGCAGGTCGATGGCCAGCAAGCGGTCTGATATCCAGGGGGCGACCAGTTGCCCGCCCAGCAGCACGCCCAGGATGATGGAGGCGATGGTCAGGCCCTCGATCCAGCCGTTGGCCTTGACCAGTTGCGATGGCGGCAGCAGTTCGGTGAGGATGCCGTATTTGGCGGGCGAATAGGCTGCAGCGCCCAGTCCCACCAGCGTGTAGGCCAGCAGTGGGTGCACACCCACCAGCATCAGCAGACAGCCCACCACCTTGATGGCGTTGCTGATGAACATGACCTGCCCCTTGGGTTTCGCGTCGGCAAACGCCCCCACAAAAGGCGCCAGCACCACGTAAAACAAAGCGAACAGGGGCACCAGTGCGGCACTTTGCCATTCGGGAGCGCCGCGTGTGCGCAGCAACTCGATGGCGGCCACGAACAGCGCGTTGTCAGCCAGGGAGCTGAAAAACTGCGCCGTCATGATGGTGTAGAAGCCGCGCTTCATGGGGGTGATTT
Source organism: Burkholderiales bacterium GWF1_66_17 (assembly GCA_001770705.1). Lineage (GTDB taxonomy): Bacteria > Pseudomonadota > Gammaproteobacteria > Burkholderiales > Burkholderiaceae_C > Hydrogenophaga. Next base: position 21,906 of record MERT01000013.1, on the reverse strand, counting down.
TGTGTGCCAGGTCAAGGTGTGCACCTGGTCCGATGCGGCTGTTTTGTGCGAAAGTCCTGCGACCGGTCTCCTGTGACGGCGGTTATAGCACGCCATTTGTGACAGTTCGTAATACGAAAGCGTGCGGATGACGCATTCACGCTGTCTGCGCCTGCGCAGTGTCCGGTCTCGGCCCGCAACGCCCTCTGCCAACCCAAATCCTCGACTGTCTGCCCATGCCCCGCCCGATCCTCGCCACCGTACACCCCGAAGCCTTGCGCCACAACCTGAACCAGGCCCGCGTGCGTGCGCCCGATGCCCGGGTCTGGGCGGTGGTCAAGGCCAATGCGTATGGCCACGGCATCGAGCGCTGCTTTGACGCGCTGCGTTCGGCCGACGGCTTTGCCCTGCTCGATCTGGCCGAGGCCGAACGCCTGCGCGCGCTGGACTGGCGCGGCCCCATCCTGCTGCTCGAAGGCGTGTTCGAACCGCGCGATCTGGAACTGTGCTCGCGCCTGCACCTGTGGCACGCGGTGCACTGTATCGAACAGATCGACTGGCTCGCCGCCCACAAGACGCAGGTGCCGCACCGCGTGTTCCTCAAGCTCAACAGCGGCATGAACCGCCTCGGCTTCACACCCACCGCCTTCCGCGCCGCCTGGGCGCGCCTGAACGCGCTGCCGCAGGTGGAAGAGATCTCGCTCATGACGCACTTCAGCGACGCCGACGGTCCGCGCGGCATTGCCCACCAGGTGGCCGTCTTCGAGCAGGCCACGGCCGACCTGCCGGGCGAACGCACCCTGTGCAACAGCGCGGCCCTGTTGCGCCATGCCAGCACCCCGCTGCGCGGTGATGGCGTGACGACGCTGGCCGGCGACTGGGTTCGCGAAGGCATCGCCCTGTACGGCTGCGCGCCCGACTACCCGGAAAACACCGCCGCTGGCTGGGAACTGCAGCCCACGATGACCCTCGCCAGCCGGCTCATCGGCACGCAGCAGCTGCAGCCGGGCGACACCGTGGGCTACGGCTCGGCGTTCACCGCCGAAGCCCCCATGCGGGTGGGCGTGGTGGCCTGCGGCTACGCCGACGGCTACCCGCGCCACGCGCCCACCGGCACGCCGGTGCTGGTGGCGGGCGTGCGTACCCGGGTGCTGGGCCGCGTCAGCATGGACATGCTCGCGGTGGACCTGTCACCGCTGGACGCGGCGGGCGTGCCGGCCGGGGTCGGGACCGAGGTGGTGCTGTGGGGCCGCTCGGCTTCGGGGGCGGTGCTGGCGGCGGACGAGGTGGCGGCTTCGGCGGGCACGATCGCTTACGAGTTGTTGTGCGCGGTGGCGCCGCGGGTGCCGTTTTCGCCTCTGCCGTGATCGGCGTGGCCGGCTGAAAGGCTGAGGCTCTCAGCCTTTGAAGGGCAGGGTGGTCCAGGCGAAGGCGCAATATCCCTGTTTTGGGATTCGGTTGCTCTTGTACCCCTGGGGGTATGTGTGTATACTGCGACCCGTATAGGAGAAAGCCATGCCCGTCCGTTTCACCCGACCCGTTTCAATGCCCCTCAAGACCACCGTCCACGCGCTGGCGCAGTGGCAGCCTGCCCAGCGCCGGCTCGTGCTCGGCGCCCTGTCGCTCAGCCTGATCGCCGGTGCGGCGGTGCTGATGGCGGGGTCGGTGAGGGCGGCCGGTGAGGCGCAGGCCGTCGCCGGGCCCCAGGTGCCGGTGATGACGCTGGGTGCGCAGGCCGTGGGCGCCGGTCTGGAGCTGGACGGCAGCCTGCAGGCCGTGCGCCAGAGCGTGCTTTCGGCCCAGGCTTCGGGCCGCATCGCCACGCTGTCGGTCAAGGCCGGCGATCGTGTCCAGGCGGGTCAGGTGCTGGCCGTGATCGACGACCGTGCCACCCAGGCGGGCGTGGCGCAGGCGCAGGCGGGCTTTGCCCAGGCCGATGCCAACCTGGCCAACGCCAAGGCGGCCTACGAGCGCTCGCGCGATCTGCGTGCACAGGGCTTCCTGGCCCAGGCCGCGCTGGACACGGCACAGGCGCAGTACAAGGCGGCGCAGGCCGGTGCCGCGGCCGCCCGCGCCGGCCAGACGCAGGCGAGCGTGGCCCAGGGCTTCACGCGCCTGACCGCTCCGTACGACGGCTGGGTGCTGCAGACGCACGCCGAAGCCGGCGGGCTGGCCATGCCCGGCACACCGGTGCTGACGGTCTACGCGCCGCAGCCGATCCGCGCCGTGGTGCACGTGCCGGCTTCGATGCAGACGCTGGCCCAGCAGGCGCAACGCGTGGAGGTGCAGCTGCCGGGTACCAGCCAGTGGGTGGCGCCCGCGAGCAAGACCAGCCTGCCCGCAGCAGACCCGGTGTCGCAGACGGTCGAATGGCGGCTCGACCTGAGCGCGGCCGACGGCGCCAGCCAGGTGCCCGGCCGCCAGGTGCGTGTGCGCTTTGTCGGCGGCACGGGGCAACCCGACAACCAGCGCCTGGTGGTACCCGAGTCGGCGCTGCTGCGCCGGGGTGAGCTCACCGGCGTGTACGTGGTGGCCACCCGCGGCGAGGGCCAGCCCGCGGGCTTCGCACTGCGCGCGGTGCGCACCGGCGCCTCGCACGGCGCGGCGGGTGTCGAGGTCCTGGCTGGCCTGAAAGCCGGTGACCGCGTGGCGCTGGATCCGGTGCGCGCCGGGCTGTCGGGCGCACAGCCCGCATCGAAATAAGGGCATGCCATGAGCCACCCCAACGATGCATCCCCACCCGAGAAGCTTGGCTTCTCTGGCTCCGTGGCGCGGGCTTTCCAGTCCAACGCCATCACGCCGTTGCTGGCGCTCGTTGCCTTGCTGCTCGGCCTGTTCGCCGTGCTGGTCACGCCGCGCGAGGAAGAGCCACAGATCAACGTGACCATGGCCAACGTGATCATCCCCTTCCCCGGCGCGTCCAGCGCCGACGTGGAGAAGATGGTCGCGGCGCCGGCCGAACATGTGCTCTCGCAGATCCAGGGCATCGAACACAGCTACTCGGTGGCGCGCCCCGGAGTGGCCGTGCTCACGGTGCAGTTCAAGGTGGGTGTGCCGCGCACCGAGGCGCTGGTGCGCCTGTACGACGTGCTCAACGCCAACCAGGACTGGCTGCCCCAGGGCCTGGGCGTGCTGACGCCGATCGTCAAGCCCAAGGGCATTGACGACGTGCCGGTGCTCGCCGCCACGCTGTGGACCAAAGACGCTCAGAGCGCGATGGACCTGGAGCGGGTGGCGCACGCGGTCGAGACCGAACTCAAGCGCGTGCCCGGCACACGCGAGGTGGTCACCATCGGCGGCCCCGGTCGCGCGGTGCATGTGTGGCTGGAGCCCGCCAAGCTGCGCGAGCGCGGCGTGAGCGTGCAGGCGCTGCAGGGCGCCATTGCTTCGGCCAACCAGGCCATGCCTTCGGGTTCGGTGGTCAACCCCAGCCCTGCCGCGGGCGAGCCGGGCATGCTGTCGGTGGAAACCGGCGAGTTCCTGCAGAACGCCAAAGACGTGGGCGACATCGTGGTCGGCGTCAGCAATGGCCGCCCGATCTACCTCCGCGAGGTCGCGCGGGTGGAAGCCGGCGCCCAGCTGCCGCAGCGCTACGTGTGGTTCACGCCCGGCGCCGCCGATGCGGCCCACGCCGGACAACAAGGCCAGAATCACCCGGCCGTGACCATCACCGTGACCAAGAAGCCCGGTGAAAACGCGGTGGACGTGGCCGCTGGCGTGCGCGAGCGGCTGGACAACCTGAAGAACACGGTGATCCCGGACGACGTGGAAGTCGCCATCACGCGCGACTACGGCGAAACCGCCGCCGCCAAGGCCAACAAGCTGATCCAGAAGCTGATCTTTGCCACCGGCAGCGTGATCATCCTGGTGGGTCTGGCGCTGGGCCGGCGCGAGGCGGTGATCGTCGGCGCGGCCGTGATCCTCACGCTCACGGCCACGCTGTTCGCCAGCTGGGCCTGGGGCTTCACGCTCAACCGCGTCTCGCTGTTTGCGCTGATCTTCTCCATCGGTATCCTGGTCGACGACGCCATCGTGGTGGTGGAAAACATCCACCGCCACCGCATGCTCACGCCCGACGTGCCGCTCTCCGTGATCATCCCGCGCGCGGTCGACGAAGTGGGTGGCCCCACCATCCTCGCCACCTTCACCGTGATCGCGGCGTTGCTGCCCATGGCCTTCGTGAGCGGCCTGATGGGCCCGTACATGAGCCCGATCCCGATCAACGCCAGCATGGGCATGGCGATCTCGCTGGCCATCGCCTTCACCGTCACGCCCTGGCTCGCGCTCAAGCTGACGAAAACGGGCGAAGGCCACGCCGCCCACGGCCCGGGCAAGATCACGCGCACGCTGCAGAATTTCTTCACCCGCACGCTCACGCCGCTGCTGCAGAGCGCGAAGAAGCGCTGGCTGCTGGCCGCCGGCATCGGCATCGGACTGCTGCTCTCGGTGAGTCTCGCGCTGGTGCCCAACTCGTTCGTGGGTGTGGTGCTGAAGATGCTGCCCTTCGACAACAAGAGCGAATACCAGGTGGTGGTGGACATGCCCGCCGGCACGCCGCTGGAAAACACCACCGCCGCGCTGCAGGAGATGACGGCCTACCTCTCGGCGCAGCCCGAGGTGGCCAATGTGCAGGGTTACGCCGGCACCGCCAGCCCCATCACCTTCAACGGCCTGGTGCGCCAGTACTACCTGCGCGCCGAAGCCGAAGGCGGTGACCTGCAAGTCAATCTGATCGACGCGCACGACCGCAGCGAACAGAGCCACGCCATCGCGCAGCGCCACCGCCCCGGGCTGGAAAAGATCGCAGCCAGCCACGGCGCGCGCGTCAAGGTGGTTGAAGTGCCGCCCGGTCCGCCGGTCATGTCGCCCATCGTGGCCGAGGTTTACGGCCCCGATCAGGAAGGCCGCGCCGAACTCGCCTTGCGGGTGGCCGAGGCCTACAAGGCCACGCCCGACATCGTGGGCGTGGACACCTCGCTCAAAGAACACGCGCCACGCGCCTTCCTGCGGATCCAGCGCCAGCGTGCCGAATCGCTCGGCATCCCGGTGCAGGTGATCGCGCAAACCGTCTACGCCGCGCTCTCGGGCTCGGACGCCGCCTACCTGCACGATGGCCACGCCAAGTTCGCGGTGCCGGTGCGCCTGCAGCTGCCGCTGGACCAGCAGGTCGGTCTGGACGCGCTGCTCGCGCTGCCCCTGAAGGCGGCGAACGGTGCCATGGTGCCGCTGTCCGAGCTGGTGACGGTGGAGCGCGGCGTGATCGACCAGCCGCGTTACACCAAAGACATGTTGCCCGTGACCTACGTGTTCGGTGACATGGCTGGCTCGCTCGATTCACCGCTCTACGGCCTGTTCGGCATCCGCACGTCGATGGACAAGGCCGCGCTGCCCAACACCGGTGAACTGGGCGAGTACTGGATCAGCCAGCCCAAGGACCCGTACCGCCAGTACGCCGTCAAGTGGGACGGCGAGTGGCAGATCACGTACGAGACCTTCCGCGACATGGGCGCTGCCTACGGCGTCGGCCTGATCCTGATCTACCTGCTGGTGGTGGCGCAGTTCAAGAGCTACCTCACGCCGCTGATCATCATGGCGCCGATCCCGCTGACCATCATCGGCGTGATGCCGGGCCACGCGCTGCTGAACGCACAGTACACCGCCACCAGCATGATCGGCATGATCGCGCTGGCCGGCATCATCGTGCGCAACTCCATCCTGCTGGTGGACTTCATCGAGCTGGAAACCCAGCGTGGTGTGCCCTTTGCCGAGGCCGTGGTGCAGTCCGCTGCGGTGCGCGCACAGCCGATCGCGCTGACCGGCCTGGCCGCCATGATGGGCGCCTTCTTCATCCTCGACGACCCGATCTTCAACGGCCTGGCCGTGTCGCTGATCTTCGGCATCGCGGTGTCGACCTTGCTCACGCTCGTCGTGATCCCGGTCTTGTATTACGCGGTGTACCGCCGCAAATACGAAGCGCTGGCGGCCACTGCCACCTGACCTTTTTCCAACCTGTTTTCTTAGGAGTTTGAAATGACCGTTGAACGTTACATCCGCATCATGGCCGGTTTTGTTGTCATGTTGTCGCTGGCCCTGGGCTACGCGGGCAGCCCGATCTTTGTCAGCGAGTGGTTCCTCGCGCTGACCGCCTTCGCTGGCTTCAACCTGTTCCAGTCCGGCATCACCGGCTTCTGCCCGCCCGGCATCCTGTTCAAGAAGCTGGGTGTGCCCGAGGGCAACGGTTCCTGCTCCGGCGGTAAGTGCAACTGATCTTCTGTTGAACCACCCAAGGTGTCGCCCATGAGCAGTCCCACGCCCCTGAAATTCCTCATGCCCGGCTGGTTCGCGCTGGTCATGGGCCTGTGCGGCCTGGCGCTGGCCTGGCACCGTGCGCACGGCGTGCTGGGCGACATGGCCAGCGGCGTCGCGCTGGTGATCGGCGCGCTCGCGCTGCTGGTGTTCCTCGTGTTGCTGGTGGCTTCGCTGCTGCGCATCTCGCGCTACCCCGCCGCGCTCGCCGAAGACCTCAAGCACCCGGTGCGCCACGCCTTCGTGGCCGCGTTCCCGGTGTCGCTGCTGCTGCTGGCCACCGTGGGCGTGGCGCTGGGGGGCGCCGAGGGCGGCCTGGCCCCGCTCTGGCGCGTGCTCTGGTGGGCGGGCAGCCTCACCCAGCTCTGGGCCACGCTGTGGGTGCTGAGCCGCTGGATCTCACCGGCCGCCGCGGCCCAGCCCGGCCAAGGCCCGGGCAACACGGGGCTGTGGCCCTCGGTCACGCCGGTGCTGCTGATCCCGGTGGTGGGCAACGTGGTCGCGCCGCTGGCGGGGCTGCCGCTGGGAATCGACGGCTGGTCGGCCGCGCAGATGGGCATCGGCCTGTTCTTCTGGCCGGTCGTGCTGACCTTGGTGCTGGCCCGGCGCCTCGCCCACAGCCCGCTGCCTGAGCGCGTGTTGCCGGCCTGGTTCATCACCATCGCGCCGCCCGCGGTGATCGGCCTGGTGCTGATCCAGATGCAGGCGCCGGTGGCGGCGGTGCAGGCGCTCTGGGGCGTGGCGCTGTTCTTCGTGCTGTGGCTGTTACCGGTCGTGCGCCGCATCGCCGGCCAGCCCTTCGGTGTGCCGTTCTGGGCGCTGTCGTTCCCGTTCGCCGCCTTCACCACGCTCACCCTGCGCCTGGCCGAGCTGCAGCCCGACAGCGCCTGGCACGGCGTGCTGCAGACCGCCGGCGTGTTGCTGCTCGCGTCCACCACCATGATCGTGCTCTGGCTCAGCTTCGCCACCGTGCGCGGCCTGCGCGAAGGCTCGCTGCTGGCGCCCGAACCGGTGGCCAACATCATTCCGGTTTCGGCCTGAACCCGTTCGACCATGACCGACGCCGCCGTCCCGCCACAGCCGCTGGCCGCTGACCGCAAGGCCGAGCTCATGCACCGCCTGCGCCGCGCCGAAGGTCAGGTGCGCGGCCTGCAGAAGCTGCTGGAAGACGGCGCCGACTGCACCAAGATCGCCCAGCAGCTGCTGGCCACGCGCCACGCGCTCGACAGCACCTACGTGCGCCTGAACCTGTCCGTGGCCGAGCACGAGCTGGCCCATCCGGCGGGCGACATCGCCGACGCCAAGTCGATCAGCGACGTGCTCGATCGCCTGCAGGCCCGGCTCGGTCGGTCGCGGTAGAAGAAGCACCCCCGCCGCGCCGCGCGCGACCCCCTCCAGGGGGCGATCCGATGCGGCCCGGCAAAGCCGGTTCCGCCGCATCTTGGGGTGGGCATTTCTCGCCGGAGGAAGCTCCCCAACCCCGCCGCGTTCCCGGCTCGGACACTGTGCTCCGGAGATGTGACGCAGGGTGCAGGTTTGTTGCGGAACAGTTTTGCCCGCCATGCAGGCAATCGAACGCGGGTCGCCCGGAATAATCGGCGCATGGACTTTCTCACCGCTTCGCCTCTGCTCGCTGCCGCCGCGTTCGCCGCGGGCGTGCTCAACGCCATCGCCGGCGGTGGCAGTTTCCTCACCTTTCCCGCCCTGGTGTTCACCGGCGTGCCGCCCATCGTGGCCAACGCCACCAGCGCGCTCGCGGTCAGTCCCGGTTACCTGGGCAGCACGCTCGGCTTCAAAGCCGAGCTGCGCGAGCTGCCGGCCCGGCGCCTGCGGCGCGAGATGCTGATCTCGGCTGTGGGTGGCATCGCTGGCGCCCTGTTGCTGCTGGTCACGCCCGCGAAGGTGTTTTCGGGCATCGTGCCCTGGCTGCTGCTGTTCGCCACGGCGCTGTTTGCCACCGGTCCGGCGATCGCCCGTCGGGCGCAGGCGGCATCGGCCGAAGGGCACGGCCTGGCCCGCTGGCGCGAACCGGCGCTGGCCGTGGTCGCGGTGTACGGTGGCTATTTCAACGGCGGCCTGGGCATCCTGCTCATGGCGCTCTACACCGTGGCCGGCGAGACGCGGCTGAACACGGTCAACGCGCTGAAGAACCTGAATTCGCTGGTGCTGTCGTGGTTGTCGGTGGCGGCCTTCGTGATCGCCGGAGCGATTGCGTGGAAAGCCGGGCTGCTGATGATGGTGGCGGCCACCGCGGGCGGCTTCTTCGGCGCCCGCTGGTCCAAACGCCTGCCCGCGGCCTGGGTGCGCCGCGGTGTGATCGTCACCGGGCTGGTGATGAGCGCCCTGTTTTTCTGGAAGAGCTGAACGGACCGGTGAGGCCGCCCAGCGAGGTCGATGCGACCGAAGCTCAGGCGCTCGCGCCCTGCAAGCTTGTCGGCCCAGCGAACCGCCCCACCAGCCAGTGCAACAGGCCGGCCACCGCCAGCAGCGTCAGCAGGCCGAAGCCCCAGCCCACCCACAGCAGCGGACCCATCCAGGCCATGAGCGCGTCGCCCGAGGGCAGCACCGCGCCCAGCCATTGCACCCCATCCGCGGCCAGGGCCTGCAGCGCGGCGAGTTCCGCGGTGTCCACCCATGGGGCCAGCCAGGCGGGCGCTGCCGGGACCGACCAGCCACCCACCGCGCCGCCCGCCTGCGTGAGCGCACCGGCGTCCATGGCGCCCAGCAGCCAGCCGGCGAGCTGGTGGGTCAGGGCCACCAGCCCGGTCCACGCGGCGGCCAGCAGGGCCGTGAGGCTCCAGATCAGTGTCTTCATGGTCAGACCGCCACGGGTCGGCGCCATGCGGCACCCAGCGCATCCAGCAGGTCCACCTCGCCGTCGGCCAGGTGTCCGTCGGCCAGCGTCAGGGCCTCGCACTGCTGCGCGATCAGGTCCTGCAGGTCGGGCCGGGTGATTTCCGCCATGAGCTGCTCGCGCGTGGTGGCATCGACCGTCCCGGTCCAGCGGCCGTTCCCGATGGTGAGCAGGTCCTGGCAGAACCGGTCAAGCACGTCCTTGAAGGCTTCCGGGCTCAAGCCCAGACGGGCCGGCGCGTCGAGGCGGTCCAGAGCCCGGAGTTCGGTCATCGAGTAGTGGCCATCGGCCACCAGGGCCATGGCCAGCACGCGGGCGGCGGCTTGCGGGCTGTTGACGGGAAGGGATTGCATGTACATGTCCTTTCGGTGAAGAGATGGACTCAGTCGTTGCTGCCGATGCCCATGAGGCTCAGCAGGCTGGTGAACAGGTTGAAGGCCGAGACGAACAGGCCCACAGTGGCCAGCACGTAGTTGGTCTCGCCGCCATTGACGATGCGGCTGGTCTCGAACAGGATCAGGCCCACCGACAGCAGCGCCACCAGACCCGACACCGCCATCGCCAGGGCCGGCATCTGGAAGAAATAGGCGCTCACGGCCAGCACCAGTGCGATCACCATGCCGGCGAACAGGAAGCCGCCCATGAAGCTGAAGTCGCGCCGCGTCGTCAGCACATAGGCCGACAGCGCCACGAAGGTGGCACCGGTGGCGCCGAGCGCGGCCACGATGGTGCCGGCGCCGCCAGGCAGGGCCAGCGTGTGCGTCAGCAGCGGGCCGAGCGTGTAGCCCATGAAGCCGGTGAGCGCGAACACGGCGGGCAGCGCCCAGCCGCTGTTCTGCAGCTTGTGCACCGCGAACAGCAGGCCGAAGTAGCCCACCAGCGTGATCACCAGGCCGGGCGCGGGCCAGTTGCCGGCCACCGCCAGCGCGGCGACCCCGGCGCTGAACAGCAGCGTGAGCGAGAGCAGGGCGTAGGTGTTGCGCAGCACCCGGGCCACCTGCGGGCGGTCCAGGGTGAGCGAAGGGCGGGTGGACAGGGAAGGGTGGCGTGTTGTGCGTTCCATGAGGGTTCTCCAGAGGTGAACAGGGAGCCTCGAAGATAGGGCTGCATTGAGTTCTGAAAAAGCAGACAATAACGAACATTCAATCAGTTAACCGCGAAGCATGAGCCAGGACCTCAACTACAAGCACCTGTATTACTTCTGGGTCACGGCCAAGGAGGGCGGCATGTCCCATGCGGCCGAACGGCTGGGCATGGCGGTGCAGACCATCAGCGCCCAGGTGCGCCTGCTGGAACAGTCGCTGGGTCACGCGCTGTTCAAGCCCGCCGGGCGCGGCCTGGCGCTCACCGAAGCCGGGCAAGCGGCCCTGCAGGTGGCCGAGCAGATCTTCCAGCTCGGCGAGCAACTGCCCGGCGCCGTGCGCGACGCCACCAGCCAGAGCAGCGTGCGCCTCGTGGTCGGCATCTCCGATGGCCTGGCCAAGCTCGCCGTGCGCGAACTGCTGGCCCCGGCGCTCGAAGAGCCGCGCCTGCGCCTGGTGTGCCACGAAGACGACTTCGACGACCTGCTCGCCGATCTCGCCCTGCACCGGCTCGACGTCGTGCTGTCCGACCGGCCCGCGCCCGCCAACCCCAACCTCAAGCTCTACAGCCACGCCATGGGCTCCTCGCCGCTGGGCTGGTATGCGCCCGAGGCGTGGTTCGACCGGGCCCGCGACAACTTCCCGCACAGCCTGGCCGAGGTGCCGGTGCTGCTGCCGAGTTCACACGCCTCGGTGCGCCTGCGCATCGACCAGTGGTTCGAGCAGCAGGGCGTGGTGCCCCGCGTGGTGGGTGAATTTGAAGACAGCGCCCTGCTCGCCACCTTCGGGTCGTCGGGCATGGGTGTGTTCCCAGCCTCCGAACGCATGCGCGACAAGCTCTCGCAGGGCTATGGCCTGCGGTGGTTCGCTTCCTGCGAGGGCGTGCAGGAACACTACTACGCCATCGGCACCGCGCGCAAGGTGCAGCACCCGCTGGTGCAGAAGCTGCTCGATGCCGGGGGTGCGCCGAAATGAGCACGCTGACCCCAGCCACCCAGGTGCCTTGGGCCGTGAGCAGCCCGTTTCGCATGCGCCCGGGGCTCGCGCGTCTGGCCGCGGGCGGCCATGCCCCTGCCGAGCCGCCCGCGCTGTTTGTGCGCGATGCGCTCGCCAGCGCCTATGCCGGACACAAACGGGCGGCGCTGCAGGCGCACCGCGCGCGTTGCCAGATCGGCCAGGCCGATCCCGCCGTGCTGCAGGCCATCGCTGACGCCTGCGCGACGCAGACCGGCGTCGTGCTCGCGGCAGAGGCCGACGCGCTGGCGCAGGGCCTGCAGGAAGATTTCGTGATCCTGCACGACGAGCCCGATGGCGAGGCCGGTGCACGCACCCTGCGCACCCGCTTTCTCTCGGTCTGCTTCCCGTCGAACTGGAGTCCGGCCGAAAAACACGGTCTGGACTTTGCTGCCATCCACGCCCCCGTGGCCGACAACGCGCTGCTGCAGGCGGGCGGCAAGGGCATCGTCGACATGGCCTTTCGCCAGGCGCCGATGCTGCGCCACGTCTGGCTGCTCACGCCCAGCGGCGACCTGCCGCAACACCCCGAGACGCGCCGCCTCCGCTGGGAAGACGCGCTCGCCGCCGCCGACGCGCCGGGCGCTTCGGGCCGCTTGCTCGACCAGGTGTTCTACCGCGTCGAGCGCCAGACCACGCTGCCGCTGCCGGTGCTGCAACGCGGCGTGTTTTTCATCCGCGTGATGGTGTGCCCGCTCACCGAGGCGCTGGGCGTTGGGCCCGAGCGCGCCGCGCAACTGGCCGAAGCGCTGGCCTCGATGAGCGAGGCGGTGGTGGCCTACCGGGGCATGGGCGCGGTGCGCGAGCGGCTGTGTGCCGAACTCGGCGCCATCGGGTCCTGAACCGCCCATGAAAAAGGCGACCCGCAGGCCGCCTTGTCGACGAACGGAAAGCGATCAGACGGTTTTGACCGTGGTGCTCGGGCCGTGGGTCTTCACCGACTCGATGCCCGCGTCACGCCCCGCTGCCGCCTTGTACATCTGGCTCGTGCCGATCACCTGGTGGTTGGCGGCCTTGAGGTTGAAGTAGCAGCGGCCGTCGGACGCGTCCTTGCGCTCGTAGCGTGCGTCGTCACCGCAGTTGGCCTGCACCGACTGGATGCCGTTCTCCGCCGAGGCCTTGCTGGCGTATTGCTCGCTGCGCAGAATCACCTCGCCGTTGCTCGCTTTCAGGACAAAGGAAAACTGACCCTTGTCGTTGGAACCCAATTCGTAGCTGCCTGCCATGTCTGCTCCTGGTTGGTGAGTGAAGAGTGCCGAAGCAGCCGGATGATAGGTCGGGCGCGCACCTTCGAACAGTCGCCCGTCGAACCGGGCACCACGAATCGGGCCGCCAGGGCCTCGGCGCGTGACAAATGCCCCTGACGTGTCGCGCGAAGCGACACCCTGACTACCGCCCTACGACCGGGAAGGTCATTCGCCAGATGGGAAATCGTGCTTAAATACCATCCACATAGATTCCATATGGATGGTAAAAAGATGGTAGAGAACAAACTGACCGACCCCAGAACCCGGGTCGGCGAGACCGAGAAGATGACGATCAACCTCGGCGTGGTGGATCTGGGCCAGGTGGACCTGCTGGTGCAGGAAGGCTTTTATTCCAACCGCTCCGACCTGATCCGCACCGCCGTGCGCAACCTGCTGGCCACGCACGCGGACACGCTGCGCCAGACGGTGGCACGGCGCATGCTCATGCTGGGCCTGCAGCACCTGAACCGCACCGATCTGGAGCGCGCGGTGGCCGCCGGTCAGCTGCTGAACATCCATGTGGTCGGTCTGGCGCGCATCGCCGACGACGTGACCCCCGAGCTGGCGCTGGCCGCGATCAAGTCCGTGTCGGTGCTGGGGGTCTTTCAGGCCAGTCCTGAAGTGCGCCGGGCGCTGGCCGGGCGCATGGTCTGACACATCGCCTGACATCAACCCCCTTCAACATGGCAGCCGGTGCACACAGGCCAGCGCCCACCCAAAGAAGCCCCCGATTTGAAACACCCTTTCCAACCGCCCGTCCTCCCCTTGTCCGTCCCGAGAGCCACTGCCATGAACATCCAAGACACCATTGAACGTGCGCTCAAGGCCGCCGGGCTGAACACCACGAGCGGGCCCATGCGCGGCGTGACCGAAACGATCCGCAAGGCCCTGTCATCGGCCGGTCTGGGTGGCGCGACCGAACCGCCCCGCGCAGCACCGGGGCAAAGCGCGCCCCGTGACGGCGACACCATCGAGGTGGTGGCGCGCGAAGTGGCGGGTCCGGCAGAAACCGGGACACCGACCGCCCGCGCCCCTGCCGCCAGGAAGTCCGCCGCCACCAAACCCGCCGAGACGGCCGAGGGCCAGTTCCTTGCGCGCAGCTTCAGCTCGGCGGCCGGCACCCGTGCCTACAAGCTGTACCTGCCGCCGCAGGCCGCGAAGGCCCAGGCCAAAGCCCTGCCAATGGTCGTGATGCTGCACGGTTGCACACAGTCGGCAGACGACTTTGCCGCCGGCACGCAGATGAACCGCCTGGCCGATCAACACGGCTTTCTGGTGCTCTATCCCGAGCAGGCCGCGAGCGCCAATCCCTCGCGCTGCTGGAACTGGTTCAGCCCGCACGACCAGGTGCGCGAGGGCGGCGAACCGGCAATGATTGCCGGCATGGTCCAGGCGGTGGCGGTCGAACAGCCGGTGGACCCGCGCCGCATCTATGTGGCGGGCCTGTCGGCCGGCGCGGCCATGGCCGTTATTCTTGGGCAGACCCACCCCGAGCTGTTCGCTGCGGTGGGCGCCCATTCCGGTCTGCCCTATGCGGCCGCACACGACATCCCCTCCGCCATGGCCGCCATGAAAGGCCGCGTCGTGATGGGCCGTGCGCATTTTCCCGGCACGCCCGAAGACCCGCGCCGACCGGCGACACAGGCCGTGCCGGTGATCGTGTTCCACGGCGACCGTGACCACACGGTGCAGCAGAGCAATGGCGACCAGATTGTGAGCCAGGCGCTCGCCGCGTACGCGAGCGAGGCCGGCAAAAACGGTGTCAAGGCGAGCAGCGAAGAAGGCAGCACCGACGCCGGGCAGCGCTACACCCGCACCCGGCATCTGGCCGCTGACGGGCGTTGCCTCGTCGAGGCCTGGGCCCTGCACGGCGCGGGTCACGCCTGGTCGGGCGGCAACGCCGAAGGTTCGTACACCGACCAGAAAGGCCCGGACGCTTCGGCCGAAATGTTGCGCTTCTTTCTGGCGCAGCCGGCCGCTTAGCGCCACGCCTTCGTTTCGAGCCCGCCCATGGGTGTGTAGAATCGTGGGCTTCGCGGCTGTAGCTCAGCTGGATAGAGTACTTGGCTACGAACCAAGGGGTCGTGGGTTCAATTCCTGCCAGCCGCACCAGACGGAAAGCCCGCAACCTGAAGAGGTTGCGGGCTTTTTCTTTGCCGGTACGGGAAGCCTGTGGGGTGCCTGGGCAAGGGTATTGCTTCACCGATTCGCCCAAAACACCCGCCAGGGCGCATAATGCGTTGGTGCGAGTTGCAAAACACCCGCACAAGTCAGGTGATCGGTCAGTTTCGCGCGCTACGGCGGCACTTTCGAGTTTGTTGTGCTTTCGGGACCCCATCGCTTTGTTTTTTGGTATTTGAGGAGTCCCCATGGGCAATAAACTTTACGTCGGCAACCTGCCGTACACCGTCCGCGACGAAGACCTGCAACAGTCTTTCAGCGAATTCGGCTCTGTTTCCAGCGCCAAGGTCATGATGGAACGCGACACCGGTCGCTCCAAAGGCTTTGGTTTCGTCGAAATGGGCAGCGATGCCGAAGCGCAAGCCGCCATTTCCGGCATGAACGGTCAGTCGCTCGGCGGCCGCAGCATCACGGTGAACGAAGCCCGTCCGATGGAGGCACGTCCTCCCCGTACCGGCGGCTACGGCGGCGGCGGTGACCGCTCCGGCGGCGGCGGCGGCTACGGCGGTGGTGGCGATCGCGGCGGCTACGGCGGCGGCGGTGGCGGTGGCCGCGGCGGCTACTAAGCCCTGCAGTCCAGCCGTCTCAGCCCTGCGCTGAGCACAGCTCAAAAGGCCTCGGAACTCCGGTTTCGAGGCCTTTTTCTTTGGCGGGCGCCGGTGACCACGCGACTCAATCGGACTCCACCGGGACCGCCTGGTCCCGCTCCCCGATCTGCTGACGCCACATGGCGTAGTACAGGCCCTTTTGTTCCACCAGATCGGCGTGGCTGCCGCTTTCAGTGATGCGCCCTTTTTCCAGCACGTAGATGGTGTCGGCGTGCAGCACGGTGGACAGGCGGTGGGCGATCAGCAACGTGATCTGGGTGCGCGCGCTGGAGACCTCGCGCATGGTTTCTGTGATTTTCTGCTCGGTGATCGAGTCCAGTGCCGACGTGGCTTCGTCAAAAATCAGGAGGCGTGGCTCGCGCAGCAGCGCCCGGGCAATCGACAGCCGCTGGCGCTCGCCCCCGGACAGTTTGGCGCCCGACTCGCCAATCAGGGTGTCCAGCCCCTGGGCCAGGCGCCCCAGCAGGCTGGTGCAGGAGGCTTGCGCCAGCGCCTGCAGGATCTGCTCATCGCTCGCATCCGGGCGGACAAACAACAGGTTCTCGCGCACGGTGCCGGCAAACAGGCTGGTCTCCTGCGTCACATAGCCGACCTGGCGACGCGCCTCGTTGTAGCGCAGGTTGCGGCTGCCCACCTCGTTGTAATAGACCTCGCCTTCGGCGGGCCGGTACAGGCCCAGCAGCAGCTTGACCAGCGTGGATTTGCCCGAACCCGAGGGGCCGACAAAGGCAATGGTATCGCCGCGAACCGCCTTGAAAGACACACCGTCGAGCGCGTTGCCCAGCGCGCCGCGGTGGCGAAACACCACGTTGTCAAAACGCAGCGACTCGATCGGGCCGATCGGCAGCGCGTGCGGCGGACGGCGGTCCACCGGCCGGGCCATCAGTTCGGCGAATTGGCTCATCGACGAGCTGGCTTCGCGCCACGCCAGGATCACTGTGCCCAGCTCCTGCAGGGGCGCCAGGATCGCCACCGCAATGAACTGCATCGCGATCAGCTCGCCCGTGCTCAGCACATCGCGAAAAATGAGCCACAGCAGCGTGAACAGCACCGACAGCTTGAGCAGGCTGAGCGTGGAGCCCTGCCAGAACGTCAGCCACCGGATGTGCCGCACCTTGGCCATTTCGAGCGCAAAGACGGCTTCGGTCTTGGCTTCCAGGCGGCGGATTTCGCGAAAGGTCAGCCCCAGGCTCTTGATCAGCGCCACGTTGCGCAACGACTCCGTGATGAAGCCGGCGTTGCGCGTGGTTTCGCGGTTGATCGAACGCTGCTGGCCGCGGATCTGCCGGCTGAGCAAACCACTCAGGCCACCCAGCACCAGCAGGCCGATCAGGAACACCGGCACCAGCGCCCAGCTTTTGGTGACGGCGTACCAGACCAGAAAAGCCATGCCGATGGCGGAGGCGAACAGCACATTGATGAAGGCGTTGAGAAAGCGCTCGGTGTCGGCGCGCACGCGCATCAGCAGCGACAGGGTTTCGCCGCTGCGCCGTTCTTCGAACTCCTGGATGTCCAGGCGCATGGTCTGGCGCAGGCCTTCGTTGAAGATCTGCGTGCCAAAGCGCTGCACCACCAGCCGGGTCATGTATTCCTGCACCGCTTTGGTGGCCCGTGACACCAGGGCCACGACCACCGCCAGGCCCAGCAGGAGCAGCGCACCGCGCACCAGCTCTTCGTCGCTCTTGACGTGGTGCTGTGTGGCGTAACCATCGATCAGCCAGCCGAAGATGATGGGGTCGACGAGCGCCAGGATCTGGCTCACGGCGGCCAGCAGCAAAGCCAGCGCGACGAGCTTGCGCTGAGGGCGAAGGTATTTCCAGAGGATGTGCATGGGTTCCCCAATGGGCAGGCCCATGGAGCGTACCCCCGAACGCCCCGCCGGGCGACCGCTCAGTTTGCGCCGGCCAGCGACCGGCGCACGTGCTGCATCAGCCCTTCGCAGCCGTCTTCCACCAGGTCCAGCACCTCTTCAAATCCGCGGGCACCGCCCTGGTAGGGGTCGGGCACCACCGGGCTGTTGTGGTGTTGAAAGAACTCGGCAAAACGCCGCAGCTTGTGCGCGTGCTGCGGCGGACAGCGCTCCTCGGCCAGCGCAAGGTTGTCCCAGTCCATCGCCAGGATCAGGTCGAAGTCTTCGAAGTCGCCCGCGGTGAGCTGGCGCGCGCGCTGGGTCGAAAGGTCGTAGCCGCGCTGCGCCGCGTGGGCCTGGCTGCGGGCGTCGGGCGGGGCGCCGACGTGGTAGCTGTGAGTGCCCGCGGAGTCGACCCGCACCCGGTCGCCCAGCCCAGCCTCGCGCACCCGGGTTTCAAAAACGCCGTGCGCCGTCGGGCTGCGGCAGATGTTGCCCATGCAGACAAAAAGCACGCGATAGGGAGGGCGCTGGGTGGTGTCGTTCACGGTGCAATCGGGTGGGTGGTGGGGGCCTTCGGTGGCGCTGGTGCCATTTTGCGCGAGGGCCGCTGTGGTGCTGTACCGCCACCCGTATTCAACCCTCGGCCGATACGCACTATGCTTGCGTCTGAGAGGGCCTGAAGTGTTGCCACCAGCGACACGCCGGCCCGACGACACGGAACCCATCACCGGAGCCCCCATGGCGAGCGATTTGGATACGGTACGCGTGCTTCGGGCACTTTTCAACGACATGCCGCAGGCGCCGCAAGGGCTCACGCAGCTGGAAACCGTGGCCTGGATCCAGCAGGCCATGAGCGAGTTCGAGGGCGGCGAGACGGCCTACACCATCGAACACATCACCCGCAATTCCATGCTCGACCTGGTGCTGCGCATGCGCGAGGACGGCCCTTACCAGGACGACGCCGCGTTTGACCAGGTGGTCGAGCAGATCTCGACCCCCGAAGGGCGCAAGCAGTTCATGGACTGGTGCATTCTCGCGCGCAAGAGTGTGGACGCGACCGCGCGACTGTTGAACCGGGCCAAGCCCGCTTGGTCGGAGCCGGGGCCGTTTTTCACCGCCGACGCCGACGAGGTGGCGCGCTTCGTGGCGGGCGACGTCAGCGGGCCGGGGCCGCTGTTCTCGGAATACGCCACCCGTGCCGACGTGCGCGGTGTCGGGGTTTTCGAGCAGGAGCCCGAACGCGTCCACGAGTTCGACTGGGGCTTCGTGACCGAGGAACCCGGGGCCTGGAGCTTCTACGTTGCCGAGGTCTGGCGCCGTGGCACGGTCGGCTATTTCGAGCGCTTCCTGAGTGCTTGGCTGCTGGAGACCGGCGCGGCCCCGGCCACCGGCGGGGTGCCGCCACCGGTTCCCTTCGGCCTGGAAGTGGGCCACGGCATCGAAACCTTCAGCGCACTGCGCCTGCTCACCGAGGGCGACATGGCCGACCCGGCGCTGCGGCGCTGGCTGGGCGATGTCTTCATCAGCCTCATGCTGCCGGCCATGGCCGGGCGCTCGCTCGACGAAGACTACGACTTTCCGCTGTCGGTGCAGCCGGACGCCTGACGCGCCAGCCCAGCGGCGCTCAAATCGCCACAGCGCCCGATCCTCCGTTCGCATACAGCGCCCGCGTCGCCGCCAGTTCGCCCTGCAGGTGCTGGCGCAGCGCGGCCGGCGCCAGCACCTCCACCTCCGCCCCGTAAGACAGCAGGCGCCGCGCGCCGTGCTCAATGGACTCGATCGGCAGCAGCACACACACCCAGCCCTCGCGCCCCGCGCCGGGCGCCGCCGCATCGTCGTCCACCCGGGCAAACGGCGTGCGTGCATTCACCAGCCAGCCCATCGCCCGCGGCGACACCCGCACCCGCGCCTGCAACCGCTGCAGCTCCGCCTCGAAGCGCGCCGCCGACGCCTGCCAATAGTGCGCGAGGTCAAAACCCGCCGGGCGCCTGAAGCGTGTGGTCAGCGTGCGCAGCGCGCGCACCGCGGCCAGCCGGTAGGTGCGCACCTCGGTCTGGCCCTGGCTGCGCGCCGCCATGTACCAGGTGCCCGCCTTCAGCACCAGGCCCAGCGGCTCCAGCTCGCGCTCGGCCTGGCCGCGCCAGCTCTCGTAGCGCAGCGCGATGCGCCGGCTGTTCCACACCGCCTCGGCCACCTCGCGCAGATGCGCTGGCGTCTCCTGCGAGCGGTACCAGTCCACCGGGTCGATGTGCAGGCGCGCGCCCACGCGGTCGGCCTGCTCGCGCCATTCGGCCGGCAGGCTGGCCACCATCTTCAGCCGCGCCGATGCCGCCGCCGCGCCCAGGCCCAGGTCCGTCGCCGCGCCCGGCAGCCCGGCCAGCAGCAGCGCCTGCGATTCGGGCTCGGTCATGCCGGTCAGCGTGGTGCTCCAGCCCTCGCGCAGCTGGAAACCGCCGAACCGGCCCGGCTCGCCCCAGAGCGGCACGCCCGCCGCCGAGAGCTGGTCGACGTCGCGCAGGATGGTGCGCGGCGACACCTCCAGCGCCCGCGCCAGCGCGGGCGCCGTCATGCGGCCGTGGGCCTGCAGCAGCATCAGGATGGACAGCAGGCGGCTCGCTTTCATCTCAGTTTTCCACGGCGCCGGAGCGCCACCCTCGACGCACGAAACAGCGCCACCCAGAGGCACCGCCGGGCCGGCTTTGCCGGACGGCCAGTGCCGCTCCCCTTGAGGGGGGTGACGCGAAGCGGCGCGGGGGGTGTTTCATCCTTTGAATTTCCAGGCGTTCTTAAAACATGACATCGGGTGACATGGTATGCGGCGCAGCATGCAGCGACTTCAACTTTCAGGTCGTTTCACCATGGACTGGTTCTCCCTCGCTCACGCTTCACAGCTCTGGCTCTTCTTCGTCCTGGTGCTCGGCATCATCGTGTTGCCGGGCATGGACATGGCCTTCGTGCTCGGCAGCACACTGGTTGATGGCTTCAAGGGCGGTGTGGCCGCGCTGGCCGGCATCGTGGCCGGTGGCGTGGCGCACACCGCCATGGCGGCGCTGGGCGTGGGCCTGGCCTTGAAGGCCGTGCCGCAACTGCTCAGCGTGATGCTGATGGCGGGTGCGCTCTACCTGGGCTGGATCGGCTGGTCGCTCGTGCGCGGGGCCTCGGCGCTGGGCGAGGTGCGCGCCGAGGCCTCGCGCCCCTGGGGCGCCACCTTCCGGCGCGGGCTGCTCACCTGCCTGCTCAACCCCAAGGCCTACCTCTTCATGATCGCGGTCTACCCGCAGTTTGCCCGGCCCGAACACGGCTCGATGGCGGTGCAGGCCGTGGCCATGGGCACCATCATCGCGTTCACGCAGGCCGCCGTGTACGGCGCGGTGGCGCTGGGCGCCGTGCGGGTGAAGGCCTGGCTGCGCGGCAGCGGCCGGGCGCAGGTGCTGGCCGGGCAGTCGGTGGGCGCCGTCTTGCTGCTGGGGGCGGCGTGGTCGCTGGCGCAGGCCTTCGGGTTTCACGGATTCGCGGCGGGGTGACCCGTGGCACGATCGCTGCTTCTTGAGACAATCCGGCCCCCGCCCACCGCAGAACACCCCCCCCATGGAACTCCCCGCCCACCAGTTGAGCATGACCGTGCTCATGACCCCCGACACCGCCAACTTTTCCGGCAAGGTGCACGGCGGCTCCATCCTCAAGCTGCTCGACCAGGTGGCCTACGCCTGCGCCAGCCGATATGCCGCCGCCTACGTGGTGACGCTCAGCGTGGACCAGGTGGTGTTCCGCCAGCCGATCCACGTGGGCGAACTCGTCACCTTCCTCGCCTCGGTCAACCACACCGGCAGCTCGTCCATGGAAGTGGGCATCAAGGTGATCGCGGAGAACATCCGCACCCAGGAAAACCGCCACGTCAACAGCTGCTTCTTCACCATGGTGGCGGTCGACGACGCCGGCAAGCCCACCACCGTGGCGCCGCTGCGTCCCTTCACACCCGACGAGCGCCGCCGCCACTCGGCCGCCGAGCTGCGCAAGACCATGCGGCGCGAGATGGAGCAGCGCTTCGCGGCCATTCGCTGACCGGCTCGGTGGGTTCAGTGTTGTGGCGCAGGTAGGCCTTCGAAGGCGGTAGCGTGCGCGACCGGGTGCAGGGCGCTGGAGCCTGAGCTACGCCCACACGAAGATCTTTGGCAGGCAGGTGTCGGCCAGGAGCAGTCGGTGGCGGCTAGCGAGAGCCGACGCTCAACGTCGGAGTTAGACCGCACTTTCAGTAACTTGCCAATAGTGCTTTGCCCCGGCTGGAAGCTGCGACAGCACCTCTTCGAAGGCTTCTTGGTCTACATGACGACGTAGCGCTGCGGAGACTGCAGAGATTGCGTTGGGCGGGGAGAAGTTGTGCTCCCGGCGAACGGCCCGAACTTCTTCTAGGAGCTTGGCGTCCGAAGCGAATTCGAGTACGGGTTCGTCAGGGTCCCAGTCTTCTACGAATATCGCTCGGATCACGGGCGGCAGGATGGCTGCGAACCGAAGCGCTTGGTGGAGGGTGAGCCTCTTGCGAAAGGTGTGGAGGACGCCCACGACCATGTTCCATGCCATGTTAGTCGTGGTCAGGCCAGCATAGTCCCGTGCGTCAGCCATGAATCGGTCGAACTCAAGCGACGCGTTCTGGTACTCGAAGGGCAGGGGCATACGCGCGTGCAGCCTAACGAACAGCGTTTATCAGCCGCGAAACGACGTGTGAAGCAAGCATGGGACTCCCTTTGCGGCTGATAAACCTTGTTGAGCTGAACCGCACGAGGTG
>MERT01000012.1:144453-145173 GCA_001770705.1 Burkholderiales bacterium GWF1_66_17 | reverse complement strand
CGCAGGCAGGCTTCGAGCAAAGACTTGGCGGTGACCCGGGCCGTACCCTGGGCGTCCTTGCTGTAGAACAGGTGAACCACGTTGGGGTGGTTGGGCAAAGTCAGTTCGGCGGTGTCCTGAATGGTGATCAGGCGCTCGTGCTTCGGCACCTCTTCGACCAGCCCCTTCATGAAGGTGGTCTTGCCCGAGCCGGTTTTGCCGCTGACCACGATGGTGCGGTGGTGTCGCACGGCCAGGCGCATGAAGTCGGCGTATCGGCCAGCGGCTTTCAAGGCCAGCAGCTCGCGCTCAAAGGGCTGTAGGCCGTCGTTCCGCTCCGGGTTCGGTGCGGCGGCTTTTTCGCCTACGCGGCCGAACAAGCCGTCTTGTTCGAAGTCACTCAACCTGAGCACCACATTCGACGGCTTGCGGATGGTGATGGACACGGTGCCGCGTGGCACAGCGGGCGGTATGGCGAACTGGATGCGCTCGCCGGTGGGCAGCGTGGCCGACAGCAGCGGGCGTTCCTGGTTGATCTGCTGGTCGCAGTAGGTAGCCAGAGCCGTGGCCAGGGACAGGCAACGCTCCTGCGTCATGGCCGGTGCGTTGACCGCTTGCCAACCGTTCACAGTTTCCACCTGCAGCTCACCAGGGCGGTTCACGCAAACCTCCAGCACGCCTGGAGCGTCCAGCTGTTCGCGCAGCGGGCGCAGGAACTCAACCACCGAGGTGGCGTCGCCG